>NZ_DJJN01000010.1:0-113344 GCF_002434165.1 Pantoea sp. UBA6567 | reverse complement strand
GCTGACGATAAAGTCTGCGATGTGATCAGGCTGATTGATATCCAGCAGCGGCAGATCCAGCGCCAGTGCTTCATCGCTGGCTACGGCAATAACATATTCATCCAGCAACTCTTCTGCCTCACCTTTTACACCACGCCGCCACAGTGCAATTTTTGTCACTTTCTCATCCCTGAATCCTTCAACCAGTATCAGATCCAGCGCTGCGCTGTTCATCTGTGCTGCCAGATGTTGCAGAGAGGCGGGTTCATCAGGCGTTTCACACATCAGCGCCCAGCGCCGCTCGCTGGCAACCATCACCTGATCGGCGCCCGCTTTACGTAAAACGTAGCTGTCCTTGCCTGGCGTATCGATCTCCAGCTGATGATGAGAATGTTTAATCAAACCGGTCCGCACACCGCGCTGTTTTAATAGCGGTATCAGCGATTTAAGCAGTGTGGTCTTGCCGGTACCGCTCCACGCGGCAATGGCGAGTAGAGGTACGTCCATTATTCTTCCTGCTCCTGTGCCAGATCGTCTGCTGTATTAATATTGCGAAACACCCTCTCATCCTCCTCAAACAACACTGCATGACCGCCGCTGGCACGCAAAAACTGCATCAGACGCCGTTCGCCGCGGGCGAGATAGGTGGCAAGTTCATCAGCCAGCGCCCGGTTAAGCAGAGCCAGCACCGGATGATCGCGCATGGCTGACCTGACCCAGACCGCCGGCGCTTCTGCGCGCTGTTGCCACAGCTGCAGAACGAAATCCTGAGGTATATAGGGTGTATCACAGGCGCAGAAAACGACCCACTCACTCTGGCTATGGCGTAACCCGCTCAGCATACCTGCCAGCGGTCCGGGCCAGTCAGGTAATGTGTCGGTTATCACCTTACAGCCGCTTAACTGATATTGATCAAGGTGCCGGTTAGCGCTGATCAGCACACTATCTACCTGTGGCTGCAGTCGCTGCAGAACATGCTGATAAAGAGGCTGATTGTGCAGCTGCACCAGCCCCTTATCACGGCCTCCCATACGACTACCCTGGCCGCCTGCCAGAATAACGCCGGTAAATACGGGCATGGTTGTCTCCTTTAATGAACCCGTGCAGTGTAAAGCAGTGTGATGAGGGATCCGCTATGAAAAACCATCGTCTTAACGAACTGATTGCGCTTCTGCAGCCTGCCTGGCAGCAGGAGCCAGAATGTCACCTGCTGGCCTTTTTACACAAGCTGGCGCAGGAGGCGGGCTTTCATGGCCCGTTAAGTGAATTACGCGACGACATATTGATTTACCATCTCAAAATGCGTGATGCCGACAGCACGACAGAAATACCCGGTATCAGAAAAGATTACGAAGCAGACTTTAAAACGGCACTGTTACGCGCACGCGGTGTGATCAAGGCTGACGAGTAGTGCTATCCTTGCGCATCTACTGCAAAGGTAACATACAGGGCCGAAAATGAACGACGCTGCCTTTAATTTTCATACGCTGGATCCGGATGCCATCCTCGATGCTTTATGGGATACCGGGCTGCGGGTGGAGTCAGGCTTAACGGCACTGAACAGCTACGAAAACCGCGTTTACCAGTTCAGCGATGATGAAAACCGGCGCTACGTCGCTAAGTTCTATCGTCCGCAGCGCTGGAGCCGGGAACAGATCCTTGAAGAGCATGCGCTGTCGCTGGATCTGCTGAATGACGACGTGCCGGTAGCGGCACCGCTTACGCTACAGGGCAGCACGCTTAACCAGCATGCCGGATTTATGTTTGCCGTGTTTCCCAGCGTTGGCGGTCGTCAGTATGAAACGGATAACGAAGAACAGATGGAGTGGACAGGACGTTTCCTCGGCCGCATGCATCAGACCGGCTGCCGTAAACCTTTTGTCCGGCGTCCGACGCTGGGTCTTGAGGAGTATATCCTGCAGCCACAGCAGACGCTGGCGCACAGCGAGCTGGTGCCAGCAAGGCTTAAAGAGAGCTTACTGAAGGCGCTGGATAGCCTTTTTATCACGCTGCAGCAGAGCTGGCATACAAAGTGGCAGCCGCTGCGCCTGCACGGTGACTGTCATCCGGGCAATATTTTGTGGCGCGACGGCCCGATGTTTGTTGATCTGGATGACGCGCGCACCGGTCCGGCCGTGCAGGATCTCTGGATGCTGATAAACGGCGACCGGCAGGAGCAGCGCATTCAGTGGGATATCCTGATAGAGGCGTATAACGAGTTCGGTGATTTCGATTTACATGAATTGACACTGATTGAGTCTTTACGCGCCATGCGCATGGTTTATTATCTGGCCTGGGTCGTACGCCGCTGGCAGGATCCCGCTTTTCCGCGTGCGTTTCCCTGGATGACTGACGAGGATTTCTGGCGCCGGCAGATTGCCCTCCTGATTGAGCAGGAGCGACTGTTGCACGAACCCCCATTACGGCTTGGTCCGCAATTTTAATAACGTACTCAGGAGATAGGTTAACAATGAAAAAAATCTGGCTTGCGCTGGCGGGAATGCTGCTGGCATTTAGCGTATCAGCGGCGCAGTTCACCGACGGTAAACAGTATGTCACGCTGCAGAAACCGGTGGCAGGTGAACCGCAGGTCATGGAGTTCTTCTCCTTTTTCTGCCCGCACTGCTATCAGTTTGAACGTGTTTATCACGTCAGCGATGCGGTGAAGAAGAACCTGCCAGCTGAGACCAAAGTGACAAAATATCACGTCGATTTTCTCGGCGGCGATTTAGGCCCGGTGGTCACGCATGCCTGGGCAGTGGCCATGGCGCTGGGCGTGGAAAGCAAAGTTACCGCACCGATTTTTGATGGCATTCAGAAAACGCAAACCATCACCGATCCGGCCAGCCTGAAAGAAACCTTTATTAAAGCAGCAGGGATCTCAGCTGGCGATTATGACGCTGCCTGGAACAGCTTTGCGGTGAAAGCGCTGGTTGCGCAGCAGCAGAAAGCGGCTTCTGATGTTAATCTGCAGGGCGTTCCGGCTATTTTCGTCAACGGCAAATATATGGTTAATAACGGCGGTCTCGACACCAGCTCTATGGAGAATTTTGTCGCCGATTATGCCAACGTGGTTAAGTTCCTGGCTGAAAAGCAGTAACGCGCCACCCTTAAACGCTGGCAACGCCAGCGTTTTTTATTTCTTCACCCTCATTTATTCTTTTTCCTGCCTGCACTCTGTAGTGATATCCACATGGACGATCGCGTTTTCAAAATCGCGTTCTGCGTCACGGCAACTTATTAACCTGTTGTAAATAAATAGTTATTATCTGCTTATTATTTTTCTCATGCTAAAAAAATAGCGCCTTATGAAATTTGCGCACAAAGTTATCCACAGAAAGATCGTTGCGATCCACGTTTGATAACCGTGAAAAAAAGCCCCTCTCTCCCGTGTTCATTCAACATTTTTCTCAGGTTGTGGCATCCTTATAAGCCTGAATCTCGCAACGAAGAAACCTTAACACTATGGCGAAAATCGCAGAAAATCCCCTGATTCTGGTAGACGGATCCTCTTATCTCTACCGTGCATATCATGCCTTTCCGCCACTGACCAACAGCGCGGGCGAACCTACCGGCGCGATGTATGGTGTGCTCAACATGCTGAAAAGTCTGTTGATGCAGTATCAGCCCAGCCATGTGGCTGTGGTCTTCGATGCGAAAGGAAAAACCTTCCGCGACGAACTGTTTGAACACTACAAATCTCATCGTCCGCCGATGCCTGACGATCTGCGTGCGCAGATAGCACCGCTGCATGAGATGGTAAAAGCGATGGGGCTGCCGCTGCTGGCTGTATCGGGCGTGGAGGCAGACGATGTTATCGGTACGCTGGCACTGGAAGCGGGCAAACAGGGGCGCAGCGTACTGATCAGTACCGGTGATAAAGATATGGCGCAGCTGGTCACGCCAGAGATCACACTGATCAATACCATGAGCAATACCGTACTGGGACCGGAAGAGGTTGAAGAGAAATATGGTGTGCCGCCGGCACTGATCATCGATTTTCTGGCGATGATGGGCGACAGCTCCGATAACATTCCCGGCGTACCCGGCGTGGGAGAGAAGACCGCACAGGCGCTGCTGCAGGGGCTGGGTGGTATGCACGCCATTTATGACAATCTCGATAAAGTGTCCGGTCTGTCATTCCGCGGCGCGAAAACCATGGCGGCTAAACTCGAACAGAACCGCGATGTGGCCTTTCTCTCTTACCAGCTGGCGACCATTAAAACCGATGTGCCACTGGAGGTCAGTTACGATCAACTGACGGTAAACCAGCCTGACGTTGAGACGCTGCAGACGCTGTTTGCCCGCTTTGAATTCCGGCGCTGGCAGGCCGATCTGCAGGAAGGTAAGTGGCTGCAGGGTAAAAAGAGTAATGTGCAGGCGCAGAGCGCTCTGGCTGATGAGCCTGAGGCTGCGGAAGCTACCAGCGTGCTCTCCGCGGACGGGTATGTCACTATCCTTGATGAGGCAACCTTTAGCGCCTGGCTCGATAAGCTGAGGCAGGCTGAGGTGTTTGCATTCGATCTCGAAACGGATTCACTCGATACGCTTAGCGCCACCATTGTCGGTATCGCGTTTGCTGTCGCCCCAGGGGAGGCTGCCTACCTGCCGGTTGCGCATGACTATCTGGACGCACCCGATCAGCTCGATCGCACTGACGTGCTGACGAAATTAAAGCCGTTGCTGGAGGATGAACGCGCGGCGAAAGTGGGGCAGAACCTGAAATACGATCGCGGCGTGCTGAAAAATTACGGTATTGAGCTGCGCGGCATCCGGTTTGACACCATGCTGGAGTCCTACTGCCTGAACAGCGTTGGCGGCAAGCATGATATGGATAGCCTCTCTGCGCGCTGGCTGAATCACAAGACGGTCACGTTCACAGAGATCGCCGGCAAAGGTAAAAATCAGCTCACGTTTAACCAAATCGCGCTGGAACAGGCGGCACACTATGCGGCGGAAGATGCCGATGTGACGCTGCAGCTGCATCAGCAGATGTGGCCAAAACTGGAGCAGGAGGCGGGCCCGAAACAGGTCTTCACCGATATCGAAATGCCTCTGGTTACGGTGATTTCGCGCATTGAGCGTAACGGCGTGCTTATCGATCAGAATATCCTCGCCAGACATTCGCAGGAGCTGACGACCCGCCTCTCTGAGCTGGAACTGAAGGCGCATGAACTGGCGGGAGAGCCGTTTAACCTCTCTTCCACCAAACAGCTGCAGACCATCCTGTTTGAAAAGCAGGGCATCAAGCCCACGAAAAAGACGCCGGGCGGCGCGCCCTCAACCAGTGAAGAGGTGCTGGCCGAGCTGGCGCTTGATTATCCGCTGCCAAAAGTCATCCTGGAACATCGCGGGCTGTCGAAGCTGAAATCTACCTACACCGATAAACTGCCGCAGATGATCAATCCGGTCTCAGGACGCGTTCACACCTCTTATCATCAGGCGGTCACGGCGACCGGCCGGCTCTCCTCAACCGATCCGAACCTGCAGAACATTCCGGTTCGCAACGAAGAAGGGCGCCGGATCCGTCAGGCCTTTGTCGCCGGTGCAGATAAACGCATTGTTGCTGCGGACTATTCTCAGATTGAGCTGCGCATCATGGCGCATCTGTCGCAGGATAAAGGTCTGCTGGAGGCCTTTGCGCAGGGAGAAGATATTCACCGCGCCACGGCAGCGGAAGTGTTTGGTGCCCCGCTGGAAAAGGTCTCAGCTGAGCAGCGCCGCAGCGCCAAAGCGATTAACTTCGGCCTGATTTACGGCATGAGTGCGTTTGGCCTCTCGCGTCAGCTGAACATCGGTGCCGGTGAAGCGAAGAAATATATGGATCTCTACTTCGAACGCTATCCGGGCGTACTGCGCTATATGGAAAAGACCCGCGATCAGGCGGCGTCTAAAGGTTACGTAGAGACGCTGGACGGGCGTCGTCTGTGGCTGCCGGATATCAAATCCAGCAACGCTATCCGCCGCAAAGCCGCTGAGCGGGCGGCCATTAATGCGCCGATGCAGGGCACTGCAGCGGATATCATCAAGCGGGCGATGATTGCCGTGGATGGCTGGCTGCAGCAGCAGAACAGTGATGATGTGAAGATGATCATGCAGGTACACGATGAACTGGTATTTGAGATCCATAAAGACGCGGTAGAGAGCGCCAGCGAGAAAATCCGTCAGCTGATGGAGAGCAGTATGTCGCTGGATGTGCCGCTGCTGGTGGAAGTGGGTGTCGGTGATAACTGGGATCAGGCGCACTGATCTAACTCGCTGCCTGTTAAACATTTTTTTGGAAATTAAACTACAGCCGCTGTGCGAAAGTGTGACGGAGCTGGTAAAAATTATGTCAAAAGCTGAAATTGGATCACAAAAAATCCTTTGTCGGTCAGAAAAAATCAGGTAAAGTTCGTCGCGTAGGGTACAGAGGTAAGATGTTCTATCTTTCAGACCTTTTACTTCACGTAATCGGATTTGGCTGAATATTTAGCCGCCCCAGTCAGTTATGACTGGGGCGTTTTTTATTGGGCTTTTTTCACCCGGCAACGCTGCCGTTACTCAGCCGGCTGGTTATCTGCGTCACCTTCACGGGCCGGCTCAAGTTCGCTGAACCAGGTATCCAGTTTCTGACGCACCTTGTCCACGCCCAGCTTTTTCAGCGAAGAGAACATCTCAACCTGCACGTCGCCCATAAAGCCCAGCGCGGCTTCGCGCACCATGTTGAGCTGCGCTTTACGTGCGCCAGAGGCGAGCTTGTCCGCTTTGGTCAGCAGCACCAGTACCGGAATATTGCTGCTTACGGCCCACTCAATCATCTGCTGATCGAGATCTTTAAGCGGATGGCGAATATCCATCAGCACCACCAGCCCTTTCAGCGCCTGCCGCTTCTGCAGATACTCTGCCAGCGCACGCTGCCATTTACGTTTCATCTCCTCAGGCACTTCGGCATAGCCGTAGCCGGGCAGATCCACCAGACGTTTGCCTTCAACCACTTCAAACAGGTTGATAAGCTGAGTGCGCCCCGGCGTTTTACTGGTGCGCGCCAGACTTTTCTGGTTGGTCAGGGTATTAAGCGCACTGGATTTGCCTGCATTTGAGCGCCCGGCAAAGGCTACTTCAATACCCGTGTCGGCCGGCAGATGACGGATATCTGGCGCACTGAGCATGAAGTGAGTGATGTGATAATTCAAAGCAGACAAAATAGACTCCAGCTGATAGATACGGACTAATGGCGCTGATTATACCTGTTATGGCGCAAAAGTACCCGACAGCCGTAGCCCTGACAAATCGTGTAAGAGATCGCCGATTTTTGCTGCCAGTTTTAGCTTAAAAATAAAAAGTTCAATATTTTTTTATTATTATAATACAATGAATTGCGCATTATTTTGCTCTTTTCCCTTTAAAAAAGAGCGAGATCTTACTTGTTGATTTGGCACTTTCGTCTACATTTGTTGTCAGTGCAAGGCAGCACCCATCAGGATGATGCGCTCAGGAGTGTCCGGAAGACCAGGAGCATGGCAGGAGTACGATTCAGGCAGGAATCGGGAATGGACAGGGATTACTCGCAGGAGCGATATGGCGACGGAGCGACCGGGACGTTGAGAGCCGTAAAGGATTTATTCAGAGTTTCCTTCGTACGAAGGTGCGAAATAAGGCGATAGCAAAAGCTATCGCCTTTTTTCTTTGTCTGCTTTCTGCTAGATTTCGCCGCAATTCTATACTGAACTCACCAGGCATCACTGAGACCGGACATCATGAAGCAACCTGCACCCGCCCAGCGTGGCAAACCCGCTGCTAAAGCCAAACGTAAATCGCGTGAAGAACTGAATCAGGAAGCGCGCGATCGTAAACGCGATAAAAAGCATAGCGGCCATAAATCGGGCAGCCGCACCAGCCCGACGGCGCAGAGCAGCGGCAGCGCACAGACTAAAAAAAGCAGCGATGCCCGCATTGGCAGCAAAAAACCGGTGGCGCTGGTGGCTGACGGCAAAACGCAGCCCGTGACAAAAGCGGCACCTCAGCCCAAAGCGAAAGCGCAGAAAGTACGCCTGACGCCTGAAGAGGAGCTGGCGAAGCTGGAGAACGATGAACGTCTCGACACGCTGCTCGATCGCCTGGAAAAAGGCGAGACGCTGAGCGGTGAAGACCAGGCGTGGCTGGATGAGACGCTGGACCGCATCGATGAGCTGATGGAAACGCTGGGGATCGCGCTGGATGATGACGCCGAAGATGAACAGGCTGAAGAAGATATGATGCGCCTGCTGAAAGGGCAGTAATCCCGTTACCGGACGGCATGCGCCGTATCGCATGCCGCGCTGAACAGGTATTCGACAATGTTTTGGCCTGGATCAATTTTAGCGCTGCTGCTCACATGTTATATCCTCTGGTTATTGTTTAAACTACGCCGCCTGTCGCGCCTGAAGTCGCGTTTACGGCGGCGTTCTCTTCACCGCTTCACTGACCCTTCTGCGCGACCTTTCCGGACCACACGCCACCGAAAGAGGTAAGCATGACCGCGCAGCAGATAGAATGGGATCAGCAGCTGGTGGAGAAATACAGCGGCTCAGGCCCGCGTTATACCTCCTATCCTACCGCGCCGGAATTCAGCGAAACTTTTCGCGCCGCAGATTTTGAGCAGGCTGCTACCCGTTATCCTCACCGGCCGCTCTCTCTTTACGTGCATATCCCGTTCTGCCACAAACTGTGTTACTTCTGCGGCTGCAATAAAATAGTGACGCGCCAGCGGCAAAAAGCTGATCGCTATCTGAATGCGCTGGCGCAGGAGATTGCCTGTCGTGCTCCGCTGTTTGCCGGTCGCCGGGTGACACAGCTGCACTGGGGCGGTGGCACGCCGACCTTTCTTGACGGAGCGCAGATAAGCCGGCTGATGGCGCTGCTGCGGCATCACTTCGCGATAACGGATGATGCTGAAATGTCGATCGAAATCGATCCGCGTGAGATCGCGCCGGCCACGATCGATCATCTGCGGACGGAAGGATTCAACCGTCTGAGCATCGGGATCCAGGATTTTGATCGGGCGGTGCAGGCGCGCATTAACCGGATACAGGATGAAGCGGCCATTGGTGCGCTGGTAAAGCGCGCGCGCGAACAGGGTTTTCGTTCGGTCAGTTTCGATCTGATCTACGGTCTGCCGCTGCAGAGTGCGGAACGGTTTGCGCTGACGCTGCAGCGGGTGATCGCGCTCGCTCCCGACCGTCTGAGCCTGTTCAGCTATGCGCATATGCCGGCGCTGTTTGCGGCACAGCGCAAAATCAAAGCAGCAGACCTGCCTGACGGCGCGCAAAAGCTGCTGATCCTGCAGCAGAGCATTGCCACACTGACCGCCGCAGGTTACCGGTTTATCGGGATGGACCACTTCGCCCGGCCGGATGATGACCTGGCGATCGCACAGCGCAGCGGTCTGCTGCACCGCAATTTTCAGGGCTACACCACGCACGGTGAGAGCGATCTGCTGGGGCTGGGCGTATCTGCCATCAGCATGCTGGGCGACAGCTATGCGCAGAACCGGAAAGCGCTGAATGAGTGGTATGCAGGGGTGGAACAGCAGGGTAGCGCGCTGTGGCGCGGATTAACGCTGACGGAGGACGATCGTCTGCGGCGTGAGGTGATTAAACAGCTTATCTGCAACTTCACGCTCGATTTTGCCGCCGTGGAGGCGCAGTGGCCGATCGTGTTTGAGGACTATTTTGCCGACGATCTGGCACAGCTGGCTCCGCTGGTGGCGGAGGGGCTGGTTTGCTATGAGAGGCGGCGTATAACGGCGACCGGACGCGGTCGTCTGCTGATCCGCTCTGTCTGCATGTGTTTCGATCGCTACCTGCGGCAGAAAAGCCGCCAGCAGCACTATTCCCGGATCATCTGAATAACAAAGGGAGCATACGCTCCCTTGCTATTAACTGAACAGGCTCGCCGTAATGGCGCATACCACAGCAGCCAGCGCAGTCTGCGGCGAATGGGCCACCGCGCTGCCAATGGCTGCCAGATTATGCGCTATTGTCAGCATGACAGATTGCAGCATGATACTTCTCTCCCGATTACCGCGAATATCATACTCACCGGTAACGGTCTGTACAGCCTGTGCGTGCAAAAAATCAGCAGAAGCGCCGCTGATGTCGCAGCGTTACTCCATGCCCAGCTCTTTAAGTTTGCGCGTCAGCGTATTGCGCCCCCAGCCAAGCAGGCGTGCCGCTTCCTGTTTATGCCCCTGGGTGTGACGCAGCGCCGTGGTCAGCAGCGTACGCTCCATCTCCGGCTGCGCTTCAGATAACAGGTTCTGATGACCGGAACGCAGCGCGCGATCGGCCCACTGCGCCAGCAGCGTGGCCCAGCTGTCCGGCAGCGACTGCACCGGACTGTCAGGCGTGGCGGATTCAAACAGCTCCGGCGGCAGATCCTGAATCAGCACTTCCTGACCGGCGGCCATGACCGTCAGCCAGCGGCAGGTGTTCTCCAGCTGGCGCACGTTGCCCGACCAGTGCAGGCGGGTCAGCGCCGTTTCCGTTTCCGGATGCAGGATTTTAGCCTCAACGCCCAGCTCGCGTGCGGCAACCTGCAGGAAGTAGCGTGCCAGACGCGGAATATCTTCGCGGCGCTCACGCAGCGGCGGAAGATGTACCCGAATGACATTGAGGCGGTGGAACAGATCCTCACGGAATTTGCCTTCCTGCACGCGCAGCTCAAGGTTCTGATGCGTGGCGGCAATAATGCGCACGTCCACTTTTACCGGCGCGTAGCCGCCCACGCGATAGAACTGACCGTCTGCCAGCACGCGCAGCAGACGCGTCTGCACATCCAGCGGCATATCGCCAATCTCATCAAGAAATAGTGTGCCGCCATCAGCCTGTTCAAAGCGCCCCTGACGGATCTGATTGGCGCCGGTAAACGCGCCTTTTTCATGCCCGAACAGTTCAGATTCAATCAGGTCTTTCGGGATCGCCGCCATATTCAGCGCGATAAAAGGCGCCTTGGCGCGCGGGCTGTGGCGGTGCAGCGCATGCGCGACCAGCTCTTTACCGGTTCCCGACTCACCGTTAATCAGCACGCTGATGGAGGAGCGTGACAGACGGCCAATAATACGGAACACATCCTGCATCGCCGGCGCTTCGCCGATGATGTCGGTTGTCGGGCCGCTGACGGGCTGATTGCGCGGCTGCTGCTGCTCCTGATAGTGGCTGATGGCGCGCTCGACCAGCGCTACCGCCTCATCGATATCAAACGGCTTGGGCAGATAATCAAATGCGCCCTGCTGATAGGCACTGACGGCGGCATCAAGATCGGAGTGCGCCGTCATAATGATGACCGGCAGCATCGGATGACGCTGCTTGATCTGCTTCAGTAGCGCCAGGCCATCCATGCCCGGCATGCGAATATCTGACAATAGTACGTCCGGGGTTTTGCTGGCGAGTGCATCCAGCACCTCACTGGCGCTGTCAAACGTCGCGCAGCTTAAACCGGCTCCAGTGAGCGCGCGTTCAAGCACCCAGCGGATGGAGCTATCGTCATCGACGATCCAGACTATCCCTCGTTGCATAGAAACCTCACTGGCGAATGGGCAGGTAGACCGAAAACTCGGTGTGACCTGGCCAACTGTTAAATTCAATTTTTCCGGAGTGCTGATCGATCAGGCTGCGGGCGATAGAGAGTCCGAGACCGGTACCCCCTTCGCGTCCGCTGACCATGGGATAGAACAGCGTATCCTGCAGCTGTGCCGGTATGCCCGGCCCGTTATCTTCCACATCAATACGTGCCACCAGCCGGTAGCGCGTGCCGTGCAGCGTCAGCTGAAAAGCGGTACGCGTACGCAGCACGATGGTACCGCCCTCTGCGCCGAGCGCCTGCAGCGCATTGCGTACGACGTTAAGCAGCACCTGTTCAATCTGGTCAGGATCGTGCGGCAGCTCCGGCAGGCTGGGATCGTAGTCGCGTACCAGCGTTATGTTGTCCGGCAGCTCCATCGAGACCAGCTTGACCACGCGCTCCGCCACCTGATGAATGCTCTGCGTAACGTGCAGCCCCGGCTGCTGCGGGCCCAGCAGACGATCGACCAGGTTGCGCAGCCGGTCTGCCTGCTCGATGATAACGTTGGTGTATTCGTTCAGCGACGGGTCAGGTAGCGCGCGCGACAGCAGCTGTGCCGCGCCGCGCAGGCCGCCAAGCGGGTTTTTAATCTCATGCGCCAGGCCGCGCACTAAATCGCGTGCGGCAACCTGCTGAGCATGCTGGATCTGCTCCTGGCTGAGCCGGCGCTGATTGTCCATCGGCGCCATCTCCAGCAGGATCAGGCCGTCCGGCAGACGCTGCGCGGTCAGCGACATGATGTGCGCGCGTCCGTCAACCACCAGCGTGACTTCGCTGTCGGTAAAGCCCTGGCCTGCGGCCAGGCTCTCGCGCATCACGTCAAGATTGAGCGAAAAGTAGCCGGTCAGCTCCGGCAGCGGCGTACCGAACAGCTTACGCGAACTCTGCGCCAGCAGCTGCTGCGCAGCCGGATTGGCATAGTGGATCACCAGCCCGTCATCGACCAGCAGAATACTGTTTATCAGGGAGTTGAGAATCTGCCCTGCGTCGGGCAGTGAGCCAGCAACCATACCACGATCCTCTGCACCAAATGGGTGCACTATAGCGTTTTGGGATGGAAAACTCCCCGATAACGGCAATTTTGCGGTGAAAAAAACCCATCCGGAGATGGGCTAAAGTTTCCACGGCAACAAAAAAACGTTGTCCTCTTTTGCCCGGCCTGGCGGACAAAAGAGGTGAATGGCCATTTAAACGCTGTAGTAGAGTTCAAATTCAACCGGGTGTGGCGTCATGCGAACGCGATCAACATCTGGCTTGCGCAGTTCGATATAAGCATCGATAGCGTCATCAGTGAATACGCCGCCGCGGGTCAGGAACTCGCGATCTTCATTCAGCGCGTTCAGTGCTTCTTCCAGAGAACCGGCTACTTTCGGGATCTCCGCTTCTTCTTCCGGCGGCAGATCGTAGAGGTTTTTGTCCATCGCATCGCCAGGATGGATTTTATTGATGATACCGTCGAGGCCAGCCATCAGCAGCGCAGTAAACGCCAGGTATGGGTTAGCCGCTGGATCCGGGAAGCGCGCTTCAATACGGCGGGCTTTCGGGCTGGCAACCACCGGAATACGGATGGAGGCTGAGCGGTTACGCGCGGAGTAAGCGAGCATAACCGGCGCTTCATAACCCGGCACCAGACGCTTGTAGGAGTTGGTGGTTGGGTTAGCCAGGGCGTTAATCGCTTTAGCGTGCTTGATCACACCGCCGATGTAGAACAGCGCGGTTTCAGAGAGGCCGCCGTACTTATCGCCAGAGAACAGGTTTACGCCACCTTTAGAGAGTGACATATGGCAGTGCATACCGGATCCGTTGTCACCAAACATCGGTTTTGGCATAAAGGTTGCGGTCTTGCCGTAGGCGTGCGCAACGTTGTGCACGACATACTTATAAATCTGAATTTCATCCGCTTTTTTGGTCATGGTGTTGAAGCGGGTTGCCACTTCGTTCTGACCAGCGGTTGCCACTTCGTGGTGATGTGCTTCTACAACCAGACCCATCTGCTCCATAGTCAGACACATGGCAGAACGGATATCCTGAGAGGAGTCAACCGGTGGTACCGGGAAGTAGCCGCCTTTCAGACCCGGACGGTGGCCTTTGTTGCCGCCTTCGTACGCTTTGCCAGTGTTCCAGCACGCTTCAATATCATCGATAGCGACGTGTGAACCTGAAGTCGATGAACCAAAACGGATATCGTCAAACAGGAAAAACTCTGGCTCAGGTCCGAACAGCACGGTGTCAGCAATACCGGAAGCGCGCAGGTACTCTTCAGCGCGCTTGGCGATGGAGCGCGGATCGCGATCGTAACCCTGCAGCGTGCCTGGCTCGAGGATGTCACACCGGATGATGAGGGTCGGGTCTTCGAAGAACGGGTCCATCACCGCAGTGGTGGCATCCGGCATCAGCACCATGTCTGATTCGTTAATGCCTTTCCAGCCACCGATGGATGAACCATCGAACATTTTGCCTTCTTCAAAGAAGTCTGCGTTAACCTGATGAGCAGGAATGGTGACGTGCTGTTCTTTACCTTTAGTATCGGTAAAACGCAGATCGACGAACTTAACTTCATGCTCGTTCATCATCGAGAGAACGTGTTCAGCGGACATACTCAACTCTCCTGGAAATGGTCATCTGTTGTCGTGGTGAGAGAACTCAAAATGCCTGGAATGTGTCACGACTACTGACCACCCCTGACTAAGATCCCGGCAAGCTATTCAGCCATCAGGCCACTGTCGTTTGCACTTAAAAAAGATAAAGCGAATTCTGTGCCAACTTTTTTTAAGTGCAATAAATAGCGCTGTGCGGCGCGCTGCGGTGCATCAGCAGCTGCACCAGAACAGACGCATTGCTTTATTATGGTGCAAAAAGATGCGCTGATGGCACTAAAATGGTGCATAAAGCCAGCAGAGTGCAGATATTTGCACCGCTAATGGTGCTAAAAACCAGCAGCGTGAGAATATTGTCGGGAAAACTGTGATCATGTTCAGTATTCCGCTTAATCCGTGTACAATACCGCGTTATTTCTATAATGCCTGAGGCAAAGCTGTGATCGAAAATTTGCGTAACATCGCCATCATCGCGCACGTTGACCATGGAAAAACCACCCTGGTCGACAAACTGCTGCAACAGTCTGGTACTTTTGACGCTCGTACCGAAGCGACTGAACGTGTGATGGATTCCAATGATTTGGAAAAAGAGCGTGGAATTACCATCCTCGCAAAAAACACCGCCATCAAATGGAACGACTACCGTATCAACATCGTTGATACCCCGGGACACGCCGACTTCGGTGGTGAAGTAGAGCGCGTCATGTCCATGGTGGATTCGGTGCTGCTGGTTGTTGATGCGATGGATGGCCCTATGCCGCAAACCCGCTTCGTAACTAAGAAAGCCTTTGCTCACGGTCTGAAACCTATTGTTGTTATCAACAAAATTGACCGTCCAGGCGCGCGTCCTGACTGGGTTGTAGACCAGGTATTCGACCTGTTCGTTAACCTCGACGCGACTGACGAGCAGCTGGACTTCCCTATCATTTATGCGTCAGCGCTGAATGGTATTGCAGGTCTGGAACACACTGATATGGCTGAGGACATGACTCCGCTGTATCAGGCAATCGTCGATCACGTTTCTCCGCCGCAGGTTGAAGCTGATGCGCCGCTGCAGATGCAGATCTCTCAGCTGGACTACAACAACTACCTGGGCGTTATCGGTATTGGCCGCATCAAGCGCGGTAAAATCAAGCCGAACCAGCAGGTTACTGTGATTGATAGCGAAGGCAAAACCCGCAACGCGAAAGTGGGTAAAGTGCTGACGCATCTGGGTCTGGAGCGTATTGACAGCGATCTGGCAGAAGCGGGCGACATCATTGCCGTTACCGGTCTGGGTGAACTGAACATCTCCGATACCATCTGCGACACGCAGAATGTAGAGGCGCTGCCGGCGCTGAGCGTAGATGAGCCTACCGTAACCATGTTCTTTAACGTCAATACCTCACCGTTCTGCGGTAAAGAAGGTAAATACGTTACTTCACGTCAGATCCTGGATCGCCTGAACAAAGAGCTGGTACACAACGTTGCACTGCGCGTTGAAGAGACCGAAGATGCTGATGCATTCCGCGTATCAGGTCGTGGTGAGCTGCACCTTTCCGTTCTGATCGAAAACATGCGTCGTGAAGGCTTTGAGCTGGCGGTATCCCGTCCGAAAGTTATCTTCCGTGAGCATGAAGGCCGCAAGCAGGAGCCGTTTGAGAACGTTACCCTCGATATCGAAGAGACCCACCAGGGCTCAGTGATGCAGGCGATGGGTGAGCGTAAAGGCGACATGAAAAACATGGATCCGGATGGCAAAGGCCGCGTACGTCTCGACTACGTGATCCCAAGCCGTGGTCTGATCGGCTTCCGTAACGAATTCATGACCATGACCTCCGGTACCGGTCTGCTCTACTCGACTTTCAGCCACTACGACGACGTGCGTCCGGGCGAAGTTGGTCAGCGTCAGAACGGCGTTCTGATCTCTAACGGTCAGGGTAAAGCCGTTGCGTTTGCTCTGTTTGGTCTGCAGGATCGCGGTAAGCTGTTCCTGGGTCACGGTGCAGAGGTTTATGAAGGCCAGATCATCGGTATTCACAGCCGCTCTAACGACCTGACGGTAAACTGTCTCACCGGTAAGAAACTGACCAACATGCGTGCGTCAGGTACCGATGAGGCGACGACGCTGGTTCCGCCACAGAAAATGACGCTGGAGCAGGCGATCGAGTTCATCGATGATGACGAACTGGTTGAAGTTACGCCACAGTCAGTCCGTATCCGTAAACGTCACCTGACCGAGAACGATCGCAAACGCGCGTCTCGCGGCGGTAAAGAGTAAACGATACGTTCTGTTATCAGGCCCCGCACTGCGGGGCTTTTTTGTTTCTGTTGCCCGCCTTTTTCCCCGAATGCTCCCTGTTCAGCTACGCTTTTTGCCGCTAGAGTGAATGATCCCGGAAGCACAGAGGAGAGGCGTCATGCTGTACATCTTTGATTTGGGTAACGTGATTGTTGATATCGACTTCAATCGCGTACTGGGCGTCTGGAGTGATTTAGGCCGTGTGCCGCTGGCCACGCTGCAGAGTCGCTTCAGCATGGATGAAGCGTTTGAACAACATGAACGGGGCGAGATCAGCGACCCGGAATTTGCCGAGCGCCTTTGCGAGCAGCTCGATATTGCCCTGAGCTATGAGCAGTTTACCGCTGGCTGGCAGGCCGTGTTTGTCGGCGTTCGCCCGGAGACGCTGGCGATCATGAACCAGCTTCGCGCCCGCGGCGAACGCGTGGTGATCCTTTCCAACACCAACCAGCTGCATTTTGAATTCTGGCCGACGCACTATCCGGAAGTTCAGCAGGCTGCCGATCGCGTCTATATGTCGCAGGAGCTCGGCATGCGTAAACCGGAAGCGCGGATTTTCAGCCATGTGCTGGCGCAGGAGGGTTACACGGCGGACCAGGCCATCTTCTTTGATGACAATCAGGCGAATATCGATGCGGCGCGCGCGCTGGGAATCGAAAGCGTGCTGGTGGAAGATCACAAAACCCTGCCCGCCTGGTTCGCAGCGCGTGGGTAAATGTGATGGCTAACACTCTGCGCCACCGGGCGCATGCGTTCTTTTTGTGGCTGAAACTGCTGTGGCGGCGCATCGACGAAGATAACATGACCACGCAGGCGGGGAATCTTGCCTACGTCTCCCTGCTGGCGCTGGTGCCGCTGGTGGCGGTGATCTTCGCGCTGTTCGCCGCGTTCCCGGTTTTTTCCGACATCAGCGTACAGCTCAAGAATTTTATCTTTACCAACTTTATGCCGGCAGCTGGCGACGTGATCCAGCGCTACCTTGACCAGTTTGTCGCTAACGTAAATAAAATGACGGCGGTAGGCGCGGTAGGGCTGATTGTCACGGCGCTGCTGCTGATGCACTCCGTTGACAGCGCGCTGAACGCCATCTGGCGCAGCAATTCGCCGCGTCCGATGATCTATTCGTTTGCCGTTTACTGGATGATCCTGACGCTCGGCCCGCTGCTGGCTGGCGCCAGCCTGGCGATTAGCTCCTATCTGCTGTCGCTGCGCTGGGTCAATGTCACCGGCGTTACCAGCCTGATCGACCAGGCGCTGCGTATCTTCCCGCTGGTGCTCTCCATTCTGGCGTTCTGGCTGCTTTACAGCGTGGTGCCAACGCGGCGCGTGCCGGGGCGCGATGCGCTCACCGGGGCGGTGGTGGCAGGCCTGCTGTTTGAGCTGGGTAAAAAAGGCTTTGCGCTCTATGTTACGATGTTTCCCTCGTATCAGTTAATTTATGGCGTACTGGCCGTTATCCCGATTCTGTTTCTGTGGGTCTACTGGACGTGGTGTATTGTTTTGCTGGGAGCGGAAGTCACCGTCACCCTGAATGACTATCGCCAGCTAAAGCTGCAGGAACATGAACCATCCCGTGAGGAAACATGATTGCATTAATTCAGCGCGTCAGTGCCGCCAGCGTGGCGGTCGACAACCAGATCATTGGTGAGATTGGCGCCGGACTGCTGGTGCTGCTGGGCGTGGAAAAAGAGGATGATGATCAAAAAGCCCGGCGGCTCTGCGATAAAGTGCTCGGCTACCGTGTTTTCGGTGACGAGAATGACAAAATGAATCTGAATGTGCACCAGGCTGGCGGCAGCGTGCTGGTGGTTTCGCAGTTTACGCTGGCGGCAGATACCCGTAAGGGCATGCGTCCCTCCTTTTCCGGCGGTGCCGTACCGGCAGAAGCGGAGCGGCTCTATAACGTCTTCAGCGACTGCTGCCGGGCCAGCGGTATCACAACCGCCAGCGGTCGCTTTGCGGCCAATATGCAGGTTTCACTGGTTAACGACGGTCCGGTCACTTTCTGGTTGCAGGTGTGAGATCGGCAGCCTGGCGGCAGGCAATCGGCCACGCTGGCTCCGAACGGGAGAATCATTTTATGTATCATCTTCGAGTGCCTCAGACGGCCGAAGAGCTGGACATGTATTACCAGTTCCGCTGGGAAATGCTGCGCAAGCCGCTGCGCCAGCCGCAGGGCTCAGAGCGGGATGCCTGGGACGCGCTGGCGCACCATCAGATGGTGGTGGATGAGCAGGGCAAGCCGGTTGCCGCAGGCCGCCTCTATATCAACGCAGAGAATGAAGCAGCTATTCGCTTTCTGGCCGTGCACCCGTCGGTACAGGGCAAGGGGCTCGGGACGCTGGTGGCGATGACGCTGGAATCCGTGGCGCGACAGGAAGGCGCCAAGCGCGTAACCTGCAGCGCGCGCGAAGACGCCGTGGAGTTTTTTGCCAAGCTGGGTTTTATCAATCAGGGTGAAATCACCGCACCGCAGACCACGCCGGTGCGCCATTTTCTGATGATCAAACCGGTGGTGACGCTGGATGATATTCTGCATCGCGCCGACTGGTGCGGCCAGCTCCAGCAGGCGTGGTATGAGCATATTCCCCTGAGTGAGAAGATGGGCGTGCGCATCCTGCAATATACCGGGCAGAAATTTGTCACCACCATGCCGGAGACCGGCAATCAGAATCCGCACCATACGCTGTTTGCCGGCAGTCTTTTCTCGCTGGCCACGCTGACCGGCTGGGGGCTGATCTGGCTGCTGCTGCGCGAACGTCATCTGGGCGGAACCATCATTCTGGCGGATGCGCATATCCGCTACAGCAAACCGATCAGCGGACGGCCCGGCGCCACTGCCGATCTCGGCTCGCTGAGCGGCGATCTCGACCGCCTCGCGCGCGGGCGCAAGGCGCGCGTGCAGCTGGAGGTTGAGCTGTACGGAAATGAAGAGCCGGGCGCAGTATTTGAGGGCGTCTATATTGTGCTGCCTGCGGACCAGCATGGTCCACTCGAAGCGGGTGGCTCCGGCGCGCTGATAAACTGAGGATGGTGCAGCCGATCGCGCGGCAACAACGCGATCGGCCTGCCGTTCTTAATCTGTCTGCCCGTTACGCATGCTCTGCTGCAGCGAGCCGGCGTCGGTGGTAACGGAAAGGTCTGCCGAAATGCCCGGACGCAGCGGCGTACCGGCGCGCAGTGACCCCTTAAGCTGCAGCTGCAGATTACTGTCACCGCTCTGCGTCAGCGCTGGCCAGCCCCAGTTTTCCAGTACGTTGACCGGCACCGCCTGGCCCTTCAGACTCAGCGTCAGCGGACGTTCGGCGCTCTGGCCTACCGTTGCCGTCGCCTCCAGCAGTCCATTGCCGTTAAAAGCGCTCATTTCTGTTATCTGGATTTGCTGCTCATCTGCCGTCAGCGCTATTGAGGGATGACGCAGATCGGTACGGTTAAAGGTCGCTTCTGCCGCGTTAAGACTCGCTTTGCCCGACCAGATCCCCCACTGATGCGCGCGCGCCAGCAGCAGATTATCCGCAGAGCCGTCCAGCGCCGTCATCTGGAAAGGAAACGCCGGATTGATATCGATAATCAGGTTACGATTGGCGGTGGCGTGCTTCACCAGCACGCTGTCAAGCCAGGCGGGCAGGGCGGCCTGCCAGCGCTCGCGCCAGTTCTGCGGCAGCGTATACTCCAGTCCGGCCACGGCCAGATCGTCCAGCGTCAGTTGCCGGTTGCTGCGCGTCCAGCTGCCGCTGGCGCGCAGAATACCGTTAACCCAGCGGGAGCTGAACTGCGTAAGTCTGACGCCTTCAGGCGAGAACTCTGCATTAACGATAGGATCATCCAGCGCCAGGCTGCCATTGATAAAGTTGCCGGCATTCATCGCCAGATAGCCTTCGTTACTCTGCCAGTCGCCGTTGCGCAGGGTAATGTCCCGCAGCGTAAGATCGAGGTCGGTGACCGCCCAGTCCGGTCCCTGCAGCCGGGCGTCGGTGACATCCAGACGGTTAATTGTGACCGCAGGGGCCGTCAGCAGCGGGCGCAGGAAATCATTCAGCGATTGGCTGGTCTGCAGACGGATATCATTCAGGCGCAGCTGATCAATGCTCCAGTTACCCTGGTCGTCACGCTCTGCCCGACCGGTCACCGATCCCCGGGCGATATCCGCACCTATCGTGGTGAGCTGCAGGCGGCGCTGCGCCACGTTGCCCTGTAGCAGCACGTTATCACCGGCCAGCCCGTTCAGCGTCAGCTGCGCGGCGCTTATCTGAAACTGTGCGTCACTGCCCAGCATATCGGCGGATACAGGTTTCCATGGAACAATACCGCCATTGACGCCGCGGGCAGAGAGCGGCAGCGCCGTGCGCGGGCTTTCCAGGCGCACATTGCGCAGCTGCAGGCGGTTGGCCTGAACGGGCAGCGTGGTGGATGGCGTCTGATTAGCGAGATTGATCTCCCCTTCATGAATTTCAATGCTGTCAAAATGAAGCCAGTCGCTGAACTGCACCATCGCCAGGCCCAGATCGATGCGTTTAGCCACGACAACCGCAGGCTGGCCATCGTGACCAAAACTGAAATTATCCAGCACGATATGCGAAGGGGAAGAGAAGTTGTGCTCAATTTTACTGACGGAGAGATGCCACGCAGTTTTATCACTTACCCAGCGGCTAAACCAGCCGGCGCCCCACTGTGTCTGCACCAGTACATAACCGATCACCAGCAGCAGCAGAATCAGCAGTAATAGAGTAAGGAAAAACTTGCCCAGGAATTTCATTGCATTCATCCATCGCGATCGTTGTCCGGTCAGTGGTTGTTATGCCTGAATTACCGTTACAGCTCAACCGTCTGGCGAAAAATGCGGATAAATAGCAGGCAGGCGGGCGCCTGCCTGCTGCGCTATTTTTCCTGCGGGAAAATAAGATTAAGCACGATCGCCGTAATACCGCCGGCAGCAATACCGGAAGAGAGCAGCGTTTTCAGCCACTCTGGCGCAAACTGCAGGATCAGCGGCTGCTGAGAGACACCGAGTCCGACCGCCAGCGATAGCGCAATAATCATGATAGCGCGGCGGTTAAGCGGCTCGCGGGATACAATGCGCACGCCGGAAGCGGCAATGGTGCCGAACATCACGATAGTGGCCCCGCCCAGCACCGGTTCCGGAATATGCTGAACAAAGCCGCTGACCGCCGGAAACAGCCCGAGAACCACCAGCATCAGCGCCACCACAAAGCCTACATAGCGGCTGGCCACGCCGGTCAGCTGGATCACGCCGTTGTTCTGACCAAAACAGGAGTTGGGGAAGGTGTTAAACAGGGCAGAGACGCAGGAGTTCAGGCCGTTTGCCAGTACGCCCCCTTTCAGGCGCTTCATATAGAGCGGGCCGCTGACCGGCTGTTCTGAAACGTCAGAGGTGGCGGTGATATCACCGATGGTTTCCAGCGAAGTAACCATAAAGACCAGCATCAGCGGGATCAGCAGATTCCAGTCAAAACCCAGCCCGTAATAGAGCGGTGAAGGCACAGCCAGCAGCGGCTGCTCTACCGGTGCCGCGCTCTCCGGCAGCATATCCAGTCCCCACGCCAGTGCATAACCCACCGCCATCGCGATCACCAGCGATGCCACACGCAGATAGGGGTTGCGCTGACGGTTAAGCAGAATAATCACCAGCAGTACGGCACCTGCCAGCAGCAGATTTCCAGGCGCGCCAAAGCTGTGATCGTTCATAGCAGCAAAGCCGCCGCCAATTGAGGTCAGCCCGACCTGAATCAGTGAGAGACCGATAATCATCACTACGATGCCCGACACCAGCGGCGTAATAATCCGGCGTGCAAGATGCAGCACGCGCGACAGCAGCATTTCGGTACAGGAGGCGACCATCAGCGTGCCAAACAGCGCTGCCATCATGGTGGGCACATCCGCGCCACCATTCTTCAGCGCCATACCGCCCATAATCAGCGGCGTAACAAAGTTAAAGCTGGTGCCCTGAATCGACAGCAGCCCGGAGCCCACCGGTCCCCAGGTTTTGATCTGCAGCAGCGACGCTACGCCGGAGGCAAACAGCGACATACTGATGATGTGCTGCGTATCCTGTGCCGGCAGCCCCAGCGCCTGGCAGATCAGCAGTGCCGGGGTGATCACGGCGACAAACATCGCCAGCAGGTGCTGACAGGCGGCAAACAGCGTCTGCGGCAGCGGCGGGCGATCCTCAAGACGATAAATCAGTTCGCTTTTTGTCGTGGCAGACGCACTGGCGGGCGAAAGGGGTTCGGCACGATTAACAGACATGACAGGCTCTCAGTAACAGCAAAGTGGCGATTTTAAACGGTTGCCCGCTGAAAGCAATCGTTTGCATCGCTGCGGCTGATTACCGGCTGGACAATTTTTCAGCGGGCGCGCAGGGCGCGCCTGAAACCGGCCTCTATGCGTGGCTGTAGCGTTCAGTTTCCGGCAGCCAGCGCTCAATCAGCGCCTGTGCCTGTTCGGGGTAATATTGATGGATATGGCGCGCCACGCGCTGCACTTCGGGGATCATGGCCTGATCGCGCAGCAGGTCAGCGACCCTGAATTCAGCGTTGCCGGTCTGCCGCGTGCCCAGCAGCTCGCCGGGGCCGCGAATTTCAAGATCGTGCTGCGCAATCACAAAGCCGTCGTTGCTGTCGCGCAGTACCTGCAGGCGACGCTGAGCGGTTTTGCTCAGCGGGGCTTTATAAAGCAGCACGCAGTGTGAGGCGACAGCGCCGCGTCCGACGCGTCCACGCAGCTGATGCAGCTGTGCCAGACCGAGCCGCTCCGGGTTTTCGATGATCATCAGGCTGGCGTTAGGGACATCCACGCCAACCTCAATAACGGTAGTGGCGATAAGCAGCTGGATCTCGTTCGCTTTGAACGCGGCCATTACCGCCTGCTTCTCTGCGGGCTTCATCCGACCGTGCACCAGGCCGGTGCGCAGATCGGGTAATGCCACGCTCAGCTCCTGCCAGGTCGCTTCAGCGGCCTGCGCTTCCAGCACGTCCGATTCATCAATCAGGGTGCAGACCCAGTAGGCCTGACGTCCCTCCAGGCAGGCGCTTTTTACGCGTTCAATAATCTCGCTGCGGCGCGTGTCCGGAATGGCAACCGTTGTGACCGGCGTGCGGCCCGGCGGCAGCTCATCGATTGTCGAGGTGTCGAGATCGGCGTAGGCGGTCATCGCCAGCGTGCGCGGAATGGGTGTCGCGGTCATAATGAGCTGATGCGGATGAAAACCCTGCTCTTCGCCTTTTTCCCACAGCGCCAGCCGCTGATGCACACCAAAGCGGTGCTGCTCATCAATAATCACCAGCGCCATGCCGCTGAACTTCACCTGCTCCTGAAACAGCGCGTGCGTGCCCACCACCATCGCCACCTGACCACTGGCGATCGCCGCCTGCTGCGCTTCGCGCGCTTTGCCTTTCTGCTTGCCGGCGAGCCAGCCAACCTCGATGCCGAGCGGCGCAAACCACTGACGGAAATTTGCAGCGTGCTGCTCGGCCAGCAGTTCAGTCGGCGCCATCAGCGCCACCTGTTTGCCGTGGGCAATGACGTTCAGCGCTGCCAGAGCCGCCACCAGCGTTTTACCGGAGCCGACATCGCCCTGTACCAGGCGCAGCATCGGATAGTCATTAGCCAGATCGCGCTCAATCTCTTTTACCACGCGCTGCTGCGCGCCGGTCGGAGAGAAAGGCAGCGCGGCCAGCAGCCTGTCCACCAGCGTATGGCAGGGGGTCAGCGGCAGCGCATGATGACGCTGTGCGCCCGCGCGCACGGCCAGCATGCTGAGATTATGCGCCAGCAGCTCTTCAAGAATTAATCGCTTCTGTGCCGGATGGCGGCCGGTTTCCAGTTCGCTGAGCCGGAGATCGGGCGGCGGCCGGTGCAGCGTGCGCAGCGCATCAGGCAAGCTGATCAGCCCGCCGCTCAGCTCTGACGGCAGCAGCTCAGCGATCGCACAGCTCTCCAGGAGAGTCAGCGCCTGGTCGGTAAGATTGCGCAGCGTGGCCTGACGTATCCCCTCCGTGGTGGGATAGACCGGCGTCAGGGTTTCCTGCAGCTCAACGCCGCCCTGCTCACCCTGAACGCGGTATTCAGGATGGATAATTTCGGCGCCGCGCTGTCCGCGCTTGATCTCACCATAAGCGGTGACGCGGCGACCCGGCGCCAGGCTGTTTTTCATGCCGGCGGTGAAGTTAAAAAAGCGCAGAGTGGCAATCCCGCTGCCGTCACCAATCTGGCATACCAGCATGCGGCGGCGACCAAAGGTGACTTCGCTGTTCAGCACTTCGCCTTCGATGGTGGCCCAGATACCAGGCAGCAGATCGTTAATTTTGTAGAGCTGGGTGCGATCTTCATAGCGCAGGGGCAGGTGCAGCAGCAGATCCTGGATAGTAAACAGGCCGAGTCTGGCCAGCTTAGCGGCCTGGCTGGCGCCGACGCCGGTCAGGGTACTGAGCGGTATGGCATCCAGCAGCCGGCCTTTCATTTCCGACCCGTGGCTTGCATGGCGGACCACCAGCTGGCATCAGCATCGATGCCACCCTGCATGTTGATCTGCGGATAGGGCAGGCCTTTCTGCTTCGCCACGCGGGCGAGAACCGGATAGCCGCCTTCAAACAGCAGACGCTGCTGCTCTTCTTCATCCAGCAGGCTGTGCTTACGCTGATACATGCCGGCATTCTGTCGCTGGCGCTGTGCTTCATACAGAATCAGCGCCGAGGCCACAGAGACATTCAGCGACTGCACCATACCCACCATCGGAATAATAATATCCTGGTCAGCCAGCGCCAGCGCGTCGGCGGTGATGCCGGTTTTTTCCTGACCCATCAGAATGCAGGTCGGGCGGGTGTAATCGATAGCGCGAAAGTCGACCGCCTTGTCTGAAAGATGGGTGGCGAGCACCTGCATGCCGCGATCTTTCAGATGGCGTACCGCTTCCGTAATGTGCGTATGGGTTTTAACTTTTACCCAGCTGTTGCTGCCTGCGGAGGCCGAAACCATCGTGCGCATCCGCACGCTGGGCCAGACGGCGTGAACCTCATGAATGCCCACTGCGTCTGCCGTGCGGATCACCGCAGAGACATTGTGCGGCTTGTGCACCTGCTCCATGCAGACGGTGAGATCGTGCTGACGCAGCGCCAGCATTTCCTGAATTCGGGCAAAACGTTGAGCATTCATGCATTAATTACGGTTACGGTGGACTTTAATCACATCCGGCATCACGCGAATTTTGCGCATGATGTTTGCCAGATGGACGCGGTCGTTAGCAGTCAGACGGATAAAGGCGCTGTAGACGCGGCCATCGCGCTCTTCGGTATTCAGGCTCTGAATATTCGATCCCGCCGTGTTAATGGCGGCGGTCAGGTTCGCCAGCGCACCCTGGTGGTTAAACATATCCACCTTAATCTCCGCCACGAATTCCTGATCGGTTACCTTATCCCACTCTACAGCCATAAACTTCTCGGGCTCTTTCTGGTAGCCACGGATATTACGGCACGATTCATGGTGTACGACCAGACCCTTGCCAGGGCTGACGTGTGCGACAATCGGGTCGCCGGGAATAGGACGGCAGCACTTGGCGAAAGTGATCAGTACGCCATCCGCGCCTTTAATCGGCAGTTTTTTGCTGCGCTTGCTGCTCTGCGCCGCATCCGCAGCGGACTGCAGCAGGTTTTTCGCTACGACCACGCTCATGGCGTTGCCCAGACCAATTTCAGCCAGCAGATCGTCCATGCTGGCGAGCTTCATACGCTCCAGCTCCAGCTGCACGTTTTCTGCCGGTATCTCAGCCAGCTTTTTACTGCCGCCCAGCGCATGGCTCAGCAGACGACGCCCGAGGTTAACGGAATCTTCACGCTTGAGGTTTTTCAGCAGCTGACGGATCTTGGCGCGCGCTTTTGAGCTGACCACAAAGTTGAGCCAGGCAGCGTTCGGGCGTGCGCCAGGCGCGGTGATAATCTCGATTGTCTGTCCGCTGGTCAGCGGCTGTGACAGCGGATAGGGCTGGCGATCGACGCGCGCGCCGACACAGGCGTGGCCAATGTCGGTATGTACCGCGTAGGCGAAATCGACCGGCGTCGCACCAGCAGGCAGCTCAACGATGCGGCCTTCCGGCGTAAATACGTAGATCTCATCCGGAAACAGATCGGATTTAACACTTTCGATAAATTCAAACGAGCTGCCGGCGCTTTGCTGCAGCTCCAGCAGGCTCTGGAGCCATCGCTGAGCGCGGATCTGTGCGGTCGTGCCGCTTTCGCCCGCTTCTTTATAGGCCCAGTGGGCTGCCACCCCCATCTCTGCCATTTGATCCATATCTTCGGTACGGATCTGCACTTCAACCGGCACGCCGTGCGGGCCAATCATGGAGGTGTGCAGGGATTGATAGCCGTTGGCCTTGGGAATAGCGATATAATCTTTGACGCGGCCGGGACGCGGCTTATACAGGCTGTGCATCTGACCCAGCACGCGATAGCAGGTATCGAGATCTTTCACCACCACGCGGAATGCGTAGATATCCATGATCGAGTGAAAACGCTGCTCTTTGAGGTGCATTTTGCGGTAGATAGAGTAAAGATGCTTTTCGCGTCCGCTGACGCGGCAGGGAATGCCCGCCTCCAGCAGACGCCCGTCAATTTCTGACAGGATCTTCTGAATCATCTCTTTACGATTACCGCGCGCCGCTTTGACCACCTCTTTGATCACCCGAAAACGATTAGGGTAGAGCGCTTCAAATCCCAGCTCTTCCAGCTCTGTTTTCAGATGATGAATACCAAGACGGTGCGCCAGCGGGCTGTAAATCTCCAGCGTCTCCAGCGCAATGCGGCGTTTTTTATCCGGACGCAGGGCGCCCAGCGTGCGCATATTGTGCGTACGGTCAGCCAGCTTGATCAGAATGACGCGGATATCCTGCACCATCGCCATGATCATTTTGCGGAAGTTTTCAGCCTGCGCTTCTTTCTTGTCGCGGAACTTCAGCTTGTCGAGCTTGGATACGCCTTCCACCAGTTCAGCCACGCTCTTGCCAAACAGCTGTTCCATGTCCTGATAGGTGGCAGGTGTATCTTCGATCACATCATGAAGCAGCGCGGCCATCAGCGTTTCATGGTCGAGTTTCATCTCGGCCAGAATGCAGGCCACGGCAACAGGATGGGTGATGTAGGGCTCACCGCTGGAGCGAGTCTGTCCCTCGTGAGCATCACGTGCGACAAGGTAGGCTTGCTTGAGGCGCTTGATTTGCTCCTCAGGCAAGTATTTTTCAATCAGCTGATTGAGGCTTTCAAACAGATACAAGGTTGACCTGCAGAGTGCGGTTAACGACGACCTTCAGCGATAGCGGTAACGGCTTGCAACTCAGCGGCTTCCTGCTCTTGCTGTTCCTGACGATCACGCACATCCAGAATCTGGTTGGTGATCAGGCCTTCTTCGATTTCGCGCAGGGCGATAACGGTGGCTTTATCGTTCTCTTCCGGAACCAGCGGGTCTTTGCCGCCTACCTGCATCTGACGTGCACGACGTGCAGCGACCAACACCAGGTCAAAACGGTTACCAATTTTCTCTACTGCGTCCTGAACGGTTACGCGTGCCATAGGTGTGCTACTCCACAGATGATGAAGAAATGACTGGGCATAATACTGAAACTGAATTCAGACTGCCAATAGTTTGCTGATTAAAGCATCATGACGCGCTTTCTGGCGTCCCATACGCAGACGTTCTGCGCGAATAATGGTTTTCAGATCGGACAGCGCCAGATCGAAATCATCATTAACAATCAGGTAATCGTATTCAGCATAGTGGCTCATTTCCGCCACGGCCTGCGCCATGCGGCGGGCGATAACCTCTTCGCTATCCTGACCACGGCCGCGCAGGCGGCGATCCAGCTCTTCGGTTGACGGCGGCAGGACAAAAATACTGCGTGCTGCAGGCATTCTGCTGCGGATCTGCTGCGCGCCCTGCCAGTCGATATCCAGAAAGACATCCACGCCGGTGGCCAGAACCTGCTCAATCGCGGCACGGGATGTACCGTAATAGTTGCCAAACACTTCGGCATGCTCGAGGAACGCATCCTCAGCAATCATGCTTTTGAATTCAGTTTTGGAAACAAAAAAGTAGTGCTCACCATGCGCTTCGCCAGGCCGCATGTCGCGGGTGGTATGCGATACCGACACCTGCGTGTCGTAGAGCGGTTGTGTCTTTAACAGCGCCTGAATCAGGCTGGATTTACCCGCGCCGCTGGGGGCGGAAACAATATAAAGCGTGCCTTGAGCCATGGTTATCTTGAATTGAGTAAAGAGCGGAGTCGATTTCCTGCACAGTATACACGGGTTAGGGCCGCCACGCAGCGTTTGCCGTGCAGGTAAGGCAATTCTTTTCTGCGAACAGGCGCAAACCGCGCGGTAACAGAGAGTAAAACGTCAGATTTGTGCGCGAGCGCGATTCCACACTCTGCGCAGGCTACTGGCTATGAGCCACCACCGTACGCTTCAATCAGCAAAAAAGGAGAGCGGCAATGAAACGATGGCTGTGGTTAGGTCTCTGCCTGCTGAATGCAGAAAGCCGGGGAAAAGCGCTGTGTCCTGTCTGGTCGCCGGTGCGGGCGCAGCAGGAGATAACGCGCCTGCAGGAGCAGTTGCGTCACTGGGACAACGTTTACTACCAGCAGGGGGCGTCGCTGGTCAGCGATGATGACTATGACAGTCTGCTTTCCCGGCTGCAGCAGTGGCAGCGCTGCTTTGTACCCGACGAACCGGTACATGAAACCGCGCTGCCAGCCAGCCGTGGCGCGCCACATCCGGTTGCGCATACCGGGGTGCGCAAGCTGCGCGACAGGCTGGCGGTTGCTTACTGGATGCAGCATAAATCCGCGCTCTGGGTCCAGCCTAAAGTCGATGGCGTGGCCGTCACGCTGCTCTATCGTCACGGCAGGCTGACGTCGCTTATCAGCCGTGGCGATGGCGTGCGCGGTGAGGAGTGGCGCGACAAAGCGGCGCATATTCCGGCTATTCCGCAGCGGATTGAGACCTCGCTGGCGGAGGTCGTCCTGCAGGGAGAGCTGTTTCTGCAGATGACCGATCATCAGCAGGCGCGCGATGGCGGAGCCAATGCGCGGGCGCAGGTGGCCGGCGCGATGATGCGGCGCGAGATCGGTCCGCTGCTGAAACGCACCGGGCTGTTTATCTGGGCGTGGCCGGACGGCCCACCGGAGATGACGGAAAAACTTACGCAGCTGTCGCGCTGGGGCTTTGATCTTGCCCGGCAGTGGAGCCAGCCGGTCAGCGATGAAGAACAGGTTGCCGCGTGGCGCGAGCGCTGGTTTCGCGCCGCGCTGCCGTTTGCCACCGATGGCGTAGTGATCCACGCTGCGCCTTCTGCTGCCGGCCGGGACTGGCAGCCAGGACAGGGAAGCTGGTCCGCCGCATGGAAATATCAGCCTGCCGAAGTCAGCAGCGAAGTGCGTGCCGTTACGTTTTCCGTTGGCCGCACCGGGAAAGTTGCGGTGGTGCTGAACCTGCAGCCGGTGCAGGCAGAGGATAAAACCATCCGGCGTATCAGCATCGGCTCTGTTGCACGCTGGCGCGCGCTGGATGTGATAGCCGGCGATCAGGTCACGCTGACGCTGGCCGGGCTGGGGATCCCGCGTCTGGAGCGGGTGATCTGGCGGGTGGCGGAACGCCACTATCCGGAACCGCCCGCCAGTGATGATTTTCACGCTACCAGCTGTCTGCATATTACGCCTGCCTGTCGTGCGCAATTTCTTTCCCGCCTGAGCGGGCTGAGCCAGAAAACAGTACTCGATATTGCCGGTATGCAGCGCAGCAGCTGGCAGCGCCTGGTGCAGCATGGTGCGCTGACGCACCTGTTTTCATGGCTGACGCTGACGCCAGAGCAGATTGCCGCAGCGGAAGGCATATCGCCGGCACGGGCGCAGCGTATCTGGCTCAGTTTCAGGCTGACGCGTCAGCAGCCGCTGCGACGCTGGATCGCGGCGCTGGGCCTGCCGCTGCCGCGTCAGGCGCTTGCGTCCCTGCCGGATACGCAGTGGGAAGCGCTGCTGGCACGCACCGGGGCGGACTGGCAGCAGCTGCCGGGGGTTGGCGACGTGCTGGCGCAGCGGCTGGTCACCATGCTGCAGACGCCTCAGCTGCGTGAGCTAATCGCGTTTCTGCAGCAGCAGGGCATTCCGGCCGTTCCCTCAGTGTTCAGGATGGGGATAGTTGAAGACCGGCAGGCCGAGACGGAAACGCAGGGCGAGCAGGCGGGCAGCAAAACCGAACAGCAGGGTGATAATGACCACCGCTTCATGTGCCAGCGAGGTTTTCAGCAGCAGGATATAGATCCAGCCAGACGCGAAGGCGATACCGGCATACAGCTCTTTCTGGAACACCAGCGGAATGCGGTTGCAGAACATATCGCGCAGTACGCCGCCAAATACGCCGGTGATGACCGCAGCAATTGCGGCGATGATCGCCGCGTGGCCGGAATCCAGCGCGACCTGCGCACCAATAATCGAGAACACCACCAGGCCCAGTGCATCAAGTACCAGAAACACTTTGCGCAGGTGATTCATCAGCGGTGCAACAAAAGTGGTGACCACCGCTGCCGCCGCAACAATCATGATGTACTCCGGATGCTTTACCCAGCCGAGCGGGTAGTGACCCAGCAGAATATCGCGCACCGACCCGCCTCCGATTGCGGTGACAGAAGCGATGATAATAACGCCAAACAGATCCATTTTGCGCCGGCCTGCAGCCAGCGCGCCGGTCATCGCTTCAGCGGTAATGCCGATAAGGTAGAGAACAGTTAATAGCATGGGGGGCTCCAGCAGTCTGGCCGGCAAGGCTAAAGCCTCCGCGGCGCAGAGACTATTGAGATTTTTTCAACTGAACGGAGTCAGATTAGAATAGATAATGTGATGATTAAGAAAAGGCAGGCAGGGAAGGGGATAAACAAAATGCGTCAATATTTGTGATAAAAAAATATGATGCGGGGCAGCCTGTTTTCAGACGAGGATCGATTAAATCGCCTGCAGCGCAGAAAAGAAAAAAGCGTGCTGTTAACCAGCACGCGAACGCATCGGACAGATGCCCAGAGCCCACCATACAGACTTGTTGTTATTATCCGTTTCTTGCTCGCACGCTGGCGAATTCTTTCAGGCTAAAACGGTACGCAGGCTGGAACCAGGCGCGACCGTAGTAGCAACAGAGCAGCATTCTGACGGAGACCAGCGCAAGGTATCCCCAGACCGCGCATAGCGCCGACGGCATCAGCCACACCGTAAAGAGTGTTGCCGCCAGGCCCGCTGCTACCGAGGTGATCTCGATAAAAGCGATACGCGTAAACTGCTTTTCCCGCTGCAGGATAGCCCGGTAGTGCTGCCCCTGCGGGATAATAATAAATATTACCGACATCATCTCCAGCATAACCGCAAGCTGCGGCTGCTGCGCTATAGCGCTATAAATGTCACTGCCAATAAACAATGCTGCAAAAATAAATAAGCCGGTAAAAATACTTCCCCAGTAAAGAACGGACATTTCGCTATTATTAAAGCTTATTTTGCGAATAATTTTATTATTAAAGCCGCGATCGGCAAGTGTATCGATAACCAGCAGAGCCAGTATGGCGATAACCAGCAGGTTTAATTCATTCGCCTGCAAAGTCTGCGCCAGCAGCGTCAATTGTAAAACGCCAATGCCAATAATTTTTGCTGAAGAGAGAAGCGACCATTTGGCGCTGGACAGCTCTCTTTCACGTATCGCCACAGTATGCTCATTATGGTACATGTACCATCACAGTTAAGGAGTTGTACAGAGCAGAAGCGGCACGCCCTGCACCTTAGTGCAGCACATCCTGACGCAATCCTGAGATACCTTTCAGGTTTTGCCATTTATAAATACACTGCAGCAAATGGTGTTCTGAAAATAGCGCAATACCGCAGGCGTTTATTATTTCTTTTGTCTGCACGGTATCTCCTCCGGTACGGAGGAAATCCGTGAGATCGTTATAAAATCCTTTTGTATTATTATAATCCCCGGCCAGCATCCGTCTGGCAATCTCAACGAATTCTTTTTCTGACAACAAAGGATAAGTTGAGCGATCCATGTTTTTCCCTGTTTTTATTATTAAGTCTTGCTGTGTGTGAATACGTTATACAGTTTTTTATTTAATTTAACACCATGAGAAAATTCCTATAAACAAACTTTAGAAATTAATGGTTTCAGACTATGCATTAAAATAGTTAAGCAGCGATGTTTCTGACTAATTAATCTTTTCAGGAAATTATCTTATTTATCTCAGCGCCCGACCTCCGGATGACATAAATGTCTTTTTATATCAATACCTTTACAAGATTACGTCATGCGGTCAGCCAGGAATTTTCCTGTTAACAACGCTTTAGCCTGGCTGGGGATACGGTGCTGAAATCGGAGAAAAAACCACGAAACAGTTAAGGAGCACTGCGCAAAAAAAATGCAGTTTTTTTTGTAATTGCGCCCAGCAATGGCTGGGAAATCAGGATTTATGTAAGCGTTTGATTCTAGTGAGTTAAAAGATAAAGTAATCTTTCCATGTCGGCGCGCAGGGCCGCCACTTCCTGCACGAAGTGCGCATCGGAAGTAAAAGGCTGACAGTAGAGCACGGCTACAAGTTCAGCTCCCTGGCCATTAGCAATCACGCGCATCGGCATGTAGCGCTCTTTACCGCTGCCGTTATCTGTCCAGTAGTCCATAACGCCAAACGGATTATGCGGGGTAAAACGCAGTTTCAGCGAATTCTCTCCGCGCTTTGCCCGCCAGTATTGTCCCTCCTGCACCAGCGTTGCGCCGTTCAGGTCGCTTACCCATTTTGCAAAACAGGTGGGTTGCCAGATGGTTTCATACAGATCCAGCCAGTTACGCGGCACGGTAAGCGTGAGAGTCTGTGAGGGCAGCATAATGCCTCCTGAGGCAGTGTCATTCGTAATGAACTCACCCTATCGGAACCTGACCGGGCTGCCTATGACGCAACAGAAAAAGTGTGGTGCAGCAGAGGTTTTTTGCGCTATTGCCGGTGAAGCCGCGCCGCCGGCAGGAGGATGACTGTTACGTGAGAGGGCGGGTCAGCCGGCAGCGGATGCTGCCAGCAGGTGTATTCTGATTACCGAAGAGTCCGCACGAAAGAGGAAATGAATGCGGACCGTTATTGCACAGATCAGACGTAAAGAGAGGCTTCACCTGGCGGACGCGTTTTGAAACGACGATGCAGCCACAGGTACTGCTCCGGCGCGCGCAGGATCTCTTTTTCAATCACTCTGTTCATATAGGCAGCGGCAGCGGCTTCATCTTCATGCGGATAGCCTTCCAGTTCCGGCTGAATGATGAGCTGGTATCCGGTTTTATCCGGGTTGCGGATCAGAACAATCGTCAGCATTGCGGGCCGTGCAAGACGCGACAGAACAAAGGTGCCGTTCGTGGTTGCCGCTTTCTCTACCGCAAACAGCGGTGCAAATACGCTGCCTTTCGGACCGTAATCCTGGTCGGGGGCAAACCAGACGGCTTCGCCCTGCTTCAGCGCCTGCACCATGCCGCGCAGATCGCGACGGTCAATCATCGCTTTATTGGAACGCATACGGCCTCTGGTCTGCGCCCACTCCATTGCCTGATTGTTGTGCGGACGATACATGGCCATCATCGGCTGACAGAGACCGGTAATGCGGCCGCCCAGCTCCAGTGACATAAAGTGCACGCCAATAACCATAACGCCGCGCTGCTGATTCTGCGCATTCTGCAGGTTAGCAATGCCGCTGACGTCAAACAGACGACGAACCCGCGCATCTGACCAGAACCATGCGATACCGGTTTCTGCCAGCGCCATGCCGAGCGACTCAAAGTTGCCGGCAATCATGACCTCTTTCTCTTCTTCATTAATATGCGGGAAGCAGAGTTCAATATTGCGACGGGTGATGCGTTCGCGCCGCTTGAGGAAGTGACGCGAGAGTTTACCCGCATTTGCCCCGAGACGGATCAGAACGGGATAGGGAAGCTGCACCAGCAGCCAGAGCACGGCCAGACCGAACCAGGTAAACCAGTAACGGGGATGCAGCAGTGTGGAACGAAATTGTCCGGTTTTCTTCATAGCACCTTCATAGGTAGAGTAAATGTAACGCGCTAAGAAGTCGGTCCATGGTTCCTGGTGCGGTACAACTGTAGTAATTACGACCGGCACTTTAGCAAATAGTGCCTTAAGAATTCTGCTAACTTTAGTATCTTTAGGATTGATGGAATTCATGGAATCCGGGATATTACCGGCTGCAGGAAGGATGATTTTTATTTTATGTAAGTAAAATCAATCAGATAAAACAGCATCATTAATGCTGAAGATACAATAGATATGTCAGTACAGGTCAGCAGCAGACACAGATGTACATCATTGCACGCACAATGCTTACATTGCAAAAGATAAAAAATAGTCTACCTGAAGGGTTGCTGCCTGAACCCGCTGCTGTGTGGGCTCAGGCAGAGATGCTGCTGAGGCTGGCAGATGAAACGTTATTCGATGTTCTGAATCTGCTCGCGCATCTGCTCAATCAGCACCTTCAGCTCAATGGCTGAAGCGGTGATATCTGCATTGATCGATTTAGAGGCTAAGGTGTTCGACTCGCGGTTAAACTCCTGCATCATAAAGTCGAGGCGACGGCCGACCGCTTCCTTCTTCTTCAGGATGTTGTAGGTCTCTTTAACATGCGCGTCGAGGCGATCCAGCTCCTCCGCCACGTCAACGCGCTGGGCCATCATGACCAGTTCCTGCTCCAGACGATTATTCTCCAGCTGAACTTCTGCCTCTTCCAGCCGGGTCACCAGGCGTTCGCGCTGCCATTTCAGCACGTCCGGCATCTGCGCACGTACTTTGCTGACTTCCTGCGATACGCCCGCAAGACGCTGCTCAATCAGACTCTTCAGCGCGTTACCTTCACTTTCACGCGCTTCGATAAAGTCATCCAGCGCGCCATCCAGCGCCGTCAGCAACTCAGCATTAATGGCGTCCAGATCCTGCTCCGGTGCTGACATTACGCCCGGCCAGCGCAGAATATCCAGCGGATTAATGGCACCCTCATCGCTCTGCATTTTTACCCAGTTGGCAGCCTGCACCAGCTGTTTTGCCAGCGCTTCGTTCAGTTGCAGCTCGCCCTGTGCGCCCGGATCGGCATCAAAACGCAGATGGCACTCAATTTTGCCGCGCGTCAGGCGGGTGCGGATGCGCTCGCGGATCACCGGCTCCAGGCCGCGGAACTGTTCCGGCAGGCGAATATAGGTTTCCAGATAGCGCTGGTTCACCGAGCGCAGTTCCCAGGTCGCGCTGCCCCAGCTGCCTTTGGCTTCGCGACGGGCGTAAGCGGTCATACTGCGGATCATAAGCTTGTACTCTTTCAGGGAATGTTCTGCGCATTATAACGGCGTGCGGTGCGGCGGGATAGGGATAGCAAAACGCTGCTATGTTTAGAGCAGGCCCACTAATCCTGAGCGAGCATATTACCCGGCAATGATGATGTCCGATCTGTTTGGTACTGCGTATAAATCTGTTTGCAGCCTGATGGCGCTACTGCTGCTGGCCGGATGTCAGACTGCACCCGCGCGTCTGCAGCCGATCCCGCAGCACAACGCACCGGTGGCGCTGTGCGGTGCCGGCGAGATGATGATGCAGACCACGCTGTGGCTGAGTGCAGTGCCGGAGCGGGAATGGCAGCCGTTTCTGCGTGAGGCGCTGATGCCGCACTTTGGCGATACGCTGACAAGCTATGACGCTGCAGGGAAGGGGGAAGCGCGCCGGGTTGTAGTGCTGCTCTATCCGCCGGATGTCGCTTTTTCTGCCGTGATTGAGCGCGCGCGCGACCGGTATCGGGCGCGCTTTAACGCCAAAACCACCACCCGCATCGATACGCTGGTCTGCGCTGCTGTCCGCTGAGCAGAAAGAGAATCGTCGATCTGCCCCATGCGCGCGGGACAGCTGCGGCTGAAGTCCGTATAATGCGCAGCCAAACTCAAGCAAGCCGGAGAGAACCTATGCGTCCTGCAGGCCGTAGCACTTCTGAAGTGCGTCCCGTTACCCTTACCCGTCACTACACCAGACACGCCGAAGGCTCGGTTCTGGTTGAATTTGGTGAAACCAAAGTGCTCTGCACCGCGACCGTTGAGGAAGGCGTGCCGCGTTTTCTTAAGGGTAAAGGTCAGGGCTGGGTAACCGCAGAATATGGCATGCTGCCGCGTTCAACCCACAGCCGCATGGCGCGCGAAGCGGCCAAAGGCAAGCAGGGTGGCCGTACGCTGGAGATCCAGCGTCTGATTGCCCGCTCGCTGCGTGCTGCGGTCGACCTCGCCGCGCTGGGTGAATACACCATTACGCTGGATTGCGATGTTATTCAGGCGGACGGCGGCACGCGTACCGCGTCAATCACCGGCGCCTGCGTGGCGCTGGCGGATGCGCTGAATGCGCTGGTTGCTACAGGTAAACTGAAGCGCAGCCCGCTGAAAGGCATGGTAGCCGCTATCTCCGTCGGTATCGTTGGCAGCGAGGCGCTATGCGATCTGGAGTATGTTGAAGATTCCGCAGCGGAAACGGATATGAACGTGGTGATGATGGAAGATGGTCGTATGATTGAGGTGCAGGGCACCGCAGAAGGCGAACCGTTCAGCCACGAGGAGCTGTTAACACTGCTGGCGCTGGCGCGAGGCGGGATTGAACAGTTGATTCAGGCGCAGAAGGCTGCGCTATCCAGTTGATGTACTAAGGCGACCTTCGGGTCGCCTTTTCTTTATTTGAGGAGTGAGAGATGAAAGCCTGGCAGCGTCAGTTTATTGAATTTGCCCTGAATAAAGGGGTGCTTAAATTTGGTGAGTTTACCCTGAAGTCGGGACGAAAAAGCCCCTACTTTTTTAATGCCGGCCTGTTTAACAGCGGACGCGATCTGGCCCTGCTGGGGCGTTTCTATGCGCAGGCGCTGGTTGACGGCGGTGTCAGTTTCGACCTGCTGTTTGGCCCGGCTTATAAAGGTATTCCTATCGCCACGACCACCGCCGTAGCGCTGGCCGACCATCACGATCGCGACGTGCCCTACTGCTTTAACCGCAAAGAAGCAAAAGATCACGGTGAAGGCGGTTTGCTGGTGGGCAGCCCGCTGGAAGGCAAAGTGATGCTGGTTGATGATGTTATCACCGCCGGTACGGCAATCCGCGAATCGATGGACATTATCAGCGCGCATCATGCCACGCTGGCTGGCGTCCTGATTTCACTCGATCGCCAGGAACGCGGGCGCGGGGAGATATCAGCGATTCAGGAAGTCGAGCGCGACTATCACTGTACGGTTACCGCCATTATTACCCTGAGCGATCTGATCGATTATCTGGCTGAGAAGCCGGAGATGGCAGATCATCTGGCGAAAGTGCGCGCTTACCGTAACGAATACGGTATTTAAAACCGCGCTGCGGCCGCCATCAGTGACGGCCGCAGCATGCGCGCTGATGCACGCCTGGCCCGACAGGTAAGAGATTAAATCAGCTGCGCGACTATCAGCGGCCAGCGGCTGTCAAACTCTGCGGTCGGACTATAGCGAAACTCAGAACGGACAAAGCGCGACAGCAGGCCTTCACAAAACGCCAGCAGCTGGCTGGCCAGCAGGGCTTCATCTGTCCGGAACCCCTCTCCGTCGCGGATTTTCTTTTCACGCATCACCTGACGCATCTGCGTTTCAATGCGCTCAAACAGCTGGTTGATACGGCCCTGCAGGCGATCCTGTTCAAACATCAGCGCGTGGCCGGTCAGAATACGTGTCAGCCCCGGATTACGCTCACCAAATCCCAGGATCAGCTGCACAATCAGACGCAATCGTGCCGTGGTCTCTTTTTCGTCGTTCAGGATCAGATTGATGCGGGTAATCAGACTCTCTTCGATAAACTCAATCAGACTGTCAAACATCCGTGTTTTACTGGGGAAGTGGCGGTAGAGAGCCGCCTCGGAAACGCCTACGTTAGCGGCCAGCCGGGCGGTGGTAATTCGCTGGGTGCCATCCCCTGACTCCAGCATCTGCGCCAGCGTCTGCAAAATCTCTTCGCGACGATTCCTTTTCGCGACTTTTTTCTCTGCCATGACCTTCAACACCCCTGAAATTCATTAAATACAGGCAATACCTGCCTGTCTGCCACAGGTAATGACCTGCAGCGACATGCGTTAACAAGATGGCTAAATGAAGAGTGGTAACTTACTGACGGCCAGAGTGGCCAAAACCGCCTGCACCGCGGTCGCTGGTGTCAAAATCTTCGACCAGGTTAAATTCCGCCTGTACCACCGGCACGAACACCAGCTGCGCCAGACGATCGCCCGGCTGCAGGGTAAAGTGCTCCTGACCGCGGTTCCAGACTGAAACCATAAGCTGTCCCTGGTAGTCAGAATCGATCAGGCCGACCAGATTACCGAGCACGATACCGTGCTTGTGGCCCAGGCCGGAGCGCGGCAGGATCACCGCGGCCAGCGTCGGATCAGCGATATGGATGGCCAGGCCGGTTGGCACCAGGGTAGTCATGCCTGGCGCAATTTCCAGCGCCTCATCGAGGCAGGCGCGTAAGTCGAGACCTGCAGAACCAGAGGTGGCGTAAGCGGGCAGCGGAAAGTCGCTGCCAACGCGCGCATCAAGAATTTTAACGTCTATTTTTTTCATCATAACGGCTGACTATCTCGTCTATTAACTGTTGGCCAAGGAGCGACTTATCGCTGAGCGGTAAGCGCTTTTCTCCCTCCTGCCAGAAAAGGTGAAGCGCATTGGTGTCGCTGTTAAAACCCTGACCCGCCTGCGCGACATCGTTGGCGCAAATCAGATCCAGATTTTTCCGTACGCGTTTTTGCCGCGCGTATTCTTCCACATTCCGGGTTTCGGCAGCAAATCCCACCACGTAGGGACGATTCTCCTGCAGTGCCGCCACGCCGGCGACAATGTCCGGATTCTTCACCAGCTGCAGCGTGACGTTATCGTCGTCACCCTGTTTTTTCATTTTTTCAGCTGCAACGGTTGCCGCGCGATAGTCCGCCACGGCGGCACTGGCAATAAAGATATGCTGCTGGCCGATTTGCGCCATGACCGCCGCCTGCATCTCCAGCGCGGTCGTCACGTCGATACGCTGCACGCCGGCGGGGGCGGCCAGCGTGACCGGACCGGAGACCAGCGTGACGCGCGCACCGCGCCGGGCCGCGGCGGCGGCTATCGCGTAGCCCATTTTGCCTGAGCTGTGGTTGCTGATATAGCGCACCGGATCCAGCGCTTCGCGGGTCGGACCCGCGGTAATCATGATACTGAGATGCTGCAGATCGCGGACTGGCTCGGCCCACTCAAGCGCATGCGCCACAATCGCCAGCGGATCGAGCATACGGCCTGGTCCTGTGTCACCGCACGCCTGGCTGCCGCTATCCGGTCCCCAGATCATGACGCCGCGCTGCTGCAGGCGCTGCAGGTTCTCCTGCGTAATGGCGGCACGGTACATCTGCTGATTCATCGCCGGTACCAGCGCCAGCGGCGCGTCGCTGGCGAGACAGGCGGTAGTCACCAGATCGTTAGCCATCCCGGCAGTTATGCGGGCGATTAAATCAGCCGAGGCGGGAGCCAGTACAATCAGGTCAGCCCATTTCGCCAGCTCAATATGGCCCATCGCGGCTTCGGCAGCGGGATCGAGCAGGTCATCAAACACCGGGTAGCCGGAGACCGCCTGCAGACTGAGCGGGGTAATAAAGGCGCGGGCTGCGGAGGTCATCATTACGCGCACCTCGGCGCCGCGATCGCGCAGACGTCGCACCAGCTCCGGCGCTTTATAGGCAGCGATACCGCCGCTGACGCCCAGCAGAATTTTTTTCCCGGCTAATCCAGTCATGTTGTTTGCCTCAACTTAACGCATGATGCCGCGCCCGGCGCAGCAGACAGGCCAACTTTATCATAAAACCGCCCGGCCGCCTGTTCACCGACCGTGCCCTTTGCGAGGCATCTCTGAAAAGAGAAATGCAGCACTGGCATCGCTGACCGCCAGCGCGCATCCTGTCCATACGCCACGGGGAGTTGTGCAATGAAGAAACTGGCACCACGGGAAAAACTGATACAGGCAGGCGCAGAATCGCTGGATGATGCTGAACTGCTGGCAATCTTTCTGCGCACCGGTACGCACGGCATCAGCGTTATGACGCTGGCGCGGCAGATGCTCAATGAGTTTGGCTCACTGTATTGCATCATGACTGCCAGCGAGCGTGAACTGAGCCTGATCAAAGGCGTTGGCAGAGCAAAGCTGACCCAGCTGCATGCGATAGCAGAGCTGGGAAGGCGTTTTTTTGCCAGCCAGCTGGCGCGTGAAAATGTGATGGAGAATCCGCAGGTCACACGTCACTATCTGCAAAGCGTACTGGCTCATGAGACGCGGGAAATTTTTATGGTGCTGTTCCTTGATAACCAGCATCGTGTTCTGCAGGCGCAGAAGATGTTTGCCGGCTCGATCAGTAGCGTGGAGGTTCATCCGCGCGAAATTGTGCGGGAAGCGCTGAAAATCAACGCTGCAGCGGTGATTCTGGCGCACAATCACCCTTCGGGACACGCCGATCCGAGCCGCGCGGATCGTGAAATTACCGCAAAAATTGCTCAGGCCTGCGCGCTGCTGAGTATTCGCCTGCTGGACCATCTGGTGATCGGTCACGGCGAGTTTACCTCATTCGCTGAGCGCGGCTGGCTATAGTTTTACGCTTCAATCGGGCAGAAATGCGGCGTTTTTGCACGATCCGGAGGGATCTTTATCTGTTCGGGACTTGAGCACTTGAGCTGAGCGGCGTATACTACGCCACCTTTGAGAATCTCGGGTTTGGCGTTTGGGCCAGCTTAGCGGGTTCACATGGAACTCGCCTGGCGGGCTAAGGCCTGACGAGGCGGCCAAAACCTATGTTTTTAAAGCTCGAGCTGATTTGATTTTTGGAGAATAGAAATGTCACGAGTCTGCCAGGTAACTGGAAAGCGTCCGGTGACCGGTAACAACCGTTCCCACGCAATGAACGCGACGAAACGCCGTTTCCTGCCGAACCTGCACTCTCACCGTTTCTGGGTTGAGAGCGAGAAGCGCTTCGTTACTCTGCGTGTATCTGCTAAAGGTATGCGTGTTATTGATAAAAAGGGCATCGATACGGTTCTGGCCGAAATCCGCGCCCGTGGTGAGAAGTACTAAGGAACTGAATCATGGCTAAAGGTATTCGTGAGAAGATCAAGCTGGTTTCCTCTGCTGGTACAGGTCACTTCTATACCACCACGAAGAACAAGCGTACTAAACCTGAGAAGCTGGAACTGAAAAAGTTCGATCCGGTTGTACGTCAGCACGTGATCTACAAAGAAGCCAAAATTAAGTAATTTTGGTGTTCTTGCGAAAAACCCGGCTCCGGCCGGGTTTTTTGTTTGTGCGCTATGTCAACACGTTGAGGAGATGCGATGCCTGAATTACCTGAGGTAGAAACCAGCCGACGCGGTATTGAGCCACACCTGGTGGGGGAAACCATTCTGCACGCTATTGTGCGCAATGGGCGCCTGCGCTGGCCGGTTTCCAGTGAAATACACGCGCTGAGCGATCAGCCGGTACTGAGCGTGCAGCGGCGGGCAAAGTATCTGCTGCTGGAGCTGCCCCATGGCTGGATCATCATTCATCTCGGCATGTCCGGCAGCCTGCGCATTCTGCCCGGTGAACAGCCGGCAGAAAAGCATGACCATGTCGATCTGGTCATGAGTAACGGCAAAGTGCTGCGCTATACCGATCCGCGACGTTTTGGCGCGTGGCTCTGGAGCGCCGATCCGGCGGGCAGCAGCGTGCTGGCCCATCTTGGACCGGAGCCGCTGAGCGACGCCTTCAGCAGTGACTATCTGTTTACCCGCTCGCGCGGCAAGCGTACCGCCATCAAGCAGTGGCTGATGGACAATAAAATTGTGGTCGGGGTGGGCAATATTTACGCCAGTGAGTCGCTGTTCACCGCCGGTATACTGCCGGATCGGGCAGCGGGAAGCCTGAGCGAGGCGGAAGCGACGCTGCTGGTGGACACGATAAAAGCGGTGCTGCTGCGCTCCATTGAGCAGGGAGGCACCACGCTGCGCGATTTTTTACAGACCGACGGAAAGCCTGGCTATTTTGCTCAGCAGCTGCAGGTTTACGGCCGCGCTGGCGAACCCTGCCGCGCCTGCGGCACGCCGATCCTCAGCGGCCGGCATGGACAGCGCAGCACCTTCTGGTGTCCGCACTGCCAGCACTGATCACGGCTGCTGCAGTCTGGCCAGCAGCGCCTGATGAATGACGGCAGGCAGGAATGCCTGTACGTCACCGCCGTGACGCGCCACCTCTTTAACCAGCGATGACGACACAAATGAGAAGCCCTGCGACGGCAGCAGAAACACCGTTTCCAGCGCGGGCAGCAGATGGCGGTTCATCTGTGCCAGCTGTGATTCGTACTCAAAATCAGCCACCGCCCGCACGCCGCGGACCAGTACGTTCGCCTGCTGCGTCCGGGCAAAATCAGCCATCAGCTCATTAAAGCCCACGACCTCAACGTTAGTCAGGTGCGCGGTGGCCTGACGCGCTAAATCGACGCGTTCGTCCAGCGTAAACAGCGGTTTCTTACCGGGGCTGGCAGCAATCGCCACGACCAGGCGATCAAACATCCGGGCCGCGCGCGTGACAATATCAAGGTGTCCGAGCGTCATCGGGTCAAACGTGCCGGGATATATCGCTTTCGTACTCATACGCGGCCTTGTGCAGAAGTATGGTGCAGCGCCCAGAGCGCGGCATATTTATTGAACGTGTACTGCGCGTTAACCACTGCCAGGATCCAGCCCTGCTTCCCGTCAAGAAAGCCGGCGCGCAGCAGCAGCGTTTTAGCAAACGCCCCCAGCGTATGGGAGAAAATGGCGAACAGGCCGCAGCGCTTGCCGCGCTGAAAGCGCTCCTGCGCCCAGGCTTCGGCATAGTTCATCTGCTTACGCTGAAACGTTATCAGATCGCGGCAGGTGAGGTGCGCCAGATCGCCAGGCAGCGCCACCACGGGCGCGCCCTGCGTCTCCAGCGACTCATGCACCAGATTGTCGTTATAGCTGAGATGGCGCGGATAGAGACGCATCACGCGATCCGGATACCAGCCGCTGTGACGCATAAAACGGCCGAGGAAAAAATTGCTGCGGCTAAGGCTATAAACCGTGGCAGAAGGCGGCTGGCACAGCACCTGCTCAATTGAGCGGCGCAGCGCCGGAGTCACGCGCTCGTCAGCATCCAGCATCAGGATCATCTCTCCGGTAGCGAATGCCTGCGCGCGCTGGCGCTGCTTGCCATAGCCTGCCCACGGCAGCGCTTCATACACCTGCGCGCCCTGCGCCCGGGCAATCTCTGCAGTGGCGTCACTGCTGCCCGAATCGAGCAGGATAATTTCATCGGCCCAGGCAACAGATGCCAGCGCGTCAGGCAGAAGTTCAGCTTCATTCCGGGCGATCATCACGACCGAAAGACGTTGGCGTTGTGACATAAATTAGTGTGCTCGCGGTGGCAGATGAGGCTCCAGCAGCTGCAGCAGGCGCTGCAGCGCGCCCTGATTCTGATGCAAAACCTCAACGGCGTGACGGCCATAATAGCGACGATAGTCATCATCCTGCAGCAGATTGGCGACCTCTTTCTCCAGCGCAGCGGCGTCGCTGACCGTGATCAGCCCCTCTGCCTGCTGCAATTTGGCGCAGATATCTTTGAAGTTCCAGGTGTGCGGCCCCATCAACACCGGGATGGCATGAGCAGCAGGTTCGAGCGGGTTATGACCGCCGCGTTCAACCAGACTGCCGCCGACAAAAGCGAGGTCGGCAATGCCATACAGCAGCATCAGCTCGCCCATGGTGTCGCCAATCACGACCTGTGTGGCGGCGGAAGGAACCGCACCGCTGCTGCGCAGCATAAACGTAAAGCCGCGCTTTTGCGTCAGATGGCACGCATCCTTAAAGCGTTCCGGATGACGCGGCACCAGGATCAGCAGCAGATCGGGAAACTGCTGCAGCAGCTGGCGGTGGGCATCCAGCACGATGGCCTCTTCACCTTCGTGAGTGCTGGTGGCAATCCACACCGGACGGCGCGATGCCCACTGACGCCGCAGCGTAACGGCTCTGGCCGCCAGCTCTGGCGTAACGGAGATATCAAATTTCAGGCTGCCGGTGACCGCCAGGTGCGACCGTTTCAGGCCCAGGCTGAGAAAGCGGTCGCCATCTTCGCTGTTCTGCGCCGCGATAAGCGTGATGCTCTGCAGCAGATCGCGCATAAAGCCACCCAGCTTTTTATAGCCGCGGGCGGAACGCTCAGAGAGACGGGCGTTGGCGATGACCAGCGGAATCTCGCGCTGGTGCAGGATGCGAATGATATTTGGCCACAGCTCGGTTTCCATAATGATAACCAGACGCGGATCAACCGTATCCAGAAACCGGTTAATGGCACCGGGCAGATCGTACGGCAGGTAAACATGGTGCACATCTTTACCAAATGCCGACTGCGCGCGCTCTGAGCCGGTGGGCGTCATGGTGGTCACGGTGATGGGCAGTGACGGATAGCGATGGCGCAGCGCCCGCACCAGCGGTACTGCAGCCAGCGTTTCACCTACCGATACTGAATGCAGCACGATACCGTGCGGCTCAACCTTGCCGGTGCAGTAGCCATATCGCTCAGCCCAGCGTTTACGGTAGGCCGGCGCTTTACGACCGCGCAGCCACAGGCGCAGCCAGATAAATGGCTGAATCAGATAGAGCAGGGCGGTATACAGGGTCGTCATAGTTATCGTTACGACATATTCGCGTCAAAAAACCGGAGAAAGGCGGCATACTATCAGAAATTCACCGCCTGCTCACATCACTTCGTCAGCGCTGGCTCAGCACGCGCTGATAGAGCGAGGTCAGCGCATCTGCCAGTCGCTCAGGCCCGTAAGGTTCCACCCGGCAGCGGGCGGCGGCGCCCATACGGTTGTCGTCTGACAGGGCAGGCACCGCCAGCACGGCCTCTTTTAACGCGCGAATATCCAGCGCGTCGCAGACAAAGCCCTCTTCACCGTGACGGATAAACTCGGCTCCGCCGCAGCCGGTGCTGGTGATCACCGCCAGTCCGCAGGCCATGGCTTCCAGGACCACATTCGGAAATGGATCGTACAGCGTTGGCAGCAGCAGCGCATCGGCGGCGTGATAGAACGGCTGCACATCCTGCTGAACGCCGGCAAAGCGCAGGCGATCAAGACAGTTAAGCTGGTTTGCCAGCTGCTGATAGCGCGACAGCTGTTTATCCTGACCGACCACAATCAGATAGCGATCGGTTTGCGCCACCGCCTCGATCGCCGCTTTCAGCCCCTTGCGCTCAAACCCGGAGCCGACGTAGATCATCACGTGCGCATCCTGCGGCAGCCGCAGCTGATGGCGCGCCGCATGGCGCAGGCTGGGTGTCGCGGGCTGAAAGCGTTTGCTGTCAATGGCATTGTGGATCACGTGAATATTGCCGGCATCCAGCGTGAAATGGCGCAGGATATCCCGCTTCACCATCTCAGAGTTGCAGATCACCGCTTTGAGCGACGGATCGTTAAACATCTCCGCTTCAGCCTGCAGCACATAGCGATGGTACGGGCTGAGCGCTGCGCTCAGACGCTGCCACGGGGAAACAATGCGCGCCCGCTGCTCTAACCAGACCCGATGTACGCCGTCGCCGGCACGAAAAATGTCGCACCCGGCGATGCGCTCGTGACTCTGAACAAGGTCAAACTGTTCCCGCTCCCAGCAGGCGCGCGCTGCACGTGCGAACCCGCACTCGCGGGAGATGCGGCCAAACTTTGCCGGGTTGCAGATATGCAGATGCCAGGCGGGATTGGGCGCGCCCTGCCAGCTGCGGGTAATGATATTGAGATCCAGCTGCTCGCTATCCAGCGCTTCCAGCGCGCGTGAAATAAAGCGTTCGGCCCCGCCGTCCGGGCGATATTTCTGCCGGACGATAGCCAGACGTATTTTATTCATGCAAATAGCTCCTTGCGGCGGTCAGCACATCGGCGACCGGAATCGCGGAAAGATAGCGCTGCTCCGTGCGGGTGTCGATCGAGTCGGGCGACGGCAGCGGTGCATAATCACCTGCCCAGATCACCCGGTTATTATTGCCCCACGGGCGCCAGTGCTGCAGCTTTGTCGGTCCGAACAGCGCCAGGCAGGGCGTGTCCAGCGCCGCGGCCATATGCATCGGCGCAGAGTCGACACCAATAAAGAGCTGCGCCGCGTCGATTAGCGCGGCCAGCTGCGGCAGCGACAGCTGGCCGGCAAGGGATACCACGCGTGAGGCGGAGCAGAGCGACTGAATATGCGCTATCATCGCCAGCTCTTTTTTATCCGGCGCTGCCGTCAGCACCAGGGTATGCCCTTCATCAGAGAGCGCCGTGATCAGCTGCGCCATCTTTTCATCGTCCCAGCATTTAAATACCCAGCGCGACGTAGGCTGCAGCACAATAAACGGCCCGGCGATCTGCTGCTGCGCCAGCAAAACATCTACTTTCTGCCGATCGGCTTCGCTGAAATGCATCGACGCGACTGCATTTGTTACGTCGATTCCGAGCGGAGCCAGCGCGCTCATATTCTGTTCAACCGTATGCAGCTGATGATGCCGGGTGGTAGGGACGCGCTGATTGTGGCACCAGCGCCAGAGGGCGTTGTCGCGTTTGCGATAGGCAAAGCCGATGCGCACCGCAGCACCTGACAGGCCGGTAATAATGGCGCTGCGCCACTGGTCGGCGAGGTTGATCACCAGATCGTAGCGGCAGGCGCGAACGGCGGAGAGCAGCGCCAGTTCATGGCGCAGTTTCTGCAGGCTGCCCTCTTTTTTCCAGCTGCGATCGATAATATGCAGCTGGCGAATTGCCGGATGCGCTTCCAGCATTGGTCGGGTTTCTTTATAGAGCAGCACATCGATATGTGCATCAGGATAACGCGCACGCAGCGCATTGATAACAGGCGTTGTCAGCAGCATGTCACCATGATGGCGCAGTTTGATCACTAAAATAGATTGTGGTGTGAACCGGGCTGGAATCGGGCTTGCCATACTTATTGATCTCAGGATTCAGTGAGCCGATTGTAGGGCAAACCCGAAAGGGGTTAAAGCGAGCAGTGGTGCTTATTTCTGGCGCCAGCGATAAATGCGGCTCAGCCACAGCAGCAGCTGATACCACTGCTTCAGGCCGCGCGCATTGCGCAGCATACGTTTATGCGTCCCTGTACTGAACAGATCCGCCAGCATTGCCTGCCGCGCTTCCGCTTCAGGCTCGCGCCGGATAGCGTGACAGACGCTGAGCGCTTCATGCGTGATCTGGTAGTGAAATGCCGGATAAATGCGGATATGACGGCGATAGCGCTGGTTCAGCTCTTCCAGCATCCGGGCAATTTTCAGGTAGTGACGCTGATACTCTACGTTGCGCTGGCCGGTGCGTTTGCGGTTACTGATGGAAGCGTCGTGCATGTAGTAGCGATAGAGCACGCGATCGGTATAGCGCACGCGCGTGGCGTTAAACATAAATTCTGTGGTCCAGGGAATGTCCTGATGATGCAGTCCCGGCTCAAACAGCAGATTGCAGCGCGTAATCAGCTCACGACGATAGATGCCGAGCCAGACAACATGCATGTAACGCCGCGTTCTGAGCGCGGTGTTCAGCCACTCAGGTCCGCTCAGCACAGCGGTGCTGGTGAGACGATCGTGAGGAATAAGCGGTCTGGTACGCTGACTCGCTTTGAAATACCACTCGGCGTTGCACTGTGCTGCATCGAGTCCATCACGCTCTGCCATCTCCGTCAGCGTCTGATACATCGCTGCATCCATGGTGTCATCGGCGTCGGGAAAGCTGACGTACTTACCGCGCGCGATCGCCAGGCCGGCATTTCGCGCCCGTGACACGCCGCCGTTGGCCTGATGGATCACACGGATATGCGGATAGCGTGCAGCGTAAGCGTCCGCCTGCTCGCCGGAGCCATCAGTTGAGCCATCATCGACAATGATGATCTCAAGGTCGGTCAGCGTCTGGGCTAACAGCGCCTGGAGGCAGGCAGTAAACTCAGTGCCGGCATTGAACATCGGGATAATAAGGCTGAGTAGTGGCATGGAATGTTCTGGCTGGGCTGTCATGAGGTCATTTCATTGTTTCGGCGCGCCAGACGCTGCTGCTGTCGGGTGCGAATAAAATCGTGGATATCACTCAGCTTACGCTGATCCAGGTTGAAAAGCTGTTCAACCGGATGCGCGAATTTATATTGCGCATCAAAGACAAAAGAAGAGGGCGCGATATGGTCAGGACCAATCAGCAGTACATCGCCCAGCGGCCTCTGCTCTTCTGCGCAGCAGGGACCATAAATCAGAATCACCGGTACCTGCTGTGCATCAGCGATGTACACATTGCCGGAATCGGAGGCGATATAAAAATCCATTTCGCCGATAACGGCCGGCAGCGCTTCCAGCGACACTTTCCCCACCAGACTGATCAGGTTGTCGCGATGCCCGGCTGTTTTGAATAGCTCCTGAACGCGCGATTGTTCATTCGGCGCACCAAAAGCAAAAAAGGTGCAGTGAAGGTCGCTCAGGTGGTCAAACAAACGCTGCCAGATAGCTGGCGGAATGGTTTTGGCCTGATTACCGGCGGTCACACTGATACCGATACGCGTTCCCGCGCACGCGGTAATCTCTGCGGGCAGGGAATCAGGCTGCCATAGCGGCAGCGTCGCGTGTTTGGGGTAGCTCTCTTTAGTGAAAGAGCGATCGGCCAGCTTCAGATAGTTTTCCAGCGTCAGCGTATTTTTTTCATGCTGCACTTCGCCGCTTGCGGTGTAATAGAAAAGGTTCTGATACCCCTTGCGGCGATAGCTGGACAGAAACTGCTTATTATCTGCATTGCAGCAGGCGGCAATAAACAGATTCAGGTTAGTCGGGTGCAGCAGATAAATATTGTCGTAGCGATTGAGCAGATGCCAGACTAACCTGAGCTTTTTCAGCAGGCTGGAACGATACTCTTCGATATACCAGATGCGTTCAAGGGTGACATCATTGCTGGCGAGCGGCGCAACGCTTCTGCTCAGCAGCGCATCGCTTTTCCCGAGGTGCGTGAGCAGCGGAGTGATATTAATAAAATCGCCAATTTTGGCGGTCTGAATCACCAGATTTTTTTCGCTGCGCGTCCGGAACAGCTTCATTACCCATTTAATCGGGCAAAAAATGATAAATATAATAAGGTAGGTCAAGCAATTATCCCCATATTCTGGCCGCATCCCACCGGGGATTTCTTAATTCGAAACATGGCGTGCCGTTGAAAATGATGTTTCTGTTACAGGATCCAGCTGCAGATATTGCTGACAAATCGTAGCCAGACTATAAATGCTTAAATCGAGGTGCTGTAAATCGGGGGGGCTGGCATACACATCGCGCATTTTTTCTGCCAGCGATGCGGCGTTCAGATCGGCCAGACAGCGGGAGAGCGGGCCGGTCAGGATCTCAGCCGGGCCACCGGGGCAGCGTGTACTGACTACCGCCGTGCCGCAATGTAAAGCCTCAACCAGCACGTTGCCAAACCCTTCGCTATCTGAACTCACAACCAGCATCTGAGCATGGCGGATCCACGGATAAGGGTTTTGCTGAAAGCCTTCGAAGCAGACGCGCTCTGAAATGCCCAAATCCCGTGCCTGCTGGCGTAACGCCTCCAGGAGTTTCGCGCTGCCCTGACCCAGCAACACCAGGGGAGCCATTATGCCGCTCCGCGCATAAGCGTCGAGCAAACGGTCCTGACGTTTCGCCTCATGAATGCGTCCTACGTGGACAAGGTAATTCTGGCCGGCCAGCGGGCAGGGCCCGGCCGCCAGCTCGTCGAGCCGATCAAAGTCGAAAGGATTGAAAATAACGCGGGTCAGGCGTGGCCTGACGCCGACATTCTTTATCAGATCATCGATAACATACTGCGACACGCCGACCAGCTGACGCCCCTGATAGACGTAGCGTATTTTTAGCTGCTTTAACCAGCGGGAAAAACCTGTTTTGCGTCCCAGATAGGAGGCAGAAAAGACGCCGTGCAGGCAGTACCAGGTTTTAGCAGAATCAAGCGATCGGGCTCGCCTGACAATGCGATCGGTTTTGTGTAAGTGGGAAAAGATTAAACTGAACTTGCCGTTCAGCGCTTCACTCTGGCGTACCGCCTCATCCAGCAAGCGCGCACGGCGTACGGTTTCTGTCATTTTTCGCCACGGGCGGACGCTGTGATCGCACACCACCTGATAATCCACGCCTGCAGGGATAGGGTAATCGCATATTTTTCGCAGAGAGAAAATCGAGACACGATGTCCCAGGGAAATAAAACCCTCAGCCAGCGTTAAGACGACTTTTTCGGCGCCGCCGCCGGGCAAACCATCGATCACCATTAAAATGCGTTTCGACAAATTATCTACCTCTGCCTGCCTGTCAGCCTGGTGGTGAAACTGATCTATTATCTTTCCGATATGAGTACGTTTATCGGCAAATGAACGAATGCTGTAAAAAGTCTGCCATAACTGCGCGCGGTAAGCAGCTAAAGATAAATCCGCCCTGCTTTTTATTCACGCTATTCTGGTTTAATCAGAGCGCTGCTCCCTGACCCGGCCAGCGGCGCTGGAAAAGTTTGCGCCTGCCACAGGCGGTGCGTACCATAGTGATGATAACAGTGAAATATACCGGACAAGTTATGGAAAAGCCTGCCTTTTTGATTACCCTGGATACGGAAGGCGATAACCTGTGGCGCAACCGCAGCGGAAAGGTGACAACGCATAATGTCAGCTTCCTGCCCCGCTTTCAGAGGCTGTGCGAAAAGTATGGCTTCAAACCCACCTGGCTGACGAATTACGAGATGGCGAGCGATCCTGCCTATGTAGAGTTCGGACAGGATCTACTGGCCCGCGGACAGGGGGAGATCGGTATGCATCTTCACGCCTGGTATAGCCCGCCGGAATATAAACTGACGCAGGATGACTGGCGTTATCAACCCTATCTGATTGAGTATCCTGAGTCCGTTTTACGCGATAAGGTCGCCTTTATGACGGCGTTGCTGGAGGATGCATTTCAGCAAAAAATGACCAGTCATCGCGCCGGTCGCTGGGCCTTTAACGAAGTTTATGCGCAGGCTTTAATCGATAACGGTTATCTGGTTGACTGCTCCGTGACGCCCCGGGTCAGCTGGCGTAATTCATCCGGCGCCCCGCAGGGGAGCGGAGGAACCGACTATAGTCATTTCCCCGATCGCGCTTACTATATAGACACCAGCGATATCTCAAAGCCGGGTAACAGTTCGCTGCTGGAGTTGCCCATGAGCATTCAGTATCGCTATGGCGCGATGACCAACCAGTTTAAAAAGGCGTGGAATCAGCTGCGTGGCAAGCCGCGTGGTCCCTCAGTTAACTGGCTGCGCCCGACCGGCGGCAACCTGAATGAAATGAAAAAGGTTGCTGCGCAGACGCTCGATCAGGGCAGTGATTACATTGAGTTTATGCTGCACTCCTCTGAATTCATGCCAGACGGCAGCCCCACGTTTAAAACGGAGGCGGACATCGACAGGCTGTACGACGATCTGGAGCAGCTGTTTATCTGGCTTCAGCCGCGTGTACAGGGAATGACGCTGACAGAGTATGCCTTGCATAAAAAAGCTCATGCACGCTGATGCGTTTCAGATTTGCGCTTTCTGAACCGGCTTTTCAGGTATGAGAAGAGTGTATCGACCTGAGGAAAGCGCAGCTGCAGATATTTTTTTGTCCTGCAGTTGCCCTTGCAGATTATTGCCGCTGCGCGGAACAGCGTGATGGCAGAGCGTTCATAATAGTAATAGCCGTAGATGATTTTCGACATACTCTTTATTTCTTTAAAGCAGTCCATCAGCATATAGGATGCCAGACGCTGACGAGAATTATCTTTATCTTTTGCCCAGGCAAGCATTTTCTGCATGGCAAAGGTCAGATCATCGATATCGCTTTTTCTGACATTGCGCGTAATACCGCTTTTGTTATCGCGGTAAAAATAGAGCGTATTGTCCAGATGCGTAATCTTATCTGTCCTGAAATAGAGGAAAGGCGTAAAGATAACATCTTCGTAGCGCCTGCCTGATGCGAAACTTTCACCGCTCAGCAGAGCGCGGCGGTAAACCCGGTTCCACAGATGCCACATCGATTTTTGGAACAGGGGTTCAAGGCAATCTATCCCCAGAGTCTGAAAGTCATAGGCGATATGTTTTACATCGACTTTTTCCGTCTCATCAGGCGGCTGATGTTCAAAACGCTGATAGTTAAAGTCGATTAAATCATCATTATCAGCCAGCAGCAGCGGCCTGATAACCGCAATATAGTGTCTGCTGATAATATCGTCTGCATCAATAAATGTGACAAACTTTCCCTGAGCCTGCTGCATGCCGGTATTGCGGGTATCAGCAATCCCACAGTTCTTCTGCTGCAGAAACCGAACTGCCTGGTGCTGTTGTGCCTGCAAAAAATTTTCTATCACGCTGACTGAGTTATCTGTTGAACCATCATCAATAATGATGACCTCAATGTCAGATTCAAGTTGCGCAAACAGCGATTGCAGGCAGGGAATAATAAACTCCCCCGCATTAAAGCAGGGGATAATGATGCTTAAAACAGGCGGGATCGATTTCGTCATTGATTTTTTTCCTGATGATGCGGGCCTTTCATCATGGAGAAAGCAAATATAATAGTGAGGCAGTAGATCAGCGTACATTCTGTACTAAAGAAAATCACATCACTTAACCCATAACCGATCAATGCCAGCGCCAGCGTCAGTAAAAGCGCATTGCCGCCGCGCCTGAATGCATAAACCAGCAGCATAATATAGAAGTTCACCAGTGCCAGCGCGCCGGCGATACCCTTTATCGAAAAGGTTTCCAGCACTTCGTTATGCATATGAACCGTCAGGTAGGGTAAGGCGCCATAGAGTTGTGGCTGCTGCTGAATGATCTTTCTGGCCAGCAGAGCCCGCTGTTCGGCTGACTGGCCCGCAGGTGACTCGATGCCGGTTTGCAAAGCAATAATCTGCATGCTCAGGCGGGAGACAACTGAGTTTTCACCGCGGTTTTTATGCATATCTGCAATATTTTGCTGTAACTCGTCGATGCGATTAGCAATCTTTTCTTTGAATATCAGCGAGCCGGCGATAAACAGCGCTGGAATAATGACAAAAAGCGCGATTTTATATCTTCTGCTGATAACATTTTTTGAAAATAAGACGAGTATCAGGGCCATTACGGGAAAAAGAAGCATTGCCGCACGCGTGCCGGTCAGAATAATGGCAAGATAACTAAACAGAAAGGCTGCAGGAAAAAGGAAAAGCTTAAGTTTGTTTTTCTGCAACAAAATTGCTTTGAGAAACAATAAATTAACAGCACTGATGATATAGGCAGCCATGGTGGCCCGATCAAAGTTCAGCTCAACGCGGCGCAGATGCAGCCAGACGCCCTGATAGATGGCATAGGCATTAACCGCCAGGCCAGTCAGCAGTGCGGCAAGGATGGCTTTTTGGCGCAAATCGCTTTTATCATTTAAAACAAAGAAAAGAATAAGTGCGCCCGATATCTGCAAGCGGCCCGTTGACTGATACTGGCGATAGAGGCTGATAAAGTCACCAGGCTGTTTATAGACCGCGGTCCAGATGATACTGGCGATACCCACCAGTAACATAGCTACAGGCAAAGCGATATTTATTCGCAATTTAGCGTAATATAAGGCATGGGTAGCCAGGGTAATAAAAGCAATATAGCTGGTTATATAAAATACGTTGCGGCCAAAGCTGCCACCAAAGGGCGCTGTAAGCAGCGCAGTTGCGCATCCAAAAAATATCAGGGTACTTATTGCTGAGTGAGGAGCTTCACGCCTTGCCAGGTAATTACTGATTTGCATTTTTTGTATTCGCAATCTCGGTTAAGGAACTCTCTATTTCATGTCTGAAATACGCATAGTCAAAGTGCTTCATAGTCCAGCTTTTAGCATTTTCACTGTATGTCTGATAGTTCTCTTTTTGTATCAGAAATTCAAACGCATCAGCACAATCGATATGAGAAAGCAGCATCGGTTCTGTCATGTCATCTTTTATCGGGTCATACACCTGATAAGGGAAATTGACATCAATTCCCGTAAGCTGCTGATGTTCACTCAAAGAGACTTTTGGTGCTAAGCCGACGCCGCAAATTTTGTCTGCAATCACTTCAGGCTGCCCGTCGACAAAAGGAAAAATTACAGGTACGCCAAAATAGAGTGCTTCCATACATGAGAGCCCAAAAGGCTCGGTCACCGGCGTGCTCATGTAAATATCAACGCGATTGAAAAATTCGGCAATATTATGCTGAAAACCACTGAACCTGACACGCTCTGCTATGCCAAGCCGCTGCGCTAAATCTTCAAATGCTTCACGGTCAGGGCCTTTGCCGGCAATTTCAAGCGTGACATTGTGCCCGCGCGTTAACAGCTCTTTCATCATCAGTAGCGAAACGGAGATCCCCTTCAGACCCACCTGACGTGATGCCGTTCCGATTCTGACTGGCTGGCTAAGCTGCCGCACTGCAGGATCTATTCCCTGAGGCGTAACGAGACGGTTAATTACGACTTTATGCAGGCAGGGCAGATTGAAGCGGTGCTGCATTACTCTGGACGACGCCCGGGAAGCGGAAATAACCCCATCCAGCATGGCCATAAACGCAAGCGTCTTGCCGTTCTTTGGATAACGCCATGAACAGCCGTGATCGTAATAAACCAGTTTTGCCTTGCGGGGTTTAGCGGTAAGCCGGGGAACCAGATCCCAGACGATAATCATATCGGCATTACTGGCATTTACGCGTTTTTGCAGCAGGTGCTTGCGCAGAAACTGCGGGCTTTTCAGACGAAAGCGCGAAAACAGCCGGTTAGCGAAGGTAACGTGCTGCCGGGGCATCTGCTGCAAAATATCCGGGTCGATCTGATTGCTGATGCAGATGACGTCATCGCTTCCGTCAGAGACATCATTAATGTACTGAAGGAACAGCCGCTCAACGCCGCCCATTTTACCTAAGTTGATAATGTGCAGTTTCTTCATACCAGCACCTGCTTTAATGTCTCCAGCACCGTATCCGGCATGATATCTGCCATGCTGTCACCCTGAACCGGGCGCAGCGCATGCTGGTTTCTGCCGTAACCGCCAATCAGACCCGGATCGGTGGGACCGAACAGCGTAATATTGGGTCTGTCCAGCGCGGCGGTCAGATGGCTGAGCCCGGTGTCCACCGAGACCACTGCGCGTGCGCCTGCCAGCTGCTGCGCCACCTGTTCCAGCGTCAGTTTTGGCAGTACTTCCACATGCGAAAAGCCCTCTGCCAGCCGCTGCGCGCGCTGCTGTTCATGTATTGCACCCCACGGCAGCCTGATTTGCAGGCCGGTGGGCTGCAGCAGCCCGATCAGCTCGCGCCAGTGCGCTTCCGGCCAGTGTTTATTGTCGCGGGTTGTAGCGTGCAGAAACACCAGCCAGGAGGGAGCGGCTTCGGTCCGGGGAGTCAGAAAATGTGCCGCAATGGCGTAATCGCCCTGGGTGGCAGGCTTTTCATAGCCCAGACTTTTCGCAAACAGCTCACGCGTGCGCTCAACGGCGTGCTGCTGCTTGCTGACCTCATGGCGCCTGTCGTACCACCAGCTCGCAAAAGGCTCACGCGCGCTGCGGCTGTCCAGACCATGCTTCGTGCCGGTTGCCAGACGCGTCACCAGGGCTGCGCTTTTAATCAGGCCCTGTGCGTCAATAACCACATCATACTGGCGCGACTGCAAATTGCGCTTAAACGCGACGCGCTCTTCGCGCTGCTGACTGCCAAACCAGTGTTTGCGCCAGCGACGGATTGCAACCGGCAGAACTTTATCTACGGCAGGATGCCAGCCGGGGATCTGAGCAAAATTCTCTTCTACTACCCAGTCAAAGCGGATACCTGGCAGCGCCTGCATGGCGTCAGTAAGCGCGGGTAGCGTATGGAGAACATCTCCCATCGAAGAGGTTTTAACGATTAAAACGTGCATGTCTGCTCCTGCGCCGGCTGTAGCAGCGCGCTCAGGGTCTGATGCACGCGCGCAGGGGTAATGTCGATCAGGCTCTGATGATAACCCTCAGCGGCATCGCCTTTACGCACTTTGTGATAGCCGCTGATTAGCCGGATAACGCGGGCCTGACGGGAAAGCGGCGGCGTGAAATCCGGGCTGCTCGGGCCATACAGCGCGACCAGCGGCCGGTTGAGCGCTGCCGCAATGTGCATCAGACCGGAATCGTTGCTGACCACGGCGCGACAGTGGGCGAGCAGGATCACGGCCTGCTCCAGCTGCGTCTCACCCGCCAGATTTTTGCCGTGCGCACGCAACGGCTCAGGCAGCGCCTGCAGAATCGACTCGCCGGTATCGCGATCTTTGGCTGAGCCAAACAGCACGACCTGGTAGCCTTCTGCGATCAGCTGTTCCGCCAGGGCAGCATAGTGATAATGCGGCCAGCGTTTCGCCGGTCCAAACTCTGCTCCCGGACAAAAGCCGATAACCGGACGATCGGTGGAGAGGCCAAACTGCGCAGCCGTCATGCGCTTTTCGTCGTCCTCTACGCGCAGCTGCGGCCATAGCAGCGGCTGTGGCAGCTGCTGAGCGGAGGTTACCGGCGTGTCATACGCCAGGGCAACATAGCGCTCTACCATTAGCGGAAACGCCGCTTTGTCCAGTACCCGCACATCATTGAGCACGCCGTAACGCATTTCACCGCGCCAGCCGGTGCGGCGCGGTATGCCGGCGAAAAAGGGGACCAGCGCCGATTTAAACGAGTTCGGCAATACGTAAGCGCGATCGTAACCGCTGGCCTGCAGGGTTTTGCCGAGACGACGGCGTTCGCCCAACGCCAGCGCGCCGTGCCCCAGCGGCATCGCCAGCGCCTGATTCACTTCCGGCATGCGTGACAGCAGCGGGCGGCACCACGCGGGTGCCATCACATCAATGACCGCATCAGGATGCGCCACCTTGAGAGTGCGATAGAGACTTTGCGACATCATCATATCGCCGACCCAGGAAGGGCCAATAACCAGAATTTTCATCGCTGATGCGGGTGTCCTTATGCGTTGCGATTCAGCCAGGCCATGTACTCGCCCACGCCCTGTGCGACAGTTTTAAATGGCTTGTCATAGCCCGCTTCACGCAGTTTTGTCAGATCGGCCTGGGTAAACGCCTGATAGCGTCCTTTGAGTTTATCCGGGAAAGGAATGTACTCAATCTGGCCCTGCTGATGGAATTTAAGCACGGCATCAGCCACTTCCTGGAACGACTCCGCGCGTCCGGTGCCGCAGTTATAGATACCGGATACGCCGTTCTCCCAGCACCACAGGTTTACAGCCACAACATCATCTACATGGATAAAATCACGGCGGAAGCTGTCGCTGCCTTCAAACAGCTTGGGATTTTCGCCGTTGCTGATTTGCGTATTCAGATGAAATGCCACGCTGGCCATACTGCCTTTGTGCCCTTCGCGCGGACCATACACATTGAAATAGCGGAAACCACACACCGGTGAATCCGCTTCAGGCAGAATCTGACGCACGTAGTGATCGAACAGCATTTTTGAATAGCCGTAGACGTTCAGCGGCTCTTCATACTGGCGCTCTTCGATAAAGTTTTCATTGCGGCCACCATAGGTCGCGGCAGAGGAGGCGTAGAGAAACGGGATCTCGCGCTCAAGGCAGAAATGCAGCAGATCTTTAGAGTACTGATAGTTGTTATCCATCATGTACTTGCCATCCCACTCGGTGGTGGCGGAACAGGCACCTTCATGGAATACCGCTTCAATCGGCCCCAGATCTTCGCCTGACATGATGTAAGAGAGAAACTCCTCTTTATCCATATAATCGGCGATATTCAGATCTGCCAGATTGACGAATTTAGTGCCATCTTTCAGGTTATCCACGACCAGAATGTCGCTATGACCGCGATCGTTAAGCGCTTTAACGATGTTGCTGCCAATCATGCCAGCGCCGCCGGTAACGATAATCATATGCTTAGCCTTTAATCAGTTAGGGTGAAACAGAAGGTTTCACGCACGAATACTTATCATCATAACATTTCAGCCCTGTCCGGACAGCCAGATGCGTGAGGCGTATCGCACAAACGCTGACCACGGCGTGAACTATGCTGCAAAACGAACATTTAACTGGCTGAAATGTCGTCTGCCTGCTATTTGCTCAGTAAGATGCTCCGGTAATTTGCGATCTAAGGAGCAGAATCATGTCCGATCAGTTTTATTCGCAAATCCGTCAGCAGCTTGAGACAACGCGTCAGGACGGATTGTTCAAACAGGAACGTCGCATTACGTCAGCCCAGCAGGCGGAGATCAGCGTTGATCACGGCACGCCGGTCATTAACTTTTGTGCCAATAACTATCTCGGTCTGGCGAATCATCCGGCGCTGATTCAGGCAGCGAAAGAGGGTATGGATTCCCACGGCTTTGGTATGGCGTCGGTGCGCTTTATCTGCGGTACGCAGGATACGCATCAGCAGCTGGAGCGTAAGCTGGCTGACTTTCTTGGTATGGAAGCGTCTATTCTTTTCTCCTCCTGTTTTGACGCTAACGGCGGCCTGTTTGAGGCGCTGCTGGGTCCGGAGGATGCCATTATTTCCGATGCGCTGAATCACGCCTCCATCATTGATGGCATACGCCTGTGTAAGGCGCAGCGCTATCGCTACGCCAATAACGATATGCAGGCGCTGCGTACCTGTCTGCAGGAGGCGCGTGATAAAGGTGCCCGGCATATCGCGATCGCTACCGATGGCGTGTTCTCTATGGATGGCGTGATTGCCAATCTGCAGGGGATTTGCGACCTGGCGGAGGAGTTTGATGCGCTGGTCATCGTCGATGACTCTCATGCGGTGGGCGTTATCGGCGCAGCAGGGCGCGGCACGCATGAATACTGCGACGTGATGGATCGCGTTGATATCCTCACGGGAACGTTAGGTAAAGCGCTGGGCGGTGCCTCCGGCGGCTATGTAGCCGCGAAAAAAGAGGTCGTGGAGTGGCTGCGTCAGCGTGCTCGTCCCTATCTGTTTTCTAACTCGCTGGCTCCGGCAATTGTCGCGGCCTCGCTGCGGGTGCTGGATCTGCTGAGTGAGGGTGACGGTCTGCGCCAGCGGCTATGGGATAACGCGCGCTTCTTCCGGGAGAAGATGACCGCGGCAGGCTTCACGCTGGCCGGCGCCGATCACGCCATTATTCCGGTGATGCTGGGTGAGGCTAACGTGGCGCAGCAATTTGCCACGCTGCTGCAGCAGGAAGGCATTTACGTCACCGGCTTTTTCTATCCGGTGGTGCCGCAGGGTCAGGCGCGCATCCGCACGCAGATGTCTGCCGCTCACACGCAGGCGCAGCTGGAACAGGCTATCGCCGCTTTTATCCGCGTCGGCCAGCGGCTGGGCGTGATTGCTGCAGGAGCAGAAAAATGAAAGCACTTGCCAAACTGAAAGCTGAAGAGGGGATCTGGATGGTGCAGGATGCACCGGTGCCGGAACCGGGTCATAACGATCTGCTGATTAAGATCCGTAAAACTGCTATTTGCGGTACGGATATCCACATCTACAACTGGGATGAGTGGTCGCGTAAAACCATTCCGGTCCCGATGATCACCGGACATGAGTATGTCGGTGAAGTGGTTAGCATGGGACAGGAGGTGAAAGGCTTCGCCATTGGCGATCGCGTTTCCGGAGAGGGGCATATTACCTGCGGCCACTGCCGTAACTGCCGGGCAGGGCGAACGCATCTGTGCCGCAATACGGTGGGCGTGGGGGTCAATCGCCAGGGCTGCTTCGCGGAGTATCTGGTTATCCCGGCATACAACGCGTTTAAAATTCCCGATAACATTTCTGACGAACTGGCAGCCATCTTCGATCCGTTCGGCAACGCCGTACATACCGCGCTGTCATTTGATCTGCCCGGTGAAGATGTCCTGATCTGCGGCGCCGGGCCAATTGGTATTATGGCTGCCGCCGTCTGCAGGCACGTAGGTGCCCGTCACGTTGTGATCACTGACGTGAATGAATACCGTCTGAGTCTGGCTCGCGAGATGGGCGTGACCCGTGCGGTTAACGTGGCGCAGGAAAATCTGCGCGACGTGATGCAGGATCTCGGTATGACCGAAGGATTTGATGTCGGACTGGAGATGTCAGGCGCACCGGCTGCTTTCCGCACGATGCTGGAAACCATGAACCACGGCGGACGCATTGCGCTGCTGGGCATTCCACCCGGCGATATGTCGATCGACTGGAATCTGGTCATCTTCAAAGGCCTGTTTATCAAAGGTATCTATGGCCGTGAGATGTTTGAAACCTGGTACAAGATGGCGGCGTTAATCCAGTCCGGACTGGATCTTACGCCGGTGATCACCCACCGCTATCACATCGACGCGTTTCAGCAGGGGTTCGATGACATGCGCTCCGGACGGTCAGGGAAAGTGGTGCTGAGCTGGGATTAAACGGACTCCGGCCCGCAGGCCGGAGTAGTATCAGCCGCGTTTTTTCTCTTCATCCGTCAGGTAGCGTACTTTGCGCGTATAGTCCTGACCTTTAAACTGCAGCGGCTGCGCCGGGTCCTGCAGATACTTCTGCCATTCGCTTAACGGAAAACCGCCGTGTGCGCCAATGACCTCAGGCGGAATGACCGCTGCCGTTCCGCCGATGCGCTTGGAGACCGGCCAGTTTGCCCACTCGCCCAGGTTAACCGTAACCAGATCGAGCATATCCAGCAGCGCAGAGAGCGGCAGCTGATCGGTGGGGGGCTGATTATCATTCATCAGCTCCCAGGTATCCTGAAACAGCGTCAGCCACAGCGGGCAGATACGCTTCCAGGTCTGACGCGTGGCGGCCAGATAAGCGCCGTTGACATGGTCAACCAGATAGGGCCGGATGGCGGGTTTATAGTAAGCCGGGATCTGCTCCTCAGCCGCGTTTTCAAGTTTGGCAATCATTCTGCCTTCTCTGAAGCTGGAGTAAAGATGGCCTTCACGCAGGCTGAGGGCAGGATCTTTAAGCAGGTTGAGGTCAGAGTCGATCATCAGAACCGCGTCACCGCTGGCCTGCAAAGGCGCCTGCAGTTTGATCAGCCGGCTGCGGTAAATCTGTTTATAACGGTAGCTCTCTTCACGGTGCGGAATGGTCAGCGTGGCAACGCGGGTCTTTGCCGGCAGCTCACCAAATTGTGTCGCGGGCTGGTCGCTGACGATAACAATCTCCGTGACGCTGGTGGCAAAACGGCTGGCAAAGCAGGCGCTGAGCAGCGCTTCTTCAATATAGTCCTCACCCGCACACGGGATCACCACGGAGGTGACAGGAGTCTTGCCCTGCACGCGACTCTGGCTGTAGGGAATATTATGCCGCGCGCGAATATGGCGGAAACGTTTATTAAAAAAATTAAGCATGACTCTTTTCCTGAATAACATTAGCCAGAACCGTTTCTACGCCCTGAATATAGTTTTCAATAGCGTAATGTTCGCGTACCTTTCCGGCAGCCGTGTCGGTTAATTTCTGACGTAATTCTCTGTTCTCCCACAGAGCGATCAGCTGCTGTGTCAGCTCTGCAATATCACCATATTCAAACAGCAGACCGGTCTGGTTGTGTTCAATCAGCTCAGCTGTCCCGGTTACCCGCGATCCGATAACGGCAGTATTGACCAGCATCGCTTCAAGCACCACGCGGGGTAAGCCTTCACTTTGCGAGGCCAGTATGAACGTGTCGAACGCGGCCAGAAAATCCAGCGCATTATTTTTAAAACCGGTGAAAACGATGCGGTCAGCAATCTGCTCTTTTTCTGCCAGCTGTGCAAGGTTAGCCTGTTCCGGACCGGTACCGACAATCAGCATTTTCCAGTCAGCGTGAGGGTAAAGGCGGTGAAACCGGCCCAGTGCGCTCAGCGTATGGTGATTGGCTTTACGCGCTATCAGTGACCCAATAGAGCCAAACACAAAGGTTTCCGGTGCAATCTGCAGCGCCTGACGAACCGCGGTACGATCGGGCAACGGCTGGTAGATATCGATGGCATTGCTGACGGTATGACAAAGTTGAGGATGGACACCATGGCGCTGCAGCGTATGACTGACACCGTGCGAAACGCAGATAATCGCTTCGCAGTCCCGGTTCAGCATCGCGACCAGCTGGCGATTCAGTACCGGGTCAATACGGCAGTGCTGAACCACCGGAATATTAAGCGGGCGGGCTGCCAGATAGCCTTCAGTGTTGGTACTGGGCTGATTATTCATATAAAGCAGGTCAAACTGCCCGGATTGCAGAAGCGCGCCAATCTTGTGCGCGTTCGGGATAATACGCCATCGGCGATCCACAAAATGAATCGCTTTTTTTCTGCTCTCTTTGCTGAAAAAAAGCAGCGTGCGGACTATTTCTTTGCTGATTTTTGCCCAGAGAGGTTGTCTGCGCTGCGGAATAAACGTCACCGGAATCGTTAACGATCCAAGAATTTGCTCAATGGTTTCGTTATTGCCGCGCGAATAATTATGATAAAAGCAGCAGGTAATATCGAACTGGTTACGATCGATCCGCTTCAGTAATTCCAGCATGCTATTCGTGCCGCCGCCCCACTCGCGACCATTATCAAGCAGTAGAATTTTTCGTTTATGCGGCGTCATTCCTGCTGATGTCCTTGTTCTGTGCCGTGAGTTTTCCGGCAAGAGTATAAACTTTCTGGCTGAAATGTGAATGTCAGCGGTGCGGTGGCCCACACCGCTGCTTTAAAACAGCGCTTTCAGTTTGAGCATGAAAGGGTTCTGCATCAGGCCTTCGCCGATAATTTCCACTGCCCGCTGCTGCGGCACTGGCGCGGCACTGACTTTACAGATGGCAGGCGCGCGGAAGCGCACGCTGGCGGGTTTAGCCGGAGAGGCTGCAGCAGGTTTTGCGCTGTGACGCAGCGGCTCATTCAGCAGCTGTCCTGGCGTAACCAGCGTAATATCAGCCGGAAGGGAAGGCAGCATCTGCTGCAGCACGCGCACTGTTGTCGGGTGCGGATGGCCGATAGCGATAGCAAACCCGTCCCGCTGTGCCAGCTTAACCGCCCGGGTAAACTGCTGTCGTACCATCGCTTCATTTTGATTATCATCAAGAAACACGCGGCGTTTCACGACTTTGACCTGCGTGCCCTGCGCCGCTGCAACGGCCTGACTATTGCCGATGGTCATGCTGTCGAGAAAATAGTAGTTGTAGTGATTCAGCACCTGCATCACTTTCTGCATGCCGGGCAGGCTGGAGGTCATTTTACTGCCCATATGATTGTTCAGGCCAACCGCGTAGGGAACTTTACCGCTGGCTTCACGGATAATGCGGGCGATTTCGTCGCTGCTCATCTCCGGCGTCAGGGTATCTTTTTCCAGCGGCTGTTTGCTGAGCGGCGCCATCGGCAGGTGAATCAATACTTCATGACCGCGCTGATGGGCTTTGGTTGCCATCTCACGCGCATGCGGGGCGTTGGGCAGTACGGCAACAGAGATGGCTGCCGGCATCGCCAGCACTTTGTTCTCTTCGGTGGGACGGTAGCCAAAATCATCAATGACAATCGCTAATTTTGCCGCCTGCACGCTGAAACTCAGAAGCGAGCCGCATAGCAGAGCGGGTAACGTTCGGGATAAAAACAGCACTTATCTTCCTAACCACGGTAGTGGGTTAACAGCTTTGCCCTGACGGCGGATCTCAAAATAGAGCGACGGCGTACCGCGGCCGCCACTGGTGCCTACCAGCGCCACCGGCTGACCAGCTTTGACCTGTGCACCGACGCTTACCAGTGCGCTCTGGTTATAGCCGTACAGGCTCATATCGCCTTTACCGTGCTCCAGTACCACAACCAGCCCGTAGCCCTGCAGCCAGTCGGCCATCAGTACCCGTCCATCCGCAATCGCTTTCACTTCGGTGCCTTCCGGTGCGTCGATTACCAGTCCTTTCCAGCGTAGCTCACCCTGCATCGCCTCACCGAAGCGGTGTTCAATTCTGCCGCGTACCGGCCAGAAAGCCTGGCCGCCTGCGCGCCCCAGTCCGCCGGTACGCGCCATCAGCTCACGCTCGCTCTGCGTGGGGGCATAGCTGGAGCCTTTCGCTTTGGCCTGCGCCTGACGCTGGCGCACCTTCTCGGCTTCACGCGCCTCGCGCTCGGCCCGCTGACGCGCTTCGCGCTCTGCTTTGGCAATTTTATCCTGCAGACGGCTTTCGTTCTGACGCATTTCAACCAGGTCTGCCTGATCTTTTTCCAGCGCGTTCTCCAGCGCGGAGAGGGTCTTTTTGCGGGCGGCGCTGGCGTTTTCCAGTTTGCTTTGCTGCGCCTGCTGCTGAACGAGCAGATTTTTTTGCTGCTGCTGTTTGCTCTGCATGGTCAGACGCTGCTCAGCCAGCTGCTGCCGGGTCTGCCGCAGCTCATCGATATTTTTTTGCCGCGCGGCGTTGAGGTAACCAAAATAGGCCAGGATGCGTTCACTGCGCTGCGCTTCTGCGCCGCCCAGCAGCAGCTGTACACCATTATGCTGCCCCTGGCGAAAAGCGGCGTCGAGCTGCTGCGCCAGCAGGCTTTCCTGCTGCGTCTGCTGCTTTTCAAGGCGGGAGATAGAGGCGGTAAGCTGAGCAACCTCTTTGTCGAGCGTGCTTAAGCTATTGCGCGTTTCGCGTAGCTGACGGCTCGCCTGGGCAATAATCTTCTCCTGACTCCGGAGCTGATCGAGCAGTTTACTGCGCTCAACTTTCTGAGCTTTAACGCTCTTCTCTTTTTCCGCGATACTTTGCTGAATGGTTTTTAGCTGCGCTTTATTGTCGTCAGCGCTGTAACCCGTAACAGGCAGCAAAAAAATACCCGCACACAGCAGGCTGAGGGAGAGGGGGGACCAGCGGAATACCAGCTGAGAAGCCGGGCCGTTGTAATGAGTCCTTGTAGGTGTAATGCGCGCTTTTCCCTTCATAGTTGATAATTATTCCACGATGAACAGCCGCTTACCAGTTATCCCGGCCAGCTTTTAGATTACGAAACGTGTCGCTTTAAAGCTTAGCGCGATAAACATTGTCTGAATTTTGCGATTAAAACATTTTTTTTGGAAAATGACGCACAAATCGTATCTCTGCCCGCATCGCGACTGTACATGCGAAGTGGCGCAGGTATACTCAGAACCCTTGTTTTAGCTTATAAGCCCGGTCTGGAGTCGTTACCTCTCATGCAAGAAATCATGCAGTTTGCAAGCAATCACCCCATCCTTAGTCTGGCATGGGTCGTTTTACTTATTCTGGTGATTGTGACCACCGTTAAAGGGATGTTCTCTAAGGTAAAAACCATCAGCCGTGGCGAAGCGACCCATCTGATTAATAAAGAGAACGCGGTGGTAGTAGACGTGCGTTCACGCGACGATTATCGCAAGGGACATATTTCCGGCGCGGTTAACGTAGCAGCAGCAGATATTAAAAAAGGCAGCTTCGGCGAGCTGGAAAAGCACAAGTCGCAGCCCATAATTGTGGTATGTGCCACCGGTCAGAGCGCGGGCGATTCAGCAGCAACGCTGAGCGCAGCAGGCTTTGAACATGTCGCTGTCCTGAAAGATGGCGTCAGCGGCTGGAGTGGCGAAAACCTGCCGCTGGTTCGCGGTAAATAATCATCTGAGGTATTCCGCATGGCTAATGTTGAGATTTACACCAAAGTAACCTGCCCATACTGCCATCGTGCAAAGGCGTTACTGGATCAGAAAGGCGTTTCTTATCAGGAGATCCCTATCGATGGGGACGCAATGAAACGTGAAGAGATGATCCGGCGCAGTGGCCGCACCACGGTGCCGCAGGTTTTTATCGACGCTCAGCACATCGGTGGTTGTGACGATCTCTACGCGCTGGACGGGCGTCAGGGACTCGATCCTCTGCTTCAGGCTTAACTCTTCTGCACTGATAATTATCACTTAAGGACTTAGTAACATGTCAGAACAAAGCACCAACGAAATGCAGTTCCAGATCCAGCGCGTTTATACCAAAGATGTCTCTTTTGAAGCGCCAAACGCACCACAGGTTTTTCAGAAAGAGTGGGAGCCGGAAGTCAAACTGGATCTGGATACCGCCTCTTCTCAGCTGGCTGATGAAGTGTATGAAGTGGTGCTGCGCGTGACGGTAACCGCAACCGTAGGCGAAGAGACCGCATTCCTGTGCGAAGTACAGCAGGCGGGTATCTTTACCATCAGCGGTATTGATGGCACGCAGATGGCGCACTGCCTTGGCGCATACTGCCCGAACATTCTGTTCCCTTACGCACGTGAGTGCGTGACCAGCCTGGTTTCACGCGGTACGTTCCCGCAGCTCAATCTGGCTCCGGTTAACTTCGATGCGCTGTTCATGAACTACCTGCAGCAGCAAGGTGAAGGCGAAGCGCCACGTCAGGATGCCTGATGACAACAGATAACGCGTCTATCAGCGTACTCGGTGCCGGCTCGTACGGCACCGCTCTCGCTATCACGCTGGCTCGCAACGGGCATCCGGTTCTGCTCTGGGGCCACAATCCGCAAAGCGTCGCCCGCCTGCAGGCTGACCGCTGTAACACCGCTTTCCTGCCCGATGTTCCTTTTCCCGATAATCTGATCCCTGAAGCCGATCTCGCCCAGGTGGTTCGCGCGAGCCGCGATCTGCTGGTAGTAGTACCGAGCCATGTTTTTGGCGACGTGCTGCAGCAGATTAAACCTTACCTGCGTATCGATTCCCGTGTTGTCTGGGCTACCAAAGGCCTGGAAAAAGAGACCGGCCGTTTGCTGCAGGACGTTGCGCGGGAGATCCTGGGCGACGCTATTCCGCTGGCGGTAATTTCCGGGCCTACTTTTGCCAAAGAGCTGGCCGCCGGTTTACCTACCGCTATCGCACTTGCGGCGACCGATGCGGAGTTTGCTGACGATCTGCAGCAGAAGCTGCACTGCGGCAAAAGCTTCCGCGTTTATAACAACGCCGATTTTACCGGTGTTCAGCTGGGCGGGGCCGTTAAAAACGTTATTGCTATCGGTGCCGGCATCTCAGACGGTATCGGCTTCGGCGCTAACGCACGTACCGCACTGATCACCCGTGGCCTGGCAGAGATGAGCCGTCTGGGCGCGGCGCTGGGTGCCGATCCGGTAACGTTTATGGGCATGGCAGGACTGGGCGATCTGGTGCTGACCTGCACCGATAACCAGTCACGCAATCGCCGTTTTGGCATGATGCTGGGTCAGGGCGAGAGCGTTGAAGAGGCGCAACGCATTATCGGACAAGTTGTAGAAGGCTACAGAAATACCAAAGAAGTCAAAGCCCTGGCAGCGAGAATGGGCGTTGAAATGCCGATAACCGAGCAGATTTATCAGGTACTGTATTGCGAAAAAACGGCGCGAGAGGCAGCATTAAGCTTACTGGGTCGTGCAAGGAAGGACGAAAACAGCCCGGGCTAGAGCAGGATGCTCAGCACACCAACCTGTAGCGCCTCTGCGGCGCTTTTTTATGGGAGTAAACAGCAATGTCGTCTGAAGAGTTAGAACTGGTCTGGAACCATATCAAAGCAGAAGCCAGAGCGCTGGCAGATTGCGAACCGATGCTGGCCAGCTTTTATCACGCGACTTTGCTGAAACATGAAAATCTCGGCAGCGCGCTCAGCTACATGCTGGCGAACAAGCTGGCGAATCCGATTATGCCTGCTATCGCTGTGCGTGAAATTGTTGAAGAAGCGTATCGTCAGGATCCGGAGATGATTGTCTCAGCGGCCTATGATATTCAGGCCGTACGCCAGCGCGATCCGGCAGTAGACAAATACTCTACGCCGCTGCTCTACCTGAAAGGCTTCCATGCGCTGCAGGCCTATCGTATTGGCCACTGGTTGTGGAAAGAGGGTCGCCGCGCGCTGGCTGTCTATCTGCAAAATGAGATCTCCGTTTCCTTCGCCGTTGATATTCACCCGGCGGCCCGTATCGGGCGCGGGATCATGCTGGATCACGCTACGGGTATTGTGATCGGCGAAACGGCCGTAGTAGAAAATGATGTCTCTATCCTGCAATCCGTTACGCTGGGCGGGACCGGCAAAACCAGCGGCGATCGCCATCCTAAAATTCGCGAAGGCGTTATGATTGGTGCCGGCGCTAAAATCCTCGGCAACATAGACGTAGGTCGCGGAGCAAAAATCGGTGCCGGCTCGGTGGTACTGCAGCCTGTTCCCCCGCATACCACCGCCGCTGGCGTTCCGGCGCGCATTGTGGGCAAACCCGCCAGCGATAAACCCTCAATGGATATGGATCAGCATTTTACCGGCGCCGGTTTTGAATATGGTGACGGGATTTAATCTCTGATCAGCGCGCCGGCGAAATCGAGCTGGCGCCACGCTTCATACACCACCACTGATACGGCATTGGAGAGATTCATGCTGCGGCTTTCGGCGCGCATCGGGATGCGTATCTTCTGTCCGGCAGGCAGGGCGTCAAGGATTTCCGCGGGCAGGCCCCGGCTTTCCGGGCCAAACAGCAGGTAGTCCCCGGCCTGATAGCTGACGGCGCTGTGTGCTGGCGTACCTTTCGTGGTCAGGGCAAACAGACGCTGCGGCGCCTCAGACGCGAGGAAAGCGCTGTAGCTGGCGTGTTTTTTCAGCGCGGTATATTCATGATAATCAAGTCCGGCGCGGCGCAGCCGTTTGTCATCCCACGCAAAGCCAAGCGGCTCAATCAGATGCAGCTGAAAGCCGGTGTTAGCGCACAGGCGGATGATATTACCGGTGTTGGGTGGTATTTCAGGTTCGAATAAAACAATGTTCAGCATAAGGCCCCCGCAATCAGGGGCCGAAGCATAACAAATTACTGGCGGGCAGAGTATAGCGGGAGCCAGAGCGTCAGGCGCAGCCCGCCCAGCGGGCTGTTATCTGCTTTGACCCAGCCGCGGTGCTGCTGTACGGCCGTCTCCACAATCGCCAGCCCAAGCCCGGTGCCGCCAGACTCGCGATCGCGCGCTTCATCAGTGCGATAAAACGGGCGGAAAATCTGCTCGCGATCTTCTTCGCTTACGCCCGGACCGTCATCATCCACGTGAACGGTAATGCCCTGAATATCCACCGAGAAGCTCACGCTGATGTGTGAATCAGAATAGCGCAGCGCATTGCGCACGATGTTCTCCAGAGCGCTCTCCAGCGCATGCGGGTTGCCATACAGCGGCCACGGGCCAGGCGGATAGGGCACTTCCATGGTTTTACCCATCTGTTCCGCTTCAAAGCGCGCATCCTCCAGCACGCCGTTCCATAGCTGGTTTGCTTTCATCGCCTCGCTGACCAGGGCGTTTTTATGCTGGGTACGTGACAGCACCAGCAGATCGTTGATCATGCCATCCAGCCGCTGCGCTTCGGTCTCAATGCGCTGCAGCTCTTTCCCTTCGCCATGACGACGACGCAGCAGAGCCGTAGCCAGCTGGAGGCGCGTCAGCGGAGTGCGCAGCTCATGGCTGATGTCGGACAACAGGCGCTGCTGGGCAGTCATCATGCGCTCAAGCGCGCTGACCATCTGATTAAAACTGGATCCGGCCGCCAGAAACTCCTGCGGACCTGACTCCAGTTCAGGATGCTGACGCAGATTGCCGCTGGCCACTTCATCCGCCGCGTATTTCAGCTTGCGCGCCGGTCGAGCCAGGCTCCATGCCAGCCAGAGCAGCAGCGGAGAGCTAATCAGCATCGTGACAATCAGCAGCAGCAGCGGCCGGTCGAATAACAGGTTGATAAAATCGAGCTGAGAACTGGTGGCTGGTCGGATCAGATAGAGCTGATAGTTATCTTCACCGTCGCGTACGGCAAAGGGACCAACCATCTCAACGCGGCCATATTTTTTCTTCTGCGGGTGATCGGCGTTATCTGACTGACCGATAAAGTTGCGGATCACCTGCATTTCATTGTGCTGTGCGCCGATGACCCGGCCTTCACTGGTGACCAGCAGCAGGCGCTGACCCGGGGGCGCCCATTTGTCGATAGCGCGAAACAGCCGGCGCCACCACATCAGGTCATTAGGCGGATCCTGAGAGAGTTCCGCTTCCACATGCTGTTCAATCATGGTGCCCTGCCGCTGTTCGCTTTCCATCAGAGCGGTCATCTGACGCGAATCGAGCTTGGGCACCATCAGGACCAACATCAACACCAGCGCCAGCGTAAGCCAGAAGATGGCGAAGATGCGGGTCGTCAGACTGCCTATCATGATGCAGAAACCATCAGATAGCCGCGTCCGCGCAGCGTTTTGAACCATGGATGGCCATCACGACGCTCAGGGAGTTTGCGGCGCAGGTTGGAGATATGCATATCGATGGCACGGTCAAAGGGCGTCAGGCGTTTGCCAAGCACTTCCTGACTGAGATGCTCGCGCGATACCACCTGGCCAAGATGCTGCGCCAGCAGGTAAAGCAGCGTGAACTCGGTGCCGGTGAGATCGAGCGTTTCGTTATCGAAGCTCGCCTCCTGGCGCCCCGGATTCAGACGCAGGCAGTCGACTTCAAGCGTCGGCGAACTGGTATCGTGCTGCTGTTGCTGCTGCTCGCTCCAGTTTGAACGACGCAGGATCGCACGAATACGCGCCACCAGTTCACGGTCGTTGAACGGTTTAGGCAGGTAGTCATCCGCCCCCAGCTCCAGCCCCAGAACGCGATCCAGTTCGCTGCCGCGCGCGGTCAGCATAATGACCGGCGTCTGATGCTGCTGACGCAGCTCTTTCAACGTATCGATACCGTTTTTCTTCGGCATCATGACATCCAGCAGCAGCAGGTCAACAGAGCTGTCCAGCAGAGTAAGTGCCTGCTCTCCATCGCTGGCTACAATGACTTCAAACCCTTCCATTTCGAGTAATTCTTTAAGCAGCGAAGTTAATTCGCGGTCGTCATCTACCAACAGGATTTTATTCATTTTTTATTGCCCTCCGCAGGCAAAATACCGTGTTCCCACACTGGCAATCCAACGCTTTACGTAGTTTTACACCCCCTGACGGTTGTTTGCAGCTGCCGCCGTAAACTGGGTCTCGTTGAATCGCAAAACAGAGCAAACCGGGAGTAAACGATGCGCAACTTAACCGTCATCGTCATTGCTTCAGCGATGGTTCTTAGTCACGCCAGCGCAGTTGCAGCAGAGACGACAGCGATTGAAGAGATGCATCAAAACGGCGGCTTGACGACAGGCAGTATGACGCAAAATCCGCAAAGTCACATGTTCGATGGTATTGAGCTTACCGAACAGCAGCGGCAGCAAATGCGGGACCTGATGCAGCAAGCACGTCATGAGCGCCCGGTGTTAAGCGTTCAGGATATTGAAACTATGCATGACCTTGTCACTGCAGACAAATTTAATGAATCGGCGATCCGCCAGCTGGCTGAAAAACAGGCCCGCGCGCAGGTTGACCTGCAGGTTGAGATGGCCCGGGTTCGTAATCAGATGTATCACCTGCTGACGCCTGTGCAGCAGGCAGCGTTAAAAAAGAATCATGAACGCCGGCTGAATGATGTTCGTCGGTTCTCAGGATTGCAGTCGTCGTCATCGCTGCAAGCAGTGAGTAGCACCAGTAGTAACCAGTAACATAGTATCCCTGTTTTTCCTTGCCATAGACACCATCCCTGTCTTCCCCCGCCATGATGGCGGGGTTTTTTTTGCCCGCCGTATGCCGTTGCCGGTGAATAGCGCATCGCAGACGCAGCTCTGCCGGACTGATGATAAACTTGTTTTCAGTTAAGACGGGCACGCGCATCTGTTTAATAGGGCGAAACATGGATTCTGAGTACGCAACACTGGTCCGGCGCGCTGCGCTGGCCGCTACCTCACTGGCGCTGGCGCTGCTGCTGGTCAAGATTTTTGCCTGGTGGTACACCGGCTCGGTCAGCGTGCTGGCGGCACTGGTGGATTCGCTGGTCGACATCGCCGCCTCGCTGACCAATCTGCTGGTGGTGCGTTATGCGTTGCAGCCCGCCGACGATGATCACACTTTCGGCCATGGCAAAGCAGAATCGCTGGCGGCGCTGGCGCAGAGCATGTTTATCTCCGGCTCCGCGCTCTTTCTGTTTCTGACCGGCATTCAGCACCTGGCAAAACCGGAAACGCTGCGCGCGCCGCTGGTCGGCGTTGTCGTAACCATTGTTGCCCTCTTTTCCACGCTGGCGCTGGTGGCTTTCCAGCGCTGGGTTGTACGGCGCACCCGCAGTCAGGCGATTCGCGCCGATATGCTGCACTATCAGTCAGATATCGTTATGAATGGCGCGATTCTGGTGGCGCTGGGTCTGAGCAGCTACGGTTTTGCGCGTGCTGATGCGCTGTTTGCGCTGGGGATCGGCGTCTATATCCTCTATAACGCGCTGCGTATGGGATATGAAGCCGTGCAGGCGCTGCTGGATCGCGCGCTGCCGGAGCAGGAGAAGCAGCAGATTATTGCACTGGTGACACAGTGGCCTGGCGTATGCGGCGCGCATGCATTGCGTACCAGGCAGTCAGGGCCGACGCGGTTTATTCAGCTGCATCTGGAAATGGAAGATGCGCTGCCGCTGGTTCAGGCGCATCACGTTGCTGATGAGATTGAACAGGCGCTGCGCCGGAAATTTCCAGGTTCTGACATCATTATTCACCAGGATCCCTGCTCGGTCGTACCGGAACATCAGCAGGGCTTTTTCCGCTTTTAGCTTTTCTAATTCAGGCGCTTATATGTTAAAAATGACAAAACGCTAACAACTCTTTAAAAAATTAGCGAAAACTTGTCTGACCTGAATCAATTCAGCATTGAGCCTTTGATATACTATCTGCAACTATTAAGCCCCACGTTCGGGAGCAGGCATGACCCGGTCGATCGGCGGGAATAATCCTTAGTTTTGAACAATCCAGAGGTTGTCATGATCAAAAAAATCGGAGTACTGACCAGTGGCGGCGACGCCCCGGGCATGAACGCAGCCATTCGCGGAGTTGTCCGTTCCGCCCTGAGTGAAGGCCTGGAAGTTTTTGGTATCTATGACGGCTATCTGGGTCTGTATGAAGATCGCATGATCAATCTCGACCGCTACAGCGTTTCTGACATGATTAACCGCGGCGGCACTTTTCTTGGCTCGGCGCGCTTTCCTGAGTTCCGTAATGAAGAGGTACGCCAGGCAGCGATCGAAAACATGAAGAAGCGGGGTATCGACGCGCTGGTGGTGATTGGTGGTGACGGCTCCTACATGGGCGCCAAACGGCTGACTGAGATGGGGTTCCCCTGCATCGGTCTGCCAGGCACTATCGATAACGACGTGGCCGGCACTGACTACACCATCGGGTATTTCACCGCGCTGGAAACCGTGGTGGAAGCGATTGACCGCCTGCGCGATACCTCCTCTTCGCATCAGCGCATCTCAATTGTGGAAGTGATGGGCCGCTACTGTGGCGATCTGACGCTGGCCGCGGCGATTGCCGGCGGCTGTGAATTTATTGTGCTGCCGGAAATCCCGTATACCCGTGAAGAGCTGGTTGAAGAGATTAAGGCGGGCATTGCAAAAGGGAAAAAGCACGCCATCGTGGCGATTACCGAGCACATCTGCGATATCGACGATCTGGCGCGCTTCATCGAAGAAGAGACAAAGCGTGAAACCCGCGCCACCGTGCTCGGACATATCCAGCGCGGCGGCGCGCCCTGTGCTTACGACCGCATTCTGGCGTCGCGTATGGGCGCTTACTCGATTGAGCTGCTGCTGCAGGGCTATGGCGGCCGCTGTGTCGGGATCCAGAATGAGAAGATGGTGCACCACGATATCATCGACGCGATTGAGAACATGAAGCGTCCGTTCAAGCGCGACTGGCTCGATACGGCGAAAAAGCTCTACTGATCTGCATGCAGGCGCGATCCCGTTCGCGCCTTTTCCTCTTTTTTATATTCCTGCAAGTTATAACTGCTTATTTTTAATTCTTTAATCCACTGTTCGCTTTGTGTCACTCTTGCGGCATAACCTACGCGGGAGAGCAGGAAATGAATAAGTGGAGTATCGGCATCACCTTGTTACTGGCATCGTCTGGTGCGCTGGCAAAGGATTATCAGCTGTTAAACGTCTCATACGATCCGACCCGCGAACTGTACGAACAATATAACAAGGCCTTCAGCGCCCATTACAAGCAGGAAACCGGTGATAACGTGGTGATCCGTCAGTCGCACGGCGGTTCCGGCAAGCAGGCGACCTCCGTCATCAACGGTATTCGTGCCGATGTGGTTACGCTGGCGCTGCAGTCTGATGTGGATGCGATTGCTGAGCGCGGCCGTATCGACAAAAACTGGATCAAACGCCTGCCGGATAACTCTGCGCCCTATACCTCCACCATTGTGTTTCTGGTACGCAAAGGCAATCCCAAAAATATTCATGACTGGTCAGATCTGACTAAGCCTGGCGTATCCGTGATCACGCCAAATCCGAAAACTTCCGGCGGTGCCCGCTGGAACTATCTGGCGGCATGGGGCTGGGCGCTTGATCAGAATCAGGGCGACCAGGCTAAAGCGCTCGCTTATGTGAAAGCGCTGTTTAAAAATGTTGAGGTGCAGGATTCCGGTGCGCGCGGCGCAACCAATACGTTTGTAGAGCGCGGAATAGGCGACGTACTGATCGCCTGGGAAAACGAAGCGTATCTGGCGGTGGAAAAACTGGGTAAAGATAAGTTTGAAATCGTGACGCCAGGCGAGTCTATTCTTGCAGAGCCAACGGTTTCTGTAGTGGATAAAGTGGTCGACGCGCAGGGTACACGCAGCGTGGCGGAAGCTTACCTGAAATATCTCTACTCGCCGGAAGGCCAGACTATCGCGGCGCAGAACTTCTATCGTCCGCGTGATGCAGAGGTCGCGAAGAAGTTCGCCAGTACCTTTGCACCAGTAAAACTCTTCACCGTAGATGAGAAATTTGGCGGCTGGAGTAAAGCGCAGAAAGATCACTTCGCCGACGGTGGCAGCTACGATCAGGTTATGAAGCCCTGATTACCCACTATGAGCGATAAAAAAGGTCAGCTTTTAGCTGACCTTTTTTTGTATAAAAATCGATATATGATAGTCATCACGCTGTGTAACTGATTAAAATAAGACCATTTCATCAGTGGCTAAGGGATTGATTATGAAAGAAAGGAATCGGTTTTTATCAGGCCTGGTGTGGAGTCTGGTTATCATTATTGTCATGCTGAGCATAGCCATTTTTTATTATTACCGGAATGGCGAGGCGCTGTGGCGGATTGTAAGCGAACAGTGTGTGCCCGCTATGGCGCAACACAGCAAACCAGCCCCTTGCAAAGAAGTTAATCTCCGGCAGGGTCATGTTATCTACAAAGATATTAAAGGCCCGCATCATTATCTGTTGATGCCCATCGAAAAAATATCTGGTATGGAAAGTCCGGTGTTGCTGGACCCGGACACGCCCAACTTTCTCGCGGCTGCCTGGCAGCATCGCGATCTGCTGGTTCAGGGCAGTCAGCCAGTCAGCGATAGCGCATTTTCTCTGGCGATCAATGCGCAGTATGGACGCTCTCAAAATCAGCTGCATATCCATCTCTCCTGTCTGCGTCCGGAGGTGCGTCAGCAGCTCGATAGTCAGGCATCTCACCTGCATGACGCGTGGCAGCCTGTGACAATAAACCGGCATCGCTATCTGGTTCGCGCAATCTCTGAAGCACACTTGTTCAATCAAAGTGCGTTTATCCGTCTGGCGAAAGAAGTGGCAGGGGCGCGCGAAAAAATGGGGCACTATGGGATGGCATTGACAGCATTACCGGATGGCCGATTAGCGTTGCTGGCGCTGGAGCGTAACTGGCTGATGCTGAATGGTGGATCGGCAGGCGAACTCCAGGATTATCAGTGTCAGCTGCTCAATAAGTAAATGTACAAAAAAGGCGGCCGTAAGGCCGCCCTGAAACAGGTTATAAAAAAGCTTATGCTTTTTTCGCTGCTGCCGCCGCTTTTACGATTACGGCAAAGGCGTCTGCTTTCAGCGATGCGCCGCCTACCAGCGCCCCGTCGATATCGGGCTGGGTAAAGAGTTCAGCCGCATTTTTATCGTTTACTGAGCCGCCATACTGAATAATGACCTGCTGTGCGACAGCGGCATCTTTCTTCGCAATATGATCGCGAATAAATTTGTGCACCGCCTGCGCCTGCGCTGGCGTGGCCGACTTGCCGGTGCCGATAGCCCAGACGGGTTCATAGGCGATGACTGCACCTTCAAACGCTGCTGCGCCCTGAGTTTCCAGCACGGCATCCAGCTGACGCGCGCACACTTCTTCGGTTTTGCCTGCTTCATTTTCCGCTTCGGTTTCGCCGATGCAGAGTACCGGCACCAGACCTGCCTCTTTCAGCACCGCAAACTTCTTCGCGATAAATTCGTCGCTCTCTTTGTGATAAGTGCGACGCTCAGAGTGACCGATGATGATGTACTTTGCGCCGATATCTTTCAGCATCTCTGCGGAGGTTTCACCGGTGAATGCACCTGAAAGGTTAACATCGACATTCTGCGCGCCCAGCGCAATGTGGCTACCGGAAATCGCATGTTTTGCCTGATCCAGATAAATTGCCGGTGGAGCAATCGCTACACCACAGCCGTCCACGCCTGACAGCGCGGTACGCAGACCTTCAATCAGCTCGCCGGTCATCTGCTTGCTGCCATTCAGTTTCCAGTTACCCATAACCAGTGGATGTCGCATTCGTTCCTCCGCATTACGCGATTCATGAAATAGCGCTGCCGTCATGGCAGCGATGTCTGCCAGACAGTATAGAGATCAAAAGGGGCGCTGGCTTTGCTTTTCGTCACTTCTGCCTGCGATATCAGGGAGTAGCCAGCGTGAGCTTAATCGGCTCTACGGCAAACGTCAGGCCCTTGTCGCCATTGTCAGCCACCACAAAGCGCAGTGCGCCCTCCGTGCGGCTGAAATAGCGAACGCCTTTGCCGGCGCTCAGTAACGCGTCCAGCTTCTGGCGTCCCTCTTCGGGCGAGAGTCCCGGCACGAAATAGCGCAGCAGAGCGCTCATATAATTCATCGCCTGCAGCTGAGCCTGCTTCATCTCCGGACCCGGCACCGGCAGCCAGGTGATCTGCAGCGTTTTAATCTTTCCGGTGCCCTGTTCCAGCGCGGTGGAAGAGTAAAGCGTTTCGCTGATTTTGCTGGCTGCGCGCGTCAGATGGCTCTTGTCATCACGATTGTCTATTGCACGATATTCCAGCAGCGGCAGTGCAGGATTAGCCGCGTTATAGCTTTCACGAAACTGCGCAATCGTCATATCAAACGCAGGCGCGCCCGTCAGCAGATAAGGCGCCACCGGCAGATGCGCACTGCGATCGGGTGGCGGCTCGTCTGCCCGGGCGGGAGATGACAGCGCGCAGCTAAGCAGCAGCGCGGCTGACAGTTTCTTCATTGCATCGGCCCTGAATCATTCACTTATGGCAGATTAAAACGGGTTTTACCGCCGAAAGTCAAAATCCGCGCGGTGAAAAGCGTGGCGGGATGTTACGGCATCCTTACCAGTAGTGTTCGCTGGTCATGTGGCCCGGCTTGCGTTTGAAATGTTTGCGCATATCGCGGCTCTCTTTCAGCAGCTGCTGGGTATCGCGCACCATCTGTGGATTACCACACAGCATAACGTGGCTGCTCTCTGCGTCGAGCGACAGACCAACGGCACGCTCCAGCTCACCGCTCTCAATCAGCTGCGGTACCCGGCCCTGCAGCGAACCCGGGCTGTTTTCACGGCTGACCACGGTCTGAATCTGCAGCTTGCCCGCATACCGCTGCTGCAGCGTCTGCATCAGCGGCAGAAAGCTAAGGTCGCTGGCATAGCGCGCAGCGTGAATCAGGACAATATGGTCAAAGCGATCCAGACCTTCGCCCTGCTGTAAAATTGACAGGTAGGGGCCGATGGCGGTGCCGGTCGCCAGCATCCACAGGGTGCGGCAGTCAGGGATTTCATCCAGGGTGAAAAAGCCGGCTGCCTCTTTGGTCAGCATGACGTGATCACCCGGCTGCAGCGCCTGCAGGCGCGGACTGAGTTTACCCTCCGGTACGGTGACCAGATAAAACTCCAGCAGCGGATCGTCGGGGGCGTTAACGTAGGAGTAAGCGCGCTGCACGCGCTCACCCTCTATTTCCAGCGCCAGTTTGGCAAACTGCCCGGCGATAAACCGATCGATAGGGGCAGTAACGCGCAGGCTGAACAGCGCGTCGGTCCAGTTTTTCACCTCTTTAACTTCTGCATTAATCCACTCGGCCATAGGTGCTCCTGTTGAATTCTCCCGGTTATCGCTATCTTTACCAGCCCGCTCTGCGCTTGTCAGCCCGGCGGCGGCGAAAGCGCTCTTTGCGACAAATCCGCCGCACAGATCACTACCTGTAGCAACCTGTTTACAGTCTGGTACAGGAGGTTGACGGCTGGCAACCTGGCTTCCTGCAGCTCAGCTCTCGATTTGCCACGTAATCCTGATATTTTTGCCGCCATTACTGCCGGCGAACCCTAAGTGCTGCCGGCGCGTTCTTTTTTCAGGCTGATATCGTGTTCCATGCAGATCGATAAAACTCAAAACCGTTTTCTGTTATTCATGCTGATTGTGCTGGTGGCCGTGGGTCAGATGGCACAAACCATTTATGTGCCCGCTATGGCAGTAATGGCAGAAGCGCTCAACGTGCGCAGCGGCGCAATGCAGCAGGTCATGGCGGCCTATCTGATCACCTATGGCGGATCGCAGCTGATCTACGGCCCGCTCTCGGACAGCGTCGGACGTCGCCCGGTGATCCTTACCGGCATGACGATCTTTGCCTGTGGTGCGCTGATCGCGCTGTTCGCCTCATCGCTGCAGATGCTGGTGCTGGGCAGCGCTATCCAGGGGCTCGGCACCGGCGTTGCCGGCGTTATGGCGCGCACGATGCCGCGCGATCTGTATGCCGGAACCGCGCTGCGGCGGGCCAACAGCCTGCTGAATATGGGCATTCTGGTGAGTCCGCTGCTGGCACCGGTAATAGGTGCGCTGCTGACCCGGCTGATTGGCTGGCACGCCTGCTTCGCCTTTCTGCTGCTGCTGTGCCTGGGCGTTACGGCATCTATGGCGCGCTGGCTGCCGGAAACCCGGCCGGGCGATGCACCGGCTACGCCTTTTCTGCGCCGCTACGCCACGCTGCTGAGCGACGGCAATTTTATCCGTTATCTGCTGCTGCTGGTGGGCGCGCTGGCGGGCATCGCCGTCTTTGAAGCGAGCTGCGGTGTGCTGATGGGCGGCGTACTGGGACTGGATGGCCTGACCGTCAGCATTCTGTTTATTCTGCCTATTCCGGCCGCCTTTTTTGGTGCCTGGTTTGCCGGCCGGGAAGAGACCTCCTGGCATACGCTGATGTGGTATGGGGTAAACAGCTGCCTGCTGGCTGGCCTGCTGATGTGGATCCCGTCATGGTTTGGCGTAATGAATATCTGGACGCTGCTGGTGCCGGCGGCGCTGTTTTTCTTCGGTGCCGGCATGCTGTTCCCGCTGGCAACATCGGGTGCCATGGAGCCTTACGCCTGGCTGGCGGGCAGCGCCGGAGCGCTGATTGGCGGCCTGCAGAACCTGGGCTCAGGAGTGGTCGCGTGGCTCTCTGCCCTGCTACCGCAGCACGATCAGTCCAGCCTTGGCCTGCTGATGTTTGTCACGTCGCTGGTGATGCTGCTGTGCTGGTGGCCGCTCTCACGTCATCCCGAGAGCGGCAAGCAGACGGTTACAGGATAAACGGGTGCAGCGCCGTATCCTTGCGATCCAGATAGTGGATCGACTGGATGCGGCGAATGGTACGCGACTTGCCGCGTACCAGCAGCGTCTCGCTGGTGGCGATATTGCCGTTACAGGTAATGCCCTTCAGCAGATCGCCGCTGGTGATGCCGGTGGCCGCAAAAATCACGTTGTCGTTGCGCGCCATCTCATTCAGTGTTAACACGCTGCCCACCGCAATCCCCATTTCCGCGCAGCGCAGCAGCTCCTGTTCGCCCAGCCGGCGATTCTCTTCGCTCTCTCCTTTAACCTGATGCCGCGCCAGCAGGCGTGCCTGCATGTCACCATCCATGGCGCGGATCACGGCTGCCGAGACGACACCTTCAGGCGCGCCGCCGATGCCATACAGCACATCGACTTCACTGTCAGGCATACAGGTGAGGATCGACGCGGCCACATCGCCATCGGGAAAAGCAAACACGCGCACGCCGAGCGCCTGCAGCTGGGCAATAACTGCGTCATGGCGTGGCTTCGCCAGAATGGATACCGTCAGCTGCGCGAGCGGCTTACCGAGCGCAATGGCGATATTTTTAAGATTGGTTTCCAGCGGCAGACTGAGGTCGATAGCGCCGCGCGCTCCCGGTCCGACGATCAGCTTCTCCATGTACATATCTGGTGCGTGCAGAAAGCTGCCTTTATCGCCGACTGCCAGCACCGCCAGCGCGTTAGCCTGGCCCAGAGCGGTCATGCGCGTGCCTTCAATCGGATCGACCGCAATGTCGACGGCATCACCCTGACCGGTGCCGACCTGCTCGCCGATATAGAGCATCGGCGCCTCATCAATTTCGCCTTCACCGATAACGATGCGGCCATCAATGTTGATGGTGTTGAGCATAATGCGCATGGCGTTAACGGCGGCGCCGTCGGCCGCATTTTTATCGCCACGCCCTAACCAGCGATAGCCAGCCAGCGCTGCCGCTTCGGTGACACGGGAAAATTCAATTGCGAGTTCGCGTTTCATGGTTTGCACCTGACAGAAAAACAGGCGGGCAGTGTAGCACAGCGGTAAAAGCGGGAGAGGGGGAAACCCGCGGCACGGACCGCGGGCAGGGGGTTACTTACGCTTCATCTTCCCAGGCTTTGGCACGGGCAACCGCTTTCTGCCAGCCCGCGTAGCGCAGGTTGCGTTCAGTGGTTTCGATGCCAGGGCGGAATTCGCGCTCCACGACGGCTTTAGCACGCACCTCGTCCAGATCGTTCCAGAAGCCGACGGCCAGGCCTGCCAGATAGGCTGCGCCCAGCGCCGTGACCTCACGCACTTCCGGACGTTCAACGCGGGTGCCGAGAATGTCAGACTGGAACTGCATCAGGAAGTTGTTCGCGACAGCGCCGCCGTCAACGCGCAGCGACTGCAGGCGGGTGCCGGCGTCGTTCTGCATCGCTTCCAGTACATCGCGCGTCTGATAGGCGATCGACTCCAGCGTCGCGCGGATAATGTGGTTGGCATTGGCACCGCGCGTCAGGCCGAAGATAGCACCACGGGCATAGGGGTCCCAGTAAGGCGCGCCCAGGCCGGTAAATGCCGGCACCATATAGACGCCGTTCGTATCTTTAACTTTCAGCGCAAAATATTCTGAATCGGTGGAGTCGTTGATCAGCTTCATTTCGTCGCGCAGCCACTGAATCGAGGCGCCGCCGATAAATACGGCACCTTCCAGCGCATAGTTCACTTCGCCCCGCGGGCCGCAGGCGATAGTGGTCAGCAGGCCGTGGGTAGAGGTTACCGCTTCAGTACCGGTATTCATCAGCATAAAGCAGCCGGTACCGTAGGTATTTTTCGCCATGCCAGGCTGTACGCAGAGCTGGCCATACAGGGCCGCCTGCTGATCACCCGCAATCCCGGCGATCGGAATACGCGTGCCGCCTTTACCGCCAATGTTGGTCTGACCATAAATTTCAGAAGAGCCTTTAACTTCCGGCAGCATTTCGCGCGGAATGTCGAGGATCTCCAGCATGCGTGCATCCCACTCCAGCTTGTGGATGTTATACATCATGGTACGCGAGGCGTTGGTATGGTCAGTGATATGCACACGGCCCTGCGTCATCTTCCAGACCAGCCAGGTATCCACGGTACCAAACAGCAGCTCGCCGCGTTTCGCACGCTCGCGTGCGCCTTCGACGTGATCGAGGATCCATTTCACTTTGGTGCCGGAAAAGTAAGGGTTAATCACCAGACCCGTGGTGTGCTGGATATACTCTTCCAGTCCCTCTTTCTTCAGCTTATTACAGTAGTCAGCGGTGCGCGGATCCTGCCAGACAATGGCATTGTAGATAGGTTTGCCGGTCTCTTTATCCCAGACGATGGCGGTTTCACGCTGGTTAGTGATACCGATAGCGGCGATCTGATCGGAGTTAATGTCAGCGTGTGCCAGCACTTCCACCAGCGTTGAGCTCTGTGAAGCCCAGATATCCATCGGGTCATGCTCAACCCAGCCCGCTTTCGGGTAGATCTGCGTAAACTCACGCTGTGAAACAGCAACGATGTTGGCGTCATGGTCGAGTACGACGGCACGGGAGCTGGTAGTACCCTGATCGAGCGCGACGATATATTTTTTATCTGGCGTAGTCATAATAATGTCCTGATGATTAAGAGTGAAACTTACGCTTTACGCTGTTCAGCGCGCGCTACAGGTTTTTCTGTTTTGCTGGTTTCTGCGATGTTTACCGGCAGGTGGCGACCAATCAGCGCACGATAGCTAAAGGCACCCAGACATGCACCCACCAGCGGACCAAATACAGGCACCAGGAAGTAAGGAATATCTTTGCCGCCGGTGAAGGCTACGTCACCCCAGCCAGCGATAAAGGCAAACAGTTTCGGTCCAAAGTCACGTGCCGGGTTGAGCGCAAAGCCGGTCAGGGGACCCATTGAACCACCGATAATAGCAACCAGCAGACCAATCAGCAGCGGCGCCAGCGGGCCACGCGGTACGCCATTGCCATCGTCAGTCAGCGCCATGATAACCGCCATCAGTACGGCTGTGATCACCATCTCTACCAGAAACGCCTGACCGACCGTGATGTGCGGATTAGGATAAGTAGAGAAGATACCCGCCAGGTCGAGGCTCTGCACGCTGCCACGCACCATTTGATGGCTCGCTTCATAATCGAAAAACAGATTGTAATAAAGGCCGTATACCAGTGCAGCGGCACAGAAGGCGCCGGCAACCTGCGCCAGAATGTAAGGTAAAACTTTACGCCCTTCAAAATTAGCAAACAGGCAGAGCGCCACGGTGACCGCCGGATTGAGATGCGCGCCGGAGACGCCCGCACTCAGATAGACCGCCATCGAAACAGCCAGACCCCAGATGATGCAGATTTCCCACTGACCGAATGCCGCACCGGCCAGCTTCAGCGCAGCCACACAGCCCGCGCCAAAAAAGATAATCAAACCGGTGCCGAGAAACTCGGCGATACATTGACCTTTGAGTGTGTTCGTTGTCTGACTCATAATGGAATTCCTGAAGCGAGGTTAAATGTTATCAGTTTTTGTTCTCAATCCCTGAGTCGCCCAGCGCTAATGTAGGGTTGATGTGAATTTATCGTTAACGAACATAAACGAGAAATAGCGAAATTGAATTCTGTGTACTGCGTCATAAAAATGCGCGTTTTCGCGTCTTTTACCTTTCTTTAAGGCCAATTAATCTGTCTCTTAACGCACTTAGCGCATCATGACTGGCAACGGGTTTATTTTTTAAGCATTAGCTGAAAAGTGTTACAGACTGGCCGCCAATGCCCCGTGCCGCTGGACTTGCCGGGTTTGGCTACATACAATCGGGACAACATGGCTGTATGCGTCTTTATTGAGGCAGCTACAGCTTCATCAACGCCTTGCGAGTTTTAGGAGAGGTCAGAACGATGTCATTTGAAGTATTTGAGAAACTGGAAGCGAAAGTACAGCAGGCGATTGATACCATCACGCTGCTGCAAATGGAAATTGAAGAGCTGAAAGAGCAGAACAATACGCTGAAAAACGAAGTGAGCCAGGCTTCCGGCAATCAGGACGCGCTGGCGCGTGAAAATCAGCATTTGAAGGAAGAGCAGCATGTCTGGCAGGAACGTCTGCGGGCACTGCTGGGAAAAATGGAAGAGGTTTAAGCACCTGCGCTTAAACCTGCGGGTGCTCAGGCACCCGTTTTTGTTTGCGGTTTACTCAATATCAAGCGCATCTTCTGACAGAATGATGCCCGTGTTATCCGCATAGAGATGATCGCCGGAGAAAAAGGTTACGCCGCCAAAGTTTACGCGTACGTCGCTCTCACCAATGCCTTCACCGGCCGCCCCAGCGGGGATAGCGGCAATCGCCTGGATGCCAATTTCCAGCTCTTCCAGTTCATCAACCTGCCGCACCGAGCCGTAAACGACCAGACCTTCCCACTCATTTTGCGCCGCAAGCCGCGCCAGCTGGGCATCCACCAGCGCACGACGTACCGAGCCACCGCCATCTACCAGCAGCACTCGTCCACGCCCGTTCTCTTCCAGCAGGTCGTAAAGCAGGCCGTTGTCTTCAAAACATTTGACTGTGGTAATCTGCCCACCGAATGAGGTGCGTCCACCGAAGTTGGAAAAAAGTGGTTCAACCACATTCACTTCTTCATGGTAGATGTCACAGAGTTCAGATGTATCGTATTTCATAAGGATGCCGTCTGTTTGCCACAGGAAAGATAAGTATATCGCTATCTGAAGAGTGTTGGCAAAATCATCACCGGCAAAAAGCAGCGCCGCATCAATATGCTGCGCAAAAAAATGCCCGGCGCAGTGGCCGAGCAGCAGAAACGATCAGAAGGGTGTTACAGGATGAAGCGGCTGAGATCTTCGTCTGCGACCAGTACATCCAGATGCTTGCCGACATACTCAGCGTCGATGGTAATGGACTCACCGTGGCGATCGCTGGCGTCATAGGAGATATCTTCCATCAGACGCTCCAGTACAGTATGCAGGCGGCGTGCACCGATATTTTCAGTGGTCTCATTAACCTGCCAGGCTGCTTCAGCAATCCTGCGGATACCATCCTCGGTGAAGTCCACATTAACGCCTTCCGTACCCATCAGCGCTTTGTACTGCACGGTGACGGAAGCGTTAGGCTCAGTAAGGATGCGCTCGAAGTCGTTCACGGTCAGCGCCTGCAGCTCAACGCGAATCGGCAGACGACCCTGCAGTTCCGGGATCAGATCGGACGGGCTGGCTACCTGGAATGCGCCGGAGGCGATAAACAGGATATGGTCGGTTTTAACCATGCCGTGCTTGGTCGAAACGGTACAGCCCTCAACCAGCGGCAGCAGATCGCGCTGCACGCCTTCGCGTGAAACGTCCGGACCAGAAGACTGGCCGCCGCGCTTACAGATTTTGTCGATCTCATCGATAAACACGATACCGTGCTGCTCTACCGCGTCGATAGCGTCCTGCTTCAGCTCTTCCGGGTTAACCAGTTTTGCCGCTTCTTCTTCAATCAGCAGCTTCATGGCATCTTTGATCTTGAGCTTGCGCGGCTTCTGTTTCTGACCGCCCAGGTTCTGGAACATGGACTGCAGCTGGCTGGTCATCTCTTCCATGCCCGGAGGTGCCATGATCTCTACGCCAGCCGGCGCGGCGGCAAGGTCGATCTCAATCTCTTTATCATCCAGCTGGCCTTCGCGCAGTTTTTTGCGGAAAGACTGACGCGCAGCTGATGGCTCGGCGTTCTGCTCTGGCTGGCCCCAGTTGTTTTTAGCCGGTGGGATCAGCACGTCGAGAATGCGCTCCTCGGCCATCTCTTCAGCACGATATTTATTCTTTTCAATCGCCTGGCTGCGCACCATTTTGATGGCGGAGTCGGTCAGATCGCGGATAATCGAATCGACCTCTTTACCGACATAGCCAACTTCGGTGAATTTTGTCGCTTCAACTTTAATGAACGGGGCGTTGGCCAGCTTCGCCAGACGACGGGCAATTTCGGTTTTACCGACGCCGGTCGGGCCAATCATCAGGATATTTTTCGGGGTCACTTCGTGACGCAGCTCTTCGTCAAGCTGCATGCGGCGCCAGCGGTTACGCAGCGCAATGGCAACCGCTTTTTTAGCGCCGTCCTGGCCGATGATAAAGCGATTAAGCTCGCTGACAATCTCGCGTGGAGTCATCTCAGACATGATTCAGGTCCTTACGCCTTAGACGGTAATTCTTCGTAGTTAATATTATGGTTGGTGTAGATACAGATATCGCCGGCGATGTTCAGCGCTTTCTCAACAATATCGTGTGCACCAATGTCGGTATTTTCCAGCAGCGCGCGTGCCGCTGCCTGGGCGTAGGGGCCGCCGGAGCCGATCGCTATCAGGTCGTTTTCCGGCTGAATAACATCGCCGTTACCGCTGATGATCAGCGAAGAGTTCTCATCCGCTACCGCCAGCAGCGCTTCAAGACGGCGCAGCATGCGATCGGTCCGCCAGTCTTTTGCCAGCTCAACCGCGGCTTTAACCAGATGACCCTGATGCATTTCCAGCTTACGCTCAAACAGTTCAAACAGGGTAAAGGCGTCGGCAGTGCCGCCCGCAAAGCCCGCAATCACTTTATCGTTGTAAAGACGACGCACTTTTTTGACGTTGCCTTTCATTACGGTGTTGCCAAGCGTTGCCTGGCCATCACCACCAATAACGACCCGGCCGTTGCGTCGTACACTTACTATTGTTGTCACGGGCAGACCCCTTGTTGCAGTTGAAAAAAGACACCGCGCACCCGGCGCGGCGTATCATGCAAACAGATATGGGGTGGGTTAAGAAGGTTTCAACCCCTCAGGGCGATGGGGTTTGTCTTAATTCGGCTACGCCTGCTCCCGGCGGTAGAGTGAGGCCGGGAGCAGGGCTCAGGCTATCAGGGCAGGGCGAGCGGAATACAGCTGCCGTGACCGGAACTGTGCAGCCGCTTCACGGTACTGTCAGCTTTACTCCGATCTTTAAACGGACCAATCACCACGCGATTCCAGCCGCCGCCGGTCGTGATACGGCTTTCAAAACCTTCAAAAGCGAGACCGGCGCGCACAGATTCCGCCTGATCGCTGCCTTTAAAGGAGCCACACTGCACCATCCAGCGCTGTGTGGAGGCTTTCTCTTCCGGCTTCACTTTGGTGGTTTCTGGTTTTGCCTGCTGTACCGGTGCCGGTCGTTCAGCCTGCTGCTGCTGCTGGCGCTGCTGAGCCTGCAACTGCTGCTGACGCTGCTGCTGTGCCTGTATCTGCTGCTGACGTTGCTGTTGCTGCTGTTGTCGTTGCTGAGTCTGCTGCTGCAGCAACTGCTGCTGCTGTGCCTGTATCTGCTGCTGACGTTGCTGCTGCTGTACCTGCTGACGCTGTAATGTCTGCTGACGCTGAGCCGGCGTCTGCTCGTTCCACGGCACTTCGTTCAGCTGCGTAGGCTGCTGGCGCATATCCGCCTGCATCTGCTCCAGCAGCTGGCGCTGTTCATCGGTCAGCTGCGTCTGCGACTGCACTTCGCCGCCGGCTGAAGGCTCAGTCGGTGAGGGAACCGTAATTTGCCGGTTTTCCAGCTCTTTGATGTATTTCCAGCGCTCTTCCGGCTTGGGCGGCAGGCCATTACCACTAACTTTATGATTCGGGATAACCGGCGTCTCTTCTTTTTTATGGTGCGCGATGAACCATAAACCACCGGCAAAAGTGACCAGTACTGCGGCAGCGAGCACTACCATCAGTTTCGATATACCCGATCCGCCTTTGCTTTTTTTGCTGCTGCTGCGACCGGCGGGTTTTTTGCGACGCGTCCCTGTTGAACGCCCGCGGCCTACATAATCTCTCTGTGCCACTTTCGTCCTGATACCTTCAAAATGCCTGCGGGCGTAGACCCTGAACAGTGTGAGTTGCAGCCAGCCTGGCTACAGCTTGAAAAATGACGGGTATAAATGAGGTGTAAACCGCCCGGCAATGAATGCGCCATGTTACTCAAGGGTGCGAACTTTGACCAGCAGAGTCTGCCTTCAGAATCTGCTGAAAATGTGCAGTGCGGCACGTGTGACCTAACGCTTTTTAGCCGGTGCTGTACTGCCGCGCACGCGCAGTTCTGCATCCAGCAGGCGCGAACCATTATTTACCCGCTTGCCCTGCAGCTCATCCAGCAGCAGCAGCATCGCTTCGCGGCCAATATCAAAGCGCGGCTGCGCCACGGTAGTCAGGGGCGGTTCGTAATAGCGCGCCAGCTCAATATCATCAAAGCCAACGATGGAGAGATCCTGCGGAATGCGCATCCCCAGTTTGCGCGCCTGATTCATGGCGCCCAGCGCCATCAGATCGCTGTGACAGAATAGCGCTTCCGGGGGCTGCGGCAGACTCATCAGCTGTTTCAGGGCGCGGGCACCGGCTTCAAACGAGAAATCACCGCGTACGATAAACATCGGTTCAACGGGGATGCTGCTGCGGCGCAGCGCCTGAATATAACCCTGCAGCCGATACTGGCTGAGCGGAACCGCTTCAGGCCCGGTAATACAGGCGATACGACGATGCCCGAGCTGCAGCAAATGGTTAACGGCTTCAAACGCCGCGGTCAGGTTGTCAATGTGCACGGTGGGCAGCGCCATCTCCGGCGCGAATTCATTTCCCATAACCATGGGCGGCAGGCTGCGCAGCGCTTCAGGATCGGCGTCAAACGGCAGCTGTGAACCCAGCAGCACCATGCCGTCAATCTGTCGCGTCAGCATCAGATCAAGAAAGGTTTTTTCCTGATGATCCTGATGCGCGCAGTCGCCAATCAGCACCAGGTACCCCTGCTGCGCGGCGGTGACCTCAATGCCGCGGATAATTTCGCTAAAAAAGGGATCGCAGATATCGGGCACAATCACCAGGATAGTCCGGGTTTCATTGCGTCTGGCATTGCGCGACAGGCCATGCGATGCATAGCCTGTCGCAATGACCGCCTGCTCGACTTTTTGCCGGGTTGCGGCTGACACTTTCTCCGGATTCATCAGCGCCCGGGAAACGGTCGCCGTAGAGACGCCTGCGTGCTCAGCCACATCTTTCATCGTGGCAGCAGATGAAGTTTGCTTCGGGTCCAACGTGTTACTCCTGGCGTGATACAGCGTACAGTTTGTCTGCAAGGGCCGGTCCTGGCCGGGTGATCCTATTGATAACGCATTGGCGGGCAGGGCTGTTACTTAATTTGCATAAAAACTGTGACTTGTTCGACTTTTTTCGATCTGGCTCGCAGATGCGGATGCCATCAGCTCTCGCCGGGATCGATATCCAGCGTCCATTTTACTTTGCGTGCAGCGGGCAATGTGCTCAGCAGCGGCAGCGAACTGCTTAATAACTGCTGCAGGCGTTTGCGTGACGGATGCTGCAGCAGCAGCTGCCAGCGCCACCGACCGCTGCGTTTTGGCGCCAGCGCCGGCACCGGGCCCATCAGCCAGGTGGCTTCATCTTTCAGCGGGCTCGCCTCCAGCAGATTACGCAGCTGGACGAGAAAAGCGGCAGCCTGCTGATTATCCATATCTTCGGCACGAAATAGCGCGTGGCTGGTCCAGGGCGGCAGCTGCACCGACTGGCGTTCAAGCAGCGCCTGGTCAGCAAAGGCGAAGTAGCCGCGATGCAGCAGCGTCTGCAGCAACGGATGCTCCGGATGGTGCGTCTGCAGCAGTACTTCACCCTGTTTGCCGGCGCGTCCGGCGCGACCTGCAACCTGGGTATAGAGCTGCGCGAAACGTTCTGCGGCACGAAAATCAGCCGAGAAGAGCGCGCCGTCAACGTCCAGCAGCGACACCAGCGTAACATCAGGAAAATGATGGCCTTTTGCCAGCATCTGCGTGCCCACCAGAATACGCGCGCCGCCGCGATGCACATCCGCCAGATGCTGCTCCAGCGCACCTTTACGGCTGGTAGTATCACGATCGATGCGCGAAACCGGCACGTCCGGAAACAGCGTGCCCAGCTGCTGCTCCAGCTGTTCTGTGCCTACGCCAACCGGCATCAGATGGGTTGAACCGCAGCCGGGACACTGCAGCGGCAGCGGACGCTGGCTGTCGCAATGGTGGCAGCGCAGCTGGCGGTGATGCTGGTGCAGCGTGTAGTAGCTGTCGCAGCGCTGGCATTCCGCCAGCCAGCCGCAGTCGTGGCACATCAGCGCCGGTGAAAAGCCGCGCCGGTTCAGAAACAGCAGCACCTGATTATCCGCCTGCAGGTGCTGGCGCATTTTACTGAGCAGCGCCGGCGCCAGACCACCCTTAAGCGGCTGTCCTTTCAGATCGATCAGCTGCTGCAAAGCGGGCTTTGCATTACCGGCGCGCTGGGTGAGATTAAGCTGCCGGTATTTGCCGACGCGCACGTTATGCAGCGTCTCCAGCGCGGGTGTGGCCGAACCCATGACAATCGGGATGTTCTCTTCATGTGCACGAAACACCGCCAGATCGCGGGCCTGATAACGCCAGCCCTCCTGCTGTTTATAGGAGCTGTCATGCTCTTCATCGATAATGATTACGCCAGGCCGCGCCAGCGGGGTGAACAGCGCAGAGCGCGTACCAATAATAATCGCGCTTTCGCCGCGCCGGGCGCGCAGCCAGACCGCCAGCCTTTCGCTGTCATTCAGCGCAGAGTGCAGCACATCAATCGGGGCATCAAAACGTTCCCGGAAGCGCGCAATGGTCTGCGGCGTGAGGCCAATCTCCGGCACCAGCACCAGTGCCTGCATGCCGCGTGACAGAATGTTTTCCAGGATAGTGAGATAGACCTCGGTTTTACCGGAGCCGGTGATCCCGGCCAGCAGCCACGGAACGTAGCGATCGTCTTCCGCCCGGATAGCCCCGACGGCCATGGCCTGATCGGTATTGAGCCGCAGACGCTCGCCTTTAATGGCAAAATGCGTCCGCCAGTCCGCGGCAGATGGCGCATGCTCGCGCAGCTCGCACAGCCCTTTGGCTCTGAGCGCCTGCAGAGCGGCGTCGTTAAAGCTCTGTTCGTTTACCTGATGACGATAGAGCGGTTGCTGACGCAGCGCGGCCAGCGCCTGCTGCTGCTTTGGTGCACGCTTCAGACTTTCCGGCGCCACTTCCCGTCCGGCCTCCGTGATCGCCCACTGCCACAGCGGCGCTTCCTGTGCCGGTTTCCCCTGGCGGAGCAGAACCGGTAACGCATGACTCAGCACTTCCCCGACGGGTGAATGATAGTAACCGGCCGCCCAGTTGAGGATGCGCCACAGCGCGGGCGAAAACAGACTGCTGTCATCCAGCACGGCTTCTATCGGTTTCAGCTGCTTCAGCGGCAGATCGCTGCTTTCGGTCACGCCGGTCACAATGCCAGTCAGCTTACGGTTGCCAAAAGGCACGCTGACGCGACTGCCGGTTGCCGGCTGCGCAGCGTCAGCAGGGAGCAGATAATCAAACAGGCGCGGTAGCGGGACGGGCAGGGCAACCTTTACGACGGACATTGCGATCTCTATCCAGTTCTGTAATCAGGGACGGTAGTGTACACGCTGGGGCCGCAGGCGTGTATGGCTGAGCAATGTTTGCCTCGGGCGGTTAAATTCTGTATACTATGCCGCCTCTGGTGAGATAGCTCGTCAGAGATACATATAATGTTCAACCGCGTGTGGTGCTGTGCAGGTTCGCCTGGCATGGAGAGCGACACGGCCTTTTATGAGGTTTTCCCATGAAACAAGGTATTCACCCGAAGTACGAAGCAGTGACCATCACTTGCTCTTGCGGTAACGTGATCAACACCCGTTCTACCATGAACCACGACCTGAACCTGGACGTGTGCGGCAAATGCCACCCGTTCTATACTGGTAAGCAGCGTGTTGTTGACACCGGCGGCCGCGTTGATCGCTTCAACAAGCGTTTCAGCATTCCGGGCAGCAAAAAATAAGATTTATTTGCCGCCGGGTTATCCCGGATGCAAAAGAAAACCCAGCCTCGGCTGGGTTTTTTTATACCAGAATTTAATATTCCCAGCTATTCGGGTCGATGCCCATCTCGCGCATAATCTGCTTCGCTTCTTCCGGGATCTCATCGCTGCGCTCTTTGCGCAGGTCAACGTCGTCGGGCAGAGGCTGACCGGTAAACGCGTGCAAAAAAGCTTCACACAGCAGCTCACTGTTCGTGGCGTGACGCAGATTGTTCACCTGACGACGTGTACGCTCATCGGTTAAAATTTTAAGCACTTTCAGCGGGATAGAAACCGTTATTTTTTTAACCTGCTCGCTTTTTTTACCGTGCTCAGCGTACGGGCTGATATATTCGCCGTTCCATTCAGCCATGAGTTACCTTAATTAATAAAAGTGTTATAGGGGATGATCCGTGGATTATGCCCGATTTTTGCGTGCCTGACCGCCTGCGCCGTGGATTTTGTGCTTCAGCGCCGCGTTAATGAAGCGCATGCGCTGCTCAGCAGGCAATAACCTATAATTTTAGCGGTTATTCGCTCTGCGCTCAATCTATACGCAAAGACATTTAGATGTCCAGATGTATTGACGTCTGTTAGCGGAATGTTATCCTGTGGGCACTTTACCCCTCTTCAGGAACAGCAGAGCCCATGACGCGCAAACAGGCAACCATCGCAGTACGCAGCGGTTTGAATGATGACGAGCAGTATGGCTGCGTAGTCCCGCCGATTCATCTCTCCAGCACCTATAATTTTCTCGACTTTAATGAGCCGCGCGCCCACGACTATTCGCGCCGTGGCAATCCGACGCGCGATGTGGTACAGCGCGCGCTGGCTGAGCTGGAGGGCGGGGCGGGTGCCGTACTGACAAATACCGGCATGTCTGCGATTCACCTGGTGACCACTGTATTCCTGAAGCCCGGCGATCTGCTGATCGCACCCCACGACTGCTATGGCGGCAGCTACCGCCTGTTTGACAGCCTCAGCAAGCGCGGGGCTTACCGTGTGAAGTTTGTCGACCAGGGTGACAGCGCAGCGCTGGCCGCAGCGCTGGCCGAAAAGCCAAAACTGGTGCTGGTGGAAAGCCCGAGCAATCCTCTGCTGCGCGTAGTGGATATTGCGGCAATCTGTCAGGCGGCGCGCGCGGCGGGTGCCGTCAGCGTGGTGGATAACACCTTCCTGAGCCCGGCGCTGCAAAATCCGCTCGCCCTCGGGGCCGACCTGGTGATCCACTCCTGTACAAAATATCTCAACGGCCACTCTGACGTGGTGGCCGGGACGGTGATTGCAAAAGATCCGGCCGTTGCCACCGAGCTTGCCTGGTGGGCCAATAACATCGGCGTGACCGGCGCGGCGTTTGACAGCTATCTGCTGCTGCGCGGTCTGCGGACGCTGGCACCCCGCATGGCAGCGGCCCAGCGCAACGCGCTGGCGATAGTGGACTATCTGAAGCAGCAGCCGCTGGTGAAGAAGCTGTATCATCCTTCTCTGCCGGAAAATGCCGGTCATGAATATGCGCGACGTCAGCAACGTGGCTTTGGCGCCATGTTAAGCTTTGAGCTGGATGCAGATGAAGCGCGGCTGCGTCGTTTTCTGAAAGCGCTGCAGCTGTTTACGCTGGCGGAGTCGCTGGGCGGAGTAGAGAGCCTGATTTCACATACGGCCACCATGACACATGCCGGCATGTCTGCGGAAGCACGCGCAGCCGCCGGCATCTCTGAAACACTGCTGCGGGTCTCCGTCGGCATTGAAGATCACGAAGATTTAATTGCCGATTTGGATAACGCCTTCCGAATCGCAGCCGGGGAGTAATCATGACCAGTACAGCAGGCGCGGGAACGCCGACGAAGCAGCTGCATAAATTTGGTGGCAGCAGCCTGGCGGATGCCAGCTGCTACCAGCGCGTAGCGGCCATTATGGCTGATTACAGTCAGCCAGGCGATCTCATGGTGGTCTCTGCCGCAGGCAGCACCACGAATCAGCTGATCGGCTGGCTGAAGCTGAGCCAGAGCGATCGCCTCTCGGCGCACCAGGTGCAGCAGACGCTTCGCCGCTACCACAGCGAGCTGATTGCTGCGCTGCTGCCAGCGGAGGCGGCCGACCGGCTGACTACCCTTTTTATCCGCGATCTGGAGCGTCTTGCGGCGCTACTGGATGGCGCGATAACTGAAGCGGTATATGCAGAAGTGGTCGGGCATGGCGAAATCTGGTCGGCGCGGCTGATGGCTGCGGTACTGAGTCAGCGCGATGTTGACGCCGCCTGGCTGGACGCACGTGATTTTCTGCGGGCGGAGCGCGCGGCTCAGCCGCAGGTGGATGAGGGAAAATCCTGGCCGCTGCTGCAGGCGCTGCTGGCGCAGCATCCGCATAAGCGTCTGGTCGTCACCGGTTTTATCAGTCGTAATGAGGCAGGTGAAACCGTGCTGCTGGGGCGCAACGGTTCTGACTATTCCGCTACCCAGATCGGGGCGCTCGCGGGTGCGGGGCGCGTGACCATCTGGAGCGATGTGGCTGGCGTCTATAGCGCCGATCCACGCAAAGTTTCCGATGCCTGCCTGCTGCCGCTGCTGCGGCTGGATGAAGCCAGCGAGCTGGCGCGACTGGCGGCGCCGGTACTCCATACCCGTACGCTGCAGCCGGTCTCCAGCAGCGATATCGATTTACAGCTGCGCTGCAGCTATCAGCCTGAGCAGGGTTCAACCCGTATTGAGCGCGTGCTGGCCTCCGGCACCGGCGCGCGTATTGTCACCAGTCACGACGATGTCTGTCTGGTGGAGATCCAGCTTGCTGAAGGTCACGATTTTGCTACGCAGCAAAAAGAGATCGATCAGCTGCTGAAGCGCGCCCAGCTGCGTCCGCTGGCAAGCGGCCTGCATCCCGATCGTCGCCTGCTGCAGCTCTGCTATACCGCAGAAGTGGTTAACAGTGCCTTTACGCTGCTGCAGGATGCGGCGCTGCCGGGCCATCTGCAGCTGCGCGATGGCATGGCGCTGGTGGCGCTGGTGGGAGCTGGCGTAACGCGCAATCCGCTGCACAGCCACCGTTTCTGGCAGCAGATTAAAGATCAGCCGGTTGAGTTTGTCTGGCAGTCAGAAGAGCATATCAGCCTGGTCGCGGTGCTGCGCACAGGACCGACCCGCCATCTGATTCAGGGACTGCATCAGTCGCTGTTTCGCGCAGAAAAACGTATCGGCCTGATGCTGTTCGGAAAGGGCAATATCGGCGCGCGCTGGCTGGAGCTGTTCGCCCGCGAGCAGGAAACGCTCTCCGCCCGTACCGGCTTTGAGTTTGTGCTGGCTGGCGTGGCTGACAGTCGTCGCAGCCTGCTGAGTTACGAAGGGCTGGATGCCAGCCGCACGCTGGCTTTTTTCGACGATGAAGCGCAGGCGCTGGATGAGGAGTCGCTGTTTCTGTGGATGCGCGCGCATCCGTTTGATGACCTGGTGGTGCTTGACGTAACCGCCAGCGCGCCGCTGGCGCAGCAGTATCTCGATTTTGCCAGTCACGGTTTTCACGTGATCAGCGCAAATAAAGTGGCTGGCGCATCAGACAGCCAGAGCTGGCGTCAGATCCGCGATGCCTTCGCCAAAACCGGGCGCCACTGGCTTTATAACGCGACGGTCGGTGCCGGTTTGCCGGTTAACCACACGGTACGCGACCTGCGCGAAAGTGGCGACTCAATACTCTCCATCAGCGGAATTTTCTCCGGCACGCTGTCGTGGCTGTTTTTGCAGTTTGACGGCAGCGTTCCCTTCAGCGAGCTGGTGGATCAGGCGTGGCAGCAGGGGCTGACTGAACCCGATCCGCGCGTCGATCTCTCCGGGCAGGATGTGAAGCGCAAGCTGGTGATCCTGGCGCGTGAGGCGGGCTACGATATCGAGCCGGATCAGGTGCGGGTAGAGTCGCTGGTACCAGTCGACTGTGAGGCGGAATCGGTTGATCACTTTTTTGAAAACGCAGACGAGCTGAATAACCAGATGCTGCAGCGCTACGAAGCGGCGCAGGAGCTGGGCCTGGTGCTGCGTTATGTGGCGCGCTTTGATGCCAGCGGTAAAGCCCGCGTCGGCGTGGAAGCGGTGCGGCCTGAACATCCGCTGGCAGCGCTGCTGCCGTGCGATAACGTCTTTGCCATTGAGAGCCGCTGGTACCGCGATAATCCGCTGGTGATCCGCGGACCCGGTGCCGGACGTGATGTTACCGCTGGTGCGTTGCAGTCGGATCTGAACCGTCTCGCCCAGCTGCTTTAATCCGGACTGCTGCAGAGAGAATAAAAAAGGAGCCTGAGGCTCCTTTTTTTGTATCGGCTAACCGGTGTTGCGCATGCCGGCGGCCACGCCGGCGATGGTTACCATCAGCGCCTGCTCAACCCGCGCGTCCGGTTCGTCACCGCGTACTTCCTGCGCACGGGCGCGCAGCAGCAGCTCTGCCTGCAGCACGTTCAGGGGATCGGTATACACGTTGCGCAGCGCAATGGATTCGGCAATCCACGGCTGATCCGCCATCAGATGCGCATCATTTGCAATGGTCAGCACCGCTTTAATATCCGCTTCCAGCTGGTCGCGCAGCTGTTTACCCAGCGGCCAGAGCGCTTTATCAACCAGGCGCTGATCGTAATACTCGGCCAGCCACAGGTCAGCTTTGGAGAAGACCATCTCCAGCATCCCGAGGCGGGTTGAGAAGAACGGCCAGTCGCGGCACATCGTTTCCAGCTGATCCTGATGACCTTCATCCATCGCTTTCTGCAGCGCCGCGCCGGCGCCGAGCCAGGCTGGCAGCATCAGACGGTTTTGCGTCCAGGCAAAAATCCACGGAATGGCGCGCAGGGATTCAACGCCACCGGTCGGACGACGTTTAGCCGGACGTGAGCCCAGCGGCAGTTTGCCCAGCTCCTGCTCCGGTGTGGCAGAGCGGAAGTAGGGAACAAAGTCAGCATTTTCACGGACGTAGCCGCGATACATGGCGCAGGAGTGCGCAGAAAGGCCGTTCATGATCTCCCGCCACTCCTGTTCAGGCTCCGGCGGCGGCATCAGGTTCGCTTCCAGAATGGCCCCGGTATAGAGCGAGAGGCTGGCGATGGTGACTTCCGGCAAGCCATATTTAAAGCGGATCATTTCGCCCTGTTCTGTCACGCGCAGGCCACCTTTAAGACTGCCCGGCGGCTGAGAGAGCAGTGCAGCGTGCGCAGGCGCGCCGCCACGGCCAATGGAGCCGCCTCGCCCGTGGAACAGCGTCAGGGTAATGCCCGCTTTTTCACAGGTTTTAATCAGCGCGTCCTGCGCCTGATACTGTGCCCAGCTGGCCGCCATCACGCCGGCATCTTTTGCCGAGTCGGAATAGCCAATCATTACCATCTGTTTGCCGTTGATAAAGCCGCGATACCAGTCGATATTCAGCAGCTGCGTCATAACATCATTGGCGTTGTTCAGGTCATCCAGCGTTTCAAACAGTGGCGCGACCGGCATAGCGTACGGAATGCCCGCCTCTTTCAGCAGCAGATGAACCGCCAGCACGTCAGAAGGCGTTTTCGCCATAGAGATCACGTAGGCCGCGATGGAACCCTGCGGCGCTTCGGCGGCGACTTTACAGGTTTCCAGCACTTCGCGCGTGTTGTCGCCCGGCTCCCACTGGCGCGGCAGCAGCGGACGTTTTGAATTGAGTTCGCGGATCAGAAACGCCTGTTTGTCCGCTTCTGACCAGCTTTCGTAGTCGCCGAGGCCGAGATAGCGCGTAACTTCCGCAATCGCTTCGGTATGACGGGTGCTCTCCTGGCGGATGTCGATGCGCACCAGCGGAACGCCAAAGCATTTTACCCGGCGCAGCGTGTCCAGCAGCTGGCCATTAGCGATAATGCTCATACCACACTGCTGCAGCGACTGATAAATAGCAAACAGCGGCTGCCAGAGCTGCTCATTGGAGACCAGCAGATCGGTCGGGCGCGGCAGGCGTTCGCCTTTCAGGCGCTGCTCCAGATATGCCTGCGTGTTCATCAGCTGGCTGCGCATGCGTTTCAGGATCATGCGGTAAGGTTCAATTGCGTCCGGATCGCCGCACATTACGCGTACTTCGTCGCTGCATTCTGACATCGACAGCTCAGAGATCAGCACCCCTACATCGCGCAGGAAGAGGTCGGCTGCTTTCCAGCGGCTCAGCTGCATGACGTGGCGGGTAATAGGTGCGGTCACGTTCGGGTTGCCGTCACGATCGCCGCCCATCCACGAAGTGAATTTAATCGGCACAAAATCCACCGGCAGCTGAATGCCAAACGTCTCTTCAACCTGCTCATTCAGTTCACGCAGAAACGCGGGCACGCCCTCCCACAGGCTATTTTCCACGACAGCGAAGCCCCATTTCGCTTCATCGACCGGGGTAGGGCGATATTTACGGATCTCATCCGTATGCCACGCCTGGGCTACCAGCTGGCGCAGACGGCGCATCACCTGATTGCGCTCATAGTCGGTAATATCAGCGTGGTCGAGCTGCTCCAGGCAGCTGTTCACTTCGCCGAGCTTGTGGATCAGGGTGCGGCGGGTAATTTCAGTCGGGTGTGCGGTCAGGACCAGCTCCAGCGACAGCTCTTCAATCGCCTGACGGATAGCCATTTCGCTGAGATCGCTATGCTGCTTCAGGCGCTCAAACGTCTTTTTCAGCAGCTCCGGATGGTTAGCGCCATCGCCGCTGCGTGAAATGGTCTGATACTGTTCAGCCACGTTAGTAAGGTTAAGAAACTGACTAAAGGCGCGGGCCACCGGCAGCAGCTCATCGTTAGAAAGGTTCTGCAACGTTGACAGCAGCTCCCGGCGATGAGAGTCATTGCCTGCACGGGATGACTTAGAGAGTTTGCGGATGGTTTCCACCCGATCGAGAATGTTCTCTCCCAGTGCATCCTTTATCGTATCCCCGAGCAGTTTGCCGAGCATACTGACATTACTTCGCATTGCGGAATATTGTTCGTTCATTTGACCCTGACACCCTTATCGTCTTTTAACCCCTCTGGACCCAACCAGCGGGTATAACATCATCTTTTATCTAGCCACGATTTGTGAACTCCGTCAATTAGCCTGAACTGACGAAAACAGGCAGCTAACGTGCGGAAAGTGATAAGTTTTATCGGGGATAGAGAGAGATAAGTTATTCTTATCAGCAAACACCAGATAATGACGGGGCATTTTGCTGATTAAACAGTGAAATGCCCCGCAGATTATCTATCAGTGACAAAAATGCTGCACAACCTGCGTGATCAGGGCGTGAGTTGGCTTAATAAATGCGGTATCGATAAATTCATCCGGCTGATGCGCCTGCTCGATTGAACCTGGTCCCAGCACCAGCGTCGGGCAGATCTGCTGAATAAAAGGCGCTTCGGTACAGTAGTTGACCACTTCCGTCGGCACGCCCAGCAGCTTCTCCACCACCGTAACCAGTTCATGATCGGCCGGACACTCATAACCCGGAATAGGCGGATGCAGTTCGCCTACGGTCAGGCGGCCAGGCCAGCGGGCGCTCACCGGTGCCAGCGCTTCATTCAGCAAGCCATCCAGATCGTTCAGGCTCAGGCCCGGCAGTGGCCGGATATCCATATGCAGTTCGCAACAGGCGCAGATGCGGTTAGCCGCGTCACCACCATGAATATGACCAAAGTTCATAGTCGGATAAGGAATGGCAAAGCCATCATGGTGATAGCGCTCTTTCAGGGTATGGCGCAGCTTCATCAGTTCTGTAATAGAGGCGTGCATCAGCTCAATCGCATTTACGCCGCGCGCCGGATCGCTGGAGTGGCCTGACTGGCCCTCAATGCGGATAGCGTGTGAAAGGTGGCCTTTGTGGGCGCGCACCGGTTTGAGCGAGGTAGGCTCACCGATAATGGCGCAGTCGGGGCGCAGCCGGGCTGACTCAGAGAAATATTTGGCACCTGCCATCGTGGTCTCTTCGTCAGCGGTCGCCAGCACATAGAGCGGTTTTTTAAGCGTAGTGACGTCAACATCGCGCAGCGCATCGAGAATAAAGGCGAAGAAGCCTTTCATATCTGCCGTGCCCAGCCCGTAAAGTTTATTGTCATGTTCAGTCAGGACAAACGGATCGCGTGTCCAGCGTCCGTCATCAAAGGGTACGGTGTCAGTATGACCCGCCAGCAGCAGTCCGCCTGCGCCTTCACCGCTGCGCGCCAGCAGGTTGAACTTATGTCGCGTGCCCGGCACCGGCTGAACTTCAACGCTGAAGCCCAGATCGCGGAACCAGCCCGCCAGCAAATTGATTAAACTTTCGTTGCTCTGGTCAAGCGCGCTGTCGGTTGCGCTGATTGACGGTGAGGCGATCAACTGGCGGTAGAGTTCGATAAAAGGTGGAATTTTTGACTTCACTGTTGACGGTCCTTAGGTTAGGATGTATCAATATTCATGCACTAATAGTGAATAAAAATACATTAACGTCGTCTGCATGTGAACTGAAAAAGTGCAAACGGCATCGTGGGCAACGGGGCACGGCCGCGACCCGATACGTTGACTGTAAAAAGGTATACAGCCTGATGTTGAATACGCTGATCGTTGGTGCCAGTGGTTATGCTGGCGTAGAGCTTGCCACTTACCTGAATCGCCATCCGCATATGAACATAACCGCTTTAGCGGTTTCAGCGCAAAGCCCGGATACCGGAAAATTGCTCTCCGATCTCCATCCGCAGCTGAAAGGTATCGTGGATCTGCCGCTGCAGCCGCTGAGCGATCCGGCGGCGTGGGCAGAGAAAGTAGATGTGGTGTTCCTCGCGACGGCGCATGAAGTCAGCCACGATCTGGCACCTGAATTTCTGAAAGCAGGCTGCGTGGTCTTCGATCTCTCAGGCGCCTTCCGGGTCAACGATGAGGCGTTCTACACCCGCTATTATGGCTTCAGTCATCAGCATCAGGCGTGGCTGGATAACGCGGTATATGGTCTGGCCGAATGGAATCACGAACGTATTAAAGAGGCCCAGCTGGTGGCCGTGCCTGGGTGCTATCCCACCGCAGCGCAGCTGGCGCTGAAGCCGCTGCTCAAAGCGGATCTGCTGAATGACGCGCAGTGGCCGGTAATCAATGCCACCAGCGGCGTCAGCGGAGCCGGGCGTAAAGCCAGCGTCGCGACCAGCTTTTGCGAAGTGAGCCTGCAGCCCTACGGCCTGTTTAACCACCGTCATCATCCGGAAATAGTTGCCCATCTTGGCGCGCCGGTTATTTTTACCCCGCATCTGGGTAATTTTCCCCGCGGTATTCTCGCAACCATCACCTGCCGTCTGAAAGCGGGCATTACGCAGCAGGATGTGACCGATGCGTTTTATGCGGCCTATCACGACAAGCCGCTGGTGCGCCTCTATGACAACGGCGTACCGGCGCTGAAAGCGGTAGTGGGCCTGCCGTTCTGCGATATCGGTTTTGCCGTACAGGATGAGCATCTGATTGTGGTTGCGGCAGAAGATAACCTGCTGAAAGGCGCGTCATCACAGGCGATTCAGTGTCTGAATATTCGTTTCGGTTTCCCTGAAACACTCTCTCTGATTTAACGGACGGATAACGTAATCATGAGCAATCCACTGATCATTAAACTGGGCGGCGTACTGCTGGATAGCGAAGAAGCACTGGCCCGGCTGTTTGATGCGCTGCTGGCGTATCGTAATGAACATCAGCGTCCGCTGGTGATTGTGCACGGCGGCGGCTGTCTGGTCGACGAACTGATGAAAAAGCTCGCGCTGCCGGTGAAAAAGAAAGATGGCCTGCGCGTTACACCCGCCGATCAAATCGACATTATTACCGGCGCGCTGGCGGGCACTGCGAATAAAACGCTGCTGGCGTGGGCAACCCGTTACGGCATTAATGCTGTCGGGCTGTGTCTGGGCGATGCCGGACTGGTCAGCGTCGCGCAGTTTGACGAAGAGCTGGGGCATGTCGGGCAGGCCACGCCGGGCAACCCTGCGCTGCTGAATACGCTGCTTAATGCAGGCTATATGCCGGTTATCAGCTCAATTGGCATCACTGCCGGCGGAGCGCTGATGAATGTGAATGCCGATCAGGCAGCGACGGCGCTGGCAGCCACTATCGGAGCCGATCTGGTGCTGCTCTCTGACGTCAGCGGCATTCTCGACGGCAAAGGCCAGCGCATCGCTGAAATGACCGCAGCGAAAGCGGAACAGCTGATTGCGCAGGGCATTATTACCGACGGTATGATTGTTAAAGTCAACGCTGCGCTGGATGCGGCACGCACGCTGGGCCGTCCGGTCGATATCGCCAGCTGGCGCCATGCTGAGCAGCTGCCCGACCTTTTCAACGGCGTGTCGATTGGCACCCGGATTCTCGCATAATCAAGGATTAAGACATGAGCACGCAAAACATTAAAAAAATCGTTCTGGCCTACTCAGGCGGCCTCGATACCTCAGCCATCATTCCATGGCTGAAAGAGAATTACGGTGGCTGCGAAGTTGTGGCGTTTGTCGCCAATATTGGTCAGGACCCGGCCGACCTGGAAGGCGTTGAGAAAAAAGCGCTGCAGTCGGGCGCATCTGAATGTCACGTAGTGGATCTGCGTGAAGAGTTCATCAGCGATTACGTCTATCCGGTGCTGCAGACCGGTGCCCTGTATGAAGGCACCTATCTGCTGGGCACGTCAATGGCGCGTCCTATCATTGCTAAAGCGCAGGTTGAACTGGCGCTGAAAGTGGGTGCTGACGCGCTGTGCCACGGCGCAACCGGTAAAGGCAACGACCAGGTGCGTTTCGAAACCACCTATACCGCGCTGGCACCACAGCTTAAAGTTGTTGCGCCATGGCGCGAGTGGGATCTGCGTTCGCGTGAGGCGCTGCTCGACTATCTGAAAGAGCGCAATATCCCGACGACCGCGTCGCTGGAGAAGATCTACAGCCGCGATGAGAACGCGTGGCATATCTCCACCGAAGGTGGCGTGCTGGAAAGTCCGTGGAATGCACCGAATAAAGATTGCTGGGTATGGACCGTGGATCCGCTTGAAGCGCCGGACCAGCCGGAAAATGTCACCGTGACCGTTGAAAAAGGCTGCGTGGTTGCCGTAAACGGCGAGCAGCTGAGCCCGTTCCAGTGCCTGGAAAAACTGAACGTACTGGGTGCTAAACATGGCGTTGGCCGGATCGATATCGTGGAAAACCGTCTGGTTGGCATCAAATCACGCGGCTGCTATGAAACCCCTGGCGGTACCATCATGGTAAATGCGCTGCGTGCGGTTGAGCAGCTGGTTCTGGATCGCGACAGCTTCAAATGGCGTGAGCAGCTGGGCCAGGAGATGTCTTACGTGGTTTACGATGGTCGCTGGTTCGCGCCGCTGCGCCAGTCTATTCAGGCGGCGGCGGCATCGCTGGCTGAAGAGGTCAACGGCGAAGTGGTTCTGCAGCTTTACAAAGGTCAGGCTACGGCGATTCAGAAGAAATCGGCTAACAGCCTCTACTCAGAAGAGTTCGCCACCTTTGGTGAAGATGAGGTGTATGACCATCGTCACGCGGGCGGCTTTATTCGCCTGTTCTCCCTCTCTTCGCGCATTCGTGCGCTGAACGAGCAGAAGAAGTAAGCACGCGGCAGCAGTTATATAAGGGCGGCTCAGGCCGCCTTTTTCAACACGATTTCAGGAGCAAGCAGATGGCACTTTGGGGCGGACGGTTCTCGCAGGCAGCAGACCAGCGGTTTAAACAGTTTAATGATTCACTGCGTTTTGATTACCGCCTGGCGGAGCAGGACATTACCGGCTCTGTGGCGTGGTCAAAAGCGCTGGTAACCGTGAACGTTTTAACCTCAACGGAACAGCAGCAGCTTGAAGCGGCGCTGAACGAGCTGCTGGCGAACGTACGCGCGAATCCGTCACAGATCCTGGAAAGCGATGCAGAAGATATTCACAGCTGGGTCGAGGGCAAGCTGATCGATAAGGTCGGGGCGCTGGGTAAAAAGCTGCATACCGGACGCAGCCGTAACGATCAGGTTGCCACCGATCTGAAGCTCTGGTGCAAAGAGCAGGTTGCCCTGCTGCTGGACGCGACGCGTCAGCTGCAGAGCGCGCTGGTGGCGACGGCAGAAGCGAATCAGGATGCCGTCATGCCGGGCTATACGCATCTGCAGCGCGCGCAGCCGGTTACATTCGCCCACTGGTGTCTGGCGTATACCGAAATGCTGGCGCGCGATGAGAGCCGTCTGCAGGATACGCTGAAGCGGCTGGATGTCAGCCCGCTGGGCTGTGGTGCGCTGGCCGGTACCGCTTATGAGATTGACCGCGAGCAGCTGGCAGGCTGGCTCGGTTTTGCTTCGGCAACGCGTAACAGCCTGGATACCGTATCCGATCGAGATCATGTGCTGGAGCTGCTCTCCGACGCGTCAATTGGCATGGTGCATCTGTCGCGCTTTGCAGAAGACCTGATTTTCTTTAACACGGGCGAGGCGGGCTTCGTCGAGCTGTCTGATAAAGTCACCTCAGGTTCATCGCTGATGCCGCAGAAGAAAAATCCGGATGCGCTGGAGCTGATTCGCGGTAAATGCGGCCGTGTCCAGGGCGCACTGACCGGCATGATGATGACGCTGAAAGGCCTGCCGCTGGCCTACAACAAAGATATGCAGGAAGATAAAGAAGGGCTGTTTGACGCGCTGGATACCTGGCTCGACTGTCTGCATATGTCAGTGCTGGTTCTGGATGGTATTCAGGTTAAACGTCCGCGTTGTCAGGAAGCGGCTGAACAGGGCTACGCCAATGCCACTGAGCTGGCAGACTATCTGGTCGCGAAAGGCGTGCCGTTCCGCGAGGCGCATCATATTGTGGGAGAAGCGGTCGTCGCGGCTATCCAGCAGGGTGTGGCGCTGGAAGCGCTGAGTCTGGCTCAGCTGAAGCAGTTCAGTGACGTCATCGAAGAGGATGTCTATCCGGTGCTTTCGCTGCAGTCCTGCCTCGACAAGCGTAACGCGCGCGGTGGTGTTGCGCCGCAGCAGGTAGCCCAGGCGATTCGCGAAGCACAGGCGCGTCTGCAATAGCCGCTCCCGGACGCTGGCCGGTTTGATATGCCATAAAAAAAGCGGGCTTTATAAAAAGCCCGCCAACCTCTGGCTTCGGAATTGCATATTTTTATAGGCACATCATCAGCGTACCGGCACTCCCCGCCAGCACAGTGATTGGGTTCAGCAAAACAGATTTGCTGCGTAAAAAGCGTTTTTTGTAAAAGCGTTCAGCCCCGGCACATGTTCAGCAAATAAATAAATTTCTCTACAAATGCATGGGCTTAAATCAGTGAGCGCTATTATTCCCGTGCATAGCTTGATAGGGCCAATCGTTCGTTGCTATTCTATCTATCGCCACGGGCTATCGTGGTTTGGAGGATATTAATGAACATTCGCGATCTCGAGTATCTGGTTTCACTTGCGGAACACCGCCATTTCCGTCGCGCTGCTGATGCCTGTCATGTCAGTCAGCCGACTCTGAGCGGACAGATCCGCAAGCTGGAAGATGAACTGGGCGTCATGCTGCTGGAACGTACCAGCCGTAAAGTGCTGTTCACCCAGGCAGGATTACTGCTGGTTGATCAGGCGCGAACCGTACTGCGTGAGGTTAAGGTGCTGAAAGAGATGGCCAGCCAGCAGGGTGAAGCGATGTCCGGACCGCTGCATATCGGACTGATCCCCACGACCGGCCCCTATCTGCTGCCCAATATTATTCCTATGCTACATCAGACTTTCCCGAAGCTGGAGATGTATCTGCATGAAGCACAGACTCAGCAGCTGCTGGCACAGCTCGACAGCGGGAAACTTGACTGCGCTATTCTGGCGCTGGTTAAAGAGAGTGAAGCCTTTATTGAAGTGCCGCTGTTTGATGAGCCCATGAAGCTGGCGATCTACAAAGATCACCCGTGGCACGATCGCGATCGCGTGCCGATGTCCGATCTGGCGGGTGAAAAACTGCTGATGCTGGAAGATGGTCACTGCCTGCGCGACCAGGCGATGGGCTTCTGCTTTGAGGCGGGTGCGGACGAAGATACCCATTTTCGCGCCACCAGCCTGGAAACGCTGCGTAATATGGTGGCGGCCGGCAGCGGCATTACGCTACTGCCTTCACTGGCGGTGCCTAAAGAGCGCGTGCGCGATGGTGTCTGCTATCTGCCCTGTTATAAACCGGTACCGCAGCGCACTATCGCGCTGGTTTACCGGCCAGGTTCGCCTCTGCGCAGCCGCTATGAGCAGCTGGCAGAAGCAATCAAAACCCATATGCAGGGCCATTTTGACGCCGCGTTAAAACAGGCGGTTTAATCCGTTCAGCGCGGCCACGCGATAGGCTTCAGCCATGGTGGGGTAGTTAAAGGTGGTATTCACGAAATACTCAATCGTGTTACCGCCGTTTTTCTGCTCCATAATGGCCTGACCGATGTGAATGATCTCCGCTGCGCGCTCACCAAAGCAGTGGATCCCCAGAATCTCTTTTGTCTCGCGGTGAAACAGGATTTTCAGGCTGCCGACGTGCATGCCAACAATCTGCGCGCGTGCCAGATGCTTAAACTGCGCACGACCCACTTCATAAGGCACTTTCATCGCGGTCAGCTGCTGCTCTGTTTTTCCTACCGAGCTGATTTCAGGAATGGTGTAGATACCGGTCGGAATATCTTCGATCAGATGCGCGCTCGCTTCACCTTTGATGATCGCCTGAGCAGCAATACGCCCCTGATCGTAGGCGGCGGAAGCCAGGCTTGGATAGCCAATCACATCACCCACGGCATAAATATGTGGCTGCGCGGTCTGATACATACTGTTGACTTTGAGCAGGCCGCGTCCATCCGCTTCCAGACCCACGTTCTCCAGCGAAAGCGAGTCGGTGTTCCCGGTGCGGCCGTTCGCATACAGCAGACAATCCGCTTTGACTTTTTTGCCGGACTTCAGGTGCATGATCACGCCATCGCTGACGCCTTCAATCTTCTCAAACTCTTCGTTGTGACGGATCACCACACCGCTGTTCCAGAAGTGGTAAGAGAGAGAGTCGGACATCTCCTGATCGAGGAACGCCAGCAGACGATCGCGGGTGTTAATGAGATCGACCTTGACGTTAAGACCGCGGAAGATAGAGGCGTATTCGCAACCAATCACGCCGGCACCATAGATGATCACATGACCCGGTTCATGATGCAGGTTCAGGATAGAGTCGGAATCGTAGATGCGCGGGTGTGTAAAGTCGACGTCGGCCGGGTGATAGGGACGTGAGCCGCAGGCAATGACAAATTTTTCTGCCGTCAGCTGCTCGCGGGTGCCATCAGGCTGCTCCACCTCTATCGTGTTGGCATCAACAAAATGCGCGTCGCCCTGATAGAGTTCACAGCGGTTACGCTCATAAAAGCCCTGGCGCATGGCAGTCTGTTGACTGATAACATTTTCGGTGTGGTTAAGGATATCAGCGAACGAGGAGCGGAGAAGACGGGTATGATCGCTGTAGAGCGGGTTCTGATTGAATTCAATGATGCGGCTGACGGCATGACGCAGCGCTTTGGAAGGGATGGTTCCCCAGTGTGTACAACCGCCGCCAATGTTGTGGTAGCGTTCGATCACTGCGATGCGCGCTCCCTGCTTGACCAGCCCCATCGCCGCACCTTCGCCGCCCGGACCGGAGCCAATTACAATGGCATCGTAATCGTAAGACTTTTGCATACCAGTACGTCCTATTCTTCTATACATTTTTACAACGAGATTCTAACATCTCGCCGCGCACATCTGAATTCTAACAGTGAAAAATGCAGAAGTTTGACATTCAGTGAGGTTAACAGGCGGTGACAAAGTTTGCCCGGCTGTACGCTGAAAAGTTTGTTATAGTGAGCGCCTGATTACTCACAAGGCCGCAAAAATGGGCGTTCGGGCGCAACAAAAAGAACGTACAAGACGTTCGCTGATTGAAGCTGCATTCAGTCAGCTTAGTGCAGAAAGGAGTTTTGCCAGCCTGAGTTTACGCGAAGTGGCACGTGAAGCCGGCATTGCCCCAACCTCATTCTATCGTCACTTTCGCGATGTGGATGAGCTTGGACTGACCATGGTTGATGAGAGCGGGCTGATGCTGCGCCAGCTGATGCGCCAGGCGCGCCAGCGTATCGCGAAAGGCGGCAGCATCATTAAAACGTCGGTGGCAACCTTTATGGAGTTCATCGGCAACAACCCGAATGCGTTTCGGCTTCTGCTGCGCGAACGTTCCGGCACGTCAGCCGCCTTCCGCGCTGCTGTTGCACGTGAGATCCAGCATTTTATCGCAGAACTGGCTGACTACCTTGAGCTGGAAAGCCGTATGCCGCGCAGCTTTACCGAAGCGCAGGCTGAGGCGATGGTGACCATTGTTTTTAGCGCCGGCGCTGAAGCGCTGGATGTCGACTCTGACCAGCGGCGTAAGCTGGAAGAGCGGCTGGTACTGCAGCTGCGTATGATCGCCAAAGGCGCCTACTACTGGTATCGCCGGGAACAAGAGCGGCTGGCCGTGACCCTGGAAATCCCTGAAAAATAACGTGATAAGGATAATGAAATGATTGAGCAGCATCCTCGTGATAAAGGAACGTTATTACTCTCTTTTATCACTGGTTTAGCAATCAACGGCTCCTTTTCGGCGCTGTTCAGTAGCTTTGTGCCGTTTTCCATTTTTCCGCTGATAGCGCTTGGGCTGTCAGCATGGTGCCTGCACCAGCGTTATCTCAATCGCAATATGCCGGACGGCATGCCGTCACTGGCCGCGGCATTTTTTCTGCTGGGCATTCTGGTTTATAGCGCCATGGTGCGCGCAGAATATCCGGATATCGGCTCGAACTTCATTCCTGTCATTCTGATGACGGGACTGGTGTTCTGGATTGGCACGCGCTTCCGCCGCGCCAGAAGCCGGCAGTAAAAAAAACGGGAACCTGCGGGTTCCCGTTTTTTTATGCTTTGCGCGTCAGCAATACGCCGCATTCCATATGGTGGGTGTACGGGAACTGATCGAACAGCGCCAGTCGCTCAATCTGATGCGTGCCTGACAGCGCGGCCAGATTGTCGCACAGAGTCTGCGGGTTACAGGAGATATACAGAATACGCGGATACGCCTGCACCATTTTTACCGTTTCATCATCCAGCCCGCTGCGTGGCGGATCGACAAAAATGGTCTCGCACTGATAGCTGCTGAGATCGATGCCTTCCAGCCGGTTAAAGCTGCGCACGCCGTTCATGGCCTGGGTAAACTCTTCCGCTGCCATACGAATAATCTGTACGTTATCGATCTGATTCACAGCGATATTGTACTGAGCCGACGCCACCGAGGGTTTAGCTATCTCTGTGGCCAGTACGCGGCGGAAATTGCGCGCCAGCGCCAGCGAAAAGTTACCGTTACCGCAGTAAAGCTCCAGCAGGTCGCCACGCGACTGCTGCGTAACATCCAGCGCCCACTCCAGCATCTGAATGTTCATGGCGGCATTAGGCTGGGTAAAGCTGTTTTCCACCTGGCGGTAAATCAGCTCTTTGCCCGCCACCGGCAGACGCTCATCCACGTAGTCGCGATCCAGACAGATTTTGGTTTTGGTCGCGCGTCCAATCAGCTGCACATCAAATCCTTCAGCGCGCAGCTGGTCACGCAGCGTGCTGGCGGCGGCATGCCACTCTTCTTCCAGTTTGCGATGATAAAGCAGGGAGATCACAATCTGGTTGCTCAGCGTGGAGAGATAATCTATCTGGAACAGCTTAAAGCGCAGCACCTGATTATCACGTATCGCTGCCATCAGTCTGGGCATCATCTGATTAATCAGCTCGCTGGCGGCTGGAAAGCTGTCCACGCGAATGCGCTGTTTGGTCGTCTGGTCGAAGATGATGTGATAGAGGTCGTCACCGTCGTGCCAGATGCGAAACTCTGCGCGCATACGGTAGTGACTGACCGGCGATCGGAACACCTCCACGTCAGGCGTGGTGAAAGGGGTCATCATCGTCTGTAAACGGCTGACTTTTTCAGCGAGTTGCGCGTCATACTGGTCAATCGGGAGCTGTTCGGGTGTCATCTTCAATCCTGGTAATAAGCCTGCTTGCCGGGCGATTGTAGGCATTCAACTGCTGATGTCCAGCCTAACCGAACGTCAGAAAGCGGGAGGGGTGGATCGGCGGCGGGCTTAACCGTAGACTGCGGCCGCCGGCCTCATTGAGTTAAAAGGGAATCCAGTGCAAATCTGGAGCTGACGCGCAGCGGTAAAAGAATGTCGTGGTGATCGCCCAGGCAGACACTGTCCTGACGGATGGGAAGTCTTCACCATTTATGGTTCTCAGCCCGAAGACCTGCCGGTGTATCGTCGCAAACGCTGAGATCATCGCGTGCTATCGATCTCAGGCCTGCGGCATCCGGCTCGATCCTTTGGATGCTATAACAATGAAAATAACGTCTGCTTCGCTGTTCGCCCTGAGTGCAACAGCGCTGTCGCTCTGGGCGCGCTCTGGCTATGCCCGGCAAAATGATAATACGCAACTTGTCACCGCTAACCGTTTTCAGCAGCCGGTCAGCAGCGTGCTGGCACCAGGTGAGGTGATCACGCGGGAAGATATCGATCGCTGGCAGGCTAAATCGCTGACGGATGTCATGCGGCGCCTGCCGGGCGTGGATATTGCGCAAAACGGTGGTCCGGGCCAGACCAGCTACATCTATATCCGCGGTGCGGAAGCGCGTCATACGCTGGTGCTGATTGACGGGATCCCGCTGGCGAAGTCGGGGATCACCGGGATCGCTGACTTTAGCCAGATTCCGCTGGCGTTGATTCAGCGTATTGAGCTGATCCGCGGACCACGCTCCGCCGTTTACGGCGCCGATGCCATTGGCGGCGTGGTGAACATCATTACTGAGAACAGTGAGCCAGGCGGGCAGATAACGGCGGGCCTCGGGTCGAATCGCTATCAGGAGTATGATGCGGCGCTGCGACACAAGGTGGGCGAGGATACGCTGGTAACCGTAGCGGGGGCCTTTCAGTCGACGCGCGGCTATAACATCCAGCCGCAGTCGGCGTACGCAGTGGATGGCGATCGGGACGGCTTTCGCAGTAAAACATTCTGGGCCGGTGTGAATCACCGTTTCAGCGACAGTTTATCCGCCTTCTTTCGCGGCTACGGCTACGGCAATAATAGTGCGTATGATGCAGGCTATCAGGACGGCAGTGATAAACGGCAGATTTATAATCATACCTATGAAGGCGGTATGAAGTTCAGTGAAGAGCGCTACTCTTCGGAACTGAGCTACAGCTACCAGCGCTATAAAGATTACAACTATGCCAGTACGCTCGGCCTCTATCGTCCGGGCACGTCGCTGGATGATATGAGCCAGCGCAATCTGCAGTGGGGTAACAGTGTTGCCATGGCGCATGGCACACTCAGCGCCGGCATCGACTGGCAGCAGCAGAAACTGGCGTCCAGCGATCGGTTCAGCGCTGACAACTACACGCGTAACAGCACCGGTTACTATCTGACTACGCAGCAGCAGTTCAATACGCTTACGCTGGAAGGTGCGCTGCGCGGTGACGATAACAACCAGTTTGGCTGGAACGGCACGTGGCAGGCAGCGGCGGGATGGGCGTTTATGCCCGATTATCGCCTCATCTTTTCGTATGGCACCGCTTTCCAGGCACCTACACTGGGGCAGATGTATGGGCAGAGCCGTCTGTTTATTGCATCCAATCCCGATCTCCGGGCTGAGAGGTCACATCAGATTGAAACCGGTCTCGAAGGACTCAGCGGTCCGGTCGAATGGCACCTCTACCTTTACCAGAATAAAATCAATAACCTGATCGACTACAGAGCTGACGAAAACTTTACTGGCACCTACTACAACGTACAGTCAGCGACGATTAAAGGCGTGGAGTGGAGCGGCAGTGCAGATACCGGTATTTTTACCCACCGTATCACGCTGCAATATATCGATCCGCGCCGCGATGACGATAATGAGGTGCTGGCACACCGTTCCCGCCAGCAATATAAGTATCAGCTGGACTGGACCGCACTGGATATCGACTTTGATCTCGCCTGGCAATATTTTGGTAAAAGCTACAACAACAATACCAACCAGTACGCAGCAACACAGCGTCGCATGCCGGGTTATAGCCTGGTTGATTTCTCAGCTGCGTATCCGGTCACGTCTCATCTGACAGTTCGTGGTAAAATTGCCAATCTGTTGGATAAGGATTATGAGACGGTTTATGGCTATCGCACCCCTGGACGAGAATACTACCTTAGCGCCAGCTACAGCTTCTGATCTCCGTCCCACCGTGCTGGTGTTTGATTCCGGCGTAGGTGGGCTTTCCGTCTATGATGAAGTCCGGCAGCTGCTGCCGGACCTGCACTATCTCTACGCTTTCGATAATGAAGGGTTTCCCTATGGCGAGAAAACGGAAACGTACATTGTTGAACGCGTAGTGGCAGTGGTTACGGCCATTACGCAGCGTTTTCCGCTCGCATTAGTCATCATTGCCTGTAACTCGGCCAGTACCGTCTCTTTACCTGCACTGCGCGAACGCTTTGCGTTTCCGGTCGTCGGCGTGGTGCCGGCAATTAAACCGGCGGCTCGCCTGACACGTAACGGAGTCGTCGGGCTGCTGGCAACGCGGGGAACGGTAAAGCGTCCTTATACCCATGAACTGGTGAAACAGTTTGCCCGGGAGTGCACCATTGAGATGCTGGGGTCTGCTGAGCTGGTGGAACTGGCAGAGGCGAAGCTGCATGGTGAACCGGTATCACTGAATGATGTTCGCCGGGCAGTGCAACCCTGGTTACGTATGAAAGAGCCGCCGGATACGGTCGTGCTGGGCTGCACGCACTTTCCACTGCTGCGCGATGAACTGCAGCAGGTTCTGCCGGATGGAACCCGGCTGGTTGATTCCGGTGCTGCTATAGCCAGGCGTACCGTCTGGCTGCTTGAGCACGAGGCGCCTGATGCGGCTTCTGCTGACAGCAACATCGCGTTTTGCACATCTATGGATGAAGAAGCGGTACAGTTATCCGGCGTTTTACAGCGTTATGGCTTTCCGCTGCTCGAAAAACTGGCAGTTTGAGGCGGTTTAGCTGAAAAAAACAACACTCAGAAAATAATTCAAAATTAGCACTTGTCAGCCCGGAAGAACTCCCTATAATGCGCCTCCACTGACACGGCACAACGGCTTACGAAGCGTCGCGTTAAGCAGGTGGCTTTTACAGCAACCTTCAGAAAAGCAAAAATAAATGCTTGACTGAAAATGCGGAAAGCGTAATATACGCATCCCGCGCCGCTTGAGAAATCGCGGCACTGCTCTTTAACAATTTATCAG
>NZ_DJJN01000007.1:0-198759 GCF_002434165.1 Pantoea sp. UBA6567 | reverse complement strand
GTGCAGCCAGCGCCTTAAGCATCTGCTGCGAGGTGGCGTATATTACGCTTTCCTCCTCCGGAGTCAACCACTTTTTTCAGCGTTTTCTCCGGCGGAAGTTCTTACCGAATCTTCCTGTCGACGCCGTTTCCGTAAGCCGGTGTGCCGTGTCGATGGAGGCGCATTATAGGGAGTTCTTCCGGGCTGACAAGCGTTAAATACAAAAAAAGAATTGTTCGCGCTATTTTTCGCCACAACGCTCTATTTCACAACGATTTGCCTGGTAACTGCGCAAATTCATACGCAAATCTGCTCACTGCAGACCAGTCGGTGTACTCGACTTCTTTAGAGGTATCGGTTTCACCACCGGTCATGCGCATAATTAACTGAATCATTACCCGATCAAACCAGCGATAGCGCGGATAACGTAACGCGCCGGCAAACACAGCGCAGCAGTCGGGCTGCCACGGTGACTGCTCAAGAAATTTGCGGGTATAGGCATTGGTTTGCGGGGAACGCTTGTCAGCTTTGCGCGCCGTCAGATTCACGCTAAAAAATCCGCTTACCCGCTGCTGCAGCGACTGCCGGTGCTGCGTGACAAACGTCATCAGCGCCGTATCAAAATGACCATAGCGAATCGAGGCGCCTATCAGTACGCGATCGTACTGCGACCAGTCAATCTGTCTCGTCTCTGCAAGATCCTGCACATCACATAACTGCTGCGGTACCAGAGTCTGAGCAATACGCGCTGCAATTTCGCGGGTTTGCCCGTCGCGGGTGGAATAAAGTATTAATGCTTTCATTACAGGTTCCTGTTTCTCTTATTCACGCCAGAAAGTCGGCGTGAACAGCACCAGCAGCGTAAAGACCTCAAGACGCCCGAACAGCATCGTCAGGATCAATATCCATTTCGCCACATCATTCATGGTTGTGAAGTTGTCTGCGACTACACCCAGTCCCGGCCCAAGGTTGTTCAGCGTTGCCGCAACGGCAGCAAACGCGGAGAAGTCATCAACGCCGGTCGCGATAATGGCCAGCATGCTGAGCAGAAACACCAGCGCATAGGCGGAGAAGAAACCCCATACCGCTTCCAGAATACGCTCCGGCAGCGCCCGGTTGCCAAGCTTAATGGTGTAGACCGCATTGGGGTGCACCAGACGTTTTAGCTCACGTGAACCCTGCTTGAACAATAGCAGAATACGAATAACCTTCAGGCCGCCCCCAGTTGAGCCTGCCATACCACCGATAAATGCTGAGCAGAGCAGCAGCACCGGCAGGAACAGCGGCCAGCGTGCAATGCTATCTGTGGTGAAGCCCGCCGTTGTTGCCCATGACACCACCTGGAAAAAAGCCTGATTCAGCGTTTGCCAGCCGCTGTCATAAACATTATGCAGCCAGAGCACCAGCGTGCAGATCACCACCAGCGTAAACTGCACGCCAATAAACATCCGGAATTCAGGATCGCGCCAGTAAACTTTCAGGTTACGCCCGCTCAGCAGTGAAAAGTGCAAACCGTAGTTACAGCCGGAAATCAGCAGAAAAATCGCAACAATCGTATTGATTGTCGGACTGTTAAAATAGCCGATGCTGGCGTCGTGCGTGGAGAAACCGCCAATAGCGATGGTAGAAAAGCTGTGCCCGATAGCGTCAAACATCGGCATGCCGGCCAGCCACAGGGCCAGCGCGCAGGCGATGGTCAGCACAACATAAATCAGCCACAGCGTTTTTGCTGTCTCTGCAATACGCGGCCGCATCTTATTGTCCTTCAGCGGCCCGGGCATTTCGGCGCGATAAAGCTGCATGCCACCAACGCCCAGAATCGGCAGTATGGCAACGGCCAGCACGATAATCCCCATACCGCCCAGCCACTGCAGCATCTGCCGGTAAAACAGAATCGCTTTCGGCAGGGAGTCGAGCCCCACCAGCGTCGTTGCACCCGTCGTCGTCAGGCCGGAAAAGGATTCGAAAAAGGCATCGGTCGCGGAGAGGTGAGGCTGCTCGGCAAAGATAAACGGCATTGCACCGACGCTGCCCAGTACCGTCCAGAACAGCACCACAATCAGAAAGCCTTCGCGCGGTTTAAGTTCGGTCTTCTGTTTACGGTTGGGCCACCAGAGCAGCGAACCAATGACAATCGCCATCAGGAACGTCTGACTGAAGGCGCGGCCGGCACCGTCGCGATAAATCAGCGCCACTAAACCCGGTACAATCATGGTTACCGAGAATAAAATAACCAGCAGACCCACAATGCGGGTAATGGCGCGGAAGTGCATTCAGCCGTGTCCTTTGTTCAGTTATCCAGCGGGAGCAGCGCTAGCGCACCCCGGCTGTAGTCAGAGAGGTTTTGCTTAAAGGCCGCTATCTGCGCATGAGGCAGCGCAATGCGCAGCGTGATGCAATCTTCATAGCGGCTCTCTTCAGTAATGCCGTCAAAACGCTGCAGCAGGCGTTCTATATCGCTCATCTGTGCATAATCACAGCGCAGCATAAAAGATTGCATCGGCACTTTGCGCTGACGCGGCAGCTGTTTCAGTCCCTGCTGCACCCCGCCGCCGTAAGCTTTGACCAGCCCGCCGGTCCCCAGCATGATACCGCCATAATAGCGTACGACTACGGCAGTGATCTCACCAAGGCCGCTCCCCATCAGCTGCGCCAGCATCGGCTTACCTGCCGTGCCGGAGGGTTCGCCATCGTCGGAGAAGCCCAGCTGCTGTGAATCGTCCGGAGCACCGGCAACCCAGGCCCAGCAGTGATGCCGCGCAGCGGGATGCTCGCTTTTGACCCACTGCACAAACGCCCGCGCCGCTTCAGCACCCGGCGTATGCGCCAGCAGAGTGATAAAGCGGCTTTTTTTGATCGTCTCTTCGCTGCTGCTTATCGCCTCAGCCGGAATATCATAAGCGTCCATCAGGCCAGGTGCAGGTCGCGCGTCATGTTCTCAATGCGATTAGGGTGGATCACCACATTATCTTCAATGCGAATTCCGCCATACGGCTTCAGCGCATCAATCGCCTGCCAGTCAAAGTGCTGGGTGTACTTACCCCCGCGTAGCGGCGCCAGCAGCGAATCGATAATATAGAAGCCCGGCTCAATGGTCAGTACCATGCCGGGCTCCAGCACCCGGGTGCAGCGCAGATAAGGGTATTGCGCCGGCGCAGCCAGATGCGTGCCGCGATCGTCCTGCATAAAACCGGCCACATCATGTACCTGCAGCCCGAGGGGATGACCCAGGCCGTGCGGCATGAAAGGTCCGGTGAGATTCTCTGCCACCAGCGCCTCTTCCGTCAGGCCTTTTACCAGACCAAATTTCAGCAACAAACGCGCAATGCGCTGATGCATCTGCAGATGATAATCGGTATAGCGCACGCCCGCTTTCAGCGTAGCGATCAGCGCCAGCTCCTCTTTATTCATTGCCTCCACCAGCTCGGCATAGCGCGTTTTACTTTGCGCCGCATAGCTGCGGGTTAAATCTGCTGCATATCCTGCATACTCAGCGCCGGCGTCAATCAGGAAGCTGTGACGTTTGGCTGGCGGCTGGTGATCGAGCCGGGTGTAGTGCAGCACGGCTGCATGTTCGTTCAGCGCCACAATATTGCCATACGGCACATCCGTATCCCGGTGCCCGGTAGCGGTAAGATAGGCGAGGTTAATATCGAACTCGCTCATGCCGGAGAAAAACGCCTCTTTAGCCGCGCGATGGCCAGCAACTGCCAGCTTCTGCGCCTGACGCAGGCAGGCGAGCTCATAATCCGTTTTGATACTGCGATGATAATGCAGGAAATCGATGACCGCCTGCGGGTTGATCTGCGCGCTGCTGAAGCCCAGCTGCGCAGCACGTTCCGGTACCGGGCCAATGTAGGCGACGTTTTCACGCGATGCTGGCAGCAGCTGTGCAATCTCATCTGCATTTTTCAGCCCGATGACATCAACATCTCCGGTCCAGAAGCTCTCCGGCAGCGGCTCGACGTTATGCCAGTAGTCGACGGGTGAATAGAACCACAGTTTAGGTTTATTGCTGCCGTCGACCCACAGCCAGCAGTTCGGCACCTGCGTGACCGGCACCCAGGCTTTGAACTGCGGATTCACTTTAAACGGATAGGTGTGATCATCCAGAAAAACGGTCTGTAGCTCGCCGGAGTGGATCAGCAGCGCATCCAGTTTGCCGCGCGCCAGAATCTGTTGCGCCCGCTGCTGCAGCGTTTTGATATGCGCCTGATACAGTGTTTTCAGTGAATCCATGAACGAGTCTCCGATGTCGCGAAAGTGGCCGCAGTGTAGCATAGCCGCGCCGCTATTGGCGCGCCAGCCAGCCTGTGATCGCGGTATCAAATAAGCACACTGCCGTTTGCAAAAGAGGGGCAGGCCGCTCACACTCCTGTTCATCTGGTATGACCAGATCACTTTTCGCGGTTTCAGGAGACGGATATGCTCTACCAAGGCGATACCCTTTCATTACACTGGCTCGAAGACGGCGTTGCCGAGCTGGTTTTCGATGCTCCCGGCTCGGTCAATAAACTTGATATTAAAACCGTCGCCAGCCTGGGAGAGGCGCTGAATGTATTGCAGCAGCAGCCCGGTCTGCGCGGTCTGCTGTTAAGCTCCGCCAAACCCGCTTTTATCGTCGGCGCGGATATCACCGAGTTTCTTTCGCTGTTTGATGCCCCTGAAGAGAAACTGAGCGCGTGGCTGACCTTTGCTAACAGCATTTTTAACCGGCTGGAAGATCTGCCGGTGCCGACCATTGCCGCCATTGATGGCTATGCGCTGGGGGGTGGCTGCGAGTGTGTGCTGGCAACCGATCTGCGCGTCGCGACGCCGGAGACGCGTATTGGCCTGCCGGAAACCCGGCTCGGCATCATGCCAGGCTTTGGCGGTAGCGTGCGTTTGCCGCGCCTGCTGGGAGCCGACTGCGCGCTGGAGATCATTGCCGCCGGCAAAGATGTGGATGGATTAAGCGCGCTGAAGCTGGGTCTGGTCGATGCCGTGGTCAGCCGCGACAAACTGCGCAGCGCCGCGCTCACTATGCTGCACGACGCCATTACCCAGCAGAGCTGGCAGGCACGCCGGGCGCCGAAGCTGGCGCCGCTGAAGCTGAGTCCGGTTGAAGCCGCGATGAGCTTTACGCTGGCGAAAAGCATGGTGCTGCAGACGGCAGGTAAACACTACCCTGCCCCGCTGACAGCGGTGAAAACAATTGAAGCTGCCGCCGGGCTGACGCGCGATGATGCGCTTAAGCTTGAAACGGCTGCGTTTGTGCCGCTGGCACAGAGCGATGTTGCCCGCGCGCTGGTCGGCATTTTCCTTAACGATCAATATGTCAAAAGCCTGGCGAAAAAACATAGCGCCCGCGCAGAGCTGCCGCAGCAGGCCGCCGTGCTGGGTGCCGGCATCATGGGGGGCGGGATTGCCTGGCAGTCAGCGTGGAAAGGCGTACCCGTTATCCTGAAAGATATCAGTGAAAAAGCGCTGACGCTGGGTATGAATGAAGCCAGCAAGCTGCTGAATAAGCAGCTGGCGCGCGGCAAAATTGATGGTGCGAAACTTGCTGCCGTGCTGACAACTATCCAGCCGGTGCTGGAGTATAGCGGTTTCCGCCGCGCTGATGTGGTGGTAGAAGCGGTAGTGGAGAATCCGGCGGTCAAAGCGAAAGTGCTCGCTGAGACCGAACAGCAGCTGCGGGACGATGCCATTCTCGCCTCCAACACCTCAACCATCCCGATTAGCGAACTGGCGAAAGCGCTGCAGCGTCCGCAAAATTTCTGCGGTATGCACTTTTTCAATCCGGTACCGCGCATGCCGCTGGTGGAAGTGATCCGCGGCGAACAGACCTCAGAAGCGACCATCAGTAAGGTGGTGGCGTGGGCCAGCAAAATGGGAAAAACAGCGGTCGTGGTTAACGATTGTCCCGGTTTCTTTGTTAACCGGGTACTGTTCCCCTATTTTGCGGCTTTCAGCCTGCTGCTGCGCGACGGCGCTGATTATCGCCAGATTGATAAAGTCATGGAGCAGCAGTTTGGCTGGCCAATGGGGCCGGCGTGGCTGCTGGATGTGGTCGGTATCGATACCGCCCATCATGCGCAGCAGGTCATGGCGCAGGGCTTTCCGGCGCGCATGCAGAAAAACTATCGGGATGCCATCGATGTCCTGTTTGATGCGGGCCGGTTTGGGCAGAAAAACGGCCTCGGCTTCTACCGCTGGGAACAGGATAAAAAAGGCAAACCGCAGAAGATACACGATCCGGACGCCGATACGCTGCTGAGCAGCGTCAGTGAACCAGCACGCGCATTCAGCAATGAAGAGATTATCAACCGTATGATGCTGCCGATGCTGCATGAAGTGGTGCGCTGTCTGGAAGAGAAGATTATCGCCTCACCGGCAGAAGCAGATATGGCGCTGGTCTATGGCCTCGGCTTCCCGCCATTCCGCGGCGGCGCTTTCCGCTATCTTGATACGCTCGGTAACAGCAATGTGGTCGACCAGGCCAGACGCTACGCACATCTCGGCGCGCTTTATACGCTGCCGGAGGCGCTGGTGCAGCGTGCGCACGCGCATCAGAGCTGGTACCCCGCCGTTCAACCTATTGATGAAGCGTCGCTGCAGCGCGCCTGAGGAACAGAGATGGAAAATGTCGTCATTATTGATGCCGCACGCACGCCCATGGGCCGCTCTAAAGGCGGCGCCTTTCGTCAGGTGCGGGCGGAAGATCTCTCAGCACATCTGATGCGGGAGCTGCTGAGCCGCAACCCGGCGATCGACCCCGCCTCGCTGGATGATATCATCTGGGGCTGCGTGCAGCAGACGCTGGAGCAGGGATTTAATATTGCGCGCAACGCGGCGCTGCTGGCGGAAATTCCGCACCGCGTGCCCGCCAGCACGGTGAATCGCCTCTGCGGTTCATCTATGCAGGCGCTGCATGATGCTGCCCGGGCCATTATGACCGGCGATGCGCAGACCTGCCTGATTGGCGGCGTTGAGCATATGGGCCATGTCCCGATGAGCCACGGCGTTGATTTCCATCCCGGCCTGAGCCGGACAGTGGCAAAAGCCGCCGGCATGATGGGCCTGACAGCGGAAATGCTGGCGCGCATGCACCATATCAGCCGCGAACAGCAGGATGCGTTTGCTTTCCGTTCGCATCAGCGTGCATGGGCGGCGACGCAGCGCGGCGATTTTGCCCGCGAAATTATTCCCACCTGGGGGCACGACTCCGATGGCGTGCTGAAGCGCTATGAGAGTGATGAGGTCATCCGTCCGGAGACCAGCCTGGAGGGTCTGGCCGCGCTGCGGCCGGCGTTTGATCCGGTGAGCGGCACGGTGACCGCCGGCAGTTCATCCGCGCTTTCTGACGGCGCTGCCGCCATGCTGATCATGAGTGAAAGCCGCGCCCGTGAACTGGGCATCACCCCGCGTGCGCGTATCCGCAGTATGGCGGTAACCGGCTGCGATCCTTCAATTATGGGATACGGCCCGGTTCCCGCCAGCAAAATGGCGCTGAAGCGTGCCGGACTCAGCGCAGCGGATATCGGACTGTTTGAACTTAATGAGGCTTTTGCTGCGCAAACCCTGCCCTGCATCAAAGATTTAGGGCTTATGGCGCAGATGGATGAGAAAGTCAACCTGAACGGGGGTGCCATTGCACTGGGGCATCCGCTGGGCTGTTCCGGCGCGCGCATCAGCACCACCCTGCTCACCCAGATGACACAGCATGACGTGCAGTTTGGCCTGGCAACCATGTGTATCGGCCTGGGTCAGGGCATCGCCACCGTATTTGAACGTATCTAAAACAGAGACCTGTGAATCGCACGTGTTCCCGCCCTTCCGGGCGGGCTTTTTTACGGCTGCGCCTCAGATAAACGCAAAGGCATCGCCATACATCTGCGCTTCCAGCGCGCCGCGCTCGCTGCAGAAACGCTCACGGGCAATTTTTGCCATCTCAAAGCGTCCGGCGATATAGATGTCATGGCCGCTCAGATCGGCATGATCCTGCATAACGGCGGTCAGTACCGTCCCGCTGCGCCCCTGCCAGCCATCTGCAGGCTGCTCAACCACTGGAATCACCTTGAGATTCGGGTGTTTTACCGCCAGCGCTTCCAGCTCATCCATATCGTAGAGGTGCTGCAGTTCACGTCCGCCCCAGTAAATGGCGATATCACGATCGGGCTGCTGCGCCAGCGCGGTCAGCAGTAGTGAACGCGCGTAGGAAAAGCCGGTGCCGCCGGCGATCAGAATCACCGGGCGCTCGCTCTCTTCCCGCAGCCACGCATCACCATGCGGCATATCAATCGTTACCTGGCGGTCGCTTCTGATGCGATCCATCACGGCCATAGCGTAAAGATTGAGATCGGATGCGCCAATGTGCAGCTCAATAATCTCTTTCTCCATTGGCGTTGAGGCAATGGAGAAAGGACGCTTGTCGCGCTCATCCATTACCACCATCAGATACTGACCGGCGCGAAAGCTAAATTCCGCTTCCGGGATCAGGCGCACGCGATATACGGTGTCGGTAATCGCCTCAACCGAAGTCACTTTGCAGCTTAACGTCGTCATAATTGCCCTTTCTTATGGTTCTCTGCTGCCGTCAGCGCTGCGGCGGTTCGGCAAAGATTGCTAACTCATCCCAGATTGCGTCAATACGCGCGGTGACCGCCGGATCTTTGACGATCGGCGTGCCCCACTCGCGCTGCGTTTCACCCGGCCATTTATTAGTAGCATCCAGCCCCATTTTGGAGCCCAGCCCCGAAACCGGTGAAGCAAAGTCGAGGTAATCGATCGGCGTATTCTCTACCAGTACGGTATCGCGCGCCGGGTCCATGCGGGTGGTAATCGCCCAAATCACATCATTCCAGTCGCGCGCGTTTACGTCGTCGTCACACACAATAACAAATTTGGTGTACATAAACTGACGCAGAAATGACCAGACGCCAAACATCACCCGCTTGGCATGTCCTGCGTACTGTTTTTTAATCGTCACTACCGCCAGGCGGTAGGAGCAGCCTTCAGGCGGCAGATAAAAATCGACAATCTCCGGAAACTGTTTGATTAAGATTGGCACCAGCACTTCATTCAGTGCCACCCCCAGTACCGCAGGCTCATCGGGTGGACGACCGGTATAGGTGGAATGATAGATCGGTTTACGCCGCTGCGTAACGTGCGTAACGGTAAAGACCGGAAAGCTGTCTACTTCATTATAGTAACCGGTATGGTCGCCATAGGGACCTTCCGGCGCCATGTCGCCCGGTTCAATGTAGCCTTCCAGCACAATTTCCGCGCTGGCGGGCACTTCCAGATCGCAGGAGACGCATTTTACCACTTCGGTTTTATTGCCGCGCAGCAGGCCGGCGAAGGCGTACTCCGAGAGCGTATCCGGCACCGGCGTGACCGCGCCCAGTATGGTGGCGGGATCGGCACCCAGCGCCACCGCGACCGGAAAGCGTTCGCCGGGGTGGGCTTTGCACCACTCCTGAAAATCGAGCGCGCCGCCGCGGTGCGACAGCCAGCGCATAATCAGCCGGTTTTTGCCGATAACCTGCTGGCGGTAGATCCCCAGGTTCTGCCGCTCTTTATGCGGTCCGCGCGAAACGGTCAGCCCCCAGGTAATCAGCGGTGCCGCATCGCCAGGCCAGCACTTCATCACCGGAATACGCGACAAATCAACCTCATCGCCGCTGAAGATCTCTTCCTGACAGGGAGCATTGCGCAGACGCTTTGTTGGCATATTCAGCACCTGCTTAAACTGCGGCATTTTGTCAAAGAGATCGCGGAAGCCTTTGGGCGGCTCCGGCTCCTTCAGAAATGCCAGCAGTTTACCGACGTCGCGCAGCGCGCTGACCTCCTCCTGCCCCATACCCATCGCCACGCGCTTTGGCGTGCCAAACAGGTTACACAGCACCGGCATGTCATACCCTTTGGGGTTTTCAAACAGCAGCGCCGGGCCGCCGGCACGCAGCGTGCGGTCGGCGATTTCGGTCATCTCCAGTTCAGGATCAATCTCCTGAGTGATGCGCTTGAGCTCGCCACGCTGTTCCAGCAGCGAAAGAAAATCTCGTAAGTCCTGGTATTTCATGTGGCTTCAGTTTTCCGGCCAGAGTGAATCGGGAAATCGTGCAGATCCGTAATGGTCTGGCAGTCTGATACAGATGCGCCCTGGTCGTCAATTCTCTTGCCGCAAAGCGCTCAGATAACGCACTAATCAGAAAATTCGCAGAGAATTTCTCTGGCCGGCACGGTATACGCCAGCCGATGCGCTATAACTCTGACTGCAGGTTTGTTATTCTTGGCATCCATTATTTGGGGGCAGTTATGGAATCCTGGTACTTACTCTATTGCAAACGCGGACAGCTGCTGCGCGCTAAGGAACATCTTGAGCGTCAGGCAGTAACATGCCTCAGTCCAACGATCGCGATGGAGAAGCTGGTGCGCGGTAAACGCACCACTGTCAGTGAGCCGCTGTTCCCTAACTATCTGTTTATCGAATTCGATCCGGAAGCGATTCATACCACCACCATCAGCAGCACGCGCGGCGTCAGCCATTTTGTGCGCTTCGGCGCTATGCCCGCCACGGTGCCCTATGAAGTGATTGAAGCACTGCAGACCGATACACCACAGATTGTTCTGGATCCTGAAACGCCGCAGTCGGGCGATGAAGTGCTTATCACCGACGGCACGTTTGAAGGGCTGCGGGCGATTTTTGCCGAGCCCGACGGAGAAACCCGTTCGATCCTGTTGCTGAACCTGCTGAATAAGCAGGTGATGCGCAGTGTGGATAACAAACTGTTTCGTAAGGTTTAAGCCAGCCTGAACAGCTGACGCGCGTTTGCGTCGGCCTGCGCACTCAGCGCCTCCGCCGTCTCTCCGCGCCAGCCCGCCACCTGCTGTACCAGATGAGGCAGAAAACAGGGTTCATTGCGCCGCGAGGCCGGACGGGGCCGCATATCGCGCGGCAGTAAATAAGGCGCGTCCGTCTCCAGCAGTAAACGCTCCGCCGGGATCAGCGGCAGCATCTCACGCAGCGCCATTCCGCGGCGTTCATCACACACCCAGCCGGTAATGCCCACGGAGAGGCCCAGCGCCAGACAGGCTTCCAGCTCCGCACGCGTGCCGGTAAAGCAGTGTACCACCGCTCCCGTCAGCTTCGGCAGCCACGGCTCCAGCACCGCAACAAAGCGATCGTGCGCTTCGCGGCAGTGTAAGAACACCGGCAGCTGCAGCTCTGCAGCCAGCGCCAGCTGGGCATCGAATGCATACTCCTGCTGCTGATGCGCAGCCAGATTGCGGTTGAAGTCGAGCCCGCACTCCCCTATGGCAACCACCTGTTCGCTCTCTGCCAGGCGGCGCAGCGTGCTGGCTGTTTCTGCGGACCACTCACTGGCGTGATGCGGATGGACGCCGGCCGTAGACCAGCAGTAGCCGGGATGCTGTGCTGCCAGCTGTCGTGCCTGCTGGCTCTCCAGCGCGTTAGTGCCGGTAAGCAGCATGCCGGTGACACCTGCTTCGCGCGCGCGCTTAACCACCTGAGCGCGATCTTTTGCGAATTGCGTGCTGGTCAGGTTTACACCGATATCAAACATCTCTTTCCCCAAATAAAAACCGCCCGGCAGGCGGGCGGTTTGTAAAATGCTTTCACCCCGCGCGCAACGGGGCGTCCTGCGTAAACGCGATCAGGAGTCTTCCTCTGCCGCTTTACGCCCTTTACCCACGTAGTAGCGGGAAAAGAATACGCCGACTTCAAACAGGCAGTACATCGGAATAGCGAGCAAAGTTTGGGAAAAAACGTCTGGCGGTGTGAGCAGCATCCCAACAACGAAAGCGCCGACCAGAATATAAGGCCGTTTTTTCCGCAAATCGTCTGGCGTGGTGATCCCGGTCCAGCAGAGCAGCACGATGGCTATCGGCACTTCAAACGCAACGCCAAATGCCATAAACAGCGTCATGACAAAGTCGAGATAGTTCGTAATGTCGGTCGCAATGGTGACGCCCTGCGGCGCGGTCTTGGCAAAAAAGCCAAACGCCAGCGGAAAGACAATAAAGTAGGCAAAAGCCACACCCACGTAGAACAGCAGCGTACTGGAGAAAAGCAGCGGCATAACCAGCCGGCGTTCATGCCGGTAGAGCGCTGGCGCGATAAATGCCCATACCTGATAGAGGATCACCGGAACCGCCAGAAACACCGAGACAATAAGGGTCAGCTTGATCGGCGTAAAAAATGGCGAGGCAACATCTGTGGCAATCATACTGGCGCCGGCCGGCATCTGGCTGATCAGCGGTGCGGCGACCGCGTGATAGATATCGTTAGCGAAATAGATCAGGCAGAGAAAAATCGCAAACACGGCAATGATGCAGTTCAGCAGACGCTTACGCAGCTCGATCAGATGGCTGATGAGCGGCTGGGTATCTTCAACAGCCATGGTTATCGTTCATCTTTTGCAGAGAGGGGAGTGGGTGAGTGCGCCGCATCAGCCCGATCGCTGACGGTTTCTGCGGCGGCAGGTGCCTGCGCCGGAGCGCTGGCGTGATGCTCCGCCTGCGCCGGCGTGACGGCAGCAGCCGGCGGCACATCAGGTTTAACCGCGGCAGGCTGATGAATCGTATTCGCTTCATCCTCCGCTTTTTCGATATCAATACTCTGCTGAACAGAGCGCTTCATGGAGTCAGCGGTTTTACGCAGCTCTTCCATTGACTGCTTCAGCTCCGGAGAGAGCGTTCCCTTTCCCGCCTCTTCCACTTTCTTCAGGCTGTCCTGCAACTCCTGCAGCTTTAGCTCCTGCGCCAGCTCGTGCTGCACATTAGCCGCCAGCGAGCGAATTGCCCGGATCCAGCCCACTACCGTTTTTACCGCCACCGGCAGACGTTGCGGCCCGAGTACAATCAGGCCGATCACGAACACCAGAACCAGTTCACTAAAGCCAATATCGAACACAGTTACACCTTACTTATCCCGCGGCTGATCTTTATTCACCGGGTCATGCTGTTTATCTGCCAGCGTTTTGGCATTGAAGTCAGCATCCTGCTCTTTAGGCAGATCTTTTTTCTCATCTTCATCACTCATCGCTTTTTTAAAGCCGCGAATGGATGAGCCAAGATCTGAACCGAGGTTGCGCAGTTTATTGGTGCCGAACAGAAGTACAACGATGACGGCAATGATTAACAATTGCCAGATACTGATACCGCCCATGAGATATGCCTCTGAAATACTTAACAAAACGAAAAACTGTAATGTGGCGGGCCGGGAAACCGGCTCCGGCCTGCGACATTACGCGATTTGCACCAGGCAAACAATTAGTTTGTCTTGCGCCAGCCCACCAGCCAGGTCACGATGCCCGCCGCCATTAACAGCGCCGGGAAGAAGTCCCAGTCAGGCCGGCTCAGAAGTACTGCCGTCCCGCTTAACAGCAGCGTGGCCCCCACGCCAAACAGGTAGCGCGACTGGTGATGCCGGGTGCGCTGCGCGTTCAGTTCATTAACCAGTTTATCAACGCTGTGCTGCAATAACTTATGCTGGCGCATGCTGTCGTAAAACAGTTCCGGCAGTTCTGGCAGTTTCTCTGCCCAGAAAGGCGCTTTCTCTTTAACCTTACGTACCAGTGCCGGAAGACCAATCTGATCTTTGATCCACTCTTCCAGAAACGGCTTCGCGGTTTTCCATAAATCGAGCTGCGGATAGAGCTGACGTCCAATCCCTTCAATATAGAGTAGCGTTTTTTGCAGCAGCACCAGCTGCGGCTGCACTTCCATATTAAAGCGGCGCGCCGTGTTGAACAGGTTCAGCAGCACATGACCAAATGAGATCTCCGCCAGCGGCTTCTCAAAAATCGGTTCACAGACGGTGCGGATAGCAAACTCAAAATCTTCAACGTTAGTATCGGGCGGCACCCAGCCAGAATCCACGTGGAGTTCCGCTACCTTGCGGTAGTCGCGGTTAAAAAAGGCAATAAAGTTTTCGGCCAGATAGCGCTTATCTTCTTTGTTAAGCGATCCCACAATCCCGCAGTCGATACCGATATATTGCGGATCTTCCGGACGATCGTAACTGACAAAAATGTTGCCCGGATGCATATCGGCGTGAAAGAAGCTGTCGCGAAATACCTGGGTAAAGAAAACCTGCACGCCGCGTTCAGCCAGCAGCTTCATATTGACGCCGTGCTGCTCCAGCGTGGCGACATCGGAGATCGGGATTCCGTAAATCCGCTCCATCACCAGCATAGTTTCGCTGCAGTAATCGGAGTAGACCTCCGGTACGTAGAGCATGCGGCTCTGATCAAAATTACGGCGCAGCTGAATCGCATTGGCCGCTTCCCGCAGCAGATTGAGTTCATCAATCAGCGTTTTTTCGTAATCGCGGACCACTTCCATCGGACGCAGGCGGCGACCATCCGGCAACAGGCGCGGCACCCAGCGTGCCAGCCGGTAGATCAGCTTCATATCCGCTTTGATTACCGGCAGGATATCAGGGCGGATCACTTTGATGACCACTTTGCGGCCGTTAGATTTCAGCGTCGCGGTGTGGACCTGAGCAATAGAGGCAGAGGCGAGCGGTTTGATATCGAAATCGTCAAACCAGGTCTCAACCGGACCGCCAATCGAGCGCTCAATCTGCGCTTTTGCTTTTACGCCGTCAAACGGCGCGACGCGGTCCTGCAGGATTGCCAGCTCGTCGGCAATTTTAGGCGGAAACAGATCGCGACGGGTTGAGAGCATCTGACCAAACTTGATCCAGACCGGGCCAAGCTGCTCCATTGCCAGACGCAGGCGCAGGCCCATCTCCGCTTCTTTATGCCGGTTGGGGATCCAGAATACGCAGCGGCGCCACAGCCGCAGCGGCAGCGTGATGCGCATGTGCGGTATGAGTTCATCCAGCCCGTAGGTCAGAAAAATTTTAACGATAAAATATAAGCGCCGAAGTTCTCCGAGCGTCATTTCGCCTCCCGCTGTGCCAGACGCGCCTCAAAGGCGTTTAGTGAACGCTCCATCGCTTCAACCTCTTCTGCAAACCATGCCAACTCCAGCGCACCCGGCGCCAGCCGCCACTCTTCGGTTACCACCTGGCTGAGATAGTCCTGACGGCGCGTTACCTGCTGCTGCGCAAAAGCCAGCGCCCGCCTGCCGGCCTGACTGATACCCTGTGCCGCAATATCACCGGTCCAGGGTGCCAGATACTCTGCCGGATCGAGTTCAGCCAGATCCATTAATGCGGAGAACTGCTGTACCACCTGCAGATCGCCCTCAACGTTCAGCTCGCCGCTGCGGATCAGGCCGGTGAGCTGCTGGCGATCGCGCAGTTTAGGCAACGTACTCAGGCGCAGGCTGACGCTGCAGTCGCTGCTGTCCTGCCAGTCGCCCAGCACGTCCAGTCGCGTTTCGCTGAAGACCAGCACAAGGGGAAAATCGAGCTCCTGCAGCCGCAGCAGCAGCACCTTACCTGCCAGGCGCTGCCGGGCGGCTTTCAGGCTACGATCGCGATAAAGTACACGATTCAGCGCGGTTTCAAGCGCGCCGGTAATAAGAGGGGTTAGCGTCATGGTCACTCAGAACTTAAAGCCACGATGCAGCGCGACAATGCCGCCAGTCATGTTGTGATACGTGCTGTTTTCAAAACCGGCGTCGTTCATCATCGCTTTCAGGGTCTCCTGATCGGGATGCATACGAATAGATTCAGCCAGATAGCGATAGCTCTCTGCGTCATTCGCCACCAGCTGCCCGATACGCGGCAGAATATGGAATGAATAGGCGTCATACGCCTTGCTCAGCGGATCCAGCACCGGCTTAGAAAACTCCAGCACCAGCAGACGACCGCCCGGCTTCAGCACGCGAAACATTGAAGCCAGCGCTTTCTCTTTTTCCGTGACGTTGCGCAGGCCAAACGAGATGGTGATGCAGTCAAAATAGTTATCCGGGAACGGCAGAGCTTCCGCATTCGCCTGCACATAGCTGACGTTGCCGGTGACCCCAAGATTACGCAGCTTTTCACGGCCCATTTTCAGCATCGAGCTGTTAATATCCGCCAGAACCACCTGCCCGGTTTCACCCACCAGACGGGAAAATTTCGCCGTGAGATCGCCCGTGCCGCCTGCCAGGTCGAGCACGCGCTGACCGCGACGCACGCCGCTGCTGTCAATGGTAAAACGCTTCCATACGCGATGGACGCCGAACGACATCAAATCGTTCATCAGGTCATATTTTGCCGCAACGGAATGAAACACGTCCGCGACTTTATCGGCCTTTTCACTTTTTGCTACGGTCTGGAAGCCAAAGTGAGTAGTTTCCTGCTGTGATTCATCTGCCATCGGTTTTACCTGTTCCACAAATAATTCTCTCCGAAGTGTATCAGAGTCGCGCGATCCGAGCACGTTGCCGCCGGTTATTCATTGATACGGCGCACTTCCGCTGCCGTTTCCGCATCATCCTCTGCCCAGCGCTCATCCGCTTCATCCGGCAGCGCCTGCTGCACCAGCTGCGGATTAATGGGCCGCTTAACTTCGACTCCCAGCGACTTAAACGCCTCGCTCTGGGCGATAAGATTGCCGCGCCCTTCTGCCAGCTTTTTCATCGCCTGCTGATAGCTCTGCTGCGCCTTGTCCAGATTATGTCCGATGCCGCTCATATCATCGACAAACAGCCGCATTTTGTCATAGAGCCGTGCGGCGCGATCGGCAATCCGCTGGGCGTTGCGGCTCTGATGCTCATAGCGCCACAGATTATTGATAGTACGCAGCGCCACCAGCAGCGTAGTCGGACTGACCAGCATGATATTCTGCTGCAGCGCCTCGCTAATCAGCTCAGGCTGCCGATCGATGGCCAGCAAAAACGCCGGCTCCACCGGTATAAACATCAGCACATAATCCAGCGAGCGTAAACCGGGTAATTGTTGATAATCTTTTCGCCCCAGCAGACGAATATGACCGCGCATCGCCGCAACATGGTCCTGAATAGCCAGCTCCCGTGCGGCATCATCCTCAGCGTTAAAGTAGCGCTCATATGCGACCAGCGTCATCTTGGCATCCACCACCACATCTTTGCCCTGCGGCAGCCGGACAATCACGTCGGGCTGCATGCGCCCCTGCTCCAGCGCGATGTTCACCTGGGTTTCATACTCATACCCCTCACGCAGGCCGGACGCTTCCAGTACCCGACTGAGCACCACTTCGCCCCAGTTACCCTGAATCTTGTTGTCGCCTTTCAGCGCTTTGGTCAGGTTTAACGCCTCCTGCGCCATTTGTGCATTGAGCTGCTGCAGCTGGCGGATCTCATACGTTAACGTATGACGCTCACGCGCCTCCTGACCAAAACTCTCATTGACCTGACGGCGAAAGCCATCCAGCTGATCGCGCAGCGGCGCAATCAGGCTGTTAAGACTCTGACGATTTTGCTCATCAACACGGCGACCGCTGTTTTCAAAAATGCGGTTCGCAAGATTCTCAAACTGGGCGCTCAGACGCTGCTCGCTGCTGGTCAGCAGCCGCTGCTTCTCTTCAGCGGCAAAGCGCGTCTCCTCCAGCCGGATAGTCACCTCGCGCAGCTCCGCTTCCTGTGCGCTGTTGACCTCCAGCTGATTACGCAGCTCGCGGCTGAGCTGTTCACTTTCAGCACGCCAGTAATCCAGCTGCTGCAGGCGCTCCTGCGCCCCGCTCAGGGTGCCATGCAGCTGCCGCAGCTCCTGTTCACGCTGCCGGAGCTGTAGCTGCAGCTGTTCCTGTTCGCGCTGCTGACGCTGCTGCGCCGCTTCCAGCAGACGATGCTCCGCGGTCAGGCTGGCGTGCTGCTGACCGGCACGCAGCTGCGCCAGCAGCCAGCCGATACCCAGACCGGCCAGTGCCAGTACAAGCGTAATAATAAGTTGCTGATCCATGATCCCCCCGCCCCTCGCGATGCTCAGGGGAAAGGTAAAGTTGGCCTGGAGGAATGTCTACTGAAATCTCTGACCGCCAGGCCGCAGGAGGTCAGCAGGCTCTGACCGTGAGTTTGCCCGCTTTCCAGGCATCGATCAGGAAAAACGGCATCGGCAGCACCCATTCACTCTCATTCACCATGCGCGCCGGATAACACCAGCTCTGGCCGCCACAGGCGAGTTCAACCTGCTGCGTACCGTTGCAGGGGGCAGTGGCCTTACCGGTCATGCTGGCATAGCCGGCGTTACTGCCGACATGAAAATGTTCCGTCTGCCAGCGAACGGGAGGGTGAGCGGGCCACGGCTGCGCCTGATGAAAATGAAAAAGATCGTCATGACTGAGCAGGCTGGTACGAACGGTGGGCCACAATGCTACTTTGAGGAAATATTGATCGGTAAAGCGCTGATTGCCGGTGTAGCGCGCCATAAAGTTGCGCATCTGCTGCGCAAGGTTGCGGACGACGCCGTGACAGCCGCCCCACATTCCGGCCAGCAGCAGTTCGGTATGGGTAAAGTAGTCACGCATATGATGAAACCAGAACGGCGAGTCGAGCCAGGCCTGCACGGCTGCAGCTTCGCGCTCTGACAGCAGCGAGTCGGCGTCGCGAATGATAAAGCGCCTGACCGTGGGGTCATCCATCACCAGAAAGCGCCAGAGCGTAGGCTGAATCTCTTTTTCGTGTGACATATCAACCAGCTGGGCGCCGGCGTGCTGCAGGCGCTGCCAAACATGCTGCGGCACGCTTTCATCCAGATAGACGCGACACTGCCATGCCGGATAGAGCTCGCGCGCGACCTCAACGTTTTTAATCAGCGTTTCGCAGTAGCGCGGCTGATTGCCATACAGGCTAAACGCAATACTATTCTCCGCCGGGTTGTGCGGGTTAAACGCGGGCGGCGCATCAGCCGGAAACGGGTGCTTTTGTCCGGCAGAAAAGCGCGCATCGGAGTGCATCAGCGAAGCCAGGCCGTAGCGTGCCACTTCATCCGGCTTATCCAGCCAGCCGCAGACCTCGGTCAGGCCATCCAGCCAGGTTTCCGAAGCCTGCGCACGCTGTGCGTCAGGCGCCTGGCAGATTTTCTGGTAGATTTTGTACGATTTTTTATAGTCGCCGGTGCGCATCAGCGTCAGTGCATAGTCGCTGAGCACCTGCATATGGTTCGGCATCACCCGCAATACCGCTTCACAGCACTGACGCGCCTGCGCGTAGTCGCCGTCGGCCATCGCCTGGCGAAACTGCGCGGCGGCGTGTTCAACGCGCGCCTGCGCAGCAGCGGGATTATTGACAGCGGCGGAACGGGGAGCGGAGAAGGTTTTACGCATAAAAGGGATCCCAGAGTTCGCTGAACAGGTGCGCATCCTGATTTGTCAGCGGCTGAGTTCCCTGTGAAGCGGGTCCTGCATCCATTGCCGACTGGCGCACTACAGTAAGCGACGCGCGGCTTCCACCACAATTTTCACAGCGTCGCTCTCGGTCTGCTTCATGGTTGCCGCGTCCGGGATCTCTTTTTGCGTACGGTTCACAATGACGCCAGCCACCATGCCGGCACGCAGTCCCTGACTGGCGCACATGGTTAACAGTGTAGCGGATTCCATCTCATAGTTAAGAACGCCCATCGCCTGCCACTCCTGCATAGAGCCCTGGAAGCGATTGACCACGCGACCAGAGAAGGTGTCGTAACGCTCCTGGCCCGGATAGAAGGTGTCAGAAGAGGCAGTGATGCCGATATGGGTACGCGCCCCGCACTCTTCTGCCGCCGCGACCAGCGCCGTGGTACAGGCAAAATCGGCCACGGCCGGAAACTCCATCGGAGCAAAGTGCAGGCTGGCGCCATCCAGGCGTACTGAGGCGGTCGTCACCAGCACGTCACCGACGTTAATGTGCGGCTGAATGGCACCGGTGGTGCCGACGCGCAGGAAGGTGCGTACGCCGAGCTGCGCCAGCTCCTCTACCGCAATTGAAGTTGAAGGACCACCGATACCGGTTGAGCAGACCACTACCGGCTTGCCGTCGATCTCCGCCAGCCAGGTGGTAAATTCACGATGCGACGCCAGATGCTGCGGATTCTCCATCAGCGCAGCGATTTTTTTCACCCGCTCCGGGTCGCCCGGGACGATCGCCAGCGTAGCGCCTTTCAGGTCAGCTTTAGTGATACCAAGGTGGAAAACGTCAGACTGGGTCATATCAGACTCCTGCTAATTAAGTATTGTGACGCGCACTCTACGTGAGGCAGCGCGACAAATATGTGATATCTCTCACTTCAAATAATGAAAGTTACATTACCAACCGCACTATTTGTGATTTTTGTCACAATATAACGCGCCGTTTCACACATTTATCCGGCATGGTGCTGCGTAAGCTTCAGCGGCAATGTTAATACAGAAGCCGCATCTGAGAATCTGTTCCTTTTACCCTGTAACCATCCGGCCATCATGACCAGGCTATAGTTACCTGATTGCGCACCTGCCAGCACGGAGAGAACCATGAAAACCACAGAAAATATGGCACAAGAATCGACCCCGGGTGGCTTCGCCTCAGCGGCGCAGCCCGCCGCCAGCAGCACAATCATTACCCAAAGCGATGCGATTCAGTGTGGCGAGACCTCAATTCCCAGCCAGGGGGAAAATCTGCCCGCCTGGTACGCACGACCTAAATCATTCAGCGGCACGCTGCCAGTGGTACTGGTGGTTCAGGAGATTTTCGGCGTACATGAGCATATCCGCGATCTGTGTCGCCGCCTGGCCCTCGAGGGCTACCTCGCAGTGGCGCCGGAACTCTATTTCCGCGAAGGCGATCCGCAGGAGTATCACGATATCCCGACGCTGCTCAGCGAGCTGGTGAGCAAAGTGCCCGACAGCCAGGTGCTTGCCGATCTCGATCATGCGGCAAACTGGGCTGCACGACATGATGGCGATATTCGTCGTCTGGCAATTACCGGCTTCTGCTGGGGCGGGCGCATCAGCTGGCTGTTTGCCGCACACAATCCTCAGGTGCGTGCCGCAGCGGCGTGGTATGGCCGCCTGGAAGGAGAAAAAACGCTGAAGCAGCAGAAGCATCCGATTGATGTCGCCGTCGATCTGAACGCGCCGGTGCTCGGCCTGTATGGCGGGCAGGATGAGGGTATTCCGCTGGAGAGTATCGATAAAATGCGTCAGGCGCTGCATGCCGCCAATGCCAGAGCGGAAATTGTGGTCTATCCGGATGCCGGTCACGCGTTTAACGCCGATTATCGTCCGGGCTACCATGCGGAGTCGGCCCGGGATGGCTGGCAGCGTATGCTGGCGTGGTTCAAACAGTATGGGGTAGCCCCCAGCGCATAACGTTATCCGGGGCGCTGAGGCGCCCTTTTTCATGCACGTTCTGCTTTTGACGCCCGCGTTTGCTGCCTCTGCGCACAGCAGCCCATCCCATTTAGCCATCCAGATGTTTACACCGCCACAATCTGCGGGTAGTGTATAGCTTACCGCGTTATTCGTTTTGTCCCGCTGTGAAGGATTCTCATGATCGAACTCAAACACCTGCGAACGCTGCAGGCGTTACACAACACCGGCTCGCTCGCCGCCGCTGCGGCGCAGCTGCACCAGACGCAGTCTGCGTTATCGCATCAGTTCAGCGATCTGGAGCAGCGCCTTGGCTTCCGGCTGTTTGTGCGTAAAAGCCAGCCGCTGCGCTTTACGCCGCAGGGTGAGATTTTACTGCAGCTGGCAGAGCAGGTACTGCCGCAGATCCAGCAGGCGCTGCAGGCGTGTCATGAGCCACAGCAGCAGGCCACGCTGCGCATCGCCATTGAATGCCACAGCTGTATTCAGTGGCTGACGCCTGCGCTGAATAACTTCCGCAAGAGCTGGCCGCAGGTGGTGATGGATTTTAAATCTGGTGTCACCTTTGATCCGCAGCCGGCGCTGCAGCAGGGTGAGCTTGATGTGGTACTGACCTCGGATATTCTGCCGCGCAGCGGGCTGTTTTATACGCCGATGTTTGATTTTGAGATGCGGCTGGTGCTGGCACCCGATCATCCGCTGGCGCAGCGCACGCATATTACGCCGCAGGATTTCGCTGATGAAGTTCTGATGATCTACCCGGTACAGCGCCAGCGGCTGGATGTCTGGCGTCACTTTCTGCAGCCCGCCGGCGTCAGCCCGGCGCTGAAAAGCGTGGATAATACGCTGCTGCTGATTCAGATGGTTTCGGCGCAGATGGGGATCGCCGCCCTGCCGCACTGGGTGGTTGAGAACTTTGAAAAGCAGGGGCTGGTCGTCACCAAAACGCTGGGCGACGGTCTCTGGAGCCGGCTCTACGCCGCCGTACGCGAAGGCGAACAGCGTCAGCCGGTACTGGAAGCCTTTGTGCGCTTTGCCCGCCAGCACGCCTGCGATCACCTGCCGTTTGTGCGCGACGCTTCGCAGCCGGGCGCGGTATTACCCGGCGCATCCTGATGGTCCGGCGCGGCGTGCGCGCGCCGCGCTGTTATCCCCGCCCCGCCTGCACTATAATGCGCCGCCCTTACTGCATACCCGGAGAGTTTCACCATGACCAATAACGATGTTCTGCGCAGCGTGCGCTATATGCTTGATCTGAGCGATAGCAAAGTGGTGGAGATTTTTGCCCTTGCGGGAAGCGATGTGCCGCTGGAGGATGTGCAGGCCTGGCTGAAAAAAGAGGATGACGCCGCGTTTCGCAAACTGCCTGATGTACTGATGGGCTATTTCCTCAACGGCCTGATCTACTACCGGCGCGGTAAAAGCGACGATGCGCCGGCACCCTCTGTTGAACGTCGCATGAGCAATAACATCTTTCTGAAGAAGCTGCGTATCGCGTTTGCGCTGAAAACCACCGATATTCCCGACATCCTGCTGAAAGCCAACTTCAAGGTTTCACAGGGTGAAATCGGCGCTATCTTCCGCAATCCGGATCACAAGAACTATCGCGAATGTGGCGATCAAATTCTGCGTAATTTCCTGAAAGGGTTAACGCTTATCCAGCGTCCGGGAACGCCGGCGAAGAAAAGCTGATCGCACGGCGCAGCCTGCAGGCTGCGCCCGCCACGTGCTCAGGCGTGACGCCTGCCGATCACCCAGCGTTTATGCACATAGAGTGAAGCGAAGATCACCGCAGCGCCCGCAATAAAGCTCGGCCAGTGCGGCTTCTCCTGCCAGATCGCCAGATTTACCAGCAGCCCCGCCGGAACATGCATATTGTTCATAATGCCCAGCGTGCCGGCATCCACCTGCGTGGCTCCATAGTTCCACATAAAATAGCCCAGCCCGGATGCGGCAACGCCCAGCCATATCAGCACGCTCCACTGCAGCGTGGTCGTGGGCAGCTTCTGCGGATTGCCCCACAGCGACCAGGCCAGCGCGGCAATCAGCACCGCTCCGAGATAGAACCAGGAGAACGCCGTATGCTGCGGCATGGGCCGCGTCTCCTGCAGCCGTTTGTATCCCACCATGCCGACAGCAAAGCAGAGATTCGCCGCCTGCACCAGCAGCAGACCCAGCCAGAAATGATCGCTGACTTTGTCATAGCGAATAATGGCTGCCCCCGCTACCGCCAGCAGCGCGCTGAAGGCGTAGCCGATGCGCAGCGGACGCCGGCTCAGCAGGTCATAAATCAGCGTGATATAGAGCGGCGTCATCACTGTAAACAGCAGGAACTCAGATACGCTCAGGTAGAGATAGGCTTCAAAACTAAGCAGATACATAATGCCGAGCTGCAGCATTCCCACCAGCATATAAAGCAGCAGCGTTGATGCCCGGTAGCCGCGCCAGCGCAAAAACGGCAGAAAAACCAGCGCGGCCAGACCCAGGCGCATCAGCACGGAAAACCAGCTATCAACCTGTCCGGCCAGATATTCGCCGATCAAACTGAAAGAAAAAGCCCACAATACAGTGGTGATAATAAGTAACAGCACGGCACACCATTTCCCGATAAACAGACGCGCTAGTGTAATCAAACCCGCCTGCGTCAGCTGAATAATCTGGTTTACAACTGGTTATATTTCGCCCGCTCGTGGTGGCAGCTAGCGACACGTGTTGGCCAGCTGTTTACCTCCTGACACACGCGCTGGTCAGAATGCGCATCAACACCGGCTTAAAACCTGGCAAAATGCGCGAAATCCAACATTTTCTGGTTTTTTTCGCTCCTGATTGTCATAAAACTGTAACATATGTGTCACACGTCACAGTAACGTGCCGCAACCACCTCTATTCTTTGCGCGATATGGAAACACCAGGTTTCCTTTGCGCTTATGCGTATTTCTGCCCCAACCTGCTGGGAAATTCATAACTATTCTGCGCCCCGGAGGGCCACACTCATGCTGAGTATTTTCAAACCTGCACCGCATCGGCCTCAGGTCGCTGACGATCGTGTTGATCCACTGTATCGCCGGCTGCGCTGGCAGATCTTCCTCGGGATCTTCTTCGGCTATGCGGCTTACTATCTGGTACGCAAAAACTTCGCGCTGGCGATGCCCTATCTGGTTGAACAGGGGTTCTCGCGCGGGGATTTAGGGTTTGCCCTCTCCGGCATCTCTATTGCGTACGGCTTTTCCAAATTTATCATGGGTTCTGTTTCCGATCGCTCAAACCCTCGCGTTTTTCTGCCGGCGGGCCTGATTCTTGCCGCCTCGGTCATGCTGTTTATGGGCTTCGTGCCCTGGGCGACCTCCAGCATTATGGTGATGTTTGTGCTGCTGTTCCTGTGTGGCTGGTTCCAGGGAATGGGCTGGCCGCCGTGTGGCCGCACCATGGTGCACTGGTGGTCACAGAAAGAGCGCGGCGGCATTGTTTCCGTGTGGAACTGCGCGCATAACGTCGGAGGCGGTATCCCGCCACTGCTGTTCCTGCTCGGTATGGCGTGGTTTAACGACTGGAAAGCGGCGCTCTATATGCCCGCGTTTGGCGCCATTCTGATCGCGCTGTTTGCGTTTGCCATGATGCGCGATACGCCGCAATCATGCGGTCTGCCGCCGATTGAAGCGTGGAAAAATGACTATCCGCCTGATTACAGCGAGGACCATGAGCAGGAGCTGACCGCAAAGCAGATCTTTATGCAGTACATCCTGCCCAATAAGCTTCTGTGGTATATCGCGCTGGCAAACGTCTTTGTCTATCTGCTGCGCTACGGCATCCTCGACTGGTCGCCGACCTATCTGAAAGAGGTGAAACACTTTACGCTGGATAAATCCTCCTGGGCCTACTTCCTGTATGAGTATGCGGGCATTCCCGGTACGCTGCTGTGCGGCTGGATGTCAGACAAAGTGTTCAGAGGCAATCGCGGCGCGACCGGCGTGTTCTTTATGACGCTGGTGACAATCGCTACCGTGATCTACTGGCTTAACCCGCCGGGCAATCCGGGCATCGATATGCTCTGTATGATTGTGATTGGCTTTCTGATCTACGGCCCGGTGATGCTGATTGGCCTGCACGCGCTGGAACTGGCACCGAAGAAAGCCGCCGGCACCGCAGCGGGCTTTACCGGCCTGTTCGGTTATCTGGGTGGCTCCGTGGCAGCCAGCGCTATCGTCGGCTATACCGTTGATTTCTTCGGCTGGGATGGCGGGTTTATGGTGATGATCGCTGGCTCGGTGCTGGCAGTGGTGCTGCTACTGCTGACCATGATCAACGAACATAAACATAAGAAACAGCTGGGATAAGCGAGGCGAGGCGGGCCGGGAGAAACCGGCCCGTTTTTTTACTCCAGAAAGAGTTTACGCAGCGTGTGCGGCACCGCATCGTCCGCATTGCTGCCAATGATCTCCAGCGACGGCAGCGTATCCTTCAGGCGCTGCTGACCGTTGTGCATAATGCACCCTTTACCGGCCATACTCAGCATCTCAACATCATTCATGCCATCGCCGAATGCGATGCACGCTTTCAGCGAATGCCCCAGCTGTTTTGCCACAGACTCCAGCGCGTGCCCCTTCGACACGCCGCCCGCCATCACTTCCAGACAGGTTGGCAGCGAGAAACTGACGTTAACGCGATCGCCCCAGCGCGCTTCAATCGCCTGCTCCAGCGGCAGCAGACTGGCCGGATCGCTGCAGGTGAAGAAGACTTTGCTGATGCCATCGGTGGGCAATATTCCCGGCTCATAGAGCTGATACATAAACTCCGACTCCTGAAAATAGTCCTGCTCATCGGGATGGTGACGGTTCATAAACCACTCATCATCGCGATAAACATGGGTCAGAATGTTTTCATCCTGATATTTCAGGGCGTAAAGCTCGCTGGCGATATCGCCGTCAAGATTGTGGCTGAAAATCAGCTCGCCTGAGGCGTTATGCACGCGCGCGCCGTTGGAGGTGATCATGTACGCCGGAATGCCGAGCTTGTCGCGCATCTGTCCCACGTCGATATGGTGGCGGCCGGTGGCAAAAACAAAATGGATATCACGCGCCACCAGCGCCTGCAGCGTGGTACGGGCAAACGGCGTCAGACGATGTTGCGGCGAGAGCAGCGTGCCATCCAGATCGGATGCAACGATGTGAAACATGGAAACCTCGGGTTGTAATAACGGAAATAACGTCAGCTGAGATGACGGGCAAAAAAATCCACGGTGGCATTGAGCGCTTCGGCGCGCATTGCATCTGATTCAAACAGAATTTCATGTCGCGCGCCTTTAATGACGCGCGGTGCGTTACCTTCACAGGGATGCCCGGCTGCCGCCAGCGCCTGGCAGAAGAGATCCTGTGAACGGTTGTCCACCACATCATCTTCACTCGCCTGCAGCAGCAGCAGCGGCGTGGTGATATTTGCCGCCTGACGCATGATATTGCGTCCGGCCTGCACGCCTTCACGCACCCAGTGATAGGTCGGACCGCCGACGCGAATAGCCGGATCGTCAGCATAAAAGCGCAGATTGCGTCGATAGCGCTCGCGGCTGTGCGTCAGGCGGTTAATGCCAAACGGATGCGCGCGCCAGCGCCCGGTGCCAAGGGCGTATCCGTCGCGCAGCGCCGGCCGCTTCTCTGCCCAGTCAAGAATACGGTGCGCCAGAAAGGGCGGCAGCGGTAGCACAATGCCAAACATAGGTGCGCACAGCACCGCCGCATGAAATGCCCGCGGCTGCCGGGCCAGAAACAGCGCGACAATCGCACCGCCCATTGAGTGAGCGAGGACATAGCGCTGCTGATAATGCTGGCTGACAATCTCTTTCAGGTAGAGGGTCTCCAGATCGTCAACATAGTCGCTGAACTCCACCACGTGTCCGCGGTGCGAATCTGCCAGCAGCCGCTCAGAGCGCCCCTGCCCGCGATGGTCAATAATCACTACATCGTAGCCGCAGTGAAACAGGTCGTATGCCAGCTCCGGGTATTTGATATAGCTTTCAATACGCCCCGGCACAATCAGGATCACGCGCGTGTGGTGTGGCGCAGTAAAACGTACATAGCGGAGAGTAAGATTGCCCGTGCCGGTGAACTCACACTCTTCCCGCTGCCGCCAGAAGTCGAGCAGCGGACCGGTAGCAAACGCCGCAAAAGCGCGTTCACGCCTGAGCCAGCTCTCTCTGTGATGCTGCATCTGCCCCTCCCGGAGAGTTCAATTCGCCCTGCTGGTATGCCATAGCGCAGCGCAATTTTCTGGCGTATTGTGTCATACTTCGCTCGCTTCAGGGAATGTCATGTATGACTACAGAATGGTGGTTAACCTACCTGCTTACCACAACCATCCTCAGCCTTTCGCCAGGCTCGGGCGCTATTAATACCATGAGCACCGGTATCAGCCACGGCTATCGCGGTGCGGCCGTATCGATCACCGGCTTACAGCTCGGGCTGGCAGTGCATATTGTGCTGGTGGGGGCCGGACTCGGCGCGCTATTTTCACAGTCGCTGCTGGCGTTTGAGATCCTCAAATGGGCCGGCGCTGCCTATCTGATCTGGCTGGGTATTCAGCAGTGGCGCGCCGCTGGCAGCCTCGATCTGAACGCCGTTGCCAAAGCGATGCCGCGCCGGCACCTGTTTCAGCGCGCGCTGCTGGTTAACCTGACCAACCCTAAAAGCATCGTGTTTCTTGCCGCGCTGTTTCCGCAATTTATTCTGCCCCATCAGCCGCAGCTGATGCAGTATCTGATCCTCGGCGTGACCACGATCGTGATCGATATTATTGTAATGATTGGCTACGCCACGCTGGCGACGCGCATTGCGGGCTGGATCAAAGGTCCGAGACAGATGAAGCTGCTGAACCGCATTTTTGGCGGATTGTTTATGGCGGTCGGCGCGCTGTTAGCCAGCGCGCGCAAAATAGCGTAATAAACGGCCGGGTGTGCAGTCAGCCACACCCGGCGCAGCGTCGCCGTTTCAGGCGACCGGGCCTAGCGCGAAATAATCAGGTGAATGCCAAAACCAGCAAACAGCACGCCCGCCATGCCATCCACCCACTTTGCCATGCGCTGATACTTCTCGCGCATCCACGGCAGGGCAAAGATAGCGGCCACCAGCGCAAACCATGCAAAGGTTTCTGCAATAATCAGCAGGAATAGCCCCCAGCGCGTCGCGGCACCGACATCATTCCCGACAAACAGCGAAAAGACGCTGCCAAAATAGATAATGGCTTTGGGATTGGACAGGTTTGTCAGCAGCCCTTTCAGAAAACTCATGCCGCGCTTTGGCAGCTCTACTACGGGTGCATCACTCTGCGGCTGCTTATGGCGCTGACGTGCCGAGCGCAGCAGCTGCCAGCCCATCCACAGCAGATAGAGTCCGCCACCCACCATGATAATTTCATGCAGCCACGCCATTTTGGCCAGCAGCAGGTGCAGCCCCATCAGCGCTACGCCCGCCCAGATAACAATTCCCAGCGTAATGCCCAGCACGCCCATCATCGCCTCTTTGCGCGAGCGGCTGGCCGCAGTTTGCGACACAAAAAAGAAGTCCGGGCCGGGGCTCATCAGCGCAACCAGGTGCACCAGCGCGACGGTAGCAAACAATATCAGCATGCGTTTAGTCCTTTATTCGTCATTATCAAGATGTTCCCGGATCATCAGCAGGAACGGCTTACCAAAGCGCTCCAGCTTGCGATGCCCTACGCCGTTTACGCTCAGCATATCTGACGCGCTGACCGGCAACTGTTCTGCCATTTCAATCAGCGTGGCGTCATTAAACACCACGTAAGGCGGAATATTCTCTTCATCTGCTATCGCCTTACGCAGCTTACGCAGCTTGGCAAACAGCTTGCGATCGTAGTTGCCGCCGTACACTTTTGGCGCACTGCTGCGGCTTTTCGCCGTTACGGTGCGCGGTACCGCAAGCATTAGCGGTATTTCAGCGCGCAGTACCGGGCGCGCAGCCTCGGTGAGCTGCAGCGCAGAGTGCATGGCGATATTTTGTGTCACCATACCGAGGTGAATGAGCTGACGCAGTACGCTGATCCAGTGCTCCAGGCTCTGCTCGCGTCCCAGGCCATAGATCGGCAGTTTGTCGTGGCCGTTATCGCGAATACGCTGGCTGGCTGAGCCGCGCAATACTTCCACAATGTAGCTCATGCCAAAACGCTGGCCGGTACGGTAAATGCACGACAGCGCTTTCTGCCCGTCGACCAGCCCGTCATAGCGGCGGGGAGGATCGAGGCAGATATCACAGTTGCCGCAGGGCTGCTGACGTCCTTCGCCAAAGTAGTTCAGCAGTACCAGACGCCGGCAGGTTTGCGCTTCCGCAAACGCGCCCATCGCATTGAGCTTGTGACGCTCGATATCCTGCAGCGGCCCCGGGACTTTCTCCTCCAGGCATTTGCGCAGCCAGACCATATCCGCCGGATCGTAAAGCATCATCGCCTCAGCAGGCAGGCCGTCACGTCCGGCGCGACCGGTCTCCTGATAGTAAGATTCGATGTTGCGCGGGATATCAAAATGCACCACAAAGCGTACGTTGGGTTTGTTGATCCCCATGCCAAACGCCACGGTAGCGACCACAATCTGCAGATCGTCGCGCTGAAACGCCTCCTGCACATGCGCACGCTGTGCGCTGTCGATGCCGGCGTGATAGGCGCCCACGCTCAGACCACGGCTCTGCAGACGCGCGGCGGTATCTTCCACTTTTGCCCGGCTGTTACAGTAGATAATGCCGCTTTTGCCACGCTGCTCCTGCACATAGCGCAGCAGCTGATCGGTGGGCTTGAACTTCTCCACCAGGGTATAGCGAATGTTAGGACGATCAAAGCTGCTGACCTGAATCAGCGGATCGCGCATCTGCAGCAAATGAACAATGTCGTTACGCGTGGTTTCATCGGCCGTGGCGGTCAGCGCCATCACCGGCAGCTGCGGAAAGCGCTGCCTCAGCTGCCCGAGTGCGCCATACTCCGGCCGGAAGTCATGCCCCCACTGCGAAATACAGTGCGCTTCATCGACGGCCAGCATCACCGGATTCCAGTGCTGCAGCCCCTCGAGGAAGTTGTCCATCATCAGACGTTCCGGAGCGATGTAGAGCAGTTTGAGCTTTCCGGTACGGCAATCGGCAAAAACCTGCTGCTGCTGTTCGCGCGTCTGCGTCGAGTTAAGACACGCCGCCGCCACGCCGTTGGCCAGCAGCTGATCAACCTGATCTTTCATCAGTGAAATCAGCGGGGAGACCACCAGTGTCAGCCCGTCCTGCACCAGCGCCGGGATCTGATAACAGATCGATTTGCCGCCGCCGGTCGGCATGACGACCAGACAGTCGCGCCCCGAGAGCGCTGACTCGATAATGGATTGCTGACCCGGACGAAACTGCTGATAGCCGAAGGTGTCATGTAACACCTGCTGCGCCAGCGTTTCCTGATTGTGCACTGCCGAAATTGCCACGGTAATCCTGTTTTACTGATTAGAACAGATCGTTAAGCGTTACGCCCACGCCTAAACGGGTCTGACGGTGGTTATAGTCGATAAGCGATTCGCCATAGCCGCTGAACAGCTGCGTATAAAAGCGAACGTGTTCAGTGAGAGGATAGCTCCAGGCGAAGGTTGCGCCGCCGTAGCCGCTGTTCCAGTTATAGTTGCCTTCCACGCTGAAAATGCTGTCGCCCATCATATAGCCGAGCTTCGCGCGGTAATAACCCATGTATTTGGTAATGTCCGGGTTATCGTCATTGCTGGCGCTTTCCGGCAGACGATACCAGGGCTTGATCTCCGCAAGGAAGTTGCCGTTTTCTGCCATCAGGCGGGCGTAAAGGCGGTTCCAGCTGCGGGAAGTGGGATCGCTGCGACCATTGGACTGATGATTAACGCCCAGCTCCACATCGCGCAGCGTCCAGCCTGCCAGTGAGTAGTCCGTTGCCCAGCCCAGAAACAGCTGTGGCTCATAGTTCGTTTCGCGGAAGGGTGACGACGCGCCGCGATTCGACAGCTGCCACCATGAACGCTGAGTATACGAGGCGGCCAGTACTGAGTTATCACCTAAAATGCCGCGCCACAGCGGAAACGCCAGGCTGAGCTGGAATTTTACTTCATCTTTTTTCGCTTTGTCTGCCCAGTTGTAAGAGGAAATCGCCTCTTTATTCATGTCGCTGGTGTAGGTGTAAAGCAGGTAGTTGTTTTCATAGGGGTAAAGCACAAACGGATTGTCATGCTTTTCCAGCAGATTTGCGATCACGCTCCCCTTCACCGCAGGTGCGTCGTGAATATTTTTAATCGTGGCTTCATCTGCCTGCGCCAGTGCAGGAACGGTTAATGCCGCGGCCAGCATGACGTATTGCTTACGCATAGTGTTCTCCAGTGCGCTGCGTGGGAAGGTTTTCAGGGCGGTGGTACAAAAAGCAGGCCATTCTACACGCAAAGCGGGGCGTTGATCAGCGCCGATTTCTGAAACTGGAAAGCAGCGCGGGAGCAGCATAATATACACAACTTCTTAACATCTTAAGGCCGTAACTATGTCATCTCCGATGCTGACTCAGCAGGACGCGCGCCAGCTGATTGGTGAAATTTTTGTTTATCATATGCCGTTTAATCAGGCGCTGGGCCTGGAACTGGAACACCTTGATGCTGATACGGTCCGGCTGGCATTTGCCAATAAAACCATGCTGGTAGGCAACGCCGCACAGCAAATCCTGCATGGCGGCGTGATTGCCTCAGTACTGGATGTTACCGCCGGGCTGGTTTGCGTCAGCCATGCGCTGACGCGGCAGGAGAGCATCAGCGAAGAGGAGCTGCGGCAGCGGCTGGCGCGAATGGGCACTATCGATCTGCGGGTTGATTATCTGCGCCCGGGCCGCGGCGAGCGTTTTATCGCTACCGGCACTCTGCTGCGTGCCGGTAATAAAGTCGCCGTGGCGCGCGTTGAACTGCATAATGAGCAGCACGATTATATCGCTACGGCCACCGCCACCTACCTGATTGGTTAACCCGCGCAGCGCAACCGGTGCGCCGCCTTATGGACAATACAATGGACAGCCAGCAAACGCGGGAGGGCATTTTTTATGCGCTCGGCGCTTATTTTATCTGGGGCGTTGCTCCGGCCTACTTCAAACTGGTCAGGGCAGTGCCGCCCGCCGAAATCATGACCCATCGGGTGATCTGGTCCGTGCTGTTTATGCTGATCCTGATCACGCTGAGCCGCAGCTGGAAGCAGGTGCGCCAGGTGGCCGCTCAGCCGAAAAAAGTTCTGCTGCTGGCGCTGACCGCCGTCACCGTCGGCGGCAACTGGCTGCTGTTTATCTGGGCGGTCAATAATCAGCATATGCTGGAGGCGAGCCTCGGCTACTTTATCAATCCGCTGATTAATGTGGTGTTGGGTATGCTGTTTCTGCGTGAGCGCTTTCGCCGTCTGCAGTGGCTGGCGGTTGTGCTGGCGGCGGCGGGCGTACTGGTGCAGCTGTGGCAGTTTGGCTCGCTGCCGGTAATTGCGCTGGGGCTGGCGCTGAGCTTTGCGCTGTATGGTCTGGTGCGGAAAAAGATCCAGGTTGATGCACAAAGCGGCATGCTGATCGAGACGCTGTGGCTGTTCCCGCTGGCGGCGATCTATCTGTTTGGTATTGCCGACAGCGCGACCAGTCATCTCAGCGCCAATCCGCTCAGCCTCAATCTGATGCTGGTGGCCGCCGGCGTGCTGACCACCATTCCGCTGATGCTGTTTGCCGCAGCCTGCGCGCGTCTGCGCCTCTCAACCGTGGGCTTTTTCCAGTATCTTGGCCCGACGCTGATGTTTCTGCTGGCGGTACTGTTTTATGGCGAGCGCCTCACCCCCGATAAGCTGGTCACCTTTGGCTTTATCTGGCTGGCGCTGGCGGTGTTTATTTTTGACGCCGTACTCTTCTCAGCCCGCACGCGGATGCGCAAAGCGTGAGATAAAGCGCGCCAGTGCCGGGCCGGTGAGCAGAATGGTAAACAGACGCAGCGTCTGCAGCGCCATAACAAACGCCATATCGACCCGGCTGCCGGCGGCGATAATAGCGACGGTATCCAGCCCGCCCGGGCTGGTAGCCAGATAGGCGGTCATCAGGTCAATATGCAATACCCGCGTCAGCATCCATGCCAGCGCCGCACACAGCACCATCAGCCCGAGGATTGAGGCGAGCATCTGCGGCAGCGTCCGCAGCGCCAGCAGGAAAATCGGGCGCGTAAAGCGCAGTCCGACGCTCCAGCCAATCAGCGCATAGGCCAGCGCCAGCAGCCACTCCGGCACCTGCAACGTCGCGATTTCGCTCCCCTGCAGCGTGGCCCCAGTCAGCGCCGGCAGCAGCAGCGCACCGGAGGGGATCCGCAGGCGCTGCCCGAGCCAGGCACCGGCGATCATCACCACCAGCGTCAGCAAAAAACCGTGATCAAGCGCCGGAAACCAGATTAGTCCGGTCGCACCGCCGCTGGTATCCAGACCAATACGCGCCACTACCGCCGCCGCCGTGGCGACGAACAGCACGCGCAGATACTGCATAAACGCGACCAGCCGCACGTCAGCCCCGAAATCCCCCGCCATCGCCACCATCGCCGAGGCGCCGCCGGGCGACGATCCCCAGGCACCGGTAGGCCCCGGCAGGTTACTGAAGCGCACCAGCAGAAAACCTGAGAGACCGCTGGCGGCCAGCGTAAGGATCAATACCGCCAGCACCACCGGCCAGTCGTTTAATAAGGGGGTCAGTATGGCGGGCGACAGGCTCTGAGCGATCATGCAGCCCAGCACCGCCTGCGCCAGAATAAACAGCCGCTTATCGATGCGCAGCGTTGCGCCGCTGAGTCCCATTACGGTTCCGGTGATCATCGGGCCAAGCAGCAGCGCAGCGGGCAGGTGAAGCAGCTGGAGAGCAACGCCCAGCGTCAAAGATGCAACCACCAGCAGCATCCATTGTAAGCGGAGAGAGTAGTGTGACATGAGCAAAATCAGACAAAGATAAGAGTTCAACAGGTTACGCAGGTTGCGCCCCCGGAGCCAGCGCAAATCGTTTTTTAATCAGCAGGCGGGGGCGATGTTTGACCAGGGCGCCATGAATGGCGCCCCTACAGAAATGTAGGGGGCGCATTTATGCGCCCCTGGCGTCAGACGGGTGCGGTGTTCAACCAGGGCGCCATTAATGGCACCCCACGATCACAGCCAGTTTTTGCGTTTGAAATAGAGATAAGGTGCCAGGCCTGCCAGCATCATCAGGCAGATTGCGCCAGGATAGCCGAAGCTCCATTTTAGCTCAGGCATAAACTCAAAGTTCATACCATAGCTGGAAGCCACCAGCGTTGGCGGCAGGAACACCACCGAGACCACCGAGAAGATCTTGATAATGCGGTTCTGTTCGATATTGATAAAGCCCATCGCCGCCTGCATCAGAAAGTTGACCTTCTGGAACAGGGATTCATTGTGCGGCAGCAGCGATTCAATATCGCGCAGGATCTCACGTGCCTGCTCCAGCTGGTTACCTGGCAGGCGCGCCTTACGCACAAGGAAATTGAGCGCACGCTGCGTATCCATCAGGCAGAGACGGACTTTCCAGCCGATATCTTCCAGCTCGGCGAGACGCGACAGCGCCTCGTCATACTCTTCACCCTGCTGGCCTTCCATAATCACGCGGCTCAACTTCTCCAGCGCGCTATAGATATTTTCAATCTCATCCGCCAGCTGCTCAATTTTGGTCTCGAACAGATCCAGCAGCAGCTCGTAAGCGTTGCCGTCGGTCAGCTGCTGATTGCGGGCGCGCATGCGGTAAAGGCGAAAGGCTGGCAGCTCGCGCTCGCGCAGCGTATAGAGGCGATCTTCGCGGATTGTAAAGGCCACGGTGGAGTTGCCGGCGTGATCTTCAGCATCCTCAAAGAAAAAGAACGAGTGGATATGCAGGCCATCTTCATCTTCAAAGAAGCGCGCCGAGGCTTCAATATCTTCCAGCTCCGGACGCGTTGCCAGGCTCTGTCCCAGCTCTGACTGCACGCGCTCGCGCTCGCTGTCATCCGGCTCGATGAGATCGACCCATACCGACGTGTTGAGTTTATCGTTGTTGTCTTCCAGCTCGATGCGCGTCAGGCGATCGCGCTCGAGTTTAAATGCGCTCAGCATAGCAATACTCCCCATTGCAGACCAAATGGGACAGGGCGGTGCCCGTCACGTCCGAAACGTAACGGACACGGCAAAGCCTTAACGCGGAAACTTTCGCTTCAGGGTGTGATCAGTGCTGACTCATGCGACGGATAAGCAAAGGAGGTCGCGGATAACCTTTAAGGCTACCTGCGTAAAGAGGTAGCCTTAGATATTCCTGCTAAACAGGATGTTGAGCCAGCATCGACTGGGCGCGTCCAAGGCATTGTCCTCTCATGATAATAGTGCGCGCATGTTACGCTGAGACGAAAAAGTCGTCAAGGTAGCGCAGCCGCGCTACATCGCCTCCAGCCGCGCATACGCGGCGACCAGCCACTTAATGCCCTGCCCCTGGAAAGCGACCTGCAGGCGACTGTGCTCGCCGCTGCCTTCCAGATTAATAATGGTGCCTTCGCCAAACTTCGCGTGGCGCACCCGCTGACCCAGGGTAAAGCCGCTGTCGCTTTTGCTGGTGGGCGTGCCCATGCGCTGATGGCTGACCGGACGGCTGACGCTGGCGCGCAGGCGCACTTCCTCCACGCACTCTTCCGGCAGTTCGCCAATAAAGCGCGACGGGCGATGATAGACTTCCTTGCCGTAAAGCCGCCGCGTCTCGGCGTAGGTGAGCGTCAGCTTGACCATCGCCCGGGTGACACCAACATAGGCCAGCCGCCGCTCCTCCTCCAGACGCCCGCCCTCATCCAGCGACATCTGGCTCGGGAACATGCCCTCTTCCATGCCGACAATAAAGACCTGAGTAAACTCCAGCCCTTTTGCCGAGTGCAGCGTCATCAGCTGTACGGCATCCTGCCATTTATCCGCCTGACCTTCGCCCGCCTCCAGCGCGGCGTGCGATAAAAACGCCTGCAGCGGCATCAAATCTTCATCTTCATCCTGATAGCTGAACTGGCGGGTGGCCGTGACCAGCTCCTCTAAGTTCTCGATACGCGCCTGGCCTTTTTCGCCTTTTTCCTGCTCATACATCAGCCACAGACCGGAATCTTTAATCACGCGATCGGTCTGCACATGCAGAGGCATCTCTGCGGTTTCATGCGCCAGCGCATCAACCAGTTCGCAGAAGCGCTGCAGTGCCGACGCCGCCCGCCCTGCCAGGGCGCGATTCTGCAGCAGTTCCCGCGTGGCCTGCCACAGCGTCAGCTGTTTTTCGCGCGCCGTCTGCCGTACCACATCAAGTGTCCGATCGCCCACGCCGCGCGTCGGCGTATTGACCACGCGCTCAAATGCAGCGTCATCGTTACGGTTGGCAATCAGGCGCAGATAGGCGAGCGCATCTTTGATCTCCTGACGTTCAAAGAAGCGCATACCGCCATAAATACGGTAGGGCATGCTGGCCTGCAGCAGCGCCTCTTCCAGCACGCGCGACTGGGCGTTACTGCGATAGAGAATCGCGCAATCCTGCAGCGCATTGCCGTTCTCATGCCAGGTTTTAATGCGGTTAACCACAAAGCGCGCTTCATCCAGCTCGTTAAACGCGCAGTAGATTGAAATCTTTTCGCCGTCGCTGCCGTCGGTCCAGAGCTCTTTTCCGAGCCGCCCGCTGTTGTTGGCGATCAGGGCATTGGCAGATTTCAGGATATGGTTGGTGGAGCGGTAGTTCTGCTCCAGGCGGATAGTTTCCGCCCCGGGAAAGTCCTGCAGGAAGCGCTGGATATTTTCAACCTGCGCGCCGCGCCAGCCGTAGATGGACTGATCGTCATCGCCGACAATAATTACCCGGCTGCTGTCGCCCGCCAGCATGCGGATCCACGCATACTGAATGTTGTTGGTGTCCTGAAACTCATCGACCAGAATATTGCTAAAGCGCTCGCGATAATGATTCAGGATCTGAGGCTTATGCAGCCACAGCTCATGCGCGCGCAGCAGCAGCTCGGCAAAATCGACCAGGCCGGCGCGATCGCACGCCTCCTGATAGGCCTGATAAATACGCAGCCACGTCTGCTCAACCGGATTGTTGTAGCTTTCGATATGTTTTGGCCGCAGGCCCTCATCTTTCTTGCCGTTGATGTACCACATGCCCTGCCGTGCCGGCCACTGCTTATCATCCAGATTCATTGACTTAATCAGACGCTTCAGCAGCCGCAGCTGATCTTCGCTGTCGAGGATCTGAAAATCCTGCGGCAGTCCGGCATCCAGATGGTGCGCCCGCAGCAGGCGATGCGCCAGGCCATGGAATGTGCCAATCCACATGCCGCCCTGTCCGCTGCCAATCAGCTGATCGATACGATGACGCATCTCAGCCGCCGCTTTATTGGTGAAGGTGACCGCCATGATGGAGTATGGCGAGCAGTTCTCCACCGACAGCAGCCAGGCGATGCGGTGCACCAGCACACGGGTTTTGCCGCTGCCTGCTCCGGCCAGCACCAGCAGATTGCTGCGCGGTGCGGCAACCGCCTCACGCTGTTTGTCATTCAAGCCGTCGAGCAGATCAGAAACGTCCATAAGCACCGTTTTTAAAGAATAGAGTTGCGTACCCTGAGTCATTCGTCCTGCAGCGATGCTGCAGATCTCTGAATGGTCGCGCGCTTACGCAGGTAAGTCGCCAGAGTGAACCGGCACAGCCCGTAAAGCCGTGCGCCGGAGGATACGACTGGATAAATTTACAGCCATTATAGCAGTGAGGTCAGGGATGCCAACCGATGAATTTCAACGTGCGGCAGCAGACGGGCGTCATCAATCTGCATCAGATTGCCGCTGTTCAGGTTGATCCAGCACGCCTGCAGGCCGGCGCGCAGCGCGCCTGCAACATCGGTGGTCAGGTCATCGCCAACGTGCAGGATCGCCTCCGGCGCAATAGCAAGACGCTCCGCCGCGAGATGATACATATCCTGCCACGGCTTGGCGCGACCGTGCGGACCGGCGCGCAGCGTAAACTGAAAGTAGTGCTGAATGCCGAGCTTTTCCGGATCGGCATTGCCGTTAGTGATGGCCACCAGCGGCACGCGCTCGCCGAGCCAGCGCAGCGTCTGGTGCGTCTCTTCCGGCATCACAACCTGACTGCGCCAGTGGTGAAAGGTGCGCATAACCTCGCCTGCGCCCGCGGCAGCGTCGGCGGCCGGCAGGCCAATATTCAGCAACGCCAGTTCCACCGAACGGCGGCGCCACTCTGAGACGTCATGATAAATATCGGGTTCGCGCGCCAGCAGCTCATCACGCAGCTGCTGATAATCGGCCGGTGTGAATTCACGCAGCGCCGGGTGAAACGCCTGCAGCGCCGCATGCGTCTCCTGCGCGGTCTTACGGATCACCGGGCGGTTGTCATACAGCGTATCATCCAGATCGAAGGTCAGCGCCTTAACCGGATGCAGGGAGCGGTAAAACTTCATTCTGATTTTCCTCGTTTGGCACGCGGATGCGCGGCATCGTAGACCGAGGCCAGATGCTGGAAATCGAGATGGGTATAGATCTGGGTGGTCGAGAGATTGGCATGCCCGAGCAGCTCCTGCACCGCGCGCAGGTCGCCGCTTGACTCCAGCAGGTGGGTGGCGAAAGAGTGGCGCAGCTTATGCGGATGAATATGGCTGGCCACGCCCTGCTTGATGCCCCACTCGGCAAACCGCTTCTGCACGTTGCGCGCGGAAATCCGGCTGCCGCGCGAAGAGACAAACAGCGCATCATCCTGCGGAGCAAAACTGTCGCGCAGCGCCAGCCAGTGCTGCAGCCAGGTCACCGCCGTTGCGCCAACCGGCACGCGCCGCTCTTTACTGCCTTTACCCAGCACCTGGACTTCACCCGACTCCGCATCAAGATCGCGGCAGTTGATCCCGACCAGCTCGCTGAGACGCAGGCCGCCGCCATACATGGTTTCAAGCATTGCGCGATCGCGCACCGCCAGCGGGTCATTAAGGTCAATCTCCAGCAGCTGCGTGACTTCATCCACGTCCATATTCTTTGGCAGATGGCGGGCGTTACGCGGCGTGGCGATACCTTTCGCCGGATTTGCGCTCAGCATGCCCTGGCTGACCTGCCAGTCGAGAAAGCTGCGCAGGGCAGACATCCGCAGCGCCAGACTGCTCGCCTGCAGGCCATCGCGCCGGCTGCGCGCCGCCAGACTGCGCACCTGCGCCGGCTCCAGCTTTGACCATTCGGTTAACTGCATGCTTTCCGCGAGAGTCACAAGCGCCAGCAGCTGACGACGATAGTTTTTCTGCGTCAGCGGACTGAGCTGGCGTTCTACCTGCAGATAGCGCAGAAAGGCGTCGACGGCGGGCAGCAGCGTACTCATACGCGCTCGATCCAGCGCGCCAGCAGCGTCGGCAGCATCTGAGCCAGGTGCTGCAGTAAGAGTGTCCCCATGCCGGCCTGATAGTGCTGATTATCGCGGCTGCTGAAGATGACGACGCCCGCCTCACCCCGCTCGCCCAGCAGCGACATCGCAACCGAGCCAACGGCTTTTGCCTGCGGCAGCAGCAGCAGCAGCTCCGGTCCGTTCAGGCTGCCAAGATAGTGCTGCTGCTGACCAAAACGCTGAATACGCAGCGGCTCAAACGCCTGTCGCGCCAGACCCAGCTGGATAAAATCAGAGGGCGCGCCGAGGCGCCATTGATCGCTGAACAGCCGCACATTGGCGCCCGCCAGACCCAGCTCACGCGCCCAGCGCTGCAGGCGGTTCAGCATCTCCTGCAGGCTGTCAGCAGCGGCGAGATGCCCCTGCAGCGCCAGCAGGCGATCGAAGAGCTGATGATTAGTGTTGGCCTGCTCCATCAGCAGCGTGATCTCCTCTTCCAGCTGACGGATGTGGTTGCGCTGGCGCGCCATATGCCACTCTACCAGCGAGACGCTGCCGCGCACCGCGTGCGGCACCGCCATCTGTTCAACCTGACGTGCGTTGCGGATAAAAAAATCGGGGTTCTGCTGCAGATAAGCGCTGACGGCGCGATCGTCGAGCTGTACCGCGCTGTCAGTCTGCTCTTCCGGGTATTTCATAAATGGATAAATCCGTCATAAACGTGGGTGGCGGGTCCGGTCATATATAGCGGCTGTCCGGCCCCCTTCCAGGCGATATGCAGCGTCCCGCCCGGCAGATCGACACGCACTTTTTCTGCCAGCAGCCCCTGCTGAATACCACAGGCTACTGCTGCACAGGCGCCGCTGCCGCACGCCTGAGTTTCGCCGGCTCCGCGCTCATAAACGCGCAGGCGTACGTGCTCACGGCTGACCACTTCCATAAAGCCGACGTTAACGCGCTCCGGGAAGCGCTCGTGACTCTCCAGCGCCGGCCCCAGCGTCTCAACGGCTGCAGTGATCACGCTCTCCACCTGAATCACACAGTGCGGATTACCCATTGAGACTGCACCAAACATCACGGTCTGCTCAGCGACGCGCTGCAGATAGAGATTTTCCGCCTTGTTAGCGCGCAGCGGCACACGCTGCGGATCAAAGTCAGGCTCGCCCATATTGACCCGTACCAGCTCGTCGCTGGTCACGCTCAGCACCATACGTCCGGTTTGGGTGCTGACGCGAATGTCACTTTTGTTGGTCAGCCCTTTGAGGCGCACAAAGCGGGCGAAACAGCGCGCGCCGTTGCCACACTGCGCCACTTCACTGCCGTCAGCGTTAAATATGCGATAGTGAAAGTCGAGATCCGGATCGTAGGGTGGTTCTACGATCAGCAGCTGATCAAAGCCGATCCCCAGATGCCGATCCGCCAGGCGGCGAATCAATTCCGGCGAAAAAAAGACGTTTTGTGTCACTGCATCCACGACCATAAAGTCGTTGCCGAGACCGTGCATTTTCGAGAACTGCATTTTCTGCTCCGCCGGATAACTCATTAAATTTAGTTTGACTGTACGCCTGATGAGCTGCCGGTGACCAGGCCCCCGGTATCCGCCTGCTGAGCGGCCTGCTGCTGCTGTTCTGTCGGCTTGTCGTTCTGCTGCGGCTTATCCGCGGGCGGGAAGTATAACGGGCCTTTCAGGCCGCAGCCTGCCAGGCTGACCAGCATCAGCGCCATGCTCAACTGGCTTATGACTCGTCTCATTTTATCTGCTCGTATTGTCCAATTCTCAGCTGCTTATCATCGCAGCTGATGGTGTAAAAGCAACAGGAAATATCGGACAGGGTGGCCGCACAGGCTGGCTGAAAACCCGCGATCAGTGCACCTGATAACGCGGCATAAAATCGGCGTTGTCGTTATCCGGCGGGGTCGGGCAGAGCTGCGTCAGGGTCTGACTGCGGAACGGGATCACCTGAAAACGGTCGCCGGTGTTCACGATTTGATAAAACTGCGGCAGATTGAAATTGATAAAGCTTGAGCCGTAGGTAAAGCGATCGTGTGATGAAGAGTAGAAACGGCTGACGTCGCGCACCAGCTCCTCTTTACTGCCTTCGCAGTGGTGGTAAATCTCCACGCGATTGCTCTCATCGAGAATATAGATGTTGAATCCGCGATCGTCGCTGGTGTCTTCAAAGAAGAACTGAATAATGCCTTCGCTGGCGTAGCCGTTTACCACCGGCGGCAGCGGAGTCTGATTCGACTCCACCTTGATCGATAACCCATGCAGCTTGTTGTTGGAAATTGCGCCGTAAAACTCTACCGCGTTCTCCAGCTTCTGCACCGAGACGCTCATGCGTTCAAAGAAGAGTCCCCAGGTCTGCCCCGCGACGCGAATCGCTTTGAAGCGGCCCGGCTCCTGCCGCGTACTCGACAGGCGCAGCTCAATGCACTCTGATACCAGCTGCTGTACCCGCGTGCGGATCAGGCCACGCAGATGCTGACTGTAGCAAAATACCTCAACCGTATCGGGCGGCGCCGCATCCTGATGCATCTTGCCCAGAATGGTTTTCAGCGCGTCAATCATCGCCTGTTCACCGCTGAAATGCAGGGTGCGTACTTCATTCCACGAGTTGCGGTAGAGCAGATCGACGCTGCCAATCAGGCACTGCTGCTGCTGACCAAAGCTGAATACATCCAGCTTGCGGAAATCAAAGTGCACCACCTGGTTACGGAATGCCGCAGTGGGATCGTGCTCAAGATTGACAATAATCGCCAGATGGCGGATTTCGCACGGGCTGTAGAGCGCTTTTGGCGTAGGCGCCGGCAGGCGCAGCGGAAAGTGGCCGGAGACATCGCTGACCAGCTCCTGCAGACGCGCCAGGTCGCACAGCTCGTTACCTTTAATGTGCAGCCGCGTTTTCTGCGTCAGTAATCCGTTGAACCATGCCCACGCCACCAGCTTGTTCAGATAGCGGTTATATTCCAGCGGCTGATGGCTGATAATAGAACTCATATCCGGCGACTGATTATAGAGATACCAGCCTGGCCGGTTCGCGCGCCCGGCGGGCACGTGGATAAAGGTCAGATTCTCTTCTGACAGATCGGGTGATATTTGCGGGTTGACCAGCGTGACTTTACCCGGCAGCGCTTCAAAAGCGGCATACAGTTTACGCGTCAGCACGCCGATATCCTGCGGGCTGGCACTGACGCTTAAATTGTTCCGGCGCGCAAAGCGGATCAGATTACGATAGCTCTGCATCATCGCATCCAGCAGCTCATTATGCGCCTCGCGCACGCGCTCGATCTTCCACTCCGCCCGATTATCCAGAACGGCGAGTTTCGCTTCGTCCCAGCCCCAGGCTTTTACCAGCTGTAGCAGGATTTCGCGTCGCCAGCCGTTGCGGGCGTGCTGATCGTCTCCGGAAAGCTTCTCGCACACTTTCAGATAGAAACAGCGCCGCACCAGGTCGAGGCGGGCGTGATCTTCCACGCTGGTCAGATAGCGCGTGACCCGCTCCAGCATCATGCAGTAGGGGTCCAGCCCGAAGCTGACGATCTCGCCTTCATGCAGGCGCTGTCTGATATCCATCGCCAGCAGCTGCGTATTCGGATACTCCCAGCTGTACGCTTCCAGCAGCAGCGTTTTCAGCACCGCTTTATAAGGGGAGTCGATACTTTTATAGAGCTGCCACAGGCTGGCGCCAAAATACTCTTCTGCCGACAGCGTACCCAGCCCGCCTAAATCGAGCCATTCGTTCGGGGTCAGTACACCCTGTGAATAGAGCGACATGACGTAGTCGTCATAGTGATGCTCTTCCTCATTCGGCACCATATTCCACAGAACACGCTTACCCGCCATGCGCACCGCCGTACGGTAGAACTCATCGAGCAGCAAAATATGCTGTGTCGATCCGCAATCCTCACCGCCGAGGCTGCCGCTCTCGTTATGGCGAAAACGGTTTTCATCGATAAGGAAAAAGCTGACTTCCACACCCATTGACACACACCACTTCTGTAACAGCGTACACTTACGCTGCAGGGCCAGACGCTCTTCGTTATCAAGCCAGGAGTGGTGGCACACCCAGATATCCAGATCGGATGCGCTGTTCTGCCCGACCGACGAGGTGCTGCCCATTGAGTAGATAGCGGTAATTGGCCGTTCGCCCCCGGCCGCTGGCGTCAGGTCTGCCGCCGGTTTGCCGGTAACGGTATGCAGCAGCTGCTGTTGCTGTTCATCAGGCGTGAAGAAGCAGACGCCGTGTGGAACGTTACCTTCGAGGTAACCCGGCATCAGAGGATGATGATAGTGCAATAATGTTGGCAGCAGACTGTAGACGTGCTGGAAAGCAGGCCCCATGGCAGCCAGCGCGCGATCTACGCGCAGCTGGTTAATCGCATCCAGTCTCTGTTTAAGTGTCTCAATGTAGAGGTACAAGACGTTTCGCCTGATTGTCCCAGTGTTAAGCACCCTGCTTCCAGCGTTTGCCATTTTAATAATGAGGTATGCAGGCAAATTATTGCTGGAAACGTGATCAATCTAACACCAGAAGGATTGACCGTAAAGAAAGTTGCGCTACATGACAGTTTAGCATCTGCCGCAGAGCAACCCGCTTTTTTTGCGCCACGCCTGCTGAGGTATGGCGAGCCACAAATGAATAGTGCGGCCTTTTCAATCCGTTGAAACTGACAGCATTCCCCTATCGATGATAGGATAATCGATGAACGATCAAAATGGTTAACGGTATGTTAAACAAAATTTTCAGAATTGCTACCCGTCAAAGTCCTCTCGCACTCTGGCAGGCACAATATGTTCAGCAGCGCCTGATGGCAGCCCATCCGGGCCTGCAGGTAGAGCTGGTGCCGATGGTGACCAAAGGTGATGTTATTCTCGATACCCCGCTGGCAAAAGTGGGCGGCAAGGGTTTGTTCGTAAAAGAACTGGAACAGGCCATGCTGGAGAATCGCGCCGATCTGGCGGTGCATTCCATGAAAGATGTGCCGGTTAACTTTCCGGAAGGCCTGGGTCTGGTAACTATCTGCGAACGTGAAGATCCACGCGACGCCTTTGTCTCTAATCACTATAACGCTATCGATGAGCTGCCTCAGGGTGCAGTAGTCGGCACCTCCAGCCTGCGCCGTCAGTGTCAGCTGAGCGCACGCCGGCCCGACCTGGTTATCCGTTCGCTGCGCGGCAATGTTGGCACCCGTCTCGGCAAGCTCGATGCGGGTGAATATGATGCCATTATTCTGGCCGCTGCCGGTCTGAAACGCCTTGGGCTGGAAGATCGCATTCGTCAGGCACTGCCTGCAGAGCTTTCACTGCCCGCCGTGGGACAGGGTGCCGTAGGCATTGAGTGCCGGCTTGATGACAGCGCATTAATTACGCTGCTGCAGGCGCTGAACCACAGTGAGACAGCCGTATGCGTGCGCGCTGAGCGCGCCATGAATACCCGGCTTGAGGGTGGATGTCAGGTGCCGATCGGCAGTTTTGCCGTACTGGAAGATGATCAGCTCTGGCTGCGCGGTCTGGTCGGTGCGCCCGACGGCAGCCAGATGGTAACCGGTGAACGCCGTGGCCCGCGTGAGCAGGCGGAGCAGATGGGCATTTCGCTGGCTGAAGAGCTGCTGAATAAGGGCGCGCGCGAAATTCTGCATGAGGTCTATCAGGGGCAGCCGCCGGTATGACTATTCTCGTGACCCGTCCGGAACCGGCTGCCAGCGAGCTGGTTGCGCGCCTGCGCAGCCTGGGCAAGCTGGCGTGGGCGTTCCCGCTGATTGAATTTACGCCGGGTCGCGATTTAGCACAGTTACCGCAACAGCTGACGGCGCTGCGGCCGGGCGATTTGGTTTTTCTGCTGTCACAGCAGGTGGTGCATTTTGCACAACCGGCGCTGCAGCACAGCCAGACAGTCTGGCCCGCGGTCGCTGATTACTATGCGATTGGCCGCTCAACCGCGCTGGCGCTGCATACCGTCACAAATCTCAAAGTAGACTATCCTCATGCGCGGGAGACCAGCGAAGAGCTGGTTCGCCTGCAGCGCCTGCAGCAGGTCAGCGGCAAGCGCGCGCTGATCCTGCGCGGCACTCCCGGTCGGGAATTATTAGCTGAAACTCTCATCGAACGTGGCGCAGAAGTGCAATACTGTGAGTGCTATCAGCGCAATGAGAAGCACTACGACGGCGCTATTGAGGGTCGGCGCTGGCGCGACCGCGGGATTACCACGCTGGTGGTGACCAGCGGTGAAATGTTAAAACAACTCCATGCACTGTTTCCGCCAATCGATCGGCGGGAGTGGTTACTGCACTGTCGACTGGTGGTCGTCAGTGAACGTTTGGCTACCCAGGCCGCTGAAGCGGGCTGGCAGGAGATAGACGTAGCCGATGGTGCCGATAACGACGCGCTGCTGCGTGCGTTACGCTGAACTTAACAATGGGATGAGCCACAATGACGGAACACAAAGCTTCCTCCGCCATGGTTGAAGAAACTACCCCAGCGGACACTTCCCCGACGCCAGAAAACCAGCCGCCACGCGAAAAACAGCGCGATGGCCGGGTATTAAGCGCCGTGGCAATTGTGATTGCGCTGGCGATTGGCGCAGGCCTTTACCTCAACGGGAAACACCAGGCCGATGTACAGGCTCAGACTAACCAGCAGCTCAGCGAGCAGCTCAGCGCGCTGCAGCAGCAGCTTGGCAGCGACAAACGCCAGCTGACGCAGCAGCTGACTGACGCGGGCACTGCCCTGCAGGAAGCGCGCACGAAGCAGGATAACAGCGCAAAAGAGCTGGAAACGCTGCGCGAAAAAGTCGCCACTATCTCCGGTAATGACACCCGCACCTGGCTGCTGGCGCAGGCTGACTATCTGGTAAAACTGGCGGGCCGCAAACTCTGGAGCGATCAGGATGTCACCACGGCCGCTGCTCTGCTGAAAAGCGCCGATACCAGTCTGGCTGAGATGAACGATCCCAGCATGACCAATGTTCGTCGGGCGCTGACGCAGGATATCAGCTCACTTTCGGCCGTCAGCCAGGTCGACTACGACGGCATCATCCTCAAGCTGAATCAGCTCTCTAACGGCGTAGACAATCTGCGCCTGGCGGACAACGACAACGACGATGCGCCAATGGATAGCGACGGCGGCGAACTCTCCGGCTCGCTGCACGAATGGCGGCAGAATCTGGTGAAGAGCTGGCATAATTTTATGGATGATTTCATTACCATCCGCCGCCGTGATAATACCGCTCAGCCGCTTCTGGCGCCTAATCAGGACGTCTATCTGCGTGAGAATATCCGCTCCCGTCTGCTGGTGGCTGCGCAGGCGGTACCGCGTCATCAGGAGGAGATTTATAAACAGTCGCTGGATGCGGTATCGAGCTGGGTACGCGCCTGGTATGACACCAACGATGCGGCGACCCGGGCGTTTCTTGCACAGCTGGACGAACTGAGCCAGCAAACCATCTCAATGGATGTGCCGGATTCGCTGGAAAGTCAGCCGCTGCTGGAAAAACTGATGCAAACGCGCGTGCGCAATCTGCTGGCGCAGCCATCGGTTGCGGCTGAACAACAGGGAGGCTGACCATGCTAAAAGTACTGGTACTTTTCCTGCTGTTGCTGGCTGGCGTCGTGCTGGGCCCGATGGTAGCCGGGCATCAGGGTTATGTGCTGATCCAGACTGATAACTGGAATATTGAGACCAGCGTGACCGGGCTGGGGATCATCCTGGTCCTGAGCCTGCTGGTGATTCTGCTGGCAGAGTGGATCCTGCGTCGTCTGTTCCGCACCGGCGTCCGTACGCGCGGCTGGTTCACCGGCCGCAAACGTCGCAGCGCGCAGCGTCATACGCAGCATGCGCTGATGAAGCTGGCTGAAGGTGACTATCAGCAGGCAGAGAAGCTGCTGGCGAAGAATGCCGATCACGCCGATCAGCCGGTAGCAAACTATCTGCTTGCGGCTGAAGCGGCACAGCAGCGCGGCGATGAAACCCGTGCTAATCAGCATCTGGAACGCGCTTCTGAACTGGCAGAGAACAATACTATCCCGGTGGAGATCACCCGGGTCCGGCTGCAGCTGGCGCGCAACGAAGATCATGCGGCGCGTCACGGTGTTGACCGTCTGCTGGAAGTTGCGCCGCGCCATCCGGAAGTGCTGCGTCTGGCGGAGCAGGCCTATATTCGTACCGGTGCCTGGGGTGCCCTGCTGGATATTCTGCCGGCGATGCAAAAGGCCAAAATTAACGATGATGCGCAGCGTCATGCGCTGCAGCAGCAGGCGTGGCTGGGGCTGATGAACCAGGCGATGGCCGATCAGGGTAGCGAGGGCCTGAAGCGCTGGTGGCAGAGTCAGAGCCGCAAAACGCGGCAGGAGACTGCGCTGCAGGTCGCCATGAGTGAGCATCTGATCGAGTGCAACGATCCCGACACGGCTCAGGATATCGTGCTGGACGGTCTGAAAAAGCAGTATGACGATCGGCTGGTGCTGCTGATGCCGCGCATTAAAAGCGGCAATCCTGATGCGCTGGAGAAAGCGCTGCGTCAGCAGATCAAACAGCATGGGGCAACGCCACTGCTGCACAGCACGCTGGGGCAGCTGCTGATGCGCCACGGCGAGTGGCAACAGGCGGCCGATGCGTTTGAGCAGGCGCTGGCGCAGCGTCCTGATGCGTTTGATTATGCCTGGCTGGCGGATGTCTACGATCGCCTGCAGCGTCCGGAGGATGCGGCCAGCATGCGCCGCGAGGGCCTGCTGCTGACGCTGAAGAACAATCCGGCAACCTGATTTATGCTTGTTGTTTGTCTGCCGGGCTTGTCCCGGCTTTTTTTTGCCTGAACCGTGTCATCCCCGCCGTAAGCAGATAAAAAAACACCTGCCAGAAGCAGGTGTAAGATCAGGTCGTAAGACAACTGATGGTATCCGACTCAACGTAATGTCCGTCTAACTACAGTAGCGCACAGCGTTACTGCCAGGCTGGACAACGGATACCGTAAGGGGCTCTGCATCATTCCCAGGTTTATGTCGCCTGAGCGGACATAAGAGGTGGAATGAGCATCTACGACAGGAAGTATTGCACAAGATGTGCCAGATTGGCATTTTTCTTAAAAAGCTTTTCTGGTTCAGAGAGTTAACGCTGCTGTTCTCTTATCTGAAAAGCGACATGCCGCAGGCAGTATGCGATTGCGGTCATTTCCGTCGCAAAACAGCGACAAATAGATCTCTTATGGAATAAATTCAATTTATTCAAAGCGTTATTTGTCGCAAAAATACGACAAAAACTGTAGCGGTCGCATTGCGGGTTTAAACCAGGGCGCCATTAATGGCGCCCCTACGGTTTGGTGGGGGCCGCGCATCGTATCGCAGATTTTTTTGCAGGGGTCGCATTTATGCGACCCTGGCCGCAGATTACACGCAAACGAAAAAAGCCTGCTTTTTCAAGCAGGCTTTTCGAATATGGTCGGCGAGAGAGGATTCGAACCTCCGACCCACTGGTCCCAAACCAGTTGCGCTACCAAGCTGCGCTACTCGCCGATTTTTTACTTCTTTACTTCTTTACTTCTTTACTAAAATTCTGCCTGGTGCGAAGAGAGGGACTTGAACCCTCACGTCCGTAAGAACACTAACACCTGAAGCTAGCGCGTCTACCAATTCCGCCACCTTCGCATGTCCCAGCAAAATCTGGGGTGGCTAATGGGACTCGAACCCACGACAACTGGAATCACAATCCAGGGCTCTACCAACTGAGCTATAGCCACCATAATTCTGGTGCGTAAGCTGTTACGCTTACTATTCACTGCATAACGCGGTTAAAACCAACCACCGAAGCTCTTGCGCCCAAAAGAAAATGGCGCGCCCGACAGGATTCGAACCTGAGACCTCTGCCTCCGGAGGGCAGCGCTCTATCCAGCTGAGCTACGGGCGCGTAGCGCCGTTGCGGATGGGCATACTACGTATTTGGCTTCACCCTGTCCAGTGCTTTTTAAAGAAAAAAACGCGTTTGGTTATGCTTTGTGCATTCCGTCGATAAATAGCGCAATTTCACGCTTATAAGCTAAAAAATTGCTGGATTAATCAGCAGCCTCAGAGATCGCCCCTCCAGTGATAGCGCAAATATTTCAGCAGCTTTAACTGCCGGCGCCAGCGTGAAGGCTGCCGGATCAGCCGATAGAGCCACTCCAGCCCCAGACGCTGCCAGAGACGCGGTGCACGGGTAACGTTGCCGGTAAAAACATCATAGGTGCCGCCTACTCCCATATAGAGTGCGTCGGGCCAGTGCTGGCGGCAGTCACGCATCAGAAGCTCCTGACGTGGTGAACCCTGCGCTACGGTAACGATTTTTGCGCCGCTCGCAGCGATACGTGCAAACAGCGCCTCACGGTCAGCCGGGGCAAAATAGCCGTTCTGGCTGCCGACAATATTTACATTCCACTGACGCTGCAGTTTGTCGCAGGTCTCCTGCAGTACCTGCTCGCGGCCGCCAATTAAAAATACCGGGATCCCGGCGCGTCCGGCGCGCTCCATCAGCGCCTCCCACAGATCGGCACCGGCAATGCGGCTGACCTGCAGCTGCGGATACTTTTTGCGCAGCGAGCGGACAATACTGATGCCATCCGGATATTTAAACTCAGCTTCGCTAATCAGAGCGCGTAGCTGCGCATCTTCTTCCAGCGTCAGCATCTTTTCAGCATTGATGGCAATCAGCGTACCGCGCCGGGGCGTGTTATCAGGCAGCAGAAAGCTGACAAAGCTCTCCATATCGTTAAACGCGTGCAGATCAACGCCGCGTATCGCGTAATGCGGCTCAGTGGTCGTCATGGTTTTCATCTTCCGTTTTGCCCGATGATCAGGAGGAACCGCGCAGCGCCTGAACACGACGCGGACGAATAAGCCCTGCGCGCGCCAGCAGCCAGCTGAGCAGCTTTGCCAGGCCTGTACAGGCGGCAAAAATGATGCAGAAAAACACCACGCGCGAGCCGAATGCGTCCAGCCCCTCGCGAGCGAGAACGATCATGTTAAACACCGCACCGAAGCAGAAACTCTGCAGCACCGCGCCGCTATAGCGGTTGTCGCTGTCACGTCCCTGCGTATAAAGCGCGTCAAAGCCTTTCATCAGGAGGCCCACCGCTACCGCACCCAGCGGAATAAACAGCACGCCACCCATGATCAGCAGCGAACCGATCAGCGTCGGCGAAATGGCCAGGCCGGAGTGGTTATTCAGCACTTCCCAGGTAAAGTAGTTAGCGCTGTTCAGGATCGCAGAGGGACGATCGGGCCACAGCCAGCCCGGAATAAAGACATAAAAGTCGCGCCAGAGCGGCGCCAGCCCCTGAAAATCGATTTTGTCATAGTTCTGCAGCAGCAGCGCCAGGTTCTCCCACGGCGAGAACGTATCCCGAGTCAGGTAGAGAAACGTATAAAAGGCCTCTGCCCCGGCCACATCCAGGTTGTAGCGCCGCAGCGCCAGCCAGAACATACCGCAGATCGCCATCGCGCCTGCCCCTGCCAGCATCCAGAGCGTGATCCAGCCGCGCGTAATACCAATAAACAGAAACAGCGCAAAGGCGATGATGATGTTCGCGCGCGTACCGCCCACCAGCGCATAGGTCAGCAAGCCAAACGCCACCGTTACCAGCAGAAACAGCAGCCACTGCCGCTGTGTCGGATGCAGAAAATAGCGGATCAGCATCGCCGGAATAAAGAAATAGAAGAAGCGCTTGAGCGCCACGCCAGAAACCTCACTCGAGAAAATCTGGTTATAGGCCGAGAGCCGGAACAGCAGCAGCCCGTTGTGCATGAAAAACACGGTCACCGTGCCAATCGCCACCAGCGCCAGCAGCAGGCAGGTGAGATGCGTCTCCACCCGATCCATTACCAGCCACGGCTTGCGCGGCGCGGCGCTGGCCGGTCGCAGCCGGACTTTATAACTGACGTAGTAAATAGCGTAGAAGCTGGTGGCTGCCAGCAGCGCCTGCAGCAGAAAGGCGGGCGGTACCACGGCCACATCAAAGCGGAATACCAGTACGCTGGTCAGCGGAAAACCAAAGTAGAAGGTCAGCAGAAACAGCAGCGTAAAGAAGAGATGAAAGTTAAAGCGCACGCGCCTGAACTCACGCCAGGTCAGCGTCAGGATAAAGCCCAGCGAGCAGAGATAAACCACCAGCAGACCACTAAACTGCAGCAGACTCATGATGCACTTCCTTCACTCAGGCTGAGCGCATGGCGCCAGCCGGCAAGATAGCCCGGCGCAAAAAAAGCGATGGCCGGTTTGTCGCACGCCGTCAGCTGGCGCTGCGCTTCCGCGATGCGGCTGGCATCAAGTTCGTCACAGCTGAACAGCACCGGGATGCCCTGCTCGCTGAGATCGCGCCAGAACGGATTTTTACGGTTCAGCACAAAGGGAATGTTAGCCTGAATCAGCAAACAGAGCGTGCCAATCCCCTGCTGCCGCTCAAACATAAAATAGCCAAGCTGGCAGCGTCTGAGCAACTGCAGGTAGGCTGGAAAATCGAGCCTGTCGCGGATCAGCGTAACCTGCCCGGCCGGAAACAGACGCTGCGCCGCCGCATCGATCTCATCAATATAGGCATAGTTGTTGGCCGGGTAGCCGAGCGGAACCAGCACGCTGACCTGCTCGCCAAACTGCCGGCGTATCGCCTGCAATCCTTCAATGTGCCGGTTGCTGCGGTCGCCGGAGTTGCCCAGCAGGATCGTCAGCGCACTGTCCGATGCTGTGGCTGCCGGCAGCGCAATATCAGGCATGCGCGTCGGAAAATAGAGCAGTGACGCCGGCACCTGCGGATGCCGCTGCTGATAAAAAAAGAGATCGCCGCGCGTAGCAAACACCTGTGCCATACGCCCCTGCGCGATGCGGCGCAGCAGATAGAACAGACGATATTTCAGCCCGGCACCCTCTTCATACAGGTCAGCTCCCCAGACATGCCAGAACGCCTGATGGCGGCGGATCTTTCCGCTGAGCAGCGCCAGCCAGATACGCGGGTTAAACTGTCCGTGAAAGAAAAAGCGCCGGGAGCGATCGGCGGCGCGCGCTATTACCGCCTGCGCCAGCGCGGCTTTAGTAGCGAAAGTTTCGATCTGCAGCTGGCTACAGGCGGGCAGCGAGCCAGGCGCAGCAACCACCATAAAGCGGCGCGGCGCGGCGGCAGGCAATTCAGTGCCTATCACGTCATTAAAGAAACGCAGCACCGTCTGATTGTGATGCGGGATATCAGATCCCAGCACATGAAATAACGTCATTTTGTCCGGCAATAAATCAGGAAAGCGCCACAGCAAAGGGCAAAATAGAGTATATAGGTCGCCATATACGCCTGCGCTGCGCCAGTCGCGCCGTGAAGCGGGATCAGCCAGCGCGAAAACAGCGTCAGCAAAGCAAACTGGCTGATCTCGGTGAGAATATAGAAGCGCAGCGACGCTTTGGCGATCACCAGATATCCGAAAACATAGGCGCCGACTTTAAAGAGATCGCCACATAACTGCCAGATAAAAAGATCGCGCATGTCGCTAAACTGCGGGGAAAACAGCAGCCAGATCGCCATGTCGCGCAGCAGCCAGACCGCGAAACTGGCGGCCGCTACCGCCGGCAGTACAAACCGCAGCGCGCGGCCTATCTCCCGTGCAATCTGCGGCTTATGCTCCAGGCGTGCCAGCGTCGGCAGCAGCCAGACGCTGAAAGTAGCGGTAATAAACTGCAGATAGGCGTCAGAGATCGTCGTCACGCCCTGCCATAATCCCACCTGCGCCCAGCCCTGCTGTTCCGCCAGCAGATTACGCATCATTACCCACGCAACCGGCAGCGTGATCGACGTTATCAGCGCCATCAGCGTATATTTTGCCAGGTTGCGTGCCAGTTCCGGCTGCCATACTGGCCTGAGCCAGCGCAGCGGCAGCACCGCACGATGGCGCCGCAGCATAATCAGCGCCGGTATCACCAGCAGCGCCGGGACCAGCGCCAGTCCCGCCAGCGCCCCCTGATAACCGCCCAGCCACCAGCAAATAATATAACCGGCCACCCCTGTCAGGCTGCCGGTTATCAGCGCCAGCGCATTGCCGCGCGCATCGCGAAAGCCTTTCAGCAGCGCCAGTGCCAGATTCGCCCAGGCGATGCCAAACTGCAGAAACGCCACGATGCGCACCACGCTCTGGTAGTGCTCGTGCCCAAACAGCATCCGGCTGACCGGTGCCGCCCCCAGCAGCAGACACGCGGCCAGCAGCGCCGAAAAGCCCAGCACCATCGCAGAGGCCGTACCGGTCAGCGCCCGCAGCTGCGCAGGTTCATGCTGCAGCTGCGCCACGCTGGCGGTCACGCCATTAAAAATGCCTGCGCCAGCCAGTACGCCGAGCACGGTAATCAGCTGCCGGAAGTTACCCGCCTGCCCGACGCCTTCCGGACCGAAACTCAGCGCCAGCAGCTTTATCACCAGCAGGCCAGCCGCAATTTTTACCAGCGTGGAGGTCGCGGTCCAGACCGATGCTTTTGCCAGCGACATCAGGCAAAGTAGCTCAGCAGAGAGCTAATCACGGTACGCTGATTGTTATCTGACAGGTTATAGAACAGCGGCAGGCGCAGCAGGCGCTCGCTGTCGCGCGTGGTGACGCGATCTTCACCGTGGAAGCGGCCAAATCGCTCACCGGCAGGCGACGTATGCAGCGGAATGTAGTGAAACACCGTGAGGATCTCCGCTTCTTTCATCCAGCGTATCAGCGCTTCGCGATCGTCACTATCGCGCAGTTTCAGATAGAACATATGCGCATTATGACGGCAGCTATCCGGCACTGCCGGCAGCGCGATCCGCCCCTGAGCCGCCAGCGGCTGCAGCGCGTCGTAGTAGCGCTGCCACAGTCGCAGTCGCTGCTGGTTAATAGTCTGCGCCGCTTCCAGCTGCGCCCAGAGATAGGCTGCCTGCAGATCGGCCATCAGGTAGCTTGAGCCGATATCGCGCCAGGTATATTTATCCACCTGACCACGAAAAAACTGACTGCGGTTGGTGCCTTTTTCCCGGATAATTTCAGCACGCTCGGTGAGCGCTGCATCATTTATCAGCGTCGCACCGCCTTCACCTCCGGCGGTGTAATTTTTCGTTTCGTGAAAGCTAAAGCAGCCGATGTGCCCGATGGTGCCAAGCGCGCGGCCTTTATACTGTGACATGACGCCCTGTGCAGCATCTTCAATGACATAAAGCTGATGCTTTGCAGCCAGCGCCATAATGGTGTCCATTTCACACGCCACGCCCGCATAGTGTACCGGTACGATAGCGCGCGTTTTCGGCGTGATCGCAGCCTCAATCAGTGTCTCATCGATGTTCATCGTATCCGGGCGCACGTCAACAAAGACAATGGTGGCGCCGCGCAGCACAAACGCGTTTGCGGTGGAGACAAAGGTATAGCTCGGCATGATCACTTCATCACCGGGCTCGATGTTGATCAGCAGCGCGGCCATCTCCAGCGAGGCGGTGCAGGAGGGCGTCAGCAGCACTTTTTTACTGCCAAAATGCTGCTCCATCCACTGCTGGCAGCGGCGGGTAAAGCCGCCGTCACCGCACAGCTTGCCGCTGGCCATCGCCGACTGCATATAGTCTGTTTCAGTGCCCACCACAGGGGGGGCGTTAAAAGGGATCATGATGCTTTCCTGTAAAACCAGTAGGCGGTGCTTTCCAGCCGGGCACCGCAGCGTAAATAGAGGCGCATCGCTGCAAGATTGCTGAGCTGCGTGGCAACTCGCAGCTGCGCCAGCTGGCGCACCCGGCCCCAGTCAGCCGCAGCCAGCAGCAGACGCTGGCCAATACCCTGCGACCGGGCATCAGGCAGCACCGCCAGCAGTCCGATACGCACATCGCCGTTCACTTCACGCAGGGAGACAAAGCCCTGCAGGCTGCCCTGTTCATCGCAGGCGATCAGACACTGGTGATCGAAGGTGCCGCGCACCGCGTTTTCAATCCACTGCGCATAAAACCGGCCGCTGTCGGCCGCGTCAAACCACGGGGCACGAAACCGGCTCTGGCTGAAGGCTTCTGCAGCGGCGGCACGCAACGCCGGGATTTGCGCCTCACGCGCAATTCGTACGCCAGGCTGACGCGCCGTCTGCGTCAGCGGTAACGTCAGATCGGCTTCTCCCTCAACCAGCTGAAAGCCGTGCTGGCAGACCGCATCAATCGCCGCGGTCTGCTCTGCCGGCACTTTTATCTGCAGCAGGCCTGTCACCTGCTGCAGCGCCTGCGGCAACGTTAGTTCACCCTGCAGCGTCAGGCGCGCCGTGGGCTGATGAAAGAAGTCACTCTCCCACTCAAGGGGATCAATACTGACGCGGACGGGCATGTAAAATATCCAGCAGATACTGGCCGTAGCCGGTTTTGGTTAACGCCTCGCCTGCCGCCTGTAGCTGAGCATCGCTCAGCCAGCCGTTGCGCCAGGCAATCTCTTCCAGGCAGGCTATCTTGAATCCCTGCCGCTTTTCTACCGTCTGCACAAAGACGCTGGCTTCAACCAGGCTGTCATGCGTACCGGTATCCAGCCAGGCGAACCCGCGACCCAGCAGCTCAACAGAGAGTGAGCCAGCCTCCAGGTACATCTGGTTAATCGCCGTAATCTCCAGCTCACCGCGCGCCGAGGGCTGGACGCGCTTTGCAAACTCCACCACGCGGCGATCGTAAAAATAGAGTCCGGTCACCGCCCAGCGCGATTTTGGCTGCGCCGGCTTCTCTTCGATTGAAAGCGCATTAAACGCCTCATCAAATTCCACCACGCCGAACCGCTCGGGATCCATCACCTGGTAAGCGAAGAGCGTCGCGCCTTCCGTTCGGGCAGCCACTTTTTTCAGCTTCGGACTAAAACCCTGACCAAAGTAGAGATTGTCGCCCAGCACCAGACAGCAGTGGTCGTCACCAATAAACGATTCACCAATAATAAACGCCTGCGCCAGTCCATCGGGGCTTGGCTGTTCAGCATAGGAGAGCCGGACACCAAACTCACTGCCATCCCCCAGCAGACGCTCAAAGTGCGCCCGGTCTTCAGGCGTGGTAATGATCAACACATCGCGGATGCCTGCCAGCATCAGGACAGAAAGGGGATAATAGATCATCGGCTTGTCATACACCGGCAGCAGCTGCTTGGAAATTGCGCGGGTAATCGGATGCAGGCGCGTTCCTGAACCACCCGCCAGAATAATACCTTTCATCATTGCTCCTTCTGGCTCTGCTTCAGCGCGATGCGGTTAAGCCGAGGCGTTCAGCGCGATAGCTGCCGTTGAGAATAGCCTGCCACCACTGCGGGTTGGCCAGATACCACTCCACCGTTTTACGTATGCCGCTCTCAAAGGTTTCCTGTGGCGTCCAGCCCAGCTCGCGGGCAATTTTGCTGGCATCGATGGCGTAACGCAGATCGTGTCCGGGACGGTCGCTAACAAAGGCGATCAGCTCGCGGTAGCTGTTAATCACCGCAGGACGCTGCCCGGCGGCAAGCTCATCGAGCAGATCGCACAGAGCGTGCACTACCTCAAGATTACGTCGCTCATTATGCCCGCCAATATTGTAGGTCTCTCCTGCTTTGCCGTGACTGACAACGGTATAGAGCGCGCGCGCATGATCTTCCACATAGAGCCAGTCGCGGATCTGGCTGCCGTTGCCGTAGACCGGCAGCGCCTTGCCCGCCAGCGCATTGATGATAGTCAGCGGGATCAGCTTCTCCGGAAAATGGCACGGGCCATAATTATTGGAGCAGTTGGTGACGATCACCGGCAGTCCATACGTTCGCATCCAGGCACGCATCAGATGATCGCTGCTGGCTTTTGATGCGGAGTAGGGGCTGCTCGGCGCATAAGGCGTGGTTTCGGTGAAAAAATCATCCGTACCGTGCAGATCGCCAAAGACTTCGTCTGTGGAAATATGGTGCAGCAGGAAGCCAGCTTTGCGCGTGCTCTCCATCGCCTGCCAGTAGTGGCGTACCGCTTCCAGCAGATGATAAGTGCCGACAATATTGGTTTCGATAAAGGCAAATGGCCCATCAATCGAGCGGTCGACGTGGCTTTCTGCTGCCAGATGCATTACGCAGTCGGGCTGATACTGCGCCAGCACCCGATCAAGCTCCGGCCGGTTACAGATATCAACCTGTTCAAAGGCAAAACGCGGATGCTGCTGCACGCCCGCCAGCGACGCCAGATTGCCGGCGTAGCTTAGCTTATCCACCACCACGACCTGATGCTCCGTGCTTTCAATCAGAAAGCGCACCAGCGCTGAGCCTATAAATCCCGCGCCGCCGGTGATCAGAAAGCGTTTCATCGCCATACCCCTTTGGTATCGACAATCCACGGCTGGGCAATCTGCGCAGCGTCAATGGCCCGGAACTGTGCATGATCAACCAGCATCACCAGAATGTCAGCCTGCTGTAGCGCCTGCTCCACGGATACCAGCGAGGCGTCCTGCCCCAGCCGGTCAGGAATCGACGTAACGTGCGGCTCGACAACCCAGGTCTCTCCGCTGTGCCACGCCGCAATGCGCTGCGCGACCGCCATCGCCGGGCTCTCACGCAGATCGTCGATATCGGGCTTAAACGCCAGCCCGAAACAGGCAATAGCGATCTCGCTGGCGCGCTTATCGCTCTGCGTCGCGCACTCCGCCAGCGCCTGTTTTACCTGCTCCAGTACCCAGCCAGGTTTGGCATCATTCACTTCACGCGCGGTGCGAATCAGCCGCGCCTGCTGCGGGTTCTGCGCCACAATAAACCACGGGTCGACGGCAATACAGTGTCCGCCCACGCCCGGTCCGGGCTGCAGAATATTGACGCGCGGATGCCGGTTCGCCAGCGCAATCAGCTCCCAGACGTTGATCTTCTGATCGGCGCAGATCAGCGACAGCTCATTAGCAAAAGCGATATTGACATCGCGGAAGCTGTTTTCCGTCAGCTTGCACATCTCCGCCGTACGCGCGTTGGTTTCAACGCAGGCTCCGCGCAGGAAAATACGGTACAGCTCGCTGGCACGCGCCGAACAGGCGGGCGTCATGCCGCCAATCACGCGATCGTTCTCCAGCAGTTCGGTCATCACCTTGCCAGGCAGCACCCGCTCCGGACAGTAGGCGATAAAGATATCGCTCTCGCCCTCATGCTGAGGAAAACGCAGATCGGGACGCGCCTCGGCCAGCCATTCCGCCATCTGCTCTGTGGCGCCGACCGGCGAAGTCGACTCCAGAATCACCAGATCGCCTGTTTTCAGTACCGGTGCCAGCGACAGCGCGGCCGCGCGGACAAAGCTCAGGTCTGGCTGATGATCGTTCATAAAGGGCGTGGGGACAGCGATCAGAAACGCATCTGCCGGTTCTGCCGTCGTGGTGGCGCGCAGCAGCCCCTGCTGCACCGCCTGCCGGACCACCTCGCCGAGATCGGGCTCCACGATGTGGATTTCCCCCCGGTTAATGGTTTCAACGGCGCGCAGATTGACATCCACGCCCACGACCTGCTTTCCCCTTGAAGCGAAAACGGCTGCCGTTGGCAGCCCGATGTAACCCAGTCCGATCACGGAAATGGTATTAAAAGACATAATTAAACTCTGTTGTTGTTCAGCGCCTGCAGAATGCGTGCGCAGGCGTGGCCGTCGCCATAAGGGTTGTGTGCCCGGCTCATACTCTGCCACGCCTCTTCGTCCTGCAGCAGCAGGGTGACTTCAGCGACAATGGTATCGACATCGGTGCCAACCAGTTTTACCGTCCCTGCCGCGACCGCTTCCGGCCGCTCCGTGGTATCGCGCATCACCAGCACCGGTTTCCCCAGCGACGGCGCCTCTTCCTGAATTCCGCCGGAATCGGTGAGGATCAGCCAGGCACGGTTCATCAACCAGACAAACGGCAGATACTCCTGCGGTTCGATCAGAATAATATTGTCGATACCGCTAAGTATCCGGTTAACCGGCTCGCTGACGTTGGGATTGAGATGCACCGGATAGACGATCTGCGCCTGCGGATGAAGGCGCGCAATCTGCGCCAGCGCACTGCAGATACGCTCAAAGCCCTTACCAAAACTTTCGCGCCGGTGACCGGTAACCAGGATCAGCTTTTTGTCCGATTCCAGAAACGGATAGTGCGCCGCCAGGCGGGCATTGAGATCGGCGTTGGTCAGCACGCGATCGCGCACCCACAGCAGCGCGTCGATTACCGTATTGCCGGTGACAAAGATACGCGCATCAGGCAGGTTTTCCCGCAGCAGGTTCTGCCGCGATGTGGTGGTCGGCGTGAAGTGATAGCTTGCCAGATGGCCTGTGAGCGTGCGGTTAGCCTCCTCCGGCCAGGGCGACATCAGATTACCGGTGCGTAAACCAGCCTCGACGTGTCCCACCGGGATCTGCTGATAAAAGGCCGCCAGGCTGGCAGCCAGCGTGGTGGTGGTATCACCGTGCACCAGCACCACATCAGGTTTAAAATCGGCTAAAACGGTTTTCATGCCCTGCAGAATACGGCAGGTAATCTCGGTCAGCCCCTGCTCCGGGCGCATGATATTTAAATCGTAATCGGGCTGCAGCTGAAACAGATGCAGCACCTGATCGAGCATTTCACGGTGCTGTGCGGTGACGCACAGGCGGGATTCAAACGCAGCATCCTGCGCCAGTGCCTGCACCAGCGGCGCCATTTTGATGGCTTCAGGACGGGTGCCAAATACAGTCAGTACTTTCACGCTGATTCTCTTATTGGCGAATAGCTGATAACGCGCGCGGCCGGCGCACCAGCGCCACACCCGCTCCGACCAGCGCCCCGATCGCTCCCCACATCACCATCATAAACAGACGGCGCGGGCTGTCGCGTGAAACGGGCTCTTCCGGCGTGCGCAGGTAGCGGTAAGTCTGGAACTGTTTATCAAGGCGTGGGCCAGCCTGTAACGTGCTCAGCATCGCCCTGTTTTGATCATAGCTCAAATCGTAGGCGGGGCCGCTGGCCTGCAGCATATCGAGCTGCGCCTGTAGCCGCTGCTGGCCCAGTAAAAAGCGATCGCTCTCTGGCAGGCTCTCACCTGCAGCAGGCGCACGGTTATCGGTAATACCCTGCTGACTGGCGAGCTTCAGCGCCTGCTCAATGCGCTGACGCTGGCGATCGTACACCGCCTGCGCCACCGCCTGCTGCCGGTCAACCTGCGACTGCAGCTGCACGTTGCGCGCCTGCCATGCGCCTTTCAGCTCTTCATTCAGATGGCGTGCCGCACGCTCGCTGGCGTAAGCAATATACTGACGCAGAAGATTGTTAGCATCACCGGCGGTTTCTGCCACCAGCCGCACCGTATCAAGCGTGTTGTGCGCACTATCTGCCGGCATAAACTGGATGTTGGTGATCATATCGTCCAGCAAGGCCGCATCATTATGCGCATTACCACTTTTACGGCTTTTAAAATAGTCGGTCTGCTGCCAGAAATCGCGCCGCGTATCCCATGAAGCGAGCTGCATGGTGAACTCCTGATAGACCTCATCCATTACGGTAGGGGCCGGATTATTCAGGCTCAGCGTATTGCTGTGGATATCGAGGTTGTTCAGAAACTGCTGCTGTACATAGTAGTCGCCCAGCATGTTAACCGTAGGCCGGTCGGTGACTGCCGTGGTGCTCCACGCCTGCTTCATCAGCATTGAAGCGAGCCAGGCCAGCAGGGCAAACAGAACAGCGCAGCCCGCTATCCAGCGTTTACCGCGCCACAGCGTGCAGCCCAGGCCGCGAATATCCAGTTCGTTCTCCACAACAGAGTTCATAACAGCGGTGTCCTTATCTGATGCTTATCCAGGTCATGTTTTATTGATATGCGCTTGATTCCATCTGCGCTTGAGACGGCGAATCATTCGTGCCATACGCCACGCGTGTTTAATGCAGTAGCCATAGAGCAGAAATGCTACCAGGAAGAGCACCAGCATGACCCACTCAGGTATGAACGCCAGATATTCGCCGAGCACGCCGATGCCTGCCAGCAGCGCCGCCGCCAGCGTGATCAGTAAAAAAGCCTGACGTGACGAGAAACCGGCACGCATGATGAGATGGTGAATATGTTGCCTGTCGGCTGAGAATGGACTCATGCCCTTGCGCAGCCGGCGATACATGATAGCCACCATATCCATCAGCGGGATGGCGATCAGCCACAGCGCTGTTACCGGCGTAATAGGATGGCTCAGGCCCTGTGTCGTTTCCAGCAGGATCCAGATAATGGTGAAACCGATCATGGTGCTGCCGGCATCACCCATAAACACTTTATAGCGTTTGCCCAGAAAACCGAGGTTCAGCAAAATATAGGGAATAGTGGCGGCGATCATGGCAAAACACCACATTGCCAGGCTGGTCATGCCGTCAAAATAGAGAATGATCCCCATTGCACCGAACGTTACGCAGGAGAGTCCGCCCAGCAGACCATCGATACCGTCGACCATGTTAAACGCATTAATTGCCGCCCAGACGGCGAACAGCGTTAATACGTAGCCAAAGGGACCGACGACAATCTCCACCGGACCCACAATAAAACCGAGACTCAGCAAATAGAGCTTGGCGCCATACATCATGACAACGGCGATAATCGCCTGCATACAGGCGCGAAACTTTACGCTGATATCAAAGCGATCGTCGAGTGCGCCGACCAGCACCAGCACGCCGGCACAGAAGAGATAGAGCAGGCCGTTCGGCATATAGGACTGCGTAATAAGGAAAGCGAAGCAAACGCCAGCGTAAACGGAAATACCGCCAACGAGAGGGATAACGCCCTGATGCTTTTTCCTTGCATTAGGCTTATCAACTAATCCGATTTTTTTTGCGACCTTACGGGCCATAAAAAGGAATGCCAGAGAGAAGAGAAAAGTTAAACCCAGCTCTGCACCCATAGTGAGTAAATTCACATTAACGCTCTCAGCTAAAATCGTGGACAACAATAAGCAAAATCCCGGTTATTGCTGTATATCCCTGTCTGACCAGGCCGCAGCGCGCGCGGTTGCTGAAAAAATCGCCGCCTTTCTGCTTGCGTCATTCTAAAACTTTTCTGACTCGCCTAATCCTAATGCGCACAAATAAAAAACGCCACGATAAGCCGTGGCGTTTAACAGAAATAATGCCGATTTATTACCTGCGTAACAATATCATTGTTTCGCTTTTAACCGCTTATGAACGCTTCATCATGTCGAAGAATTCATCGTTGGTTTTGGTCATCGCCAGCTTGTTGATGAGGAACTCCATCGCGTCAATCTCGCCCATCGGGTGAATAATTTTGCGCAGGATCCACATCTTCTGCAGCTCTTCCTGAGAGGTGAGCAGCTCTTCTTTACGGGTACCGGAACGGTTGTAGTCAATTGCCGGGAAGACGCGTTTTTCCGCAATCTTACGCGACAGGTGCAGTTCCATGTTACCTGTACCTTTAAACTCTTCGTAAATGACTTCATCCATTTTCGAACCGGTATCAACCAGCGCTGTGGCGATGATAGTCAGGCTACCGCCCTCTTCCACGTTACGTGCTGCACCGAAGAAACGCTTCGGACGATGCAGGGCGTTGGCATCAACACCACCGGTCAGGACTTTACCTGAGGCAGGAACCACGGTGTTATACGCACGCGCCAGACGGGTGATTGAGTCGAGCAGGATGATGACATCTTTTTTATGCTCGACCAGGCGCTTGGCCTTTTCGATGACCATTTCAGCAACCTGCACGTGGCGGGATGCAGGCTCATCGAAGGTAGAGGCGATAACTTCACCTTTAACCAGACGCTGCATCTCGGTCACTTCTTCCGGGCGCTCGTCAATCAGCAGCACCATCAGGACGCAATCCGGATGATTATACGCAATGCTCTGCGCAATGTTCTGCAGCAGCATGGTTTTACCCGCTTTTGGCGGTGCCACAATCAGGCCACGCTGGCCGCGGCCAATTGGCGACGCCAGATCCAGCACGCGAGCGGTTAAGTCTTCAGTTGAGCCATTACCCCGCTCCATACGCAGACGACTGTTAGCGTGCAGCGGCGTGAGGTTTTCGAACAGAATCTTACTGCGGGCGTTTTCCGGCTTGTCGTAGTTAACTTCGTTAACTTTCAGCAGGGCAAAATAGCGCTCACCCTCTTTTGGCGGACGGATTTTACCGGAAATGGTGTCGCCGGTACGCAGGTTAAAACGACGAATCTGGCTGGGGGAAACATAGATATCGTCAGGACCGGCGAGGTAGGAGCTGTCTCCGGAACGGAGGAATCCAAATCCGTCCTGCAATATCTCCAGCACGCCATCACCAAAGATGTCTTCGCCGCTCTTCGCATGTTGTTTGAGGATGGCGAAAATAATGTCCTGTTTGCGCATGCGCGCCAGGTTTTCCAGCCCCATATTTTCGCCGAGAGTAATCAGCTCAGAAACCGGCGTATTCTTTAATTCGGTAAGATTCATAGTGATGGGTTCTTAAACTCGGGGTAATTCTCGAAATGATTGTCGTGAATGGTATGGCAAAAATTCCATGCCTGTTAATGGCTCTTTTTCAACACTGCTCGGCGGGTATCGTCTGATAGAGCGATAGGAAGCGAGAGACGGTCGAAAGATGATGCCGGGTATGCTAGCCGTCAGATTGCCAAACCACAAAAACGTTCAACTCGAGCGGGGTCTGACAAGAGAAATCTTTAGATGCAAACTACAAAGGTAAGTGCGTAATGCAGTATCGTCAAATTAGCACGCCTGACCAGCGGCGTCCAGCAGTGGCGAAAAAATTCACCACTGCGGAACAGAGCGCGTTGCGCTTACGCCAGATTGGCGTTCAGGAACTCTTTCAGCTGGCCTTTAGACAGCGCACCCACTTTAGTTGCCGCCACTTCGCCGTTTTTAAACAGCAGCAGGGTCGGAATACCACGGATGCCATATTTTGGCGCGGTACCTGGGTTCTCATCAATGTTCAGCTTGGCGATGGTAAGCTTACCGTCGTACTCTTCAGCAACTTCATCGAGGATCGGGGCGATCATTTTGCAAGGACCACACCATTCAGCCCAGAAGTCAACCAGGGTAACACCCTCGGCTTTCAGCACGTCAGTATCGAAACTGTCATCGGTGAGGTGAACGATTTTATCGCTGCTCATGTTTAACTCCAAAGATTATGCCTGGCGAATTGGCGTAAAATATACCAACGTTGGTTAACTTTATTTCATCGGATACGCTTTCGTAAAGCGATAGTAAGCTGATATTCTACCACACTATGAGCAAAACACACTTAACCGAACAGAAGTTTTCCGACTTCGCCCTGCACCCTCAGGTCGTGGAAGCCCTTGATAGCAAAGGCTTTCAGCACTGCACGCCTATCCAGGCGCTCGCACTGCCTTTTGCGCTTTCAGGGCGTGATGTTGCGGGTCAGGCGCAAACCGGTACCGGCAAAACGATGGCGTTTCTGACGTCAACGTTTCATTATCTTCTTTCTCACCCTGCTGCTGAAGGGCGCCAGGTTAATCAGCCACGTGCGCTGATCATGGCCCCTACGCGCGAGCTGGCCGTACAGATTCACGCCGATGCGGAGCCGCTGGCTAAAGCGACCGGCCTGAAAATGGGTCTGGCTTACGGCGGCGACGGCTATGACAAGCAGCTTAAAGTGCTCGCTGACGGTGTCGACATCCTAGTGGGCACTACCGGACGTCTGATTGATTACGCAAAACAGAACCATGTGAATCTGGGCGCTATTCAGGTTGTGGTGCTGGACGAAGCCGATCGCATGTTCGATCTCGGCTTTATTAAAGATATTCGCTGGCTATTCCGCCGCATGCCGCCTGCCACGCAGCGTCTGAGCATGCTGTTTTCCGCAACGCTCTCTTACCGCGTCCGGGAACTGGCGTTTGAGCATATGAACAACGCGGAATATGTCGAAGTGGAACCGGAACAGAAAACTGGCCACCGCATCAAAGAAGAGCTCTTCTATCCATCCAATGAAGAGAAGATGCGTCTGCTGCAGACGCTGATCGAAGAAGAGTGGCCCGATCGCGCCATCATCTTTGCTAACACCAAGTATCGCTGTGAAGATATCTGGGGCCATCTGGCCGCCGACGGTCATCGCGTCGGTCTGCTGACCGGTGATGTCCCGCAGAAAAAGCGCCTGCGCATTCTCGATGATTTCACCAAAGGCGACGTGGATATTCTGGTAGCAACGGATGTTGCGGCGCGCGGTCTGCATATTCCGGCCGTAACGCACGTCTTTAACTACGATCTGCCGGACGATCGCGAAGATTACGTTCACCGTATTGGTCGTACCGGCCGTGCCGGCGCCAGCGGACACTCTATCAGCCTCGCGTGTGAAGAGTATGCGCTGAATCTGCCCGCGATTGAGGAGTATATCGGTCACGGCATTCCGGTCAGCAAATACAACAGCGATGCGCTGCTCAGCGATCTGCCACCGGCAAAACGTCTGCAGCGCAACCGCACCGGCAACGGTCAGCGTCGCGGCGGCAATAACAGTAATCGCCGGAGCAGTGCGCCCCGTAACCATAACCGTAAACGCCCAGGTTAATCCCACATGCTAAGCGCATCATCACTCTATGCAGCGATCGACCTCGGGTCTAACAGCTTTCATATGCTGGTGGTGCGTGAAGTTTCCGGCACTATTCAGACCGTGGCGCGCATCAAGCGCAAAGTCCGGCTGGCAGCAGGACTTAATGCTGACAGCGAACTCTCTGCTGAGGCGATGCAGCGCGGCTGGCAGTGCCTGAAGCTGTTTTCGGAACAGCTGCAGGATATCCCGCCAGAGCAGATCCGCGTGGTGGCGACCGCCACGCTGCGCATCGCACGCAACGCGCCAGACTTTCTGACCACCGCTGAAGCGATCCTGGGCTGTCCGGTCAATGTTATCAGCGGTGAGGAAGAAGCGCGCCTGATCTATCAGGGCGTGGCCCATACGACCGGCGGCTCCGACCAGCGTCTGGTAGTCGATATTGGCGGCGGCAGCACCGAACTGGTTACCGGTGAAGGTTCGCACGCAACCACGCTGTTCAGCCTTTCAATGGGCTGCGTCACCTGGCTGGAGCGTTTTTTCAGCAATCGCCATCTGACGCAGGACAATTTTGACCGGGCAGAACAGGCGGCGCGCGACATGCTGCAACCCGTGGTAGCGGCGCTGCGTGAGAAAGGATGGCAGGTCTGCGTCGGTGCATCCGGTACGGTTCAGGCTCTGCAGGAGATCATGGTGGCGCAGGGGATGGATGAGCGTATCACCCTGAGTAAACTGCAGCAGCTGAAGCAGCGCGCTATTCAGTGCGGCAAGCTGGAAGAGCTGGAAATTGAAGGGCTGACGCTGGAGCGTGCGCTGGTCTTTCCCAGCGGTTTGTCGATTCTCATCGCCATTTTCAACGAACTGAATATTGATAGCATGACGCTGGCAGGCGGCGCGCTGCGCGAAGGTCTGGTGTATGGCATGCTCCATCTGCCGGTCAATCGCGATATCCGCAGCCGTACGCTGCATAATGTGCAGCGCCGTTTTTCTATCGATGTGGAACAGGCTGACCGGGTGCAGCAGCTGGCTGAACGTTTTTTTCGTCAGGTCAGCCAGAGCTGGAAGCTTGACCAGCGCTGTTGCGATCTGCTGTTAAGCGCCTGTGCCGTACACGAAATTGGCCTGAGCGTCGATTTTCGTCAGGCTCCCCGGCACGCCGCCTATCTGATTCGCCATCTCGATCTGCCTGGCTTTACGCCCGCGCAGAAAAAAGTGCTCGCCTGTTTGCTGCAGAACCAGAGCGGCAGTATCGATCTGGCTCTGCTGGCCCAGCAAAATGCCGTGCCGCCGCGTACGGCAGAACGTCTGAGCCGCCTGCTGCGCCTGGCGATTATCTTCTCCACGCGTCGCCGTGACGATACGCTTCCGGCGGTACGCTTACTGGCAGAAGAGGATACGCTGCACCTTACGCTGCCGGCGGGCTGGCTGGAGGCGCATCCGCTGCGCGCCGAGCTGCTGGAGCAGGAGAGCCACTTTCAGTCCTACGTTCACTGGCTCCTGACCTTCTCCTGATGACGTGACGGCTGCCACTACTTTTTTGCATTCGCCAGCATTGCCCGCAACCCGGCCACCCGGGTTTGCCCGGTTTTAACGCGCTCTTCTGCGCTTACCACTTTTTTCTCACGCTCCCACTCGACGTCATCCTGCGGCAGCTCCAGCAAAAAACGGCTGGGTTCAGGACGAATCAGCTCACCATACTGGCGACGCTCCCGGCAGAGCGTAAATGTCAGCTCTTTCTGTGCGCGCGTAATGCCCACATAGGCGAGACGCCGCTCCTCTTCGATGTTGTTCTCATCAATGCTGCTCTGATGCGGCAACAGACCCTCTTCCATGCCGACCAGGTAGACATAGGGAAATTCCAGCCCTTTTGATGCGTGCAGCGTCATCAGCTGAACCTGGTCGAGATCTTCATCACTCTCTCCCCGCTCCATCATATCGCGCAGGGTAAAGCGCGTGACAACCTGTGCCAGCGTCATGGGCTCATTCAGCTCATCACCTTCAAGCATTTCCGTCATCCACTGGAACAGCGTATTGACGTTTTTCATCCGCATCTCTGCGGCTTTCGGACTGCCGGAGGTCTCAAACAGCCAGCTCTGATAGTCGATACCGCGGATCAGATCGCGCACCGCGCTAATCGGCTCCCGTTCAGTCAGCTGCACAATCTCATTCAGCCAGTGGGTAAAACGCTGCAGATGCTCCAGACCGCGCCCGCTTAGCGTCTGAGCCAGCCCCATGTCAAAACTGGCATTAAACAGGCTCTTATTACGCAGCGTGGCCCACTCACCCAGCTTCTGCAGCGTGGCCGGGCCGATTTCGCGACGCGGCGTATTTACGATGCGCAGAAACGCGCTGTCGTCATCCTGATTAGTCAGCACGCGCAGATAGGCCAGCAGATCCTTGATCTCCGGGCGTGAAAAGAACGAAGTGCCGCCGGAAATACGGTAGGGAATGCGGTTCTGCATCAGCAGCTTTTCAAACACGCGCGACTGATGATTGCCGCGATAGAGAATGGCGTAATCTTTATACTGGGTGCGGTTGATAAAGTGATGTGCGATCAGCTCGCCGGTTACGCGCTCCGCTTCGTGGTCTTCATTATTCGCGCTCAGCACCTTCAGCGATTCGCCTGACCCCAGTTCAGAAAAGAGACGCTTTTCAAACACGTGCGGGTTATTGGCGATCAATATATTAGCCGCTTTGAGAATACGCTGCGTGGAGCGATAGTTCTGCTCCAGCTTCACGACCTCCAGCGCCGGAAAGTCCTCTTTCAGCAGCACCAGGTTTTGCGGACGCGCCCCGCGCCAGGAGTAGATAGACTGGTCGTCATCGCCCACCACGGTAAATCGCGCGCGCGCGCCGACCAGCAGTTTTACCAGCTCATACTGGCTGGTGTTGGTATCCTGATACTCATCCACCAGCAGATAGCGAATACGCTGCTGCCAGCGTTCGCGTACCGCCTCATTACGCTGCAGCAGCAGCGTGGGCAGCAGGATGAGATCGTCAAAATCGAGCACGTTGCACGATTTGAGATGCCGATCATAGAGCTGATAGCAGTGCGCAAATATCTGGTCACGCTGGGATTTTGCTATTGCTGCCGCACCCTGCGGATCGATCAGATCGTTTTTCCAGTTAGAGATCGTGGCAATCAGCTGCTGCAGCTGTGTTTTATCCTCTTCCAGCCACTGGCTGGTCAGCTCTTTCAGCAGCGCCAGCTGATCCTGGTCGTCAAACAGCGAAAAGCTCGATTTCATCCCCAGCGCGGCATATTCACGCTTGATAATCTCCAGCCCCAGCGTATGAAAGGTTGAAATCATCAGGCCGCGCGCCTCTTTGCGTCCCAGCGTTTGCGCCACGCGCTCTTTCATTTCGCGCGACGCCTTATTGGTAAACGTCACCGCAGCAATGTGGCGCGCCTGATAGCCGCATTCGCGGATCAGGTGAGCGATTTTATTGGTAATGACGCGGGTTTTACCGGACCCCGCCCCCGCCAGCACCAGGCAGGGGCCGGTGACAAATTCGACAGCACGTTGTTGGCCGGGGTTTAAACGCATAAAAAACATCACTCGATTGAATCAGACAGGAAGAATTACATCGCGTCGCAGGGTGCGTACCTGAACGCAAAGGTCGCCATCAATGGCGCCCCTGCAACTGACGCGCACTACGCTATAATGCGCCGCACATTATACATAACAGGAGAGCACCATGGCGAAAACCGCAGCAGCTTTACATATCCTTGTGAAAGAGGAAGTACAGGCGAAAGCCCTGCTGGCGCAGCTAGAGAAAGGAGGCAACTTTCAGCAGCTGGCAAAAAAACATTCAACCTGCCCGTCCGGACGCAACGGCGGTGATTTGGGCGAGTTTCGTCAGGGACAGATGGTGCCGGCTTTTGATAAAGCGGTTTTTACCTGCCCGCTGCTGAAGCCTTACGGACCGGTAAAAACCGCGTTTGGTTACCACATCATTAAGGTGCTATGGCGCAGTTAATCACTTCTGGCTCTTCATCTGCTGCAGCACATTGCTGCACTGATTAGCGTCGGTGTCGCTGGGTGAAATCAGCGCCAGCAGCGCGGCAGCCGGTGCCACAACCGCCCCCAGCGCTACGGCCGCCGCACCGCGTGCAATAAGCGGCCCGGTTTTAACCCCGGCATCCGGATTTTTAAAGGTTCCGCGCACGTAGAGCGGAGAACGCAGCGTAATAATGCGAATGCCTTTGCTCTCAGGATTTACCGACAGATCGAGTCGCTCGCTGGCAAAGTTAACGTTGCCGGTGACGTTGATTACCGCATTTTCGGTATCAAACACGAACAGGCGCGGCGTTGCGACGCCCTGGCGCAGCGTAAGATCGGTGGCGGCACAGTTGATGCGCACTTCATCATCACCAAACAGTTTACCCACCACGTAGTTTCCGACGTTAAGCCCGGCAATTTCCATCAGGCTGCGGCTGATAAGGCCATTGTTCATCAGCAGGCGCAGCTGACCGTTGCTGCTGCCCAGCAGTGCGGCAACCGAATTGCCGGTACCGCTTAGCGTTGCGTCTCCGTTGAGCTGGCCCAGGCTGCGCTGCATGGCGGTTACATCAGGGAACAGCTGGCGCAGCTGCAGTTTGCGCGCGTGCAGATCGGCGCGGCCGCGCATCGGTGAACGGCTGCCCTCAAGCCGGATAGTGGTATTGATATTGCCGCCGGCCATGCCGAAGCGCAGCGGATCAAGCAGCAGATCGCCTTTTTCCAGCGTCAGATGCGTATAGAGGTCGCTGAGCGGCAGCTTGCTGCTGTGCTCAATGCGCTTGCCGCTAAACTTCACGTCGGCATCCATCGCATCCCAGCTTTTGGTTTCAAACTTATCGTAAGGCAGCACGCGATCGGCAGGCTGCGTGGCGGCTTCACCACGCTGCGCCTTCGCCCGCGCCGTTTTCTCACTCCCTTTACCGGAATCAACGCCAATCAGCGGGCCGAGATCGGCCATGCGCAGCTGACGGGAAGTGAGTTCGCCGCTCAGCTTCGGCCGGGGTTTGCCCTGACGATAGGTGAGCGATCCATGGATATCACTGTCACCGATATGGCCATTAAACTTTTCATAGCGGAACAGCGCGCCTTTGGCGTCATTAAAGCGGGCAGTCAGATGACCGTCAGTTTCATAAGGGGGGGTATCAGGCAGCAACACGCCGGTTAAGCCATAGAGATTGGCCAGCGTATCGCCGGAAAATCGCAGGCGCACATCCAGCCCGCCCAGGTTCAGCGGATCCTGCAGCGTGCCTTCCAGCCTTACCCGCGTGGTGCCGTTACGCAGATCGGCCTGCAGCGGAAATGGCGTGGTTTTGCTGCGCAGTGAAAGCATGCCGCCAATTCTGCCGTCGCCGGAAAGCGGCTGCTGGTTATAGGTGCCTTTCGCCTGCCAGCCAAAAACAAAATCGCCAGCGCCTTTCTGCTTATCATCGCCGCCGGTAACCTGAGCATAAGGCACGGGTTTACCGAGTGAGTTAATATTCACCGTTACATCCGCTTTGTTGATCGCATCGCGGTAGCGCAGCTGCCCCTGATCAAACAGAATATTATCCATGCGGAATGACCAGGCTGAGGGAGCCGCGTCAGCCTCGCTGTTTTCGCTACTGGCGAGCGTAAATGTCCAGTTATTCTTCTTGCTGGCGAGCTGTATCAGACGCGCGTCGGGCTGCTGCAGCTTGATCCAGGGCAGGTAGATCTCTTTGTGCAGCAGCGCCAGGGGGGCCAGCGTCGCATCAACGCGCTGCAGGTGTACCATCGTCACGTCAGGAATGTCGGGCGGATTGCCCAGCATGATATCTTCAGCGTGTACCTGCGGCCAGGGGATCCAGCTGCGCCAGCCCGGCTCAGCGCGGTTACGCGCCCAGTGTACGCCAAGGTCGCCGCGTATCGCGAAAGGACGGTTCAGCTCTGCTGACACTTTCTGATTAATGGTTGGTTTCAGGCGGTTCCAGTCAAAGGTGGCAATCACCACAACCAGTACCACGATCAGTAACAGCAGAATGCCCGCCACCCAGCTGGCAGCTTTTCCCGTGCGAGTCATGCTTTTTCCTCCTTGTTCTCACGTCTCATTAAAGATAGTCGAGACGCGGCGCAACAACATCAGAGAAGCATCAACGGCAGCGATCCCAGCTCACTAAAAGGAAGCGGACGGGAAAAAAAGTATCCCTGAGCTGCAATAGCGGGTGAGGATTGTACCTGGCGCCACTCCTCTTCGGTTTCCACGCCCTCAACTATTACGCCATTGCAGTAGCGATTAATAAGCGTCAGCAGCGTTGAGAAAAGGACTCGCCCCTCTTCTGACGCGCGCAGCAGCATAAAGAGTTCACGCGATAATTTGATGTAGTCATAGCGCAGTTCGGTCAGCGCGGAAAAATTTGCCATGCCGGAGCCAAAATCATCCAGCCATAGCGGCCCCAGCTCCGGCATCTGCGCCACCATCTCCTCCTGCGGCAGCGCATGATGCTCAGTGAGTTCAAAGCGCACCCACGGCAGCTGGCCAATCAGCCGTCGCAGGGCCGAATGCTGCTGTATCGCCAGCAGCGTCGGCCCGTCAATATTGACCGATGCCACCAGCTGATGGCGGATAAAAAAGCGGGACCACGTCAACAGCAGAGTAAGTTGTTCATGCACCACATCCAGCCGCTGCTCTGTCGATAGCGCAGCAAAGTAGCTTTCCGGTGAAAGACGCTTTTCCGGCATAGCCGCGTGCGTAACGGCGGTCAGCAGCTCAATCGCCAGCAGGCGGCCAGATATCTGATAAATAGGCTGAAAAGTATAAGTACGCTGGCACTGCTGCCGGAAATATGCGATATCCGGTTGCGCATGTTTGAGAGAAACAGGCAGCCGGTGTCCGGAATTCTTCATCACCATGGTTTTTTCCTGGTCGGTGGTGAGTGCCTGCAGAAAGCAACCCGGCGGCAAGTATCGGCTGGTCCCTGGATAACTTTATCGCTTTGTGCAGCCATATAGGGCGTCGAGTCTAACAGCGCGCCTTTGCCTTAATCGCAGAAACAGAGGATGCTTTGTCTGCTAAATCGTCGCCGGAGGGCGATTTAAAGACTTAAGGCAAACTGACGCGCCAGAAAACCGGCCGCCGGAAGGGTTCGGAAAAAGGCGCAGCCGGAGGGATTTCTCCGCTGAAATTTCCCGTGACTGGTTTGACTTACTACTCTGTTTTATCCTGTTCATTGCGCTTAGTACGCCTCTTCCATCTTTCGCACTTTATCTGAAGTGTGCACTTATTATCTTCGCTAAACATAACTGTTTAAATTCAGTCTCTTGAAAGAGAATTCCCGCCTGCCAGGTATAGTCTGATTCTCGCTGGTTATCGTTTTTTCGGCTGGACGACAACGCAAAAGAAGACCATCTTTTAATCAATAACAGCAGGACGCTGTTCCTTCGGCCGCAGAAAAACAACGACTATACGCCCTGCTCAGGACAGATTTATGCACACAGAAATTATCAATATCTGGCCATCCGGTGATGCGCCAGGCGCCAGTGACTCCCGCGCTCAGCCGCAGATTGTTGACCTGGCTAAAGAGTATGAGCCTTACGATCGCGCAGCCACCGGCGTGCGCTGCCCGGAAATGGCTATCTGGTATCCGGAAATCTCCAACGGGATCACCCTGCTGGTGGCACCGGGCGGCGGTTATCAGCGGGTGCTAATCGATCGTGAAGGCAGCGCGCTGGCCACGTTTTTTACCTCGATGGGCTATACGCTGGCCGTAATGACATATCGCCTGCCCTATGACGGGCATCATGAAGGCGCGGATGCACCGCTGGCCGATGCCCAGCGGGCGGTCCGCGTGCTGCGCGAACGGGCGCAGCAGGGCAAAAACGGTAAGTACATTGTGATGATGGGCTTTTCCGCAGGCGGCCACGTTGCGGCCTCGCTGGGAACGCGGTTTAACGAGAAGCTCTATCCGGTCCAGGATCGTATCGATGCGCTCTCACCGCGCCCCGACGCTATGGTGCTGATCTACCCGATTATCAGTATGCGTGACGGCCTGGCACACGAAAGTTCACGCACGCGCCTGCTGGGCGCCTGGCCGGATCAGAAAAGTATCGATGCCTATTCGCTGGAGACGCGCGTGCACGCGCAAACACCGCCAGCCCTGCTGATCCATGCGGCTGACGATGAAGCGGTTTCCGTTAACCACAGCATGCTGTTCTTCAGCGCGCTGCGTGAACATAAAATTCCGGCCGAGATCCATTTTTATCAGAAAGGCGGGCACGGTTTCGGTATCCGCGGCGTAGCCGATCTGCCACTGGCAAGCTGGCCGATGCTGGTCACCGAATGGCTGCGGGCGAAAACCTGACGTTGTTACGCCCTGCGCGGAATTCATCACAGGGGGCGCATTTATGCGCCCCGATCGGTGCTGTTTTCTGCTTTACTGCTTTCGTCCGGGGCCGGTGCGGCGGGCGCATCAGGCACTGCCATCACCTTGTTCCAGCTCTCCTGCAACATCTTCACATTGGTCTCTGCTTCGCCCTGTGGCTGGATCAGTACCATAGTCAGCTCCTGCGTCAGCTGCTGACGCAGTTCCTGGTTGAGCTGCTCACGCGTTAACTCACTCAGGAAAGACTGGCGCAGTTTCTGATATTGCTCGGGAGCAATATCCACTACCGCATTCTGCTGCGAGCGCAGGCGCTGCCCCATCAGAATGTCAGTATCCGTACGGGCGTAGGTGGTAAACAGCTTATTCAGCTCCAGCAGCTTCTGCGCCATAAGCGCATCAAATTCATCCTGCGGCAGCCCTTTATCGCGAACCACGGCCAGCGCTTTAGCGATCTGATTCATGTTTTGCGGCAGTGACGCGTTGGGACTCTCCATATTGATGGAGCACTGCGCGCGCTGATAAAGCACGCGGCAGTCAAAGCCGACCTGCACATTTTGCGCTTTATTATCTGCCAGCGCGCGCTGCACGTGCCAGAACAGCGCTTCCCGCGCCAGATCGCTCTGCCAGTAACGTTGCAGATACTGCGATTCGCGAATCGGTTGCCACGACGTATCCCATACCAGCGACAGCCTGTCCTGCGCCAGAGAGCCATCAACCAGATTGACCGGCTGATGCGGCAGCGGCGACAGCGTGGGCAGTGGTGCCGGCGTATCGCGTTTTCCTTTCAGCGTTGCGAAAGTCTTGCCAATCTGCTCCATGATAGTGCGGCTGTCGACATTACCAACCACATAGAGCGTCATATTATCTGGCGTATACCACTGCTGATAAAAACTGTTCAGCTGCGCGGGATCGACCGGCGCGCGCGGTGGCTCACCGGGGTCGTGCGCCAGCATGGTTGAGCCTTTCAGGCGGTAGCGCCACCAGACATCCTGCGTGTCAGATGGCCAGGTGGCGATGGGATCGGTCGCGCTTAATGCCGTCGCGACCACCTGCTCATTAATGCTCATCTTACCCGCGGTCGCCGCCAGCCAGTTTAACGCTTCTTTAAGCAGTTCTGGCCGGTTGTTGGGCAGACTGAGGTTGTACTGAGTGTAGTCGTATGACGAGATCGCTGGCGGCAGCGGACGCTGCGGATCCATCGCCTGCTGCCACAGTGCACGCTGCTGATTGGTATCCAGCGCGGTGTTATGCACCATCGCCAGGCGCGGTAACAGATGACTGAAGCCGGTCTGCTGAGCGCTCTCCGCCAGCGAGCCGGTATTAACCACCAGGCGAAGCTCAATGCGATCGCTGGGACGTTGTGGTGTGGTCAGCAGCTGCCAACTGAACCCGTTGTCCAGTTTGCCCTCCTGCCAGGCGGGATCGGGCTGAAGTGTTTCGGCGTGCGCGCCGAAACCGGTTGCTGCAAGCAGCAAGCCGCCAACCAAAAGCCGAATTCTGGTGCCCTGCATGTGAACCCCTAATCAAACAGATAAACGCTTGTTAGCACGGACTGACTGGCCACCGGGAAAGCGGCCCGCGCGGCGTATTGCCGCCGCGTTTATTTAATGACAGTTCCTTTGACCACAGGATGGCCAGGAAGTCGCGCAACAAGGAAAAAAATCGGGAAAAAAATCAACGGGGTTTATTATGCAAATGCCCGCTGTCAGGGCAAGTGACAGCGGGCATTTAATTGGAAATTAACGCAAATTGCGGATTATGCGCCGGTATGAGAGACGTGATTGACTTTTTTCGCTGAAGAAAGCGTCTCTTTCATCTGGTTTTCATCCAGCTGACCCACCCACTTAGCCACCACCACCGTGGCTACGCCGTTACCGACCAGATTAGTCAGCGCACGCGCTTCGGACATAAAGCGGTCGATGCCCAGAATCAATGCCAGGCCCGCGACCGGCAGATGCCCTACCGCAGAGAGCGTCGCGGCGAGAACAATAAAGCCGCTTCCGGTAACGCCCGCCGCGCCTTTCGAGGAGAGCAGCAGAACCACCAGCAGGGTGATCTGATGGAAGATATCCATATGAGCGTTGGTCGCCTGCGCAATAAACACGGCGGCCATGGTCAGATAGATTGAGGTGCCATCCAGATTAAACGAGTAGCCCGTTGGAATAACCAGCCCCACCACCGATTTTTTGCAGCCGAGGCGCTCCATCTTATCCAGCATGCGCGGCAGCGCTGATTCAGACGATGACGTACCCAGCACAATCAGCAGCTCTTCTTTTATATAACCGATAAATTTGAAGATGTTAAAGCCAGCCCAGCGCGCAATTGCGCCCAGCACGATCACGACAAACAGGATACAGGTAATATAGAAACAGATGATCAGCTGGCCAAGCTGCACCAGCGAGCCGACACCATACTTACCGATGGTGAAGGCCATGGCACCAAACGCCCCGATAGGTGCCAGGCGCATAATCATGTTGATCACGCCAAAGATCACTTTTGAGAAGCTTTCGATAACGTTGAACATCACGGTACCGGCGCTGCCGAGGCGATGCAGTGCGAAACCAAACAGAATAGCGAACAGCAGCACCTGCAGAATGTTGCCGCTGGCAAAGGCACCAATGACGCTGCCCGGGATGATATCAAGCAGGAACGCGATCACACCCTGCTGCTCTGCCTGCTGTGCATAAACGGCTACCGCTTTCGCATCCAGGGTGGCGGGATCCACGTTCATTCCTGCGCCAGGCTGAACCACGTTCACTACCACCAGTCCGATGATCAGCGCGATAGTACTGACGATTTCAAAATAGAGCAGCGCTACGGCGCCAGTGCGTCCGACGGCTTTCATGCTCTCCATGCCGGCGATACCGGTCACCACCGTACAGAAGATTACGGGGGCGATGATCATCTTGATCAGCTTTACAAAACCATCACCAAGCGGCTTCATCTGCGCGCCTAATTCGGGATAGTAATGGCCTAACAGAACGCCGATGCCGATGGCAACCAGCACCTGAAAGTAGAGGCTTTTAAACAGTTTCATAACAGGTGTCCAGGTAGAGACGGCATTCACCGCCTGTGTCAGGGAGAAACGCATGCGGCAAGCCGCCTGAGAGCGTAAAACCTTACCGATAAACTGAAAATAACACCCTGTTAACAGGATGAGTATCCCCTGACATTCCTTACAAAAGTTACAAAACTCTAACTATGAACTGAAACGCTTCAGCTGGCGCTGTGGCGCGGTTTCTGCAGAACAATCAATTGATAAGGTCACTATCACGTGCGTGAACAGCGCTGCAGCCAGCCCTGTTCAAAGGTGGTAAGCGGCAGGGCTTCGGCATACAGATAGCCCTGACCAATAGTAATGCCACGCGCCAGCAGCCAGTCGCGCTGCTCCGCCGTTTCCACCCCTTCAGCCACAACGTCAGCATCCACAATCTTTGCCACGGCGGCCACAATGCGCACCATAGTGTCATCGTCCGGCAGCGCGGCGACAAAGCTGCGGTCCATCTTCAGCTTATTAACCGGTAACGCTTTAAACTGATGCAGATAATTGAGATTGCAGTAGCCCATACCAAAATCGTCCAGCGCAACGGCAACTCCGGTCTGCTGCAGCGCGAGCAGCAGCGCCATCGCCTGTTCGGCATCACCTATTCCGGCGGTTTCGGTGACTTCCAGCACTAAAGAACCCGGCCGGATGCGATGCCGTTCCAGCAGGCTCTGCAGATGCGTCACCATGCCGCTGTCGCGCAGCTGGACGGCCGAAATATTTACGCTCAGCGGCAGCGTAATCCCCCGTCGCTGCCAGCCGGCCAGAATGCGGCACGCCTCTTCAAATACCCAGCGACCGATGGCGGAAATCACGCCGATCTCTTCCGCGCTGGCGATGAACTCTTCCGGCAGCCCGAAGCTGCCATCCGCCATCCGCATACGCAGCAGCGCTTCAGCCCCCGTCAGCTCACCGGTTGCCATGTTAAGCTGGGGCTGCAGATAAAGCGCAAACTCACCCTCCTGCAGCCCCTGCAGAATGTCATGCTCCTGCGTCAGCCGCTTCTGCGCCCGTTCGGTCAGGACCGGATCAAAAAACAGGATCTGATTTTTCCCCTGATGCCGCGCTGACATCATGGCTGACGTCGCCCGATCCAGCTGCTCGCGGGCAGAGCAGAGGCTCTCGTCAGAGAGCGACAGCCCGATACTGGCATTGGGTCGCAGCTGCAGCTGATACAGATTGACCGGCTGATTGATACGCAGCATCAGGTTGCGCGCCAGACGCATCGCGCGGAAGGGGTTGTGCGCCCGCTTCAGCAGCAGCGCAAAATCGCTGGGCCCCGTCTGCGCCAGCAGCGTGTGGTCATCAATCGTACTGCGGATTTTCTCTACCAGCGTCAGCATCAGCGCATCACGCTGCTCATCGCTCAGCACGCCGTTGGCTTCCTGCAGCGTTTCGATACGGATAACCATGACGCTCCAGGGCTGCTGCCGGTGACGCTGCTGCAGATGCTGGTCGAGCAGTGCCAGGAACAGCGTGCGGTTAGGCAGATCCGTCACGGCAAAATGGGTGGTCAGCCGGCTCATCTCATCGTGAACGGACTCCAGCACCTGCTGATTGCGGTTATAGCTGCGGATCAGCATGCCTATCTCATCATCGCGGTGATTGCCGGGCAGCGTAAGCTTATGTGTCAGGATGGCTTGCGGCGGCAGCTCCTGCAGCTCGCGTGAAATATCGCGCAGCGGGTGCACAACCAGACGGTTAATACACCAGCTAATAGCGACTGAGAGGATCAGCGCCATCAGCAGCCAGGTGGTGATCATGGTTGAGAGCGTACTGAGCAGAAACTGGTAAACGCGCGAGGAGTCCGCCTGAAGCACCAGATAGGCGATGGGCTTTGGCATGCCGCCCCGCTCTATCGCATACAGCGGCAGCGTGATCTGCACCGGCAGTTCAAACAGCCGGGCGACCAGACGCGGAACCGGCTTTTCCGGTGCAAAATCGGCGTGCAGCGCCTGAAACGCATTGGGCAGCACCACATCGGCCCGCGACAGGATACCGGCGGGTTTCAGTGTATTAAGAATATGCTCCGCCTGAGGGATGTCCGCTTTCAGCACCGCCTCTGAGAGCGGCTGGCGTACCGTGTGCGCCACATTCTCCATCTGCTGGGCGTAATCAACCCTGCGCTGCTGCACAAAATGAAAAAGCTGGATAACGATAAAAATCGTGATCGTCACCAGCACAACCGCAGACACGGCTGCCATTTGCTTGATGGTTAACGAGCGACTGACGCGCAACAAAATTTCTCCCGGCCGCAATGCCGCCATAATTCGCAGTGATAGTAGCCTGAATGCGCAGCAAGTATATCCCAGGTCTCAGACGTTGTACGCCGCGATAAGGGTGAAAATCATCGGTCGGAAGGAAGAGAGGCGCGTTTTCAGCGTTTTACCCGTTGCCGGGAGCGTAGAAAGCGAGCGCGCACCGCGCGCTCGCAGGAGAGCATTAACCTTTTTCCTGCCAGGCAAGCCACACTAATAGCTGCAGGCTGGCAGAGAAGTAATTCTGTTCCGGCTGAATGCGGTCGCTGAGATGACCGGTCTGGTTCAGCGTCAAATCGCGTACCGCTGTCAGGCCGCCTTCCATATTATAAGGCGCCGGGCTGTTAGCCAGTACGTCGAACCAGGCCGGCGTAGTCTGACGCGGATAGCCCTGCCAGACGTGCTGAAAAGGCACCAGCCGCAGGCTCTGCGGATCGTACCACCAGATATTCAGCGGCACGCGAATCGCATCATAACTGAACCGATTAGAGTACCCCACCGCCGGTGCGACAGAGCCATCCGCGTTCAGCGCGACCCAGTCCAGTGGCAGCGCGGTTTTACCAAACTGCATCTCACCCAGCAGCGTCATGCCATCGTCAATGAGCGTATTCCAGACGCGCAGATGGCTCTGCTGAGCAAACGCCTGCCAGGCAGCAAACAGAAAATAGGAGGGGTTCAGCACGACGTAGCTCGACTTATTAAAGCCGTTTGCGCCAGGCAGCATAACTTTGTGTCCGGCGTAATCGATCACGTTCAGCTTAATAATTGCCCGCTGAATGCGATCGGAATCCTGCTGATAATCTCCTCCCCACTTTTGGGCCGCGCGCTGCAGCGCCCAGGCAATGAGCACATTACCGTCGCTGGCGTCGTTTTTGTCTGCCACCGGATCGGCCGCATCAGGCACATAGCGCCAGTAGAACAGGTCATTTTGCGGATTATGCAGATGCGCACGCGTCCACTGCCACAGCAGATCAAAGGTAGCGCGATCGTTATTCGCTACCGCCAGCAGCATGCCATAGCCCTGACCCTCTGTATGGCTGACGCCTTTGTTGCCGGTATCGATAATCCGGCCGTCGCTGTTCAGAAAGCGGCTTTTATAACTGCTCCAGCCGTCTGCCATCGCCTGCGCGCTAAAAAATATCATCATTAAACAGAGCATCCACCGACGCCCGTGCCGCATTACATTCATTACCGCTTCCTATTGATATCGATACAGCAGCGTTGAGCCATTGTCGTTTTCCAGCGTCAGCGGTACTGCGGCGCTGCCGCCCTGACCGCGCAGCCACTGCGCATACAGCCCGCCCAGCACGGCCCCCATTGCCAGCCGCCAGCGTTCAGCCGGCAGCGTGTCGTGACCGGCCGGCAGCGCATGATGCTCAATCTGAATCGCATTTTCTGCCGGATGAATCTGCACAAAGCCCCAGTTGAAGCGGGCCAGCTGCAGATTCATCTCCCGTTCCAGATCCTGCACGGTACGTGAAGCCGGCAGCGGATAGCGCATCGCCAGCGTCTCCCCGGTGCTGGCCAGAAAAGCCGTGGCTTCATCACCGCCGTTCTCCAGCACGCTCTCTGTCATCACGTAGACCAGGTCAAACCAGCCAGGCTGATGCGACCAGGTCACGCGTGCGGTGGGTTGCTCGCTCATCAGTTATCTCCAAACATATAGCGGAAGTAGAGGTTGGCAGTGCTTTCGTTGTAGTCGCCAAAGGTGTCATACCCCAGCTGCCCGCCAATCGTGACATCTTTATTAATTTTATAATCCGCACCGGCGTGCAGGTTGTAACCTATGCCGTTTTTACTTTCACCGCTGTAGTAAGCACTTCTGACAAAGCCGCGATCGGCCAGACTCTGCAGCTGCGACTGCAGCGCAGCATCGTCCGGGAAGTAGGCGCTCTTATCCTGGCTGTAAGACTGATACCCTACCGATCCCCCGACGTTGACTTTCAGATCGTCAAACTGACGGCTGAAATCCACCGGGAATGAAACGGATGCATAGTTCTGCGGGCTGAAATAGCCGCCCTGGCCATAACTGAAATAGCTGAGGTTTTTGGAGAAATCCATCCAGGAGAGGTTCATTCCCACCTTCAGCTCGCGATCGTCGTAGTGGAAAGGCCGTACATAAACGCCAGCGGTTGCCTGAACGCTCTGGTTACTCGCCACATTTTCGCCAATGTAGCTATAAGCGCCGCCGCCGGCATAAAGTCCGGCATCGCCGTTGTCATAGCTCAGCAGGGCATTCGCGCCATTTTTCGTTACGCGTCCCCAGCGTTTGCCGCTGGTTTTATCTTCTGCTCCCACATACGAAAGCAGGCTGTCGGTCATGGCACGGCGTTCACCGGTCAGGATCAGCGTCAGGAAATCAGTCAGCTTCGGTGACCACTGGATCCCGCCCACCAGCGTGCTGAGATCCTGGCCCAGCGGCGTGCTGCCGAGATCGATTTTATAGCTGTCGCCCTTCAGCGCCATGTTCAGCTCAACGCCGGAAGCGGACTGCGAATCGGTGGCTGAAGCGGGAACGTCCGTGATTTTCGCATCCCCGGCTGCCACGACATTGCTCTGCACCAGCGCATTGCTGCCAAAGCGGCGCCATGCATCTCCGCCAGCGCTGCCCGCGGTCAGTGAAACCGGCGTAACGGTAAAATCAAACCGCGACTCGCCAAACGGCACCGTGGAAAAGGTCAGCGGCGCTTTCGCTTCGGTCAGCTTACTCAAGCCTGACTCGCCATCGCGTCCGCGCACCTGCATCTGTCCCTGTACCCAGGTCCCGGTTTTCTCCTGCAGCGCGTCCATCATCGTGTCAATCTGATGCAGCGTCTGGTTCTGCTGCAGCACAGGCGTATTGGCTGCCAGCGCAGTGTCTGCTGTGCGGCTTACTGTTGGTGCGTTCTGCCACGGCATGACCGCGCCATAGCTGGAAGAGGAACGGCCAACCGGCGAGGTGCTGCGGTTAATAAAGGGATTGTCTGCCAGCGCCAGTCCGCCAACCACAGGTACGCTGCCGCTTTGCGCGCCCTGCAGACCAATCATTTTACCGCGTGCGGTACGCAGATAACGCATCGCTTCGCCGTGCTCGCCGTTGGCTTCCGCTACGCGCGCCAGCAGCAGCAGCCGCTCCGGCGTCTCTTCATTGCGCAGTCCGCGCGTCAGCGTATTCGCCCTGCTGATATCATTCTCTGCCAGCGCCACGTTAATGGCCCCGGTGCGCGCATCCTGTTGCGGCGTATCCTGCGTGATCAGATAGTCATAGACCACGCCCGCCTCTTTGTTCATTTTGCCGGACTGATAGAGACGCGCCATGGCAAACATCAGATCGCGGTTTTGCGGATCCTGCTGCAGCGCACCCACCAGTTTGTCATAGGCCGCCGCATACTGTTTCTGCTCACGCAGGCGATCTACTTCATTGATCAGATAGCCGTTGCGCACATCAGCCAGCTGCGCTGGCGTACTGCGCGCCTGCAGTTCAGGCGAGCTGAGAAAACGCTGCGCTTCACCGCTCAACCCGGCCTGGTTGAGCACCGTGACCTGCGTGGCATAGTCCCCGGCGTTACCCTGCACGCCGCGCTGCATGTTGCTGCGTACCACCGCCACGGCGCTGGTGAGATCGCCCGCTTTCGCCAGTTTCTCCGCCAGATTGCCGGCGTCAACCGGATTAGCCGGCGGGGCAGCAGCCAGCGCGCGCAGCGTATTCGCCGCCGCCGCATCCGAGCCCTGTGCCAGATACTGATCGGCCGTTGCCATTTGCAGATTAAAGTTAACGCGCTGCGCCAGTTCACGCATTGCGCCGGTTTTACTGCGATCGGGAATACGTGCCAGCAGCTGGCTCGCCTGCTGCCACGCGCCGCTTTCGCTGGCGTTGAGCGCACCGGCATAGAGTTCGCTGCTGGTCGCGCCATTGCGCATCACCGGCTGCATCACATTGGCTGCCATCAGCGTATTGCCCTGCGCGCGGTAGAGCCGCGCCAGATCCAGACGCAGCCAGCCATCGGTGGGATAGCGCTGTACGCCGCTGGTCAGCGTGGCGATCGCGGCGGCGCTGTTGCCTGCGGCCTGCTCGCGTTTCGCCTGTGCCCGGATGGGATCGCTGTTATTACCGCGTGGCGCCACGCTCTGCCGCACGCTGTCGGGCAGTGAGGCGAGCAGGCTGTTAGCTTCAGCGCTGCGGTTCTGCTGGCGCAGCACATAGAACAGTCCCTCTTTGGCGCTGCGGTTATCCGCATCGCTTTGCAGGATCGCACGGTAGGTCTGCTCCGCCTGCTGCAACTGATTGGTGCGGCGCTGCACATCGGCACGGAACAGTTTTGCCGCCACGCCTTTTTCGCCTTCAGCCTGGGTCAGCGGCTCGCTCAGCGCCAGCGCCTGCGCACTGTCGCCGCTTTTCAGCGCCTGCTGAGCGGCGGCAAGCTGCGCGTAAAAGCGGGCATCCGCCGCCTGCTTCTGCCGCGCATCGCTCTGATCGCCACCCAGCTGTGCCGCCCGGTTCAGGTAGTCTGCGGCTTCAGCGTAGCGCCCGGCGCGCTGCGCAACATAGCCCATGCCCGCCAGCGCATCCGCATCCTGCGGGTTCGCCTGCAGCACTTTTTCAAAGCTGGACTGCGCACCGCTGACATCGCCGCTGTTCAGGGCCGTAAAGCCGGCGCCCTTTTCCGCGCCGCCCACGTTTTTACGGTAGTAATCCACTACCGCGTTATCCTGAGGATGACGCTGCTGCCAGGTCTGATAGAGCGCAGCGTCCTGAGCCTGCGGTGCCAGCCAGAGCAGCGCCTGACGCAGCGAGCGGTCAGCCTCTTTATTGCCGTCAGCCATACCGGCCAGCAGCTCAATCCCCTGGCGACGGGTCGGCTCCTGATAGGTCATCGCCTTGCCCAGCGCCAGCTGCGCACCGGTATCCTGCGGATGATCGGCGGCAAACTGCCGCAGCGCTTCAACCGCCTGCGGCAGCAGCGTGCGATCGCCGGCCATGGTCAGATAATATTCAGCGGCGACGCTCGGCGGTGGCTCGTTACCGCTGAAGGTGTTGCGCCACGTCTGCAGCGCTGCGGCGATGTTGCCGCTGCGTGCCTGCTGACGCGCCAGCGATAGCTGCGCCTGCGGAATACTCTGCAGCTGACGGGCGTTATCCAGTTCGGCCAGATGCGCATCGTTGGGCGAAACGGCACTCAGCCGCGCACGCCACTGCGCTGCCTCGGCGGTACTTCCGGTCTGCTGGGAGTAGAGCGCCAGCAGATAGAGCGCCTGGGTATTATTCGGCTCCGCCTGCAGGATTTTCTGCAGCGACGCCTTTGCCAGATCGTCATGCGCTTTCTGATGCCAGTAGGCAGCCTGGTCAAACAGCGCCTGCAGCGCAGGATTGTTGCTCTCTGCCGCCAGCAGCGGCTGAGAGAGCGTCAGCGCCCCGCCCAGCAGCAGGGCGTGGCGGATGCCGGCACTCAGTATATTTTTATGCATTCTTTTTATCCTTACTTCCTGCCGGACTGACTGTCTGCTTTGGGGTTAAGACGCCGCCATGCGTGACGCTTCAGCATGAGCCAGGCGCTGCTGCCGATCAGCACGGCAACCAGCAGCGCGGCCAGCGCCATCAGCACCGAGTGCTGGTTGGCGTACCACACCACCATCATGTACCACGGCATTTCACCGCTCGGAAACTGCGGACCAACCCGGAAGCTGCGGATCCCATTTTCATCGGTAATGATGGCGGTATCGCCGCGAATACCGGCGTTGATACGCGCTGAATTGAGATCGTCATGCAGGCGCAGCAGCTGCTGATCGCTGGTTGCCACCGTCATGACCACCAGCCGGTCGGCGCTCCACGGCGAGCGATAGCTGACAAATCCGCGCCACGCCTCATTTGAGGAAAAGTAGCGATCGGCATCCAGCTCCTGGCGATACCAGTCGCCGGTCAGCCAGCCGTGCAGTTTTTCCATCAGGCCAGGCTCGTTAACGCTCAGCGTATTGCCGCTGGTCTGCCACGGCGTGCCGTGCAGCATCTGCTGCGTAAAGGCGCTGTGCTGCATGGTGCTCACCGCCAGCACATCATTCTGCTGCAGCCGGCTCAGATTGGTGCCGCCTTCAGGCAGGCCAAACAGTACCTGATTTTGTACCAGCGCCACCCCGGTTGCGTTACCCGCGCGCGCCGCCATATCGAGTAGCGTGGCGATCTCCGCATCACCCGGTTTTTCCGGCAGCAGCAGCGTGGTCTGCGAAAAATCCGCCAGGCGCGTGAACGGGAACGCGGCCCCGACAAAGTAAGAGAGGTTCGGCAGCATGGTGAAGTGACGGGTGTGGCTCAGATCGATCCACGAATCCTCTTCGATGCGGCTTTTGATATTGTTGTTAAGCAGTACGCCGCACGGCGCATCCGCTTTTGGCTTGATATTAAAGTAGAGCGCCAGCTGGTTATCGCCGTAAATCAGATATGGCTCCAGCTTCAGGGTGTAGTGCTCCTGACGCGCGTCGCCGCCCAGGCGGTGCCAGGCGCTCTCCAGCAGGCCGACTTTGTTAACCGTCAGGTTACGCAGGAAAGTCCCGTTGAGGGCGACATTCAGGAACGAATTGTTTTCGTCGATCCAGCTTTCAGTGGGAAAACGGTAGTTCAGGTTGACCGGAATCGTATCGCCATCCCATAAAAACAGATCGGGCGCCGCGCGGAAGTTTACGCGCAGCGCATCATGCCAGATACCGGTCGTGGTCAGGCTCTGATCTTTGCGCAGCAGTTCACTCAGGCGTACCGGGCGTGAGGTGTTGATCCAGCGCGGGGCATCGTAAGGCTTACGCTGGGCCAGCGGCTGCGGCTGCACAGCAAGCTGGCTGGCATCGGTAGTCAGCGGTTTGGTTGTCAGACGATTCGCGGCCTGACGCAGCTGTGCGTCATCGCTGCCCACAATCAGCAGCAGTTTATAGACCGGATTATCCGGGTTATCGATCACCTGCAGCAGCGGGCCATTGCTGGCCGGCAGCGTCACGATGCCGATTTTGTCGCCCGGATGCCCGACCAGAATACCGTTGCGCTCTGGCAGCGCGCCGCGACTCACCGGAAAGCGAATGCCGCGGTAGTCAGACTGAATACCCATCCACGACGCCACCAGCGCGGCAGCGCTCACCGCATCCGGCGTCACGCTGCTGGCAAAACCAAAGGTGACGCTGGCCGGCGTCATACGCTGCGCATCGATAAACGGGCGCGGGAAGTTACGCAGGCTGGTGCCGATATTCAGCTGCTGCCCCTCCAGGCTCAGCGTGGTTTGCGGCAGAATCGTTACCTGATACTGCTGTGCGCTCTCTTTTTCACACAGCAGCTTATCCGCATCGTTGATTTTAAAGCTGAGGTTGTTATCTGACACTACCATGGCAGCCGGAATATCCAGCTGATAGTCGCTGACGTCGCTGTCGCTGGAGCCGAGCGGCAGCGTGCCGAGCGGCTGTCCGTTCAGCATCAGCTGCAGCGACGTATTGCGCGCGGCCAGCGCTGATGAGACGCGCAGCGACAGGTTGAGCCGTGCGTTGGTAACCACCTCATCACCGGGCAGGGTAAAGACAATGCCCGACTGCAGCTGTTCTCCGGTCAGGGTGATGCCCTGTTTCTGGCCCATCTGCGCCACAGAAATCGTACTGCTTACCGGCTGGTTGAGGACAGTGCTTCCGGTATCAGCCGCAGGCAACAGAATTGCCGGCGCCTCAGCCTCAGCCGGCGTGGCGGCACTGCTTTCCGGCGCGTCACTACCGCTTTCCGGTGCATAAGGGGCGGCACCGGCCGCCTGCTGCAGCTGCGCGTCAGCCGTGCTGTCGAGCCCTTCCGGCGGCGGCACGGCTGACAGCGCACTGCTGTCCTGCGTAACCGCAGGCTCTTCAGCCTGAACCGATGTCAGCAGCAGTGCGGTCGCCAGCGAACTGGCGAGCAGCGTTTGCGTTAATTTCTTCATGCTGCGCTGTCCTCTTTGGCCGCAGGCTGGTCATCACGCTTGTGCTTCTCGCGGCGATCTTTCCAGGTCAGCCAGAACAGCTCAAAAACGGTACGAATAATAGTGCCGATCGACACCAGCGGATTATCCTGCTTATACTCCGGCTGGATCCACGCATCCGCTCGCGCCAGCACGACGCGCACCAGCTCGCGGCGACGCGCCAGCGGCATCGCGCCAAAGCGCAGACGGATTGTCTCTGCATCGCCGGAAATTTTACTGACCGGGATAGTGATAGTGCCGGACTTCAGCAGCAGATCGATCTCTTCAATCTCATCCATTTCATGCCGGTTGTCAGGCGCATCCAGCTGCGCACCGCCCATCGAGAGATCGCTGGTGCGGGTACGCGACGAAATTCCGCTGGCGTAGTGGATCACAGCCGGGATCTGCACCTCAATACGAATGGTTTTACGCACCTGCTTGGTTTCGCGCGCCACGGCGATGGCCGCCATCAGAATAATCAGACTGAAAATAGCCCAGCCAACGTTGAGCGCGATAACCCAGGGATCGACCCCGAAATAGTCATGCGCCGTCGCGCGGACCACGCCGGCGACAATACCGATGGAGAGCAGCGTCGCGACAATGACGTGTGGCCGTACGATATGGAAATCAAAGAAGCCCTGATCGAGCAGACCGCCTTTATCCGTTACGTTGAACTTGCCATGTTTCGGCGACAGTAGCGTCAGCAGGGTCGGGATGACCAGATGGAAGCACATCACCGTTTCGTAAATCTCTCCCCAGAAGGTATAGCGGAAGCGGCCATTCATACGGGAGTTAACGTAGAGCGACATCACCAGATGCGGCAGCACATAGGCGAAGATCAGCGACGCCGAAGAGTGGATGATATTCAGGTTAAACAGCAGATAAGCCAGCGGCGCGGTAAGAAACGCCACGCGCGGCAGGCCAAACTGAAAGTGCAGCATGGCGTTGAGGTAGCAGAGGCGCTGCTGCCACTTCAGACCACGGCCAAACAGCGGATTATCCACGCGGAAAATCTGCGTCATGCCGCGCGCCCAGCGGGTACGCTGAATAACGTGCAGGCCGAGGCGTTCCGTTGCCAGACCGGCCGCCAGCGGGATCGCCAGAAACGCTGAGCCCCAGCCGCGACGCTGCATTTTCAGCGCGGTGTGCGCGTCTTCCGTCACGGTCTCAACGGCAAAGCCGCCAATCTCTTCCAGCGCGCTGCGCCGGATAACGGCACAGGAGCCACAGAAAAAGGTCGCATTCCAGTTGTCATTGCCCTGCTGTACCGGACCATAAAACAGCGATCCCTCGTTAGGAATAGAGCGGGCGGCACGCAGGTTGCGCTCGAACGGATCGGGAGAGTAGAAATAGTGCGGCGTCTGCAGCAGGGCCAGCTTCGGATCTTTCAGGAAGGGGCCGACCGTTGCCTGCAGGAACGCGCGCGTGGCGACGTGATCGCAGTCGAATACGCAGATCAGCTCGCCTTTGGTAATGGTCATCGCGTGATTAAGATTGCCCGCTTTGGCGTGCCGGTTGTCATCACGCGTGATATAGCCCACGCCCACGTCAGCGGCGAATACCGCAAACTCGCTGCGCTTGCCGTCATCCAGCAGATAGACTTTGATTTTATCGCGCGGGTAATCGATACACTGCGCCGCCAGCACGGTATCGCGCACCACGTCCAGACTTTCGTTATAGGTCGGTACGTATACATCCACCGTGGGCCACAGACGGGTATCATCCGGCAGCGGTTCAATCGTACGCTTTAAAGGCCAGGTGGTCTGCAGGAACCCGAGAATTAAGATCAGCCAGACGTAAAGTTCAGCCAGATATAAGCCAATGCCGAGAATAGCTTCGATCTCGGAATTAAACTCCAGCGTTTCGGTAGTGCGCCACCAGATATATCGGGTCGACATCAGCGCGGAAAGAATAACCATTACCACGGTTATTTTACGGCTTTTGCTGAAGCCCAGTAAAAACATCATACCGATGCTGATTAAACCAAAAATATATTGTTTCTGGCTGTCCATAGGCGTGATGATGATTACCGCCGCCACCGGCGCGAGCACCAGCAGCAGCAGGTAAAACCCGAGTTTACTCATGAGTCACCCTGAAAAAGCGTTATAAATTATCTGAGCCGGGCCTGAGCCCGGCTATTAATACTGGCTGCGGATCGGCGCCTGAACTTCACCGTTGCCGACCTGAATACTGAGCAAATTAGCCACGCGCTTTGCCACCAGTTCAATATCGAAGGCGGCCGCAGACGCGGGGCTGAAATCGTACACTGACTGCTGTGATGCATTCGCTTCCGCCACGCTTTCATCGCGGTGGACAACGCCAAGCAGGCTATCGCCCAGACGCTGCTGCATAAATGATGTGACTTCACGGCTGATATTGCGGCGATTGTCGCTTTGGTTCAGCACAAAATAGTGGCCATGTTTATTATTCAGCGGCTGACCAATCATGCGGTTATTTTCAATTTGCGGCAGCAGAGAGACGGATGCCGTATCCGCAAGCATGACTACTAAATGCATATCGGCAAGTTGCTGCATCGCTTTAAGCGCCGGCCCCGGACCGGGAGGAAAATCGGCCACAATTACCAGGCCGGGATAATTCAGCACGGTATCGAGACCGCGCCGCAAAAAATGGGTGTCGCTGGCAAGCTTGTGCTCAAAGCGTTCACGCTGCTCCTCTGTGACGTCGCCGTAGGGCAGCACAAAAATATTGCCGCCGGTGGTCAGAATCGACTGGCTCCAGTCAGCCTGCTCTTCAGAGCGCGCAACAAAGCCGCGGCCATCCTGCAGCGGGACGCCAAAATGCAGACGCAGCGCATTCTGCACATCAAAATCGATTGCCAGCACCTTGCTGCCGGCGCGCGCCAGACTCCATGCAAGGTTGGCCGCCATGGTGGTCTTCCCTACTCCCCCTTTTGGCGAGCACACACAAACTAACGGCATAACGCAATCTTCTCCAGTAGCGGTTTGAGGAGTGTTTCTTTAGACAATGCAGCGGGTTCAGCCGGACGCGAGCGAAACAGCGTGCTGAAGCGGGCAGAGGCGGGCGGAGCAACAGGCGCTGCTGCGGCCGGCACCGCGCTGGCAGGCGGCTGCGGGGCCGCTGGGCGGGTCACGACCGGCTCAGAAAGCGGAGGCGGAAACAGTGAGCCGGCGCGCTGCCGCTCCACAAGCGCCGCCGCGGGCATCGCTGCCGGCGCGCGCTTCGGCGGCGGCGGCGGAAATAGCGCACTGCTGCCCGGCGCGGCCTCGCGGACCGGCGCGGTGGCCGCCAGGCTGCTGAGCAGCGAGGCGCCCTCCTCTGCCGGAGCACGCGGAGCGGCAGGTATGGCTGGCGCGGCAAATGCCTCAGGGCCGGCCGGCTGTGGCTGCGGCAGATCGATACGCTGCCCCTGGCCCAGCTCCGGCGCATCATCTGTGCTCAGCTGACGCAGAATGGCCCACTGATGATGATCGGCGCTCTGCGCCTGACCCGACATATCTTTGAAATCGATATCAAGCGTCTGCGTTTTTTCTTTGAAACGCTGCAGATCGTCATAATTCTTCATGATCAGTGCCTGTGAAAGCAGAGGGAATTTTTTGGCGAATATAGCACACACATTAAAAGACGGTGAGAAAATTCTGATTATTAAAACCGCATATCTGATAAAGCTGCTTTATCTGTGTTTATAAAAAACCGGATGCTTTACCGGCGGGAGATGCGCGGCGAAAAGAGACTAATGCATTGCCGTTAACCGAAACGAAAATGCCGCCGAAAAGAAATTAAATATCTGTAAAATAAGGATATTTATGATTTTGGCGTTGCGTAACCCCAGCGGTTAAGCCGGCAACGCCTGCGCGGTGATTTAAGAATTTGTCTTAGCGCGCTGCGCAGGGAGCCCTGTCGCTGACGGTCAGATAACGTAATGTGATAGATTTCCGGTCCTGTGCCCGGTTAACCTGATAAAGGTTAGCATTGCTGAACTGTTTTCGCTAAAAAAAAGAAAGGCTCCCGCGGGAGCCTTTTTTATCAGTAGCGTTAATCAGGGTGTTTCCAGCGGCTGGTTTTCATCCTGATCGACGGCAAAGCAGGCAACCTGCTGATCGCCATAGCGTTTGAGTTTTGGCTGCAGCTGCACGCAGGTGCCAAAACGGCGCCGGCAGCGCGCGTTGAACGCACAGCCCGGCGGCGGATTGAGCGGGCTGGGCAGCTCACCGGTCAGTTTGATACGCTCGCGCCGCTCATCCGGATTAAGACGCGGCGTGGCGGAAAGCAGCGCCTGCGTATAAGGATGGCGCGGATTGCTGAAGATCGCCTCTTTACTGCCTTTCTCCACGCAGCGCCCGAGGTACATCACCATAACTTCATCGGCGATGTGCTCGACCACTGAGAGGTCGTGCGAAATAAAGACGTAGGAGAGGCCCAGGTCCTGCTGCAGATCCATCATCAGGTTCAGCACCTGCGCGCGTACCGAAACATCGAGCGCTGAAACCGGCTCATCCGCGATCAGGACATCCGGATCCAGCATCAGTCCGCGCGCAATGGCAATACGCTGACGCTGACCGCCGGAGAACATGTGCGGGTAGCGATCGTAATGTTCGGTCTTGAGACCCACTTTCGCCATCATCTCCAGCGTTTTTTCGCGCCGCTCCGCTTTGCTCAGCGCGGTGTTGATAATCAGCGGCTCCTCAAGGATCTGGCTGATTTTTTTACGCGGGTTGAGCGAGCCATAGGGGTTCTGAAAGATGATCTGAATTTTCTGCCGGCGCAGTTTTTGCGCCTGCGGATCGTGCTTCAGCAAATCCTGTCCGTGCCAGTAAAGCTCGCCTTCGGTCGGGGTTTCGATCATGGTCAGCAGACGGCCAAGCGTGGATTTTCCGCAGCCCGACTCACCGACTACCGCCAGCGTTTTACCCCGTTCGAGGTTGAAGGAGACGCCATCCAGCGCCTTCACCAGGCGCTCCTGACCAAACAGGCCTTTCTTCACCGGGTAGTGTTTTTTCAGGTCAATCGCCTGCAGCAGATAATCCTGCTTCGTGTTATCAGGACTCATAGGTCGGTCTCCCGGCATCATCCAGTGGGAAGTGGCATTTAGACTGGCGGCCCGGAATGTCGCGCAGCGCAGGTTCTTCGGTACGGCAGCGATCGGTCACATAGGGGCAGCGCGGATTCAGCAGGCAGCCAGAGGGCCGGTCATATTTGCCCGGCACCACGCCCGGCAGCGATGCCAGCCGCGCCTTGTCTGCCGCAAACTCCGGCAGCGCCCGCAGCAGCGCCTGCGTATAGGGATGACGCGGCGCCCTGAAGATATCCACGGCTTTGCCGCTCTCCACCACCTGACCGGCATACATCACAATAATGTGCTGCGCCGCTTCGGCAACCAGCGCCAGATCGTGGGTGATGAGGATCAGCGCCATGTTCTCCTGCTTCTGCAGCGCCAGCAGCAGTTCGATGATCTGCGCCTGAATGGTGACATCCAGCGCCGTGGTTGGCTCATCGGCAATCAGCAGCTTAGGCTTGCAGGCAATCGCCATGGCGATCATCACGCGCTGGCTCATGCCGCCCGACAGCTGGTGCGGATAGACATCAAGCCGCGAAGCCGGATCGGGAATACCCACCTGCTCCAGCAGATCGATAGCGCGCTGGCGGCGGGTGCGTTTACTGCCGCCCTGGTGCACCTTGAGCGCTTCCATAATCTGGAAACCCACGGTATAGCAGGGATTGAGGCTGGTCATCGGATCCTGAAAAATCATCGCCACTTCTGCGCCAACCAGCTGCCGGCGCTCTTTTTCAGAAATCTTCTGCAAATCGCGCTGGTTAAACTCCAGCTTCTCAGCCATGACGCGGCCAGGAAAATCGATCAGACCCATAATCGCCAGCGAACTGACTGATTTACCGGAGCCCGACTCACCGACAATCCCTACGACCTGGCCCTGCTCTACCTGATAACTGATGCGGTCAACCGCACGGAACGGTGTTTTTTCGTCGCCGAAATGCACCGATAACTTCTCTACATTTAATAACGCCATCTCGGTGCCTCTTTACTGCTTGAGTTTCGGGTCGAGTGCATCACGCAAACCATCGCCCATGAGGTTGAATGCCAGAACCGTCAGCAGGATGACCACTCCGGGGAAGGTCACTACCCACCAGGCACTTTGCGCATACTGCAGAACGTCAGAGAGCATGGTGCCCCACTCCGGCGTCGGCGGCTGCGCCCCCATTCCGAGAAAGCCCAGCGCCGCCATGTCGAGAATGGCGTTGGAGAAACCGAGCGATGCCTGCACAATCAGCGGAGCCAGGCAGTTTGGCAGAATATTGATGAACATCTGACGCAGCGTTCCCGCACCTGCCACGCCGGAAGCGGTGACATAATCGCGGTTAACCTCAACCAGCACCGCCGCGCGCGTCAGGCGGATATAGTGCGGCAGCGCCACAAACGTCAGCGCCAGCGAAGCGTTGACGATGGAGGGGCCAAAGATGGCTACCAGCACCAGCGCCAGCAGCAGGCTGGGCAGCGCCAGCATGATATCGACCAGACGCATAATAGTGGCATCCACCACGCCACCGAGGTAGCCCGCCATCAGGCCAAAAATCACGCCAAAAATCAGTGACAGTACCACGACCAGGCAGCCTACCAGCAGCGACAGGCGCGCCCCGAACATCAGGCGTGACAAAATATCGCGGCCCACATCATCGGTGCCGAGGATATAACTCCAGCTGCCGCCCTCCTGCCATACCGGCGGATGCAGCAGCGCATCGCGGAACTGCTCTGCCGGACCGTGCGGTGCCAGAAAATCGGCAAAAATTGCAATCAGCAGCATCAGCGTGATGTAGACCAGGCCGATGACTGCGCCCTTATTACGTTTAAAATAGTGCCAGAATTCCTGAAACGGGGTCATCGGCTTTGGTGCGGCAGTTACGCGCGCGGGTTCAACAGCAGACATAGCTCCCCCTTATTTCTTATGTCGGATGCGCGGGTTAACCACGCCATACAGCAGATCAACCAGCAGGTTGACCAGAATGATCAGGATGGCAACCAGCAGCACGCCGCCCTGCACTACCGGATAGTCGCGGCGCTGCAGCGCTTCAATCAGCCAGCGGCCCAGACCCGGCCATGAGAAGATAGTCTCGGTCAGAATCGCACCGGCCAGCAGCGTACCGACCTGCAGACCGATAACGGTAACCACCGGCAGCATCGCATTACGCAGCGCATGCACGACAATAACCCGCATGCGCGTCAGCCCTTTGGCGCGGGCGGTGCGGATATAATCCTCGCCCAGCACCTCCAGCATGGAGGAGCGCGTCATACGCACAATCACCGCCAGCGGAATGGTGCCCAGCACAATCGCCGGCAGGATCATATGCATGACCGCATCTTTGAAGTCGCCCTCTTCCCCCCACAGGAGCGTATCGATCAGCATAAAGCCGGTCAGGGGATGGCTGTCGTCAAGGAAGATGGTATCGCTGACCCGGCCAGAGACCGGCGTCAGGTTGAGCTGCACCGATACCAGCATAATCAGCATGATCCCCCACCAGAAGATCGGCATGGAGTAGCCGGTCAGGGAGATCCCCACGGCGGTATGATCGAAAACCGATCCGCGCTTTACGGCGGCCAGTACGCCCACCGGAATACCCACGGCGATAGCAAACAGCATGGCACAGATGCCCAGCTCCAGCGTCGCCTGGAAGCGCGGGACAAACTCATCCCACACCGGAATGCGGCTCTTCAGAGAGATACCGAGATCGCCGTGCAGCACCCCGTTGATATAGGTGATGTACTGCTTCCACATCGGCTGGTCGAGGCCAAACTGCGCCATCAGCTGTGCGTGACGCTCCGGGGAGATACCGCGTTCGCCCGCCATGATCAGCACCGGGTCGCCGGGGATCAGATGAACAAACGCAAAGGTCAGTAGGGTAATACCGATAAACGTCGGGATGACAAGGCCCAGACGTCGGAGTATGAATTGCAGCATAAGCCGGATTCTCAGTCATTCTCCCGCAGCGGAAAGTCGTCGCGGGACTACATTGCTCATAACGCGCGGTCGGCAAAGCCGGACGCGATGCAGGCAGCGCTTCAGTAAAAGTATTTGCCGGAAAAAAGTACGGGACACGGATGGCGAAGAGCGCATCCGAGGGCCAGCAGGCTGGCCCTCACCGTGATAATCCGAAAGGGTTATTCCTGAATATCGACGTTTTCGAAGTGATGCTTACCTAACGGATCAACCACATAGCCGCTCACTTTCTTGCTGACAGGCTCATAGACGGTCGAGTGTGCAATGATCAGTGCCGGAGCCTGATCGTGCATAACAACCTGCGCCTGCTTGTAGAGCGCAATACGTTTATTGTGATCGGCTTCCGCACGGGCCGGCTGGATCAGATCTTCAAACGGCTTGTAGCACCAGCGGGAGTAGTTGGAGCCATCTTTTGCCGCTGCACAGCTGAACAGGGTGGCAAAGAAGTTATCCGGATCGCCATTGTCGCCGGTCCAGCCCATCATCACCGTCTGGTGTTCACCTGCTTTGGCGCGCTTGAGATATTCGCCCCACTCATAGGTAACAATTTTGGCTTTTACGCCAATTTTCGCCCAGTCCGCCTGAACCATCTCCGCCATGCGGCGCGCGTTCGGGTTGTATGGACGCTGCACCGGCATTGCCCAGAGATCGATAGAGAAGCCATCCGCCATGCCTGCTTCTTTCAGCAGCGCTTTGGCTTTTTCCGGATCGTAGGCGTAATCTTTGATCTCGTCGTTATAGCCCCACATGGTTGGCGGGATCAGGTTTTTCGCTGCCTGCCCTGCTCCCTGATAGACCGCATCGATGATCGCCTGCTTGTTGACCGCCATGGTCAGTGCCTGACGCACTTTGGCGTTATCCAGCGGCTTTTTCTCTGTGTTAAATGAGAGATAACCCACGTTCAGGCCAGGCTGCTCCATCAGATTGATTTTGCTGTCTTTCTTCATGCTGGCGATGTCAGCCGGGTTTGGATAAGGCATCACCTGGCACTCGCCCTTCTGCAGCTTGGCGTAGCGCACTGACGCATCTGGCGTAATAGAGAAGACCAGACGATCGATTTTTGGTTTAGTGCCCCAGAAGTCCGGGTTCGCTTTGTAGAGAATGCGTGAATCTTTCTGATACTGCTGCAGTACAAACGGGCCGGTGCCGACCGGATTCAGGTCGAGTTTTTCCGGCGTGCCTGCTTTCAGCATGTTATCCGCATACTCTTTAGAAAGAATAGAGGCGAAGTCCATACCGAGGTCAGCGAGGAAAGGCGCTTCAGGACGGGTCAGGGTAAAACGCACGGTGTGATCGTCAACTTTTTCAATTTTGCCGATCAGCTTCGGCATATCCATGCCTTCAAAATATTCGTAGCTGCCGCCAGAGACGCCGTGGAATTTATTGTTTTTATCGAGCTGGCGCTCAAATGAAAACACCACGTCATCGGCGTTAAATTCACGCGTTGGTTTGAAATCTTTCGTGCTCTGCCACTTCACGCCCTGGCGCAGGTGGAAAGTGTAGGTTTTGCCATCTTCGCTGACATCCCACTTTTCAGCCAGGCCTGGCTGCAGTTCAGTGGTGCCGGTTTTAAACTCAACCAGACGGTTATAAATCGGGACCGAGCTGGCGTCATAGGTGGTGCCAGAGGTAAAGAGCTGCGGGTTGAAACCTTCCGGCGAGCCTTCTGAACAGTAGACAAGGGTCTTCGCCTGAACACCGGCAGCGACGGTCATCGCAATCAGGCTGAGACCGGCCTTCAGCATCCTGGATTTAGCCCGGGAGTTCATCATGTTTTGCTCCATTGTGATGTGATGTTGTGTGCATCGCCCGTCCTCTGATTTTTTTATGCGGTACGGGCAGGTCTGACAGCGACCAGAATGTGAGCGGTTATTGTTATTGCCCTGGCGGGATACACCAGCCAGATGCGTCCGTCTCTACATCTTACTGAAGCATCAATTTGTCAACAGTTGCAACGAACGTCAATACAACGTGGGGTTATTTACACAGAGTGTGAGTAAGTGCAAGCAACGATAAAAAAGAGCACTGGAGAGAGAAACCGATATATAAGGCGGTGAAAAAGCGTTCGATACCGCTGGATTATCTGGCGCTTGCGTCAAATAACAGTGATTATCACCGCTAAAAAACATTTTAAAATTGTCGATAAACGTCGAATATCTGAACGATTCCCCGTGCGTTATGACGTTCGGGTAGCGAAATATGCTGGCGTAATGGCATAAGAAATCAGCAAAAAGCAAAAGCCGGTCATAAGCAGAATGTGTCGCGAATTAAGAGAGGTGCTTTGATGCAGCAAGTGATGAAGAGCGGTGTTGAGGAATAATAAGGTTTATCCCGGTGATGATTAATGGAACGCGTAAATTGATGACTTTGCTTGATCGCTGCCGGGATGTGAGTCTGGTTCAGGGAAGGCCAGTAAATCCTCAGTCATCACCGAAGCCGGATAAAGGATGAAATGCGGGGCCGTGGAGTAAAGCGTCACACGCCATGGATGGCGTGTGACGGGCGATCAGGGACGGACCTCGTCTTTACGAAGCGGTCGCGGATTTCACCCTGAGAGTGCAAATACGACAGACAAAAAAACCTGCTTTTTGCAAAGCAGGTTTCTTAAATGATGGTCGGCGAGAGAGGATTCGAACCTCCGACCCACTGGTCCCAAACCAGTTGCGCTACCAAGCTGCGCTACTCGCCGATGGGGGCGAATATTACTGCTGCGCCTTTACAGCGTCAATCCCTTTTCCCTTTAAAGCTGCCTGATTGCCTGAAAAGCAGGCAACCCGCGCCGGGAAGGCGATCTCAGCGCGGGCATACCGGTCAGAGATTGCTCGGTGCTTTAGCGGCCGGAGCCTGACACCAGTTGTTTGCCGGATTGATACCGCCATTGGGTGAGGTGTAGCCCAGACAGCCCAGTATGGTATCAAACAGCTCAACGTGACGATGCGTTTTACCGACACGCTGCTGCGCCTGCAGTCGCTCAAAGTTGCTGCGGTTCACCGGATCGTCCAGATATTTATCGGACGCCCAGACCATCATCGGCACGCGGAACTGCTCAGGCGGCGCCATCTCACGTGGGGTGCCGTGCAGGTGCATATTTTCGCTGATCGACTCGCCGTGGTCCGCCGCATAGAACACCAGCGCTTTTTTATCACGCAGCTGATCCAGTACGCTGTCGAGCATCGAGTCCACATACAAAACAGAGTTGTCATAAGCGTTGATCAACTGCGCCTTGCTGCAGGTGTCATCCACGCCCATGCACTCAGGCTGATAACGCGCGAAGCTGCGGGGATAGCGCTGCGAGTAAAGATAGTGTGAGCCTTTGGTATGCAGCACCACCAGATGTTTGCCTTTCGGGAAACGCTGCAGGGAAGCCTGCAGTTCCGGCACCAGCAGCATGTCGTCTACCGCTTTACCCTGATTACGCTTTTCAGAGCCGATCTGCTCGCGGAAAGAGAAGTTATTCACATCGGCATTGTCATAGAACCAGACCTCGCTCTGCATGGCGAACAGCTCAGAGGTAAAACCCAGCTCTTTCATGACGGCAAATACGTTCTGCTCTTTCAGAGTACGGCCCGGATTATCCATGGTGCCGCCTTCGCGAACAAACATGCAGCGCAGCGAGAGCTTGGTTGCGGTGTCGCAGGACTCACCGCGGAACGCCACCAGGTTTTTCTCTTTGGAGAGCTTTGGCGTGGTATCGCGATCGTAGCCCAGCATCCCCATATGATCCCAGCGCGTGGTTTCACCGATAACAAACACGACGTAAGTGTCATCAATGCCTGCCGGTGCCACATAGGTAAAGTTTTTCGCCGGATCGAACAGCGCTTCGCTGTCCAGCTTTTCATCCACTTTAGTCCAGGTAAACAGCCCCAGAGCAGCAATCCAGTTAGAAGGCAGATAAGAGTGTGCCACTACCCCGCCATAGCTGGGCAGATCGATATTCGTGATCTCTTCCTGCGTTTTCTGCAGTTTGTCAAAATAGCGGATCGGCAACCATACCAGCGCCACGCTCAGCAGCATAATGGCTACCGGTTTCAGGCGCTGTCCCGGTGTTTTTAGCTGCTCAATCAGCGTCATACGCAGCCGGTTGCGCCAGATCAGCAGCAGCGGCAGCGCGCTGACCAGCACCATCCAGACAATAAAATGCAGGCCGATCACTTCTTTAGAGAGATCGATGTCGGTTGTCATAACCGAAGCCACAATGCCGTAGCCAATCACGACATTAAAGAAGGTCATGTAATATGCCGCGGCCACGGAAATCACTACCAGCAGACTGGCCAGCACGCGGTAAGCCCATTTTCCACCCAGCGAGAGCAGGCGCATCAGGAAAAAGGTAAGTAAAACAGCGGCCGTGACTTCAGCAACAGCAGAAAGCCAGTCGGACGGGGTTGATTTGGTTAAGAAGCCGTCAAAGCGGCGGTAAAAAATTGGCAGGTTTAGCAGGATGCCAAGATAAAGTGCGAGCAGCAGAGAAAGCTTCTGCTGAGTTAAACTTTTGATATAATTCATTTAAATTTTCTGTTCCCGACCCGGTGTCGATTTATCACCGTTCCTGTGACTCTGTTCAGACAGCAAGGTTCGCTTTGAGAATGGAAAAGCGTGACGTATCGAGCAGGATCGGGACGAATCTGAACCGAAAATAACTGCGATGCCGTGTTAAGCGCAGCAGTAGAACATTTAACCAATGGTAAGACCAGATTTTTTTGTGCGGGCTAAAAGCGGGTGAATAAAAAAGGCTCCCGCAGGAGCCCGGTTAACCGCGTGCGTGCTTAATTAATGATATTCAGCGTCACGTCGATATTGCCGCGGGTGGCATTAGAGTAAGGGCACACGATGTGTGCAGCATCGACCAGCTTTTGGGCTTCTGCAGCATCCATCTCCGGCAGGTGGATATTCAGCGTAGCTTCAATACCAAAACCGGTCGGAATCGGGCCGATGCCAACTTCACCTTCAATCCACGCCTCTTTTGGCATCGCGATTTTGTCGCGACCGGCAACAAATTTCATGGCGCCGAGGAAACAGGCTGAATAGCCTGCAGCAAACAGCTGCTCCGGATTAGTCGCCTCGCCACCGGCTCCGCCCATCTCTTTTGGCACGCCCAGCTTAACGTCCAGGACGTTGTCAGAAGAGGTTGCACGTCCGTCACGGCCACCGGTTGCTTTTGCTTTAGCTGTATAAACCACTTTGTCTAAAGACATACTTTATCTCCGTTCGCTATATAATAACGCGCTACTTATCCGCGCCGATGTAAATGCTTTTTTATCCGCGCAGTCAGCCTGCGCGGTTCAGATTGGTGCGCAGCATATCAAGCTGCTCTTTCAGCGCTGCCATCGTCCCGGTGTCACAGGCCGTCGCACACTGCACCGCTTCCGGAATCGCAGCGGCGCGCGCCTGTAGCTCGCGCCCCTCATCGGTCAGCGTCACCACGACCTGCCGTTCATCCTGGCGTGAACGCTGCCGGCGCACCAGCCCGGCTGTTTCCAGCCGCTTAAGCAGCGGCGTCAGCGTCGCGGAGTCAAGAAACAGCTGTTCGCCAATCTCTGACACCGTGACATCATCCTGCACCCAGAGCACCAGCATCACCAGGTATTGCGGATAGGTGATATTGAGTGCCGCCAGCTGCTGACGATAGACCTTATGCATGGCCAGATTCGCCGAGTAGAGCGCGAAACAGAGATGCTGATCAACCTGGAGTGGCGGCCGCTTCACTTTTTTGCCATCTTGATTACTGTTCATGCAAATTAATATAGATAGCGCGCTAGATAATTGCAAGCTACTTTTCACGGGAGAGTGAAGATGCAGGATTCACTGGAGGAGCAGGCGCGTCGTTTTGCTACTGAACTTCATGCAGCTACAGGCCAGCGACGTAAATACACCGATGAGCCCTATATCGTTCACCCGCAGGCAGTGGCTGAACTGGTGCGCAGCGTAACCGATGATGAAGAGATGCTGGCAGCTGCCTGGCTGCACGATACGGTAGAAGACACATCCAGCACGCTACAGGATATTGAACAGCAGTTTGGCCAGCGCGTAGCCGGCCTGGTCGCGATGCTGACTGATAGCGCCCAGCCGCAGGCCAGAAACCGCGCGGCGCGCAAACTGGCACACTTCCGGCATACGGCGGACGCCTCACCCGAAGCGCAGACGATCAAGCTGGCAGATATTATCGATAATACCCGCGCGATAGTACAGTTTGACCCGGATTTTGCGCGCGTTTATCTGATTGAGAAGCAGGTGCAGATTCAGCTACTGCTGCAGGGCGATAAACAGCTCTGGCAGCAGGCGCATCAGAATATCAAACAGGGATTGCAGCAACTGTCGCAGCCCCCCTATAACGTTCCGGAAAGCTGGTTCGCCCGTCAGACGGCTAAATTTGAAGCGCTGAAATAAAAAACCCGCCGTGCAGGCGGGTTCGGAGAACCGATAATTGGTTACTCAAGCAGCTGCCGTCCCAGATAGGGATTCGCCTGCAGCAGCTTCATCAATTTGCGTGCCGTAGCGGAGGGGCGCGTGCGCTGCGCTTCCCAGCTTTTTACTGATGAGACGCTCACCCCCATCACGCGGGCGAACTCATCCACCTGCATGCCGGTCATCTCACGTAAACGCTGTGGCTCGGGAACTGACACCGTGTTGAGTGCAATATCTGATACGGAAGGCTTAGCATCACGTGTCAAAACAATTTGCTCAAGACTGCTGAGTAATTCAACCATTGGATCTTTTAATTCCATAGAGAACTCCTTAAAACTCACTATGAAGCACGTGAAAGTAGAGAGGTAAGCATCAAATGATGCTGAAACCAGGCTTTATCAGGCTGCATCCCGCAGCGGTTTGGACGTTAGATTTATAAAACCGTTACGGGACACAGCCTGCTGGGCACTGCGAACATGTCAGCGCAATGCAACAATTGCCGGGTTTCTTAGTATGGGTCAGAATCCAGGAATTGCTGTCTGTTTTTTGATTATTTTTTCATCTTGCTTATGGCTAAAACCTGCAGTAACGCTTAAGTGCCTGTCAGGTAAAAAGTTGCTGTCTGTCACACTCTGCCCCCTGTCCTGAATGAAGCAAAAATAGCGCCAGATCCGCATTTCGCATCCTGCGGACGTTTCGCACCGCCGCTGCGGCATTTTTGTTCGCATTGTGCTCAATAATAGAGCAGAGATGCACCAGTCTGATGCATATTAAAGGAAAGGTTATGAGTTATGCCGCCTCTGCTGCGTGCACTCCTTCGCCTGCTACGCTGGTCAGGGGCTGAAATGGGGCAGCGGTCTGCCACATCGTTGACTATTGCTGTGCCACACGGGCGCGCTGACCGGAGAGCATCACACTGCACGCCTTCGGTCATTGTGCACGCCAGGCCATTGCACTATTCTTTAGGACCATTCTCAGCGATTCACATATTGCCATTTTGTCACGACAGGAGTTGAAACATGGCGTCAGGAACTTCCCGCATCTGGATGCGTACCGGCATGCTGCTCGCCAGCGCGCTGGTCATATTGCAACTCACCGCCTGCGGTGACAAAGAGGGCGATCAGCGTAAGGCGTTTAACGATTTTCTGCAAAATACCGTGATGCGCAGCGGTGAACATCTGCCGGCACTGAGTGAAAACCAGAAGCAGACCTTCGGTAACTACGCCAGTGACTATGCCATTCTGTATGGCTTTTCTCAGCAGGTGAGTCAGGCCACGGAACAGGGTATGCGTCCGGTCGTGGATGAGCTGGCAGCGATTCGCGTTCCGCAGGATTATCTGACCCGCCGCGATACCCTGCGTCAGGTGAGCGGCAATCTCAGCGTTCTGACGCAGCAGATCCAGAGCGCGAAAATGCAGGCTGACAGCAGCAAGGCGACGCTTAAACAGCCCGACGACCTGAAAAAGTCGTATGACGCAGCCTATGCAAAAGTGGTTACACAGCCGGCAGGCACGCTGATCCCGCTGCTGCCTAAGCTGCAGGCGCTGAGCCAGAGCGCTGTACAGACCGGAGACTATCTGCAATCGCAGGGAACACGCGTCACTTTTAATGATGGTGGCGTACAGTTCCCGACGCAGGATCAGGCGACCCGGTACAATGCGCTGATGAGTGAGCTGTCTGCAAATGCGCAGGCGCTGACGCAGGCGCAAAATGCAGTACAGGGTTCCTGGCAATAACGCCGGTTACGGGCAGTATTACCACTGCCCGGTTCTCGCTGCGCTTCGCTTTATAACGGCCTGTCGCTTTACCTACCCGCCTGTGATCTGACGCAATTATGACCAGAAATTCTTTGTGACGCTAATCACACTTCCGCAATAAACCCGCACTACCAAAGAGTGAGGCTTATCACATAAAACCCGCTTTTTTGCTGAATTTTTCGGCGTCGCTGCTTTTTTATCCTGTCTTTGTGTGACAAGAGTCACATTAACCCCCCCTGTTCACCCCGCTTTTGCGTGATATGGATCACACTAATTCCGGACGCTACGCACGCTCCTGAACAAGTGCTAGAGTCCGCCTGCATACAGTAATGCCACGGCCCCCGCCGTAATGTCTCAACAAAAACAAATGCGCGCTCTTATTGCAGCGCGTCTCAATAAGGGGTGGGTTTATGTCCTCATCAGTCAAGGTCAGAGTGCAGAGCTTTGGTCGCTTTCTGAGTAATATGGTGATGCCTAACATCGGTGCGTTTATCGCATGGGGTATCATCACCGCGCTGTTTATTCCAACCGGATGGATCCCGAACGAAACGCTGGCGAAACTCGTCGGTCCGATGATTACCTATCTGCTGCCGCTGCTGATTGGCTTCACCGGCGGCCGTCTGGTCGGCGGCGATCGCGGTGGCGTGGTCGGCGCCATTACAACAATGGGCGTCATTGTCGGTGCCGATATGCCGATGTTCCTCGGCGCGATGCTTGCCGGACCGCTGGGCGGCTGGGCAATCCGCGCGTTTGACCGGGCCGTTGACGGCAAGATCAAAAGCGGTTTCGAGATGCTGGTGAATAACTTCTCCGCCGGCATCATCGGTATGCTGCTGGCGCTGCTGGCGTTCCTGGCTATTGGTCCGCTGGTGCAGGGGCTGTCGCACATTCTCGCCGCCGGGGTTAACCTGATGGTGCAGAACAACCTGCTGCCGCTGACCTCTATTTTTGTTGAGCCGGCGAAAATCCTGTTCCTTAACAACGCCATCAACCACGGCATTTTCTCGCCGCTGGGTATTCAGCAGGCGAGCGAAGCGGGTAAATCGATCTTCTTCCTGATCGAAGCTAACCCGGGCCCGGGCATGGGCGTGCTGGTCGCTTATATGATCTTTGGTCGCGGCAGCGCCAAACAGTCAGCGGGCGGCGCCGCCATTATCCACTTCCTTGGCGGCATCCATGAGATTTACTTCCCGTATGTGCTGATGGCGCCGCGCCTGCTGCTGGCGGTGATCCTGGGCGGTATGACCGGCGTATTTACGCTGACGCTGCTGAATGGCGGTCTGGTCTCTCCGGCGTCACCGGGTTCTATCCTGGCCGTGCTGGCAATGACGCCAAAAGGCGCCTATTTTGCTAACGTTGCCGCTATCGTAGCCGCTTTTGCCGTCTCTTTTGTTGTCTCTTCTATCCTGCTGAAAACCAGCAAAGTGAAAGAAGACGAAGATATTGAAGCGGCGACCCAGCGTATGCGCGACATGAAAGCGCAGTCTAAAGGCCAGCCGGCGGCAGGCGCGCCGGTAGTAGCTGACGCTCACAGCGTAGACGTGAGCCACGTGCGTAAAATCATCGTTGCCTGTGACGCCGGTATGGGTTCCAGCGCCATGGGTGCCGGCGTGCTGCGCAAAAAAGTGCAGGATGCGGGCCTCACGAATGTGTCGGTGACGAACAGCGCTATTAATGCGCTGCCGGGTGACGTTGACCTGGTGATCACACACCGCGATCTTACGGAACGGGCGATGCGTCAGGCACCGCAGGCGCAGCATATCTCGCTGAATAATTTCCTTGATAGCGCGCTCTACACCAACCTGACCGAGCGACTGGTCACGGTAAACCGCAGCGTGGCGCATCGCGAAACGGTGCAGTCAACGCTGGCAGACAGCTTTGATAACGAGAATACGCACCTGTTTAAGCTCGGGACGGATAACGTATTCCTCGATCTGAGCGCCAGCAACAAAGAACAGGCGATCCGCTTTGCCGGTGAGCAGCTGGTAAAAGGTGGCTATGTCCAGCCAGAGTACGTTGAGGCGATGCTGGCCCGTGAAAAGCTGACGCCAACCTATCTGGGTGAGTCGATTGCGGTTCCGCACGGAACGGTAGAAGCGAAAGATCGCGTGCTGAAAACAGGCGTGGTGTTCTGTCAGTATCCGGCAGGCGTACAGTTTGGCGATGAGCCGGATGAGGTGGCGCGCCTGGTGATCGGGATTGCGGCCCGCAACAATGAGCACATTCAGGTGATCACCAGCCTGACCAACGCGCTGGATGATGATAGCGTGATTGAACGACTGGCGCAGACCCGCAGCGTGCAGGAAGTGCTGGATCTGCTCTCAGGCAGCAGCGTCAAAGCGTAATCAGTCAGCAGTTTTTTCCCCGGGGCGGGCAGGCCCGCCCTGTGTCCGGGGCGGAAATGCCCGCCCTTTCGCTATTTGAGATGGGTCAATTTTATGAAAGCGTTACATTTTGGAGCAGGCAATATTGGTCGCGGATTTATCGGCAAGCTGCTGGCCGATGCCGGCATCGAGCTGGTCTTTGCTGACGTCAATCAGGTTGTGCTGGATGCCCTTAACGCCCGTCACACTTATCCGGTTCATGTTGTTGGCGAACAGGCAAAAACGGAGACGGTCACCGGCGTCAGCGCCGTTAACAGCACCAGCGATGACATCATTGCGCTGATCGCTGAAGTCGATCTGGTCACGACTGCCGTCGGACCGCAGATCCTCGAACGTATTGCCGGCAGCGTGGCGCAGGGTCTGATCGCCCGTCACGATCGGGGTAATACGGCACCGCTTAACATCATCGCCTGCGAAAATATGGTGCGCGGCACCAGTCAGCTGAAGCAGCATGTGCTGAAGGCGCTGCCGGCGCAGCATCACGCCTGGGCAGAAGCGCACGTCGGCTTTGTCGATTCCGCCGTGGATCGTATTGTCCCGCCTTCTGAAGCGGGCAGCAGCGATCCGCTGGAAGTGACCGTTGAGACCTTCAGCGAATGGATTGTTGATAAAACGCAGTTTAAAGGGGCGCTGCCGGCGATCCCTGGCATGGAACTGACCGACAATCTGATGGCGTTTGTTGAACGCAAGCTCTTTACCCTTAATACCGGCCACGCTATTACCGCTTATCTGGGCAAACTGGCGGGTCATGTAACCATTCGCGATGCGATCCTGGATAGCCGCATTCGCGCCGTGGTTGAGGGGGCCATGCAGGAGAGCGGCGCCGTTCTGATCAGGCGCTACGATTTTGATGCAGAGAAACATGCGGCTTACATCAGCAAAATCCTTACCCGCTTTGAGAACCCTTATCTGAAAGATGACGTCGAGCGCGTAGGCCGCCAGCCGCTGCGCAAGCTGAGCGCAGGCGATCGCCTGATTAAACCGCTGCTCGGCACGCTGGAGTACCAGCTGCCGCACGATAATCTGGTGCAGGGGATCGCAGCCGCGATGCACTACCGCAGCGATGCCGATCCGCAGGCGCAGGAGCTGGCCACGCTGATCGCGGAACAGGGCGTTGCAGAGACGCTGGTAAAAATTTCCGGCCTGGAGCCGGAGAGTCAGGCAGTAGAGGCTGTGGTGAGCGCTTACAGCGCTATGGCATAATGCGCGCCCCCGGGTGAGCAAACCGGGCGCAACAGGGTTGCGCCCGCAGACGGTAGCTGAACGATGCAGGCAATGATGGAAGAGAAGCAGGCTTTTGAAAACCAGGTGCTTGAGCGCCTGAACGCCGGTCGTTCGGTGAGAAGCTTTCTGATTGCTGCGGTTGAACTGCTGGCAGAAGCGGTTAATCTGCTGGTGCTGCAGGTTTTTCGCAAAGATGATTATGCGGTAAGGTACGCCGTCGAACCACTGCTGCTGGGAGACGGGCCGCTGGGCGAGCTGTCGGTACGTCTTAAGCTTGTTTACGGACTGGGCGTGATTACGCGGCAGGAGTATGAGGATTGCGAACTACTGCTGACGCTGCGCGAAGAGCTGAACCACGACGCCAGCGACTATCGCTTTACCGATGACGAGGTGCTGGGGCCGTTCAGTGAACTGCACTGTGTGGTCGCCTGGCCGCCGCAGCCCGACTTCACCCGCGATGATGAGGCGCTGCGCATTATGCAGCAGCAGCGTTATCTGCAGATGGTGCGATCCACCATGGTGCTCTCTTTGACCGAACTGATTTCCCGAATTTCGCACAAGCAGGCATTCAAAAAGCCCGCTGTCTGACCTCAGGCAGCGGTACATCGAACAGTCATACTGCCCGCCCGGCCTAAATTAATGTATCCTTTCCCTGTTTTCCTTAATGAGTTTTTCCAATGAAAGAACAAGTCAAAGCCGAGATCAAACGCCTCAGCGATCAGCTGGACGCACTGAACCGCAAAGAACCCCAGCTGCTGGAAGCGGGTGACGCTGAAAAGCTGGGTGCGCTGCTGAAAGAGAAAGAGACGCTGGTGCAGGAGATTGAACGTCTGCGCGGCGTACGTGATGAAAAGCTGAGCAAAGAGGCGCAGCAGCTGCAGCAGCTGCCGTTCAGCCGTGAAATCACGAAAAAAGAGCAGGCCAACATGGGTGCGCTGAAGAAAAGCGTGCGCGGCCTGGTTGTGGTGCATCCGATGACCGCGCTGGGACGAGAAATGGGTCTGAAAGTCATGACCGGCTACGCAAAACAGCCGTTCTGAGGCTGTTCAGGCTGCACGGTCTGCGCGGTGAGCGCAGCCGGCGGCCTGCTGAACCTGCTCTTTCAGGCTGTCGAGCAGCGTGTAGCGCCGGCGATATTCGGCGCGCTTTTTACTGGCTATCTCCTCCAGCGCTTTGCGCTCCATCTGCAGCGGCAGCGTAAAGCAGCCGTCGGCCCGCTCCTCGCCGCCCAGCGACAGCCAGAACTCACTGTAGCTGGCAAAAAACTTATCCCCTTTACTGTGTCGATAGCGCAGGCTGCGAAACACATGCGTGGTGTCGCCGACGGCGGCTATCGCTTCTGCTCCACACGCCTCCGCCAGCAGAAACAGTGCTTCCATCAGCACGCGCTTGGGAAACAGACCGTGCGCCGCTTTGGTCGCTTCGCGGATCGCCTCCGACGGAATATGCTTGCGCGGCCCCTGCAGTCCGCCAATAAACAGCGTACACCGCTGCGGCCCGCCAATCAGCGAGAATGAGAGGGAGGCCAGCAGCATACTTTGATAGTGCAACGTCAGCGTCAGCTCACCTTCGCGATCGTAATAGCCGGAGCTGCAGGCAATCGTAAACTGCTCTTCATTTTTGCCGCTGAGCTGTGCAACAGGTGTCCCGGCCGGATTCAGCATTAGCTGACGCAGGGCGGGATTATCAAGCTGTGCAACATGCTGGTAGTGCTGCACGATAGCGCGTGCGCGCTGCGCCACGCTAAACCGCGAACAGAGATAGGGACGATGCGGTTTAGCGGGCAGCAGACCCTGGCTGGCCATCAGCTGTGGCAAAAAGGGCAGCTGCGCCAGCTGCTGCAGATAGGTCAGCGTGGTAAACGGATAGAGCGCCGTTCGCAACGCAAACTTGGTACGAAAGCGGCCGCTGTGCCAGAGATTATCAGGTCGAAGTTTGCCGCTGATCAGCGGAAAAAACAGCGCTGAAGAAGAGAGATCGCCCGATTCAGTGTGGGTAATTGTTGTCATAAGGAGCTTAACGTCTCGAAAAAACCTGCTGCAATGTTAAGCACAGCCGCTTCAACGATTCGTTAATGACCCCACCCCGCCGGCACTAAACGGTTTGCTGTTTAGCCGGGGTTTAGATTGCCGTGACGCAGATAAAAAAAACCGGCGACATCGCACCGGTTTTTTACGCAGAAATAAGCGCTGATTATTTTGCTGAAGCAAAACGCGCTGCTGCTTCGTCCCAGTTCACTACGTTCCAGAACGCTTTGATGTAGTCAGGGCGCTTGTTCTGATACTTCAGATAGTAAGCGTGCTCCCACACATCCAGACCAATGATTGGGAAGCCAGACGCACCGGCGATCGCGTCACCCATCAGCGGGTTATCCTGGTTAGCGGTTGAAACCACAGCCAGTTTGTCGCCTTTTTTCACCAGCCACGCCCAGCCAGAGCCAAAACGGGTAGCTGCTGCTTTTTCAAACTCTTCCTGGAATTTCTCAACGCTACCGAAATCTTTTTCGATCGCCGCTTTCAGGTCGCCCTGCAGCGTGGTGCCGGTTTTCAGGCCTTTCCAGAACAGGCTATGGTTAGCGTGGCCGCCAGCGTTGTTACGCAGCGGGCCTTTTTTGTCTGCTGGCAGCTGATCCAGTTTGGTAATCAGCTCATCAACCGGCAGATCGGCGAATTCGGTACCTTCCAGCGCTGCGTTAGCGTTGTTTACGTAGGTCTGGTGGTGTTTGGTGTGATGGATTTCCATCGTCTGCTTGTCGAAGTGCGGTTCCAGTGCGTCGTAGGCGTACGGCAGGGATGGCAGTGAATAACTCATGTTCTTCCTCTCCATTTAATGTTTTGCAGCATCACCTTACCAGTGTGCCGCGTAAGCAGTGGGATCATTATAGTTAAAATCATGATCCATAAAAGGGTTATCAATGCCGTAGAAATGATAAGGATTTGCGGTTCAGCGGCCTGAACCGGCTAGCGCAGCCGCTGCGGGTGGGTATAGATCGTTGCCCGCCCTGGCTTACTGAAGCCTACCAGCGTCAGATTACTGCGCTGCGCAACCTCTACCGCCAGCTGGGTGGCGGCCGAGACCGCAAACAGGATCTCCACGCCGCACATGGCGGACTTCTGCACCATCTCATAGCTGGCGCGGCTGGAAACCAGTACTGCGCCCTGCTGCCATCCCTGCTGACTGCGCAGCCCCAGCAGCTTATCCAGCGCAACGTGCCGCCCGACATCTTCACAGCCGCCCGGCAGCAATCCCTCGGGTGAGAGCCATGCCGCCGCGTGCGTACAGCCGGTAAGATTGCCCACCGGCTGATAGTCACGCAGCCGCGCCAGCCCGCTGTCCAGCTGAGCCAGGTCAAACGTCTGGGTAAAAGGCAGCGGCTTCAGCGGCTTACCAATCTGATCCAGCTGCTCAACGCCGCAGACGCCGCAGCCGGTTCGCCCCGCCATCGCCCGGCGCTGCGCTTTTAACGCCATAAACCGGCGGCTGGCGAGCTCAATCTGTACTTCAATGCCGTTGCAGCCCGGCACCACATCGATGCCATAGATCTCAGCCGGTTGTTCAATAATCCCTTCTGAAAGCGAGAAACCCAGCGCAAACGCCTCAAGGTTGTCAGGCGTCGCCATCATGACCACATGCGAGATGCCGTTATAGACCAGCGCTACCGGCACCTCCTGTGCCAGCCAGTCAGTTTCGGCCGTTTCCGGTGTCCGGCGCTGCCACACTTCAGCCTGGCTTACGCCAGCGATCGTTTTCACAGGTTGCTCACCTGCCTGCTGTTTTGCTGTCACGTTATCTGTCTCTTATTGCACTCATCAAAAGCGGCGGGCCTCACGGCCTGTACGCTATACCGGCTGCCGGTTCAGATGCTGAGCATGAACGTCGGCCAAAAATTTTTCTTCAACTTATGTGCTGGCACTCTGGCTGCGCGGCCCGCGGCGGTCACAGAATCGTCCCTCCCTCCGGCTGCCGTCACCGGCAGTTAATCGTCCGTCAGCCAGCCGCCTGAGCGTCAGGCTGCTATCATCAGCGTAGTCGTGCTGCTTTCATTGTTGGCAGCGTTATCGCCAGAAAATAGAGGTGTTCCCTGATGAGTATTCGCATTATTCCGCAGAATCAGCCGGAAACACGCGAACCGCAGACCGCGGAACAGATCCCGCCGCTGCTGTTTCCCCGGCTGAAAAATCTCTATAGCCGTCGCGCTGCACGCCTGCGCCATCTGGCGGCAAAAAATCCGCTGGGTGACTATCTGCGCTTTGCTGCAGTGATCGCTCAGGCGCAGGAGATTGTGCTGTATGACCATCCGCTGCGGCTCGATCTGCGTCCGCGTCTTGCAGAAAGCGCGCAGCGCAATGAGCCGCCGCTTGATATTCGCCACTATCCGCGCGATCGTCACTGGCAGCAGCTGCTGCATTCACTGATTGCAGAACTCAAACCGGAGATGAGTGGCCAGGCGCTGGCGGTGCTGGAGAACCTGGAAAAATCGTCCGCCAGCGAGCTGGAGACGCTTGCCGGCGCGCTGCTGGCCGGGGAATTTAGCCGGGTCAGCAGCGATAAGTCGCCTTTTGTCTGGGCTGCGCTGTCGCTGTACTGGGCGCAGATGGCCGCTATGATACCCGGCAAGGTGCGGACGGAACAGGGCGATCACCGGCAGTTCTGCCCGGTCTGCGGCAGCGTTCCGGTTACCGGCCTGGTGCATATGGATGTGGCGCAGGAGGGATTACGCTATCTGCACTGCAACCTGTGCGAAAGTGAGTGGCACGTCGCCAGTGACCGATGCTGCAACTGTGAGCAGACGCGCGATCTGCACCTCTGGTCGCTCGATAATCACCAGGCTGCCGTTCATGCAGAGAGCTGCGGCGACTGCGGCACCTATATGAAACTGCTCTGCCAGGAGCGGGATCCGGCGGTAGAGCCTGTTGCCGACGACCTGGCGTCGCTGGTGCTGGATGCGCGCATGGAGCAGGAAGGGTTTGCCCGCAGTAGCCTGAATCCATTTATGTTTCCCGGCGAATAGCTGGCCCGGGCGTTACCGCTACGTACCGCGTTTTATACGGAGGCTTTGATGAAACTGATAGGCAGTTATACCAGCCCGTTCGTGCGCAAAATTTCAGTTATTCTGCTGGAAAAGGGCATCGTGTTTGAGTTTATAAACCATACACCCTGGGCGGAAGATAGCCAGGTGCCCCACTATAATCCGCTGGGAAAAGTACCGGCTCTGATCGACGAGCGCGGATTAACCTGGTACGACTCTTCTGTCATTGCTCAGGTTATTGAGCTGCGTGATGAAGCACCCGCCCTGCTGCCTGATGATGCGCTGCGCGCGCTGCAGGTACGCCAGCTGGCAAAGCTGGCTGATGGTATTAACGACGCGGCGGTGACCATTGTGCGGGAACAGATGCGGCCTGGCGCGCAGCAGTCTGAAGAGGTGCTGCTGCGCAACCGCGAAAAAATCCAGCGCGGTCTGGATGCGCTGGAGGCGGCCGCGGCGAAAGCGGAGTTGATCAACACCGGCACACTGAACCTGGCGGATATTGCGACCGGCTGCATGATTGGCTATCTGAATTTCCGTCGCGTGCTGCCGAACTGGTGTGTAAACCGCCCGGCGCTGGTCAAACTGGCGGAAACCCTGTTTCAGCGCGAGAGCTTCGCGCGTACCGTGCCGCCGGCAGGTTAGACGGCAATAAAAAAGGGACGATTGCTCGTCCCTTTCGCTACCGCATCCTGCTGCCGTTTACTGCAGCAGGGAAATATCTGCCACCTGCAGGAACAGCTGACGCAGCTGTGCCAGCAGCGTCAGACGATTCACGCGCACGGCATCATCTTCTGCGTTAACCATAACGTTGTCGAAGAAGTTATCTACCGCTTCACGCAGCTGTGCCAGCTCCACCAGCGCATCCTGATAGCGGCCTTCAGTAAACCAGGGCTGCAGCTTGTCGCTCAGCGCGGTGACGAAAGTCGCCAGCTGGATCTCCGCGTTCTCTTTCAGCAGCGATGCCTGCACGCTGTCGTTCAGCGGATCGCTGGCTTTTGCCAGAATGTTCGACACGCGCTTGTTGGCCGCTGCCAGCGCTGAGGCTGCCTCCAGCGTGCGGAAATGCGATACCGCTTTCATGCGCGCATCGAAATCTGCCGGACGGGTAGGACGACGCGCCAGTACCGCCTGAATGGTATCAACGCTGTGACCCTCTTCCTGATACCAGGTACGGAAGCGACCCAGCATGAAGTCGATCACCTCATCAACCACTTTCGCGTTGCTCAGCTTGCTGCCGTAGAGGCGCACGGCCTCTTCGGTCAGACTCTGCAGATCGAGCGGCAGATTCTTCTCGACGATAATACGCAGTACGCCCAGCGCGGCGCGGCGCAGTGCAAAGGGATCTTTGTCGCCTTTCGGATGCTGACCGATACCAAAAATGCCCGACAGCGTATCCATTTTATCTGCAATCGCGACGGCACAGGCCACCGGGTTAGAAGGCAGCGCATCGCCAGCAAAGCGCGGCTGATACTGCTCATTGAGCGCTACCGCCACATCTTCCGCTTCCCCGTCATGACGGGCGTAGTGCATACCCATGACGCCCTGGGTGTCGGTAAATTCAAACACCATGTTGGTCATCAGGTCGCACTTGGAGAGCAGGCCGGCGCGGGTCGCGTGATTGACATCTGCACCAATCTGCGCGGCGATCCAGCCTGCCAGCGCCTGAATGCGGTCGGTCTTATCACGCAGCGTGCCCAGCTCTTTCTGGAACAGCACCGTCTCCAGACGCGGCAGATTATCTTCCAGACGCTTTTTACGATCGCTGTTAAAGAAGAACTCCGCATCCGCCAGACGGGGACGCACAACTTTTTCATTACCGGCCACGATCTGCTGCGGATCGCCTGACTCGATGTTGGTAACGAAGATGAAGTTCGGCAGCAGTTTTCCTTCCGGGCTGTAGACCGGGAAATATTTCTGATCGCCTTTCATGGTATAGACCAGCGCTTCCGCCGGTACTGCCAGGAACTTCTCTTCAAACGTTGCGGTCAGCACCACCGGCCACTCCACCAGCGAAGCAACCTCTTCCAGCAGGCTGTCGCTGAGATCGGCGACGCCGCCCAGCTGCTGTGCAGCCGCTTCCGCATCCGCCTTGATTTTTGCTTTACGCTCAGCGTAATCAGCCATTACCTTACCGCGCGCCAGCAGCTGCTGCGGATAGTGATCGGCGTGCTCCAGCGTAAACTCCGGCTCGCCCATAAAGCGGTGGCCGCGAATGGTGCGCGCTGACTGTACGCCCAGGATAGTGGCCGGGATCAGCTCCTCTCCCAGCAGCAGCGTCACGGTATGCACCGGGCGCACGAACTGGACATCGCTGGCGCCCCAGCGCATCAGTTTTGGAATCGGCAGCTTGCTCAGTGCGGTAGTGACCATTGCCGGCAGCAGCGCGCTGGCCTGCTCGCCCTTCACCGCGGCGCGATGCACCAGCCATTCGCCTTTATCGGTGCTCAGGCGCTCAGCCTGATCGACCGTGATGCCGTTGCCGCGTGCCCAGCCTTCAGCTGCTTTCGTCGGATTACCCGCTGCGTCAAACGCAGCCGCGACGGCGGGGCCGCGCTTCTCAATCTCGCGATCGGGCTGCGCCGCCGCCAGCGCTGCGACTTTCAGCGCCAGACGGCGCGGAGCAGCAAACCAGCTGACTTCGCCGTGCGTCAGGCCAGCGCTGTCCAGCTCGGCAGTAAAGTGTGCAGCAAAAGCTTCCGCCAGGCTGCGCAGGGCTTTCGGAGGCAACTCTTCGGTGCCAATTTCCACCAGGAAAGTTTTATCGGTCATGGCTGCCTCTTACTTATTACGGTTGCACATCGGGAAACCCAGCGCCTCGCGTGACGCATAGTAGGCTTCCGCCACGGCTTTCGTCAGGGTGCGAATACGCAGAATATAGCGCTGGCGTTCGGTAACGGAGATCGCCTTGCGCGCGTCGAGCAGGTTAAAGCTGTGGGCCGCTTTCAGAATGCGTTCATAGGCTGGCAGCGGCAGCGGCTTCTCCAGCGCCAGCAGCTGCTGCGCCTCTTTCTCATACTGCTCAAAACAGCTGAACAGGAAACCGACGTCGGCATATTCGAAGTTATAGGTCGACTGCTCTACTTCGTTCTGATGAAACACATCGCCGTAGGTGGTTTTGCCAAATGCACCGTCGCTCCAGGTCAGATCGTAGACGCTGTCCACGCCCTGGATATACATCGCCAGACGCTCCAGGCCATAGGTGATCTCACCCGTGACCGGCTTGCACTCAAGGCCGCCAACCTGCTGGAAGTAGGTGAACTGCGTCACTTCCATACCGTTGAGCCACACTTCCCAGCCGAGGCCCCAGGCGCCCAGCGTCGGGTTTTCCCAGTTATCTTCTACGAAACGAATATCGTGGATAGTGGGATCGATACCCAGCTCTTTCAGCGAGCCGAGGTAGAGCTCCTGAAGATTGTCCGGGTTAGGCTTGATCACCACCTGGAACTGATAGTAGTGCTGCAGACGATTGGGGTTTTCACCATAGCGTCCGTCGGTCGGCCGACGTGAAGGCTGCACGTAGGCGCTGGCCATCGGCTCCGGGCCAATAGCGCGCAGGCAGGTCATCGGGTGTGAGGTGCCGGCGCCCACTTCCATGTCCAGCGGCTGGACAATGGTGCAGCCCTGGCGCGCCCAGTAATCCTGCAAGGTCAGGATCAGGCCCTGAAAGGTCTTGGTATCAAACTTTTGCATGTTGAATTCGCACGGGATACGGGTGAATTAAAAAGAGTTCGACAGTATACCCTTTGACCGGGCAATGTGCAGCCGGAAATCCTGAGGCTGTGCGGGTCGCGCGCGCTTTTGCCGCACAGAGGGCTCTGAATTACGGCGGCAGATGTTGTTGAGTGGCGGCACAGCGGCTACCCTTCCTCGCACCATCTGTACGCGAGGATCCCATGCCGCAAAAAATTAGCTGGATCGACAACTTACGTGCGGTCGCCTGCCTGATGGTGATCGTGATCCATACCACGACCTGGTATATCACCGGACCGATGGCGGTCACCGGCATAACCTGGGATGTGGCCAACCTGATGAACGCCGCCTCCCGCGTCTGCGTGCCGCTGTTCTTTATGATCTCAGGCTACCTGTTTTTTGGCGAGCGCAGCGCGCAGGCGCGACATCTGATACGCATTGTGCTTTGCCTGCTGTTCTACAGCGCGGTCGCGCTGGCGTATATCACCTGGCTGACACCGATCAGCGAAGGTCGATCCATCATGAAGCTGCTGCAGAAGCCGGTGTTTTATCATCTGTGGTTCTTCTTTGCGATTATCGGTATCTACCTGCTTTCGCCGCTGATACAGGTCAAAACGGTACAAAAACGCTATGTGGCGCTGCTGGTGGTGGTGCTGGCGGTGGTGGCAAACCCGAATACGGTCAGCCAGTCAGTGGGATCCTTTCGCTGGCTGCCGGTCAATCTCTATGTCAGTGGCGACAGCATCTACTACCTGTTGTACGCCCTGCTCGGACGCGCTATCGGCTGTATGGAGACGGGCGGCCGCCGGATCGGCTGGCTGGCGGGAGGCGTTTTTATCGCCTGCGTGCTGGGTATTGCACTCGGTACAAAGCAGCTGCTGCAAATCAACGGCGCCTTCAACGACACCTGGTATCTCTACTGCGGGCCGCTGGTCTTTATCGCGGCCATCAGCCTGCTGGTTCTGTTTAAAAACAGCCTGAACCAGCGGCCGCTGCCGCTGCTGGCGACCATTTCTCGCTATTCGCTGCCGGTATATGGTTTTCACGCGCTGTTTATTCACTATCTGCGTACTCACCACTATGACGATATGTCACGCCCCTGGCTCGATTTGCCGTGGGTGTTTGGCGTCACGCTGCTGGGCAGCCTGCTGCTGGCAAAGGTGCTGAAGCGCATCGATACGCGACAGCTGGTCAGCTGAAAGCGCTGACCGGCTCGCCAGAGTTCATCGCGCATTCTGGCTTTTACCGGTCAGTCAGCGTGTTCTGCCAGTCATGAAACAGCGTCAGCCAGTTTCTTACCGGCAGCTTTAGTTTTTGTCCGGTCCCGAAACCGTGCCCGCCCTGCTGGAACAGGTGCATTTCTGTTTTCACTTTATGCTCGCGCAGCGCGGCAAACATCAGCAGCGTATTCTGCGCTGAAGCCGTACCGTCATTCAGCGCGTGAACGAGAAACGTCGGCGGCGTACGATCGCTGACGCGCGCTTCCTGCGACTGCTGCAGAAGGGTCTGCGGGCTGATGTTTTTGCCGTACATGGCGGCGCGCGTGCCCGGATGTGTTACGCCATCCTTAAGCGACAGTACCGGATAGATAAGGGCAGTGAAGTCGGGACGGGCTGAGACGCTGTCCTGCGCATCCTGTGCCGGATAGTTATCAGCCTCCGGATCGTTACTGAGATTCGCGGCCAGATAAGCCCCTGCAGAAAAACCCATCACGCCAATACGATCGGCAGCAATATGGTATTGCGGGGCATTAGCCCGGATAAGCCGAAGTGCCCGCTGCGCATCCGCAAAGGCCGCCTGGCGATTCTGTGTGGTGCCGTCATGCGGCATACGATAAAGAAGAACGAAGGACGTATAACCCTGACGACTTAACAGCGTGGCGATATTAAGCCCCTCAAGATCTTTCATAATATAAGAAAATCCCCCACCGGGAATGATAAGCACGGCTGTGTGATTATTTTTTCCCGCAGGCGCTACATAAATCATTTCCGGCGAATTAACCTGCGTAACGGCACGATTATTATCAGCAGGATTTTTACTGAAATTAATAAATTTATTCTGTGTTATGTTTTCGCCCGGCCAGATAGGAATTTCCTTAGAGGCAAAGGCCAGCGGAAGATAAAACAGTAAAAACGCGCTTATCAGGCGAAAAAGGATCATTCTTCTGGCTCCATATTATTAATAAAAACAGTTACAAACGCACTTTAGCCTCGGCCTTTTCTTTACCTCTGCGGATCGGCAACTCTCTGAAAAGGAAAAATATCAGCAGCAGAATTTGAAAATAGCAGAAAGCGGATGAATAATAATCCCGGCAGTAATCTGATAAAATACCGGGCCAGGAAAAATTAGACTTTTCTCATGTTTACCAAAACATAGCCCTATGTTATAAGTGCATTTTAAACTATAAGAATCTGTGACCATGGGAATTTACTGGATCATAAGTCTTAGCATGACTTTTGTCGCAATTGTCGAAATCATGTTAAGTAAAAATGAAAACACAGCACATATCAGGACGTGGCTTTATTTTATTGCTGTTGTAGTACTTTTTACTTTTGGCGGCATCCGTGGCCTGGGAACCGGCCTTGATGACTTCCAGTATCGCGACTTCTATGCACAGTTTCTCGATAAAATTATTATCGAGGGCTTCTGGCGCGCCGTGGTCGAGTTTCGCTATGAGCCTGCTATTTATGCGATTGCCGGTGCAACGCGCATTTTTACGGCCAATGCTGACATCTTTATCTTTGTTATCGCCTTCATCGCGGTATGCGTTAACGCGCACTACTTCCGCAAGCTGACGCCGCTGCCGCTGGTCGCGCTGGCCGTCTACTCGGCGCACCTGTTTATCAACAAAGATATGAACCAGATCCGCTTTGGTCTCTGCTCGGCGTTTCTGCTCGGCTTTGTCTGGCATATGTCGCGTCGCAGTAAATCGGGTATGGTGACCACATTTCTGCTGTCGTTTTTCTGCCACGCAACGGCCGTTGTCGCGCTGCTTATTCCGATGGCGATGATTATCCGCAAAAACAAATATGTGCCGATTGCGATCGTCGTTATCAGCCTGCCGCTGGCCTTTATGGGAAGCTCGGCACTGATCTCCGCGCTCTCCAGCCATCTGGGTTCACTGGGCGACAGGGCCATGGGCTATGCCGATGCAGAGTCGCGCCAGGAGCAGGGTATTCTTACGCTCTCTAACCTGAAGAACATTGGCTTTGTCTTTATCTTCAGCTACATGCTGCTGAGTGATAAAATCAGAAACGCCGACCCGGCAAAATTTAACACTTACTATATTCTGGCGATTACGTTTGCCATCGGCAGTGGCCTGCGTATGGCGCTGCAGGACTACGCCTCTGGCGGCCGCCTGGCAAACTACCTGCTGCAGGTTGAACCGGTGCTGATTTCACTCTGTATCTGGGAAACCAAAAAGCTGAGAAAGGTCATCGCCGTAGCGATAACCGTGCTGATGGTGCTCTACTATCTCTACTATAACACCATGGCCAGTAAGCAATCGATCGTCGGCTACGAGGTGTCGCGCAGCTTCCAGCTGTTCCGTTAATTGTTAAAAACGCTAACCAACTGGTTAGCGTTTTTTATTTATAACCTCTTTTTTCCACCATACCAGGGAAATTCTGAATATTACGCCGCGCTTATACATCGCTTGATTTTTCTATCGTTTAAAACTCTAATAGTTTACATCTGCCGCGGCAGAGCTTAACGCTTTTAATCAGAACACCATCCGATACAGGCGCTTTAATTATTATTACAGCGCGTTGTTATCCCATTAAAAAGAATGCTGATATGAACGAAAAAAATAATTTTGATATTGTCAGGCTTTCGCTCGCCTTTATCGTTTTGCTGGTACACTCAGCTGAAGTCACCAGAAATGCCGACATTCGTTTCCTTGCACATTATCTGAATAGCGATTTTGCTGTGAAAGGATTTTTTGCAATAAGCGGATTTCTTATTGCAAAAAGTTACTTAAGAAGCCGCTCGCTGAACTCTTATTTTATTAAGCGCGCCCAGCGCATCCTGCCCGCTTATATATTTGTGATTTTGATGTGTTTTACCATTGGCCTGTGTCTGACGACATTGCCGCTAATGGATTTTCTGAAACATCGTGAAACTATTAAGTATCTGGTGGCAAACTTTACCTTTCTGAATTTTATTCAGGCTTCACTGCCGGGTGTGTTTACCGATAATCCAAACCAGCCGATGGATGGCTCACTCTGGACGATCAAAGCGGAACTGACGCTCTATGTGCTGTTACCGTTTATCGTTCCGCTGATGAAGCGTAATCCGCTGAAAGTCTGGGGCGCCATTTTCATCATCTCCTGCGCCTGGTTCTTCTATTTCACCTCTGTCTATAGCGGCCCCAAAGCCGATACGCTGGCGAAGCAGTTTGTCGCCCTCTCCTCGTACTTTTTCTTTGGCAGCCTGCTGGCGATACACAAGCCCGCTTTTGATCGGCTGAAGCTGATTACGCTGGTGTCGATGGCGGCATGGCTGCTGTGCAAACGCAGCGAGTATGCGTTTCTTATTGAGCCGGTCGCGTTCTCTTCAGTGGTGATTTTCTGCTGTACCAGCCTGTGTCGTGAGATAAAAATCAGCCAGTTTGGCGATCTTTCTTATGGCATGTACCTTTATCACTGGCCGATTATTCAGGTACTGCAGCACTTCGGCGTGTTCAGCGCCAACGCCTTTGCTGGCCTGCTGCTGACTATCGTCATCACTCTGGCGCTGGCGTGGACCTCATGGACCCTGCTGGAGAGCCGCTTCCTGAAACGGGCGCATCATACACCGCCTTCCATCGTACCACCGGCTGCTGCCCGCGACTGAATCAGCCAGCAGGCCACCTGCGGGTGGCCTGACCTGCGATGAGGTAAAAAGAAGGGTGCACGGCGTTAATAATCTGCCTGCTCATACTGCGCAATAACCGCCAGAGCCAGACCCTGGGCCGGCTCAAGGCGCTGCGCCAGAAAATGGAGCGTCGTATGCGCGTGGGTGAACGCCAGCGTACTGGCCTGCATCGTCTGCTGTACCGCCTCCCTGAAAACAGCTGAGCTGTTCCACGGCGCGTCAATAATGATACAGGCCGGGTTAACCAGCTGCATGACCTGACTCAGCGCAAAACCAAGATGCTCGCCCGCTTCGCTCATCAGCGGATTAAACAGTGAAGGTTCACTCTCACCCTGCTGCCAGCGCAGGCCCGGCTTGCGTTTGCTCAGCTGCTGCTGAATGGCGGGCTGACCGATCAGCGTCTCCAGGCACCCCCGGCGGCCGCAGCTGCAAAGCTGCCCCTCGCGCTGCATCCGCAGATGGCCGATTTCACCGGCGGTCCAGCTGCTGCCGGTAAACAGCGCGCCGCGATCGATCAGCGCGCCGCCCACGCCCTCCGCAATACGCAGATAAAAATGGCTCTGCGCCTTACTGAGCTGCAGCTGCTGTACAGAGAGCAGCGCGGCTGCCTTGACGTTGTTGAGCACCAGCAGCGGCAGGCTGACGCAGCGTTGCAGCGGTGCCAGCACCGCCACGTTCTCCCAGCCAAGCGGCGCAGAGAAGTGCACAAAGCCGCGCTGTGAATCGATAATGCCCGGCAGACCAATCGCAATCCCTGTCAGCTCCGGATGCGCGGCGCATAATGTCTGACACACTTCAGCCAGCTCCTGCAGCAGCCGCTCCGGGGCGGCCGTTTCGGTGCGCCACGTCTGTTCCGCAATAACCTGTGAGAAGTAGTCGCGTACCTGCCAGTGGATCGTCTGTCGCGCTACCATGATGCCAGCGCTTTTCAGTTTTTCCGGCCGCAGGGCGATCTCAATTTTGGGCCGTCCTGCCGCCGTCACGCTGACCGGCCCCAGCTCGCGCACCAGCCCCTGCGCCAGCAGGTCGTCGATAATCAGTGAAACCGTGTTTTTGCTCAGATCCAGCGCCCGGGCGATGTCCTGACGGGAGGTGATGCGGGCGGAGCGCAGCTGCGCCATGACCCGCTTCAGATTATTCAGTCGAAGTACCGCTGGTCCTTTACCGGCTGCTTTCATGGCGCCTTCACCTGAGGATGAGATACGGTTCAGTTTAGCAGCCCGGCATCACCCGGGCGCGCAGGCGGCCGCGCAGTTTACCCGTTTCAGCTATCAATATTCATCACCGCGCACGCGGCTGCGGTAGCTCTCCCAGTCGAAGCGTACCCACAGGCTGTTTCCCAGCCGCATCCGGTCCATTACGCGCTCGCCCAGCAGGCTGTTCATTCCTGCCGGGTCAAGATTAGAGAGCATGCCGGTAGGGCGTTTTGAAGAGGAGCGCCGATCGACAATCTGATTAATAATCACTTTTTCGTAGCGCGATTCACTCTGCATGCCGATCTCATCGATCACCAGCAGATCAACCTGCGTAAGATCCTGCAGCAGCCGCTCTTCCGTGATATCGCTGCCGCCGCTGAACGTACCCTTCATGCTGGACATCAAATCGGCCACCGTCACAATCAGGACGCTCCTGCCGCGAATGATCAGATCATTCCCGATCGCCGCCGCCAGATGATTCTTTCCGGTGCCGGGACGGCCGGTAAACACAAAGCTGGCAATACTGTTCTCAAATCCGGCCGCGTACTCGCGCGCCAGCGCCAGCGCTTTGCGCTGCCCGTCATTCTCTACGCGATAGTTGTCAAAAGAGCAGTTCATATGCAGTTCGCGAATACCGGAGCGGCCCATGATGCGCTGCATCTTCATGGCGCGGTTCTCACGCACTATCGCTTCTGAGCGCAGACGGCCCTGCTCCTGATTCCACGCCAGCAGCTCAGCGCCATTTTTGAATTTTGGCTGCACCTCTTTCGGCATGATTTTTTTCAGGCGATTGAAAAGATCGGTTGGCGTTTTCATTACTCACCTCGGAAACCATCGGGAATATCGTAATCAGTATTGTCGATACGCGTAATATCGCGCTTTGGCTGGCCCCCATTGCCGGCACGATGCATCTGCACGCTGCGCGCCAGCTTCTGCTGCCACTGCACATGATGAAACGGCCGCCCTTCTGCCTGCCAGTAAGCTACAAAGGTAGCCAGCTCAGCGGGCGTCACCGGCTCGCTGAGCGCCACGCCCCATATGGCGGCCTGACGCTGAAAGTCGCTGTCGGGCTGCCAGCCCTGATACATGGCAAACTTACCCGCCGGGATAGCCAGCGCGGCGCTATCCGGCTGAAAAAGAGTGTCATCCAGCGCGACATCGCTGGGCTGCCGGGCTGCCGCCTCCAGCGCCAGCAGCGCTGCCAGGCGCTGCGGCGTCAGCGCATAAAAAGCGGGCACGTTATCCTGCAGCACGGCCAGCGTACCGTTATCGGCCTGGTGCAGTGCGGCAAGCGGATCGCGGCAGAAGCTGTCCAGCCCGGCCAGCGTTGAAGATAAGATTTTTACGGACATGAAGAGACCTGACGTTGAGCATTTCGGGGCGCCAGATAACCCGGCGCCAGAGAGACAGTGTACCTGTTTTAGCACCGGGGATCGTCATAAAAGGCAGGAATCAGCGTGCAGCGCGGCTCAGCACAGGCGAGACGCTATCGCGGGGCAGAGACGCCTGCGCCGTATGTGTCTGCCACAGATAACGCAGCGATGCGATAAGGCAGAGAGTGTAACCAAAGAGTTCGCAGCCCTCTTCGGCCATATTCTTCACGACCCGGTTATACCCCTCCATCATCAGCTGCTGCCAGAGCTGATGCATACCGAATAGCCGGGAAAACACCAGTATGGCCAGTAAACCTGCGGCCATCATCTGCCAGCTGCGATGCTGCAGCAGCGCAGCGAGGCCAGGCAGGATCTGCGCCGGGGTACGCAGCGCCAGCGCCAGTGACGCGGCGGTGGTCGCGAGCGCAAACCAGAGCCAGGCACCGTGCCGGATAAGATCAAACAGATAATCGAGTTCGCGTATCAGCATGCAAGTGTAGAATCCACCCACCAGAATCAGCGCGCTGCGCTGCTCCGGTCGCTGCGACGCGGCGCGGAAGAACAGCGCAGCAAGCAGAGTCAGCATCACAGCCTGCGTGATTTCAGTAAACGACGTTTCGTGTAATGCGTTGTGCATCCAGGCGACGTCGATATATATCATCGCCATACAGAAAACCAGAAACGATCCACTGATGAGAAAGGCCGCCATCTCGCGGCTAATAAGAGTAATATGTTCACGCATTATAATGTAACCAAATGATAAAATAATTAGCGTGCTTAGTATATTTCACCCGACTTCTCGCGCTTCTCATTTGGTGCCGGTTTTCAGCCTTGCCGCTGAACGTTCGTAGCAGAAACAGGGAGCAGAGCATGCAGCGATGTGGCTGGGTAACCGCAGATCCTCTTTACGTGAGTTATCACGACCGTGAATGGGGAATTGAGCAGAGAGAGAGGCGCGCCCTGTTTGAGATGCTCTGCCTTGAAGGGCAGCAGGCGGGTCTCTCCTGGATCACCGTGCTGAAAAAGCGCGAAAATTACCGCCGGGCGTTTCATGATTTCGATCCGGCCACCGTCGCGCGAATGGACGAAGCGGATATCAGCCGTCTGATGCAGGAGAGCGGAGTGATCCGCCATCGCGGCAAGCTGGAAGCGATTGTGCAGAACGCACGCGCCCTGCTGGCGCTGGAAGCAGCAGGCGACGATTTTTCCCGCTTTATCTGGTCATTTGTGAACGATCGTCCCGTTTTGCACCATTATGCCGATTACCGGCAGGCACCGGTCACTTCTGAACCGGCTATGGCGCTCTCTAAGGCCCTGAAGCAGCGCGGCTTCAAATTTATCGGCCCGACAATATGCCACGCATTTATGCAGGCCTGCGGGCTGATTAACGATCATCAAACCACCTGTTTCCGCCATCCCGATAATCTTTAACGCAAAAATTTACATTTTCAGATTCGGCCTCACGAATTTCCCCATCTTTGAACGGCATAATAGTGGCCTTCCGGGAGTGTTACCCATAAGTATATTGAGGGACTGATGATGAAAAAGCGTGCTCTGACGCTGGCCTTGTTTGTAAGCGGCAGCCTTGCGCTGTCGGGTTGTACTACCAATCCTTATACCGGCGAATCGCAGGCGGGTAAGTCCGGAATTGGTGCAGGTCTGGGTGCCGTGGTCGGTGCCGGAGTAGGCGTGCTCTCCTCCTCTAAAAAAGATCGTAAAAAGGGCGCGCTGATTGGCGCGGCATCCGGTGCGGCGCTGGGCGGCGGCGTGGGGTATTACATGGATGTTCAGGAAGCGAAACTGCGCGACAAAATGCGCGGTACGGGCGTCAGCGTAACCCGTCAGGGCGACAACATTGTTCTGAATATGCCAAACAATGTCACCTTTGACTCCAGCAGCGCAACGCTGAAAACGGCCGGCGCCAACACCCTGAGCGGCGTGGCTATGGTGCTGAAAGAGTATCCAAAAACCGCCGTTAACGTTGTCGGCTATACCGACAGCACCGGTTCACGCGCGCTGAATATGCGTCTGTCGCAGCAGCGTGCCGAAAGCGTGGCCAGCGCACTGGTGCTTCAGGGCGTAGCGCAGAATCGCCTGCGCACGCAGGGCATGGGACCGGATAACCCGGTTGCCAGCAACAGCACTGAAGAGGGCAAAGCGCAGAACCGTCGCGTTGAGATCACCCTCAGTCCGCTGAACTAAACAGCCTGCCGGCCTGCACCCGCAGGCCGGTTTTCTGACCCTTTCCGGAAATAACTGGAAACCATTCCAGAAAACAGTATATACTGCCCCCGCTCTCTGAAGACTACACTGGCTTATACCAGCGTGACAAAAACTCAACCGGTCGGATACGCCCATGTCACTCAAAGCGATCGCTGCCGCCCTTGGCCTCTCTGTTACCACCGTCAGTCGCGCGCTGAACGGCTACGACGACGTGGCGGAATCAACCCGGCAACGCATTCAGGATGAAGCACGCCGTCGCGGTTATCGGCCAAACATTGCGGCACGCCGTCTGAAAACCGGCCGGGCAAACGCCGTCGGGCTGGTATTACCCGTCAGTACCGCCTCGCTTAACGACAGCTACTACAGTGAAATGCTGCTGACGCTGGATCGGTGCCTGGCGCGTCAGGATATCGACCTGCTGCTGCTGCCGGATAAACCGCGCGATCAGCAGCGCAATTTATTGCGCATGCTGCGCAGCGGCGCACTCGATGCGCTGATCGTTACCCATACCACTCCGCGCGACGCCCGCCTGGAGCGCCTGCAGCAGAAAGGCTTTCGCTTCCTTACCCTCGGCCGCAGCAAGCTGCCGCAGCCCTACGCCTGGTTTGACTACGATAACTACGCGGGGGCGCAGCTGGCGGCGCGGCACGCCCTGCAGCAGGGGCTGACGCGGCTTGCCTGGCTCGGTACCGATGAACCGGGCACCTATATCCTCGATCGCCGCCGCGGCTTTCTCGATACGCTGCGGGATGCCGCACAGCCTGCAGAATTTGTTGCGGCACTGCCGCCTACCCGCCGTGCCGGACTGCAGCAGACGCTCGCCTGGCTGCGTCACCCTGCGCCGCCGCAGGCCATTATTACCGACTGCAGCACGCTCGGCGAGGGTGCAGCCATTGCGCTCCAGCAGCAGCAGCGGCTCTCCGGTGCGCGTGCGATCGCGCTCTACGTCTATGACGGTCTGCCCCATGACTCGATTATCGACCATCCGGTTAATGTGATCCTGCAGATCTCTCAGCAGCGCATCGGCGAATGTGTGGCGGAGATGGTGCTGCAGCTGCTGGCAGACAGGCCGGTCACCGAGCTGCAGACACTCTGGCAGCCGGTTTTGCGCCTGGCCGCTGACGCCTGATGATGGCGCGCCGCGCGTGCTGTGATAGTCTTCGCCTGATTTAACTTTTCAGGAATATGCAATGAAAACCAGGCCGCCACGCGCCACAATCAGCGATGTTGCCCGCACGGCAAATACCGGTAAAACCAGTGTTTCCCGCTATCTGAACGGGGAAGAACATCTCCTTTCGCCCGATCTGAAAACCCGTATTGAGCAGGCGATTGACGCGCTGAATTATCGTCCCAGCCAGATGGCCCGCGGCCTGAAGCGTGGCCGTACGCGATTAATTGGCCTGATCATTGCAGATATCACCAATCCCTATTCCGTGGATGTGCTGAGCGGCATTGAAGCAGCCTGCCGCGCCCGCGGATTTACGCTGCTGATGTGTAACACCAACAATGAGGTCGATCTGGAGCAGCACTATCTGCAGCTGCTGAGCAGCTATCAGGTTGAGGGCATCGTGGTTAACGCGGTCGGTATGCATGAAGTGGTACTCAACCGGCTGCAGCAGTCAATGCTGCCAATGGTATTGATCGACCGTAAAATTCCTGAGTTCGCCTGCGATGTTGTCGGGCTGAATAACCAGGAAGCAGCCTGCAACGCCACGCGTCATCTGCTGGATAATGGCTATAACGCCCTGCTGTTTCTCAGCGAGCCGCTGGGCAGCGTCAATACCCGCCGCGAACGCCTGCGCGCCTTTTTTGCCACCGCAGGTGCCGCGCCGGACGCCATCGCGGAGAATGCGGAAGTGCCGCTGCACCAGCCAGAACCTCTGGATCGGGCGCTGCTGGACTTTTATCAGCGGCATGCCGGCAGACGCGTTGCCGTGGTAGCTGCCAACGGTGCCCTGACGCTGCAGGTGGCACGGGCGCTCCAGCGCCTGGAGCTGGTCTGGGGTAAAGATATCGGCCTGCTGGGGTTTGATGAACTGGAATGGGCGGCGCTGGCCGGCGTCGGCATTACCACGCTGCGTCAGCCCACCTGGCAGATTGGCTATGCGGCGCTGGAGCAGGTGATCACCCGTATTGACGGCAGCGATGCACCGATACGGGATCAGGTGTTTTCCGGCGAGCTGATCGTGCGCGGGTCGAGCCAGCCGCTGCGCTGATACCGGAACCTGATGCTGACTTCGTGAGCAGGATCATAAATCCGCAGTCTGCGTCTTTCCTTTGGAACCGGTTCCATCTAACGTTTTCTCAACGATTGGGAGGCAGTTTGGTGCCCGGAGAGACGTGATGAGACCAGAAATTATTGTAGTGACCGCCGCCTACGGCGCGCATAAAATTGCCGAGCTTGGCGGGCAGAGCCGCCTGCTGCCGCTGATCAAAGCGGCCGGCGCTGACGGCGTTGAGATTCGCCGCGAGCTGTTCAGCGACATTGAGCTGCAGCAGCTGCCGGAGCTGGGCCAGACGGCGCGTGAGCAGTCGCTGCAGGTCAGCTACTCCGTTCCGGAATCGCTGTGGCTGGCAGATGGCGCACTCAATCCACGGCTGGCACAGTTTTTCCATGAAGCGGAGCAGCTCGGCGCGCAGCGGCTGAAACTCGCTATTGGCCACTTTGTTCAGCTGGCTGACCGGCAGCTGGCAGAGATTCTGGCGTCAACATCCGTGACGCTGGTGATTGAGAACGATCAGACCGCTGACAGTACGCTGGCGCCCATGCTGCGCTTTTTTCACCACGCCTGCGACGCCGCCCTGCCGCTGGATATGACGTTCGATATGGGGAACTGGCTCTGGACCGGCGAGGATGCGCTGCAGGCTGCTCATCAGCTCAGCCGCTACGTCAGCTATGTGCACGTTAAAGCGGCCGTTGCGCATCGCGACACGTTCCGGGCGATCGCCCTTGATGATGCGGATGAGAGCTGGCGCACGCTGCTGCACGCCCTGCCCGCAGATGCACCGCGCGGTATTGAGTTCCCGCTGGAAGGCGGCGATCTGCTGGCGGTAACCCGCCACTATGTTGACCTGCTGCGTGCCGCCTAAGGAGCCTGCCATGACACAACCTTCTCAACTTGATGTCGTCACCATTGGCGAAGCGATGGCGATGTTTATCGCGCAGCAAACCGGCGACCTTGCGGCAGCAGAGCGCTTTATCAAGCGTATTGCCGGCGCCGAACTGAACGTTGCCATCGGTCTGGCGCGTCTTGGCCTGCAGGTTGGCTGGGTCAGCCGCGTCGGGGATGACAGCTTCGGGCGCTTCACGCTGCAGCAGCTGGCAAAAGAGAGCGTTGATCACCGCTGTGTGACCACGGATGCCCGCTACCGTACCGGCTTTCAGCTGAAAGCGCGCGTCGACGACGGCTCCGATCCGGAAGTGGAATATTTCCGCAAAGGATCGGCGGCAAGCCACCTCTCGCCGGACGATTTTAATCCGGACTATTTTGGCAGCGCGCGCCATCTTCATCTGAGCGGCGTGGCCGCTGCGCTCTCTGATTCATCGCTGGCGCTGCTGCACTATGCGGCACAGACAATGCGGGCGCAGGGTAAAAGTATCTCTTTCGATCCCAATCTGCGTCCGGTGCTGTGGCGCAGCGAAGCAGAGATGCGCCAGCAGCTTAATGCGCTGGCAGAGTATGCCGACTGGGTGCTGCCGGGTGAAAAAGAGGGCTATATCCTGACCGGCTATCGCCAGCCGGAAGCGATTGCTGATTTCTACCTCGATAAGGGCGTCAAAGCGGTGGTGATTAAAACCGGCTGCGACGGTGCCTGGTATAAAACGGCACAGGGAGAAAAAGGCGTGGTCGCCCCGGTGCTGGTCGACAACGTGGTGGATACCGTGGGCGCAGGCGACGGCTTTGCCGTGGGCCTGATCAGCGCCCTGCTGGAAGATAAAACGCTGCCGCAGGCGATTCTGCGCGGCAATAAGATCGGATCGCTCGCTATTCAGGTAGCGGGAGACAGTGAAGGCTTACCCACCCGCGCGGCGCTGGGTGATTACTGAGTTACTGCGCCGGCACGATACTACTTACCCTACAACACTATTATTCTGAGGCGCATCCACGGAATGTGCCCGCCTCAACCAGAGGAGTCACGCATGAAATCGCAGACAATCGCGCCAAAACGCTGGTGGTATATCATGCCCATCGTGTTTATCACCTACAGTCTGGCGTATCTGGACCGGGCGAACTTCAGCTTCGCCTCTGCCGCAGGCATTAATGACGATCTCGGCATTACCAAAGGGATGTCATCGCTGCTGGGCGCGCTGTTTTTTCTCGGCTACTTCTTCTTTCAAATCCCCGGTGCTATCTATGCCGAGCGCCGCAGCGTAAAAAAACTGATTTTCTGGTGCCTGATCCTGTGGGGCGGCTGCGCTTCGCTGACCGGAATCGTCAGCAATATTCCGATGCTGGCAGCGATCCGCTTTATCCTCGGCGTGGTGGAAGCGGCCGTGATGCCCGCGATGCTGATCTACATCAGTAACTGGTTTACCAAGTCGGAGCGTTCGCGCGCCAATACCTTTCTGATCCTCGGCAACCCGGTCACCGTACTGTGGATGTCGGTGGTGTCCGGCTATCTGATTAATGCCTTTGGCTGGCGTGAGATGTTCATCATCGAAGGTTTTCCGGCGGTGATCTGGGCTATCGCCTGGTGGTTCCTGGTGCAGGATAAACCGGCGCAGGCAAAATGGATGAGCGATGAGGAAAAAGCCGCGCTGCAGGCGCAGCTGCAGAAAGAGCAGGAAAATATCAAAGCGGTGCGGAACTACAGCGAAGCGTTTCGCAATCGCAACGTCATCATCCTTTGCATGCAGTATTTTGCCTGGAGTATTGGCGTATACGGCTTTGTGCTGTGGCTGCCTTCCATTCTGCGTAACGGCACGCAGATGGGTATGGTGGAAGCGGGCTGGCTCTCAGCGGTGCCTTATCTGGTCGCTACTATCGCCATGGTGGTGGTGTCGTGGGCGTCTGATAAAACGCAGAACCGGAAACTGTTTGTCTGGCCGCTGCTGCTGATTGGCGCACTGGCGTTCCTTGGCTCTTATCTGGTAGGTCCGGGCAATTTCTGGCTCTCCTATGCGCTGCTGGTGATTGCCGGCGGAGCGATGTATGCCCCTTATGGTCCGTTCTTTGCCATCATTCCGGAAATGCTGCCGCGCAACGTTTCGGGTGGTGCCATGGCGCTGATTAACAGCATGGGTGCGCTGGGTTCCTTTATCGGTTCATGGATTGTCGGCTATCTTAATGGAGCAACCGGCAGCCCGGCCGCATCTTATATCTTCATGGGTTCAGCCCTGCTGGTTTCGGTCTGGCTGACGCTGATCGTCAAGCCTGCCGCAAACAAAACGCCGCCGATTCACGGGGCGAAGCACGCCTGAAAGCGTAAGAGATGACTTCTCCGGGCGGCACCTGTCGCCCGTCACCTATTTCTACAGGAAGCGATTCATGAAACCTGCTGTGATCCTCTACAAAAGCCTGCCTGACGATCTGCGCCGCCAGCTCGATACGCATTTTCACGTTACCGAAGTAAAAGATGTTTCACCGGAAACGGTGCGCCAGCATGCGGACGCGTTTGCGCAGGCAGAAGGTATTATCGGTTCCGGCGGCAAAGTCGATGACGCACTGCTGTCGCAGATGCCGGCGCTGCGCGCCTGCTCCACCGTCTCCGTCGGCTATGACAACTTTAACGTTGACGCGCTGAATCAGCGCAAGGTGCTGCTGATGCACACCCCGACGGTCCTGACCGAGACCGTAGCGGATACCATGATGGCGCTGGTACTGAGCACCGCACGCCGCGTGGCCGAGCTGGATAAATGGGTTAAAGAAGGCAACTGGAAAAAGAGCATCGGTCCGGATCTGTTTGGCACCGACGTTCACCACAAAACCATGGGGATTTTAGGCATGGGCCGTATTGGCCTGGCGCTGGCGCAGCGCGCCCATTTCGGTTTTGGTATGAATATTCTCTATAACGCCCGTCGTCAGCATGAAGAAGCGGAGAACCGCTTTCAGGCCCGCGCCTGCGATCTGGAGACGCTGCTGAAAGAAAGCGATTTTGTCTGCATCAGTCTGCCGCTCACCGAACAGACGCACCATATGATTGGTGCCGCGCAGCTGCAGCTGATGAAGCCCGGCGCAATTCTGATCAACGCGGGTCGCGGCCCGGTGGTGGATGAGCAGGCGCTGACGGCAGCGCTGAAAGCGGGCACCCTGCTGGCTGCCGGACTGGACGTTTTTGAGGTAGAACCCGTTCCCGCTGAGGCAGAGATCCTTACCCTGCCAAACGTGGTGGCGCTGCCGCATATTGGTTCAGCCACGCACGAGACGCGCTACGGCATGGCCCGTGATGCGGTTGAAAATCTGATTGCCGCGCTGACCGGTACACCGGATAAAAACTGCGTTAACCCGCAGGTTCTGCGCTGACAGGACCGCTTTAGCCATTGCGCCCGCCGCAGGCGGGCGTTATGGTGGTTTTCTCCATTCGCTTTCACAAAATTTTTACTTCCTATGTCCTTTTCTCAGTTCGGCGACAAATTTACGCAACCCACCGGTATCTCCCGTCTGATGGAAGATATGGGAGAGGGACTGCGCACACCCGGCACCATCATGCTGGGCGGCGGTAACCCGGCACAGATCCCGGCAATGAACGATTATTTTGACCAGCTGCTGCTGCAGATGCATAAAGATGGCACGCTGAGCGAGGCGCTGTGCAACTATGACGGGCCACGCGGCAAGGCGCAGCTGCTGGCATCGCTTGCCACCCTGCTGCGCGAGCAGTTTGGCTGGCCTGTCGCGGCGCAAAATATTGCGCTGACCAACGGCAGCCAGAGCGCGTTTTTCTATCTGTTTAATCTGTTTGCCGGACACCGCGCCGACGGCAGTAAAAAGCGCGTGCTGTTTCCGCTGGCGCCGGAATATCTCGGTTACGCTGACGCCGGCCTCGAAGAGGGGCTGTTTGTTTCAGCGAAGCCCACCATCGAGCTGCTGCCAGAAGGGCAGTTTAAATATCATGTCGATTTCGACCATCTGCCGCTGCATGAGGATATCGGGCTGATTTGCGTTTCGCGCCCGACCAATCCGACCGGCAATGTGGTCACTGACGATGAGCTGTTGCAGCTGGATGCGCTGGCACAGCAGCATGGCGTGCCGCTGTTGATCGACAACGCCTACGGCGTGCCCTTCCCCGGTATCATTTTCAGCGAAGCGCGGCCGCTGTGGAATCCCAACACCATTCTCTGCATGAGCCTCTCCAAGCTCGGCCTGCCTGGCGCACGCTGCGGCATCATTATTGCCGATGAAAGCACCATCAGCGCGCTGGGTAATATGAACGGTATTATCAGCCTGGCGCCCGGCAGCATTGGCCCGGCGCTGGCAAACGAAATGATTGTACGCGGCGATCTGCTGCGCCTCTCTGATGAGGTTATCCGGCCATTTTATCAGGCTAAAGTGGCGGAAACGCTGGCGATCCTGCGTCGCTACCTGCCGGAAGATCGCTGTCTGATCCACAAGCCGGAGGGGGCAATTTTCCTCTGGCTCTGGTTTCGCGATCTGCCCATCACCACTGAAGTGCTCTATCAGCGTCTCAAAGCGCGCGGCGTGCTGATGGTGCCGGGCCACTTCTTCTTCCCGGGGCTGGAGCAGGCGTGGCCGCATACGCATCAGTGCATGCGCATGAACTACGTACCGGAAGCGGCAAAAATTGAGCAAGCAGTCCGGATCCTGGCGGAGGAGCTGGAGCGCGCGCTCCGCGAGGCCGAAAGCGTCACCTGCCCCGCAGACGGGAACCAGATTTAACCGCCCGAAACCGGCTACAGCCTGAGAACAGGAAGCCCTTATGTCCGTGAAAGATATGCTGTTAGCGCTGTGCGTCGTTGTGGCGTGGGGCGTCAATTTTGTGGTGATCAAACTCGGGCTGCAGGGCATGCCGCCTTTTCTGCTGGCGGGACTGCGTTTTGCCCTGGTGGCGTTTCCGGCCCTGCTGTTTGTAAAGCGTCCGGCTATTCCGCTGCGCTGGCTGGTCATCTATGGCATGACGATCAGCTTCGGGCAGTTTGCCTTCCTGTTTTTAGCCATCAAGCTTGGCATGCCCGCCGGGGTAGCGTCGCTGGTGCTGCAGGCGCAGGCGTTCTTCACGCTGCTGCTGGGCGCGCTGCTGCTGGCTGAGAAGCTGCGCTGGAATCATATTACCGGCATCGTGATTGCGACCCTGGGGATGTATCTGCTCGCCAGCGCCGGTATGGCGGGCCAGACGGCAGGCGGCATTACCCTGACAACCATGCTGCTGACGCTGGCGGCGGCGGCCTCCTGGGGGCTGGGCAATATCACCAATAAAATCATTCTGCGCAATCACCGCGTACCGGTGATGTCGCTGGTGGTGTGGAGCGCGCTGGTGCCGGTTATTCCCTTTTTCATCTGCTCCTGGTGGTTTGAAGGCAGCGCGCTCATCGTGCACAGCCTGCAGGGCATTTCACTGCAGACTATTCTGGCGCTGATCTATCTGGCTTTCATCGCCACTATCATCGGTTATGGCATCTGGGGCCGGCTGCTGAGCCGCTATGAAACCTGGCGCGTCGCGCCGCTGACGCTGCTGGTGCCGGTGGTGGGGATTATCAGCGCGGCCGTTGTGCTGGATGAAGCGCTGACCGCGCAGGAGCTGCTGGGCGCAGCGGTGATCGTTGCCGGTCTGCTGATCAATGTCTTTGGCGGCCTGCTGAGCCAGCGGCTGCTCTCCCGCGCCTGAATCTGATCAAAAAAAAACGCCGCATTGCTGCGGCGCTTAAGGCTTATGTGATGGCCTTATTTCAGAATTTCAATCCGGCGCGGTTTCGCCTCTTCAGGAACGATGCGCTCCAGATCGATGCTCAGCAGACCGAGTTCGAGACGCGCATCGCGCACCACGATGTGATCGGCCAGCTGGAATTTACGCTCAAAATTGCGCTCGGCGATGCCCTGATAAAGATATTTGCGCTCCGGCTGCTCTTCAGGGTGCGCGCCGCGTACCACCAGCATATTGTCGTGGGCGGTGATATCCAGCTCATTCTGGGCAAAGCCTGCTACCGCAATCGTAATGCGGTAGTGGTTTTCATCCACCAGTTCGACATTGTAAGGAGGGTAGCCTCCGTTCGCCTGGTTCTGATTGGTTTCCAGCAGATTAAACAGACGATCGAAACCGATGGAAGAACGATAAAGTGGAGAGAGATCAAAGTTACGCATAATAAGACTCCTGATAATCAGCAAGTTTTGGCAACCTTCCACTATGGACAGGTTGTCCGGCCTGGCACTGTCCCATGCGGCAACAGTCATACGGCCGTAATGTGAAAATGGGTATGGTAGCGATCTTTTCAAGGGCCACCGGCGTGATTTTTTTGCAGCAAAACCGGTGAGATGACATACACTCAGGAAACCCTGCACCTGCACTGAAAACAGAGCCAGAGAGCGCTGATAACGTCAGGTGACATATTGCTGCCAGGGATGCAGCCATGACTGAAGGGATGATGACAATGAAGATGATAAAACGTTTTCCACTGACCGGCCTGCTGGTGTGCTGTGTGATAACCACCTCCGGCTGCTCCAGCATGATGTCGCACTCCGGCGGCAGTCAGGGTTACTATCCTGGCACCCGCGCCAGTGCCAAAATGCTGACTGATGATGACACGGGCTGGGTGCTGAAGCCGCTGGCGCTGATCGATCTGCCCTTCTCTGCCGTGCTGGATACGCTGCTGCTGCCGTGGGACTACTTCCACGCCGGTGAGGACAAACGCAGCTCCTCACCGCGCGAACGCGTGCTGCAAAGTGAAAGAGAGGCCAATACCCAGGCGAGCCTCGCTACGGCTGCTGCGATGCCGGCGTCGCACTGACGCAGAACAGCTGGCGCCAGCCCTCCACTTCACGCATATAGGCGATCTGTTTTCCGTCCGGCGACCAGACCACTGCGTCGCCGCTCAGCGCGGCGGCAGTGACCGGCGTCAGTGGCGTACAGCGACCGTCTGCCATTTCGCAGCGCATTACGCGGTCGGCACAGATAAAGGCGACGGCATCACCCTGCGGATGCCAGCTGAACGCAGACTGGATACTGCTGCTGAGCCGGGTGATCTGCCGCGGCTCACCGCCGTTGGGCGACACGCTCCAGAGCTGAATAATGTCCTGCTCATCGGCCAGCAGAAAGGCAATCGCGCTGCCGTCTGGCGCCGCGCGCAGCCAGTGACGCGGCTGCAGCGCCAGACCCCGGGTATGCGTCAGCCGCTGCTGCTGCACCCCTGCCGGCGGTGCCGGCATCCGGGTATCGCTGCCCTCCAGCGGCGAGCTGCCGGGACGGGCGTAATCAGCCAGCGCGTCCGGTAAATCCACGATAAACACCTCCGGCACCTTCTGCCCGCTGGCGCTGCGCGTGTCGCCGATAAAGGCGATAGCCCAGCGCTGCCAGCTGCCGTCAGCTTTCTGATAGCCGCGATCGCCAATCCAGCACTCTTCATAAGCGCGATCGATTGCATCGCTGCCGGGCTGCGGGTCGCGCTGCGTCTGGCTGATCAGCACGCAGTAGTGGCTGCCATCATACTCACGCGGATGTTTTTCAGCCGGACAGACCGGATGCAGCGGCACGGCCACGCCGACGTTGCGCAGCTCCTCGCGGCTGTCGCGCTCATGCATCACATGATCGTTGTAAGTAAAGCTGAGGCGGGTGCCGTCCGGGCTAAAGACATGCACATGCGATCCGCCGCGCAGCGCGCCCGGCGTATAGGGCGCGGTAATATCGCAGGCGTCCAGCGTCTCCGCATGGCCATTCTGCACGATCACGCCACGGCGATGGTGAAAATCGTAATGCCAGTGCGCATCAGGATGTTCCGGGCCATGAATAAAGACGTAGCGCGGCGGCAGGTCGGGGCTTACGGTCACCACCCCAACGTGAGCCCCGTCGCGCGCCTGATAGAGAAGCTCAACGGCGCCCGTAAAGACGTTAACCCGCTCAATGGTCAGGCCGGTAAAAGAGGCGCCGGAGGGGCGCACATCAAACGCCAGCCACTGGCTGTCGGCGGTCCAGACGTTGATATTGGTCAGCTGGTGATGACGCTGCGCAAAGGTAAGCTGTTTTTCTGACATGGGACGCTCTGACAAATAACCGATGCTGATACGGTACGCGATTCCCTGCCGGGGTGCAGCAGTTTTGCGGGGATGCGCGCTTCCATGCGCGCCTCGTCGGATCAGCCAACGCGTTTCACGTCGCCGACCAGCAGAATGTAGGAGAGTGCGCCCACCAGCGCCACGGCGGAGATATACACCAGAGCCGGAGCAAAGCCATAATCCTGCGCCAGATAACCGACCACCAGCGGAACCGTAATACCGCCAAGTCCGCCGATAAAGTTGAACATGCCGCCGGTCAGACCAATCAGACGAACCGGTGCCAGCGATGATACCAGTGACCAGGTGATTGAGGCGAAACCGTTACCGAAGAACGCCAGCGCCATCAGCACCATAATCCACACGGGATCATTGGTGTAGTTAGCACCCATGATGCAGGTAGAGATCAGCAGACCGCAGATGATCGGCGTTTTGCGTGCGAAGCCGATTGAGCGTCCGCTGCGCACCAGCCTGTCGGCCACGATACCAGACAGGATCACGCCGAAAAAGGCGGCCAGAAACGGTACGGTTGTCATGAAACCGGCGGTTAATGCGGCAATATGCTTTTCCTGGGTCAGGTAGTTAGGGAACCATGTCAGGAAGAACCACAGCGTTGAGGTCACCGCAAACTGACCAAGGTACACGCCGCACAGTTTACGGTGGAACACCAGTTTCCAGTCGGCAGCTGTAAGCCGGGTGCGTGCTTTTTTCTCTGACGGCGCATCACCGTCAACCATTGCGCCACCTTCGCGAATATAGTCCAGCTCGGCCTGATTGATCCCTTTGCTGTGTCTGGGTGCCCGGTACACTTTGATCCACACCAGCGACCAGACGATGCCAATTCCGCCGGTAATGATAAACACCCAGTGCCAGCTGAGCAGCTCCTGGATCCAGATCAGCAGCGGCGTCAGGAATGCCAGTCCGACAAACTGTCCGGAGGTGTAGAAGCCAACGGCAGACGCACGCTCCTGCTCCGGAAACCAGCTGGTTACCAGGCGATTATTTGTCGGGAATGCCGGCGCCTCAAATATACCGGTAACCGCACGTAAGCTAATCAGCGATAATAAGCCCGTGGCAAATCCCTGAAATAATGTCGCCACCGACCAGCCGAGGATGGCAATAAAATAGGTCAGCCGCGAACCCACGCGATCGAGAAACCAGCCTCCCGGGATCTGGCAGAGCGTATATAGCCAGGCAAAGGCGGAAAAAATATAGCCCATTTCCGCTTTGGTAATGCCAAACTCCTCCTGAATATGGGCTGAGGCTACCGCTAAATTAGCGCGGTCCACATAACAAATAACCACGGTAATAAATATCATTAACAGCGTAATATAACGCCGCCGCGTTGGTCTGGCCTGAACAGCAGAGAGATCCATGGTGTTTCTCCGTCATGATGTTGTTCGCAGGGCGCAGCAAGGCGCACCGCAAACAATGCAGGGTAAGATAGTCAGATGTAATCCGCCGTAGCGGTAAATATGCCGTGCCGTCAGTAAGGCTGAGGGGTAGCCTGAGCCTTATTTATCCGGCACTTTTTTTAAAATATTTATAAATTTCCAACAGCCTGAATAATCCGGCCTGACGCAGGGTGATTATTTTAATCAGTCACCCGCAGAGCAGCGATCACCATTCAGCCACAGAGCCGTCCGGGAAGCGCCATAGCGGATTACGCCAGTCTGGCGCATTTTTACTGCGCTCAATCACCAGCTCTTCGTTAATTTCCACGCCAAGGCCTGGTTTATTCGACGGATAAAAGTGGCCATCATCCATTTTAAAATCGTCTTTATTAATAACGTAATCGAGCAGTTCGGCACCCTGATTGTAGTGAATACCCATGCTCTGCTCCTGGAATACCGCATTACGCGATACGAAGTCGACATGCAGACAGGCCGCGAGCGCAATCGGGCCCAGCGGACAGTGCGGCGCCAGCGCAACATCATACGACTCTGCCATGGCGGCAATTTTGTAGCATTCGGTGATACCGCCAGCGTGCGACAGATCGGGCTGGAGAATGGCCAGCCCGCCCGCTTCCAGCACGCGTTTGAACTCAAACCGCGAGAACATCCGCTCACCGGCAGCGATCGGCAGGTGAGTCTGTGCAGCCAGGCGCGGATAGTATTCCGCCTGCTCGGCCAGCACCGGCTCTTCAATGAACAGCGGACGATAGGGCTCCAGCTCTTTGATCAGCACTTTTGCCATCGGCGCGCTGACGCGGCCGTGGAAATCGAGGCCAAACTCAATCTCGCTGCCGAACGCTTCGCGGATTTGCGCCACGGTATTGACCGCCGCGTCGACTTTGCGCGAGTTATCGATAATGCCCATCTCTTCGCAGCCGTTGAGCTTGAAGGTATCAAACCCGATGGCGCGCAGTTTCTGAATGCCATCGATGACCTCCGCCGGCCGGTCGCCGCCTACCCAGCTATACGCTTTGATACTGTCGCGTACCAGACCGCCCAGCAGCTGATATACCGGTACGCCAAGCGCTTTGCCTTTGATATCCCACAGCGCCTGATCGATGCCGGCAATGGCACTCATCAGAATCGGACCACCGCGGTAAAAGCCGCCGCGGTACATCACCTGCCATAAGTCGTTGATGCGCGCCGGATCCTGCCCGACCAGATACTCTGACAGCTCATGCACCGCTGCTTCGACGCTGCGGGCGCGTCCTTCAATTACCGGTTCACCCCAGCCGGTGATGCCCTCGTCGGTTTCGATTTTCAGGAACATCCAGCGCGGCGGCAGACGATACGTCGTGAGTCGGGTAATTTTCATTGTACAGCGTCCTTGTAAGCAGCAATAAATGCGCGGGCCTTCTCTGCCGTGCGTGACAGCGGCTGGCCGGCGCGATAGAGATCGCTGCCCAGACCGGCGCCGATGCAGCCTGCAGCCATAAATTCATGCAGATTTTCGGGTGTAACGCCGCCAACGGCAAACACCGGGACTTCCGGCGGCAGGACCGCTTTCAGCGCTTTGATATAGCCGGGGCCAAAGGCTGAAGAGGGGAAAATTTTCAGCGCCTGCGCCCCCGCCTTTAAAGCGGTAAAGGCTTCTGAAGCGGTAGCACAGCCGGCTGCAACAATCATGCCCTGCGCGACCGCCTGACGAATCACGTCCGCATCCGTATTGGGCGTGACCACCAGCCTGCTGTTCAGCGTGGCCAGCCTGTCGACCTGTGCCGTTTCCAGCACCGTTCCTGCGCCAATCAGCGCGCTATCGCCAAACGTTGCCACCATCGCCCCGATGCTTTGCGCCCAGTCGGGCGAATTCAGCGGAATTTCGATGGCATCAAAGCCAGCCTCAATAAGCGCACCGACGTGCGCTTCAGCTTCATCCGGTGTAATGCCGCGCAGAATAGCAATCAGCGGCAGTTTAGTGGGCCAGGGCATTCGCAATACTCCTCATTCCATGCCGGAATGCAACATCGCCTTCCAGCGTAACTGAATCCCGGTTAATAAAAGTCAGCGCCTGCTGATAACGCTGCGCCAGCGTGTGGCCGCCAATAATGGCGATCGGCTGGGGTGCCGCAGCCATGCGCTGCGTCATCAGCGCCACTTCATGACCAATTAACAGGCCGGAAAGAAACTCACTGACATGACGGCGATCGCGGGCGCCCAGCACATGCGCCGCGCGCACTTCAAACAGGCGGGCAATAACAGACGCATCCTGGCACCCTCTTTCCACCCCCTGCATAAATGCCGTCCGGGAGGTCTCCTGTTTGGGCAGACCGGCACCAATCAGCGACTGCTGCAGCAATAAATGGTGCAGCTCACCGGTCATGACCGTACGGAAGTCCAGCACCCGATCCTGTTCCAGCTGAACCCATTTGGCATGCGTGCCGGGCATCACACACAGCGCTACCGGCTGCAGCGCTAGCGCACCCAGCAGCTGCGTCTCTTCACCGCGCATCACATTGTAATTGTCATCGCGTTCAACGCTCAGTCCCGGCACAATCCACGCTTTTTGCTCCACACGCGTCAAATGAGCGTGCAGCGCATTCAGGCTGGCCGGACAGGGCAGATACGGGACCGACAGCCAGCCGGCATTGCTGCCGACCATGCCGGCCATGATTACCGGCACCTCATCCACGGGCCAGCCAGCGGTGACGCTGGCAAAGACCTGCGCTGGCGTCTGCCCGCCGAGGCGCGTGATGCCGGCGGGGGAACGGCGTTCATCAACGCAGACGCCCTGCTGATAATGCCAGGCGCGTAAATTCGTTGAGCCCCAGTCAATAGCGATATAGCTGGTCACAAAATCTCTCTCAGTCGGGCCGTGGAGCTGGCAATCATCGCTTTTGCTGCACGTTCCGCGGCGTCACTATCCTGATGACGAATAGCGTCGTACAGCGCTTTATGTTCAGCTAATGTGCGCGGCATATTGCCGGCGTCCGCCATGTACGTCTGCGCAAACACCGCTTTCTGGAGCTGGCTTATCGCGACGTTAAGCTGCTGCAGCACCGGATTATGTACCGAGCCCATCACCGCTTCGTGATAGCGAATATCCGCGTCGTTAAACGCTTCGCGATCGAGATGGTTTGCCACCATATCGTTATAGGCCTGTTCGATAGCGGCCAGATCGGTTGAGGTCGCCCGCTCGGCTGACCAGCGCGCAATCTGCGGCTCAACCAGCACGCGCACTTCGTTCATGGCGGCAATCAGGCGCGGATCCTGATCGTGCGCCAGCGCCCACTGCAATACATCGCTATCGAGATAATTCCACTGATTGCGCGGGGTCACGAACGCACCGCGGTAACGCTTCATCTCCATCAGGCGCTTTGCGATCAGCGCACGATAAACCTCACGAATGATGTTGCGTGAGGTCCCGAATTGTTCGCACAGCTCTGCTTCTGCGGGCAGCGCCGCACCCGGCACATACTTACCGGCGACAATCTCTTCACCCAGCGTATGGATAATGCGCTCTGTTTTGCTCAGCTGTTGTTGTGTCATGGGAGTCCGGTATATGAAGGGCATCAGCCCGTCAGATTACTGCGTTCCTGGTTTGAAACCTAACGGCTGCCTGAGCCATTGCGGACGATTGTAGTACTACATATGTATCTCGTACTACAATTCAGATCACAAAACAGACAATCGATGCGGATTTTACCGATCGGCAGGCCCTGCCGGCTCGTCATGACGCGCACAGCGTCAGCGTTTAACCACGCCTGAAGCGCGCGGCTGGTCTGAGAAGGAGGTGATGCCGGTGCGGCAGGCCATACGACCTTCCACAACCGGCACAGAGATACCGCGGTGAGGGGGATTATCTGCGGGGCTCCCGCAGCGTGCCGGGAATCATATAAACGTGCTGGGGTTACAGCACCAGCTCTTCGATAGCGTGCGCAACGCCATCTTCCATATTGGTTTTAGTCACGAACTGAGCGATCTTTTTCACTGAGTCGATGGCATTACCCATCGCCACGCCGGTGCCGGCATACTCAATCATCGCCAGATCGTTCTCCTGATCGCCAATCGCCATCACTTCTGACTGCTGCAGGCCGAGTTTTTCCGCCAGCATCTTCACGCCATAGCCTTTGTTCACCAGCGGGTTGAGGATCTCCAGAAAATAAGGCGCGCTTTTCAGGACGGTGTAGCTCTCCTGCATGCGCGCTGGCAGCCTGGCAATCGCTTTATCCAGCAGCGCCGGCTTATCGATCATCATAATTTTCGGGAAGCGCGTCGCCGGATCCATCTCTTCAACCGCACGATAGCGCACCGGAATACCGGTCAGGCTGGCTTCATGGATGGTGTATTCGCTGATGTCTTTATTGGGGGTATAGAGGGACGATTTGTCGAACGCCTGAAAATGCACGCCGAGTTCGCGCGCCAGCTGCTCAAGATAGAGGTAATCATCAAAGCTCAGCGTTTTCTCAGCCACCACGTCACCGCTATCGGCCTTATGCGCCAGCGCTCCGTTATTGCTGATGCAGTACTGACCCGGCTGGCGCAGATCCAGCTCCATCAGATAGCGCTCAACGCCGACAAACGGGCGGCCGGTCGCCAGCACAATCGACACGCCCTTGTCGCGCGCGCGCCCAATCGCTGTTTTTACCGCCGGAGTGATTTCGTGCTGCGGATTCAGCAGCGTGCCGTCCATATCGATCGCAATCAGTTTTATCGCCATAACGTCCTCGGTTAATTCAGGGTCTGACTTTCATGCTAGCGCGATTCAGCTCTCATTGACCAGTTTATCGGCGCGGCGGATCGCAGATGCGGTGGGCGGCAGGCTGAGCCTGGTGGTTGAGATGCCGGATGGTGCAGGAGAAAGGACTTTGCGGATATAAAAAACCCCTCCCGGGCGGGAGGGGTCAGAGCGTATCAGATATCGATGTTAGCGGCTTTCAGCGCGTTCTCTTCGATAAAGGCGCGACGCGGCTCCACCGCATCGCCCATCAGCGTGGTGAAGAGCTGATCGGCAGCAATCGCATCCCTGATGGTGACGCGCAGCATACGGCGGCTGTCCGGATCCATGGTGGTTTCCCACAGCTGCTCCGGGTTCATCTCGCCCAGCCCTTTATAGCGCTGAATGGAGAGACCGCGGCGTGACTCTTTCACCAGCCACTCAATCGCCTGCTCGAAGCTGGCAACCGGCTGACGACGTTCGCCACGCTCGATATAGGCGTCCTCTTCAATCAGGCCGCGCAGCTGCTCGCCCAGCGCACAGATTTTGCGATACTCCGGGCCACCGATAAACTCGCTATCCAGCGGGTAGTCGGTATCCACACCGTGGGTGCGCACACGCAGTACCGGCTCAGCCAGCTGCAGCTCACGGTTTTCGCGTACCTGTGCCACATAGGTGCTGCCGTGTGCTTCACGCTCGTTAAGATACGCCACCAGCGTCTCCAGCCAGCTGCTGACGGCGGCGGTATCATCCAGCCCTGCCAGCGTTGGATGGTAAACCAGCGCATTAAGCAGGGCTGCCGGGAAGCGACGCTCCATGCGTTTGATCATCTTCTGCGTACTGTTGTACTCCGCGACCAGGCTTTCCAGCGGCTCACCGCCCAGCGCCGGTGCGCTGGCGTTGGTGTGCAGCGTAGCGCCGTCCAGCGCGATGGCGATCTGATACTGATCCATCGCGTCGGTGTCTTTAATATACTGTTCCTGCTTGCCTTTTTTCACTTTAAACAGCGGCGGCTGCGCAATGTAAACGTGGCCGCGCTCAATGATTTCCGGCATCTGACGGTAGAAGAAGGTCAGCAGCAGCGTACGGATATGTGAGCCATCGACGTCCGCATCGGTCATGATAATGATGCTGTGATAGCGCAGCTTATCCGGGTTGTACTCATCGCGGCCGATACCGCAGCCCAGCGCGGTGATCAGCGTGGCGACTTCCTGCGAAGAGAGCATTTTATCGAAACGCGCTTTCTCTACGTTGAGGATTTTACCCTTCAGCGGCAGAATCGCCTGGTTTTTACGGTTACGCCCCTGCTTCGCCGATCCGCCTGCAGAGTCACCCTCCACCAGGTAGATTTCAGAGAGCGCCGGATCGCGCTCCTGACAGTCTGCCAGCTTGCCCGGCAGGCCGGCCAGATCCAGCGCGCCTTTGCGGCGGGTCATCTCACGCGCACGGCGTGCTGCTTCGCGCGCGCGCGCCGCATCGATGATTTTGCCTACCACAATTTTTGCATCCGCCGGGTTTTCCAGCAGGTATTCGCTCAGCAGCTCATTCATCTGCTGCTCTACCGCCGATTTTACTTCGGAGGAGACCAGCTTATCTTTGGTCTGCGAGGAGAACTTCGGATCCGGCACTTTCACGGAAACCACGGCAATCAGGCCTTCACGCGCATCGTCACCGGTGGCGCTGACTTTGGCTTTTTTGCTGTAGCCCTCTTTATCCATATAGGCATTGAGCGTGCGCGTCATCGCCGCACGGAAACCGGCGAGATGCGTCCCGCCGTCGCGCTGCGGAATGTTATTGGTAAAGCAGTAGATGTTTTCCTGGAAACCATCGTTCCACTGCAGCGCCACTTCCACACCGATGCCATCTTTCTCGGTAGAGAAATAGAATACGTTAGGGTGAATCGGGTTTTTGTTGCGGTTCAGATACTCCACAAACGCCCTGATGCCGCCTTCATAGTGGTAGTGATCGCTCTTGTCATCACGCTTATCCTGCAGGCGAATAGAGACGCCGGAGTTCAGGAACGACAGCTCACGCAGGCGTTTGGCAAGAATCTCATATTCAAAATCGGTGACGTTGGTAAAGGTCTCGTGGCTTGGCCAGAAGCGTACGCGCGTACCGGTCGTCTCGGTATCGCCGGTAACCGCCAGCGGCGCCTGCGGCACGCCGTGCACGTAGGTCTGCTGATGCACTTTGCCGTCGCGACGAATGGTCAGCTCCAGCTTCTGCGACAGGGCATTAACCACGGAAACGCCAACGCCGTGCAGGCCGCCCGACACTTTGTAAGAGTTGTCATCAAACTTACCGCCGGCGTGCAGAACGGTCATGATCACTTCCGCCGCCGAGACACCCTCTTCCGGGTGAATACCGGTTGGAATACCGCGCCCGTCATCCTGCACCGACACGGAGTTATCCGCGTGGATAGTGACCACGATGTCACTGCAGTGTCCGGCGAGCGCTTCGTCGATGGCGTTATCCACGACCTCGAATACCATGTGATGCAGACCGGTGCCGTCATCCGTATCGCCGATATACATACCCGGGCGTTTGCGTACCGCATCAAGCCCTTTCAGGACTTTGATACTTGAGGAGTCATAAGAATTCGACATCAACGTTTCTCGCTCATTTAATCTTCAGGTTGAACCGCTATTTTACCCTGTTCCACGCGGAACATCTTGCCCTTTTCGTCGCTCATATCGATTACATGCTCTGTGCCAATAGCGCTGACAAACACCTGAGCCTGCGTGGCTTTCAGCCGCTCAGCCAGCAGTCGCCGGCGCGTGTCATCCAGCTCGGATGCGAAGTCATCAATCAGGTATAAACAGCGACGTCCGCTGCTGCGCGTCAGGTACTCACCCTGCGCTAAACGCAGGGCGCACATCAGCAGCTTCAGCTGTCCGCGTGAGAGTAAATCTTCTACCGGCGTCCCTTCAGCACGAATGCGGAAATCCGCTTTGTGCGGGCCGCTGGCGGTGTAGGTAAGCGCGCGATCGCGCTCAAAATTGCGCTCCAGCAGATCGCCATAGTCGCTCTCTTTATCCCAGCCGCGCTGGAAAGAGAATGACAGGGCAAACTCAGGCAAAAACTGGCTGCAGGTCGCGGTGATCTCACTGGCGATGGCCGCGCTGTACTCCGCGCGCCAGGCGCTGATCTGCGCGGCCAGCGGCACCAGCTCCTGATCCCACGGACGAATCTGGCTGTAGCGTGAGGCCTGACGCAGCGCCGCGTTACGCTGCTTCAGCAGGCGACGCAGGTTGCTCCAGGCGATAAAAAAACCGGGATAAGCATGAAAACAGCCCCAGTCGATATAGGCTCTGCGGTATTTGGGGCCGCCGTTGAGCAATGTAAACCCCTCAGGCGTAATCAGCTGCATCGGCAGCAGCTGCGCCAGCTCGGCCACTTTATGCCCGTCGCTGCCGTCAATCCGCACCTTGCTGTCGCCGGCGCGGTTTTTGGTCAGCCCCACCGCCAGCGCGCGTTCACCGCCGCCATCAATACGCCCGTGCAGGACAAACGCCTCCTGCTCGTGACGGATCACCCGCCCCGCCTGCAGGCTGCGAAACGCCCGTCCGTGACCCAGCGTATAAATCGCCTCCAGCACGCTGGTTTTACCGCTGCCGTTGGCGCCGACAAGAAAGTTAAAGCCGGGTGCGAGGTCCAGGTCAGCCTGCTCAATATTACGAAAATCTTTAATCAGAAGGCGGGTTAAAGCCATGAACGAATCCAGCCAGAAGGGAATAGCCTAACGTTAACAATGCGGGCCGTTGGCGGCGCAGGCAGTCTGGTCACGGCCAGCGCGCAGATCCTGGGAGCATACTGAAGTATGTGACCAGGGGCGAGCACTGCCCGGGACCAGAATGGCAAGTAAGCCAGGCCGATATTTTCTGCTACAAGCGCATCGGCATGACGACGTATGCCGCAGCTGGACTGGCTACGTCTTCAATCTGTACGCTGGAAACAGAGTCGGTAAGCAGCAGACGGACGTTCTCGCACTTCAGCGCATTCAGCACATCCAGTACGTAGCTGACGTTAAAGCCAATCTCCAGCTCGGTGCCGCTATAAGAGACATCCAGCATCTCTTCCGCCTCTTCCTGCTCCGGGTTGTTTGCCGTGATTTTCAGCTGATTTTCAGTGATGTAGATGCGTACGCCGCGGAATTTCTCATTGGACAAAATAGCCGCACGGGCAAACGCCTGCTTGAGCAGATCGCAGCCCGCCTCCAGCGCCTTGTCCGGATTTTTGGGCAGAACGCGCCGGTAGTCAGGAAAACGACCATCCACCAGCTTAGAGGTGAAGATGAAATCGCCTACGTGCGCCCGAATGTTGCTGCTGCCAATCTGCACGCGCAGCGGGTTCTCACCGCCGTCCAGCAGGCGGACCAGCTCAATGACCCCTTTACGCGGTACGATCACAGAATGGTTTGGCAGCGCCTGACCAATCGGCATGGCGCAGACCGCCAGACGGTGACCGTCGGTTGCAACGGTACGCAGCTCTTCACCTTCGGTCTCAAACAGCATACCGTTAAGGTAGTAACGTACATCCTGATGCGCCATTGAAAACTGCGTGGCTTCAATCAGCCGCTTCAGAGTGGCCTGCGGCAGCGTAAATTCAACCTCGCTTTGCCAGTCATCCAGGTTAGGAAAATCGCTGGCAGGCAGCGTTGACAGTGAAAAACGACTGCGCCCGGAACGTACCAGCATGCGATCGCCTTCCAGCGTAACGCTGATTTCAGCGCCTTCCGGCAGGCCACGGCAGATATCAAGGAATTTACGCGCCGGCACCGTGGTAGCGCCAGGCTCGTGGGCCTGATTCAGCGCCACGCGCGCTACCATTTCCATTTCCAGATCGGTTCCGGTCAGCAACAACGACCCTTCATTTACCTGCAGCAGCAAATTTCCGAGGATCGGCAGCGTCGGACGTCCGCCAAGCGGACCACTTACCTGTTGCAGGGGTTTCAGCAACTGCTCACGTTCAACAATAAATTTCATATGCGTCAGGAAGATAATGTTCGGATAAGGTTAGAGAAATCTTCTTTGATGTCGTGGCTCTCTTCACGCAGCTGCTCGATTTTTCGGCAGGCGTGCAGCACGGTGGTATGGTCCCGGCCACCAAACGCATCGCCAATTTCTGGCAGACTATGGTTGGTCAGCTCTTTTGCCATCGCCATCGCCATTTGACGCGGCCGCGCCACAGAGCGCGACCGGCGTTTCGACAGCAAATCCGCCACTTTGATTTTGTAATATTCCGCTACGGTTTTCTGAATGTTGTCGATAGTAACCAGCTTCTCCTGCAGCGCCAGCAAATCGCGCAGCGCTTCACGCACGAAATCGATGGTAATGGCGCGTCCGGTAAAGTTTGCATTCGCGATCACGCGGTTCAGCGCCCCTTCAAGCTCACGCACGTTGGAACGCAGACGTTTGGCAATGAAGAAAGCGACTTCACCCGGCAGGCGGATATCGTTCTCATCTGCTTTTTTCATCAGAATGGCCACGCGCGTTTCCAGTTCAGGCGGCTCAATGGCTACGGTCAGACCCCAGCCAAAGCGTGACTTGAGACGATCTTCCACGCCGTTAATCTCTTTAGGATAACGGTCAGAGGTGAGAATGATCTGCTGATTGCCTTCCAGCAGCGCGTTGAAGGTGTGAAAAAACTCCTCCTGCGAGCGCTCTTTATTGGCAAAGAACTGAATATCATCGATCAGCAGCGCGTCCACGGAACGGTAGTAGCGTTTGAACTCTTCAATCGCATTGTTCTGCAGCGCTTTTACCATGTCCTGCACAAACCGCTCTGAGTGCATGTAGACCACTTTGGCGTTGGGTTTACGGGCAATAATGCCATTACCGACCGCATGCAGCAGGTGCGTTTTACCCAGACCCGTGCCGCCATAAAGGAACAGCGGGTTATAGGCACCACCAGGATTATCTGCCACCTGGCGTGCCGCCGCGCGCGCCAGCTGGTTTGATTTACCCTCAACAAAGTTGTCGAAGTTATGGCGGTTGTTCACGTTCGAGCGATAGGTCACGTCCGCAGGTGCCGGCACTGAATCCCAGCTCGGACGCAGCAGCTGTGCCGGTGCCGGACGGGTTTCCACCGGTGCCGGCGCGCTGACGGTGCTGGTCATAACCGGCTGTGCAGCAGCAACCTGCGCCACAGGACGCGTACCCACTTCAAATCGCAGCAACGGCACATTTGCGCCGCAGAATTCGTTCAGCAGCCCATTAATACTGTTGAGGTATTTATCCCGAACCCAGTCGAGTACAAACCGATTTGGTGCATATAAGGCCAGCGTATTGTCGTTTAATTCAGCCTGCAGTGGACGGATCCACATGCTGAATTCGGTGGCAGGTAATTCATCCTGCAAACGGGCAAGACACTGTTGCCAAAGCGTAAGTGACACGGCGGACTCCACTCGTACAAAATCGATAAGAATTTCAGGCGCTAATAATAGAAACTGTCTTTTTTGACACAGGCGGTCAGAAAGCGCCTGCGACCGCTGTCTGCGGTAGTCATCCCCGGCGATCGCAGTGAGGATCGTCAGCGGAAGGGCGGATCATAGCGCAAAGCGCACCAGAGATCTTCCCTTTCTACACAGTTTTGATCCAATTTATCCACAGGGTGTAAAACCTTTGAACAGTTTATCCGTTCTGGCAAAAAAGCAAGCGAAGATCGCGCAGCAGACGCGAATTTTTCAGCCGCCGTCGCGTTTTTTTTCCTGTGGATAGCGTGTGCGATCGCAAGAAGATCCTGGACGATCCTTGCGCTTTCCTTTACAGGCCGTATAATTCCCCACCCGGCATTGGCACGTGGTGCATTAATGCCCGGAATCGCGGTGTTTCCGGGTATTCAGGTCCCGCGACCAGCGAAGTAAATTGACTCCGGACTGTACAATTATTACAATCCCGCCTCTTTATTAAAGACACATTGAGGCGTCGGTCGCTTTACTGCCCCGAAAACGCGTCACCCAGTGAAATTTTTCAAGTTTAGGTAGAAATCGCCATGAAACGCACTTTTCAACCGTCCGTACTGAAGCGCAACCGTTCACACGGCTTCCGTGCTCGTATGGCAACCAAAAATGGTCGTCAGGTTCTGGCACGTCGTCGTGCTAAAGGCCGTTCTCGTCTGACCGTTTCTAAGTAATAAAAGCTAACCCTCGTGGTTCAGCTCGCATTTCCCAGGGAGTTACGTTTGTTAACTCCCGCTCATTTCACTTTCGTCTTCCAGCAACCTCTTCGGGCTGGCACGCCGCAAATCACCATCCTCGGCCGCCGCAATTCGCTGGGGCATCCCCGCATCGGTCTTACCGTCGCTAAAAAGCATGTAAAGCGCGCGCATGAACGTAACCGGATCAAGCGATTGACCCGGGAAAGTTTTCGTCTGCGTCAGCATGAACTGCCTGCGATGGATTTTGTTATTGTTGCGAAAAAGGGGATTGCTGACCTCGATAACCGGGCACTGATGGAAGCGTTGGAGAAACTATGGCGTCGTCACTGTCGCCTGGCTCGCGGCTCCTGATCGCACTGATACGCGTTTATCAACGCGCTATCAGCCCTCTGCTGGGACCTCATTGTCGGTTCCATCCCACCTGTTCGCAGTACGGGATTGAGGCCCTGCGCCGTTTCGGCGTGATAAAAGGCAGTTGGTTGACGATTAAACGCGTATTAAAATGCCACCCGCTAAACCCGGGTGGCGACGATCCTGTGCCGCCAAAAACCTTTGATACCAGAGAACATTAACGATGGATTCGCAACGCAATCTCTTTCTCATCGCTTTTCTGTTCGTGTCTTTTATGATCTGGCAAGCCTGGCAGACGGACCACGCTCCGCAGCCACAGCAGACCCAGACCACGCAGAACACAAGCAGCGCAGCGGGTGATGCCGCCACTTCCGGCGTGCCGGCCAGCGGTCAGGGCAAAACGATCACCGTTAAAACTGACGTCCTGTCACTCAATATCAACACGCGCGGTGGTGATATTGAACAGGCTCAGCTGCTGACCTACCCGGATAAACTCGGCTCCGACGCGCCATTCCAGCTGCTGGAAACCACGCCGGCATTTGTTTATCAGGCGCAGAGCGGCCTGACCGGTCGTAACGGCCCGGACAACCCGAACAATGGCGCGCGTCCGCTCTATACTGCCGCACAGGATAGCTTCGACATGGCCGATGGCCAGACTGAGCTGCGTGTGCCGCTGAGCTGGACTGGCGAAAACGGTGTGGTTTATACCAAAACCTTCATCTTCAAGCGTGGCGAGTTCGCGGTTAACGTTGACTACAACATCAATAACACCTCACAGCAGCCGCTGGAAGTGGCGATGTTTGGCCAGCTGAAGCAGACCATCGACCTGCCTAAGCATCGCGACACGGGCAGCAACAACTTTGCGCTGCACACCTTCCGCGGTGCAGCCTACTCCACCAGCGATGCGAAATATGAAAAATATAAGTTCGACACCATCGCTGATAACGAGAATCTGAGCACCACCACCAGCAACGGCTGGGTTGCGATGCTGCAGCAATATTTCGCCACGGCGTGGGTGCCGCGTACGCAGGGCAATAATACCCTGTATACCAGCAACCTCGGCAACGGCGTAGCGGCGATCGGCTATAAGTCAGCGCCGGTTACCGTTGGTGCAGGTGCACAGCAGACGCTGGGCGCAACGCTGTGGGTCGGCCCGGAAATTCAGGATAAGATGGCTGCGATTGCGCCGCACCTTGACCTGACCGTGGATTACGGCTGGCTGTGGTTTATCTCTCAGCCACTGTTCAAGCTGCTGAAGTTCCTGCACAGCTTTATCGGTAACTGGGGCTTCTCCATCATCGTCATCACCTTCATCGTGCGCGGCATCATGTACCCGCTGACCAAAGCGCAGTACACCTCGATGGCTAAGATGCGCATGCTGCAGCCGAAGATTCAGGCGATGCGTGAGCGTCTGGGCGATGACAAGCAGAAGCAGAGCCAGGAAATGATGGCGCTCTACAAAGCGGAGAAAGTGAATCCGCTGGGTGGCTGTCTGCCGCTGGTGATTCAGATGCCTATCTTCCTGGCGCTCTACTATATGCTCTCTGGCTCGGTAGAACTGCGTCACGCACCGTTTGTACTGTGGATCCATGACCTCTCTGCACAGGACCCGTACTACATTCTGCCGGTGCTGATGGGTATCACCATGTTCTTCATTCAGAAGATGTCACCGACCACCGTGACCGATCCGATGCAGCAGAAGATCATGACCTACATGCCGGTGATCTTTACCGTCTTCTTCCTGTGGTTCCCGGCAGGTCTGGTGCTGTACTACATCGTCAGCAACCTGGTCACCATTCTCCAGCAGCAGCTGATTTACCGCGGCCTGGAAAAACGGGGCCTGCACAGCCGCGATAAGAAGAAAGCGTAACCTTCAGCCCGGCTGAGCAACAGGTATAATCAAGGGGCGACATTTATGTCGCCCTGTTTTTTTTCTATTTTTCAGCCCGGCACAGTGCGGGCAAGAGGACGATCATGAGCCACAGCGATACTATCGTTGCGCAGGCAACCCCACCGGGCCGCGGCGGCGTCGGTATACTGCGTATCTCAGGCACCCGGGCAGCAGACGTTGCGCAGGCGCTGCTGGGTAAGCTGCCAAAGCCGCGCTATGCCGATTATCTGCCCTTTACCGATGCAGATGGCAGCGTGCTGGATCAGGGCATTGCGCTGTGGTTTCCGGGTCCGAACTCCTTTACCGGTGAAGATGTGCTGGAGCTGCAGGGGCATGGCGGACCGGTTATCCTGGACCTGCTGCTGAAACGTATTGTCGCCCTGCCCGGCCTGCGTATTGCGCAGCCAGGTGAGTTTTCGGAGCGCGCGTTTCTGAATGACAAGCTCGATCTGGCGCAGGCTGAGGCGATTGCCGATCTGATTGATGCCAGCTCGGAACAGGCGGCGCGCTCGGCAGTGAACTCGCTGCAGGGCGTGTTTTCACAGCGCGTAAATGCGCTGGTGGAGGCGCTGACCCACCTGCGCATCTATGTTGAGGCCGCTATCGATTTCCCGGATGAGGAGATCGACTTTCTTTCCGACGGTAAGATTGAAGCGCAGCTTAATGCGGTGATCGGCGACCTGAATGGCGTACGCGCTGAAGCGCGTCAGGGCAGCCTGCTGCGTGAGGGCATGAAGGTGGTGATTGCCGGACGCCCGAATGCAGGTAAGTCGAGCCTGCTGAATGCGCTGGCGGGACGCGAAGCGGCTATCGTTACCGACATTGCCGGCACCACGCGCGATGTCCTGCGCGAACATATCCATATTGATGGAATGCCGCTGCATATCATTGATACCGCCGGACTGCGCGAAGCCAGTGATGAAGTCGAGCGCATCGGCATCGAGCGCGCCTGGCAGGAGATTGAACAGGCCGATCGGGTGCTGTTTATGGTCGATGGCACCACAACGGACGCTACCGAAGCGGCGGCTATCTGGCCCGACTTTGTGGCACGCTTACCGGCGGCGCTGCCCATTACCGTGGTGCGTAACAAAGCGGATATGACCGGTGAGATCCTGGGGCTGAATGAGATGAACGGCCATGCGCTAATCCGCCTTTCAGCCCGGACCGGCGACGGTGTGGAAACGCTGCGCGATCATCTGAAACAGAGCATGGGCTTTGCCGGCAATATAGAAGGCGGATTCCTTGCGCGCCGTCGCCATCTGCAGGCGCTGGAGAGTGCCGCCACGCATCTGCAGCAGGGGAAAGCGCAGCTGCTGGGCGCGTGGGCGGGTGAGCTGCTCGCGGAAGAGCTGCGGCTGGCACAGCAGGCGCTCAGCGAAATTACTGGCGAGTTTACCTCTGACGATCTGCTGGGCCGTATCTTCTCCAGCTTCTGTATCGGGAAATAATACGGCGAGAAATAGCTGAAAATAGAATAAACAATTGAATATAATCATATTATTTTGAATGTTCGTGCCTGATTCTGATACCTAACGGTATCTGCATCAGGCGTCTCTCTGGATATGAGACTGGTAACCCCCTCCCCTCAATCTTTTAAATTTCCATAAGGTCTGCTTTTTGAATATTTCCAGAAGCGATTCCTGACCAGGGTGTCCATAATCTGGCTACTGTTTATAACAGTCAGCAACTAATTACCCACCATAACATGCATGAATTTTCTTACACGCTATAGCGTGTAAGCTTTGATTTACCTGCTTAAGCGTGTAAATTAAAATCATCCGATTAACAGGATGCCACGATATGAAGATTATTAATGTCAGCCAGCTCAGCGCTCACCTGCGAGATGTTCGTCTGTCAAAAAAACTGTCTCAGGGAAAAGTGGCCAGCAAGGTAGGGATTCGCCAGGACACCGTATCCAGCTTTGAACTCCAGCCAGGCACCAGCAGGCTGGAAACTTTTTTCAGGATATTGTCAGCACTGGAGCTGGAGCTGGAGGTGAAACCCAAAGGCAGCGATACCCAAAGCTCTGAAGGCTGGAAAGAGGAGTGGTAATGGCTGAACTGGATGTCTACATGAATGGCTATAAGGTGGGTGTTTTTAGCCGTGCCGGGACCGGTGCTCATGCATTTCAATATGCTGAGGCCTGGCTTAATCAGACCGGCAGCCGTCCTGTATCACTTTCCATGCCCTTGCGGCGACAGCCTTATCAGGGCAATGAGGTTTATAACTTCTTCGATAATCTATTGCCAGATAACCCGGAGATCAGAGGCCGAATCCTGGCCCGCTATAACGCAGACTCAACCCAGCCCTTCGACCTTTTGGCACGAATCGGTGCCGATACTGTTGGCGCGCTACAACTGCTACCTAAAGATGCCGCGCCGGGCGACATTTGCACCATCGACTACAAAGCATTGTCTGACCGGGATCTGGCCAAAATCCTCACAGGCTATAAAGCTGGCGCGCCCCTGGGCATGATTGAAGAAATTGACGACTTTCGCATATCGCTGGCAGGCGCACAGGAGAAAACTGCCTTGCTGTTCAGCAATGATTGCTGGTGCCAGCCCAGAGGAACCTCGCCTACAACCCATATTCTCAAATTGCCTATCGGCAAGATAGAGAGCCACTCATACAGTCTCGACTTGTCAGACAGCGTCGAAAACGAATTTCTCTGCACGCAACTGGCAAAAGAGTTCGGTTTACCGGTCCCTGATTGCTTTATATTGCATATCAATGATATCAAAGCATTGGCTGTGAAACGGTTTGACCGCCGGTATGCCTCGGATGGTAGCTGGATAATGCGGCTGCCCCAGGAAGATTTTTGTCAGGTGTTAAATGTTCCTTCAGCACGGAAATATGAAAATCAGGGCGGCCCTGGCATAGGCGATATAATGCAAACTCTGCTGGGTTCAGCCAACGCAGAGCAGGATCGTTATCACTTTATGAAGGCGCAAGTATTATTCTGGCTGCTGGCGGCCACCGATGGCCATGCAAAAAACTTCTCGGTCTTTATTGAACCGGAAGGGCGTTTTCGCCTGACTCCTTTTTACGACATCTTGTCTGTCTATCCAGTATTTGGCGGCCGGGGCCTCAATCGAAAAGACGCCAGGCTCGCTATGGGCCTGACAAGCAGCAAGGGGAAAAAATACGCCATTGAGCAGATATTCCCGCGCCATTTTTTCCAAACGGCGAAAGCTGTGGGGTTTGAGCGTTCTGTTATGGAAGAGATCCTGACAGAACTGGCTAACTCTGTTGATGTTGTTATTGAGCGTGTGACCCGGCAATTGCCGGCTGGCTTTCCCGATGCCAACAGCAGCGCCATTCTGGAAGGCCTGAAAGCCCGTTCAGCCAGACTGATAGCGGGCTGGGAATAAATTTCCGATAAGCCGGGATGCCTGTAGCTCAGCTGAACCCCTGATGCACGGGAAATAAGCGCGTACTGCTCTTTGCCAGTCGATCATACATCTTTGTTATTTGGCTCCCTTTCTCCTTTACAGTATAACGATAGAGGCTGCGTTAAGCGCAGCCTCTATTATTCATGCTAAAAATCGGGCCTGCATCGCAGCCTGAACAGGAGAAAAACATGAGTACACCGCTCGACAGCGCGGCGCTTGATGCGCTGTTTACTGACGCCCGCACCCACAGCCACTGGCAGGATAAGCCGGTTTCACAGGCGCTGCTGCAGGAGCTTTATACCCTGACGGCTCTGGGCCCGACCTCCGCTAACTGTTCACCAGGCCGCTTTGTATTTGTGACCTCAGCGGAAGGCAAAGCCAGGCTGAAACCTGCCCTCTCCTCAGGCAACGTGGATAAAACCATGTCGGCGCCGGTAACGGTGATTGTCGCGTGGGATCCGGAGTTTTTTGAGCAGCTGCCAAAACTGTTTCCGTTTGGTGACGCGCGCAACTGGTTTACCAGCAGCCCGGAGCTGACAAAAGAGACCGCGTTTCGTAACAGCAGCCTGCAGGCAGGCTACCTTATCCTCGCCGCACGTTCGCTCGGTCTGGATGCCGGTCCGATGTCCGGCTTTGATCCCGCCAAAGTAAATGCCGCTTTCTTCAGCGAAAGCAAATGGCAGGTGAACATGCTGATCAATCTTGGCTACGGCGAGGCAGATAAACTGCATCCGCGCCTGACGCGACTCGGTTTTGATGAAGCCACCACCTTTGCCTGAAAGCTGGCAGCCCGTTTGCGCTCTGCCGGTCAGTCCGGCAGAGTCTCTTTCCCGCCTCGTCCCGCGCTGATTTTCAGTCTTATCTGAATTTATCGCTCTGCCGGGAAAGCCGGATGCAAACATCTAAGAAAATTCTTACAATGCCGCTGATGATTATTCGCCCATTTTCACGGAGCGACAGATGGCTGGTCATTTTGTGCGCTGGACAGGCACCACACCCCTGCCGGTAACGGTTTCACGCATCACTCCGGATGTGCTGGATAGCGCTGCCCGTCTGCCCGACCGGCGGCGCGCGCGTTTTCTTGCTGCCCGCGAGCTGCTGGCGCAGCTGATGCTGCGTATCTACGGAATCGATCGGCTGCCACCGCTGAGCGTCAGCAGCAGCGGACGCCCCTGCTTTGCCGATCCGAACCTGCCTGATTTCAGCATCTCCTATACAGGCAATATTACCGGCGTACTGCTAGCGGAAGAAGGCGGGCGTGCCGGACTGGATATGGAGATTGTCCGCGCGCACAGCCGGCAGACGCAGGAAGCGCTGATGCAGGAACTCTCTTCCGGTGAAAAGGCGTGGATCAATGCACAGCAGGATTTTATGGAAGCGGCCACGCAAATCTGGACGCTACGTCAGAGCGTGCTTAAGCTGACCGGTGAAGCAGATCGGGGCCTCTCTTCGCTGCGTCTGCATCCGGCATCAGGCCGGTTGCGCTCCACGCTATTTCCCGATATTCAGGCGGTCTGTGATGCCGAGCCGACGCTGGTCTGGTCATGCGCCCTTTCACCCGGAACCGGGCATCTGCGACTGTGGGAGATTGACGCGCAGCAGCAGTGGATTGCGCTGCGGGATATTGAAATGAATAAGCCGAACATGGATTCACATACGCTGCGCCTGACCAGTCTGCCCGGCGAACGCCTGGCCGGGCAGCAGGAGATGCGGCAGCACTGAATCGGGTGGCCGCACAGGCCACCTGAAGCGTCAGTGCGCGTCAATAAACGCGATTTTCAGTGCAAACAGCAGCGCAACTATCACCACGCAGGGGCTAATTTCACGCCAGCGTCCGGTGCCCAGCTTCATCACGCAGTAGGCGATAAAGCCCAGCGCGATCCCTTCCGTAATCGAGAAACTAAACGGCATCATCGCCGCGGTGACAAAGGCCGGTACCGCTTCGGTGAGATCGTCCCAGCGTACGCGCGACAGCGATGCCGTCATCAGTACACCGACATAGATCAGCGCGCCCGCCGCCGCATAGCCCGGCACCATCGCCGCCAGCGGCGACAGAAATATTGCCAGCAGGAACAGCAGCCCGGTGATGACCGCCATCAGCCCGGTACGGCCGCCAATGGCAACGCCAGACGAACTCTCAATATAGGCTGTCACCGATGACGTACCCGCCAGCGCACCCGTGACGGAGCTGATGCTGTCCACATACAGCGCCTGCTTCATACGGGGAAAGGTGCCCTTTTCATCGGTCAGACCCGCTTTATCCGTTACGCCAATCAGCGTACCGGAGGAGTCAAACAGATTGACCAGCATAAAGGAGAAGATCACGCCTGCCATACCGATATTGAATGCGCCTTTGATATCCACCGCACCCGCCACCGCAGAGATTGACGGCGGCGGCGCAAAGAAACCGGTGAACCTGACATCTCCCAGCGCAAGCCCGATGCTGGTCGTGATCACAATCGAGACCAGCACCGCCGCGTGAATATTACGCGATGCCAGAATAGCGATAATGAAGAAGCCCAGCGCGCCCAGCAGCACACTGTGCGACGTTAAATCGCCGACGGCCACCAGCGTCTCCGCGTTTGGCACAATAATGCCGGCATTTTTCAGCCCCATCATCGCGATGAACAGGCCGATACCGGCGGTGATCCCGGTGCGCAGGCAGAGCGGAATATTGGCTATCATCCAGTAGCGCACGCGCAGCAACGTCAGGATCAGCAGCCCCAGCGCACCCCAGAAAATGGCGCCCATGCCTATCTGCCAGGAGTAGCCCATTGCACCCACCACCACAAATGCGAAAAAGGCGTTCAGGCCCATCGCGGGTGCCAGCGCAACCGGCAGGTTCGCTATCAGCCCCATCAGGATGCTGCCAAAGGCGGCAATCAGACAGGTAGTGACAAACACCGCCTGGGTATCCATACCGGCAGCGCCGAGGATCTGCGGGTTAACAAAGACGATATAAACCATCGTCAGAAAAGTGGTGAACCCGGCAATCACTTCGGTGCGTACCGTAGTCCCGTGTTCCTGCAGTTTAAACGTGCGCTGCAGCAGGCCCTGAGTCTTCATTTCGCTGTTCCGCTGAAAAATTTATCGCCGCGTATCCTATAGGCTTTATTGCGGTAAAACACGGAATTTTCGCAACCGGTTGCCTGCTGCTGCCTGTGGCAATCCAGGCTAGAGTAAAAGCTGAAGAGTTATCAGAAGGATAGTGGGCGATGACAGTGGAGTGTGTGTTCTTTGATTGTGACGGCACGCTGGTCGACAGCGAAATGCTCTGCACGCAGGGCTATGTGAATACGTTTGCGCGCTACGGCATCACGCTGTCGCTGCAGCAGATGTTTGAGCGGTACAAAGGCGTGAAGCTTTACGACATTATTCGCGACATCAGCGAAGAGTATCATCAGGCGCTGCCGGTAGCAGAGGTGGAGCACGCCTATCGTATTGAAGTCGCGCGCCTGTTTGAGCAGGAGCTGCAGCCGATCGGCGGTGCACCGGAGCTGGTGGCGCGGATCCGCGTTCCGGTATGCGTGGTTTCTAACGGACCGGTAAAGAAAATGCAGCATTCGCTGGGTCTTACCGGCATGCTGCCGTGGTTTACCGAGCGCCTGTACAGCGGCTATGACATTCAGGCATGGAAACCCGATCCGCAGCTGATGTTCCACGCCGCAGAGCAGATGCAAGTGCCGATTGAACGCTGCATTCTGGTGGATGATTCCGAAGCGGGCGTTCGCGCCGGCATTGCTGCAGGTATTCCGGTGTTTTACTACTGCGCCGATGCGCATAATCCCGCAATTGATCATCCGCTGGTGACGCGGTTTGATGATATGGCGCAGCTGCCTGCGCTGTGGCAGGCGCGCGGCTGGGCGCTGTTATCAACCAACGAGGTTCTGTAGGGGGCGCCCCTGATATGCGGCGGCATTGCCTGATGAACCGGGGGCAGCGCCTGATACCAGGGCGGCATGAATGCCGCCCCTGCAATGCCCCAGAAGAAGTTCGGCAGGGGGCGCATTTATGCGCCCCTGGTGTACGGCGGGCTATCAGCCTATCGCGCCCAGCGAATCCTCATTGCTTTGCTTCTTAGGCAGCAGAAACAGCGTGGCGAAAATATCCAGCAGATAAATCAGCGCCAGCAGCGTAATAGCGGCGGTGAAGGAAATTTGCGTAGCCAGCGCGCCAATCACCAGCGGACCAAAACCGCCGACGCCGCGCCCGAGGTTAAACAGCACATTTTGCGCGGTAGCACGCGCCTGCGGCGGGAACGTATCGGAGATCAGCGCGCCATAGCCGCCAATCATGCCGTTAACAAACATGCCCATGATGGCGCCGGTAAACAGCATTACCGTCGGATCGCGCAGCTGCGCATAGACCACCACCATCACCACGGCACCGAACTGGTACAACAGAAAAATTTTCCAGCGTGCGAAGCGATCGGCCAGCACGCCAAACAGCCAGATACCCAGGGTCATGCCCACCACCGTCACCGCGGTCCACAGCCCCGATTTTGTCAGGCTGAAACCAAAGCTGGAGGAGAGATAGCTCGGCATCCAGATCATCAGACCGTAATAGCCAAAGTTCTGTACCGAACAGAGGATAAAAATACCCAGGCTCGCTTTACGGGTGGCGCGGTCAGCAAACAACAGCCTTATGCGGGCGGTAAATGAGAGTGCCGGTACGCTTTTTACCTGCCGTGTGAAACTCTCCGGCTCACCCATACTGCGCCGCAGCACGAATGAGAGCAGTGCCGGCAGCATACCCACCAGAAACATGCCGCGCCAGCCAATCACGCTGAGCAGCGGCGGCGTAATAAAGGCAGCCAGCAGCACACCGAGCTGCCAGCCGATGCCGACCCAGGCCGATGCCCGGTTGCGCTTCTCCTGCGGCCAGGCTTCGGCGATCAGCGCCATACCGATACCAAACTCGCCGCCCAGCCCCACCCCGGCCAGAGTCCGGTACGCCAGCAGATCCCAGTAGCCCTGCGCCACCGCGCACAGGCCGGTAAACAGTGAAAACATCAGTATCGTTACGGTCAGGATACGGATCCGGCCAAAGCGATCGCTGAGGTGGCCAAACAGAATACCGCCGATCACTGCACCGATCAGCGTCCAGGTCACCAGCGAGCCCGCCTGTGACGGGTCAAGCACCAGCGATACGCTGATGGCCGGCAGCATAAAACCGAGGATCAGCAGATCAAATCCATCCATGGCGTAGCCGCTGATTGCGGCCAGCATCGCTTTAGCCGGCGTAACGGCTGGTTTAGCAGATCGGGAAAGGGACATAAAAGAGCACCTGGCGAAAAAAAGTGCGCCAAGTATAAAGAGCGGGCGGCGGAGTGACCAATCAGAAATGGTAATGGCTGCCGCACAGGCAGCCGGAGGAGAGGATCAGGTAGGGCGATTGCTGCCGTCGTCGCCGGAGAGCAGTTCATCCAGCCGGTCGCCGCCAACGTGACGAAAATCCTGCCCCTTAACAAAATAGAAGATAATTTCGCAGATGTTCTGACAGCGATCGCCGATACGCTCGATCGCGCGCGCGCAGAACAGGGCGGTCAGCACGCTGGGGATCGTGCGCGGATCTTCCATCATATAGGTCATCAGCTGGCGCACGATGCCTTCATACTCTTTATCCACTTTTTTATCTTCACGGTAGATGGTGATGGCAGCGCTGAGATCCATGCGCGCAAACGCATCCAGTACGTCATGCAGCATCTGCACCGTATGATGGCCCAGCGACTCCAGGCTGACCAAGAGCGGCAGATGCTGCTGGCCAAACTTCTCCAGCGCGGTGCGGCTGATTTTTTCCGCCACGTCACCAATACGCTCCAGCTCAGAGATCGCTTTGATAATGGCCATTACCAGCCGCAGGTCGCTGGCGGTAGGCTGACGCTTGGCGATAATACGCACGCACGCCTCATCAATCTCTACCTCCATCATATTGACCTTCTGGTCGCCTTCAATCACCCGGCGTGCCAGTTCCGCATCCTGATTATGCATGGCGGTAATCGCATCGGTGAGCTGCTGCTCCACCATACCGCCCATGATCATCACCTGCGTACGAATATGCTCCAGCTCGGCATTAAACTGACCGGAGATATGTTTATTAAGATTTAAATTATCCATGAGTCTCTCCTGAATCAGCCGTAACGACCGGTGATGTAATCTTCAGTCTGCTTCTGCGCGGGTTTGGTAAACAGCGTGTCGGTGTCGCTGAACTCAATCAGCTCGCCAAGATACATAAACGCCGTATGATCGGAGCAGCGGGCAGCCTGCTGCATATTGTGCGTCACAATCACCACGGTGTAATCCTGCTTGAGCTCGGTGATCAGCTCCTCAATGCGGCCGGTGGAGATCGGGTCCAGCGCCGAGCAGGGCTCATCTAGCAGCAGCACTTCCGGCCGGATAGCGATACCGCGCGCGATGCAGAGACGCTGCTGCTGCCCGCCGGAAAGACTGTAACCGCTCTGATGAAGCTTGTCTTTGGTTTCGTTCCACAGCGCGGCTTTGGTCAGCGCCCACTGCACGCGCTCATCCATATCCGCGCGCGACAGCTTCTCAAACAGGCGCACGCCGAAGGCGATGTTGTCGTAAATTGACATCGGAAACGGCGTTGGCTTCTGAAATACCATGCCGACGCGCGCGCGCAGCAGGGCGATATCCTGGTGCGACGCGAGAATATTGTCGCCATCCAGTAGGATCTCACCTTCTGCGCGCTGCTCCGGGTAGAGCGAATACATTTTATTAAACGTGCGCAGCAGCGTGGATTTCCCGCAGCCCGACGGACCGATAAACGCGGTGACCTGATTGCGGGCAATATCCAGGTTGATATCTTTCAGCGCGTGGAACTTACCATAATGAAAGTTCAGATTACGCACCTGGATTTTACCGGCAGAAGGGGTTGCCATACTCATTGCTCATCTCTCTTATGCAGCGCCGCCAGAGCCGCGCCGGAAAATTAGTGTTTGCCTTTGGCGAAGATCATGCGGGCAACAATGTTCAGCAGCAGCACGCACAGCGTAATGATCAGCACACCCGCCCACGCCAGGCTCTGCCATTCGGCAAACGGGCTCATGGCGAACTTGAAGATAGTGACCGGCAGGTTGGCCACCGGCTGCATCATGTCAGTGCTCCAGAACTGGTTGGAGAGCGCGGTAAACAGCAGCGGAGCGGTTTCACCTGCGATACGCGCAATCGCCAGCAGTACGCCGGTAATGATGCCGGAAACAGACGCTTTCAGCGTGATGGCTGAGATCATCTTCCACTTCGGTGTGCCCAGCGCGTATGCCGCTTCGCGCATGCTGTCCGGCACCAGCCGCAGCATATTCTCGGTGGTACGGATCACAATCGGGATCTGCAGCAGCGCCAGCGCCGCAACGCCTGCCCAGCCGGAGAAGTGCTGCATCTGTGATACCACAATGGTGTAGACAAACAGTCCGACCACGATAGAGGGCGCGGAGAGCAGAATGTCGTTGATAAAGCGGATCACCTCTGCCAGCCAGTTCTTACGGCCATACTCCGCCAGCCAGATCCCGGCCATAATGCCCAGCGGCGTACCGAAAAAGGTGGACCAGAAAATCAGCAGGCCGCTGCCCGCCAGCGCATTTGCCAGCCCGCCGCCGGCGGTGTTGGGCGGCGGCGTTGATTCGGTAAACAGCGACCAGCTCAGCCCGTCGATGCCTTTAGTCACCGTGGTGAACAGGATCCAGATCAGCCAGAAGAGGCCAAACGCCATGGTCAGCAGCGACAGCGTCAGGGCGATTTTATTTTTTGTACTGCGCCACGCCTGCATTTTGCGGCGCGAGGCTTCCAGCTCAGTACGGCTCTGCATTTCAATTGCGGTCATGAACGGGCCCCTTCACTTTTTGCCAGCCGCAGGATCATCAGCTTCGAGATCGCCAGGACGATAAAGGTGATCACAAACAGGATCAGACCCAGCTCCATCAGCGCAGCGACATGCACGCCCGATTCCGCTTCAGCAAACTCGTTAGCCAGCGCTGAGGTGATACTGTTGCCAGGCATAAACAGCGAAGCGCTGTCGAGCTGGTAGGTGTTACCGATAATAAAGGTCACCGCCATGGTCTCTCCCAGCGCCCGCCCCAGTCCCAGCATCACGCCACCGATGACGCCGTTTTTGGTAAACGGCAGCACGATACGCCAGATCACTTCCCAGGTTGTGCAGCCGATGCCATACGCGGACTCTTTCATCATCACCGGCGTCTGTTCAAAGACGTCGCGCATTACCGAGGCGATATAAGGAATGATCATAATCGCCAGGATGACGCCTGCGGCCAGGATACCGATACCAAACGCCGGGCCGGAGAACAGCGTGCCGACGATGGGAATGTTAGCGAGGACGTTGCCAACCGGCGTCTGAAAATATTCGGCAAACAGCGGCGCGAAGATAAACAGGCCCCACATGCCATAAACAATGCTCGGGATGGCCGCCAGCAGTTCAATGGCGGTGCCCAGCGGACGACGCAGCCAGCCGGGTGCCAGCTCGGTCAGAAACAGTGCGATCCCGAAGCTTACCGGTACCGCGATGATTAATGCGATCAGTGAGGTCACCAGCGTGCCGTAAATCGGCACCAGTGCGCCAAACTCTTCGTTTGGTGCATCCCAGGTTTTGGTCCAGAGAAAGGCGAAGCCAAACTTCTGAATGCTGGGCCAGGAGGAGACGATCAGGGAGACAATAATGCCACCCAGCAGCAGCAGGACAATCAGCGCAGAGAGTTTAACCAGCGCGCCAAAAATCATGTCGCCTTGCTTACCCGGTGCTTTGAATGCCGGCTTGGTAGCAGCCATAAAATTCTCGGTTCTCAGAGGATATGCAGGGCGACCAGGCGGCCGCCCCCGGGATACTCAGCCAGTAGCCGAGCCTGACAATGGCTTACTGCCAGAGCGCTTTGCCGCTGCTGTCTTTGATATTCGCTTTCCATGCCGCACGGATCTGCGTCACTACGCTCTCCGGCAGCGCTGCGTAATCCAGCGCCGTGGCGGTTTTGCTGCCGCCTTTATAGGCCCAGTCAAAGAACTTCAGCACTTCTGCGCCCTTCTCCGCATTAGCCTGATCTTTGTAAATCAGGATAAAGGTGGTGGAGGCGATCGGCCACGCGTCGTCACCTTTCTGGAACGTCAGGTCCTGAGCAAACGAGCTGCTCCAGTCAGCGCCTTTGGCGGCGTTGGCAAAGCTGCTTTCACTCGGGGCCACCGGCTTGCCATCCGCATCCAGCAGTTTGGTGTAGGTCAGGTTGTTCTGTTTCGCGTAGGCGTATTCGACATAGCCAATTGAACCCGGCAGACGCTGCACGAAAGCGGCCACGCCATCGTTGCCTTTACCGCCAAGGCCTGTTGGCCAGTTAACGGTGTTGCCTTTGCCTATTTTGCTTGCCCAGTCCGTGTTCACTTTGGTCAGATAGCTGGTAAACACAAAGGAGGTACCGGAGCCGTCAGCGCGGCGCACGACGTTGATATTGGTGTCAGGCAGTTTCAGGTTCGGGTTCAGCTTAGCGATCGCCGGATCGTTCCATTTTTTGATGGTGCCGAGGTAGATGTCACCTACGGTTTTGCCATCGAGCGTCAGCTCGCCCGACTTCACACCCGGAATGTTAACGGCCAGCACCACGCCACCGATAACGGTCGGGAACTGGAACAGGCCATTTTTCTGCAGATCTTCCTCTTTCATCGGCGCATCAGAAGCACCGAAATCCACGGTTTTTGCGATGATCTGCTTTACGCCACCCGAAGAGCCGATCCCCTGATAGTTGATTTTGCTACCGGTGGCCTGCTGATACTCTGCTGCCCACTTGGCATAAACCGGGGCCGGGAAGGTCCCGCCAGCGCCGGTCAGATCGGTAGCGGCAAACGCAGAAACTGCGCTGACGGCGAAAGTGGCGGCGAGGATTCGGGCTACGGTGCTACGCATCAGTGTCATGTTCCCTCCGGGGGAGTATAAATCAGGCTTAACGCCGTTTTAGTTGGAGTCAGTGATTGCTGCTGGAGGGAAAATAGGACAGTTTGATGACAGCGAAATGTACGAAATATGACAGTTTTATGACGAGGATAAAAACCGGGCGGGCCCGTTGCAGGCCCGCCCGGCTTAGCGATTACTCAACGGTAACCGATTTTGCCAGGTTACGCGGCTGGTCCACGTCGGTGCCTTTGATCAGCGCCACATGATAAGAGAGCATCTGCAGCGGCACGGTGTAGAAGATAGGGGCAATCACTTCCTCAACATGCGGCAGTGAAATGATTTTCATCCCTTCACTGTCGCTGAAACCCGCATCGCCATCGGCGAAGACATAGAGCAGGCCGCCGCGCGCGCGCACCTCTTCAATGTTGGATTTCAGCTTTTCCAGCAGCTCATTGTTAGGTGCGACCACGATCACCGGCATATCGGCATCGATCAGCGCCAGCGGGCCGTGCTTCAGCTCACCGGCCGCGTAGGCTTCGGCATGAATATAGGAGATCTCTTTGAGCTTAAGCGCGCCTTCCATGGCGATCGGGTACTGATCGCCGCGGCCAAGAAACAGCGCATGATGCTTGTCAGAGAAATCTTCTGCCAGGCTCTCGATGATCTTATCCTGCGCCAGCATCTGCTCAATACGGCTTGGCAGCGCCTGCAGCGCGTGCACAATCTCATGCTCCGTTTCCGGCTTCATGCCGTGCAGACGACCCAGTTTTGCCACCAGCATCAGCAGTACCGTCAGCTGCGTGGTAAAGGCTTTGGTGGAAGCCACGCCAATTTCCGTGCCCGCTTTGGTCATCAGCGCCAGATCGGATTCGCGCACCAGCGAAGAGCCGGCGACGTTACAGATAGCCAGTGAGCCAAGATAACCCAGCTCTTTGGAGAGGCGCAGCGCCGCCAGCGTATCGGCGGTTTCACCCGACTGCGACAGGGTGATCAGCAGGCTGTTTTTGCGAACTGCGGATTTGCGGTAGCGGAATTCAGAGGCGATCTCAACGTCACACGGGATATTCGCCAGTGATTCAAACCAGTAGCGCGATACCATACCGGAGTTGTAGGAGGTGCCGCAGGCGATGATCTGGATATGCTCTACTTTGCTCAGCAGCGACTCTGCATGCTCACCCAGTTCGCGCAGATCGACAATCCCGTCGTGGAAGCGGCCCGCCAGCGTATTTTTGATAGCGTTGGGCTGCTCGTAGATCTCTTTCTGCATATAGTGGCGATAGATACCTTTATCGCCCGCGTCATACTGCGCGTTTGATTCGATCTCCGCGCGCTGGACCTGATGGCCTTCGCGATCGATGATAGTGACTTCACGGCGGGTAACCTCGGCAATATCCCCCTCTTCCAGGTAAATAAAGCGGCGGGTAACCGGCAGCAGCGCCAGCTGATCGGATGCGATAAAGTTCTCGCCCACGCCACGGCCAATCACCAGCGGGCTGCCGGAGCGCGCGGCCACCAGCACCGACGGATCACGGCTGTCCATGATGACCATGCCGTAAGCACCGCGCAGCTGAGGGATCACGCGCAGAATAACCTCACGCAGCGTGCCGCCCTGCTTCTGCTCCCAGTGCACCAGATGCGCCACCACTTCGGTGTCCGTCTCGGAGGCAAAATGGTAGCCACGTTCGATCATTTGCGCGCGCAGCGGCTCATGGTTTTCGATAATGCCGTTATGCACCACGATGATCTGCTCTGAGACGTGCGGATGCGCATTTGCCTCAGAAGGTTCACCGTGCGTGGCCCAGCGGGTGTGGGCAATACCGGTACCGCCAATCAGCGGCTGCTGATCTGCGGCCTCCGCCAGATTAGCCACTTTGCCAACGCGACGCAGACGCGTCACGTGCCCCTGACGATCGACGACCGCCAGACCGGCTGAGTCATAACCGCGATACTCCAGACGACGCAGACCTTCCAGCAGGATCTCTGCAATGTCACGCTGCGCTACTGCTCCAACAATTCCACACATATTCGTTTCCTGACTTCATGGCTTTCGGCCATTGCGTTGTCATCTGACCTGATTTCCGGCTGCGCCGGTTCCCCGAGCCTTGTAGAGAGTGGGGATATCGTTATGGCACTGCTAAACGGGCCGATCTTTGCCGGCCCTTAAAATTTATTTTTTCTTCACCGGGCGCTGCCAGCCCGCTTTCTGCTGCTGTTCTTTGCGGTTGTAGACCAGATCGGCGGCGGTAACATCTTTCATCACCGTAGTACCGGCAGCGATAGTGGCGCCTGTGGCAACAGTGACCGGTGCCACCAGCTGCGTATCCGATCCCACAAAGACGTTATCGCCAATGATGGTTTTAAACTTGTTAGCGCCATCATAGTTGCAGGTAATAGTGCCGGCGCCGATGTTAACGCCCGCCCCTATTTCCGCATCACCCAGGTAGGAAAGATGGCCCGCTTTGGAGCCTTTGCCGAGCGTGGCCTTTTTCATTTCCACAAAGTTGCCGACGTGCGCCTGTTCAGCCAGTTCGCTGCCAGGACGCAGCCGGGCAAACGGCCCGACCGTGCAGGCGGCGGCCAGCGTCGCATCTTCGATGACAGAATAAGGGCTGATCTCACAGTCATCGCCCAGAACGCTGTTTTTGATCACGCAGCCGGCGCCAATTTTTACCCGGTTGCCCAGCGTGACATCACCTTCAATGATGACGCCGATATCAATTTCCACGTCGCGCCCGTGCGCCAGCGTACCACGCAGGTCAAAACGCGCCGGATCGCGCAGCATCACGCCCGCCAGCAGCAGTTTTTCCGCCTGCTCCTGCTGAAAAGTGCGCTCCAGCGTAGCCAGCTGCAGACGATTATTTACACCTTCCGTTTCACTGATACGCGCCGGATGAACGGTATTAATTACGCGGCCTTCCTGATGCGCCATCGCGATGATATCGGTGATATAAAACTCACCCTGTGCGTTATTGTTGTCGAGCTGTGCCAGCCAGCGCCGGAGATCGCCGCCGTTGGCTATCAGGATACCGGTATTGATCTCCTGAATAGCCAGCTGCTCAGGAGACGCATCTTTCTGCTCAATAATGCCGGTCACGGTCATATCTTCGCGCACGATGCGGCCGTAGCCGGTGGGGTTATCCAGCACCACGGTCAGCAGCCCGATGCCGCCTTCAGGTTTCGCCGCGCGCAGCTGCTGCAGCGTTGTCTGCGAGATCAGCGGCACATCGCCATACAGCATCAGAATATCTTCGTCATCGGCAAAGAAGGGCGCTGCCTGCTGCATGGCGTGCCCGGTGCCGAGCTGTTCCGCCTGCAGTACCCAGTTCAGGGCGTTGTGCGCCAGCTTCTGCTGCAGTAGTTCCCCCCCGTGACCATAGACCAGGTGAACCTGCCGGGCACCAAGCCCGGTAGCGGCATCAATAACATGCTGCACCATGGGTTTACCTGCCAGCGTATGCAGAACTTTAGGCAGATCGGAATACATACGGGTGCCTTTGCCAGCGGCCAGGATCACCACACTCATCGCGCTTACAGACATAATTTTCCAGACTCAATTTAACTTTCGAAAGTGTAAGGTTTACCCCTGAGATTACTACATTTTTCTCATGGCGAAATTAGACAACCGGAGGAAAGCGGAAAGGGGAGTCAGGGAGGGTGCATGACAACGGGTTTGCCGGGCGCCGGGCAAAAAAATGCCAGCCCCGGAGGGCTGGCATTTCATGACGCATAAAGCCTGATTACATCGCTTTTTTGGTCAGCTCGATAACACGCAGTTTCGCGATAGCTTTCGCCAGCTCTGCAGAGGCCTGAGCATAGTCCACGTCGCCGTGGCTGCTGTTCATGTGCTCTTCTGCTTTACGTTTCGCTTCCAGCGCGCGCGCTTCGTCAAGGTCTTCACCACGAATCGCGGTGTCGGCCAGAACGGTCGTGCTGCCCGGCTGTACTTCCAGCACGCCGCCGGAGAGGTAGATATACTCCTCGTCGCCGTGCTGCTTCACGATGCGAATCATGCCAGGCTTGATGGCGGTCAGCAGCGGGGCGTGGCCCGGGTGGATACCCAGCTCGCCTTCACTACCTGACACCTGGATACGCTGTACCAGACCGGAGAACATCTGCTGCTCCGCGCTGACCACGTCCAGATGATAAGTCATAGCCATACCATTCCTCCCGGGAAACCGTTATTACAGTTTCTTCGCTTTTTCTACGGCTTCTTCGATAGCGCCGACCATGTAGAACGCCTGCTCTGGCAGGTGGTCGAATTCGCCTTCCATGATGCCTTTGAAACCACGAATGGTATCTTTCAGCGTCACGTATTTGCCCGGAGAACCGGTGAAGACTTCAGCAACGAAGAATGGCTGAGACAGGAAGCGCTGGATCTTACGCGCACGTGCCACCAGCAGTTTATCTTCTTCAGACAACTCGTCCATACCGAGGATGGCGATGATGTCTTTCAGCTCCTGGTAACGCTGCAGCAGTGACTGTACGCCACGTGCGACGTCATAGTGCTCCTGACCCACGATCAGTGGATCCAGCTGACGGCTGGTAGAGTCCAGCGGGTCAACGGCCGGGTAGATACCCAGAGAGGCGATCTGACGGCTCAGCGTAACCGTTGAGTCTAAGTGAGCAAAGGTGGTTGCCGGAGACGGGTCAGTCAGGTCATCCGCAGGAACGTAAACGGCCTGTACGGAGGTGATTGAACCAGTCTTGGTGGAGGTAATACGCTCCTGCAGCACACCCATCTCTTCAGCCAGCGTTGGCTGATAACCTACCGCAGATGGCATACGACCCAGCAGTGCAGATACTTCAGTACCTGCCAGGGTATAACGGTAGATGTTGTCGATGAACAGCAGAACGTCACGACCTTCATCACGGAATTTTTCCGCCATGGTCAGACCGGTCAGTGCTACGCGCAGACGGTTACCCGGCGGCTCGTTCATCTGGCCATACACCAGCGCTACTTTATCGATAACGTTGGAGTCAGTCATTTCGTGGTAGAAGTCGTTACCCTCACGAGTACGCTCACCCACACCAGCAAAGACCGAATAACCTGAGTGCTCAGCCGCGATGTTACGGATCAGCTCCATCATGTTTACGGTTTTACCTACGCCCGCACCACCGAACAGACCGACTTTACCGCCCTTAGCGAACGGACACATCAGGTCGATAACCTTGATGCCGGTTTCCAGCAGTTCCTGCGAGTTTGACTGATCTTCATAGGAAGGCGCGGCGCGGTGAATAGAGGAGACCTCTACTGCGCTGCCATCTTCTTCTGTCAGGTCGCCTTTCATGTCGATAGGCTCGCCCAGCACGTTCATGATACGGCCAAGGGTCGCTTTACCAACCGGAACCTGAATAGGTTTTTTCAGATCGATTACTTCCAGACCGCGCTTCAGGCCGTCAGAAGAACCCATGGCGATAGTACGTACTACGCCACCACCCAGCTGCTGCTGAACTTCCAGCACCAGACGAGTATCACCATTCTTAACCTCGAGAGCGCTGTATACCTGTGGTACCGCGTCCTGAGGGAATTCGACGTCAACTACGGCGCCGATAATCTGGACAATCTTTCCAGCTGCCATCTTGAATCCTCTACCTAATACGAGAATATCCGGCCGCGCTCGGGCGACAGGATATATGCCTGGTTAAACCGCGGAGGCTCCCGAGACGATCTCGGTAAGTTCCTGGGTGATGCTGGCCTGACGAGCTTTGTTGTAGACCAACTGCAGCTCTTTGATCAGGTTTCCGCCGTTATCGGTTGCGGCTTTCATCGCTACCATACGCGCGGCCTGCTCACTGGCCAGGTTTTCCACCACACCCTGATAAACCTGCGATTCGACATAACGACGCAGCAGCGTATCGAGCAGCGCCTTCGGATCGGGTTCGTACAGGTAATCCCAGGTCTTCGCCTTCATCTCTTCTTCACCTTCCGCTGGCGGTAACGGCAGCAGTTGGGTAATGGTCGGAGTCTGAGACATGGTGTTGTTAAACTTGTTGCTGACGATATACAGCTTGTCGATACGGCCTTCATCGTAGGCCTGCAGCATAACTTTTACCGGGCCGATCAGATCGGACAGCGCAGGCTTATCGCCCATGCCGGTAACCTGAGCCACGACGTTACCACCGACAGAGCCGAAGAATGAAACGCCTTTAGAACCGACAATCGCCAGATCGCTCTGAACGCCTTTGTCTGCCCAGCCTTTCATTTCAGCCAGCAATTTTTTGAACAGGTTAATGTTCAAACCACCACAAAGCCCGCGGTCAGTCGAAACGACCAGGTAGCCGACGCGCTTAACGTCGCGCTCATCCAGGTAAGGGTGCTTGTATTCCAGATTACCCAGTGCAAGGTGACCAATCACTTTGCGCATGGTATCTGCATACGGACGGCTGGCCGCCATGCGTTCCTGCGTTTTACGCATTTTGGAGGCGGCGACCATTTCCATCGCTTTGGTGATCTTCTGCGTATTTTTTACGCTTCCGATCTTGGTACGTATTTCTTTTGCGCCGGCCATTAGCTTCTCCTCAAAGCCTTGCGGCCTGTCTTTTCAGACAAGCCGCCAGACATTACCAGGACTGGGTTGCTTTAAACGTTTCGAGCAGGCCTTTCAGCTTCGCTTCGATATCGTTGTTGTAGTTACCCGCCTGGTTGATTTCAGCCATCAGCTCAGCGTGTTCGCGATCGGCGTACGCCAGCAGAGCGGCTTCGAAGCTGCCGATTTTCGCCAGTTCAACGTCGTTCAGGAAGCCGCGCTCAGCAGCAAACAGCACCAGACCCTGCTGCGCAACGGACATTGGCGCATACTGTTTCTGTTTCAGCAGCTCGGTCACTTTCTGACCGTGGCTCAGCTGTTTACGCGTTGCATCATCCAGATCGGAAGCGAACTGAGAGAACGCTGCCAGTTCACGATACTGTGCCAGCGCGGTACGAATACCACCGGACAGTTTCTTGATGATCTTGGTCTGTGCAGCACCACCAACACGGGATACGGAGATACCCGGGTTAACGGCTGGACGGATACCGGAGTTGAACAGGTTCGACTCCAGGAAGATCTGACCATCAGTGATCGAGATAACGTTGGTCGGAACGAACGCAGAAACGTCACCAGCCTGGGTTTCAATGATTGGCAGCGCGGTCAGAGAACCGGTCTGGCCTTTCACAGCACCGTTGGTGAAACGCTCAACGTAGTCAGCGCTTACGCGTGATGCACGCTCCAGCAGACGAGAGTGGAGATAGAACACGTCGCCCGGGAATGCTTCACGGCCTGGTGGGCGGCGCAGCAGCAGGGAGATCTGACGGTAAGCGATAGCCTGCTTAGAGAGGTCATCGTAAACGATCAGCGCATCTTCACCGCGGTCGCGGAAGTATTCGCCCATGGCACAACCAGCGTACGGAGACAGGTACTGCAGCGCAGCAGACTCCGATGCAGAAGCCACAACCACGATGGTATTAGCCAGCGCGCCGTGCTCTTCCAGCTTGCGAACCACGTTAGAGATGGTTGACGCTTTCTGACCAATCGCAACGTAGACACACTTGATGCCTGAATCACGCTGGTTGATGATGGCGTCGATAGCCATTGCAGTCTTACCGGTCTGACGGTCACCGATGATCAGCTCACGCTGGCCACGGCCGATTGGAATCATCGCATCGACAGATTTGTAACCAGTCTGAACAGGCTGGTCAACAGACTGACGATCGATAACGCCTGGTGCAATCATTTCAACCGGCGAGAAGCCGTCGTTGTCGATTGCGCCTTTACCGTCGATAGGTGCACCCAGGGTGTTCACCACGCGACCCAGCAGGCCACGGCCAACCGGTACTTCCAGAATACGACCGGTGCACTTAACCTTCATGCCTTCGGCAAGGTCAGCGTACGGGCCCATAACGACCGCACCAACCGAGTCGCGCTCGAGGTTCAGTGCGATAGCGTAACGGTTGCCCGGCAGGGCAATCATTTCACCCTGCATAACATCGGCCAGGCCATGTACGCGGATGATACCGTCACTTACAGAAACAATAGTACCTTCGTTGTGAGCTTCACTCACGACATTGAACTGAGCAATGCGCTGCTTGATCAGTTCGCTGATTTCGGTGGAATTCAGTTGCATATGCTCCAGTCCCCTTAAGACTGCAAGACGTCTGCCAGACGGTCAAGACGGCCGCGCACGCTGCCATCAATCACCAGGTCACCCGAACGGATAACCACACCTGCCAATACAGACTTATCAATTTTGCAATTCAGCTTAACTTTGCGTGACAGACGTTTTTCCATCGCGGTGCTGATTTTGGTCAGCTGGCTGTCACTCAGCGCACTGGCGGAGATTACATCAACTTCGGCTGTCGCTTCATAAGCGTCACGCAGTTGAATAAATTGCTCCAGTACGTCTGGAAGCGCTGTCAAACGTCCGTTCTCCGCCATTACCTTGATCAGGTTCTGAGCGTGTTCATCAAGTTGATCACCACAGACTGCATTGAAAGAGGCAGATAACGCTTCAGGTGCTAAGGCACCAGAGAGTACTTCTGCCATCTGTTCGTTGCGAGCCACTTCTGCGGCAAACGCCAGCATGGTCTGCCAGCGTTCGATACTTTGATGCTCAACAGCAAAGTCAAAAGCTGCTTTGGCGTAGGGGCGAGCTACAGTAATCAGATCAGACATCAGCCCCTCCCTCCTTACAGTTCAGCGACCAGTTTATCAACGATGTCGCTGTTAGCAGCTTCATCCACGGAACGTTCGATGATTTTCTCGGCGCCAGCTAATGCCAGCAACGCGACCTGTTTACGCAGCTCTTCACGTGCACGTGAGCGCTCGGCTTCAATTTCTGCCTGCGCCTGAGTGACGATGCGGTTACGTTCAGTTTCAGCTTCAGTTTTGGCTTCGTCCAGAATCTGGGCACGGCGTTTGTTCGCCTGCTCGATAATGACCTGAGCTTCTTCCTTCGCTTTTTTCAGCTGGTCGGTCGCATTGGCCTGCGCGAGATCCAAATCTTTCTTCGCGCGTTCAGCAGAAGCAAGGCCTTCAGCAATTTCTTTCTGGCGCTTTTCGATGGCAGCCATGATCGGTGGCCATACGTACTTCATGCAGAACGCGACAAACAGGATGAACGCGATGGCCTGGCCGAGGATTGTTGCGTTAATGTTCACAGCACAATGCCTCTTATTAAGTTAACGTGCTCTGCCGCTATCATTGATAAACGGCAGAATCTGTTCCTCATCACACCAGGTGCCATGAGTGAACAATGGCTACAGGCTTTAGGCGACAGCAAACATCACGTAGAGACCCAGACCAACAGCGATCATCGGGATTGCATCCACCAGACCCATTACAACAAAGAACTGCGTACGCAGCAGAGGGATCAGATCCGGCTGACGCGCTGCGCCTTCCAGGAATTTACCTCCGAGGATGCCGATACCGATCGCAGCACCGATTGCCGCCAGACCCATCATCACAGCGGCAGCCATGTACAGCAGATCCATATTCAGGTTTTCCATGACAGTCTCCAGTTTGTTTCAGTTATGCTTAAGTTGTTGAGAAAAAAATCAATGTTCTTCAGATGCCATCGACAGATAGACAATCGTGAGGACCATGAAAATGAAAGCCTGCAGCGAAATAATCAGGATGTGGAAAATGGCCCATGGCACATTCAGCACCCACTGCGACCACCACGGCAGCAGACCGGCAATCAGGATAAAGATCAGCTCACCCGCATACATGTTGCCGAACAGTCGCAGACCGAGTGAAACCGGTTTTGACAGCAGGCTGACACCTTCAAGAATCAGGTTGATGGGGATGAAGATCGGGTGATTAAAAGGCTGCAGAGTCAGCTCTTTAGCAAAGCCGCCTACCCCTTTCATTTTGATGCTGTAGAACAGAATCAAAATAAATACGCCCAGCGCCATAGATAGCGTGATGTTCACGTCTGCTGACGGCACGACGCGCAGCGCCGGCAGGCCCAGATAGTGCTCACCGATAAACGGCAGCAAATCAATAGGCAGCAGATCCATGAAGTTCATCAGGAAGACCCAGACAAAAATTGTCAGAGCCAGCGGGGCGATAACTTTACTTTTACCGTGGTACATGTCGCGAACGTTGCTATCAACAAAGCCGACAACCAGCTCGATAGCCGCCTGCATTTTCCCTGGCACGCCGCTGGTGACGCTTTTCGCCACGCTGCGGAACAGCACAAGGAATAATACTCCCAGTGCAACAGAGAAAAACATGGAGTCCAGGTTTAACGTCCAGAATGTTGCTGGCGCGTCGTGTGCATTCACCAGCTCGAAAGTACGCAGGTCCATCTGAAGATGCGTCAGATGATGTCCTATGTATTCCTGCGGCGTTGAGATTTCTCCTGCGGCCATGATGCCTCTTACCCTTTGTTGTTAATTACAGCCGGTGCGACGATTTGCACCACCAGCACCGATAACCAGGTGATTGCGAGTGGCCAGAAGACCGCTCCGAACCCACCCAACGCCACAGCGAGAAAAATAACGGTGGCGAACACCTTAAGAACTTCACCCAGGGCGAAACTCCAGGCGACACGCCCTTTAGCCGGTGTTTGATCCTGCAGACGCCAGGCTAAAAACGTGAACAGTATGTTTGGCAGCCAGGCTGCCACACCACCCGCGATAGCAGAGGCGCCCCAGGTGACATCTTTCAGGGCAAACAGCGCACCGATTACGACAAACGTCACCAGCTGGACAACCAGAACGGCTCGGGCTAATTTCACACTGTAAAGAGACACTGACATGACGCTTAACTCTCCTGCCCCGAACGGGGTATGTCGCGTGTCGTATAAGACTGCCTTTGCCGTTTTGAGTCAAGCAGCAAAAGCCGTGCAAATTATACGGGCCGCACCTGCGATTTCAATCGCTAAGTAGCGAAAAGGTGAACAATTATTTAAATTTCTTTCTGAAGGGCTATTTTTCCAAAGATTCATAACCCGGAAAGCCATCAGCGACGTTGCCGTTTTCTGGCTAAAGCGCGATATAAAGCGTGCTGCAGATCACATAATAAACAACCAGACGCTGAAAAATTTACCAGAATGCATAATCCGCACTAATAATCAGGGCATGTTAACCATTTAAAATCATGGTGTTATAAATTTAAATCTGCTTCAGCTCACTCTTTTCCGATAAAAACATCCGGTTGACACTGCGGAAAGAATTAAAATCGAAATAATAATATTACGCCCGCCGATTTATTGCCGCGTCATATTTCCCTGCGTGATAATCGAAAGCAGAAAACAGCGGTTATCATGTGACATTAGTGGCAATAAAATGTGAATTAATCGTTAAATGTAACAACGCTTTTCGGATAATTACGGCGAAGGATGTTAACGCCTTTCCCCTCCCCTGCCGAATAAAAGCGTTTGTCACCGCGCGTTCAACCGCTGTTTTTTTATTCAGCCCTGACGATGGTTCCGCTGCCAGAAGCTGAATAAAACCCTGCTTTTTGCAGGCTTATTGCTGCGAAATCACCACAAGATGACGCTCGCCTTCCAGTTCAGGAACGCGCAAGGCTTCAATTTTTTCTACGCTAAAGCCTGCTGGCAACGAAGCGATCTCCTCATCCGGACGCACGCCTTTCAGCGCATAAAAGCGTCCATGCGTTCCGGGCAATGCGCGGCACCAGGTCAGCATATCCTCCAGTGAGGCAAATGCCCGGCTGATGACACCATCAAACGGTGGATCTGCCGGGAACTCTTCAACCCGGCTCTGGACCGGAGTAATGTTAGTGAGTCCTAACTCATGCTGTACCTGACGCAGAAAACGAACCCGCTTACCCAGGCTGTCCAGCAGCGTAAAATGCGCCTGCGGACGGACAATGGCCAGAGGAATGCCCGGCAGTCCTGGTCCGGTCCCTACATCAATAAAGCGCTCCCCCTGCAGATGCGGCTCTACCACCACGCTGTCGAGGATATGGCGTACCAGCATTTGATGCGGATCGCGCACTGAGGTCAGGTTATACGCTTTGTTCCACTTATGCAGCAGCTCCACATAGCCAACCAGCTGCTGTTTTTGTTGATCGGAGAGCGAAATATTTGCTGCGTCAAGCAGCCGGGAGAGTTTGTTAATCACAGCGAGGTTTCCGTTAACAGGGGCAGTCGAAGCTGCCCCGGTGGTCAGTCAGGCGCTTTTACGCAGCAGACCCTGTTTTTTGAGATAGATCAGCAGAATTGAGACCGCAGCTGGCGTGATGCCGGAAATACGCGATGCCTGGCCAATAGAGGTCGGCTTATGGTCGTTGAGCTTGGCGATCACTTCGTTTGACAGGCCATTAACCTGACGGTAATCGAGATCGACAGGCAGCAGCGTGTTCTCATTGCGCAGCTGGCGATCTATCTCCTCCTGCTGACGCGCAATATAACCCTCATATTTAACCTGAATTTCAACCTGCTCGGCTGCCTGTTCATCAGGCAGTGCCGGACCATAGTCCGCCAGCGTCATCAGTCGGGCATAGGTCATCTCCGGACGACGCAGCAGATCCTCTGCGCTGGCTTCTTTTGTCAGCGGTGCGCTGATGATGCTGTTTACGTCAGCCACATTCTCTGACTTCGGATGCACCCACAGGCTGCGCAGACGCTGGCGCTCCTGCTCAATCGCCTCCAGCTTCTGGTTATAGCGCGTCCAGCGCGCATCATCGACCAGTCCCAGCTCACGGCCCGTTTCAGTCAGACGCAGATCGGCATTATCTTCGCGCAGCATCAGACGATACTCAGCGCGGGAGGTAAACATGCGGTATGGCTCTTTGGTACCCAGCGTGCAGAGGTCGTCGACCAGCACGCCGAGATAAGCCTGATCGCGGCGCGGTGCCCAGCCCTCTTTGTCCGCAGACTGCCGTGCAGCGTTAAGGCCAGCCAGCAGTCCCTGGGCTGCCGCTTCTTCATAACCGGTGGTGCCGTTGATCTGGCCGGCAAAGAAGAGACCGTGGATAAACTTGCTCTCCAGCGTGGGTTTCAGATCGCGCGGATCGAAGAAATCGTACTCGATAGCATAGCCAGGGCGCACAATGGTGGCGTTCTCCAGCCCTTTCATTGAACGGACAATCTGCATCTGTACATCAAAAGGCAGACTGGTTGAAATTCCGTTCGGGTAAATTTCATTGCTGGTCAGCCCTTCCGGCTCCAGGAAGATCTGGTGGGCGTTGCGATCGGCAAAGCGCATCACTTTATCTTCGATAGATGGGCAGTAACGCGGACCAATCCCCTCAATGACGCCCGCATACATCGGGCTGCGATCGAGATTATTACGGATCACATCATGCGTCTGTTCGTTGGTATAGGTGATCCAGCAGGGAACCTGCTGCGGATGCTGTGCCACGCTGCCCATAAACGAGAACACCGGCATCGGCGTATCACCGTGCTGTGGCGTCAGTACAGAGAAATCGATCGAACGCGCGTCAATGCGCGGTGGCGTACCGGTCTTGAGACGGTTGACGCGCAGCGGCAGCGCCCGCAGCCGTTTTGCCAGCGGAACAGAAGGCGGATCGCCGGCGCGTCCACCGCTGTAATTATCAAGACCGATATGAATTTTGCCATCGAGGAAGGTGCCAACGGTCAGCACCACGGTTTTAGCCCGGAATTTCAGTCCCATCTGCGTGACGGCACCTACCACCCGATCGTTTTCGACGATCAGATCGTCAACCGCCTGCTGGAAGATCATCAGGTTGGGCTGGTTCTCCAGCGCGGTGCGTACCGCCTGGCGGTACAGTACACGGTCTGCCTGAGCACGCGTAGCGCGCACCGCCGGACCTTTGCTGGCGTTTAGTATCCTAAACTGGATACCTGCCTGATCGATTGCCGTGGCCATCAGGCCGCCGAGGGCGTCCACTTCCTTTACCAGGTGTCCTTTCCCGATACCACCGATTGCCGGATTGCAGGACATCTGTCCCAGCGTGTCGATGTTATGCGTGAGTAACAGCGTCTGCTGACCCATTCGGGCGGCCGCCATAGCGGCTTCGGTACCCGCATGACCACCACCGATTACGATGACGTCAAAAGGATCTGGATAAAACATGAAGTGGGTCCTCGTTAAAGTTCAGACAGGGATCGTTGCCCTGGGCGGTGGATTCTACTGAAATTATGGTTCAGGCGAAAGCGGCGGATCCTGTGTGTTTATAGAAAGGATCTTTACTCTTTTATATGATCTTCTTGTTAGATCTCTTATTAGGATCGCCGGTTTCTGTGGATAACGTGGCAAACCCGTTATTTTACATCAGCCTGGGAAGGATCGTTTGCTGTGAAAGATCGGTGATCCTGATCCAGATAAGCTGGGATCAACTTTGCTGGTTATCCACAGATGAAAAAAGCATCAGCGGTTATTCTTGGGATAACTACCGGTTATACGCATGATTCAGGCTGGTTTATCCACAGGAGATCGGAGGGATCCGGAAGAAATACAGTGTAATCGTCTGGGGATCGTCACTATTTCCCGATCCCCTGCCGGTTATGATCCGTCAGATCTGCTCAATCCAGCCAGCGACCCAGGCTTCAGCGGCATCTTCCGGTATTTCATGCTCAAGCATGTCGATTTCCAGCCGTTCCCCGATGCGCGTTGCGCCCAGCGCGATCAGCTGAGCCTCCAGAGTTTTTATTGCGCCACAGAAAAGATCGTATTCGCGGTTGCCGATGCCTGCTGCGCCAAAGCGCACGGCGGAAAGATCGGGCTTTTCAGTCTGCAGTGCCTCATAAAAGGGCAGCAGATTGTCCGGCAATTCACCGGCGCCGTGTGTGGACGTTACCACCAGCCAGATACCCGAATCAGGCACCTCATCAAGCGCCGGGCCGTGCAGTACGCTGGTTTTGAAGCCCGCATCCTGCAGCTTCTCTTCTAAATGTTCTGCGACATATTCGGCACTGCCAAGGGTACTGCCGGTGATTAAGGTAATATCAGCCATGATCGTCTCCCGCACTAAAGGCAGGCATTGTACGCTGTGATCAAGCCGTGATCCACCTGTGGAAAACAGGGTTAATAACAGAAAGCATCCGCTGACAAACCGGATACCGCGCCGGATCGCTGCTGCATAACTTTATGCACAGGCTGGTGCGGTTCAGGGCTTGATGGTACGCATGATCGGGTTTTGCAGCGAGATCAGCGTCTCAGTGGACTGGATCTCATCAATAGTCTGGATCTTGTTGATCAGCACCTGCTGCAGCGCATCGATAGATCGGCACATGACCTTAATAAAGATGCTGTAGTGACCGGTGGTATACCAGGCTTCAACCACCTCATCCAGCGCTTCAAGCTTGCTGAGCGCTGCCGGGTAGTCTCGTGCGCTCTTCAGAATGATGCCAATAAAGCAGCAAACATCGAATCCCAGCTGGCGTGGATCGATTTCCACGCGCGTACCGAGAATAATGCCGGCCTGACGCATTTTCTCAACGCGGACATGAATAGTGCCGGGGCTAACATTGAACTGCTTTGCCAGCTCTGCGTAAGCCGTGCGGGCGTTCTCCAGCAGCGCATTGAGTATGCCGCGGTCGAGATTATCCAGTTGCAGATGTTCTGCCATCATCCTTCCTCTTAAATTCGTCTTCGCTGAACAGAGGTGAATGTGCAGGAATTTAGCGGGGCAGGCAAGATGCAGACTGCGGGCATGCCGCAGTCTGCACGCTTTTAGCGCTTACGCCAGAGCGTAAGCTGCGCCTGAGTATGCTGAAACTTGCGTGCGGTTTCGCGGATCACAAAGGGAACATCCTGCGGCGGCGCGATTTCATCAAACTCGTCGCGCAGAAGGCGCTGCAGTGCCTGGCAGGTGGTCAGCGCTTCGCCGTTTTCACGGATACCGCCCAGCCAGTTCTCTTTCGGCGTGAACTCCTCAAGCCAGGTGTAAGGTGAAGAGATCGCCAGCACGCCGCCCTGACGGATCATCGGTGCGATATCCTGCAGGAAACGCTTTGGCTGACGCAGACGATCAATCAGATTGGCGGCCAGCACCAGATCGTACCGATCCGGCTGCGGCTTCAGGTTGCAGGCGTCACCCTGAACGAATTGGATCCGCTCCGCCTGCTGCCGGTCCGTGCCGATCTCCTTCAGGCGCACCTGGCGATACGCCACCAGCTCGCCCTCCTCCGGTACCACGTAGCGGAAATCCTCACCGGAGGTGAGCTGCAGCGCCACGTCGATAAAGCGTGCGGAGTAGTCCATGCCGGTAACGGCAGCAAAGTGACGCGCCAGAGCAAAGCTGGCGCGACCGGTGGCACAGCCGATATCCAGCGCATGCTCGCGCTGATGGCAGTGCGGCAGCACCAGCTCAATCAGTTTTTCGGCATAATTTTCCACTCCGTAGTAGCCAGGCCCGTACTGGAAATCGAGATACTGCGACACCATGCCGTCGGTTTCATACGGGTTAAGCTGCATACTCTCCTGATGCGCTGACACCACGTAACGGAAGCCGGCATGCTGGAAAAAGTGGCGGCGAAACGCGTAGCGCGACGATTTTAACGCCTCATTACCGGTTGAGATCCAGCTGCCGCCTTTGATGATGGCATGCTTGCCGTCAAAGGTAGGCGTGGAAAAATCGTCATACAGCGGATGTACGCGAAATCCTTCAAAGCCATTGATGGGCGTGGTGGTCCACTGCCAGACGTTCCCCACCAGATCAAAGAACGCGCCCTGGGAAAAATGATCCACCGGACAGGAGGAGGCCCAGTACGCGAGATTGATATTACCGGGTGCCTGCTCCCAGTCTGGCTGATCGCCGCTGACCTGTTCGCGCAGCAGCATATATTCCGCCTCACATGGCAGCTGAATTGTCTTACCGCTTTTGTCTGCCAGCCAGCGGCAGAAGGCGGCCGCTTCCAGCTGATTAACTTCAGCCGGCCAGTCCCACGGCATCGGGACTTCCTGCGTCATCAGGCGCAGGCGCAGCGCGTCAGGTTGGGTGATATCACCGACCCAGAAAGCAGGCATCTGCGCCCCGGCAAATGTCCGCCAGCCCTCTCCCTCTTCATCCCACCAGCGCGCCGTCTGATAGCCACCGGCAGCGACAAACTGATAAAACTCCGCGTTGCTGACCAGCATTTTGCTGGCCTGGAAGGGGCCGAGCTCGGTTTTCTGATGGCCATACTCATTGTCCCAGCCATAAGTCTCATCCGTTTTTCCCTGCAGCACCGATCCACCCGCCAGCGCAATCAGACTGTTTTCCGGCACCGCGGCGCGATCGTGACGCGCCAGCGGGCAGGCAGGCCAGACGGGCTGCGGCTGCACCCACTCCAGCGGCAGCTGGCGGATCAGCACGCTGGAGGTTTCCAGATGGATGCGCTCATGCTCAATGCCCATCAGGATCACCCAGGCCGGACTCTCCCAGCCGATCGGCAGCTCAAGCGGCATCGTACGGATAAAATCAGTCACCAGCGCTTTCACTTTGCCGCGGTAGTCGCGCACTTCTGCCACACCGGGCCAGTCGTAGTGGGCGTCATTGAGATCGTCCCAGCTCATCTCATCCACACCAATCGCCATCATCGCCTCAATGCGCGCGTCAACACGCCGATCGAGATAGCGTCCAGCCATCAGCTTGTTGATATAGAAAGATGCGGTATGGCCAAAATAGAAAATCAGCGGATGGCGCAGCGAAATCGCTTTATTAAACCAGGCGCGCTCATCGCTCAGGCAGTCGAACAGGCTTTCATACAGCGTCCAGGTCTGAGTGAAATAGGCGAGCAGTTCGGCGCGTTTCTCTTCAGCGGTGCCACCGGAAAGGCGCAGGGTGCGGGTCGGAGCAGGCAGCTGGCAGGGCAGATCGGCGATTGTCACAGTGAACTCCATAAAGCTGAATAAACACAGCGGGTCATTCACTATAGCAAACAGGCGTGTCTGTCAGATGAATCAGCGCGTCCAGCGACGCAGCAGGCGGCTTTTCAGCCCGGTATCGAAGCGCCAGATATGATCGAAGATGCGCAGAATGCCGGGTTTGCCATGCGCTGACATCGCCACGGCGTGAAACCGCTGCTGCTGCATCCGCTGTCGCTGCTTTATGGTCTTAATCAGCTCTTCCGGCAGGCGCTGGGCGATAAAGTCCGACACGATCACCGCGTCTGCCTCCTGCCACTGGCTGCCTTCCATGCGCTGCACCACGGCACTCAGGCAGGCCGTCAGATCGGTACCGCCGCGAAAACGCTGGCTGAGGAAACGAATCGCCTGTTCAATGCCGTTATCGGCGGTCAGCTCATAGCCGACCACCTCATGGGCAAACAGCATAATGTAGCAGCGACGCCGATCTGCCAGGGCGATTTTCAGCAGCGCAAGGCAAAAGGCCTTGGCGCAGCGTTCATTAAACCCGCCCATAGAGCCGGACGTATCCACGCAGACAATAAACGGACCGCGCGGCTCTGTTTCATGCTGCTGATGGCTCACCGGCCGCAGCGCGGTTTTTTCGTGCCAGGCATCACCCTGCAGGCGATAGGTCAGCAGGCGTTTTTCTACCAGACGCCGGTAAAATTCCAGCTCCAGTTCACTGATACTGAGCGCGGCCAGTTCCGGCGGCAGCAGGCGCAGCACATCATCGCTCTGATGAATGCCGCTGACCTCTTCCGGCACGTTATCTGGCTCATGCACCAGCTGATGAAACGCTTCCAGCGGCGCATCGCGTGACGGCACCGATTTGGCTTCGCGGCTGCGGCCTAACTGCTGCGCCAGCTGCATCAGCTCCGGCTGCTGCGCCAGAAACGCACCATATTGCACAATTAGTGTGTAGTCGCCTGGCTGCAGCGAGGCTTTGCTGAGATCCCACAGCCGGCCGGCGGCGGCCTCATCTTCATCGCTCAGCACCGGCGCCAGCTGGCCGCTCAGCGCCATACGCTGCTGCAGTTCCGCCAACAGCCGTTCACGCTGCGCCTCCAGCAACGTTTCATTCAGCGTCAGCGTCTGCAGCGTCAGGCTCAGTCGCCAGCGCTGCAGGAACAGCCGGTGCTGCGCGTTGCTCAGTTCCGGGCCTTCATTACGCTGCAGCAGCATCCTGGCTTCGGTGAGAAAAGGGGATGGCAGCTTCTGCAGTTGCTCAAGGAGGTGCGGCAGCTGAGCGCTGAAATCACGGCTGCTGAGCAGCTGTAACCGCTCAAACAGCTGAAACTCCTGCGCCAGCACGGCGGGCACGGGCGTCGATCTCATCTGCCCGGCGATTTCAGCGCGCCAGCGCGGCAGATCGCGCAGCATCGCCTGCTTCATGCGGGGAAATTTTTCGAAAAACAGCGTCAGCTGCGGTGTGGCCAGCAGCGCCAGAATCAGCTCATCAATCAGCTCCGTTTCACCAATTGAGAGCAGTGTGCTGAGCGTCTCCAGCGAGATCATTTCCGCGCCTGTTTCAGCTGCTCGGCGACATCCTGCAGGCTGGTCTCAATGCGTGCCAGCCAGTCATCGCTGATAAACAGGCAGCGCTGATGCTGGCTGAACAGCGCCCGCTGCGCCCGCAGGCGGGCCTCAAGCGCATCATATTCATCAACGATTTCCGGCGGCAGCGCCTGCAGGCTCGCCGCTCCGGGCAGCGTCAGGCGCGCAGACTGCAGGCTGACATCGCGTAGCGTCAGGCAGTGATGGGTATCGACCACCAGATCGAGTGACTGTGCAAAGCCGATGCCGTTCAGCTTGCCGCGTATATCTCCGCCTTTCAGCAGCCACTGTACCAGGGCCTCACGGCTTACCACTATATGGCTGACCTGCATATCGTGCAGCGTCAGCGGCTGCTGCAGCATCAGGGTCAGCTGTTCGCCGGCAACCGACTCCGGCAGCTCATAATGTGGCTTACGGCTGAACATGCCGCTGTGTTTCTCCAGCGTCAGCGCCTGCGCCACGCTCTGCTGCTGCTGCAGTGCCAGACGCTGCGCATTGATCTGCTGCAGCCGGTGCAGCATCGCCTGCTGCTGCCAGGCGTGCTGCGTCATCAGCGCATCCATTTCCCGGTCCAGCAGCGTCATCGAAGCGATGTCGTGCCAGAGGCAATCTTTGAGCAGAACCAGATCGATAGGCGCAATCGCCGTGCGCCCGCTGTAAAAGGCGCTGGCCTGCAGCAGATGAATCGCTTTTTTCCAGCGGCGGTCAGAGATGTAGGGCGCATCCGGCAGGTTTTCCAGCTGCTGACGCAGCTGATAGATAAGCTCAAACACATCGTCAGGCAGCTTTACCTGACTGATGCCCTTTTGCCACTGCAGATACTCTTCATCGCTGATGCAGAGCGACTCCGCGACCGGATTGACGTTCTCATCCTGCTGGTGGGTCAGCATGCTGCGAAAATTTTGCTTCTCATGTACGTTATCGAGCCACAGGCGGATAAGCATGCGGTCATAGAGCGCTTCAAGGCCGCTGTCAGCTTCCGGCAGCTCGTTTGAGGCGGTCACCAGCAGACGCATCGGGATCGCCTCTTCGCAGTCGCCGTTCCGGAAGCGGCGTTCGTTAATGGCGGTCAGCAGCGTGTTCAGAATGGCCGGACCCGCTTTCCAGATCTCATCCAGAAAGACGATCTCCGCATCCGGCAGATAGCCTCTGGTCAGACGCTGATAGCGGCCCTCATCTTTCAGTGCCTGAATCGACAGCGGGCCAAACACCTCTTCCGGCGTGGAGAAACGGGTCATCAGATATTCAAACGCACGGGCGTGCTGGAAAGCATATTTAAGGCGACGGGCAATCAGGCTTTTGGCAATGCCGGGCGGGCCGAGCAGAAAAACGCTTTCGCCGCTTAACGCTGCCAGCAGGCAGAGGCGAATGGCATGGTGCCGTTCATACAGCCCTTTTTCCAGCGCATTACTCAGTCGGGAAATTCTTTCTGCCAACAGATGGGGTTGAGCCATAATCACATCATTGTCCTTCTGAACCTGGTGCCGTTACGGTCTGGCGAGCGCAATACTCTACTGTTTATCATGCTTGAATGCGTTGATAGCCGTCAGCTTTTTTGTTTCAGAAGGTTGTGGCAGCACAACGTGCGGTTTTCAGCCCGTTTTCTGCAGGATTTTCGGCGAAAAAGCAGAGTACGCTGCGTATTATCATCAGCGCTGTCTGTTGGTTTCTGCCAATTATGTGCATACTGTGCGCTTTTTGATGGCCTGAGTCGCAACGGCTCCAACACAAGACACCCTATGAGCTCGGATAAGAAACAGTCTCTTAGCGCCGTCACGCTGGCTGCAATCGGCGTGGTCTATGGCGACATTGGCACCAGCCCGCTGTATACCTTACGTGAATGCCTTTCCGGCCAGTTCGGCTTTGGCGTTGAACGCGAAGCGGTATTCGGCTTTTTATCGCTGATCTTCTGGCTGCTGATTCTGGTGGTTTCGCTGAAATATATCAGTTACGTCATGCGCGCGGACAATGCGGGTGAAGGCGGAATTCTGACGCTGATGTCGCTCGCGGGTCGTCACACCGGCGCGCGTGCCACAGCCGTTCTGGTGATCATGGGGCTGATCGGCGGCAGCTTCTTTTATGGTGAGGTGGTGATCACCCCGGCCGTATCCGTGCTCTCAGCGATTGAGGGACTGGAGATTGCCGCGCCCGGTCTCGACACCTGGATCGTCCCGCTGGCGATCGCCGTGCTGACGCTGCTGTTTATAATCCAGAAACAGGGCACCGGTATCGTAGGCAAGCTGTTTGCGCCGGTTATGCTGGTATGGTTTCTGGTGCTGGCCGTGCTGGGCGCGCGCAGCATCCTGAATAATCCTGATGTACTGCACGCGATGAATCCTTACTGGGCGCTGCACTTCTTTGTTCAGTATAAGTCGGTCTCCTTTTTTGCGCTGGGTGCGGTGGTACTGGCGATCACCGGCGTCGAAGCGCTTTATGCGGACATGGGACACTTCGGCAAATTTCCGATCCGTCTGGCGTGGTTTGTGGTGGTGCTGCCTTCGCTGGTGCTGAACTATTTTGGCCAGGGTGCGCTGCTGCTGGCGCATCCGGAAGCGATAAAGAACCCGTTTTTCCTGCTGGCACCGGACTGGATGCTGATCCCGATGCTGCTGCTCGCTACGCTGGCGACGGTTATCGCCTCACAGGCGGTGATCTCCGGCGTCTTTTCCCTGACGCGTCAGGCGGTGCGGCTCGGTTATCTGCCGCCGATGCGCATTGTTCACACCTCTGAAGAGGAGTCAGGACAGATCTACATTCCGGTCATTAACTGGCTGCTCTACGCCGCGGTGGTGATTGTGATTGTTGGTTTTGAGCACTCCAGTAATCTGGCGGCGGCCTACGGCATTGCCGTAACCGGCACTATGGTGCTGACGGCGATCCTCTGCGCCACGGTGGCGATTCAGAACTGGCACTGGAATCGCTATCTGGTCATGCTGATGCTGGCCGCGATGCTCTGCATTGATGTGTCGCTGTTCTCCGCTAACCTGATCAAAGTCTTCTCCGGCGGCTGGCTGCCGCTGACGCTGGCGCTGATGATGTTCATCATCATGACGACCTGGAAAAGTGAGCGCTTTCGTCTGCTGCGCCGCATGCATGAGCACGGCAATTCGCTCGATGCGATGATCGCTTCACTGGAGAAATCACCGCCGGTACGCGTATCGGGTACGGCGGTATATATGTCGCGTGCGCTGAACGTGATCCCTTTCGCGATGCTGCATAACCTCAAGCACAACAAAGTGCTGCATGAGCGCGTGGTGCTGCTGACGCTGCGTACGGAAGATTCACCCTATGTGCATAACGTACGCCGGGTCACCATTGAACAGCTGTCGCCTACGTTCTGGCGCGTGGTGGCGAGCTACGGCTGGCGCGAGACGCCAAACGTGGAGGAGATTTTTCACCGCTGCGGGCTGGAGGGGCTTAACTGCCGGATGATGGAGACCTCATTCTTTATGTCGCATGAATCGCTGATCATCGGTAAGCGGCCCTGGTATCTGCGCCTGCGCGGCAAACTGTTCCTGACGCTGCAGCGTAACGCGCTGCGCGCGCCGGATCAGTTTGAAATCCCGCCTAACCGTGTTATCGAGCTGGGTACGCAGGTCGAGATTTAGCGCCGCTGCGTTGCCGGATTAGCGTAATGCGCAGCCCCTGCGGCACGGCGTGACTGAAGTGCAGCTGCAGGTCGTGCAGCTGCGCAATATTTTTCACAATTGACAGCCCCAGGCCGCTGCCGCTCTGTGCCTGGCCGGGCGGACGCCAGAAGCGTTCGCCGAGCCGCGCCAGCTGCTCGTCCGATACGCCCGCACCATTGTCTTCAACCACTATGCTGTCCGTCTCCAGCCGCAGCGCTATCCGGCTCTGTGCCGGCGCATAGCGCAGCGCATTATCCAGCAGATTACGTATCATCAGGCCCAGCAGCAGCGGATGACCGTTCATCACCGGCGCGGCATCGCTGGTCAGTGTTATCTCTGTCTGCTGCGCGGCGGCCTGCGGCAGATGTTCAGCGACCAGCGCCTGCAGCAGCGGGAGCAGCGCGACCGGCTGAAATTCACTGCGCAGATCGTCCGCTTCAACGCGCGACAGCGTCAGCAGCTGATCCACCAGCCGGGTCGCACGGATAATACCGCTATCGAGCTGCTGCAGCGCCCGCCGTCGCACCTGCTCATCATCTTCGGCCAGCTGGATCACCTCACTTTGCACGCGCAGGGCAGCCAGCGGGCTGCGCAGTTCATGGGCGGCATCGGAGGTGAAGCGACGCTCGCGCTGTACCAGCTGCGCCGTGCGTCCGAAGAGATCGTTGAGCGCCGCTACCAGCGGCTGTACCTCACGCGGCAGATGCGTAACCGGCAGCGTGGTCGCGTCATCCGGCGCACGCTGCTGCAGCCGGTGCGCCAGCTGCTTCAGCGGCCGCAGTTCATACCACACCAGCAAGAGCAGCAGCAGCAGCATAAACGGCATCGCGACAAGCCACGGCAGCAGGGCGGCGGACGCCAGATCGAGCGTCATATCATCCCGGTACTCCTGCTCCTGCCCCACTACCACGCGATACTGTTTATCGGGTGACGTCAGCCAGAGCAGACGCCAGCGCTCATCGTCGTCACGCAGCTGCCCGTCACGAAAGCCGTCGCGTCGCGTATCGAATGATAACCCGCGCCCGTTCTCGCCGTCGTTGAGCAGCGGCGTACCGTCGGTGCGGAACACCGCAAATGCCAGGGCGTCATCATCCTGATCGCCGCGGTGATGGCGTAAAAGGGTTTTGGTTTTCGGTAATGCCGCGTGATGCAGGCTGGTGGGGTCGAGCGCCAGCAGCCGTTTGGCAAACAGCATCTGCTGGGTATCAAACAGTTCATTAACCGTATCGCGCGTCTGCTGCCACGCGCTCCAGCCGGCGCTGGCACCGCACAGCAGGATCAGCAGCACAAAGCCGATCGCCAGCCGGACAAACAGGCTCATTCTGCCGCTCCCAGCGTATAGCCAATACCGTGCACGGTGCGGATAAACTGGCTGCCCAGTTTTTTGCGCAGATGATGAATATGTACTTCTACCGCGTTGCTGGAAACATCGTCATCCCAGCTGTAAAGCTTCTCTTCAAGCTGGCTGCGCGTCAGCACCTGAGCCGGATGTCGCAGAAACAGCTCCAGCAGCGCCAGTTCGCGGCTTTTCAGTTCAAGCGGTTCGCCATTGAGCAGAACGCTGTGGCTGGCGGGCTGCATGACAACATTGCCGTGCCGCAGCTCAGGCTGCAGCTGGCCATGCCGGCGGCGGATCAGCGCCTGCAGTCGCGCAGCCACTTCAGTCAGTGCGAACGGTTTGCAGAGATAGTCATCGGCACCCAGCTGTAAACCCTGTACGCGCTGGTCCAGTGCGTCGCGCGCGGTGAGGATCAGCACCGGAATATCCGCGCCTGCAGCGCGCCACTGGCGCAGGATCTCCAGCCCGTCGCGTTCCGGCAGCGACAGATCCAGCACCACTGCATCCCAGGGCGCTGCGCTCAGCGCCTGACATCCGGCCTCACCGGATATAAACCAGTCGACGCTGAATCCCAGTTTTGTCAGGCCAACCTTCAGCCCGTCGCCAATCAGCGTGTCATCTTCAATCAACAGAATTCGCATTGTGCTCTCCCCCGGCTATAGGCGAGTTATACGAAGCCCGTCCGGGCTTGTACAGGCCAGCAGCGCGATTTTCAGCTATTTTTCACGCAACGGTAAAAAACAGCGCTCCTTAAGATCCTGTTAAGAACTCTCTGGTCTACTGCTGATATTCCACCTGTTCACAGAAATGAGGTAACTAATGAAAACACGTATCGCGTTACTGACCCTGATTGCCCTGGCCACCGCACCGGTACTTGCTGCGCCGCAGGGCGGCTTTATGGATCCCGCTGCGCCAGCCGCACAAAGTAATCAGGCGGGCGGTTTTAAAGCGGGCGAAGCCAGCGTCGTGACGGTAAAACAGGCTGAAGAGATGAAAGATGACAGCTGGATCACCGTGCGCGGGACGCTGGAAAAGCAGACTGGCGATGAAGATTATCTGTTCCGCGACAGCAGCGGCACCATGAAAGTCGAGATTGACCACAAGCACTGGAACGGCGTGACCATTACGCCAAAAGATCGGGTCGAACTGACCGGCGAGCTGGATAAAGATTTCAACGCCATTGAGCTTGACGTAAAACAGGTTCGCAAGCTGCCATAAGCACACTGTGAAGCCACTGCCTGAGTGGCTTCATTCATTCTGATGGGCCCATATCATCCTGCTCCCTGCCTCTCTGTACTCCCTTACCCAAATTTTTTCCGGCTGACAGCGAAACGTTTCGATGGCGATCACACTTCCGTGATGGTGTCATTGCGTTACTATGCTGCTTTTATACACTGCTCCACAGCGAAACGTTTCGCTGTGGAGTGGATGAAATGAAAAAAGGTCGCCTGTTACACGCTGAACTCTCTCATGTGATTGCCCGCCTCGGGCATACCGATACGCTGACTATTGCGGACGCGGGCCTGCCTGTTCCGCACGGCCCCCGGCGTATTGACCTGGCGTTAACGCCCGGTACGCCCGGATTTTTACAGGTTGTGGAGGTGGTCACACAGGAGATGCAGGTAGAAAGCGCCCTGATTGCGGAGGAGATAAAAGAACATAATCCGCAGCTTCACAGCCAGCTGCTCGCCGTGCTCGAAGCGTTGCAACAGCACCAGGGGAATAGCATCACCGTCCGTTACATCAGTCATGAACAGTTCAAACAACAGACGCAGTGCAGCCAGGCGGTCATTCGCAGCGGAGAGTGTTCTCCGTATGCGAATGTCATCCTGAGCGCCGGCGTCACCTTCTGAGGCCGCTATGCAACCCTTACTGCAACTTAAAGGAATCGAAAAGTCGTTTCCTGGCGTAAAGGCGCTGAATGGTGCCTCGCTGGCGGTCTACCCGGGGCGCGTTATGGCGCTGGTAGGCGAAAACGGGGCCGGTAAATCCACCATGATGAAGGTGCTGACCGGCATCTACACCATGGACGCTGGCTCGCTGCAGTGGCTGGGTGAACCTGTTGCCTTCTCCGGCCCAAAGGCGTCGCAGGAGGCAGGCATCGGCATTATTCATCAGGAGCTTAATCTGATCCCGCAGCTGAGCGTGGCGGAGAATATTTTCCTGGGCCGGGAGTTTATAAACCGGTTTGGCCGTATCGACTGGAAAAAGATGCATCGTGAGGCAGAGGCGCTGCTTAAGCGTCTTAACCTGCGTTTCAGCAGCCACAAACTGGTGGGCGATCTCTCAATTGGCGATCAGCAGATGGTAGAGATTGCCAAAGTACTGAGTTTTGAATCACGCGTCATCATTATGGATGAGCCGACGGATGCGCTGACGGATACCGAAACGCTGTCGCTGTTTCACGTTATTAACGAACTGAAAGCGCAGGGGTGCGGCATTGTCTATATCTCGCACCGTATGAAAGAAATTTTTGAGATCTGCGATGACGTAACCGTATTTCGTGACGGGCAGTTTATTGCCGAACGCGCCGTCAGCGATCTGAGCGAAGAGCAGCTGATTGAGATGATGGTGGGACGCAAGCTGGAAGATCAATATCCCCATCTCGATCAATCGCCCGGTGAAATCCGTCTGCAGGTTGAAAAGCTCTGTGGTTCAGGCGTGGAGGATGTCAGCTTTACCCTGCGCAAAGGTGAAATTCTGGGGATTTCAGGGCTGATGGGGGCCGGGCGAACGGAGCTGATGAAAGTGCTCTATGGCGCCCTGCCGCGCCGCAGCGGCAGCGTCACGCTCAATGGCCGTACCGTGACCGTACGTTCGCCGCAGGAGGGGCTCGCCAGCGGTATCGTTTATATCTCTGAAGATCGTAAGCGCGACGGACTGGTGCTCGGAATGTCGGTAAAAGAGAACATGTCGCTGACGGCGCTGCGCTATTTCAGCCACGCCGGCGGTAACCTGAAACATGCGGAAGAGCAGCTGGCGGTAGGCGATTTTATCCGCCTGTTCAATGTAAAGACGCCCTCAATGATGCAGCCAATTGGCCTGCTCTCCGGCGGTAATCAGCAAAAGGTGGCGATTGCCCGCGGCCTGATGACCCGTCCGGACGTGCTGATCCTGGATGAACCCACGCGCGGTGTCGATGTAGGTGCCAAAAAAGAGATTTATCAGTTAATTAATCAGTTCAAAGCGGAAGGGCTGAGCATCATTCTGGTGTCATCGGAAATGCCGGAAGTGCTGGGCATGAGCGATCGCATTCTGGTGATGCATGAAGGCCATATCAGTGGCGAATTTTCCCGCGAGCAGGCTACCCAGGAATCCCTGATGGCGGCGGCGGTCGGTAAGCAACACAGCGAGGATTTAGTCGTATGAGTACCCAAACCCTACCCGCCAGCCGCCGCTGGTTCAGCAAAAGCTGGCTGCTGGAGCAGAAGTCACTGATTGCGCTGATTGTGCTGATCGCCGTGGTCGCCAGCCAGAGCCCGAACTTCTTTACGCTGGCCAACATGTTCAACATTCTGCAGCAGACCTCGGTCAACGCCATTATGGCGGTGGGGATGACGCTGGTGATCCTGACGTCAGGCATCGACCTGTCAGTGGGATCGCTGCTGGCGCTTACCGGTGCGGTTGCCGCGTCTATTGTCGGCATGGAGGTCAATGCGCTGGTTGCCGTTGCCGCTTCCCTGGCGCTGGGCGCGTTTATTGGCGGCATCACCGGCGTGATAGTTGCGCGCGGCAGGGTGCAGGCGTTTATCGCCACGCTGGTGATGATGCTGCTGCTGCGCGGCGTCACCATGGTTTACACCGACGGCAGTCCGGTGAATACCGGCTTCAGTGAAAACGCCGATCTGTTTGGCTGGTTCGGTATCGGTCGTCCGCTGGGGATCCCGACGCCGGTATGGCTGATGGCGCTGGTGTTTGCGCTGGCGTGGTACATGCTGCACCACACGCGTCTGGGCCGCTATATCTATGCGCTGGGCGGTAATGAGGCCGCTACCCGGCTATCAGGCATCAGCGTTAACCGCGTCAAAATTACCGTTTATGCGCTGAGCGGCCTGCTGGCGGCGCTGGCGGGCACGATTGAAGTCGCCCGCCTCTCATCAGCACAGCCTACGGCTGGCACCGGTTATGAACTGGATGCGATTGCTGCAGTGGTACTGGGCGGCACCAGCCTGGCAGGTGGTAAAGGCCGTATTATGGGTACGCTGATTGGCGCGCTGATTCTGGGCTTCCTGAATAATGGCCTGAACCTGATGGGCGTATCTTCCTACTACCAGATGATTGTTAAAGCCGTCGTGATTTTACTGGCGGTGCTGGTAGATAACAAAAGCAGTAAATAACTCTGACCCTCACACAGGATCCTGTAAATGAAAAAATTAACTGCACTGGCCGTCATTCTTGGTGCCACCCTGAGTGCCGGCGCAATGGCCAAGGATACGATTGCGCTGGTGGTTTCTACCCTCAATAACCCCTTCTTTGTCTCGCTTAAAGATGGCGCTCAGAAAGAAGCGGACAAGCTTGGCTACAACCTGGTGGTGCTGGACTCCCAGAACAACCCGGCAAAAGAGCTGGCTAACGTGCAGGATCTGACCGTTCGCGGCACTAAGCTGCTGCTGATCAACCCGACAGATTCCGACGCTGTTGGCAACGCCGTAAAAATGGCTAACCAGGCAAATATCCCGGTGATCACGCTGGACCGTATGGCAGCACAGGGCAAGGTAGTGAGCCACGTCGCCTCTGACAACCGCTTTGGCGGTAAAATGGCGGGCGATTTTATTGCGAAAAAAGTGGGTGACGGCGCAAAAATCATTGAGCTGCAGGGCATCGCCGGCACATCAGCCGCACGCGAGCGCGGTGAAGGTTTCAAGCAGGCCGCTGATGCGCACAAATTTGCTATTCTTGCCAGTCAGCCGGCTGACTTCGATCGTACTAAAGGGCTGAACGTGATGCAGAACCTGCTGCAGGCGCATCCGGATGTGCAGGCGGTGTTTGCACAAAACGATGAGATGGCGCTGGGTGCGCTGCGTGCGCTGCAGACCGCCGGTAAAACCGATGTGCTGGTGGTTGGATTTGATGGTACGGCTGACGGCGTGAAAGCGGTAGAGTCCGGTAAACTGACCGCAACCGTGGCGCAGATGCCGGATAAGATTGGTATGATTGGCGTGGATACCGCAGACAAAGTGCTGAAAGGTGAAAAAGTGCAGGCGATCAACCCGGTTGACCTGAAACTCGTCACTAAATAAAACCAAAGAAAAGCGTGGCCTCGCGTCACCCTCAGGGTGACGCAACTTCCTGGATCTCTCCCTATGAGTAAATGCGCAAAACTGGCGGTAATGGGCAGCATCAACGCCGATCATATCCTGAACCTGAGTCACTTCCCGCGCCCCGGTGAAACCGTTATCGGTAAGGCGTATCAGATTGCGTTTGGCGGCAAAGGCGCTAATCAGGCGGTGGCAGCCGGACGCGCGGGTGCTGATATCGCCTTTATCGCCTGTGTAGGTGGCGATGACACGGGCGAACGCATCTGTGAACAGCTGCAGCGCGACAATATTGATATCACGCCGGTTGAAGCCATCCCGTCAGAGGCAACCGGCGTGGCGATGATCTTCGTCAACGGTGAAGGTGAAAACAACATCGGCATTTATGCCGGCGCGAACGCCGCGCTGACGCCAGACTCTGTACGGCGTCATCAGCAGGTGATCGCTGACGCTGAGGCGCTGCTGATGCAGCTGGAATCCCCGCTGGAAAGCGTGCTGACGGCAGCGCAGCTTGCGCGACAGCACGGCACGCAGGTGATCCTCAATCCGGCCCCTGCGACCAGGCTGACGGATGAATTGCTGGCACAGATTGACATCATTACGCCTAACGAAACCGAAGCGGAGATCCTGACCGGGATTGCCGTTTCCAGTGACGCTGAGGCCGCACAGGCAGCGCAGGTGCTGCATGCCAAAGGGATCCGCACCGTGCTGATTACGCTGGGGCGGCGCGGCGTATGGCTGAGCGAACAGGGTAACGGCGAGCGCATTCCTGGTTTTAACGTACAGGCCGTTGACACCATTGCCGCAGGTGACACCTTCAACGGTGCTTTTATTACCGCGCGGCTGGAAGGCATGACGATGCATGATGCGGTACGGTTTGCGCATGCGGCAGCGGCGATTGCCGTGACGCGGCCCGGCGCTCAGCCTGCTGTACCGTGGCGCCGCGAAATCGACGCTTTCCTGCAGCAACAGGAATAAGCGCTTGGCTACCATGAAAGATGTTGCCCGTCAGGCGGGCGTCTCCACCTCTACCGTTTCGCATGTGATCAATAACAATCGCTTTGTCAGCGAGCAGGTGCGCGAAAAGGTTGAACAGGCCATCCGTGAGCTGAACTATGCCCCTTCGGCGCTGGCGCGCAGCCTGAAGATCAGGCAGACGCGTACTATCGGTATGTTACTGACGGCCAGCAGCAACCCTTTCTATGCTGAGGTCGTGCGCGGCGTGGAAAACAGCTGTTACGAACGCGGCTATAGCCTGATCCTGTGCAATACCGAAGGGGATGAAGAGCGCATGAATCGCAGCCTGGAAACGCTGATGCAAAAGCGCGTGGATGGCCTGCTGCTGATGTGCACGGAGACGCATCTGCCTTCGGCTGAGATCCTGAATCGTTATCCCTCGGTACCGATGGTAATGATGGACTGGGCACCGTTTGAGGGACGGGGCGATATCATTCAGGATAATGCCTTACTGGGCGGCGAAATGGCGACCCGCCATCTGATTGAACGAGGCTACCGGCGTATTGCCTGTATTGCGGGACCGCAGGACAAAACGCCGGCGCGACTTCGTCTTGAAGGCTTTCATAAAGCGATGGCGGCGCACGGTTTAACGGTACCTGATGGGTATGTGGTTGACGGCGACTTTGAGTTCCAGGGCGGATTCAATGCCATGACGCAGCTGCTGGCGCTGGAGCCGGTACCGGAGGCGGTGTTTACCAGTAACGATGCGATGGCCGTTGGCGTCTATCACGCGTTGTATCAGGCGGGCCTGCAGGTACCGCAGGATATTGCGGTTATGGGATATGACAACATCGAATTGGCCCGCTATCTGACACCGCCGCTGACCACGGTACATCAGCCAAAAGATGAGCTGGGCGAGCTGGCTATCGATACATTGATTCACCGCATGGGCGCGCCCGACGCCAGTCAGCAAACGCTGGTGCTGACGCCGGAGCTGGTGGAACGCGGTTCTGTTTAAGCCGCTTTCTTTTTCTTTTCCCGGTTGGCGATCAGGTTACGGCCGTCGCCGGGCCGCAGTAACAGAAACGCGGCGGCAGACAGCACGGTAATGACGCCCATCGTCAGAAACGTAGCGTGGAACTGCTGCACGGTCGTACTTTCAAAATCCTGGTAAAAGCGCAGCACCGCCGCGCTGACCGCAACACCAAAGCTGATAGAAACCTGCTGCGTTACCGCCAGTACGCTGTTGCCACCGCTGGCGTTGTCATCATTCAGATCGGCCAGCGTAATCGTGTTCATCGCGGTGAACTGCGTTGACATCGCCATGCCCAGCACAAACAGCGCTATCAGCAGCATAACTGCGCCCTCACCCGGTGACTGTAGCGAGAAGCTGGCGATCAGGATGCCAATAATGATAGTAATGCCCACCAGGGTGCGACGATAGCCAAAACGGCGCAGCACCTGCGTCACCGTCGATTTAGCCAGCAGCGAGCCAATGGCCGTAGGTCCCATCATGCAACCTGCAATAATAGCCGGATAGCCGAAGCCCACCTGGAGCATCAGCGGCATCAGAAAGGGAATACAGCCGGTGCCGAGGCGCGCCGCAATATTGCCGAGAATGCCGACAGAAAAGGTGCGGGTGCGGAACATCGGCAGGCCGATCAGCGGTGCGGGATGGCGCCGCGCATGCAGTATATAAAGAAGCAGCAGTGCAAAGCCGCCAAACAGCACCAGCAGCGCCTGCCATGACGCAACAATGCGCTCGCCGAACAGCTCAATGCCCACTGAGATCAGCACCAGCCCCAGACCGAAAAGAAGAAAGCCGGTAAAATCGAAGCGGCGTTTTGGCGTGGTGAAATCCGGCATATATTTGCGCGCGTAAAAAATGCCGGCAATACCGATGGGAATATTGATCAGGAAAATCCAGTGCCAGCTGGCGTAGGTTACCAGCAGGCCTCCCAGCATTGGTCCGAGGATAGGGCCGACCAGGCCCGGCATTGTCACGAAATTAAGCACCGGCAGCAGTTCACTGCGCGGATAGGCACGCAGCAGAGCCAGACGCGCCACCGGCATCATCATGGCACCGCCCACGCCCTGCACAATGCGTGACACCACCAGAATAGTCAGCGAGCCCGACAGGGCGCAGGCCAGCGATCCCAGCGTAAACAGTGAAACGGCAATAATAAAAATACGGCGCGTGCCAAACCGGTCGGCCAGCCAGCCGCTGACGGGTATCAGCATAGCGACAGTCAGGGTATAGCTGATAACGGCGGACTGCATAGCAAGGGGGGAGCGTTCAAGGCTGGTGGCAATGGCCGGCAGCGCTGTATTAAGAATGGTTGCGTCGAGTGCCTGCATAAAAAACGCCATTGCGGCTATCCACGGCAAGCCAGCCATACTGCGCGCAGAACGAATCATCGAAAATCCTTCTATTGGTGGTGCTGGCAAACAGCATTATCAGAAAAGAATAGCATTGCAGTTACAGGCGATGACGTTGATTTGTGCCTCTTACGAGGCCATTTTGGCCATTAATTGGTCATATAATGCCTGCTTTTAGCGCTTTCGCTCAAAAAAGAGACGCTCAGCTATTTTTTTGCAATAAACACTTGTCACCCGGCGAGAACT
>NZ_DJJN01000001.1:77580-87761 GCF_002434165.1 Pantoea sp. UBA6567 | reverse complement strand
CGCGGATTCGCTCCTGCTCAGCCCGCGCTCTCGCCGGCGTCCTGCCGGCTCGCCCTGGCCGTCACTCTGCGCCCGGCGCTGCGGATGGCGCCCCCCTCCCCGCCTGCAAATTCTTCATTTTGTTTTTTTTAAATTTGGTCTGGTGTGCGCTGAAGCTTTCCGACAGGACCGTCAGCCATAAAACACATGTGAAAGGAAAAAAGCGCAAACCACCAGAACCCACCGCCATCAAAAAAGCCCAGGAAAGAGAAAAAATCAGAAGGCGGGGGAAGCGCCATTCGGGTCCGCCGAGGGAGGGCACGGTTCCGGGATGAGCCGACAGGACGTCGGCGAAAGGGCGCGGTGAGCAGGAGCGAATGGCGGACGGTCCCCGGGAAGCGGGCGTGAGCGAGGGAACCGCGCAGCGGCGGACGGGGCTGGCGCAGGGCCGGGGAGTGCAGAGGGCGCGGCCAGGCGCCCTCTGCCCGGTCGCCGTACCGGGGCAAAGGCTGCTGCCACGGCTGACGGCGAACGGAACCGGCCCCGTGCCCCTGTGGCGAACGGAACCAGTCCCGTGCCCCACGCCCCCGTGGCGAACAGAACCGGCGCCAGCCTCCTCTCTCTCAGGTCCTGACGCGCAACCGCGCTTCAATCATATCGGCGACCTTGGTCACCACCCACGCAATCACCATATAAAATACCACGGCAATCAGGAACGCTTCGAGATAGTAGAAGTTCAGCGCCGCCGTCAGCTGCGCCTGCGCAAAGATATCCACTACTTCGATAGCAAAGGCGAGCGACAGCGCTTTCATAATCACCATAAAGGCGTTGGCCAGATCCGGGATCGCCGCCACGATGATTTGCGGGAACATCACGCGCCGGAACAGCTGGCCACCGCTGTAACCCAGCGACAGCGCGGCATCGGACTGGCCGCTGTCAAACGAGTTCAGCGCCCCTTTCCACACTTCTGCCTGAAACGCCGCTACGCAGGCGCTCAGCGCGACGATGATAATCACCCAGTTAGGCAGCGAGTGAGCATTCACCTCAACGTTAAACAGCGTAGCGAAGAAATGCAGCGCGGATGGCAGACCGTAGTAGGCGAGAAAAATCACCACCACCATCGGCACGCCTTTAAAGGCAATTTTGTAAACCATCACCAGCTGACGCAGTAGCGGAATACGCTGATGCTCAATATATGCAAACAGCCCGCCCAGCAGCGTGGAACAGATAAACACCGTTACCGCCATCAGCAGCGTAACCGGCACCGCATCCAGAATGCTCCAGAAATCGGGCAGTAGTACTTCAGTATCAAACATGCGCGCTCTCCTGCTCAGACGCTGGCGGTCAGCTTGACGCGCGCCGTTTTGGCGCTGTACTTCGCATGACGCTGTTCAAAGAAACGAATAATCAGCCAGGCGACCAGACAGAGCAGCGAATAGATCACCGCAAGCACCAGATAGGTACCAAACTGATACTGGTTATAATCGCGCTCCATAATCAGATGCGCCGTCGCCATGACATCAGCGGCACCGATATACATCACCAGCGCAACGTTATGGATCAGGTAAATTATCGCGTTACCATAGCCCGGCAGCGCAAAGTGCACCGCCTGCGGTCCTACCACGCGCAGCATCTTGTGACGAAAGCCGTAACCCAGGCTGTCCGCCGCATCGTGCTGACCGCGCTCTACCGCCAGAAACGCCGGGCGCATCACTTCGGAGAGATAGCCGCCGTGATAGAAGCTCAGGCCAATCATGGCGGCCAGATTAGGTGAAACAAAATCCGTAAAGCCGAGCTGCTGCGTAATCAGCGGCAGGCCGTAGAAAGCGACAAACAGCTGCAGAACCACCGGCACGCTGCGCGCATAAGAGACGTACAGATCGGCCAGCTGGCTGACCAGCGGAATACGACGGATGCGGAAAAGCGTCGTGATGAGCGCCAGAACAAAGCCAGCCAGCATCGCAACAAACATAATACCGAGCGTCAGCGGCAGCGCTGACAGCAGCTCGGGGATCATGGCGGATAGATTCACGGTGAAACACTCCTGCTTACTATAGAGCCGCGCCTGCCAGAGAGCCGGCGCGGTATCTGCTTGTGAATCCGTTACTGCATATATTTCGTGACGTCTTCACCAAACCACTTCTGCGCCAGCTTATCCAGCGTACCGTCCGCCTTAAGATCCTGCAGCGCCTTTGTAATGTCCTGACTCAGCGCCTGATTCTCTGCCGAACGATGCAGCAGCACATAGGTGTTGTTGATCGCCACCGGTTCGCTCGCTTTGATAGCCAGTTTCTGGTTATCAATGACCGTCTGCTCGCCGAGGTTTGATGGCAGGATCAGCGCGTCATACTTGCCGTTCTGCACCTCTTTCAGGCGATCCGGATAGGGCACGCCAGCACTGGAGGCTTTAATGGCGATCTTGTCGTTCGGATTATCCTGCTGCCACTGCGTCACAAATTTGTAGACGCCACCGCCAGCGGTCACCGGGACAACCTTTTTGCCCACCAGATCTTTCATGCCCTGAATGGTGCTGTCGCTGCGGCTGTAGATCTTCATCAGGCTGGCACCCATCGGTGCATCCGGGATCAGGAACTGCTTGCTACGCGCCGGGGCCTTATAGTAGCCGCCGGTTGCCATATCATATTTGCCGGTCGCCAGCCCGGTCTCCTGAGCGATATCCGCGGCGCCTTCCATCACAAATTTGTACTGCGGCAGTCTGGCATTAATCGCTTTCAGCACGTCGGGCTCATAGCCCTGCGGCTCATGACCAATCGCGCCCCAGGAGAGCGGCTTGGACTCTGCAGCGGTAGCGATTTTGATGGTGCGAACCGCATCGGCAAAGCTGCTGCCGCTGACCAGCGCCAGTGCGATGATGCCAGGCGCGGCCAGGCGACGTAATGTTGTTTTAAGTGCAGGCATGATCTTGATTCCTCTGATTATTAGAATATGCGTTCTGAGCTGAGAAACTGGGCAAGGCGCGGCAGGGTCGGGTTTTCAAACATCTCTGCCGGCGTACCCTGCGCGGCGACCACCCCCTGATCCATAAACACAATGCGGTTAGAGACGCTTTTCGCAAACTGCATCTCATGCGTGACCAGCAGCGAGGTGATGCCTGAGGAGGTGACATCTTTGATTACCTTCAGCACCTCACCCACCAGCTCCGGATCCAGCGAAGAGGTCGGTTCATCAAACAGAATGACCTCCGGCCGCACCGCCAGTGCGCGGGCAATGCCGGTGCGCTGCAGCTGTCCGCCAGATAGCTGGGAAGGATAGTGATCGGCTTTCGCGCCGAGTCCGACCCGCTCCAGCTCCTCAAGCGCGATGGTCCGCGCCTCCTGGCGGCTTTTGCGCTGGATCACGATCAGCGGATCCATCACATTCTCCAGCACCGTCATGTTCTTAAAGACGTTGAACTGCTGAAATACCATCGCGGTACGCAGGCGGATCGCCTGGATCGCCGCTTTATCGGGTTTGCGATAATCCATGCGGATCTGATCGAGCGCGATCGTTCCGGCTGTGGGCTTTGCCAGATAATTAATGCAGCGCAGCAGCGTGGTTTTACCGGTGCCGCTTGGCCCGATAATCGACACCACATCGCCCCGCTTTACCGTCAGATCGACCCCTTTCAGAATCGGGTTGTTACCATAGGCGAGCGTAATATTATTAAGTTCTAACATGGCATTGCCCTATTTATTCAGGTCAGCATGGCCCAGCACATGCATCAGACGGTTGGCCCAGCCAAAGATGGCGATAGCATGGATCAGGTCGATAATCTCCCGATCGTCCATTCCGGCCGCACGCAGCGGCGCAATATCTTCTGCCGTCGCTTCGGCTGGCGTGACCGACAGGCGGCGGGCAAAGCGGTAGATTGCTGCATCGCGCTCGCCCAGCGCATCGGCGCGGTCAAAATAGATTGCACTGACCACCGCGTCGTTATCAGCCAGCTGCACGTGCCGGCGCGCATGCACCACCGCGCAGTAGCGGCAGCCGTTCACGATTGACGCGCCCAGCGCACCCAGCTCACGATCGGCGCGATTCAGGCCGCCCTCAACATACATGATGGCGTTGAACAGCCCGGTGCGTGCGGTGTAGCTTTCCGGATCGTGTACCAGCGTGCGGACATACTCCGACACCTTCTTGTTAGACGGTGTGATTTTCATCGCATCGCGCTGGGCAGGCGTGGCGTCGTCTACGCTTACCGGCGCAATATAGGGGTGCCAGTGCAGCGGCTTCAGGGAAACAGAAGGGATCATGCTGACCTCAGCAGGCGCAGGCCAGCCGCAACGCGCGTCTGGAAGTTAATAAAGGCAATGAGCTCAGAAAGCGCCACAATCTGCGGATTATTCAGTCCCGCCTGCTCCAGCAGCCGGATATGCTGTTCTGTGGCCTGCACCGGCTGGCACGTAATCAGATCGGTATGACGCACAATAGTCGCCAGCGGTTCACCTGCCGGCAGCGCACCTTCTGCCAGCGCCAGCAGCTCATCTGCCGGCTGCAGCTGCGCCAGTTCATGCTGATACGCCTGCTCCAGCGCGCTATCCTGATTCAGCCGTGCCATACGCTGTGCCAGCGCCAGCCGCAGGGCTGCAGAGAGGCCCTGGTCATCTTCCGGTGTCAGCACGGATCGACGGCACGCCTCGGCGCCATCAACAAACTCCGGCCGCAGGCGCCGCGTCTGGTAGAGCGCCGCGTCAGGGGTCAGCCCGGCGGCGCGATCGATAGCGTCACTCATAACGCGTTCTCCTGATTCAGTAAGGGGGTGGCGTCCACCCATTCATCGCCCTGTAATTCAGGCGTGTCATACGCCTGCAGGCTGGCATAGTGCTGCTCCACATCCTCGGCAAACAGCGAGGCCGCAATCGCCCGCACCAGCCGATCGGCACCGGCGCTTACCGCAGGGATATCACCGGAGACTTTGCCGTGCGTCAGCATCGCGGCATCATTGAAACAGTGAATATGTGAAAGCATCGGGCAGGCGCCGGGGGAGCGCTCGCGAAACTCAAACCCGGGTCCCAGGTCAGGCGCCTCCAGCATATTCTGGCGCGCCGGCCCCATGGCAGGCTGATAGCGACCGTCTGCCCAGCGGCGGATGTGCGGGGCGATGGCGGCGAATTCGGATCGGCCGCTGAAATCGTTGCTGAAACCGGTAGCCGCAATCAGGTAGTCATAGCGCAGCGGCCCCTGCGTCGTCTCAATGACCAGCTCATCCCCTTCGGGCCTGACGGCATTGATAGCGCAGTTCAGCAAAAAACGGGCATTTTCATGACGCGAAACGCGCAGGGTGGAGGCGCGCGGCGGCGGCGTCTGGGTGGCAGCGGTATAATCAACAAACTTCCATTTCCACATATCCGGCAGCTGGTGCATACCGTGTACCACGCCCTGACTGCCGATACCGGTCATTTTATTGATGCGCGGCATCGCTTTACGGCGGATCAGCAGATCCACCCTGGCAGCGCCCTGCTCCAGCGCGGTTGCGGCATTATCCATTGACGAGGCACCGGCACCGATCACCGCAACCCGCTTACCCTGCAGCGCACGGAAGTCGATGTTGTCGGCGGAGTGTGCCCAGAAGCGGCGATCGACGCCCTGCAAAAAGGGGGGAACGGCAACGCCGCCCAGGCCGGAACGGCCGGTTGCCAGCACCAGCCGGCGGGTATAGACGCGTGCCGGCGCTGCGCCTTCCAGCGTCAGCGCAATCAGCGACCCGGCAGGTTCAATGGCGGTAACGCGGACGCCGTTCTGTACCGGCAGATTCAGTACCCGCCGGTACCAGACCAGATAGTTCATCCATATCTCTTTCGGGATTTTGTCCAGCGCCTGCCAGGCCGCTTTTCCCCACTGCGCGGTATACCATGCGCGAAAGGTCAGCGAGGCCAGACCGAGTGCCGGTCCCTGCAGTGATTTGGGTGAACGCAGCGTCTCCATGCGGGCAAAGGTGACCCACGGCCCCTCCTGCCCCGCCGGTGCGGTATCGTAAGTAATACTATTGGTGATACCCGCCAGCTGCAGCCGGGCCGTCGCCGCCAGGCCGCACATCCCGGCACCGATCACGACAACATCGCGCACCGGCTGATTATCAACCGTGTGCGCAGGCACCCAGGGTTTTGCGGGCAGTTCAAGGTATTCCAGGTCCTGCTGTAGCTGAGCTTCCAGCGCGGCCAGACCGTCGGCAGCTGAAGTCATATAAGTATCCCCTGATGTCAGCGCAAAAAACGCTGTCAAACGCATACCCACAATCGCCGGCCTTATTATCCTGATAACGCATATTTACCGGCTAATGATTGTTAATACGCATAGTAAAAGCTAAGGCTTTGCATACTCCTCCTGCGGCTGGATGGAGTCAATAATAGCGCTCAGCATTTAACCAATGGATTTCTTATATCTTATGCCGGAATGGGTATAAGCCGGTCGCCGCGCCCTGCAGACGCCTTAAAGCTGATTGATAAGCCGCATAACGCGGGTGTGTTCGCTTGAGGCCAGCCGCTGAAAATCAGGTAACAGCGCGGCAGCTGCGGCGGCAAGTGCCTCTACCAGCGCCTGTGCTGCCGCGGTGATCTGCCGGCCCTGCGGCGTGACCACGCCAAAGTAGTAGGGGATATCCTCTTCCAGCGTACAGATAGTGACGCCAGCCAGCGGCATTCCCCAGCCGGATACCGGCTCCAGAATAGCCACGCCCAGCCCGGCGCGGACGCAGCCAAGAATATTTGCCGAAGAGTTGGTTTCAATGGTTTCCGGCAACGGCGTATTGACACGCTTCAGCGCTTTTTCATAGCGCCCGCGCAGGCGCTGCGGGTTCCAGGGGGCGATAAGTCGCCGTCCCGCCAGCTGGCTGAGCGATATCTGCGGCTGCGCCGCGAGCGGGTCGCTATCCGGCAGCGCCACCACGCAGCGCGCGTGGCCGATCCAGTGCAATACCACTGCATCATGCTCCAGCGGCAGGCTGCAAAGGCCGATGTCCGCCTCGGCGGTGATCACCGCGTGCGCCGTTTGCGCAGCAGACTCACTGATAATCTGCACTTTATTGTGCAGGCCAATCGCCGCCAGCGCCTGTGGCAGCAGCCCTGCAGCCAGCGCCGGCGTGGCCGCAATGCTGAGTGGCCGCTGCTGCTGCTGCGCGATCTCCTGCGCACGCAGCCGGATCTGCTGTAAAGAGAGCAGCGCTTTCTGCACATACTGATGCAGCTGCAGCGCCTCTTCGGAGGGGTGAATACGCGGTCCGTTGCGGATAAAGAGCGGATAGCCCAGAGAGAGCTCCAGCTCCTGCAGCTGGCGTGAAACCACAGGCTGTGAGCGATTCAGCGCTTTCGCTGCGGCGGTCACGCTGCCCGCTGCAATAACCGCTGCGAACGCTTCCAGCTGACGCAGATCGAGATCGTTGAGTAAATTCATTACGGGGTGATTCCTGCATGCTTGCTCACCGGGCTGAGCATAAGTGATGCCGCCATCATAAGGTGCAGAGCCCCGTTAAGTCACTGCATAACCTGAAAGTCTCAATTTAGGTAATGACCACTCCAGAATATATTATTGCCCTGGCTGAAATGATCTCAGTCAAAAAAATCAACTGACAAAAAATTACATGTTAAATTTAAGAAATACTTTCCACCGCTGCGCTTAATTCAATTCATACGACACTCTGTTACCTTGCAATATAAATTTGTACAACACACAGTAAAATCGTACAACTTATAAAAACCACCTTTAATTGAATTAAAGCACTAAAAATGAAGGATAAATATCTATAAATACCGAGATAAAATTTATTGTACAAATAGTATTTCTCTGTACACAAAACGAATCGTGATTTTATAAATTAGCTCTTAAAGAAATAAAAAATATAAAAACCCCAATTAAGATTATTCCTGGCTGGCGCCCTTGTTAATCCGGAAAATAACGCTAACCTTAAGTTGCAAACTAAATACTTTAATATGCTTTACCCTCTGAGGAGTAAATGATGAGCAATCCACGTGGCGGTGCCGGTAATTTTGCCCTGAATCCTGAACGTGCCCGCGAAGCGGGGAAAAAAGGCGGTCAGGTCAGCGGCGGTAACTTTCGCAATAACCCTGAGCGCGCAATTGAAGCGGGCCGTAAAGGGGGTAAAAAGAGTCGTCGTGGCACAGATAAAGATGCTGCACAGGGTGCACAGGCTTAACATTAACGGGAGAATCTAATGACTTACGAAGAACATTTTATTGACTGGGTCAGAGATGCACACGCTATGGAGAAGCAGGCGGAGAGCATGCTGGAAAAAATGGCAGCCCGGCTCGAACACTATCCCGATCTCAAAGCGCGTATTGAGCAGCACATTGATGAAACACGTGAACAGCAGCAGCTGGTGCAGAGCGTCATTGACCGTTACGACACGTCCCGTTCGGTGATCAAAGATGCCGCAGGAAAACTGTCGGCGTTTGGCCAGGCAGTTGGCGGAATGATGACCGAAGATGAGGTGGTGAAAGGCGCCATCAGCGGCAACGTTTTTGAGAACTTTGAGATCGCGAATTACACTGCGCTCATTGCCGCGGCGGAACAGCTTAACGACAGCGAGAGCGTGTCAATTTTCACCCGCATTCGCGAGCAGGAACAGGCGATGGCCGACTGGACAGCCAATCATCTGGGCGACGTTACAAAGCAGTTCCTTATCCGCTCCAGTACACCAGGCGTAGAAGCAAAGAAATAGCGCTGGCTGCGCTTTGATTTTCTTCCCCGGACTTTGACATTGCATATTATTTATCGGCCAGCTGGCCAGCCAGCATAGTGAGGTTGCTTCTGTGCTGGCCTTTTTTATGCCTCACTTACCGGCGCGAACCGCCTCGCCTGCCACCAGATCAGCAGCGCTGTCAGCGCAATCACGCTTAGCGTGCTGAACGCCACGCTATAAGAGTAGTGCCTGACAATCATGCCGGTCAGCGCCGGACTAAAGGCGGCACCCGCTCCCTGCATCAGCATCACCGCACTCTGCCCGGCATTAACATGGCCGCTGCCGCGCAGCAGCTGCACAATGTAGCCAGGCACGGCGACGCCCAGCGTACCGGCCGCGATGCCGTCCAGCACCTGAACCGGGATCATCATCCAGGGGTTGGTAAAGCTGGCGGCGAGTACGGCGCGCAGCGGCAGCAGCAGCAGCGCCAGCATAATCAGACGCTGATACCCCAGCGTTTCGGCGCGCGCCGCCGTCCAGAGCGCTACCGGGATCATCACCGCCTGCGAGATAATAACGGTTGCAGCAGCATAAACGCCGGGATTCATGCCGCCGGGCGAGGCGGCTACGCGCATACTGAGCATCGGCAGCAGTGCCGCATTCGCGAGATGGAACAGCAGCAGCGTGATGCCTGTGGTCATCAGCGGTGCGTTGCGCGTCAGGTCAGAGAGGCGGGGAACCGCGCCGCCCGCAGACGCATCCAGACCGCGCGCTGCCTGATGATCAATATCTTTTCCGCGGATGGCCAGGATAGCGAGTGAGGTCAGCAACGCCATCGCTGTCATCAGGATAAATACCGAGCCGGTCCCCCAGTACCATGTCGCGGCCCCGGCAATCAGCGCAGCGCTCATATTCCCGGCGTGGTTAAACGCTTCGTTGCGCCCCATCTGCCGGTTAAAACCGCGCTGTCCGGCCAGACCCAGCGTGATCCCTGCCAGCACCGGGGCAATAAACGCGGCAGAAACGCCGCTGATAATCTGCGTAATTGCTACCACCCAGCTTTGCTGTGAATACCAGAGCCACAGCGTGGCAACGGTAATCAGCGCGCAGCCACCCAGCAGCAGCAGACGTTTGTAGCGCGTGGCATCCGTAACGATCCCGGCAGGCAGCGTGGCGATAAGCCCCGCCAGCCCGCCCGCCGTCATCACCAGGCCGACATCATTTGGCTGCCAGCCACGCTGCGTTAAAAATATCCCCAGAAAAGGTCCCAGCCCGTCGCGCACGTCGGCGAGAAAAAAGCTCACCAGACAAAGCGCCTGCAGCGATCGTATCGGCATTGCTCATATTCCTGATTTTTTAGTGCGGGTCCGCCTGTTAAGTAATGGCAAAGATTCAGGAAAAGTCACGTAGTGTAAAAGTAACTAAATGAAAGCAGTGTTCGCAGCTGTCTGTCTGTATCCGGGGTGCGATCGTGCAGATGAAGGTGCTGACTGTGTCAGACCAGGAGTAGAGCGTATACGCCGGAGCGCAGAGCGAATATGGGGAGCGCAGAAAAGCAAAAACCCGG
>NZ_DJJN01000001.1:0-77452 GCF_002434165.1 Pantoea sp. UBA6567 | reverse complement strand
GCAACGGGGCGCATTAAACCCTACCCCGGCCGCAGCGTCAAACGCTTTTCAGCAAATACGCGCTGACTGCTGACTTTTAGAGCATCCGCTGCGCTTACTGGTTAAATTCTGACACACTCTGCTGCGCTGTCGCGATGGATTTTCGCATCCGGCTGCCGATAACCGTGCTGACATCCAATAAACATAAAAAGGTCCACCATGTTCAGCACTATTGCATCAGGTATCATGTCACGCCTTGCGTGGCAAAAGCGCAGCCGCGCGACGCTCAGTTCATTGCAGGATGCTATCGCCATGATTGAGTTTACGCCGGACGGCAAAATTATCACCGCCAACGATCTGTTTCTGGAGCGCATGGGCTATACCCTGCCGGAGATCGTCGGGCAGCACCACGCTCTGTTTTGTACGCCCGATATGGTGCACTCGGCCGCGTATCGTGATTTCTGGCAACGGCTCAACCGCGGCGAGGGGTTCAGCGATAAGTTTCTGCGCGTGGCGAAACACAGCCGTCCGGTCTGGCTGGAAGCCAATTATGTGCCGGTACAGGACCGCAGCGGCCGGGTAATAAAGATTGTTAAGCTGGCGAGTGACATTACGGCACACATTCTGGATACGCAGGAGCAGCGTGCCATGACGGCGGCTATCGATCGCTCAATGGCGGTTATCGCCTTTAATCTGCAGGGCGAAGTGCTGATGGCAAATGATAATTTTCTTAAAACCATGGGCTATCGGGAGCAGGAGATCCTTGGCCGGCACCACAGTCAGTTCTGTCCGCCAGAAACGCAGCAGAGCAACGCCTATCGTCGTTTCTGGCAGAAGCTGAATCAGGGTGAATACATCTCCGGCCAGTTTCAGCGCGTGGATAAACAGGGCCGTACCGTCTGGCTGCGCGCCACCTATAATCCGGTTTTCGATGAGGCGGGCACTCTCTATAAAATTGTTAAATTCGCCACTGATGTGACCCCGCAGGTGGAGAAGAGCCAGCAGGAGCGCGACGCTGCACAGCAGGCGTATCAGACGGCACTGCAGACCAGCGAAAGCACCCGCCTGGGCGCTACGGTACTGGAGAACAGCGTGCAGACCATGAATGCGCTGGCAGGCGAACTGCACGGTATCTCCGGTGATATTACCAATCTCAGCGACTCCTCCGATCGCATTGGCGCGATTGTCGAAAGCATCCGCCGTATTGCCGAACAGACCAATCTGCTGGCGCTGAACGCGGCGGTTGAGGCGGCGCGGGCCGGACAGCATGGACGCAGCTTTGCCGTCGTCGCGAACGAGGTGCGTGCGCTGGCGGAAAATATCAATCGCGCCACTACTGAAATCGAAAACCGGGTGCGCGATAACCATCTGCTGGCAGAGAAAGCGCTGCAGGGCATTGCATCTAACCTGAAACGCGCCGATCAGGGCGTACTGCTTGCTCAGGAGGCGGGCGACATGATGGCGGAGATCCGCGGCAGCTCAGGTGACGTGGTCCGCGCTATCGGCCACGTCACCGCGACGTTAAAAGAAGAGTAGCCGCTACTGCCCTGCCGTCTGCAGCGGCGCGTCGGATGCCGGCGGCAGGAAGATATGATCGAGAATATTGCGCATTACCGGCGCGGCGCTCACGCTCTCGTTTCCGCCGTTTTCCAGAATCAACGCAATCGCCACTTTAGGATCGCTGAACGGTGCAAACGCGGTATAAAAAATATGATCGCGCAGCCGGATCGGGATCGCTTTCGCATTATAGGTCTGGTTCTGCTTCAGGCTGAACACCTGCGACGTCCCGGACTTCGCTGCAATGCCGTATGGCGCGGTATGAAAATATTTATATCCGGTGCCGTTAGGGGCGTTAGCCATACCAAACATCGCCCGGCGCACCAGCCCCCAGTATGGCGAGTTCACCTCGCCAATCTGCGGCTGCGGCCTGACGGGCTGATAAGGCTGCTGCCAGCCGCCACGCTGCGCTTTAGCCAGCAGATGCGGCGTGATCACTTTGCCGTTATTGATCAGCGCGACCATCGCCCGGACCATCTGGATCGGGGTTGCGATCCAGTAGCCCTGCCCGATCCCGACTGATACCGTATCGCCCTGATACCACGCCCGTTTATGCACCCGCTTTTTCCAGGCGCGATCGGGGAGCAGACCGGTGTACTCTTCGTTAAGATCGATACCGGTTGACTTGCCATAGCCAAACTGGCTCAGCATCGTATGAATGCGATCGATACCCATCATAAATGCCACCTGATAGAAAAAGGTGTCTGCCGACTCCTCAATCGCTTTAGTGACGTCCAGCATACCGTGGCCCGTTTTTTTCCAGTCGCGCCAGGTGCGGTGCGTGCCGGGCAGGGTCCAGGTGGGTCCGCCAAAGAAGGTGGTCGCGGGCGTGATAGTGTGGGTCAGCAGTGCAGAGATCGCCATATATGGCTTTACCGTCGAGGCGGGCGGATAGAGGCCCTGCGTGACGCGGTTGATAAGCGGCAAATCTTTATTCTGAAGCAGCGCTTTGTAGGCTTTATAACTGATGCCTTTCACAAACGGGTTGGGATCGTAGCTGGGACTGGAGACCATCGCCAGTACGCTGCCGTCGTGCGGATCTTCAATCAGTACCGCCGCACGCTGGCCGGCCAGCTGCTGCTCAACATACTGCTGCAGATGCAGATCGAGAGTCAGCCAGATATTTTTGCCAGCCACGGGTGGAACCTCTTTCAGCACGCGCACGATGCGGCCATGGTTGTCGACCTCCACCTCCTGATAGCCGGTTTTGCCGTGCAGCAGCGTCTCATAGTAGCCTTCAATGCCCTGCTTGCCGATGTTATGGTCCGCGGCGTAGTTCTCCCCTCTGCCCGCCTCGTTCAGCCGCCTGTAGTCAGCGTCGTTGATTTTGGAGACGTAGCCCACCACGTGCGCCAGGTCAGCGCCATAGGGGTATTCCCGATCCTGATAAGTCGATACGCTGACGCCGGTGAAACGAAACTGGTTCACGGCAAAGCGTGCCACCTGACGATCGGTAAGCTCCGCTTTCAGCTCGACCGGTTTATAGCGGCTGCTGTGCTGCAGCGCATGCCTGAATGCTTCAATATCATCGGGCGTCAGATCAAGCAGCGGCGTCAGGGCGCGGAGCGTGGCCGCCATATCGCTGACCTTATAGGGCGTGACCAGTACGTCATACCAGGTGACATTGTGTACCAGCGGAATGCCGTTGCGATCGTATATCAGCCCGCGTGTAGGCGCGATGGGGATCATTTTAATGTCGTTTTCGTTGGAGCGCGTCTGGTAGTAGCGGTGCTGACGGACCTGCAGACGATAAAGATTGATTCCCAGAACGATAAAGCAGGTCACCACCAGCGCAAATGCCACCAGCGCCCGCCGGGCAAACAGTTTTTCTTCAGCTTCGAAATTGCGAAAATTCATCAGGAAAGGGTCTCTTCATTATCGCGCTAATGATAAACAGCGTGAGCGTCAGAGCCAGCCTGAAGATGCACAAGCCTGGGTAAAAGTGTGTCAGATGTTTACGGAGGGAGGACCGGAGCGCATTAATGCGCCCCGGACACAGGCGAAGTTAGTCGCCCAGCAGCACCGATTCCAGTGCAATTTTGATCATATCGTTGAAGGTGGTCTGACGCTCTGCCGCGCTGGTCTGTTCGTGCGTGCGGATATGGTCAGAGACGGTACAGATGGTCAGCGCTTTCGCACCAAACTCTGCCGCCACGCCGTAGATCCCTGCAGCTTCCATCTCAACGCCAAGGATGCCGTACTTCTCCATGACATCAAACATCTGCGGATCGGGCGTGTAGAACAGATCCGCAGAGAAGATGTTGCCGACGCGCGCGTCAACGCCCAGCGCTTTTGCTGCGTCAACCGCGTTGCGTACCATGTCAAAGTCAGCAATCGCTGCAAAATCATGATCTTTGAAACGCATACGGTTTACTTTGGAGTCGGTGCAGGCGCCCAGACCAATCACCACATCACGCAGTTTCACGTCAGCACGTACTGCACCACATGAGCCGACGCGGATGATTTTCTTCACGCCAAAATCGGTGATCAGCTCTTTGGTATAGATTGAGCAGGATGGGATCCCCATACCGTGGCCCATTACCGAAATCTTACGGCCTTTATAGGTGCCGGTGAAGCCAAGCATACCGCGTACGTTGTTGACTTCCACAACATCCTCCAGGAAAGTCTCAGCGATATGCTTTGCGCGCAGCGGGTCGCCAGGCATCAGCACGACGTCCGCGAAATCACCCATTTCTGCATTAATATGTGGCGTTGCCATGGTTCTTATTCCTTTTCAAAAAAGTGTGCGCTGTTTTACAGCATGCTTTTGCCGTAGTCCATGCTGGAGAGGCCAAAGTACGCGGCAATGGTCTGGCCGATATCGGCAAAGGTGTCGCGATAACCCAGCGATCCCGGCTTGACGCCCGGACCGTAGATGAGAATCGGGATATGCTCACGCGTATGCTCAGTGCCTTCCCAGCTGGGATCGCAGCCGTGGTCAGCGGTCAGGATCAGAATATCGCCCTCCTGCACCAGCGCCATCAGCTCTGGCAGACGGCGGTCAAACAGCTCCAGTCCGCCGGCATAGCCTGCGATATCGCGGCGATGACCCCAGGTTGAGTCGAAATCAACAAAGTTGGTAAAGACGATAGAGGTGTCAGGCGCCTTTTTCATCTGCTCAATCGTGGCGTCAAACAGCGCGTCGAGACCGGTCGCTTTCACTTTCTGCGTGATGCCCTGATGCGCATAGATATCGGCAATTTTACCTACCGAGATCACTTCCCCGCCCTTCTCGTCGACCAGCTTTTTCAGCATGGTCGGTGATGGCGGCTCAACGGCCAGATCGTGACGGTTGCCGGTACGCTCAAAGCTGCCCGCTTTATCACCCACAAACGGACGGGCAATGACGCGACCGATGTTGTAGCCGCCTTCCGTCAGCTCTTCACGGGCAATTTCACACAGTTCATACAGCCGCTCAAGGCCAAAGGTCTCTTCGTGACAGGCGATCTGGAACACCGAGTCTGCTGAGGTATAGAAAATCGGCTTACCGGTTTTCATGTGCTCTTCACCCAGCTGATCGAGGATCACCGTACCGGAAGAGTGGCAGTTGCCGAGATAGCCCGGCAGATCGGCGCGCTCCACCAGCTTATCCAGCAGCGCCTGCGGAAAGCTGTTCTCTTTATCGCTAAAGTAGCCCCAGTCGAACAGAACCGGGACACCGGCAATTTCCCAGTGGCCGGAGGGGGTATCTTTGCCGGAAGAGAGTTCGCTGGCGTAAGCGTAAGCGCCGATGATTTCAGCATTTGGATCCAGCCCTGGCGGAAAGCGGCCGGTCGAGAGTTCTGCCGCTTTGCCAAGACCGAGCGCGGTCATGTTTGGCAGATGTAGCGGGCCTTCGCGCCCTTCGTTTGCGCGACCTTCAAAACAGGCTTCAGCGATATGGCCAAGCGTATCTGAACCCGCATCACCGAATTTATCAGCATCTTTACTGGAACCGATGCCGAAGGAGTCGAGAACCATAATAAAAGCACGTTTCATGCAAGTCTCCTGCGCGCCAGGCGCGATGACAAGTCAAAAAAAAGCGATCAGATCAGTATACCTGAATGGCTGCTGTCTGGCACGCAGTAACGCCACTATTCACTGATGCGACGATAGACCACGGGCGTGGTTTCAGGTGCCTGGTCGCTCAGTACGATGGCGGTTCTGACCGCCTGCGCGGCTTCCTGCCACTGCGCTTCCGAGGCGGCATGGATCATCGCCAGCGGCCGCTGCGTATCAACCCGGCTGCCCAGCGCAATCATGTCGCTCAGGCCTGTGCTGTAGTCGATTGTATCAGTGGCCCGCCGCCGCCCGCCGCCCAGCGCCACAACGGCCATGCCCAGCGCCCGCGTATCCATCGCGCTGACGATCCCCGCTTCTTCTGCATAGAGCGGCCTGCTGAAAGCCGGCGCCGGCAGATAGTGATCCATCCGCTCGATAAAATCTGCCGGCCCGTTCTGAGCCGCCACCATTCGTGCGAATACTTCGGCAGCTTTACCGTTATCCAGCACCTGCTGCAGTTTCTGCCGCGCCTCGGTGTCATTCGCTGCCAGCTGGCCGGACACCAGCATCTCAGCGCAAAGCGCCATCGTGACCTCATACAGACGCGGATTGCGCGCCTCGCCGGTCAGGAACTGCACCGCTTCGCGCACTTCCAGAGCGTTACCCGCGGTTGAGGCCAGTACCTGATTCATGTCGGTAAGCAGCGCGGTGGTCTTGCATCCTGCGCCGTTCGCCACCCGCACAATCGACTGCGCCAGCTGTTCCGAGGCGGCAAAGGTGGGCATAAAGGCGCCTGAACCCACTTTGACATCCATCACCAGCGCATCCAGCCCTTCTGCGAGTTTTTTGGCGAGAATCGAGGCGGTGATCAGCGGAATGGAGTCAACCGTGGCGGTGACATCGCGCGTGGCGTAAAAGCGTTTATCTGCGGGCGCGAGCGAGCGGGTCTGCCCGATGATCGCTACCCCCACCTGTTTAATTATGTCGCGGAAACGGTCGTCGCTGGGGTAAATATCAAAGCCCGGAATGGCCTCCAGCTTATCCAGCGTGCCGCCGGTATGACCCAGACCGCGTCCGGAGATCATCGGCACATATCCACCGCAGGCGGCGACCATCGGTCCCAGCATCAGAGAGGTAACATCGCCTACGCCACCGGTTGAATGTTTATCCACTACCGGACCGTTGAGCTGCAGCGACTGCCACTCCAGAACCGATCCTGAGTCGCGCATCGCCATGGTCAGGGCAACGCGTTCCTGCAGGTTCATATCGTTAAAATAGATGGTCATCGCCAGCGCAGCGATTTGCCCTTCCGAAACGGTTTCATCGCGCACGCCATCGATGAAAAAGCGGATCTCCGCCTCACTCAGCGGCTGCCCGTCACGTTTTTTCCGGATGATTTCCTGTGGCAGAAACAAGGTTGCCTCCTGTGATTGCTGGTATATACGCGGCGCATAAATGCGCCCTCTACGGGAATGTTGGATTTTGTACCCCGTAGGGGGCGCATTCATGCGCCCCTGGCCGGATGCCGCAACGGGATTTAACCCGGGCCGCTATCAGTAACCCGTTTTGCTGCCGCTGGTTGCGTGGCCCAGCGTGCTGAGCAGGTTTGCCAGCAGGCTGGAGGCACCAAAGCGGAAGTGACGGGCGTCAGCCCAGCCCTCACCGAGGGTGTCGTCAGCCAGCTTCAGGTAAAGAGCGGCATCTTCTGCGGTGCGCACGCCGCCGGCTGGTTTAAAACCCACCTGCTGCTGCACGCCTTTATCGCGAATAACCTGCAGCATGATGGCGGCAACTTCCGGCGTGGCGTTCACCGGCACTTTACCGGTTGAGGTTTTAATAAAATCAGCGCCGGCATCAATCGCAATTTCTGATGCCGTACGGATCAGCGCCTCTTCTTTCAGCTCGCCGGTTTCGATAATCACTTTCAGCAGCACGTCCGCTGCCGCACACGCCTCTTTGCACGCTTTAATCAGCGCAAAGCCGGTATCACGATCGCCAGCCATCAGAGCGCGATAGGGAAATACCACATCCACTTCGTCAGCGCCGTAAGCGATAGCGGCGCGCGTTTCCGCCAGAGCGATCTCAATATCCGCATTACCATGCGGAAAATTGGTCACGGTCGCAATGCGCACCTCAGGCGTACCCTGTTCGCGCAGCGTTTTACGGGCGATCGGGATAAAGCGCGGATAGATGCAGATAGCGGCAGTGTTGCCCGCAGGGGATTTGGCCTGATGACACAGCGCAATGACTTTTTCATCAGTGTCATCGTCATTCAGGGTAGTGAGATCCATCAGTTGCAGCGCGCGCTGCGCAGCAGCATTAAGGTCAGTCATAACAGGCTCCGGATGTCAGGCCAGCAGCGAGCTGCCGGATAATGTGATTATTTTAACAATTGTCGGGAACTGCCATTGCGAATCAGATCACATAAAAAAGAGATAGCAGCTCGAAATTACATAGAAAATCTGCTTAAGATCTCTTTTTGACGTGAATGCATGGCTAAACAGATCGCAACGCAGATGTAATTATTATCACAAAATCGCGCGCTGAATGGTATCACTCTGATAGATCGCCGGACGGCGATCGGGAAGAAAATGCAAATATACGCAGGCTGTTCTGCCACAGCGCATCGGCAATCACGTCAGCCGGTTCAGGACGCAGCGTGCACAATACCTCAAACACATTGCGCGCCCGCTCAGGCCGGTTGGGCTCTCCCTGAAAACCCTGCAGCGGCATATCCGGTGCGTCAGTCTCCAGCAGCAGCGACGCCAGCGGCAGGCTGGCAATGGTATGGCGGGTTTTGCTGGCGCGCTCCCAGGTAATGGTGCCTCCCACGCCGATGGCATAGCCGAGCTGGATAAAGCGCTCTGCCTGCTGCTGGCTGCCGGCAAAGCCGTGCACGACGCCGCGCCGCGGCAGATTATGGCGTCGCAGCAGCATCGCCAGCTGATCGTGGGTGCGGCGGGAGTGCAGGATCACCGGCAGATCAAAACGTTTTGCCAGAATAAACTGCGCGTTCAGCAGCCGCGTCTGCTTGTCGAAATCGGGATCGTTCATATAGAGATCAAGTCCGATCTCGCCGATCGCTACGCAGTTGCTCTCTGCCTGCGCCAGATGCTGCGCGAGCAGATCCAGATGATCGTCCTGATGGCGGGCAATATTGATCGGATGCAGGCCCAGCGCCGCATAGAGCGCCGTGTGATCTTTTGCCAGCTGCACAACGCGTGCAAAACGGCTCGCTTCTGTCGATGGCACAATAATGCGCTCTACGCCGGCGGCCGCAGCGCGGGCAATGCTTGCGACCGCATCATCAACAAACGGCGGGAAATCAAAATGGCAGTGCGTGTCGATAAATTTCATGCCAGCGATCCTTCATCCCAGGCAGCATCGTTCCCCGCCAGCGGCGGCGTGTGTAACGGCCGCGCGTCCGGCGCGTTTGCAGCGGCGGCGGGCGGTGCAATCGGCAGCGATCGGCGTGCCGGCTCTGCATCACTCAACCACTGCCCCAGCGTAGCCAGAAAATAGCGTCCGCTGCGCCGGCCAAGATGATAATCGTGGTTTAGCGCGGCCACGCGGCTGCCGAGCGCCATGCTGGCCAGCGGGCGCGGCGGGCAAATTTCCACAATGCGCAGATTACCCGGCGGCTGTTCAATAAACTGCTGGATCTCGCGATAGCTCGCTTCATGATGATGCAGGATGTTGATCATCGGCTGCAGCGCACTGTCACCCAGCCAGCGCTCCATCCGCTGGAACCATTGCGGCGTATAGAACATCTGCGAAGGCGTGGTCCGGATCACCACAATGGTATCCGCGCCACGTCGCGCGGCTTCACGCACCGGAATGGCGTCGCTGATGCCGCCATCCAGATAGCTGACGCCATCCATCAGCACGCCGCTGCGATAAAAGCCAGGAATGGCGCTGGACGCTTTGATGATGTCATGCCAGGTCAGCTCATCAGGCCTGAAATAGAGTGCCTGATAATCGTCACTGCGGCAGGCGCACATATAAAATTCGCTGCCACCGGCAAACAGTTTCTGCGCGCTGCTGAACGCCAGAGGAAATTCACTGCGGGTAATATCGATTAGCCAGTCGAGATCGATAAGATGTCCACCGCGTACAAAGCGCAGCGGATCGAAAAACTGCTTACTGGTGGTATAGCGGGTAATAACACGTCGGGCATAGCCCGGCTGAGCGCAGACAAAGGCGGAGAGATTTTGCGCGCCGGCGGAGGTGCCCAGCATCAGATGAAAAGGGTTAAATCCGGCCCGCTGGAATGCGTCCAGTACGCCTGCGGTGAATATTCCGCGCTGGCCGCCACCTTCACAGACAAGTGCAATTTTACGGGATTTAAATGGCTGAAGCGCCAGCGGTTCGAAGGAACCGAGTGAGACCGGAATGCGTATACCCAATGGCGTACCCTCAGTAGTTGCTGCTCTGAGGGAGGCCAGAGCGGCATCCCGGAGAACCAGTCATTGTCATTCCCTGACCCACTGCACGGGCAGCTGCGACGGCAGACAATGCCGTCAATGACTGGCCTCCGCTTTACATCACTAGCGGGTTACTGCAATTGATGTGTCTGGTCAGAGTTTTTTGCGCCCGGTAAACAGGCTAACCAGGAACAGAATAATACCGACAATAAAGACAATTTTAGCTGCCCATGCTGCCGTACCTGCCAGACCGCCGAATCCTAAGGCTGCCGCGATCAGTGCAATGACCAGAAAGATAATACCCCAACGAAACATAAGCCTCTCCTTTACCATAGTAGAAATCGAACTGCTTATTCTTCACTTCACTGTTTTATTGCGGAACAGCATCAGAGCGATGCCGTTCCGGCTGCGTTAAGATTTCACCTTGAGGTCATTCTTCACGCTTTTCACGCCTTCAATGGCTTTTGCGATCTTCTCAGCACGGTCAGACTGTGCCTGATTCGCAACTTCTCCTGACAGCTGAACCACGCCATCGGTGGTTTCCACCTTCACATTGCGCGATGGAACAATGTCGTCTGCTAACAGCTTAGCTTTAATTTCGCTGGTTGTGGCGGCATCACCGGCATAACCTTTCAGCGAGCCTTCTTTATTGTCTCTGACGTGTAGTTTGTCACTGACGGATTTCACTCCTTCAACTTTCTGCACCAGAGCGACAGCCTTTTCAGCCTGATCCTGCGAGGCAACGAAACCGCTTAATGTCACCACACCCTGCTGCGTTTTGACGGAGATATCCGTGCTTTTAATCGCGTCATCATCAACCAGCGCCGCTTTGGCTTTGGCCGTGATGCCGCTGTCATCCATAAAACCATCGACTTTTTTCATAGAACTATCGATTTTGGAACCCGTCGAGCTGGTATCAGCAGCAAATGCCGCACCGCTTAACAGCGCCGTACCGGCCAGTGCAGCAATCAGGGTCTTGGCAATCTTAGTCTTATTCATCGATATGATCCTTCTATCAGTTAATTCACCCGCAAGCGCGAATGCACAACAGCTAACGGCGCCGTTGCCTTGATGGACGTAACCAAACTCGCAGGCCTGTTTTTTCGTCCGACAGAATAATCATAGTAGGGATTACAGCTTTTGCTGGCTTTTGTGGTTGATATCTCGCCAGAAAGTCAGAATGACAGCGTAATTAAGAGGAGTCTGTAACAAAAAAAGCAGGACCAGTAATGACTGGTCCTGATAGCGAGGCGGGATCAGTGTTCGCGGGTTTTGCGGAAAACCACGTCAGGATAGCGCTCCTGCGTAATATTCAGGTTAACCATCGTAGGCGCGATATAGGTGAGGTTATCTCCCCCATCCAGCGCCAGATTGACCTCATTTTTACGCTGGAAGTCGTCAAACTTCTTCGCGTCGCTGCACTCTACCCAGCGGGCGGTGGAGACGTTGATCGCTTCATAGATCGCTTCAACGTTGTATTCGCTCTTAAGGCGGGCGACAACCACATCAAACTGCAGCACGCCGACGGCGCCAACAATCAGATCGTTGTTATGCACCGGGCGGAATACCTGCACGGCGCCCTCTTCAGAGAGCTGAACCAGACCTTTCAGCAGCTGCTTCTGCTTAAGTGGATCGCGCAGACGGATACGGCGGAACAGCTCTGGCGCAAAGTTCGGAATGCCGGTGAACTTCATCGCTTCACCCTGGGTAAAGGTGTCGCCAATCTGAATCGTGCCGTGGTTATGCAGGCCGATGATATCGCCCGGGAACGCCTCTTCAACGTGCGAACGATCGCCTGCCATAAAGGTCAGCGCATCGGAGATCACCACATCTTTGCCGGTACGCACCTGACGCAGTTTCATACCCTTTTCATAACGACCCGATACCACACGCATGAACGCAACGCGGTCGCGGTGTTTGGGATCCATATTCGCCTGAATCTTGAAGACAAAACCGCTGAACTTCTCTTCACGCGCTTCCACAATACGGGTATCGCTTTTACGCGGCATCGGCGCAGGTGCCCAGGAGACCAGACCATCCAGCATATGATCGACACCAAAGTTGCCCAGCGCAGTGCCGAAGAACACCGGCGTCAGCTCGCCGTTGAGAAACAGCGACTGCTCAAATTCGTGTGAGGCGCCCTGCACCAGCTCCAGCTCATCACGCAGCTGCTGTGCCAGCTCTTCGCCCACCGCCGCGTCGAGATCGGGATTATTCAATCCTTTTACAACGCGCACGTCCTGAATAGTATGGCCTTTACCGCTCTGATAGAGATAGGTTTCATCTTTATAAAGGTGGTAAACCCCTTTAAACAGCTTGCCGCAGCCGATTGGCCAGGTAATGGGGGCGCAGGCGATCTTCAGCTCGCTCTCAACCTCATCCAGCAGCTCCATCGGATCGCGGATGTCGCGGTCCAGTTTGTTCATAAAGGTGATGATGGGCGTATCGCGCAGGCGGGTTACTTCCATCAGCTTGCGGGTACGATCCTCAACCCCTTTCGCGGCATCAATAACCATCAGACAGCAGTCAACGGCGGTCAGCGTGCGATAGGTATCTTCCGAGAAGTCTTCATGCCCCGGCGTATCCAGCAGGTTGACCAGGCTTTCACGATAGGGAAACTGCATCACCGAGGTGGTGATTGAAATACCACGCTGCTTCTCCATTTCCATCCAGTCTGATTTAGCATGCTGGCTGGAGCCGCGGCCTTTAACAGTACCGGCAGTCTGGATAGCCTGTCCGAACAGCAGGACTTTTTCGGTGATTGTGGTTTTACCGGCGTCCGGATGCGAGATAATCGCAAAGGTACGGCGGCGCGCCACTTCTTCTAAAAAGGGAGCATTAGACATGAGTGCGTTCTTCTTCAGGGCGGCGCGTCTGTAACGCGCGGCAGATAAATCGTTCCGGAACCTGTCCGGTGGGTAACAGTGCCAGTGGCAACGCCGTGGCGTCACTGCACAGCAGCGGTTCGCGGCTGCGCTGGCGGTGCTCCGGTTATCCGGTCAGCGTTGAGGCGGCATAGCATACAATATTTCAGCAGGCGGGGAAATCACGACTGTAGCGCGCAGGTAACCTCTTACGGCTCCGTCCGCGTCCGGTCATGGCAGGCGAATGGCAATCAGTTAACAATGAGAATTCGTCGCATTCAGAATATTGAATAATTCCATTTATATTCAATGATATAAATTAAAATTTCGTGCAAAAAACCCTTCACATAAACGCTGATATTGCTGCATAATTCGCCGTAATTTTTCTGACTGCTTAATAAGGACGCAGCTATGTTAACTGCTGAAATGACCTCTCGCCTGAACGACCAGCTTAATCTGGAGTTCTTCTCTGCCAACCTCTATCTGCAGATGAGCGCCTGGTGCAGCGATAAAGGATTTGAAGGGGCCGCCTCTTTCCTGAAAATGCATTCGCGTGAAGAGATGGAGCATATGCAGCGCCTGTTTGATTACGTCAGCGACGCGGGTTCCATGCCGGTACTGGGCAGCATAGCGGCACCGGCTGTCAGCTGGAACTCTCTGAGCGATGTGCTGAGCGAAGCGCTGAAGCATGAGCAGCTGATCACGCAGAAAATCAATGAACTGGTGCACACCGCGCTGACATCGCAGGACTACTCCACTTTTAATTTCCTGCAGTGGTATGTGGCAGAGCAGCATGAAGAAGAGAAATTGTTTAAAACCGTGCTCGATAAACTGGCGCTGGTGGGTAACAAAGGTGAAGGTCTGTTCCTGGTGGACAAGGACCTGGGCCGCATGAACGTGGAAGGTCACGGTCAATAATAAAAAAGATGACATACAGCAAGCAGCAGCGCCCGGTTTTGCCGGGCGTTTTTTTATGCTGAAAGCGTGCGCTCAGAGGAGGACGAGCCTGCAGACGGTCAGGAGCACATAAATGCGCCCTCTGCGTTGTCACGTCGTCACCCATGGCGCCATCTTACTCCAGCGCTTTCAGTCGCAGCTCTGAGGGTTGCGGGCGGCCAAACAGATACCCCTGAAACAGCGTGCAGCCCTCTTCACGCAGCTTCGCAAACTGTTCGCTGTTCTCCACGCCTTCCGCCGTGATCTGAATATCCAGGCTGCGGCTCATGCCGGTTATTGCCCGGATGATCGCCAGCGCTTCGCGGCTGTCGCCCATATCGTTGATAAAAGATTTATCGATTTTGATCTTATCGAACGGGAATGAGCGCAGATAGCTGAGCGAAGAGTAGCCGGTGCCAAAATCATCCAGCGCAATCTGTACGCCCAGCGCTTTGAGGTTCTGCAGCGTCCGGATATTGCCCAGCGTATCGTCCAGCAGCACCGACTCCGTGATCTCCATCTCCAGCCGATGCGGTGCCAGACCTGACTCCTTCAGCGCTCCCTCTACCACCGACACCAGCGAGCTGTTTTTAAACTGCAGCGGTGAGAGATTCACCGAAACGGACTGTTCGGTGTTCCAGCTCTGCGCCTCGCGACACGCCTCATACAGCGCATAGGCACCCAGCATATGAATCAGCCCGGTCTCTTCAGCAATCGGGATGAAATCCACCGGCATGATCAAGCCTTTGACCGGATGGTGCCAGCGCATCAGCGCTTCATAACCAATAATGCCGCTCTGGCTGGTGATGGGCTGATAGTAAAGTCTGAGCTGCCGTCCGGTAATCGCATCACGCAGATCGTTTTCAATGATGCGCCGGCTGCGCGCCTGGTCATCCATCTCTGGCGTAAAGTGCTCATAGCGGTTACGGCCGTTACGCTTCGCCTCGTAGAGCGCCATATCGGCGCAGCGCAGCATATGTTCCGGCGTGTTGACGGCCTGGGTGGTCAGGGCGATCCCCACGCTCAGGCCCACGGTAAGATTATGCCCTTCGACATTCATGGGCGGCTGAATCGCCTCGATCAGGCGCTGCGCCACCGTGGCCGCTTCGTCAGCGTTGTGGATATCGGGCAGCACAATAGCAAATTCGTCGCCGCCGATGCGGGCCAGCGTATCACGCTCACGCAGCACGCTGCGCAGCCGCTTAGCCACCGCGCGCAGCAGATCGTCACCAATCTGGTGGCCAAGCGCATCATTCACGTTTTTGAAATTATCGAGGTCGAGACAAAGCGTGGCGCTGATCTGGTTCTGTGCCGTGTCGTTACGCAGCGCTTCGCTGAGTTTTTGCCGGAACAGAATGCGGTTAGGCAGGCTGGTCAGGTTGTCGTGATGCGCCATATGGTGAATACGCGCATCCGCTTCGCGCTGGTCAGTCACATCTTCCACGATCAGCATGACATAATTTTGCCGCATATCTTTGCCGGTGATGGTGGTGGCGCGGGTATGCAGAACCCGCTCACCGCTGGCGGTCAGCAGCAGCTGCTCGCGGGCGTGAATGCCTTCACTGCGCAGCGCAATATCCGCCAGGCTATTAAAGTAGTCGCTCAGTTCGGCAGACATGCACTCGTGCGGACGCTTATGCATGAGCAGCGATCGGCTCAGCCCAAACAGCTGCTCAGCCTTGGCATTCACCATCAGAATTTCGCGGCTGATAGCATCCTCCACAATCACGCAGGAGGGGATGTTGCTGATGATGGTGTCGAGAAAGGTCGACAGCTCCGACATTCTGCTGCTCTGCGCCTGTGCCAGATCGCGCACGCGCAGAAGCTGCTGCTCATGTTCACGCCGCTCCGTCACGTCGCGCGTGATTTTGGCAAATCCGATCAGGCGTCCACTCTCATCATGAATCGCGTCAATTACCACGTGCGCCCAGAAAGCCGATCCATCTTTCCGGTAGCGCCATCCCTCATCTTCAAACCGCCCGGTTTTTAGCGCAATGCCGAGGTTTGCATCCGGCAGATGGAGCTGGCGCTCCTGCGCGCTGTAAAAGAGTGAGAAGTGCTGCCCCACAATCTCATCTGCGCGATATCCTTTAGCGCGCTGCGCCCCGGCGTTCCAGTTAACGACTCGCCCCTTCAGGTCCAGCATGTAGATAGCGTAATCGGTGACGCCCTCCACCAGCAGCCGAAACGTTTTTTCATGTTCGCGCTGCTGGCGCAGCAGCGCCTGCTGTTCAGTGCAGTCGCGGGTAATTTTTGCGTAGCCAATCAGTTTCCCGGCGTCGTCGCGAATTGCGTCGATGATAACGTGCGCCCAGAAAGCGGAACCATCTTTACGATAGCGCCACCCCTCATCTTCAAAACGTCCGGTTTTAAACGCGGTCGTAAGATTCTTTTCCGGTAGATGGTTCAGACGATCCTGCGCGCTGTAAAAGCGGGAGAAGTGCTGTCCGACAATTTCCTCTGCCACGTAGCCTTTTGTCCGCTGAGCCCCGGCATTCCAGTTCTCAACGTTGCCCTCCAGATCCAGCATATAAATCGCATAGTCGGTTACGCCCTCTACCAGTAAACGAAAGCGCTGCTCCTGTTCACGCTGCCTGCGCTGCTGCGCCTGCTGCTGCGTGTAGTCGCGGGTGATTTTGGCAAAACCCAGCAGCTCGCCCTGCTCATCCCGGATAGCGTCAATCACGACGTGAGCCCAGAACGCGCTGCCATCTTTGCGATAGCGCCAGCCTTCGGTTTCAAACTTACCGGTTGCGGCAGCAACAGAGAGACCGCGCTGCGGCGCGCCGTTTTTGCGCTCCTCTTCGCTATAAAACAGCGCAAAATTTTTACCAACGATCTCATCTGGCGTATACCCTTTGGCGCGCTGCGCACCGGTATTCCAGTTAGCAACGGTACCGTCAGGTTTGAGCATGTAAATGGCGTAATCTACGACGCTCTGCACCAGCAGCCGATACATTACATCAGAGTTATTGTTCATATTTTGTGCCTGTTCCGGCCTGATACAGCATCGGCTTTTCAGAAGATTCTTAATTATTTCAGACTTAAACGCAAAAGTGCAGCGCTGACAAGCGCTAATCGATTTCAGACAAAATCTGGCAGGAGTGTTATCGGCAGTGGCGAGAAAACGTTCAGAGAAATGCATCATTCCTCGTGGCTACCTGCTATTTATGGCAGGTCAGTCGGGGAAGAGCATGCAGGAAAGCTGCATACCGGAGAGAGCCGGTATGGGCAGAGAGACGAGACGCTGTCGCTGGCCTATCGGGCTGCCAGCTGCTGCATAACCGGCAGCCACAGGTCGGTCATCATCCCTTTGCCGCCGGTAAGCGGGTCGCGCGGGGGCAGAGGAACGCGCTGAATTTGCTCTCTGGCTGCACGCAGCCGCGAGGGTTCATCGCGTATTGTTTCGGGCGTCATTCCTTCCGGATAAGCGCCGACCATGAAAAAATCGTCTGACGCGTAAACCTGTTTATGCCCGACGCCTGCCGGGATCAGCACGGCATCACCTTCACGCAGCACCACCATACGCCCGCTGTCGCCGCCCAGTAGGATCTCAGCCCAGCCCGCCCCGACGCCCAGCACCTCATGCGTATTCGGATGATAGTGGGTATAAGGGAATACCGGCGCGCGCCATGCGGCAGGCCAGCCGCTGGCGGTAAAGGTCGTTTCAAACCAGCGTGCGCTATCTTCCGTGTCATCCGGCACCACTCGCGGCCAGATAATCAGCGGCAGCGGGCTGTTCGGCACGCCGCCGCTGGCGTGAGAGAGCCGCAGATGCTGCGGGTTAAAGGAGGCGCCTGCTGAAAAGGTGCCGGCAGCAAACGACATCGATAACAGCAGGCTGGAAGAACAGGACGCCATGAACGTGCTCCGACAAATAATGTTAATTAATTGTGGCAATTTCAGGCGGCAATGCAATGTGGCAATATCTGAAAAAATCCCTGTTAATTAGTCTCTTAGCAACTTAAGCCAAATTTTTCGTTCCGGCGTTGCCGGTTTGTGATGGCGATCGCTTTCTGGCCAGGAGATTGCTGACGCACACTCAGGCAGTTTTATCCAGATCGCACTGGCTGCTGACAAAATCGGGCAGTTCATTTACGCGCTCAGGTGGCAGCGGCCTGCCGAGCAGGTATCCCTGCAGCGTGTCGCAGCCAAGGCCGGTCAGAAAAGCCTGCTGATCGGGCGTCTCCACCCCTTCCGCGACCACTTTCAGATCCAGCGACTGCGCCAGCGCGACAATAGCGGAGACGATAGTGGCGTCCTCGGAATTTGCCTGCAGCTCATTCACAAACGCGCGGTCGATCTTCAGTTCACTGGCGGGCAGCCGCTTCAGATAGAGCAGGCTGGAGTAGCCGGTTCCGAAGTCATCAATCGACGCCTTTACCCCCATGCTGGTGAGTTCAGTCAGGATACGCACGCTCTCTTCCGGATCGCGCATCGCCGTGGTCTCAGTTACCTCCAGCGTCAGCTGCTCTGCCGGGATCTGATGCGTTTTCAGCGCCTGCGTTACGGTGGTAATCAGCCCCGACTGCTCAAACTGCAGCGCAGAGAGGTTCACCGCAACTGACCAGGCGGTATGCCCCTCCTGATGCCAGCAGTGCAGCTGGCGGCACGCTTCGTTGATCACCCAGTTACCTATATTTATGATTAAACCGGTTTTTTCTGCGCCCGGCAGAAACAGATCAGGCGTAAGCAGACCGCGCTGCGGGTGCTGCCAGCGCAGTAGCGCTTCAAAACCGAGAATCGGCCCGCCGGGGGCGCAATACTTCGGCTGGTAAAACAGCCGCAGTTCATGGTTATCCAGCGCCTGCCACAGATCGTTGTTAAGCTGCAGCTGCGACTGCGCCAGAATATTCATTGAGGGCTGGAAGAAGGTGTAACCGTTGCGGCCATTGTGTTTGGTGTGGTACATCGCGGCATCAGCGTTAAACATCAGCTCGCGCTCATCTCTGCCGTCGCCAGGATAGACGGCAATCCCGATACTTAAAGAGACCACCAGCTCATAACGCGATATGGCAAACGGCCGGTCAACGGCCTTCACCAGCATATCGGCCACTGAGGCGGCGTCATTGGGATCGTCAATCTCCAGCAGCAGCACAAACTCATCTCCGCCCATTCGCGCCAGCGTATAGTGCCCCTGCATCTGGCTCATCATACGTTCCGTTACGCTCACCAGCAGTTTGTCGCCGATATGGTGCCCGAACGCATCGTTAACCGCTTTAAAACCATCAAGATCCATAAACATCAGTGCAAACTGCGACTTCTCGCGATTGGCTTTGTTGATCGCCTGATCGAGCCGATCCTCCAGTAAAATACGGTTGGGCAGCCGGGTCAGGTTGTCATGCAGCGCCAGCTGGGCCAGTTCACGGTTCGCCTCTGCCAGCGAGTGCGCCAGAATTGACGTGCGCGCCTGCATACGCGCATCCAGCATAGAGACCAGCAGCGTAATGCCGAGTATCGCCAGCGTCACCACGGTGACAATCATCGCCAGCCAGTCGCTGTTTACCCCGTGATGTGTGATGTGGCTGCTCGCCGGAAATCCGGCCGCCGCCATACCGGTGTAGTGCATGCCGGCAATGGCACACCCCATAACAACCGAGGCGCCAAAACGCAGCAGCGTTACCCGGCCATAGCTGTGCCGCAGGTGAAAGGCCAGCCAGAGCGCAGCCCCTGATGCGAGCAGCGCAATCAGCACCGAGACGGCGATCCAGCCCCGGTTCCAGATAATACCCGGCATAAACATCAGCGCCGCCATGCCGGTATAGTGCATAGCCACTACGCCCGACCCCAGCACCAGCGCGCCGCCAGCCAGTCGCCGCCACGGCAGCTCTCCCACGCAGACCAGCCGCAGGGCAAAAATCGAGGCGAGAATAGCAACCAGCATGGAGGCTGCAGTGAGCACCGGATCATAGCTCATCTCCATATCGAGATTCATGGAGAGCATGCCGATGAAATGCATCGCCCAGATTCCTACGCCCATGGCAAAACCGCCCCCCAGCAGCCAGATGAGCGCGACGCGACCTGACGAGGAGGCGACCCGGCCTGCCATATCCAGCGCAGTAAAGGAGGCGAGCATGGCGACAATAATTGAAACGATAACCGTGAATGAGTCGTATGACGTTACCAGCATAGGGAAGTCCGGATTAACGCTGTTTCCAGCTATAAAGTCGTGTAAACGGCATCCCTGCAGCTTTTGAACCGCTATCGCCCTTCCTGAACGAGGCAGAAATCCAGCCCTCTTCCCGCGCCAGACGACAGCAGGCTGGCAGCAAGGCCAGCCACTGTTATGACTCTATTATCGGCCTGCGGGCAAAAATAATGAGTAGAAAAAGCGTGTCAGAGATTAGACGTACTACCAGGCTGAACTATAGTAAATAAAACTGATGTAAATCATAAAGCAACCTCAGTGCTAATCTGGGGGAAGCGCCATATATCGCCTTAATTCTCTTTGCCAGCGGCATTTTACGGGTTCGTTTTTTATTAACAGGCCAGGTGGAAAAGCATCGACTCCGGATAATCAGTAAGGAATGATTATGAAACTCAAGCTTTTTCTTATGACCGCAGGCCTGTACACAGGATTGACGTCCGTAACGGCCCTGGCAGCCACCACTACCGGGGCGATCAACGCCACGCTCACGCTGACGACCGGTTGCCTGGTCAACGGTCAGTCAGCCACCACCGGCGTCAATTTCGGTACCCTGAACTTTGGCAGCAGCGCAGCTACCTTTGATACGCTGAATGCCACGCTGGTGGGCGCGGCCGGCAGCGGTATCTATGTGCGCTGCACAACCGGACAGACCTTTAATGTACAGGTCACCAGCAGCAACGGCGCGCCGGGCACGATTTACGGCACCGTCAGCGGCCAGCCGCGCTACCTCATTCTGGGCTCGGATAATACGCGGGGCATCGCCTATACCCTCTACAGCGACGCCGCCTTTACCACCGCGATAGCGAACAACACCAACATTGCCGCCAGCGGCACCACCGATCCGACGCTGGGCACCAACTATGCCATCTATGGTCGGGTCGTCGGCGGCGGCTTCAACCCGCTTATCCCGGCGGGTACCTATACCGACACCATAAACGTGGCGGTGAATTACTGAGCACGGGTGCGCGCGCAGTGAGGCTATCCCTCTCTCTCTGGCGGGCGGCGGGGCTGATAGCAGCCTTCGCCTGCCTGCCGGCAGATGCGCTGCCTGTGGCAAACTTTCAGGTCGCTGCGTCCATCGTGGCGGGCTGCGTGGTGTCGGGCAGCAATACGGGCGTGTTTGGTACGCTCAACTTTGGCTCGCACTCCGGCGTGGCTACGGGAAACTTCAGCGCAAGCTACCTGCAGAGCACAACGCTGAACCTGGCCTGCACGCCAGGCACCGCCGTCAGCATGAGTATTGACGGCGGCGCTAACTACACCTCTGTCCGCAATCTCAAACACACCAGCAGCAGCAATACCGTTGCCTACCGGCTCTTCAGTAACGCTGCGCTGACTGCGCCTATACCCATTAACAGCGCTATAGCGCTGAACTATAGCAATGCGAATACGATTACGCTGCCTGTTTATGGTCAGCTGACGCTGCCTGGCACCGCGCAAGCCGGAACCTATACCGACACGCTGACCGTCACCCTGAGCTGGTGATGCTGAAAAAAAAGGATGAACCATGAGAAACCTGTGCGCGCTGCTTTTGCTGTTAATCATCCCCTCAGTCCGGGCCGCCAACTCGCTGATGATCTGGCCCATTGACCCCGCCATAGCCTCTGAAGATAAAGCCAGCGAGCTCTGGCTGGAGAACCGCGGCAGCAGCAGCACCATTATGCAGGTACGCATTTTTGCCTGGCAGCAGCGCGAGGGCCAGGAGCAGTATCAGACGCAGCAGCAGGTCGCCGCCAGTCCGCCTATGGTGCGGCTGGAGCCGGGGCAAAAACAGCTGGTGCGCCTGATCAAACAGACGCCGCCTCCTGCCGGTCAGGAGAGCGCCTATCGCGTGGTACTTGATGAGATCCCGTCGCCGCGTAAGCCCGGTGATAATCAGGCCGGGCTTAACTTTCAGATGCGCTATTCCGTTCCGCTGTTTGTCTACGGCAGCGGTCTGACGCGCGACAGCGCGAAAGCGGTGCTGAGCTGGCGCGAAGTCAGCAGCGGCGGCAGGCGCTGGCTGGAGCTGACCAACAGCGGCAGCGGCCATGCGCGCCTGAGCAATGTCCGCGCCGGCGGAGCCGCCCTGGGCAACGGCCTGTTTGGCTATGTGCTGGCACACAGCAGCCAGCGCTGGCCGGTCAGCCAGCCTCTGCGCGGAGAGCTGGCAGCCGATGTCAACAACCGCGCCTGGCGCAGTACTGCCGCACGCTAATGACGCCTGCGCCCTCGCGTTATCTGCTGCTGGGCAGCGTACTGATGATCCTGCCCGCGCACGGGCGTGCGGAGAGCTGGTCTGCGCTGCCGCCTCCGCCCGCGCTGGAAAGCAGCGCACAGGGGCAGCAGCTGATGCTGGAGTTAATTATCAATCAGCGCGCGCGCGGCGATATTGTTGCCGTTGAACATCAGCAGGATCATTTCTGGCTGCGCCGCAGCGATCTGCTGCAGGCGGGCGTGGCGGCGGAAAAGCTGCCGGATGAGCGGGTCGATCTTCGGCAGCTGCCTGGCGCGGATGTCACCTATGATGAAACCCGGCAGCGGCTGCTGCTGACGGTGCCGCCGGCCTGGCTGCCGGCGCAGCGGCTCGGGCAGGCTGAGCAGCGTCCCCGCTTTCCGGCGCGCGCCAGCAACGGGGCGCTGCTGAATTACGACGTTTATCTGACCCACACCGACCGGGCCGGCTCACGCCTCTCCTCGTGGAATGAGTTACGGCTGTTCGGCCCGACAGGACAGTTCTCCTCTAACGGCGTCTATACGCAGCAGCTGAATGGATCGCTCAGCGGTCAGCAGGAGGGATATCTGCGTTACGACACCTGGTTCAGCAATGAGAATGAAGACGCCGCGCTCAGCTGGCGGGTGGGCGACCTTATCACTGACGCCCTGAGCTGGAGCAACAGCGTGCGGCTGGGCGGGGTGCAGATAGCGCGTGATTTCAGCGTGCGTCCCGATTTAGTAACTTATCCGCTGCCTGCCTTCAGCGGCCAGGCGGCGGTGCCCTCCTCGGTCGATCTGTTTATTAACGGCTATCGCAGTGCGCAAACGGCGGTGCAGCCCGGTCCGTGGTCGCTGACCAACATCCCCTTTGTCAATGGTGCCGGGGATGCGGTGATCACCACCACCGATGCGCTGGGGCGTCAGGTCACCACCACGCTGCCCTTTTACGTGTCGGCCAGCCTGTTAAAAAGTGGCCTGTCTGATTACGCCTTCTCTGCCGGCGCTGTCCGGCAAAATTATGGTGTGAAGAGTGCCGACTACGGCGCTGCCGCTGCCAGTGGCTCCTATCGCTACGGTATCAGCGACTGGCTGACGCTGGAGTCGCACGCTGAAGGCAGTGATGACGTTGTCATGGGCGGTGCGGGCGGCCTGCTGAAAGCGGGAAGCCTGGGCGTCATCAACGCGGCGGTGGCGCAGAGCGACGCGCAGAGCCAGAGCGGCACGCAGTACAGCTGGGGATATCAATATAACAACAGCTGGTTCAGCCTTGGCACCCAGCACATTCTGCGCGATACCACGTTCAGTAATCTGGCGCTGATCGGCAGCCGCAGTGAAAGCGCCGACAGCCGCTATTCACTCGCGCGTCGCAGCGCACAATATACGGCCAGCCTGTCGCTCAGCGACTACGGCAGTCTGGGACTCGCTTATCTCGATATCAGCGGCGGCTACGGTGAGCGCACGCGTCTGTGGAACCTGACCTGGAGCAAAAATTTGTGGGGCAACAGCAGTCTCTATATCTCAGCCAGCCGCGATCGCGATCTCGGTAGCTGGGACGGGGCGATTTCACTGGTGATCCCGTTTGGTGAACAGAGCAGCGCGTCTGTGAGCGTGGAGCGCGATCGCCAGGGGCGCAGTAACCAGCGGCTGTATGCCTCGCGGGCAATGCCCACTGAGGGGGGAATCGCCTGGGACGCCTCCTGGGCACGCCAGGGGGGCGACAGCGGCGATTATCGTCAGGGCAGCCTGCGCTATCGCAATAACCGGATCGATACGTCAGCCGGATTCTGGGGCGATGATGACAATACAACGCAATGGGCAGATCTCTCTGGCGCGCTGGTGCTGATGGATAACCGCCTCTTTGCTGCTAATGATATCAACGACGCCTTTGTGCTGGTGAAAACCCGCTATCCCGGCGTGACCGTGCGCTACGAGAACCAGGCGATGGGGAAAACTGACGGCCAGGGCTATCTGCTGGTCCCGGCGGTCAGCAGCTACTACGGCGCAAAATATGATATCGATACGCTGGATCTGCCTGCCAGCGTCGCCGCATCCCGGGTTGAGCAGCGCATTGCCGTGAAGCGTAAAAGCGGTTTTCTGCTCGACTTCCCGATTGAGCCGCTGCGTGCCGCCAGCGTTATTTTGCACGACACGCGCGGTCAGCCGCTGCCGCTTGCCAGTCAGGTGCTGCGCGCAGGTAAAGAGAGCAGCTATGTCGGCTGGGACGGCATCGTCTGGCTGGAGAATTTGCAGGCGCGTAATACGCTGCAGGTTATCACGCCCGATGGCCGCCAGTGTGAAACCACGTTCAGCGTCGCGCGCGGCGAACCAGAGGCGCTGAAAACCTATGGCCCGCTGGTCTGCGCGCTACCTCTCCCGCAGCCCGGCGCCGGTGCGCTGGCGCAGACACCCTCAGCAGGATTACAACATGATTAAGTTACTATTGATGCTGGCACTGCTGCTGCCCGGCGCCAGCTATGCGCTCTGCCCGCTCTCCGCTTCGCCGGCCAGCTTTGGCAGCCAGACCACCTTTTCTGTGCAATCCCAGGTTATCCCCACGTCCGCCAATACGAATGTCAACTGCGGCTCCGCCACGCTTAATCTGCTGGGCAACGACTATATTGCCTATGCGTTTACCGCTGCCAGCTACCTGAACGGGACCCGCGCCACGCTGAAAGCGAGCACCGGCGGCAGCGATAACGTTCCGATCCAGCTTTGTGTCGACAGCGCCTGCGCCACCGAGCTGCGTCAGGGCAACAGCTATCGCTGGAACGCCTCGGCGCTGCTGGCGCTGGGCAACAGCCTCAACTTCACTATCCCGCTCTATTTCCGCACCGTGCCGGGCCAGGTGATTGCGGCAGGCACATACACCACCACCCTGACGCTGACGGTAAGCTACAGCGTCTGTACCAGCGCCGGCGTGGCCGGTATCTGTCTGGGAACCGTGCAAGCCAGCAGCGGCACCGCCCTGCCGCTGACCGTGACGCTGGTGGTCACCAACGACTGCACCACCATTACCGCCCCGAACCTCAACTTTGGCAGCGCGCCGCTGGCGGGCAGCTTCTCTGCCGTTCAGCAGACCATCAGCGTGGTCTGCTCTAAAGGGAGCACCTATAGCGTTGGGCTGAGCAACGGCAATAATTTCAGCGGCACCGCGCGGCAGATGGCAAACGGAGCCAGCCGGCTGGCCTATGACATTTATAAAGACGCGGCCACGACCTCGCGCTGGGGACCCTCCGGCAGCGATCGCTGGAGCAGCACAACGTCAACCTCGCTTAATCCCGATACGGTAACGCGCAACTTTACCTACACGGCCCGGATACTGACGACGCAGGCGACGCCGGCAGCCGGAAACTACACGGATAACGTGGTGGTGGACGTGGCGTTTTAGCGGGGAGAGAGCCGGCCGCAGGGCGCGGCCGGAAAAGCATCAGAGTGAGGCGCTGGCGGGCGTTACCGCGTGGCGCTGCTGATACTGTCTCACCATCCGGCCAATCAGCAGTGTGCCTGCCAGTCCGCAGACGGCAGCAAATGAGAGCCAGATGCCGGGCATCGCTTTATCGCCGGTGGCATGAATAAGGTAGCTGGAGATGGCTGGCGTAAAGCCGCCAAACAGTGCGGTCGCCAGGCTGTAGGCCAGGGAAAAGCCGGATGCGCGCACCTCTGCCGGCATAATCTCTGCCAGATAGACCACCATGGCACCGTTGTAGCTGGCATAGAGAAAAGAGAGCCACAGCTCCGCTTCGACCAGATGCGCAAAGCTCGCGGAACCGGTGAGCCAGTGCAGCACCGGCCAGGCCGTCAGGATCATTAGCACGGTAAAGATAATCAGCAGCGGTCGCCGTCCGACCCGATCGGAAAGTGCCCCCATAACCGGCAGCCAGAACAGATTGGATATCCCGACAAACAGCGTTACCAGAAAGCTCTGCTTATCGCTCATCATCAGCACCGTTTTGCCAAAGGTTGGCGTGAAAGCGGTGATCATGTAGAACATCACGGTGGTGGTGACCACCATCAGCATGCCCGCCAGCACCAGCGCCCAGTTTTGTCCGACTGACCGCACAATCTGACGCATGGAGGGATGCGTTTTACGCTGGCTGAACGCCTCTGTCTCTTCCAGCATGCGGCGGATCCAGAACAGAAACGGCACAATCATACAGCCCACCACAAACGGAATACGCCAGCCCCATTCGGTAACGGCCTCTTTCGCCAGCAAATGATTCAGCCCCAGTCCCAGCAGCGCGGCGAAGATCACCGCCACCTGCTGACTGCCCGACTGCCAGCTGACCCAGAATCCTTTACGCCCTTCGGGCGCAGCTTCTGCCAGATAGACCGAGACGCCGCCGAGTTCTACCCCCGCGGAGAAGCCCTGCAGCAGGCGTCCGAGCAGGATCAAAATTGGTGCCGCGGCGCCAAGCGTGGCGTAACCCGGCACCAGCGCAATGGTCAGTGTGCCAATCGCCATCAGCCCCAGCGTCAGCAGCAGGCCTTTGCGCCGGCCGTGATGGTCAATATAGGCACCCAGCACAATGGCGCCCAGCGGACGCATAAGAAATCCGGCGCCGAAGGTCATCAGCGTCAGCATCAGAGAGGCAAAGGGATCGTCGCCGGGAAAAAAGGTTTTCGCGATGGCGGTGGCGTAGTAGCCAAAGACCATAAAATCATACATCTCAAGGAAGTTACCGCTGGTAACGCTAAAGATGGTTTTCGCCCCGCTGCGCGCAGGTTTTTGCAGAGATAACTGGCTGCTCATACTGTCCTTCCTGGTTTTTTACCCGTTGTAGCCTGCTCAGCCAGGAATGAATGTGATCTGAATCACCATTGTGCTTTACAAAGACTGACAAAAGGTAACAGGAAATTAACAATGCGGGGCGGTTCTGACAGCCGCTCTGCAGAAAGCAGATATAAAAAAAGCCGCTGTTATCAGCGGCTTTCTCTTCGGCAAAACAGTCCGGCTATTTGCCGGCCGTTTCCATTCCCATCAGGCCAATCTTCAGATAGCCCGCTGCGCGCAGCTGGTCCATCACCGCCATCAGCGTGGCATAGTCCACTGACTGATCGGCCTGGAAGAAGATAGTGGTCTGCTTATCTCCCGCGGTCTGCGCAGTCAGCGCGTTTACCAGCGTCTCTTTCGTCACCGCATCATTGCCGATATAGATCTGCTTATCCGCTTTGATTGAGAGATAGACCGGCTTCTCCGGGCGCGGCTGCGGTGCGCTGGTGGACGCTGGCAGGTTAACGCGTACATCTACCGTTGCCAGCGGTGCCGCCACCATAAAGATAATCAGCAGCACCAGCATAACGTCGATAAACGGCGTGACGTTAATCTCATGCATTTCGCTGTCGCCAGCGGCCTCATCGTTTAAACGCATCGCCATAATGATTATCCTGCGCGCAGCTTATGCGTAGCGGCCGGACGGCTGGTTTCCGCCGCGACGTGCGCTGTGCCGAGATCGAGATCGCGGCTTTGCAGCAGCAGCACCTGGGCTGCGACATCACCCAGCGACGCTTTATAACTGGCAATCATGCGCGCAAAAACGTTGTAAATAACCACGGCAGGAATAGCGGCAACCAGGCCGACTGCTGTCGCCAGCAGCGCTTCAGCAATGCCAGGCGCGACCACGGCAAGATTGGTAGTCTGCGTTTTAGCGATGCCGATAAAGCTATTCATAATGCCCCATACGGTACCGAACAGGCCGATAAAAGGCGCCACGGAACCGATGGTTGCCAGAAAACCATTGCCGCGCCCGGCATGACGACCGAACGCCCCTACCCGACGCTCAAGGCGAAAACTGGTGCGATCCTTGATGCCCGCCAGATCGTCTGTGCCCGCTGACAGCGTCAGCTCCTCGCGCGCATCGGCCAGCAGTACAGCACTGTGACTGCTGGCTTTAAAGCTCTCTGCCGTACGGTAAGCGTCAGCCAGCGAGCGTGCTGCGCCCAGCGCCTGCTGCTCTTTTTTCAGGCGACGTTTCGCGGCGCTCAGTTCAGCATATTTGCCAAAAAAGATGGCCCAGGTCACGACGGATGCCAGTAACAGGCCAATCATGACAATTTTAACCACGATGTCGGCATGCTGGTACATCCCCCAGACGGAGAGGTCTGTCTGCATTAAATCACTGGCTACCACGCTGCATCTCCAGATTCTGTTGTAGAGTTCACGACTGAAGAGACGATCATAGCAAAAAAAAGGATCTAAGTGATAGTCGTTCTCATTACTATTTACAAAGCAGCGCCTGCTGCTGCTGTGCCTTCGCCACCGGGCTGGTGCCACTCTGATAATCGGTAAACAGGCTCAACCCCTCCCCTGATTCGTGGTAACGTGAATGCTTTGTAAGATGGGTCAGGACAGGCAGTGATGGCTACGAAAAAACTGGATACCGCGCTGGTGAGCGCAGGACGTAATAAACGTTATACGCAGGGCGCGGTGAACAGCGTAATACAGCGCGCCTCATCCCTGGTTTTTGATACCGTCGCGGATAAACAACGCGCCACCGCCGGGCGGGCTGAAGGCGAACTCTTTTATGGCCGTCGCGGCACGCTTACGCACTTTTCGCTGCAGGATGCGATGAGCGAACTGGAAGGTGGCGCAGGCTGTGCACTCTATCCCTGCGGCGCAGCCGCCGTTGCCAACGCCATTCTGGCGTTTGTTGAAGCGGGCGATCACGTGCTGATGAGCGGAGCGGTCTACGAACCGACGCAGGATTTCTGCAGCAAAATCCTCACCAAAATGCAGGTCACCACCACCTGGTTTAATCACTGCACTGGCAGTGAGATCGGTGAACTGGTGCAGCCCAATACCCGCGTGGTGTTTCTTGAGTCGCCGGCGTCGGTGACGATGGAAGTGCAGGATATCCCGGCGATTGTTGCCGCCGTACGTGCCAAAGCGCCCGAGGCGATTATCATGCTGGACAACACCTGGGCGGCGGGCGTGCTGTTTAACGCGCTGTCGTTCGGGATTGATATCTCTATCCAGGCTGGCACCAAATATATCATTGGTCACAGCGACGCCATGATTGGCACCGCGGTGGCCAACGCCCGCTGCTGGCCGCAGCTGCGTGAGAACTCTTACCTGATGGGGCAGATGGTCGATGCGGATACGGCCTATATGGCGAGCCGCGGTCTGCGCACCTTAGGCACCCGCCTGCGCCAGCACGAAGAGAGCGCGCTGCAGGTGGCGGAGTGGCTGACTGGCCGGCCTGAAGTGGCGCGGGTCAATCATCCGGCGCTGGCGCAGAGCCCGGGACACCGTTTCTGGCAGCGCGACTTCAGCGGCAGCAGCGGCCTGTTTTCATTTGTGCTGCATGAGCGGCTGGATGCGCAGCAGCTGGCAAATTATCTCGATCGCTTCCATCATTTCAGCATGGCCTATTCGTGGGGCGGTTATGAGTCGCTGATTCTGGCCAGCCAGCCCGAAGAGCTGGCGGCGATTCGCCCGGCAGGCGGCGTCGACTTTACGGGCACGCTGATACGTCTGCATATCGGTCTGGAGCACGTCAGCGACCTGCTGGCCGATCTGCAGGCGGGTTTTGACCGCTTAACGAATTAAACCAACCTTCAACCATCCGTGGCTCGCCGTGTCAGATCAACGCGCCGGCGGCTGCGGAGGGCTACTATAAAAGCCTTGTAACTCGACGGGATAGCAGATGGGTGTTTTACATGAGATTGTCCAGGCGCTCTGGCATCAGGATTTTGCTGCGCTGGCCAATCCGGATGTCGTATGGATCGTCTACGGCGTGATGTTTCTGACGCTGTTTCTGGAAAATGGCTTGCTGCCGGCGTCGTTTCTGCCGGGTGACAGCCTGCTGCTGCTGGCGGGCGCCATGATTGCTAAAGGCGTAATGGACTTTGTGCCGACCATGGTGATCCTGACCACTGCCGCCAGCCTCGGCTGCTGGCTGAGCTATCTGCAGGGGCGCTGGCTGGGCAATACAAAGCTGGTTAAAAGCTGGCTGATGCATCTGCCCGCGCAGTACCATCAGCGCGCCTGGCATCTGTTTAACCGCCACGGCCTGATGGCGCTGCTGGTGGGCCGTTTCCTGGCGTTTGTGCGCACGCTGCTGCCTACCATGGCGGGTATCTCCGGACTGCGTAACAGCCGTTTTCAGCTGTTTAACTGGTTAAGCGGCGTGTTGTGGGTCGGCATTGTCGTTACGATGGGCTACGGCATCAGCCAGGTGCCGTTTATCAAGCGGCATGAAGATCAGGTTATGGCTATTCTGATGATCCTGCCGCTGGTGCTGCTGTTTACCGGGCTGGCCGGCAGCATTGTGGTGATCTGGAAAAAACGCCGTCAGAAAACCTCTTAATTATCACGCCGCGTCAAACGGCAGCGTCTGCACCGTTTGACGCGCGCGGCTGACCTCTTCACCCGGCGTTGTGCCAAACAGCCGTTTGAACTCCCGGGAAAACTGTGACGGACTCTCATACCCTACCCGCAGCGCGGCTGTACTCGCCTTTACGCCATCCTGCAGCATCATCAGCCGCGCCTGATGCAGACGATAGCGTTTGAGGTACTGCAGCGGGGACGTCTGCGTTACCGCCTTAAAGTTGTGGTGAAAAGCGGACACGCTCATGTTGACCTCGGCCGCCAGCGTCTCAACGCTCAGGCTGCCGGCAAAGTGCGTTTCTATCCGCCGCAGCGCGCGCGCAATCTGACTGAACTGCGTCTGCCGGTTAACCAGCGACAGCAGCGCCCCGCCAATCGGACCGGTGAGCACATAATAAAGGATTTCCCGTACCAGCTGCGGGCCAAGCACCCGTGCATCGCGCGGATGGCTCATCACATCCAGCAGCCGCTCTGCGGCACACAGCATCTCTTCGCTCAGCCAGGCAGAATGAATACCCGAGGTCTGCACCGCGGGCTGAAACTGCTCATCGTCACCGATATCCAGCAGCAGATCCTGCAGCGAAGCGGTATCCACGCTCAGACACATGCCCGCCAGCGGCGCATCGGGCGTGGCTTCCGTTTCGCACTCAACCGGCAGCGGCACCGTCAGCATCAGATATTTACTGGCGTCATAGTGAAAGACCGTGCTGCCGAGATAGCCGGTTTTGCGTCCCTGAAACAGGATCACAATGCCGGGCTGATACATCATCGGCGTCCGCGGCAGCGTTTCGCTGGCGTAAATGAGCCGGACATTTTTCACTGCACAGTGCGGTTTTTGCGGGTCGCACATTAGCGCGACGACCCGGCGGGCAAGCTGGCGACACAGGGCGTCATGGGACATGGCGGCTTTCCGGATAAAAAATTCAGTGTGCCGCAACGCTGCACAAAGCTCTACTCCCCTGGAGGATCAGGCAAGATTTTTGCAGAAAAGGGTCAGAGTCCGCTCTGGCAGAGCGATCCGCACTGCACGTTTGTTGTCTAGACTTAAGCACACAGTTTTTCCATTCAGCGATCGCAATGAAAAAGGAGCCCCTATGGCAGATCAACCTATTATCAAACTGCGCGACGGCAATATGATGCCGCAGCTTGGCCTCGGTGTCTGGCAGGCAAGTCAGGAAGAGGCGCATACCGCCGTACTGAAAGCGCTGGAAGTGGGTTATCGCTCTATCGATACCGCTGCCGCCTATAAAAATGAAGAGGCGATTGGCAGGGCGCTGAAGGATACGCCGGTAGCGCGCGACGATATCTTCGTCACCACCAAGCTGTGGAATGATGACCAGCAAAATGTGCAGCAGGCGATGGAGAGCAGCCTGGAGAAACTGCAGCTCGACAGCGTTGATCTCTACCTGATGCACTGGCCCTGCCCGGAAAAAGATCACTACGTTGCGGCATGGGAGAAGATGATTGAGCTGCAGCAGCAGGGTCTGACCAAAAGCATCGGCGTCTGCAACTTCCATGAGGCCCACCTGAAACGCCTGATTGATGAAACCGGCGTGACGCCCGTCGTGAATCAGATTGAGCTACATCCGATGCTGCAGCAGCGTACGCTGCACGCCTGGAACGCACTGCATCAGATTCAGACTGAGTCCTGGAGCCCGCTGGCGCAGGGCGGCGAAGGCGTGTTCGATCAGGCGATTATCCGCACGCTGGCGAAAAAGTATGGCAAGAGCGCGGCGCAGATTGTGATCCGCTGGCATCTCGACAGCGGCCTGGTGGTGATCCCGAAATCCGTGACGCCGGCACGCATTGAGGAGAACTTTAACGTCTTCGATTTCCGGCTGGAGAAAAGTGAGATCAGTGAAATCACCAAACTGGATAAGGGCCAGCGTCTGGGTCCCGACCCGGAGACGTTTAACGGCTAGAGAAGCACGACAATTGCGGCCGCCCTCACGGCGGCCTTTTTCTTCTTCAGGAGAGCGGATTGACGACCATCTGCCCTGCCGTACCGCGATCGGCCAGTTCCAGCGTCTGGCTATAATAGACAAACGGGAAGTGATCGCTGGCGCTTTGCGGAAAACTCACCAGCAGTTCCACACTGCCGTCAACCCAGACGGTATCTTTCCAGCCGCGATCTTCGCCCATCGACTGCGCGCCGTTGACGCTTTTGATAAGGAACATGACGCCCTGAATATGCAGCGACTGCGGGCGATCGGCGTGAATAATCCAGCGCTCAAACGTTCCCTGCTGCGTTGTGGTATCGATGCGGTTCATATCCCACAGCGCGCCGTTAATGCCCGGTACGCTGTCGCCAATACGAAATTCGCGCGTCCGCACCGCCACGCCGTCGAGGATCTGATCGGCCAGCAGTCGCATCGGCAGGTTATCGGTGACCAGCGGCAGCAGCCCGGTCGGGCGCAGCGTCAGCACCAGCGTGTTGGTCAGAATGGATGAGGGTTCAAACAGGCCGCGCAGGCGATCCATAATCCCTGCCGCCGTGCCCGCCGTGATTGACACTTCATCCCCCTGCGACATATCCACCAGCACCTCACGCCGTTCGCCTGGCGCCAGAGAGAGCGTCTGCACCGCGACCGGCGAAGGCAGGAACCCCTGATCGCTGGCAATAACGGTAAAAGGGCGACCGTCTGAAAAACGCAGGTCAAAGCGGCGCGCATTGGCGGCGTTCAGCAGGCGCAGGCGCACCCAGCCGCGGGAAACATCCACATAGGGATTCTGCACGCCGTTAACCAGCAGCGTATCACCGAGAAACCCGCCCTCTGATGGCGGGTTATAGACCGGGGTGGCGAAGTTATCGAGGCGCTTATCCTGAATCACCAGTGGAAAATCATCCACGCCGTAGTGCTTAGGCAGCGGCAGCGATTTGCTGACCTCATCTTCAATCAGCCACATTCCCGCCAGGCCGTTATAGACGTGCGGGGCCATATGATTCGGCGTGCTGGCGTGATACCACAGCGTCGCCGCCCCCTGCCGAATGGGCAGCACCGGCGACCAGTCAGCACCCGCTGACATCATGCGCGGCGCCCCGCCCATCAGCGCGCCCGGCACCTGCAGGCCGCTGACCGTCATCGCCACCGGCTCATTAAGCCGGTTGCTGTAGATAAGCTTAACGTCATCACCGCTGTAAACCCGCACCGTCGGCCCCAGATAGAGGCCGTTAATGCCCCAGACCGGAACTTTGCTGCCGCTGCCCGTAAACGACCAGTGGCTGCGCTGCAGCGTCAGAAACAGCGGCTGTCCGCGGCGGGATTCAATCAGCGGCGGGACCGGCAGCGGGACATCGCCAGCCGGAGTAGCGGCGCGGGCTGAAAAAGTCAGTGCCGGGGAGGCCAGCGCAACGCCGGCAGAAAGCTGAATAAAGTGACGTCTGCTGCAAGACATAAAACTTCAGACCTTTTGAGCGGGGCGTAAAACGCCGTGTCCATGTTGTTGTTGTTGTTAATTTTGCTGTGGTGCACGGGGGTGGCATCCACCACCCCCGGATAGGGCTCAGATTTTACCGTTTTTTTCGCGTTCAGCGACTTCTGCGTTTAACTCTTCCAGCTTAGCAGACATTATTTCACGGCAGTGGGTCGCCAGCTTACGCACAGAGGTGGTCTCAAACTGTGCGGTATCGACCGGTGGCAGCATCTCTACAATCACCAGGCCATTCTTCCAGCGATTCATATTAATTTTGCCATGCGTATTGGAGACGACGATCGGGATAATGGGTACGCCAGCGGCGACGGCAGCGTGAAACGCGCCGGTCTTAAACGGCAGCAGGCCACGTCCGCGGCTGCGCGTGCCTTCCGGGAACATCCAGAATGAGATACGCTTCTTTTTAAATTGCCCGACAATCTCTCCGATAGTGCCGTGCGCTTTCGCCCGGTTGTCGCGATCGATCAGCAGGTTGCCTGTCAGCCAGTAGAGCTGCCCGAAAAACGGGATCCACAACAGGCTCTTTTTGCCCACGGTAACGGTGGTCGGCTGTACGATTTTCGCCGCCGTGATCATGTCATAGTTGTTCTGATGGTTTGCAATATAGATAGCATTACCGTAATTCGCCGCCTCAGGAGGCTTACGCAGCTCAACTTTAACGCCCAGCACTCCGGAGAGCCGGCCAAAAAGATGGCCAAACGTCGCGACATGGCGCGGGTTGCGCGGCGAAAACAGGCACCAGATGCTGCCGAAGACACAGACCAGTACGGAATAGATGATAATAATTATCGCGCGTAAAATTAGTAACATAGCGTCCTCAAAAAAATACTCCTTCGCAGATAACCTGATTACTCTGCACTTGCGTCACGCTTAGGGCGTGCCGGCGCGTTGACTTCAACGCTGTCAATACGCTGCAGGCCGCGTGATACGCTGCCGCGACGGCCGCGATCGGCACGCACTTTCTGCAGATCTTCATCGCGCAGGATCAGCTTACGTTTACCCACATAGAGGGTAAGAGTGCTGCCCGGCGTCAGAATCAGTAGCCACTGCAGCCGGTCGGCACCGGAGGCAGCATCTGCGGCAGGAATTGAGATAATTTTATTGCCTTTGCCTTTAGACATTTGCGGCAGGTCAGCCACCGGGAACATCAGCATTCTGCCCGCCTGGGTGATTGCCAGCAGCATGTCATCGCCGGAATTGACCGCCAGCGGCGTCATGACGCGCGCATTCTCCGGCAGCGTCAGCAGCGCTTTACCGGCGCGGTTGCGCGATACCAGATCGGCAAAGGTACAGATAAAGCCATAGCCGGCATCAGAGGCCATCAGCAGCTTCTGATCGTCCGCTTCCATCAGCACCTGCTCCATCACTGCGCCCGGCGGAAGCGTCAGCTTGCCGGTCAGCGGTTCCCCCTGCCCGCGCGCCGACGGCAGCGAGGTGGGATCGAGCGTATAGCTGCGGCCGGTGGAGTCAATAAATGCCACCGGCTGATTGCTCTTGCCGCGCGCCGCCGCCCGATAGCTGTCTCCCGCTTTATAGCTCAGGCCGGCAGGGTCGATATCGTGCCCTTTGGCGCTGCGCACCCAGCCCATCTGCGACAGCACAATGGTCACCGGCTCAGCGCTCACCAGCTCATTTTCACTCAGCGCTTTCGCCTCTTCACGCTCGTGCAGCGGCGAGCGGCGCTCGTCGCCGTATGCCTGGCTGTCAGCCTGCAGCTCTTTCTTCAGCAGGCTGTTCATTTTCCGCTCAGACGCCAGCGTGGCCTGCAGCTGATCGCGCTCTTTCTCCAGTTCGGCCTGCTCGCCGCGGATCTTCATCTCTTCGAGTTTCGCAAGATGACGCAGCTTCAGCTCCAGAATCGCTTCGGCCTGCGTTTCGCTGATTGCAAAGCGCGACATCAGGACCGCTTTGGGTTCATCTTCACTGCGGATAATGTGGATCACATCATCAATGTTCAGAAACGCGACCAGCAGCCCCTCAAGGATATGCAGGCGGCGCAGCACGCGCTCCAGCCGGTAATTCAGACGGCGCGTGACCGTATCGCGCCGGTAGACCAGCCATTCAGAGAGGATCTCCAGCAGGTTTTTCACTGCCGGACGGTTATCCAGACCAATCATGTTCAGGTTAACGCGGTAGCTCTTCTCCAGATCGGTGGTGGCGAAGAGATGGTGCATGACCTGATCGAGATCGACGCGGTTAGAACGCGGCACAATCACCAGCCGCGTCGGGTTTTCGTGATCGGATTCGTCGCGCAGATCCTCAATCATCGGCAGTTTTTTGTTACGCATCTGGGCGGCGATCTGCTCCAGCACGCGCGCGCCGGAGACCTGATGCGGCAGCGCAGTGATCACTGCCTCACCCTCTTCTTTTTTCCAGACGGCGCGCTGACGTACCGATCCACGCCCGCTCTGGTAGATCTTGCGGATCTCTTCACGCGGCGTGATGATCTCTGCTTCCGTCGGATAGTCAGGACCCTGCACAATATCCAGCAGCTCATCCAGCGTGGTTTTGGGTTTGTCGATCAGCCGCACCGCGGCTTCAGCCACTTCGCGCAGATTGTGCGGCGGGATATCCGTTGCCATGCCGACGGCGATACCGGTGGTGCCGTTAAGCAGAATGTTGGGCAGCCGCGCCGGCAGCATTTTGGGTTCCTGCAGCGTGCCGTCAAAATTCGGGGTGTAATCAACCGTGCCCTGGCCCAGCTCGCTGAGCAGCACTTCCGCATATTTAGAGAGGCGCGATTCGGTATAGCGCATCGCGGCAAAAGATTTGGGATCGTCCGGTGCGCCCCAGTTACCCTGACCATCAACCAGCGGATAACGATAGGAGAACGGCTGCGCCATTAATACCATCGCTTCGTAACAGGCGCTGTCGCCATGCGGATGATATTTGCCCAGCACGTCACCGACGGTGCGCGCTGACTTCTTAAATTTGGCGCTGGCGCTCAGGCCCAGCTCTGACATGGCGTAGACGATACGGCGCTGCACCGGCTTCAGACCGTCACCGATATAGGGCAGCGCGCGATCCATAATCACATACATGGAGTAGTCCAGGTACGCTTTTTCGGTAAACTTGTGCAGGGCAAGACGCTCTGCACCATCCTGCGTCATTTCGCTCATTACGTTTGCATCCTCACTTCGTGGCCCGCACCGGCGGGTCATTTGGCGAGGATAGTACCTTATTCACGCGAGTTAGTCACAGAGAAGCCGTGTCTCTGCGGCAGAAAGGTTTGCGTTAAAAAACAACAGCGCAGCAGGCGGATCCGGCCGCTTTTGCCCTTTGATAAAACCGCTGATTTTGCTGCAGAAAACCCGGTGTGACGTCATACCGCATCAGGGCACTTTACCCAGCCACGCTTGCTGGATCGCCGCATATTCGCCCGTGGCAGTCGCCAGATGCAGCCACTGATCCACGTAGAGTTTCCAGCTCATATCATCGCGCGGCAGCATGTAAGCTTTTTCACCATACTGCATCGGCTTATCCGGATTAATGGCGCATAGCGACGGATAGTGCTGCTGCTGAAACTGCGCTTCAGACGCGTCGGTGATCATCACGTCCGCTTTTTTATCCGTCAGCTGCTGAAAGATGGTCGTATTCTCTGCCAGCTGCAGCGTAGCCTGCGGCAGATGGCTGTGCACGAACGCTTCGTTAGTGCCTCCGGCAGGCTCGATGACCCGCACCTCACGCCGGTTTATCTGCGCAATGGTCTGATAGCGCGCTTTGTCCTCACAGCGCACCAGCGGAATTTTGCCATCTGTGCCGAGCGGTCGGGCAAACCAGGCGATTTTCTGACGCTTCAGCGTGACCGATACGCCGCCCAGTGCGATATCGCACTGGCGGGCAACAAAATCGGCGCTCAGTTTTTTCCAGGTGGTCGGCACCCACGCGACTCTGGCGCCCAGGCTGGCGGCCAGCGACTCCGCCATGCTGATATCCAGCCCTTCATATTTTCCATCACTGCGCAGAAAGCTGTAAGGCTTATAGTCGCCAGTGGTACAGACGCGCAGCGTCTGCTGCTGCTGAATGAGATCGAGACGTGACTGCGCCTGAGCCGTGCCCGCTACCAGCAGCAGCGCGATAGTGATCTGTTTTTTCATAGCCTCTTCTTATTTTAATTCCGGGTTGCGCACAGAGTGTTTCACACGCCGGAGCATTATTGCTTTATAAGCAACAGTATTGTGACCCGTGGCACGTTTTTCCCCGCAACTTTCGCGCGTAGAGTGTGCCGTATCAAACTAACATTCAGGTGCAAAACAGTATGAGCAACATTCTGATCATTGACGGTGGCAAAACCTTTGCTCACTCAAAAGGCGAACTTAACCATACGCTGACCGACGTCGCGGCCAGTCAGCTGCGCGATCTCGGTCATCAGGTCTCTGTCACGCTGGCCGACAGTAACTACGACGTCGCAGAGGAGATCCAGAAGTATCTGGACAGCGATGTGGTGATCTATCAGATGCCGGGCTGGTGGATGGGCGAGCCGTGGACGGTGAAGAAATATATCGATGAGATCTTTACCGAAGGTCACGGCAAACTTTACGCCAGCGATGGCCGCTCACGCAGCGACGCCAGCAAAAAATATGGTTCCGGCGGCCTGATTCAGGGTAAAAAATATATGCTGTCGCTGACGTGGAACGCGCCGCTGGAAGCCTTTACTGAAGCCGATCAGTTCTTTGAAGGCGTGGGCGTGGATGGCCTCTATCTGCACTTCCATAAGGCCAACCAGTTCCTCGGAATGGAGGCGCTGCCTACCTTTATCTGCAACGACGTTATCAAACAGCCCGATGTGCCGCGCGATATTGCGCGTTATCGGACTCATCTCAGCGCAATCTTTGCTTAACTGTAAGCACAACGGGAAAAGAGGAAGCGCTATGTTAACAGTCGTCGCTGAAATTTGTGTTAAACCGGGCCGTCGTCAGGCGGTGCTGGATGCCATCAATGAGCTGATTCCGGCGGTACTGCAGGAGGAGGGTTGCCATCAGTATGATGCGCTGCTCGACCATCAGGCGCAGGTGCCGTGGAAGCAAAACTCACCTGACTCCATTTTTATGCTGGAGCAGTGGGCCTCGCTGCGGGCGCTGGAGCAGCATCAGCAGATGCCGCATATGGATGCACATCGCGCCCGCATCAAAGACGACGTGGTGGATGTAAAAATCCTGGTGCTGGAACCGGCCAGCTGATCCTCTCCTCAGGCAACGCTCTGGCTATGCCGGAGCGTCTGCCGCCCGAATGCTTAAATCAGCTGCTGACGCTGGATTTTCTCCTGCAGGAAATCGAGAAAGCAGGTGACGCGCGAACTCAGCGTCTGGTTGCGATAGTAGACGGCGTGCACCGGCAAACGTAGCTCCCGGGTTTCGCTCGCCAGCACATCCATCAGCCGCCCCTGTTCGCGATCTTCCCGGCTGACAAAATCAGAGAGCCTGACAATACCCAGCCCCTGCAGGGCCAGCTGGCGCAGCGTTTCGCCGCTGGAGGCGGTCAGGGTGGGTTTAATACGCAGAAACTCTCCCTCCTGCTGCCAGACGGGCCAGATGTTATGGGTATCCAGCTGGCTGAACCCGATCAGCTGGTGCTGGCTCAGCGCGGCTACGCTATCGGGTATGCCATGTTTTGCCAGATAGTCCGGACTGGCTACCAGTCGCGTCGCGCTGCTGCCTAACACCCTGGCGCGCAGCGTCGAGTCGCGCAGTTCGCCAATGCGAATAGCGATATCCGTTTGCTGTTCCAGCAGATCGATAACGATGTCGTCGGTGTTGAGTTCAAGTTCAATTTGCGGATAGCGTTGCCGGAACTCCGCCAGCAGCGGCACGATGACGTGCAGCATAAAGGGGGTATTGGCGTTAATGCGCAGTCGCCCGGCAGGCGTCTCACGGCGGCGGGCTATCTGCTCTTCGGCCCGCTCAACGGAGGTGAGGATCTGGCGGGCGTGCTCAAGAAAAATCGCGCCCTCATCGGTCAGCGCCAGACGGCGCGTGGTGCGGTGCATCAGCGTGGTCTGTAACTTACTCTCCAGCCGGCTGAGCGCGCGGCTGATACCGGAGGTGGTCTGCTCCAGCTGTTCTGCAGCGGCGGTGATCGAACCGCTGTCGACCACCGCCACCCAGGCGCGCAGCTCTTCGAGAGTAATTTTCACCGTGTTATCCTCAGCGCGCGTCGCCGTCATTAAACGTCGAGATCGGCGAGATCGCCTTTCTCCTGTAGCCAGTTGCGGCGATCTTCGGAGCGTTTCTTCGCCAGCAGCATATCCATTACGCGCAGAGTCTGCTCAATATCCTCATCGGCAATGGTCAGCTGTACCAGACGCCGGGTATTTGGATCGAGCGTGGTTTCGCGCAGCTGCAGCGGGTTCATTTCACCCAGCCCTTTAAAACGCTGTACGTTCGGCTTGCCTTTTTTCCGCTTCAGCTGCTCCAGCACGCCCTCTTTTTCATCTTCATCCAGCGCATAATAGACCTCTTTACCGAGGTCGATACGATAGAGCGGCGGCATCGCAACATAGACGTGTCCCTGCTGCACCAGTGAACGGAAGTGCTTCACAAACAGCGCGCACAGCAGCGTGGCGATGTGCAGGCCATCGGAGTCCGCATCCGCCAGAATACAGATTTTGCCGTAGCGCAGCTGGCTCAGATCTTCGCTATCCGGGTCGATACCAATCGCTACGGAAATGTCATGCACCTCCTGCGACGCCAGTACCTCATCAGAAGAGACTTCCCAGGTGTTCAGGATCTTTCCCTTCAGCGGCATAATCGCCTGGTATTCGCGATCGCGCGCCTGCTTGGCCGAGCCGCCCGCTGAGTCACCCTCAACCAGGAACAGCTCGGTTTTATTCAGATCCTGGGCGGTGCAGTCTGCCAGCTTGCCCGGCAGCGCCGGCCCGCTGGTGAGTTTTTTACGCACCACCTTTTTCGCCGCGCGCATACGGCGCTGCGCGCTGGAGATCGCCAGCTCAGCCAGCATTTCTGCCGCCTGCACGTTCTGATTCAGCCACAGGCTGAACGCATCTTTCACCACCGCCGACACAAAGGCCGCGCACTGGCGCGAGGAGAGACGCTCTTTGGTCTGACCGGCAAACTGCGGATCCTGCATTTTTACCGATAACACATAGGCGCAGCGATCCCAGATATCTTCCGCTGACAGCTTAACGCCGCGCGGTAAAATATTGCGGTATTCGCAGAATTCGCGCATGGCATCCAGCAGTCCCTGGCGCAGACCGTTTACGTGCGTTCCGCCCTGCATGGTCGGGATCAGGTTAACGTAGCTTTCCGTCAGCAGCTCGCCCCCTTCCGGTAACCACAGCAGCGCCCAGTCTACCGCTTCCACGTCACCGGCAAAGCTGCCCGTAAACGGCGTTTCCGGCAGCGTGGGCAGCCCGTTGACCGCCTCACTCAGATAATCGGTCAGACCATCCTGATAGAGCCAGGTCTGCTCGCTGTTGTTCACCTTATCTTTAAAGACAATCTCAACGCCGGGACAGAGTACCGCTTTGGCTTTAAGCAGGTGTTTCAGGCGCGATACGGAGAAGCGCGGGCTGTCGAAGAAGCTGACGTCAGGCCAGAAATGCACGCTGGTGCCCGTGTTACGTTTGGCGACCGTACCTATCACTTTCAGGTCTTCAACCTTTTCGCCATGCTCAAAAGCGATACGATACACTTCACCATTACGCCGTACGGTCACTTCCACCCGCGTGGAGAGCGCGTTGACAACCGAGATGCCCACGCCGTGCAGGCCACCGGAAAACTGATAGTTTTTACCGGAGAATTTACCGCCTGCGTGCAGCCGGCACAGGATCAGTTCAACGGCCGGTACGCCCTCTTCCGGATGGATATCCACCGGCATACCGCGCCCGTCGTCGATCACTTCCAGTGACTGATCGGCGTGCAGGATCACCTCGACCCGGCTGGCATGGCCCGCCAGCGCTTCATCGACGCTGTTATCGATAACTTCCTGACCCAGATGGTTTGGCCGGGTGGTATCGGTATACATACCCGGACGGCGACGCACAGGCTCAAGGCCGGTCAGGACCTCAATCGCGTCAGCATTATAGTTTGATTGGCTCATTGTATTTGTCTGATGAACAAGAGAAAAAGGAGCCCATGACGCAGCTTAGGAGAGGGATAAACCCAGAAAATCTACTATCTGCGTAAAATGGCGTTCAAATCCGATAAAGGCGTGATTGCCGCCCGCTTCAACCGTCTGCCGGCATGCGCTGTAGTAATTCAGTGCCTGGCGATAGTCGAGGATCTCATCGCCGGTCTGCTGCAATAGCCAGAGCAGATCGGGCGCATCAAGCGGGTCAATCTGCATCACTTTCAGATCGTAAATATGGCGTGACTCTAACACATATTGCTGGCCGGTGTAGGGATTACGGTTCTCGCCCAGATAATCCGTCAGCAGCTCAAACGGACGTACCGCCGGATTCACCACCACCGCTGGCAGCATAAAACATTGCGACAGCCAGGTCGCGAAATAGCCGCCCAGCGATGAGCCAACCAGCCCCAGCGGTTCGCCGGTATGCTGCATCACTAACTCTTCCAGCAGGCTGGCTGCCTCCTCCGGAAAAGCGGGCAGCTGAGGCACCAGAACATTAATGTGCGGCTGCGCTGCGGCGCACCACGCCTGCAGCTGCGTCGCTTTGGCTGACTGCGGCGAGCTATTAAATCCGTGCAGATAGAGCAGCGTGGCCATTAATCAGTACCCATCTGAGTCAAGGTCCGGCCGGAACATATCGCTTTGCAGGCGATTCACTTCCGTCTCCAGTGAGCCATCCGCCGCTAATGTCAGCCAGCGCCAGCCGGGGGCCAGCGTGTCGATGGTGAAACTGGTGCAGTGCGGTTTGAACTGGACGCAGGTAGAAGGCGAGGCCAGAACCCGGCGCCCCTGCCAGTGAAGATCGAGCTCCTGATGAATGTGGCCACATACCAGATGCTGCGCCTGCGGAAAAGCCTGTAACACCGCTTCCAGCTGGTGCGGGTTACGCAGGCTATGCTGATCGAGCCAGGTACAGCCGGAAGGCACCGGATGATGGTGCAGCAGGATGAGCGAGTGCCGCCCAGGAAACCGCGCAAGTGACGCTGCCAGCCACTCCAGCTGATAGTCGCTCAGCATGCCGTGTGGCACGCCAGATACCTGGCTATCGAGCAGCAGCAGCTGCCACTGCTCCCCCAGCAGAACGTGTTTATCTGCCGCTATGCCTGCTTCGGCGAGGGTATTCACCATCGCTGGCTGGAAATCGTGATTACCGGGCAGCCAGACGCATGGCTTTTGCAGGCGGGCAATACCGGCAACAAAATGCTGGTACGCTTCCACGGTATGATCCTGCGCCAGATCGCCGGTCGCGATAATCAGATCATATTCGTGCTGCTGTGCCGCGATAGCATCCAGCACCGCATCGAAGCTCGCCCAGGTGTTAACCCCCAGCAAAGATTGGTGCTTCCCCGCGAAGAGATGGGTATCAGTGATCTGCAGGATCCGGATCGCGGATCCTGGTGCCGCAGGAAAAGTGAGCAGGCTATCCAAAGCGTTTCCTTAATCTCCACGCCATCAATGCGTCAGACGCGTTTAGCAAACAGGCACGGCCAGAGCACCGTGCGCCAGGCAGTAGCGCAGCCAGTCAGCCAGAAACTGGTTAATCTGATGTTTTTCATCACGCTGATGCAATTTTTTATTAGGATAATCATAGCGTGCTTTAAAGCGATAGATCTGCTGTGTGGAACACACTTCAGCGACCATCGCATCGTGATAGAGCCGCACTGACATCGCGGGCAGACTCCAGTAGCTTACCGCCGGCGCCACCTGCCGGATTTCAACCAGCGTGGTATAACGCGTTGATTCTTCAATCGTCAGCTGATAACGGGCGCCGTTGACCTGATAGAGCACCGAGGCGCCTGCTTCATCACTGCGCGGCAGCAGGCGACGCAGCTGCGCGAAGTTCGTTTCGCACAGGCGCATCATTTCGGGAAAATCAGGGGTATAGCGCTGTTTCATTTTACCTTCCACTCACGTCGTAGTGTTTCATGGTGCAACGCCAGCCATTGCAGCGCAATGACAGAAGCTGCGTTATCAATAATCCCCTCTTCCACCCAGCGATAAGCCTGTTTGCGGCTCACCACATGTACGAGAATATCCTCATTCTCTTCCTCCAGCCCATGGTTCCCTTCTGCCAGGCTGGCATCCACTTCACCCACCAGCACCGACAACCGTTCAGAGGTGCCGCCAGGGCTGGCTAAATAACTGATAACCGGTTTCACGCGCCCGACATTCAGGCCCGCTTCTTCCTGTGCTTCGCGTCGTACGACCTCTTCCGGCGTTTCTCCGGGCTCAATGATACCTGCCACCATCTCCAGCAGCCAGGGTGTGGCGCTGGAATCAAGAGCCGGAATGCGGATCTGTTCGATTAAGACGACTTCGTCGCGCAGGGGATCATAGGGTAGCAGCACGGCGGCGTGTCCGCGCTCGAAAACTTCACGCACCACTTCACCACTCATTCCGCCATTAAAAAGGCGGTGGCGAAAGCGATAGCTGACGATGGAAAAAAAACCGTCATAACGGGTATCGCGTGCAATAATTTCTACATCGTTTTTTGTGAAAGTCACAGGGGATTTTTTTTCGCCCGCCATCGTCTGGTTCCTTATGCAGATTGGGATAGAGCATCGAAAAGCCAACCCTTGTGCTCCATCCGAGTGGTTCTTTCTGAATTATTTACGTAAATTAGGGAAAGAAGGCACGTTCAGCCAACCTATCTCTGACAGCGCCTCTGTAAAATCGGCGATTATTTTTTTGGCTTAGCAGCAGCACTTTTCGCGTCACAGGCTGCAACAAAAGGAATGCAAATGAAAAAACTGCTCCCATTTTTTATTGGACTGAGCCTGGGCGGATTCAGCCTTGCCAGCCAGGCAGAAAACCTGATGCAGGTTTATCAGCAGGCGCGCCTGAGCAATCCCGATCTGCGTGCCTCTGCCGCCGATCGCGACGCTGCGTTTGAAAAGATCAACGAAGCGCGCAGCCCGTTGCTGCCGCAGCTGGGCCTGGGTGCAGATTACACCTATAACAACGGCTATCGTGATAACAGCGGACTGAACACCACTACCAAAAGCGCCTCGCTGCAATTAACGCAGACGATTTTTGATATGTCAAAGTGGCGCAGCCTGACGCTGCAGGAAAAAACTGCCGGCATTCAGGATGTCACCTACCAGGTCGCGCAGCAGGATCTGATCCTCAATACCGCTACCGCCTACTTCAACGTGCTGAATGCGATTGATACGCTCTCCTATACCGAAGCGCAGAAACAGTCCATTTATCGCGAGCTGGATCAAACCACGCAGCGCTTTAATGTCGGCCTGGTGGCGATTACCGATGTACAGAACGCCCGCGCCCAGTATGACAGCGTGCTGGCGAATGAAGTGACGGCCCGAAACACGCTGGATAATGCGGTTGAATCGCTGCGTCAGATCACCGGGATGGACTACCTCTCCCTGGCCTCGCTGAGCATCGATCGCTTTAAAACAGCACGGCCTGATGCGGTCGCCAGCCTGTTAAAGCAGGCTGAGAGTCGCAACCTTAACCTGCTCTCTGCGCGCCTGAGCCAGGATCTGGCTCGTGAGCAGATCCGCTATGCTGAATCGGGCCATATGCCTACGCTGGATCTGACGGCGTCGACCGGTCTGTCTAACAATAAATATAGCGGCAGCCGGGCGAATCAGAGCATCACCAATAACGACTCGATCTCGGGTTCAAATCAGGTCGGCCTGAGCTTCTCATTACCGCTCTACAGCGGTGGTTCAGTGACCTCGCAGGTGAAACAGGCGCAGTACAACTTTGTCGCCGCCAGCGAACAGCTGGAAGGCGCGCATCGCAGCGCGGTGCAGACCGTACGCTCCTCGTTTAACAACGTGAATGCGTCAATCAGCAGCATTGATGCGTACAAACAGGCAGTGATCTCTGCGCAAAGCTCACTCGACGCCTCTGAAGCAGGCTATCAGGTGGGTACCCGTACGATTGTTGATGTACTGGACGCGACCACTACGCTGTTTAACGCTAAACAGCAGCTCTCCAACGCGCGCTACAGCTATCTGATTAACCAGCTGAATATCAAATATGCGCTGGGTACTCTCAATGAGCAGGACCTGCAGCAGCTGAACAGCGCGCTGGGCAAAGAGGTGACGACCTCACCTGAAGTCGTCGCGCCGGAAAATAGCCAGCAGACTGCACAGGCCGACAGCGCACCGCAGGCGGCAGCTTCCGCTCCGGCGGCGTCTGTTCAGCCGGCAGCGCGCAACAGCGGCAATCCATTCAGCCGCTGACAGCAAAAGGGGCCCCTGCGGCCCCTTTCGCATTTGAACGTATAGCTACGTAAAGATCCGCGCCCTGTCAGGCTTCACGCTTTAAATCCCCCCTCGCATCACCTATCCTGACTGCAACTCTGGGTACAGGATAATCACTATGAAACGGACAAAAAATATCCGTCATGCCGCTTTTCGTAAAGGCTGGCAGGCACGTCATCTTACGCCCGTCGCGCTGGCGGTCACTGCAGTATTTATGCTGGCAGGCTGCGAACAGAGCGACGAAACAGTTTCGCTCTATCAGAATGCTGACGACTGTGCGAAAGCCAATCCGGATCAGAGCGGTCAGTGTAAAGCCGCTTATAACAATGCGCTGAAAGAGGCGGAGCGCACCGCGCCTAAATATGCCTCACGCGAAGATTGCGTGGCGGAATTTGGCGAAAATCAGTGCCAGCAGGCACCGGCTCAGGCGGGTGCGGGCACCACCGCAAACAATGCCGAAGCACAGCACAGCGGCGGCTTCTGGATGCCGCTGATGGCTGGCTACATGATGGGACGTATGATGGGCGGCGGCGCCGGTTTTGCTCAGCAGCCGCTGTTTTCCCCTAAAACGCCTGCCAGCCCGGCTAACGGACAGTTCGTAGACGCCGCCGGTAAAAACTATGGCTCAGCGACCTCTGGCCGTACCATGAACGTGCCTAAAACCGCCATGGCACCTAAACCGGCCACGACCTCGACCATTACCCGCGGTGGCTTTGGTGAGACGGTCGCGAAGCAAAACAGTATGCAGCGCAGCAGCGCCAGCGGCACCAGCAGTCGCTCGCTGGGAGGCTAAGCGCCGTATGCAACGTATTGCTATCAGCGAACGCCCGGACTGGCGCGCAAAAGCCACTGAATATGGCTTTCAGTTTCACACGATGTATGGTGAGCCCTACTGGTGTGAAGAGGCCTATTATCAGTTCACGCTGGCACAGGTAGAGACGCTGGAAAGCGTTACGGCAGAGCTGCATCAGATGTGCCTGCAGGCGGTGGAAAAAGTGGTTAACAGCGATGCGCTGCTGACCCGCTTCTGCATTCCGAAACACACCTGGGAGTTTGTCCGCGAATCCTGGGCTCAGCGTCAGCCTTCGCTCTATTCCCGTCTGGATCTGGTGTGGGATGGCAGCGGTGAGATCAAGCTGCTGGAAAACAACGCCGACACGCCGACGTCACTCTATGAGGCCGCTTTTTTTCAGTGGATCTGGCTCGAAGATCAGCTCAAAGCGGGCAACCTGCCGGCGGGCAGCGATCAGTTTAACAGCCTGCAGGAGAAGCTGATTGAGCGGTTTGCGGTTCTGCAGCAGCAGCACGGCTTTAACTGGCTGCACTTTGCCTGCTGCCGTGATACGGAAGAGGACCGCGCGACGGTACAGTATCTGCAGGATTGCGCCACAGAAGCGGGACTTCCCGGCGAGTTTCTCTATATCGACGAGATTGGACTAGGGGAAAAAGGCCAGTTTACCGACCAGCACGATCGCGTCATCAGCAACCTGTTCAAGCTCTACCCCTGGGAGTTCATGCTGCGCGAGGTGTTCTCGACCAAGCTGGCCGATGCCGGCGTACGCTGGCTGGAACCCGCCTGGAAAAGCATCCTCTCCAATAAAGCCCTGCTGCCGCTGCTGTGGGAGATGTTCCCGGACCATCCCAATCTGCTGCCCGCCTGGTTTGCAGATGACAGCCAGGCGCCGCAGATGGATAAATATGTGGTGAAGCCGCTCTTCTCCCGTGAGGGCGCCAACATCCGTATTATTGAAAACGGCAACGAAATTGCGCGCGCTGACGGTCCCTATGGCGAAGAGGGTATGATTATCCAGCAGTTCTGCGCGCTGCCTCGATTTGGCGACAGCTATACGCTGATTGGCAGCTGGCTGATAGACGATCAGCCGGCGGGGATTGGCTTACGCGAAGATCGGGCGCTGATCACCCAGGATCTGTCGCGCTTCTATCCGCATACTTTTATCGGCTAACCTGGTGGCGCATTCCGGTGCGCCCCCTTCCGGCCTGCGACGCCGCGGGCCGTTATCCCACCTGCGCTGACAGCATACTGATTGCGCCCATCTCCATGCCCTCAACCGGCACGCTGACCGCCTCACCCGCTGCGCGTGCGCCCAGAATATAGAGCAGCGGCAGATAGTGTTCAGCGGTCGGATGCGAAAGCGCCGCGCCCGGATGCTGCTGATAGTTAACCAGCGGATGATCGGCTGCCGGCGCGTCGCTGGGCAGATTATCGCGCACATACTGGTTAAACGCTTCGGCCCATGGATACGCCGGCGCACTCCCCTGCCACTGCAGCTTGCGCAGGTTATGTACCACGTTGCCGCTCGCAACCAGCAGGATCCCCTCATCGCGCAGCGCAGCCAGCTTACGTCCGGCCTCAAAATGCCATGCGGCGGGCCGGGTACTGTCCACGCTGAGCTGCACCAGCGGAATATCCGCCTCAGGATAGATTTTGGCCAGCAGGCCCCACGAGCCGTGATCGAACCCCCAGCTCTCATCTTTTTCTGCCGCCGGCAGCAGCTCCGTTACGCGCTGCGCCAGCGCAGGCGATCCGGGTGCCGGGTAGCGCACGTCAAACAGCGCCTGCGGAAATCCGCCGAAATCGTGAATAGTGCGTGGCTGTTCCATGGCGGTTACCCGCGTTCCGCGCGTGTACCAGTGCGCGGAAATCGCGAGAATAGCGCGCGGGCGCGGCAGATCTCTGCCCAGCTGCTGCCATACCCGGGTATAACGGTTCTCTTCCAGCACGTTCATCGGGCTGCCATGACCCAGAAACAGAGCAGGCATACGGCCATCACACATTTTCACACCTCACCGCTGTTGCTTTCATAAGCGTCACAATACGCGCTTGCCAGGCCACTTAAACGCGGAGAAGCGTGATAATGTCTGTCAGCAAATTTGAATAAGCGTGAACGACATAACTTTACGCTTAATAACTCGATATTTTATAAGGTTAATTATAATGTAACTGGTAATCATTATCATCATGGAGCTTGCTATGTCGGTGCCTTTACTGCTCACTATTCTGGCCGGTGGTGCCACCTTTATTGGCGCCCTGTTTGGCATTCTCGGTCAAAAGCCGTCAAACCGTCTGCTCGCCTTTGCGCTCGGCTTCGCCGCCGGCATTATGCTACTGATTTCGCTGATGGAGATGCTGCCAGCGGCGCTGCATACTGCAGGAATGTCACCGATGCTGGGATACGGTATGTTTATGCTCGGCCTGATCGGCTATTTCGCGATGGATCGCCTGCTGCCGCATCAGCATCCGCAGGATCTGATGGCCACTCAGGGTCGTCCCGTTAACCTGAAGCGAACTGCTGTGCTGCTGACGCTGGGCATCAGCCTGCACAATTTTCCTGAAGGGGTCGCCACCTTTGTTACTGCCAGCAGCGATATGGAGCTGGGGCTGGGCATCGCTTTAGCCGTGGCCATCCACAATATTCCTGAAGGACTGGCGGTTGCCGGGCCGATGTACGCGGCGACCGGTTCCAAAGCCAAAGCGCTGTTCTGGGCCTGTATTTCTGGTATGGCGGAAATTCTGGGCGGCGTCATTGCCTTTCTGCTGCTCGGTCCGGCGCTGTCGCCGGTAGTGATTGCTGCCATTATGGCCGCCGTCGCAGGGATTATGGTCGCACTTTCGGTGGATGAACTGATGCCGCTGGCGCGCGAAATCGATCCGCACAATAACCCGAGCTATGGCGTGCTGTGTGGGATGACGGTGATGGGGCTGAGTCTGACGCTGCTGCAGACCGCCGGCGCGGGCTGATTTCCCGCCCTCCGGCTGGTCTGCTTTTGTATGCCAGCTTTAGCTGGCCTGACGGGTCTCACGCTGGCGGCGGTAAGCCACCAGATCTTCAATGGTCACCACGGGCATATCATGCTGCTGCGCAAACGCGATCGCTTCAGGGGCGCGCGCCATGCTGCCATCGTCGTTAGTCAGCTCGCACAGGACGCCAGCCGGCCTGAAGCCCGCAAGCGTGACCAGATCGAGCGTGGCCTCGGTATGACCGCCGCGCGTCAGTACGCCACCTTCGCGCGCGCGCAGCGGGAAAACGTGTCCCGGACGGTGCAGGTCAGCCGGTTTAGCATTATCAGCAATCGCGGCGCGGATAGTGGTGATGCGGTCAGCTGCAGAGACGCCGGTGGTCACTCCCGCTGCGGCTTCAATCGTAACGGTAAATCCGGTGCCGTAAGAGCTGGTGTTGTTCTCTACCATCATCGGCAGATCGAGCTGCTGGCGGCGGGCCTCATTGATGCAGAGGCAGACAATGCCGCTGCCGTGGCGGATAGTCAGCGCCATCTGCTCTGTGGTCATGGTCTCGGCGGCAAAAATCATATCGCCTTCGTTCTCGCGATCTTCATCGTCAAGAACCATCACACCGCGACCGTTACGCAGTGCGTCAAGTGCACGTTCTACACGCTGTTCCGGCGTGCCAAATTCAGAAAGAAGCGTCTGATTCATGGTAATTAACCTTAAAATATTATGAGTTACCAGAACCAGGGCGAGCTTAGGAGTGCGTGAAAAATACACATGGCAAAAACGTGACGCGGGCATAAACCCGGCTGATGTCGTTACCCTCTCCCATCCGGACTTTAACCGTCGGCCCCGGAATCACACCGGATCTGCTGTCCTTTTGCACGGTCGCAAAAGCGCTCGCGGGCTTTCAGCAGAAGCTGATTTACCGCCGGTGGGGAATTTCGCCCCGCCCTGAGAATAAGCAAAATCACTATAGCGTTATTCACCGGGACGGGCAATCGACAAAAGTGCAATTGCTTTTGCACATCATGCGTTGCGGATTTCGGGTTTAACCTTTTTGGTTCTGGCATTACACTTACTTCTTGTACCGTCGGAAAACGTGCTGCTCACAGCCACCGCAATCAGGAAATAACCATGATCGACACAAAAAAAATTGAACAACTGGCGCGCCAGGTCCATGAAGCGATGCCGAAAGGCATCCGCGACTTTGGCGACGACGTGGAGAAGAAAATCCGGCAGGTTCTGCAGGCGCAGCTGACCCGTATGGATCTGGTTAACCGTGAAGAGTTTGATGTGCAGACTCAGGTCCTGCTGCGCACCCGCGAAAAGCTGGCAGCCCTGGAGCAGCGTCTGGCTAAACTGGAGAGTGAAAGCCCGGCGGCACCGGCGCCAGCAGTGGTGACGCCCGATCCGGCCGGTAAAATCGATACGCCACAGTAAATATGATCAGCCGGGTGGCTGCTGCCCCCGGCTGTCTGCTCAGTGACTGCGGATCGTTTTAATAATGTTGGTGGTGGAGATGCCATCTTCAAAGTTAAGCACGCGTACGTCACCGCCGTTGGCCCATACTTCTTTGCTGCCTGCGATCTCTTCCGGCTTGTAATCTCCGCCTTTCACCAGCAAATCCGGCAGCACATCGGCAATCAGACGCTGCGGCGTATCTTCTTCAAACAGTACGACCCAGTCCACCGCTTCGAGTGCGCTCAGCACAATCATCCGGTTCTCCTGCGGATTAACCGGCCGGGTTTCGCCTTTAAGACGTCGGGTTGACGCGTCGCTGTTCACCGCCACAATCAGCCTATCGCCCAGCTTGCGGGCATTGGCGAGATAAGAGACGTGTCCTGCATGCAGGATGTCAAACACGCCGTTGGTCATCACCACTTTCTCGCCGCGCTGACGCGCCTGAGCCACGGCGGTTTTCAGCTCGCTCTCCGTCATCACGCCAAAGCCGCTTTCGGGACGTGCATGAATAGCGTTCTCCAGCTCCACCGTACTGACGGTGGAGGTTCCCAGCTTGCCCACCACGACGCCTGCCGCCGCGTTGGCAAGGAAACAGGCGTTTTCCAGCGTGTCACCTGCCGCAAGGACCGCGGCCAGGACGCCAATAACCGTATCGCCGGCACCGGTCACGTCATAGACTTCCTGCGCCTGCGTCGGCATATGCAGGGGCGCTTTACCCGGCTGCAGCAGCGTCATGCCGTTTTCAGAACGGGTCACCAGCAGCGCTGAGAGCGCATAGTCAGCGATCAGCTGCATTCCCCGGCTGACAATGTCCGCTTCGGTTTTACATTTGCCGGCAACGGCTTCAAATTCAGACAGGTTTGGCGTCAGCAGGGTTGCACCGCGATAGCGCTCAAAGTCGGTGCCCTTCGGGTCGATCAGTACCGGTACACCCGCTTCGCGGGCCAGCCCGATCATAGTCTGGACGCTGCTCAGGGCGCCTTTAGCGTAGTCTGACAGCACCAGCGCGCCAGCCTGTGACAGCGACTGACGCATACGATCGTGGATGGGCTGCGGATCGACCTGATCAAAGCCCTCTTCAAAGTCCAGCCGGATCAGCTGCTGGTTGCGCGACAGCACGCGCAGCTTGGTGATGGTGGGATGCGTTTTCAGCGCCACAAAGTCACAGCTGACGTTAACCTGCTCCAGCGTGCGGCTCAGTACCTGCGCGGCATCATCCTCACCGGTCAGCCCAATCAGACGCGATGCGGCACCCAGCGCGGCAATGTTCATTGCCACGTTGGCCGCGCCGCCCGGACGCTCCTCAATGGTATCCACTTTGACGACCGGCACCGGCGCCTCGGGTGAAATGCGGCTGGTCGGGCCATACCAGTAGCGGTCTAACATCACATCGCCAACAACCAGTACGGTGGCCTTGCCAAACGCGGGCAGTGTTACTTTCATTTCAGAGACTCCAGACTACGCTCAAAATATTGCGCGGATAATACCATATACCCGCCGCAGGGTAAGATGCCGCCGCACGCCTCAACTGTCTGACTCAACCGTGCCCAGCCAGCGCTGCCAGCTGGCGTTGACAATGCCGCGCTCGCGGGCAAAACGATCCGGTGCCACGTGACCCGGCAGCGCCTGCAGGGCCAGATGATGCAGCGCATCACGCAGCGTGACGTAAGCATGCGTCAGCGCCTGCGCTTCCTGGGCAGGCATAATATCGTGCTCCGCCATCAGAGCAAAAATGCGCACGTTATCTGACCAGCGCGTCAGGGCCGGCCGATCCGCCGCTGACGCTAAGACCAGATACTGGGCAATGAATTCAATATCGGTAATACCGCCTGCATCTGTTTTTATCTCCCAGCGCCCTTTATGTTTGTTGCTCAGGTGCGCACGCATCTTTTCGCGCATTTCACGTACCTCAGCCCGCAGCGGTGCTGTTGCACGGGGCAGGCTGAGAATAGCGTGGCGGATCTGCGTAAAACGCGCCATCAGCGCCGGCTCACCAAAGACAATACGCGCACGCACCAGCGCCTGATGCTCCCAGGTCCAGGCATCATTACGCTGATACTCTTCAAAGGCGTCGAAGGTGCTGACCAGCATGCCTGCTGAGCCAGAAGGACGCAGGCGGGCATCCACCTCATACAAAATACCGGAGGCGGTGCGGGTGCTGAAGAGATGCATGATGCGCTGCGCCAGACGCAGATAAAACTGCCTTCCGTCGATGACGCGTTCACCGTCGGTCTCTGCACTCTCCGGACAATCATGCAGAAACACCAGATCGAGATCGGAGCTGTAGCCAAGCTCCCAGCCCCCCAGCTTGCCATAGCCGACCACGGCAAAGCCGCGCTCATCGTCACGCGTCAAATGTGATGGCCGCCCATAGCGCTGTACCATCATCTGCCAGGCCTGCTGCACCACCGACTCGATCATCGCCTCTGCCAGCCAGGTTAAGTGATCGCTTACTTTCATTACCGGCAGCGTTCCGGCGATATCTGCTGCGGCAATACGCAAGAGCTGCGCCTGTTTGAACTGGCGCACCGCCTCCAGCTGCTGCTCTTCATCCTCTGCCGGAATACGCAGCAGATATTGCCGCAGTTCGTCACGGTAGGCGTCAGTGGCAGTGGGCTGATACAGCGTGGCGGGGTCGAGCAGCTCATCCAGCAGCAGCGGATAGCGCGCCAGCTGGCTGGCAATCATTGGTGAGGCGGCACAGAGACGGATCAGGTGACGCAGCGCGCCGTGATACTCAGTCAGCAGCTCAAGATAGGTGCTGCGCGTCAGCACCCCCAGCAGCAGCGGCGTCAGGCGCTCCAGTACGCTGTCGGCATCCTCACGCGAAGCGATCTCCCCCAGCAGGCGCGGCATCAGCTGGTCGAGCGCCAGCCGGCCACGCGGCCCGATTGTGCGCCGGCTGGCATCCTGCCGGAAGTCATTAAGCACGTAAAAAAAGCGCTGTCGCTGCGTTTCATTCAGCTGCGGCACCACCGGCGTCAGCTCATGCTCCTCCAGCGTGTCCTGCCAGAGTGCCGCAAATTCCGCCAGTTCCGGCTGATCATCAACGTCCGGGGCATCGTCGCCAATCAGCTCATCAAACACCGCGCGTACGGCGGCCATGTGCGCCGTTAGCTGTGCCGTCAGCGCTTTCCAGTCGGCGCAGTTCATCGCCCACGCCAGACGCTCCCGGTTGAGCGCATCCTGCGGCAGCGTCTGCGTCTGCTCATCATTGATGCTCTGCAGCAGATTCTCCAGCCGGCGTAAAAAAAGGTAGGCGTCATGCAGCTGACTGACCTGCTGCGGACGCAGCAACTCCAGCTCACCGATGGCCTGCAGCACTGGCAGCAGTGAGCGCGACTGAAGTAAGCGCTCACGTCCACCGCGAATCAGCTGAAACACCTGCACAATAAATTCGATTTCGCGGATACCGCCGGCACCCAGCTTGATATTATCTTTCAGGCCACGACGGCGCACTTCACGCGCGATCATCCCTTTCATGTTACGCAGCGACTGAATCACGCTGAAATCGATATAGCGGCGATAGACAAACGGCCGCAGCATCTGCTGCAGCGCCTGGCTCCACTCGCCGCGATCGTCGCCCATCAGACGCGCTTTGACCATGGCGTAGCGCTCCCAGTCACGCCCCTGCTCCTGATAGTAATCTTCCAGCGCCGCAAAGCTCATCACCAGCGGGCCGCTATCGCCGAACGGACGCAGTCGCATATCCACGCGGTAAACAAAACCATCGACGCCAGGCTGATCCAGCACTTTTATCAGGCGCTGCCCCATGCGGGTAAAAAACTGTGCGTTGTCCAGCTCGCGTCGCCCGCCGCGCGTGACGCCGCTCTCCGGCCAGGCAAAGATCAGATCGATATCAGAGGAGAAGTTGAGTTCTCCGCCACCCAGCTTGCCCATGCCGAGGATCAGCAGCGGCTGCGGCTCGCCCGCCTCGTTGCAGGGCGTGCCAAAATCGCGACAGCAATCCTGCCACACGCGATCGCGGGCGGCAGCGATCAGGCTTTCTGCCAGTACGCTAAGCTGCGTCAGGCTCTGTTCGGTCGTGGCGTGCTGCAGCGCCTGCATCCAGGCGATACGCACCAGCATATGCCGGCGGAACAGGCGCAGCTCACGCATCAGCGCGGCCTCGCTATCCGCATGCTGCAGCGCCTGCTGCAGCCACAGAGCATAGTGCTGCCATTCATCAGGCTGAGGAGGCTGCTGCTGCAGTTGCTGCCACCATGCTGGCTGCTGCTGCAGGTTATCTGCGATAAAGTCACTAAAGGCCAGCGCGCCAGCCTGTTCAGACGTCAGCGCCGGCAGCGACAGCTGCAGGCGTTCTGCGATGCCGGCCAGCTGCGCCTGCATCAGCGAAGGTAACGGTAACTGCATCCTCTCTCCCTGAATTTTACATAGTGTCGTTAACGCCTGACGCCGCTGCTCAGCCAGAATGGCGGCTGGCGCATGGCCATCGTAGCGAGCTGAATCAGGCCGTGCTGCTGTTTTTCCCGGATGGCGAGCTGCAGCTCCTGCCATCCCGCCATCCACTGGCATACCTCTTCAGCCGGATACGCCGCCGCCAGCAGACAGACAGCCAGCAGCTGCCGCTGCAGACGCGTGGCCTTATCCTGAAACTCGCTGACCAGTTTTACATCCGTAAAGGTTTCCCGCAGATCCGCAGCCACGCGGCTTAGCATGATGTCGCAAAAGCGTTTATAAGAGCCCTGCAGCTTGATCTGGTTTTTGCTGTCGATCCACGGCTGCCACTGCGCTTCTGCCAGCCAGCACGTCAGCGCCATCTGCGCCTCGACTGAGGTGGCAGAGAAACAGAGGGTTTCCGCACTGATAGCATCATCCTGCAGCAGCTCCTCAAGACGGGTCAGCTTCTGGCGCAGCTCGCTGTTAGCCTTACGCGGCACCAGCGCACCAAACAGCGAAAACGCCTGACGCAGCGTTTCCAGCGCCTCCAGCACAGCGTGTCGCGCAGCCGGATTACCGCGCAGCCAGACCTCTTCATGATACTGCCAGTGATCCAGCGCGGCGCTGAGCGCGGCAATCATCCCCTGCTCTACTGTCGCTTTTGGCGTCACTTTCAGCAGCGGCAGCGCCCGAACCGGGCGCAGCGCGTCACCCTGCGCCAGCTGATAGCCACGCGCGGCTTTGCTCAGGCTGCCGGGACGGAGTCCGCCGCCCGCTGCCAGCGTCTGCGCGAGCCTGAGCAGATCGGCAGGCGTGCCCTGTTTAAGCTCCAGCTCAACTTCACACAGCGGTTCGCTAAGCTCGCCGGCCGCCACGCTGCCCTGATCGAAGGCAATTTCAATCGTGCTGTTACCTGCCTCTACCGTCCAGGTTTCGCGCCGGAAATGCGTGCTGAATAGCGGCTGCAGCCGCTGCTGCAGGGTGGCAATATCAGTACCCTGCGGCCAGATCTCTGCCGGCAGCCGGGCGATATCAAGCTGCGGCGCCGTTATATCCACGTTGTACTCCGGGCGCTGATGCAGACCGCCCAGCGTCTGACCCGCTGCCTTAAGCGTCATCTCATAACGCTTGTCCACACCCCGGATGCGCAGCCCCATATCCCAGCGGCGCAGCTGGTTGTCGTCCGTTTCATAATAGATATTCGTCAGCTCGCGGGCGGCTTCATGCTGATGCGGCCAGGCGGCCAGTGTCTCTGCCAGGGTGGCGGCAGCCTGCGGGGTGGCAATGAACTTTAATTCGATTTCAGTGGTCATAATTTTTTATTTACTACGCTGCTGGCACTTATACGGTTAATCTGGCGAGAGTAATGCACCACAAGCACGCTGTCTCGGCTTTCTTGTGCTTTTACGCCCCTTTTCGCGCCGGATTGAGACCAGGATAGTTCTCATTCAGATTTATGCGAGGCAACTCCAGACTGTGCCGGTAAATTTACGCCCATCAAGAAAATACGACATCGAATGAAAAAAATTACACTTGCCGCCCTTTCTTTGCTGGCTTTCAGCGCCATCACCCCCGCTCACGCTGCTGATGAAAAGCGTTATATCTCCGATGAGTTATCAACCTGGGTACGCAGCGGTCCAGGCGATCAGTATCGCCTGGTCGGTAAGCTGAACGCCGGGGAAGAAGTTACCGTACTGCAGACCAACAGCGATGCGCAGTATGCGCAAATCCGCGATGCAGAAGGCAAAACCAACTGGATCCCGCTGTCGCAGCTCAGCGCGACCCCAAGCCTGCGCACCCGCGTGCCGCAGCTGGAGCAGCAGGTTAAAGATCTGACTGACAAGCTGGCTAATATCGACAACAGCTGGAATCAGCGCACGTCAGAAATGCAGAACAAAGTCGCTAACAGCGACGGCACGATTGATGGTCTGAAACAGGAAAACCAGAAGCTCAAAAATGAGCTGATCGTGGCGCAGAAAAAAGTGAGCGCAGCCAACGTACAGCTGGATGACAAACAGCGCACCATCATTATGCAGTGGTTTATGTACGGGGGCGGCGTACTGGGCGTTGGCCTGCTGCTGGGCCTGCTGCTGCCACATATGGTGCCGCGCCGTAAAAAGAAAGATCGCTGGATGAATTAATCTGCCGTACGCCAGCCGTTTGTCCGGGGGGGATCGCCAGATGCCCCCTTTCGCATGCCCGCTTTTCCACCAAAGTATGCAACAATTACGAAACAGGCGCCTGACGCGCAGTTATCTGAATACCTCTGGAGTTGTTGAGTGAAAACCTTTCTGGTCGGTGGTGCGGTGCGTGATGCCTTACTGCAGCTGCCGGTAAAAGATCGTGACTGGGTGGTGGTTGGCGCCACGCCTGATGAGATGCTGGCGCAGAACTATCAGCAGGTAGGCCGCGATTTTCCGGTCTTTTTACATCCGCACAGCCGTGAAGAGTATGCGCTGGCGCGCACCGAGCGCAAACAGGGCAGCGGCTACACCGGCTTTATCACGCACTTCGCGCCCGACGTCACGCTGGAGCAGGATCTGCAGCGGCGCGATCTGACCATTAACGCCATCGCGCAGGCGGAAGATGGCAGCCTGATCGATCCCTGCCACGGCCAGCGCGATCTTGCCAGTCGCACGCTGCGTCACGTTTCGGCAGCGTTCAGCGAAGATCCGCTGCGCGTGCTGCGCGTGGCGCGGTTTGCCGCCCGCTATGCCCACCTTGGCTTTCGCATTGCCGCTGAAACGCAGGCGCTAATGGCAGAGATGGCTGCCAGCGGCGAACTGGCGCATCTGACGGCAGAGCGCGTCTGGAAAGAGACGGAAAATGCACTGCTGACGCGCAATCCGCAGGTCTATTTCCAGGCACTGCGCGACTGTGGCGCACTGCAGGTGCTCTTTCCGGAGATCGATAATCTGTACGGCATTCCTGCCCCGCCGAAGTGGCACCCTGAGATCGATACCGGTGTGCATACGCTGATGACGCTGACGCTGGCGGCCGCGCTCTCTGATGAGCTCGACGTGCGCTTCGCTACGCTGTTTCACGATGTCGGCAAGGCGCTGACTCCTCCGGAGAAGTGGCCGTCGCATCACGGTCATGGCCCGGCGGGTGTCCCGCTTGTCGCCGCCCTGTGCCAGCGGCTGCGCGTCCCTAATCACGTACGCGATCTGGCGCTAATCGTGACAGAGTTCCATGACATCGTGCACACCATTGAGCGACAGTCAGCGGCGGCGCTGGTGGCGCTGTTTGATCGCATCGACGCCTGGCGTAAGCCGGAGCGGGTGGAAAAGATGGCGCTGACCAGTGAGGCGGACGCGCGCGGACGCGCCACGCTCGAGAGTATGCCCTATCCGCAGGGTAACTATCTGCGTCAGGCGTTTGCGCTCGCGCAGGCGGTACCGGTGCAGCAGGTGATTGCAGCAGGCTTTAAAGGCGCAGAGGTGCGGGAAGAGCTGGGCAGGCGCCGGATTGCGGCTATTGAAGAGACGCTGATTGGTGCGCGGCCGGCATAACCCGCCGCGCAACCGCTGTTACATAAACACGGCGTAAACCGCTGCTGCAACGATAAAACGATAGATGGCGAACGATACAAACGAGATACGCTTGATCAGCTCAAGGAAGACTTTGATTGCCAGCAGCGCCACGATGAACGCGGTAATAAAGCCCACTGCGAACATCGGGAAATCCTGCATCGTCAGGAAGCCCATGCTTTTGTAGAGGTCCAGCACGGTCGCTCCCATCATCATCGGCACGGCGAGAATGAAAGAGAATTCCGACGCTGCGTAGCGGCTGACGCCCATCAGCATACCGCCCGAAATCGTCGCACCCGAGCGGGAAAAGCCCGGCCACAGCGCCAGACACTGGAAGCAGCCAATCATAAACGCCTGACGATAGGTGATATCATCCACGCCCACTGCTTTTGGCTGTTTTGGCTTCAGGAACTCTGCCGCCAGCAGCAGCACACCGCCTACCACCAGGGCATACATGACGTTGATCGGATTAAACAGCGTTTTGATCTGATCGTGCAGCAGTAAACCGATCACCACCGCCGGGATCATCCCGAGCAGAATGTGGATCAGCGTCAGCTTACCGGTACCGGTGCCTTCATGACGCTCCTGACCAAAATGGATACCGATCAGGCCAAACAGACGTCGCCAGAACATTACGACCACTGCCAGAATCGATCCGAGCTGGATCACCACTTCAAACGTCTCTGCTTTATCGCCCTCAAATCCCAGCAGGTGCCCGACAATAATCATATGGCCCGTGGATGAGACCGGCAGAAACTCGGTCAGCCCCTCAACGACCCCGAGGATCGCAGCGACCCATAGCTGATGCATATCTGCCATCAAAATTTTCCCCTATCCGTTTTAAACAGTAAAAAGGCGGTCGCAAACTGCTACCGCCTGAAATTATGCCGGCGTTGATCTGAAGAAAACCTTAGGGTTTTCTGTTACTTCGTTTCACTTAACGCAACGGCCTCAGCTAAGACACACCATAATTTGATTTGGTTTCATTGTGATGGCAATCACAGGGGGTTTATTTAGGAATTGTCCCGCGCTCAATACGCACGCCAACGCTCGCCGCCTGGGCTACTGCACCCGGCTTACCTACCCGGATACGCACGCCGGGCGTTTTGAAACGATTCATCAACAGATCGCAGATTTCTTCTGCGACGCGCTCGACCAGCGCAAACCGGTTTCCCTGCAGATGCGAGAGGATGGCGTCGGTGACATCGGCATAACTCAGACAGTCGCTGACATCGTCGCTGGCCGCGGCACGCCGGTTGTCCCAGGCCATTTCGACATCGAGCACCAGCTTCTGCTGCATGCCCTGTTCCCAGTCGTATACGCCAATGGTGGTGAACACGGTGAGTTGTTCTATAAATACGATATCCATGATGTCACTCTCTGTTTTTGGCCAGGCCGGATACCACTTCCGGCGGATTATGCGTATTATCCACGCTTACCGGCAACAAAACGACCCAAAAGGAACGGTACGACGCTATGAGTGCTATCGCGCTTGGTATGATTATTTTCGCGTATCTTTGCGGCTCGATTTCCAGTGCGATACTGGTCTGTAAACTCGCAGGCTTGCCCGATCCGCGTATCTCAGGCTCCGGTAACCCTGGCGCCACAAACGTCCTGCGCATCGGCGGCAAAGCGTCAGCAGCAGCGGTACTGATATTTGATGTGGCCAAAGGAATGGTTCCGGTCTGGATCGCCTGGATGCTGCACGTGACGCCTATGTATCTTGGCCTGACCGCGATAGCTGCCTGCCTGGGTCATATCTATCCGGTCTTTTTCCGCTTTCGCGGTGGCAAAGGCGTGGCGACGGCGTTTGGCGCGATTGCGCCGATTGGCTGGGATCTTACCGGCCTGATGACCGGGACGTGGCTGCTGACCGTGCTGCTGAGCGGCTACTCCTCGCTGGGTGCCATTGTCAGCGCGCTGATCGCCCCGTTCTACGTCTGGTGGTTCAAGCCGCAGTTTACGTTTCCGGTTTCCATGCTCTCCTGCCTGATCCTGCTGCGGCATCATGACAATATTCAGCGGCTCTGGCGCGGACAGGAAAATCGCGTCTGGAAACGGAAAAAAAAGAAAGAATAAAAAAAACCGGCTGCGCGCCGGTTTTTTGTTTTCAGATAGCGGGCAGTTCCGCCAGCGGCCAGCGCGGACGGACGCTGACGCCGAGCTCACCCCGTGTGCCGCCCTTCAGACGCACCATGCCGGCATAGGCGATCATAGCGCCGTTATCGGTGCAGAACTCAGGCCTGGCATAAAACACCTCGCCGCCGCGTGCGCTCATCATCTCTGCCATTCGCGCGCGCAGCGTGCGGTTGGCGCTGACGCCACCGGCGATCACCAGCCGCGTAAAGCCGGTTTGCTCCAGCGCGCGTTTGCACTTGATCATCAGCGTATCCACGACCGCATCTTCAAATGCGCGGGCGATATCTGCCCGCGCCTGTTCGTCGCCGTCATGCTCGCGAATAGTATTTGCCGCAAAGGTTTTCAGCCCTGAAAAGCTGAAATCGAGGCCCGGGCGATCGGTCATCGGACGCGGGAAGCGGAAGCGGTTCGCAACACCCTGCTGCGCCATGCGCGACAGCATGGGGCCGCCCGGATAGTCCAGACCCAGCAGCTTGGCCGTTTTATCAAACGCCTCACCCGCCGCATCGTCGATTGACTCGCCCAGCAGCGTATATTCGCCGATACCGGTGACGCTGATAAGCTGCGTATGTCCGCCGGAGACCAGCAGCGCGACAAACGGGAACGCCGGCGGATTCTCCTCCAGCATCGGAGCCAGCAGATGGCCTTCCATATGATGTACCGGGACTGCCGGCACATTCCAGGCGAACGCCAGCGCGCGGCCAATCGTGGCGCCGACCAGCAGTGCACCCACCAGACCCGGACCGGCGGTATAGGCGACCGCATCGATATCGCTGGCCTGCAGGTTTGCCTCTTTCAGCGCGGCCTGTATCAGCGGCACCGTTTTACGTACATGGTCGCGCGATGCCAGTTCCGGCACAACGCCGCCGTAGTCAGCATGTAGCTTCACCTGGCTATACAGCTGATTCGCCAGCAGACCGGACACATCGTCATAAATCGCGATGCCGGTTTCATCGCAGGACGTTTCAATACCCAGAACTCGCATAGCTTTATTACCCTCTTCTTGCGGCGCGCAGTGTAGCACAGGCAAATCTGCCGCCGGACTACTTTGACGGGAAAAAGTGTTTTTCTGCCGCACAAAGAGTGCGCTATACTCCACGGCCTGAAAAAACCGGCAGCCGCACAGGCAAACGCTCCTGTTGGTTCTAAATTGTCCATGGTGCTTTACAAGCTGGCCCCGGCTGGAGTAAAATGCTGCACCATTTTGAGATGTGCTGACGCCGCAGTCAGCAGCAAAAACCGAATTTTATCGAGGTGAGAGTTACATGCCGGTAATTAAAGTACGTGAAAACGAGCCATTCGACGTAGCACTGCGTCGCTTCAAGCGTTCCTGCGAGAAAGCAGGCGTTCTGGCTGAAGTTCGTCGTCGTGAGTTTTATGAAAAACCAACGACCGAGCGTAAGCGCGCTAAAGCGTCAGCAGTTAAGCGTCACGCCAAGAAACTGGCTCGCGAAAACGCACGCCGCACTCGTCTGTACTAATTTCTTTCGGAAGTTCGCTTCCGCCGCGTGTTAAACGCAGACAGAGTCAAGTAAGAGGCCGTGCTTTCCGAAAGGAAGCGCGGCTTGTTGCCGTTTAAGAGCTGAAAAAAATCGGGGCTTATGGCTGGACGAATTCCACGCGTTTTTATCAATGATTTACTTGCCCGCACGGATATCGTGGATCTTATCGATGCCCGCGTTAAGCTGAAAAAGCAGGGTAAGAACTATCACGCGTGCTGTCCATTCCATAACGAAAAAACCCCCTCTTTTACCGTCAGCGGTGAAAAGCAGTTTTACTACTGCTTTGGCTGTGGTGCCAAAGGCAACGCTATCGATTTCCTGATGAATCACGATCGTCTGGAATTTGTGGAAAGCGTTGAGGAACTTGCCACCCAGCACGGCCTTGAAGTGCCGTACGAAACAGGCAGCGGCCCCAGCCCGATTGAGCGTCATCAGCGTCAGAGTCTTTACCAGCTGCTGGAGAAACTGGATGGTTTCTATCAGCAAAGCTTCCGCAGTCCGGGAGCAGAGGCGGCCCAGCGCTATTTAGGCTCGCGCGGGCTCAGCCAGCAGGTGATCGATCACTTTGCGATTGGCTATGCACCCGCCGGCTGGGATAACGTGCTGAAGCGTTTCGGAGAGCAGCAGGAAGACCGCGAGTCGCTGATGGAAGCGGGCATGCTGGTCACCAACGATAAAGGCCGCAGCTACGATCGCTTCCGCGATCGCGTGATGTTCCCGATCCGCGATAAGCGTGGTCGCGTGATTGGCTTTGGCGGACGCGTGCTGGGTAATGATACGCCTAAGTATCTGAACTCGCCGGAAACACCGATTTTCCATAAAGGCCGCCAGCTCTATGGCCTGTATGAAGCACAAAAAAACCATCCTCAGCCGGCGCGCCTGCTGGTGGTGGAGGGCTATATGGATGTGGTCGCCCTGGCACAGTTCGGCATCGATTATGCCGTGGCGTCGCTGGGGACCTCCACCACGGCTGAACATATTCAGCTGCTGTTCCGCTCGACTGACACGGTTATCTGCTGTTATGACGGCGACCGGGCCGGTCGCGAAGCCGCCTGGCGCGCGCTGGAAACCGCCCTGCCCTACATGAATGACGGGCGTCAGCTACGCTTTATGTTTCTGCCTGATGGCGAAGATCCCGATACGCTGGTGCGCAAAGAGGGAAAAGAAGCGTTTGAAGCACGCATGGAGCAGGCGATGCCGCTCTCGGTGTTTCTGTTCGACAGCCTGATGCCACAAGTGGATTTGAGCACCCGCGATGGTCGTACCAAGCTCGCGACGCTCGCTCTGCCGCTGATTAGTCAGATCCCGGGCGAAACGCTGCGGATCTATATGCGCCAGACGCTGGGTAATAAACTCGGCATTCTGGACGATAACCAGTTAGACAAGCTGATGCCAAAGGCGGCAGAAAACGCGACGCCGCCCGTCGCGCCGCCGCTGAAGCGCACCACGATGCGCGTACTGATTGCGCTGCTGGTGCAGAATCCGCAGTTTGCGACGATTGTGCCCACGCTTGACGGGCTGGCGCAGTCAAAACTTGCCGGCCTGTCGCTGTTTGTTGACCTGGTCAGCCGCTGCACAGAGAATCCTGGCCTGACGACCGGACAGCTACTAGAGTTATATCGCGGGACAAATTTTAGCCAGCCCCTTGAAACACTGGCCACCTGGAACCACATGATAGTGGATGAGGAAGCCGAAGCGGTGTTTCAGGACTCGCTGGCAAGCATATATGATGCTGCGCTGGAGCAGCGCCTGGAAGCGCTGATTGCGCGTGAGCGCACCGAAGGGCTCAGTGCCGCTGAGCGGCGCGAATTCTGGGCATTAAGCCAGGCATTAGCGAAAAAATAAGATTCAGCCAGGCCAGAATGGCGGAGTATTCCCCGTTCTGGCCTGCGGCTTTCGGTTTACACGCCATATAAGCGGAACCGGAGCACAACGATTTCAGACCGAATATCAAGCGGCTTAAGTGCCGAACTAAAAGGGGCTGCAGCCCTGGCCGCGTTGAAGGCAGCGGCAAAAACATAATGCCTTCACTGTTATAGTTGGCTCGCTGCCGACCGACACCAATCTAATTAACAGAAGTGTGGATACCGTCTTATGGAGCAAAACCCGCAGTCACAGCTTAAGCTGCTTGTCACCCGTGGTAAGGAGCAGGGCTATCTGACCTATGCTGAGGTCAATGACCATCTGCCGGAAGATATCGTCGACTCCGATCAGATCGAAGACATCATCCAGATGATCAACGATATGGGTATCCAGGTGGTGGAAGAAGCCCCTGATGCCGATGATCTGATGCTGAATGAGAACAGCTCCGATACAGATGAAGATGCTGCAGAAGCGGCCGCGCAGGTCTTATCCAGCGTTGAATCTGAAATCGGGCGCACAACCGATCCGGTGCGCATGTATATGCGTGAAATGGGTACCGTAGAGCTGCTGACGCGCGAAGGCGAAATCGACATCGCCAAGCGTATCGAAGACGGTATCAACCAGGTGCAGTGCTCTGTTGCCGAATATCCGGAAGCTATTACCTACCTGCTCGATCAGTACGATCGTGTGGAAGCGGGCGAATCGCGCCTGTCCGATCTCATCACCGGCTTTGTCGATCCTAACGCTGAAGAAGATCTCGCCCCCACTGCCACCCACGTTGGTTCTGAGCTGTCTGAAGAAGATCGCAATGACGACGAAGAGGAAGATGAAGAGAGCGACGACGACGACAGCAGCGACGACGACAACTCTATCGATCCGGAACTGGCGCGCGAGAAGTTCCTTGAGCTGCGCACCCAGTATGAAGCAGCCCGCACCGTTATTAAGGCGAAAGGCCGCAGCCACGCTGATGCCGTTGCCGAAATCAACAACCTTTCTGAAGTCTTCAAGCAGTTCCGCCTGGTGCCGAAGCAGTTCGACTACCTGGTAAACAACATGCGTGAAATGATGGAGCGCGTGCGTACGCAAGAGCGCCTGATCATGAAGCTGTGCGTTGAACTGTGCAAAATGCCGAAGAAGAACTTCATTACGCTGTTCACCGGTAATGAAACCAGTGAGAGCTGGTTTAAAGCAGCCCTGGCGATGAACAAGCCGTGGTCTGAAAAGCTGAAAGATGTTGAAGAAGATGTCATGCGCTCGCTGCAGAAGCTGCTGCAGATTGAGGAAGAGACCGGCCTGACCATCGAACAGGTTAAAGACATCAACCGTCGCATGTCGATCGGCGAAGCGAAAGCGCGCCGCGCGAAGAAAGAGATGGTTGAAGCTAACCTGCGTCTGGTTATCTCTATCGCGAAAAAATATACCAACCGCGGCCTGCAGTTCCTTGACCTGATTCAGGAAGGCAACATCGGCCTGATGAAAGCGGTTGATAAGTTTGAATATCGCCGTGGCTATAAGTTCTCAACCTATGCCACCTGGTGGATCCGTCAGGCGATCACCCGCTCTATTGCCGATCAGGCGCGTACCATCCGTATTCCGGTGCATATGATTGAGACCATCAACAAGCTCAACCGTATCTCGCGCCAGATGCTGCAGGAGATGGGCCGCGAGCCGACGCCGGAAGAGCTGGCTGAGCGTATGCTGATGCCGGAAGATAAGATCCGCAAGGTGCTGAAGATCGCCAAAGAGCCTATCTCCATGGAGACGCCGATTGGTGATGACGAAGATTCGCATCTGGGCGATTTCATCGAAGATACCACGCTGGAGCTGCCGCTGGACTCTGCTACCTCTGAGAGCCTGCGTTCTGCGACCCACGACGTGCTGGCGGGCCTGACCGCGCGCGAGGCGAAAGTCCTGCGTATGCGTTTTGGTATCGATATGAACACCGACCACACGCTGGAAGAAGTGGGCAAGCAGTTTGACGTAACGCGTGAGCGTATTCGTCAGATTGAAGCCAAAGCGCTGCGCAAACTGCGTCACCCGAGCCGCTCGGAAGTGCTGCGCAGCTTCCTCGACGATTAATCGTCTGCAGGAAAACAAAAACCCCGGCACGCCGGGGTTTTTTATTGCCCGCGCTCCGGCAGACCCAGCGCATCCGCCAGCTGGCGATACGCTGCCACCATCTCCTCCAGTGAAGCGCGGTTAAGGCCACTGGGATTTGGCAGCACCCAGATGCGCGTCTCCATCAGCGGCTGCGGCTGCTCGCCCCACTCCACTTTACGCTGCCGGAACGCACGCTGATACGCATCCTTGCCCAGCACCGCCAGCGCCCGCGGCTGATACCGTAAAATTTTATCCTGCAGCCGCAGCCCGCCGTCGCGCAGCTCATCGCCGCTCAGCTCGCTCGCCTGCGTGGTGGGACGCTCAACCAGCGCGGTGATGCCGCAGCCGGTCTCCAGCAGCCGCCGCTCCTGCTCCGGCTTCAGCAGCTCGCGCGTAAAGCCAGCCAGATAGATCACTTTCCAGAAGCGGTTGCCGGGATGCGCAAAATGGTAACCGGTATGCGCAGATGACTTGCCGGGATTGATGCCGCAGAACAGCACCTGCAGATCGTGCGAGAGAATATCGCGAATGTCGTGGTCGGGTTGCATACGCCTCTGAATACCTGGTAAACGTGCTTAAAGCGTAGGTTATTCAGCGGGATGGGGAAAGCATGGCGATTGCGATAAGTGAAAACCCTGCGCCAGCCGCCCAACGAGTTAACGATTTCTTTTACCGCCTGTGCAGTAAAAAAACGCTCAAACTGCTGTGGCAATCACTCCTGTCACAGCAGCACGCTGATTTTTTCATTAATATCAATCACTCACCATTGTGCTAATTTTCATCAACCGATCGGTGAACGCTGGATCGCCTTTGCCAGATACTTTATAATCCCCGCACTACTGGCCCCTTAGCTCAGTGGTTAGAGCAGGCGACTCATAATCGCTTGGTCGCTGGTTCAAACCCAGCAGGGGCCACCAAATTTAGTGATGTAAATCATATATTTAAGCCACCTCTCAGGGTGGCTTTTTTGTTGCCTAATCTGGCAGTGTCGCAAAAGTGTCGCACGACTTTTCAGGGTTGCGACACTCTCAAGCAAAGCGGGCAAACCCCGGGCATAAAAAAACCCGCCTAAGCGGGTAATGTAAGTACAACGCTCACATCCAAAGTGAGCCTTGTAAAGAACGATCTGGATGAGGAGGAACGGGTTTGATTTTCCCAGGACTCATGATTATTTCTGAAACCGTTTCGTGGGATTTAAACGTACAACTGCAATTGATGTTCTGGCACTGGTTGTAACGCTCTTTTGTTTCCTTGGATACTTGGAAACTACTACGGGTATGTGCAGCATTGCCACACAAAGGACAGTTCATCATACGCGCCTCCGGCTTAGCTTTTTTGCTAATGCTACAATTAAAATTAGATTAAACCTAATTTATTCCATCTCAAGTGAGTCAATTTTCACTTCAAGCTCAATGCTTGTTGTATATCCGCTTTCCGCGCTCAGTCCGTGCGTCAGCGTCGTGATAATCCATTCCGCCGCATCAATCTGCTGCTTGAACCCGCTCACCTTCACCGGCATTTCCGTGTAGAGATCGGCCCGTCCGCGCGCCAGCTGAATAGAGAACGTTGCCACCCCGCGCTGCAGCCGTTCCCACTGCATTTTGGCGGCACGCTCGGCGTTGGCCCGGTTCGCATAGGTGCGGCTCAGCACCAGGACGTTTTCATCCGTGCCGATCAGATAGTCGCCCTGCTTTGCCTCCGGCTCCTTCTTCTGAGCGGCGGGTTTGCGCCGCCTGCGCTTCACCGTGGCTTCCGGCTTCTTCTCCGGCTCGCGGGTGTGCAGCCAGCTCGCGATCACGCCGGTGTAGGCGTCACGGTCAGCCAGGGTAAAGCGGTGGCCGTCGCCGTCTTTGCGCACGAGGGTGATGGCGGGCAGCACTTTTCCGCTCGCTGTTTTGCCCTGCCCCTGCCGGATAAACAGTAGGTTGCCGTTTTTGATGCAGGCCACCGCGCCGCACTGTTTCGCTAGCCGCATCAGGAAGCTGGCGTCTGACTCGTTGGTCTGGTCGATATGATCCACGGCCATCTTCGCCACGTCGTCGCCTATTGCCGTTTTGAGCTTGTGCCGCCCGGCAATCTCTTTCACCACCTCGCCCACGCTGGTCTGGTGCCATGACTTTTCGCGCTTCGTGTTCAGCGTCTGGCGGAAGTCCGCGCTGCGCGCGCGCAGGGTCAGCCGGTCCGGCGTGCCGCTGTGCTCGATTTCGTCCACGGTGTAGGTGCCTTTCGGGAAAAGCGCCTCCCCTTTCCAGCCCAGCGCCAGCGACAGCTCAACGCCCCGGCGCGGCATCAGCAGCTGGCCGTCCGCGTCGTCCAGCTCGATGTCCAGCTGGTCCGCCTCAAAGCCCCGGTTGTCGGTAAGCGTCAGGCTGATGAGCCGCTGCTCTATCTTCTGCGTGATGTCCGCCCCGGCAAGCGTCAGCCTGAAGGCGGGCGCGTTTGCCTGCCCGTTAATCCAGCTGCCCGCCATCATGAGAACAGCCCACCCACTGCCGCGCCCACTTTTCCGGCGGCGTCGGTGGCCGCGCCCTGCATGGCCGACAGCTGATCGCTGAGGCTGCCGAACATCTCACCTAGCGATTCGTCGGTGCGCTTCAGCGTGAGCGTGAACTCAATGCGGCGGCACACGCCGTTGCTGAAGAACTCCGCTTTGGTCTGGCTCAGGCTCTCGATCACGAACATGCCGTAAATCGTGCCGCTGCCCTCAATCAGCGGCCACGCGCGCCCCAGCTCGGCAATCTGCTCCAGCGCGAACAGCGACAGCCTGCCGCCGGTGATTTCCGGCAGCAGCACGCCCGACAGCGTGATGGTGTCATTGTCCGGACCGAGGAACTGCAGCGCCGGGCGCATGCCCACGCGGCTGTTCGACGGGAAGCGCCAGCTGCGCTGGAGCTGCAGCTCCTGATACGGCACCGTCTTGAGCATGAAAACAAACAGGCCCAGCGTCATCATCATTATTCAAACCCTCCACGATCCCGATAACTGCTGCGGGCGCGGGACTGCGCCTGCCGCTCTTTTGCCTCCAGCCTGCGCATTACCTCGTCCACCACGTCCTGCGCGTTCTGGCCCGGCTGCTGCACGATGGTGATCGGCGCGTGAATGCTCACGGGCGCCATGCTTATGTCGGACTGCTGGCGCGGCGCGTCCTGCCGGTACGCCTGCGCGGGCAGGCTCAGCGGGTGCAGCGGCTTTGCCTCCGCCGTTCCGGACGCGATGCCGAGCGTCATCGCCGCCATGGCTGCCAGCTGCGCGGTGCGTTTCCGGCTCGTTACGCTCACCGGCCCGCCCACAATTTCCGGCCCGTTTTCACCCACGACGCCAAACTGGCCCGCCGGGATGTTGCCGCCGGTGTCGTACATGCCCGCAAACGCCGGGAAGCCACCCGTAGGCAGCGTCACCCCGCCACCGCTGACGCTGGCCGCTTTCGGCGGCTGCGGCAGCTTAGTGCCAGCCGCCGCTTTGCTGACGAGGCCGAACTTGTCCAGCAGCTCGCCGATCCCCGCCTTAAGTGAGTCAAGCGGGTGCATCACCATGTTCAGCCCGTCGGCCAGCGCCTGCCCGAACGCTTTCCCCTTCGCGGCGGCGCTGTCCAATTCGGCCGCCGTGGACTGCACCGGCGTCAGCAGGTCTTTAAACCAGCCAAACAGCGCCTGAACCTTGTCGCCAATCCACTGGAAAACCGGCTGCAGCGGTGAAAACGCCTCGCTGATGGGACCGGCGGCGGCCCTGAAGCCGTCCACCACGCCGCCTAAAAACGCCTTAATCGGTGCCCAGTATTTCCAGATAACCAGCGCCCCCCCGGCAAGCGCCGCGACGGCCAGCCCGACGGGACTCAGCAGCGCACCCAGCGCCCAGATTACGCCGGTCAGCACCGTGCGCAGTAGCGTAAGCGGCGACTTCACCAGCCACATCAGCGCGCCACCGGCGCCGCGCACCGAGGCGACCAGCGGCGCAAGGGCGGCACCGGCCAGACTGCGCACCTGCGCGCCGAGCGCCCGCACACCGGCCATCGGGTTACGGAAGGAGGCAACCAGCGTCTGCCCGGCGTCCTGCGCTTTCTCCTTGATTTTCTCCAGCGCTCCCTCGCGGAAGGCGTTCAGTATGCCGCCGTCATCCTCGTCATCGTCACCGCCGCGCAGGGACGCCAGCGCGTCGCGGATTTTCTCCAGCCAGTTCACCGACTCCCCGGCCTCGCCGCCGCTGAACAGAGAGAACAGCTTTTTGATGCCGTCACCTGAAGACGTCAAGCCGGGCGCCAGTTTTGCGAATGCCTTGCCCAGCCCGCCCAGCAGCGGCGAGAGCGTCGCCAGCCCCTTCAGGCCGAGCATGCTTAATCCGAAGCGCAGCATCAGTATCGGCCCCAGCACGGCGGCCATGCCCACGGCAAGCGTGCCGAGCGCCAGCGTGACCGTTGCCACCACGGCGGCGATTTTCATCAGCCTGCCGGCCAGCTCCGGGTTCGACTCCACCCAGCGGCGCATGGTGCCGGTGACGCGCTTCACCGCGTCCATGATTTCCAGCAGCGGCTGGCGCAGCGTGTCGCCGAGGCCGCTCATCGTGTTGGCCGCGCCGGTTTTCACCAGCAGCCACTGCGCGGACAGCGAGTCCTTGTTGATGTCGGACTCTTTCTGCATGGAGCCGCTGGCCGCGTTGCCCTGCGTCAGCAGCAGCTGGCGACGCAGCTCCGGCATGTTGTTGGCGAGCTTCGCCGCGTCCTTGCCGAACTCCTTGCCAAATACCATGGTCATTGCGGTAAGACGCTTGTCGGCGGGCAGGTTGTTCACCTTTTCCAGCACGCGCTGAATGGTGCCCATGGCGTCGGTAGTCATCTGCTTCTCAATCTTTTTCGGATCGAGCTTCAGCAGCTCCATGCCGCCCATAAAGGACTTGCCCTGCATGGTGGCAACGGAGAGTTCGCGCACCATGGCGTTCGCCGCGCTGGCGGCGGTTTCCGCCGTCGCGCCGAGGCTCAGGAACGTGGAGCCGAGCGCGGCGGCCTTGCGGTAGTCCAGCCTGTCCGCCACGCCGCCCATGCGCTGCAGCACGTCGATAATGTCCGATCCCTTGGACATCGCGTTGTCGTCCAGGTAGTTCAGCGCGTCGCCCAGCTGCTCGATGTTGCGCGTGGGGATTTTGTAGAGCTGCGCAATTTTGCCCAGCCCCTCAGCCAGCTCACCGGCGGGCAGCTCAAACGCGGTGGACGCCTTCGCCGCCGTGGTGGCAAACGCCAGCAGGTCGCGCTTCTGGTCCTCGTAGGAATCGTTCTGGTTGGTCACGCCCATGCGCGCCCCGCCCTCGACCAGCGCGGCGTAGTCAATCGCGCCGTTGTCCATCGGCAGCTGCTCGCTGGCGGCCTTGATGGCGGCCTGCATGTCGTAGAACTGCGCCGTGCGGTTGCCGTCATTGTCGCGCAGGCCGTTAACCTGCTTCGCCACGCCCTTCATGGCGTCTTCCATGTCCGCCGACGCTTTCACGGCGGCCAGCACCGGCGCGCCCATCGCCAGCCCGGCCACGGTGGTCGCCGCACCGGCCCCGGCAATTTTATCGCGCACCTCAAGCGAGCGGGCGTGACGCTCCCGCACCGCGTTGAGTTTCGCCTGCTGCTCGCCGAGCCGCTTCAGGGACTTCTGCTGGCGGTCAATCGCCGCGCGTGCGTCGTCGGCGCGGCCCTTCAGGTCGCGCTGTGCCTGGCTCAGCTTTTTGGTATCAACGCCGGACTCGGTGAGCGCGGCGCGCTGGCGCTGCACCGAACCCAGCAGGCCGTTATAGCTCTGCTGCAGCTCGCGCACGCGGTTTTTCGCCTGCTCCAGCACCCGCGCCTGCGCGGCGGTGGGCCGGTTGGTGGCGCTGAACTGCGTCGCCAGCTTCGCCGCTTCTTCGCGCGCGCCCTTAAGATTGTTTGCGGTGATGGCAAGCTGTGACCGGGCTTTGCGGAAGCCGTCAATGCGCGCGGCCTGCGCGTCCAGGTCTTTCAGGCTGGCGCGCGCGGTGCGCAGGGAGTCGGCCAGCTCGCGGGTGCTGGCCTTTGCAGAACGGAAGGGGCGGGTCAGTTTGTCTACCGCGTTAAGAACAACCTGCAGGCGCAAGTCTTTATCACTCATCGCTGGTCCCGTGTCGCATTATCGCCTTATGCCGCCATTCGAGTACCTCGGTCAGCGTCATGAACTCGGTAACGGACGGCGGCCAGTGAAAGACGGTGGCGATGTCCGCCACCAGATCGTCAACCGTCAGGCCGTCGCTAAATCCGACAGCACCGACTTCTTCAGTAAAAAAGTGACCACCTCAACCGACAGGCTCACCAGATCGGCGGGGTCCATCTCGGTGATTTCCTGCACGGTCAGCGCCGGGGTGGTGACGCGCGGCAGCACGGTGATCATGGCGTTCACGTCCATGTCCATCAGCGCCTGCAGGCGCGTGCCGCGCAGCGCGCCGGACTGCGGTTTGCGCACGACGACACTCTTAATCTCGGTTTTCCCGCGCAGGATCGGGGTGTCCAGCTCAACGGTTTTTTCGGTGGTTTTGTCGGTCATGATGATGTCTCGCTAAAAGGGTAAAAGGCGGCAGGGTCTCCCCTGCCGGGTTGATTACAGGCCGAGCGCGTTGCGGTGCGCTTCCATCAGGTCCGTGCCGTCTACGATGTGAACCATGTTCACAAGATCAATCTCATAGAGCACTTCGCCGTTGATGGTCAGCTTGGCATAGCTGTTGGTGCCGGACACCTTGGTGGTGCTGGATTCGCCGGTCTTCCACTCGCCGGAGTCCAGCTCCTTGTGGCGGCCACGCGTCACCAGCTCCACCGCCTGCACCTCGCCGGTGTCGTCGCGCTGAATGGAGCCGGTAAAGCGCAGCTGCACGCCGTCCACGGTTTGGGTGCCCATCTGCTTGAACAGCAGCGCCTCAACGCCGCCGCAGGTAAATTCCGTGTCCAGCGCGCCGTCGTCCAGGCCCATATCGATGTCCACCGCACCGGCCATGCCGCCGCCGCGATACTTTTCGAACTTGCGGGTGATTTTTGGCAGCGTCACGGACTCGATAAGCCCCTGCCAGTTGTTGCCTGCGTTGAACAGGTTCAGGTGCTTGAGCTTGCGGGGTAATGCCATGATTCAGTCTCCTTATGCGCTGACGCGGCTGGCGAAATCGACCAGGTACTGATCGGTGATGCGCTGGCGCAGCAGCAGGTTTTCCAGCGGCGGCACCGGCGTGTAGTCGTAGTCAATCAGCAGCTTGCCCGCCTTCAGCGTGTCCTTGTCGTTCACGCTCTCGTCCAGCCAGCAGTCCGCGCCGATGAGATAGCCCTGATTCACGAGGCTGCGCAGCTTCGCGCGGATGCCCTCGATAATGTCGCGGGCCAGCGACGGGTTCAGCGCGCCGTCCACCGCCCACATGTGCGCCTCGGCCATGGTGTCGGCCAGCACCTGCGCGGTGCGGGTGTAGCATTCGAACGCAAACAGCGGGTCATCGCTCAGGCAGCGCGAACCCCAGAAGCGGAAGCCGTCTTTACGAATAAGCGTGGTGATGTCGTTCTGGTTCAGCAGGCCGGAGTCGGTAGCCGGATCCTGCAGGTCCCAGAACACGTCTTTTGAGATGCCGGTGACGCCGTTCACGCCGACGTTCGACAGGGATTTGTGCCAGCCGGTCTGTTCGTCGATTTTGGCGCGCAGGCCGAGCGCGCGGGCGGTGGCGAAGGCCGTCGCGTCCGCTTTCAGCACGGTGTCAAAGTTGATGAAGTCCGGCCAGATGAGCATCCCCTCGCGCTGGCTGAAGTTCGCGCGGTAGGCAATCGCCTCTTCCACGCTTTTACAGCCGTACGCCGACAGGTAGGCAAAGCCGCGCAGGCTCTGCGCCACGCTCAGCAGCTCGGTAGCTACGGCCTGCGTGTCATGGCCCGGCACGCCGAGAATGCGGGGCTTGACGCCGCACACCGCCTGCGCGGCCAGCAAGGCCTTCATGCCGGTGCGCTGGCCGTCGGTGACGCCGCCGATGATGTTGGCGGTGGTTTCCGCCTCGGTTTCGCCCTGCGGTACGCGCACCACGACGGTGACGGGTTTAGCCTGGTCGCCGATGGCGTCCAGCGAGCGCGCCAGCGTGCCGGACTCGCCCGCCTTGCCGCTCGCGGTAAGTACGTCGGTCAGCAGCACCGGACGGTTAAGCGGGAACGTAGCCGCGTCGGCGTCGTCGCCGGTGCAGACCAGTCCGACAATCGCCGTGCTGATGGTGGTAATGGTTCGGGTGCCCTCGTTGATTTCCTCAACGCGCACGCCGTGGTGATAATCCTGTGCCATATGGCGGTTCTCCTGTGAAGGGGTTCCGCTATGGTCGGCGCTATGTTACTTCGGGGCACTGATTTGCTGTTGTGTGGGTGATGACACAACGGACGAGCGCAGTGCCCGCTGCTCTAATGCGGGGATATAGCGGTAAAGCGTTTTAACCGATACGCCGATCACCAGTGACACCTGGAGAAGCGTCGCCCCCTGCGCCAGCATTCGCCGGGCGCGCTCTGTGATTTCCGGCGTCATTAGCCGCCGCCTGCCACCTATACGGCCTTTCTCGCGGGCGGCTGCCAGACCGGCGCGGGTTCGCTCCACGATTAGCTCACGTTCCATTTCGGCAAGCGCGCCCATCACGTGGAAAAAGAATCGCCCCATGGGCGTGCTGGTATCAATGCTGTCCGTCAGGCTGCGAAAGTTAACGCCCCGCTCGCGCAGCTCTTCGGTAAGCATAACCAGATGCTGCATGCTGCGCCCCAGCCGATCGAGCTTCCACACAACGAGCGTGTCTCCCTGCCCCAGCGTGCGAAGCGCCTTTTTAAGTCCCGGCCTGTCGCGGGATTTCCCGCTAATTTTATCCTCCAGAATCAGGTCGCAATTTGCGCTCTTCAGCGCGTTGCGCTGTAAATCCGTATTCTGCTCATTTGTTGATACCCTGATATAGCCAATCAGCATGGACTCATCCCTTTTAAAAGCGGCGAAGTGTGCCAGCAGGCCGCCAATAAGTGCCAGGGGTATCTTTCTCAAAAACCTTGGTTTAGGCGAAGCCGCGAAAAGAGCGGTCGGGACCGATAATAATCAATTACCCGACATGACGGCCTTTGGCCGCAGTCTGGCGACTAACGGTTATCAGAAACTGCCCGGCGGACTGATCATCCAGTGGGGTTACACCTCCACCGGTTCGACTGGCAGTACCGTTACTTTGCCCGTGGCATTCAACAGTTGGGTGGCCGGTTGTGCGGGAAATGAATCGGGCGATGACACCTCCATCAAGGTGATTTCAATCATTCCAAAATCATTATCAACCATTAAGGTGTCGGGTCGTGTTGTGGGAGGAAATACCCTTATTAACACGGTCGTGCGCTGGATCGCCGTAGGATATTAATCATGAAAATCTTTTGTTCGAAAAGCGTCCCCGGCTTTTACGTTGAGGGTATTTCAGTCATGCCAGATGACGTTGCAGAAATCAGTGAAAGTTACTGGAGGGAGCTACTGGAAGGTCAGTCTGTCGGGCAAATAATTGACTTCAGTCAGACCCCTCCCGTGTTAACTGATTACATCAGGACGGAAGCGGACGACATCGCAGAGGCGGAAGCAAAGAAATCAGAGCTGCGACTGCTGGCAGATGAAAGCATCGCGCCTCTGGAAGATGGCGAAAAAATCGGGATGGCAACAGACGCTGAGCTGAATCAGCTTCATGCCTGGCGAAAATTCCGCGTGCTGCTGAACCGCGTTGACACGTCAATAGCTCCCGATATTGAATGGCCTACACTTCCAGCGTAACCGGAATGCTAGGCCAGATAATATCCGCGAGAATATTGGTATGAATAGCCTGAACCGCGTCAATGTAATCAAGCCATTGGTTTAGGCTGTTTTTCTCAGCATCGCTGATACGCCCAAGGAGTAGTTTTGTCTGCCAGATACTGATTGTTTCTTGTGCAACACTTAACAGGCTAGCTTTGCGCTGCTCAGCTTTTGCTAATGCTTCTTCCGCCGTCAGCGGTGGAAGATCGGTCCATACAGGCAGGCTGTTCTCGCCAGCAGACATTACTTTCCCCAATGGGGCCGCCCCCATAAATTCTAACGCCAGAACGTCATCAAGCAGCACGGCATCTTCAGGCCACGTTCCGGCCATTTCATAATCGTTTTTAAGAGCTAACGCGCAAATCATATTCAGCGACGCGCTGTAAACGTAGTCTTTCATCAGTAGCCCACTCCCCATACGGTGACGGTTGATGTTGATTTGGAATAGCTGCTTGCTGCGGCAAACGTGGCGCGATCAATGGAGGCTGACGACGTGAAAGGCGTGCCATTGGTTGCGTAAATGAGCGAGTTGGTTAACGCCTGGATGGTTGACAGGCACGCCGTAGGAAACGCCACGGGCCATGATGTATTGACCACCTGCATGGTGCCGTCTGTCGACATCGGGACGCTCACCGATTTCCACTGCAGAATGATATTGCGGGTGACGCCGCCAATCAGCACAGGAATGGACAGCCAGCCCGCACCGTTGGTGATGGCTGATGCGGCGGGCATTTTCGCGGCTTCGCCTAAA
>NZ_DJJN01000008.1:0-151108 GCF_002434165.1 Pantoea sp. UBA6567 | reverse complement strand
CGCGGATTCGCTCCTGCTCAACCCGCGCTCTCGCCGGCGTCCTGCCGGCTCGTCCTGGCCGTCACTCTGCGCCCGGCGCTGCGGATAGCGCCCCTCCTCCCCGCCTGCAAATTCTTCGTTTCTTTTTTTAAATTTGGTTTGGTGTGCGCTGAAGTTTCTTCACAAAACCTTCAGCCATAAAAAACGTAAGAAAGAAAAAAGCGCAAACCAACAGAACTAACCGCCATAAAAAACCCCAGGAAAGAGAAAAAAACCAGCAGCGGCGGGAAGCGCCATCCGGGTCCGCCGAGAGAGGGCACGGTTCCGGGATGAGCCGACAGGACGTCGGCGAAAGGGCGCGGTGAGCAGGAGCGAATGGCGGCCGGTCCCGGGGAAGCGGGCGTGAGCGAGGGAACCGCGCAGCGGCGGACGGGGCTGGCGCAGGGCCGGGGAGTGCAGAGGGCGCGGCCAGGCGTCCTCTGCCCGGTCGCCGCGTCGGGGCGGAGGCTGCTGCCGCCGCTGACGGCGAACGGAACCGGCCCCGGGGCCCCGTAGCGAACAGAACCGGCGCTTAACCGGCAAAAAACACCACTTTGCCCCGCTGAAAGGTGGCCTGCACCGGCGCAATCCGCGCCACGGCTTCAGCGGAGCAGCTGGCTGACACCAGCATCATGCTGGCTTCATCCTGCAGCGCAGGCCACTGCCGCACGCCCTGATTAGAGAGCGGCAGAATACCTCCGGTTGCGATATGCAGCGCGCGGCTTAGCCCATACTCATCAGAGCCGCGGTAAAGCTGAGCATAGAGATTGGCTTTTTCCAGCATGCTGCCGGTGCCAAAAGGGGACCAGTGATCGATCACGCTGTCAGTGCCGGTCATCACGTTGACGCCTGCCGCCTGCAGCTGCGGCAGCGGCATGGTCAGTCTGCCGATCGGAATGGTGGACGCCAGGCTAATCTGCTGCTCCGCCATGCCGGCAATCATCCGATCCAGCGCACCTCCCTCCAGCGTGGCCAGTGCAAAGCCGTGGCTCAGCGTTACGCGCCCTTTAAGCTGCGGATGACGGGCAACGGTATCAATCATGTACTGAATAGCCGCTACGCCCGCCGCGCTGATTTCGTGCAGATGGATATCCACGCCGCGCTGATAGTCGAGCGCTATCTGAAACATCGCATCAAGCGACGCTTCCATTGCGCCATCAACGCTGGTCGGATCGAGGCCGCCCACATGCGTGACGCCCGGCTGCATCGCCTCGCGCATCAGCCGATCAACCTTTGAGTGCAGCAGGCCGTGTTGCGGAAAGGCAACAATTCCGCAGCGGAAATCGGGATGCTGTGCCAGCGCCTGCTGCAGGTGCGCCAGGCTCTGCAGGCCGCTGACCGGATCGATGTTGCAGTGGCTGCGCGCTTCGGTGGTGCCTTTGCTCTGCAGCAGGGCAATCAGCGCTTCGGCACGCGCCTGTGAAGTGGGGAGCAGCTGCGGGATCAGCACCTCTTCCCGGGCGATCATATCCATAATGGTTTTGCCCTGACGCGGGCGCGGAGCCTGCCACGGGCCGCCGTAAAACGTCTTATCAAGGTGGATATGCATATCACGGGTGCGGGGCAGCAGCAGCGCGCCCTGTGCATCCCACTGCGGCAGCGCAGCGTTGCGTGGCGTGCTGGCTGGCTCAATCGCGACAAACAGCCCCTCTTTAATCGTGAGGTTGTAGCACGCGGTGCGGGTGGCGATCACCTCGCCGCCTTCGCGTTCAAACGCCTCTTCAAGACGCACGTTGCAGAGCTGATAGTGAGCAGCGTCAGGCGGGGGTAGGGCAGTCTGACAGGCTGGAAGAGCGGGTAACGGCGCGGCGCGACTCATACCGGCAGCCAGCAGGCTTCCGGCGGCGGTCAGGCGAACGCCCTGGCTGAGAAAAGAACGACGGCTGGCAGAGGTAACGGACATAAAAGGCTCCGGATCGCAGGGAAAACTCTAATCTGACAAATCTGCCGCGCCGCCGCTGCGATATTTGTCACTGCCCGGCAGTGGAAAAATCACTGCCACTGCAGATGGCAGAACTCAGCCAGCGCCTGCGCCAGCGTCTGCTGCAGCGCATCCTGCGGCAGACGGCAGAACAGCGCCAGCTCAAAATGTGTGACCGGCGGCAGACCCTCGGCGAGGCCCAGCACGCGATGGCCGGGGAGACGGCAGCTGGCGGGCAGCAGCGTCAGGCCCAGTCCGGCTTCGCTGGCGCTGGCGAGCGCCGCCAGGCTGGCACTGCTGTAGCTGATGCGCCAGCTGCGCGCCAGCTGGTCCAGCGCCTGGCACATCTCCTCCCGGTAGAGTCCCTGCTGCGGGAATACCACCAGCGGGACCGGCGAGCGGGTAAAGCAGGGATGAGCCTGGCTATCGAGCCAGAGCAGCGGCTCAGGGCGCGAGGCGAGGGGACGCTCGCCGCCGGGCTGCTTGATGAGCATGATATCCAGCTCTTCACGCAGCCATGCACGGTGCAGATCAACATACATGCCGCTCATAACATCAAGACGCAGCTGCGGGTGTGCCCGGCTGAAATCCGCCAGCAGCCCGGCGGTCGGCGCTGCAAAATCTTCCGGTACGCCAAGCCGCAGAACGCCGTCTCGCCAGGTATCGCCCATGACATCCCACGCTTCACCGTTAAGCGTAATGATGCGGCGCGCGTAGGCCAGCATCTTTTCACCCTCTTCGGTCAGCGTAACCTGATGTGACGTGCGTACCAGCAGCGCTTTGCCGAGCATCTCCTCCAGCCGGCGCACCTGCTGGCTGACGGTGGACTGAGAAAGATGAACCCGCCCGGCGGCTCGGGTAAAGCTGGCGGTTTCGCAGACGGCAACAAAGCTCAGCAGCTGCTGAGGCGTGAACATAGGCTGACGATTCATTTTTCCACTGTTCGCTATGGCATTATTTTATTTCACAATAGTAAACGCTGCTGCGATGCTGGCAACCTTTTAACACTGAGAGTGTTTATGAACAGAAATTCGCTGACGCTGGCCGCCCTGATCCTGGCCGGACTGAATATGCGTCCGCTGCTGACGTCGGTCAGCCCGCTGCTCGGTCAGCTGCGCCAGGCGATCGGCCTGTCACCGCTGGCGGCGTCGCTGCTGCCGGCGGTGCCGATGATCATGATGGGCGCGGTGGCGCTGCTGAGCGCATCGCTTTTACAGCGTATTGCGCTGCAGCGCCTGCTGCAGGCGGGATTACTGCTGCTGCTGCTGGCGCTGCTGGCGCGTGCAGCTACCGGCAGCGGCAGCGGACTGGTCGCCAGCGCGCTGGTTGCGGGCCTCGGTGCTGGCGTGGTGCAGATGGCGATGCCGGGTGTGATCCGCCAGCGTTTTGCACAGCGCAGCGCTGCCGTAACCGGGCTGTGGGCGGGGGCGCTGATGGGCGGCGGCGGGGTGGCGGCGACGCTGACGCCCTGGATCAGCGCCAGAATGGGCTGGACGCTGGCGTTAAGCAGCTGGGCTTTACCGGCGCTGCTGGCCCTGCTGCTCTGGCTGGGGATAAGGCTGCCGGCGACGGCGACGCAGCCGGCACCGGCGCTGCCCCCGCTGTGGCGCACGCCGCGCGCCTGGTCGCTGGCGCTGAGCTTTGGCCTGGTAAACGGCGGCTACGCCACCTGCGTGGCGTGGCTCCCGGACGCGTATCAGCAGGCCGGCTGGAGTGAACAGGCGGGCGGTTCACTGCTTGGCGTAATGATTTTGTGTCAGGTTATCGGTGCGCTGCTGATGCCGCTGCTGGCCCGCCACACCGACCGGCGTCCGCCGCTGATTTTCAGCCTGCTCTGTCAGCTGACCGGTATGGCTGGCCTGCTGGTTGCGCCGCAGTTCGCCCCCTGGTGCTGGGCCGCAGTGGCCGGGTTTGGCCTGGGTGCCGCGTTTCCGCTGACGATGGTGCTGGCACTTGATCACCTGCCACACCCGCAGGCGGGCGCACGCCTGGTGGCATTTATGCAGGGCGCCGGGTTTATCATTGCCGGCTGCATGCCGTTTGTTGCCGGCCAGCTGCAGGCGTTCAGCGGCAGCTTCTCCAGCGTCTGGCTGATGCAGGGTATGATTACGCTGGGCCTGATTGCGCTGAACCTGCGCTTTCATCCGCACAGCTATACCGGCGCATTTACTCACGTGTCGCGCTGATTGGTCCTACCAAAAGCGTTAAAACCTTTTTGCCTGGTCACACTGCTGCAAAATTCTCCCGCAATGCGTTGCTTTCAGTTAACAACGCATTAACTATCTGACGCCATAAGCCCGGTTTCCTGAATGCGGTCCGACCACTTTCAGCGCATCACGGGCACTGTTGCACGGTGCATGTTTTGCTGCACCGTGCCGGTTTCACTCCTCCGGAGATAATGGCATGCAGGTATGGCAGCAAAATTATGATCCGCTTAATAATCTGTGGCTTTCCAGCCTGGTCGCAGTGATACCGATTGTTTTTTTCTTTTTTGCGCTGATTAAACTCAAGCTCAAAGGCTACCAGGCGGGCACGGCGACCGTTGTGCTGGCGCTGCTGGTGGCGCTGCTGCTGTATGGCATGCCAGTGGGGCAGGCGCTGGCGTCGGCGGTGTATGGTTTTTTCTATGGCCTGTGGCCGATCGCCTGGATCATCATTGCCGCCGTGTTTGTGTATAAGATCTCGGTTAAAACCGGGCAGTTCGACATTATTCGCGCGTCGATCCTGTCGATCACGCCGGATCAGCGCCTGCAGATGCTGATCGTCGGTTTTGCCTTTGGCGCCTTCCTGGAAGGGGCGGCAGGGTTTGGTGCGCCGGTGGCCATTACCGCTGCGCTGCTGGTCGGGCTGGGCTTCAAACCGCTCTATGCGGCGGGCCTCTGTTTAATTGTCAATACGGCGCCGGTAGCGTTCGGCGCGATGGGGATTCCGATTATTGTGGCCGGGCAGGTCACCGGGCTGGACAGCTTTCAGATTGGTCAGATGGCCGGGCGACAGCTGCCGTTTCTGACGCTGATTGTGCTGTTCTGGATTATGGCGATCATGGATGGCTGGCGCGGGGTGAAAGAGACCTGGCCGGCGGTGATCGTGGCGGGAGGATCGTTTGCCATTGCTCAGTTCCTGAGCTCCAACTTCCTCGGGCCGGAGCTGCCCGATATTATCTCCTCGCTCGCCTCATTGATCTGTCTGACGCTGTTTTTACGTCGCTGGCAGCCGGTACGCATTTTCCGTTTTGAAGAGCGCGATGCAGCTGACGCCATGCCCGGAGCGCAGCGCTATACGCTGGCGCAGATTGTGCGCGCATGGATGCCGTTTCTGTTCCTTACCGCGACGGTGACGCTGTGGAGTATTCCGCCGTTCAAGGCGCTGTTTGCCAAAGGCGGCGCACTCTATGACTGGGTCTTTACCGTGCCGGTACCGCTGCTGCATGAGCTGGTGGCGCGGATGCCGCCGGTGGTGAGTCAGGCCACGCCGTACGCTGCACTGTTTAAATTCGATGTGGTTTCAGCCACCGGCACGGCGATTCTGGTTGCGGCACTGCTGTCGATCCTCTGGCTGCGGATGAAACCGCGCGCGGCGCTGCAGACGTTCGCAGAGACGCTGAAAGAGCTGGCGCTGCCGATCTACTCTATCGGCATGGTGCTGGCGTTTGCCTTTATCTCTAACTACTCCGGGCTCTCTGCTACGCTGGCGCTGGCGCTGGCGCACACCGGGCAGGCGTTTACCTTTTTCTCACCGTTTCTCGGCTGGCTGGGCGTGTTTCTGACCGGATCGGACACCTCCTCCAACGCGCTGTTTGCCGCGCTGCAGGCGACCACGGCGCAGCAGATTGGCGTCTCTGATATCCTGCTGGTAGCCGCTAATACCACCGGCGGCGTGACCGGTAAGATGATATCGCCGCAGTCGATTGCGATCGCCTGCGCGGCGGTCGGGCTGGTGGGGAAAGAGTCCGATCTGTTCCGCTTTACCGTGAAACACAGCCTGATTTTTACCTGCATGGTCGGGGTGATCACCACGCTGCAGGCCTACGTGCTGACGTGGATGATCCCGTGAGCGCGCCGCTGCGCGAACGTCTCAGCGCCTGGATCAGCGCGCAGCAGCTGACGCCCGGCATGCGGCTGCCGGGCGAGCGCCAGCTGGCGGCGCTGCTGGGCGTCTCGCGCTCCTCCCTGCGCGAGGCGATTCAGCAGCTGATTAACAGCGGCGTGCTGATCAGCAAACGCGGCGGCGGCACCTGGCTGTGCCAGCCGCCGGAGCCCTGGTCAGAACAGCGTATCGTCGAGCCGATGCGTCAGCTGCTGGCGGCCGATCCCGACTACCGCTGGGATATTCTGGAGGCGCGCCACGCCATTGAGGCCAGTACCGCCTGGCACGCCGCGCTGCGCGCAACGGAAGCGGATAAAGAAAAACTGCGCTACGCCTTTGATGCGCTGCTGCGGCTGAACGACTGCGGCGATCCCGATCTCGCCGCGCAGGCCGATCTGCGTTTTCATCTCGCGATTGCAGAGGCTTCACACAATCTGGTCTTACTGCAGACCATGCGCGGCTTTTTCGATTTGCTGCAGTCATCGGTACTGCACAGCCGTCAGCGCATGTATACCCAGCCGGTGATTTTTAACCGCCTCAATGAGCAGCATCAGGCAATGTTTGATGCGGTGATGGCAGGAGACGCCGCTGCCGCGCGTCAGGCGGCGATGGATCACCTCGGCTTTGTCCATACCACGATGAAAACGCTGCATGAAGATGAAGCGCGTCAGGCGCGCATCACCCGCCTGCCGGGCGAAACGGCAGCGACCCGTAAGGAGAACACCTGATGATTATCTCTGCTGCCAGTGACTATCGCGCCGCAGCGCAGCGCATTTTGCCTCCGTTCCTGTTTCACTATCTGGATGGGGGTGCCTATGCTGAGCATACGCTGCGGCGCAACGTGGCTGACCTTTCAGACGTCGCGCTGCGTCAGCGGGTGCTGAAAAATATGTCCGCGCTGAGTCTGGAAACCCGGCTGTTTAATGAGACGCTGGCGATGCCGGTGGCGCTGGCGCCGGTGGGGCTGTGCGGCATGTATGCGCGCCGGGGAGAGGTACAGGCGGCGCGGGCGGCGGCACAGAAGGGGATCCCCTTTACGCTCTCTACCGTCTCGCTCTGTCCTATCGAAGAGGTGGCGCCAGCCATCAACCGGCCGATGTGGTTTCAGCTCTATGTGCTGCGCGATCGCGGATTTATGCGTAACGCGCTGGAGCGCGCCAAAGCAGCCGGCTGCACCACGCTGGTGTTTACGGTCGATATGCCCACGCCGGGGGCGCGCTATCGCGATGCGCACTCCGGCATGAGCGGGCCGCACGCCGCGCTGCGCCGCTACTGGCAGGCAGCCACCCACCCGCAGTGGGCGTGGGACGTCGGGCTGCACGGCCGGCCTCACGATCTGGGCAACATTTCAGCTTATCTCGGCAAGCCCACCGGCCTGGAGGATTACATTGGCTGGCTGGCTAACAACTTCGATCCCTCTATCTCCTGGCAGGATCTGGAGTGGATCCGCGATTTCTGGGAGGGGCCGATGGTGATTAAAGGCATTCTGGATGCGGAGGATGCGCGCGATGCGGTGCGCTTTGGCGCTGACGGCATCGTGGTCTCCAACCACGGCGGACGGCAGCTCGATGGCGTGCTCTCGTCAGCGCGTGCGCTGCCGGCCATCGCCGATGCGGTTAAAGGCGATATCACCATTCTGGCAGACAGCGGCATTCGCAGCGGTCTGGATGTGGTGCGCATGCTGGCGCTCGGTGCCGATAGCGTGCTGCTGGGACGCGCCTTTATCTATGCGCTGGCGACGCACGGGCAGCGCGGCGTGGAAAATCTGCTGACGCTGATTGAAAAAGAGATGCGGGTTGCGATGACGCTGACCGGCGCAAAATCGATCGCGGATATCACCCAGGATTCGCTGGTGCAGGCTAACGCTCTGCTGAGCGAGGCGGGTTTACAGCCCGCGCGTCCGCGCGCGGTGCGCTGAGCCAGGCAAAACAGAGCGGGTTGTCTATACTCAGTGCTGTCCACTAACAGGAGGAATGACATGACCATTCACAAGAAAGGATCGGCCCATTGGGAAGGTGACATCAAAGGTAAAGGTACCGTCAGCACAGAGAGTGGCGTACTGAATCAGCAGCCGTATGGTTTTAATACGCGCTTTGAAGGCGGGAAAGGGACCAACCCGGAAGAGCTGATTGGTGCCGCACACGCTGCCTGTTTCTCCATGGCGCTGTCGCTGATGCTGGGCAATGCCGGCCATAAGCCGGAGAGCATCGACACCACCGCCGATGTCTCGCTGGACAAAAAAGGCGAAGGCTTTGCCATCACTAAAGTGGCACTGACCAGCACGGTGTCGCTGCCGGGCGTGGATAAAGATGCCTTTGACGAGATTATTCAGAAAGCGAAAGCGGGCTGCCCGGTATCGCAGCTGCTGAATGCGGAAATCACGCTGGATTACACGCTGAATAACTGATTGCGTCACGCGCAACAGTCAATGTTTTAACGATGCGCCTGCGGGCGCATCGTTGTTTCTGCACTCAGGCATACTCTGCATCATGCAGCGCTTCGCGTACATTACGCAGGCTGCTGCGCGCAATACGATACGCCTTGCGCGGATCGCCCGCCACAAACTCAAACGTGGGTGAATAGTAGAAGGGAAGCCAGCCATCGAAGCCATTTTCCCACTCCCAGCGCACCGGGCAGGGCCAGAGGATACCGTCATACAAAATGTAATAAACCCAGCGTCCGGCAGGACGGCGGGGGCGCGATTTCTTCATGGGATTCACAACGATGATAGTGTAAAACAGCTTATATTTTGAACCTTATTGCCAGCGCTTGCAATGGCGACTGGCTAAAATGTGAGCAAAGCAGTAAATCCTGGCCTCAATTCAGCGATGAACCTCGCCGCACAGCAAGACCACGTTAGGACGGACTTTGTAGATGCGATTGGCCATGGTTTCACAGGCCGTTTTTGTCGGATAAATACGCTCTGATACCGGCAACGCGTCACAGGCATCGTGCCCGCAGGCACTCACTAATAAAACAAAACCAATCAGCATAACCGGGCTCCTTTAACACCTTCGCGCTGGTACGGAATGTGTGGCTGTGTGTTCCCTTTTTTGATCCAGTATAGACAATTGCCTCACAGGTCAATGAACACCCCGAGCGGCTTTTTTATCCGAACGGTCTGCCAGCAGCGCGCTGCGCATCCAAACCCGGCACAATCCAGGCTAAACTGTGCAGCTGACCCCTATTAAACGAGTGAGAAAAGCATGTCTGATATTGCCCATCCTGCCAGCAGTCCAAAACAGGCTGCACTGCAGCTGGTTATCGAGCTGGTCCGTGCCGGAAAATTAAGCCCTCTGCATGGCGATGCGTCAAATATGATCTCCATTTATGAGCAGTTCAAGAGTCACTTTGAAGCGGATAAACATAAAGATTCTGCTATCTCCTGACAGCCTCAGCCGTCCGGCACGTTCTACTGCAGCTAACCGATGCTGCGGCGACGGCCAGACGGCTGTTTCATGCAATTATGCCCCTGCCCCTGTATAATCACTCTCCTGCACTATTTTTCTGCCAGTTAATTTATCCGGATTGAGTTTTGATATTTCTCACACTTTCTGTATCCAGATCTGAAACCGGTTGCAGAAAATCTTCTGGCTGTGTATTCGTTAATTAAACATCATTCAAAGGAAACGATCATGCCAAAGATTTTACTGTGCTGTGCCGCCGGAATGTCCACCAGCATGGTGGTGCAGAAAATGGAAAAAGCGGCAAAGGAGCAGGGTGTTGATGTTGAGATAAAAGCAGTGGGCATAGAGGAGTTTAACGAACAAATTCAGGATGTTGACTGCTGCCTGCTTGGTCCGCAAATCAAATATAAACTGGCTGATTTCGCCCCGATAGCCCAGCAGCTTAATAAGCCTATCGCCGTCATAAATAGCATGGATTACGGCATGATGAACGGCGAAAAAATATTAGCAGATTCATTAAAACTGATTCACCCCTGAAAATAACGCCCGCACTCAAATAATTCTTCCGCCTGCGCAGCTGCTGCGCAGGTTAATTCTCTTGTTGCCTGTTGCAAGGAGCTTGCCCATGAGCAGCATCAGTGAATCTTTATTTGGCGTCATTGAAAACCGCATCAGCCCATTCGCCGGACGCCTCTCCAGCCAGCGTCACGTCATCGCAATTCGCGATGGTTTCATCGCTTCTATGCCGTTTCTGATTGTCGGCTCGTTTATGCTGCTGTTTGCCCATCCGCCATTCTCTGCCGACAGTTCATGGGCCTTCGCACAGTGGTGGCTGGGTATGGTGCAGGCGCATGAAGCGCAGATCATGATGCCCTACAACATGACGATGGGTATTATGGCGCTCTACATCGCCAGCGCTATCGCCTATAACCTTGCCACCAGCTACAAAATGAACGGTTTTATGGCGGCGAGCCTGTCGCTGATGGCTTTTCTGGTGGTGGCAGCTCCCCAGAGCGATAAGATGCTGCCGGTAGGCTCGCTGGGTGGTGAAGGGATCTTCACGGCGATTCTGGTGGCGCTGTTTGCCACAGAAATGATGCATTTCCTGCAGAAACACCATATCGGCTTTAAGCTGCCCGAGCAGGTTCCGCCAAAAATCCGCCAGTCGTTTGATCTGCTGATCCCGATTGTCGCCATTTTTCTCACGCTATTTCCGCTCAGCCTGTGGGTGCAGGCGCAGTTTGGCATGCTGCTGCCACAGGCGATTATGGCCATCTTCGCGCCGGTCATCTCCGCATCTGATTCACTGCCCGCGGTACTGATTGCGGTGCTTTTGTGCCATATGCTGTGGTTTGCCGGCATTCATGGTGCGGTGATCGTCGGGGGCATTCTGCAGGCGTTCTGGCTGACCAATCTCGGGCTGAATCAGCAGGCGCTGAACGCCGGTGAGCCGGTCATGCACGTGTTTATTGAACCTTTCTGGCAGTTTTTCATTGTGATAGGCGGATCGGGTTCCACTATGGGGCTGGTGCTGCTTTATCTGCGCAGCCGTTCAGCGCACCTGCGCTCAATTGGCAAACTGAGCATTGTGCCCAGCATGTTTAACATCAACGAGCCGGTAATATTTGGCTCACCGGTGGTGATGAATCCCATCCTGTTTATTCCGTTTCTGCTTGCGCCGCTGGTTAACGCCGTGATCGCCTGGACCGCCACCAAAACTAACCTGATTAATCACGTTGTCTCACTGGCGCCGTGGACCACGCCCGCCCCGATTGGTGCCGCCTGGTCAACCGGCTGGGACTGGCGCGTGATCGTGCTGATCGCCGTGCTGGTGGCGATTGCCACGCTTATTTACTACCCGTTTTTCAAGATGTTTGAGCGCCAGCTGCTGCAACAGGAGCAGGAGCAGGCCGCAGCGGCACAACTGGCTAAGGAGTCATGATGGAAATTGATGAAACCACGGTAATGGAGCTGATCATTCAGGCGGGAGAGGCGCGCTCCTGCGCCATGCAGGCGCTGCGTGCGGCGCGTAATCAGGCGTGGAGTGAAGCGGACGCACAGCTCACGGCCGCCACGCAGGCGGCAAAAGCGGCGCATCGTATCCAGACCGAACTGATTGGTGCTGATGAGGGCTGCGGCAAAATTCCGGTCAATTTAATTATGGTACATGCCCAGGATCATCTGATGAACGCCATGCTCTGTCGCGAACTGGCGGAAGAGATCATTCAGCTGCGTCGTGAACTGGCGGCGCAACAGTAAGGAGCAGCTATGCAGCATCATAATCCCGGTGCGTTTCCGGATGGATTTCTCTGGGGCGCATCAACGTCGGCGTATCAGGTTGAGGGCGCATGGAATACGGATGGCAAAGGACCGTCAGTCATCGACCACGCGCGCTTCAGCGATAACGTCACTGACTTTACCGTCTGCAGCGATCACTATCACCGCTTTAAAGAGGATATTGCGCTGCTGGCCGAAATGGGATTGAAAACCTACCGGTTTTCGATTGCCTGGAGCCGCCTTTATCCCGACGGCGACGGCGAGCTTAATCCGGCTGGCGTGGCGTTTTACCAGCAGCTGATTGATGAAATCTGCCGGCACGGCATTGAACCGCTGGTCACGCTCTACCATTTTGATCTGCCGTGGGCGCTGCAGCAGGCGGGCGGCTGGTCAAACCGGCGCACTGTCGCAGCGTTTGAGCGCTTTGCCGTCACCTGCTTTGAACACTATGGCAAGCAGGTAAAATACTGGCTGACCATCAATGAGCAGAACATGATGATCCTCAAGGGCGAGGTCATCGGCACGCTGGCAGAGGTCACAGAAGATGTGCAGCGCAGCCTCTATCAGCAGAATCACCATATGATGCTGGCGCAGGCGCAGGCGATGATCGCCTGTCATCAGCGTCTGCCGGGTGCAAAAATCGGCCCGGCACCGAATATCTCCTGCGTTTACGCCGCCAGCTCAAGGCCGGAAGATGTGCTGGCCGCCGATAATTTTTCAGCCATTCGTAACTGGCTCTATCTCGATCTTGCGGTACACGGACGTTACAACGCGGTGGTGTGGGCCTTTTTACAGCAGCGTGGCTGGCTGCCGGAGATTGCGGCGGATGATATGGCGATCATTGCAGCGGGCAAACCCGATTTTATCGCGTTTAACTACTACGCCTCCGCTACCGTCAGCGCTGACCTGCCGGATGCGGCACGCGGTGAACTCAACAGTAAGCAGAAAGCGGATCAGCAGATGGCGGGCATCGACAGCACGGTGTATGTCGGCTGCAATAATCCGCATCTGTCGCAGAATCAGTTTGGCTGGTATATCGATCCGGTCGGCTTTCGCATCACCGCCCGTGAGATCTACGCGCGCTATGCGCTGCCGCTGATTGTCACAGAAAATGGCCTGGGCGCCTTTGATACGCTGGAGGCGGGCAACAAAGTACACGACGATTATCGTATCGCCTATCTGCGCGATCATCTGCGGCAGCTGCGGCTGGCGATTGCGGATGGCGTGGTGCTGTTTGGCTACTGCCCGTGGTCAGCGATCGATCTGGTCAGTACCCATCAGGGGATCGGTAAACGCTACGGCTTTATCTATGTAAACCGCGATGAACATGACCTGAAAGATCTGGCGCGCTATCGTAAAAAGAGCTTTTTCTGGTATCAGCAGCTTATTGCCAGCAACGGCGCTACGCTCGACGACGCGGTCAGCTACTGATCGCGCCGCGCGGGTCCGTCAGCAACCGACGCGCGTTCAATCAGCCGCCCGCTAAAGGGCGGTAACACGCTAACCGGCTTGCCTTCCAGCATGGCGACCAGCTGCGCCAGCGTGTGCTGGATCATTTCAGCAACCGGCACATGTACCGTGGTCAGCGGCGGCAGAAAAAAGGCGGCCATATTAATGTCATCGAAACCCACCAGAGAGACATCCTGCGGCAGCCGTTTTCCAGCCTCGTGCAGCGCCAGTGCCGCGCCCATCGCCATATCGTCATTACTCGCCATCAGCGCGCTGAACGCGATCTGCGACGCCAGCAGCTGCTGTGTGGCCAGCTGACCGCTGAGCGAGGTCCATGCGCCCTGGATGACCCGGCCAGGCTCAAAGGGTAGCTGATGGGCAGCCAGCGCCTGCTGATAGCCCGCCAGCCGTGCGGCAGCGGTGGGCGAGCCCGGCAGGCCAGTAATAAAGGCGATATCCTGATGCCCGCGCTGGATCAGATACCGTACGGCATCAAAGGTATTCTGCTGATGTGTGGCCCAGACGCAGTGTTCTGCATGCTGCGTCAGCTGCCGGTTTACCACCATAATCGGAATGGCGTGCTGCTCAATCAGCGCTTCCAGCGCGGCCGTATCCAGAAAGCGCGGATAGATAATGATCGCGTCACAGCGCAGATCGAGCAGAAATTCAATGGCCGCCCGTTCATCGTCGGCGCTGGTTTTACCGTCCGCCAGAATCAGCTGGCGCCCGTAGTTATTGGTCAGGGTGGCGGTCTGATAAAGCAGCTCGCTGAAATAGGGGCCATTGAACAGGGAATGGGTGACAATCAGACCAATATTCTGTGACTTCTGCGTTGCCAGACTGCGTGCCAGCAGGTTAGGACGATAGCCGGTCTCTTCGATCGCCTGAAATACTTTCTGCTGTGTCGCTTTACTGACGTAGCGCGTACCCGCCAGTACGCGCGATACGGTGGCTTTAGAGACGCCAGCCTTCCGGGCCACATCCAGCATTGTAATCATTTTTCCGTCCCATCATCCCTTCACGTGTAAGTGTGATAGTAACTGAAAATGCGCGGCGGCAGAGGAGTGCCCAGGTAAACAGTGAAGCCGATCAGGCAAAGAACCAGGCGGGCAGGATCGCAATCAGATTATTCAGCGTATGCAGGAAAATGGGCAGGGCGAGGTTATTACTGCGCAGGCGCGCATAGCAGAGCAGCAGCGAAAAGAGCGTCAGCGCTACCAGCGTTTCCCAGTGCACATATTGCGTATGCAGCGCCGCAAACAGCAGCGACGTCAGCAGCATGCAGGCGAAGCGGCTGCGGGGCGCCCAGAGCAGAAACGCCTGCAGCAGGAAGCCGCGAAACAGCACTTCTTCAAATACCGGCGCCAGCAGTACTGCCGTCAGCAGCAAAATCAGCATTGAGTTGCGCCCCTGCTGGCTCTGCTCAATCAGCCAGCCCTCCGGCTGTAAAAACTGCGTCTGAGCCACCATCAGCAGAAACAGGGCACCAATAAACAGCAGCGTCTGCAGAGGCCGCAGGGCACCCAGCGGAATATCGCTGCGCCGCTGACAATAAAAGCGGTAGAGCGGATAGATCACGGCGAACTCAAACAGGCAGAGTACCGGCACCAGCAGGCCATCATTCCGCAACGCACTATAGTTGGGAAAGAGCGTGATCAGCATCGTTACGAGGTAATAGACAACAAAGCAGCCCGCATAAAACAGGGTTAAGGTGACTTTGTCGGATTGAGTATCCATAGGCGACTCAGCGGGCAGGGGGAATGGCATAGTAGCAATGGCGCTGAGTGCTGTCGAGGTGCGCGATCTCAGATTTCAGTACCACCTGAGCTTTACAATAAAAACCAGGCACGGCGGGCAGATACCCGACGGGCGTGCCTGGCGGTCACCGGCCAGCGCGTTAACGAACGCGAACAGCCACGAACGTCATCAGAATAGCGCAGCCGATAAAAATCATGAGTTCCATAGTAAGCCTCCTCAGATGATTCTTAGAAATGATAGTTTTTTTCTGGGCAAAAGTGAGTCATTTAGTGCGATTAATCCTAAACTGGTCGCAGAAAATAGCCGTTTCCGGCGTGTAAACGGGCATTTTTTCAGCCGTTAGCGTTCGTTTAGGCGCCGCGCTTTGCTACTCTCAGAGGCGACATTGTTATCTGTTCGAAGGAGAGAGTTGTGACGCATTGTGGAAAAGTCCTGTTGCTAACCGCTGCCATGGCCTTGAGCGCCTGTCAGTCTGCCGGCAAAACCAGTACCCAGGCTGAGGCCAGCGTGGATCCGGAAACCGATCAGTGCCGCGCATCGCAGTATCAGCATTTTGTCGGCCAGCCGCTGACTGCAATCGGCAGCCAGAAATTTGCGGGTCCGGTACGCGCGATCCCCTGGAACGGTGCCGTCACCATGGACTTTAATCTGCACCGGCTCAATTTCATGGGCGATAAAGAGGGCAATATCACCCGCGTCTACTGCGGCTGACATCAGACTGACACGCGACTGTCATCGGGTTGTCATGCCCGGCGGCGAGGATACTCTGACAAACAGAGATCGCCTCGTCATCTCAGACATGCACTGTTCGTCTTGTTTCTTCCCGCTGCGGCGGGAATTTTTTTAACCGGCGAACGCGCTACTGCAACAAGAGGTAATGATGAAAAGATTTTCAGGCTTTCTGCTGTTAACGCTGCTGGCCCCGCTGGCGCATGCATCCGGCGAAGCTGCCTGGCAGGAAAATGAGCAGCAGAGCCGTCAGGCGTGCCTGCTGGCCAGTACGCTGGCGCAGGCGAAAATTGTGGGTAAGCCGGTGCAGTTTGACGACCGCACCGGTTATGACGCGCTGCTGCTGCAGGGACGCTATCCGCAAAAGCACATGAAAAACCGCACCGGACGTGAACTCTGCCTCTACCATCGTCAGAGCGGTAAAGCCGTCGTCAGCGAAGCCGATCAGCTGCAGGTCGCAAAATAAATCATCCCTCAGGCTCCCGGCTCGCTGCCCAGTAATTGTGCCAGCAGCGTCCGGTAGCTCTGCAGACGCTGCTCATCGCCCTCAAACTCCAGCTTTTCAATGACCCGCGCAATAACCGCTTTACTGGTCGCAGGCTGCCCCTCGGCCATCAGTTCCCGCATAATAGCCGCCAGCAGATCGCTCTCATGCGGCACGTGCCAGGCAGGCGTGTTGAAGTAGTCGGTAATCGCCCGACTGGCGCTGTCAGGATAGGTTCTCATGGCTGACCTCCGCAGAGACAACACGGCGTGCCGCCAGCAGGCGGCAGCAACAGAACCTGAACGGCATGCCCGCAAATGTGGCCGCGCGTCTGGTTATTTTTTAAACATAGTTGCGCGCCGTAAGCTTGTCAGCAACGTTTCGTCATATTTTTTCACATTTGCCGATCGTCCTGATGCAGCGTCAGCGTCATCTGCCAGCGCTGCTGCGTCAGCAGGAATTCCGGGCTGACGCTCGGGCTCCAGGAGTCATCGCCGCCAACTCCCATATGAAAACCATCAAGATGCAGCCAGCAGCCTGTTTCCGGTTGCAGCAGATGACGATGTGACGTATCGCGCAGCTGCTCAAGACTGTAGCGACTGAGTGAAAAGGCGAAATCACCGCTGATTTGCCAGCTGCCGCTGTCGAGCTGCCGGGTACCGCAGCGCAAGCCGTTTTCACCGGGGAAAACATAGTCGGTGGTGAGATCGGCAAGCGGCAGCTGCCAGCGGGAGAACTGCGCTGCCAGCTGGCGATCCGGATAGTTTTCGTGAGGACCCAGACCCAGCCAGCTGACCTGCTCCGGCGAGCGCGCCAGCTGGCAGCGCCAGCCGATACGCGCCGGCGGCGGTAATCCGGCGGCCTGCTCCACCGTCAGGGAAAGCGTAACCTCACCGCGGGCGCTGATAAAGTAGCGCTGGTGCGTGGTAAAGCAGACCTGCTCCTGCACGCGCCACTGATGCCAGCTTTCAATCTGTACCCCGTGCGCCAGGCTGTCGGCCTGCATCGCCAGCAGCACCGGTTCAAGCTCTTCGTAGCCGGCGCGCCGCCAGCGCTCGACCCAGGCGTTGGGATCCACGCTGGCTGCTTCACTGGTGCCGATATCGTTGTCAATCGGCGCGCGGACAAAGCAGGGCTGCAGCGGCGTCAGCAGGGTCTGCTGCTCACCCACCAGCCACGCGGTCAGCTCACCGCTGAGGCGCGAGAAGCGCCAGCGCTGCTGCGCGATCGCCACTTCAATCTCCTCCGGCTGCATAAGCAGCTGCGGCGCACTGTCGCCAATCGCCGGCAGGCGCAGCGGCAGCGCGGCAGGCAGCTGCCACTGATCCCACGCCACGCGGGCGTCAGCGTCGGACCAGGCGGTAGCGTCCGGCTGATGCACCGCAACATTCAGCCACGCGGCATCCTGCAGGCCTGACGGCAGCGCAATCTCAATCTGCTGACTGCCCTGCGGCGCAATATCGAGCGGCACCGTGCCGGTCGCAACCGGCACGCCGTCCTGCTCAATGCACCAGCGCAGCTGCTCGTTATCGCTGTGCCGGAACAGATATTCACTGGTAACGGTGATGCGGCCCGGCTGCGTGGCGTCGTGGTCAAAGCGGAAAAACTGCTGCGCGCGCTGCGCCTCAAACAGGGCGGGGTGCGGCGATCGATCAGCATAGACCAGGCCATTCATGCAGAACTGACGATCGTTGGGGGTGTCGCCAAAATCGCCGCCGTACGCCTGCCAGGCATTACCGCTGCTGTCGTAGCGCGTCAGGCTCTGATCGGCCCAGTCCCAGACAAAGCCGCCCTGCAGACGCGGAAACTCACGGAACGCCTGCCAGTATCTGGCAAAGCCGCCAAAGCTGTTCCCCATTGCGTGCGCATATTCACACAGAATCAGCGGGCGCTGTTCACCCGGCAGGCCAATCCACTTTTTCAGCGACCACTTGGGCACGGCCGGGAAGGGCTGATCCTGATCGACCCGCGCATACATCGGGCAGATAATATCGGTTGCATTGCTGTCTGCGCCGCCTCCCTCATACTGCACCGGACGCGTTGTGTCGCTGCTTTTAACCCAGCGGTAGAGGGCGTCATGCGTGCTGCCATGTCCGGATTCATTGCCCAGCGACCAGATAATAATGCAAGCGTGGTTGCGGTCGCGCTGTACCATACGCGTAACCCGCTCGCTGAAGGCGGCAAACCAGCGCGGATCGTCAGAGAGCCGGTTCATCGGCTGCATACCGTGCGTTTCAATATTTGCCTCATCCACCACATAGAGACCGTAGCGATCGCACAGGCGATACCAGAGCGGATGGTTAGGATAGTGGGCGCAGCGCACCGCATTGAAGTTATGCCGCTTCATCAGCACGATATCGCGGCGCATGCTGGCCTCATCCACTACCTGACCGCGTTCCGGATGGTGTTCATGGCGGTTAACGCCGCGGATCAGCAGCGGCTGGCCATTCAGGCAGAGCTGGCCCTGCTCAATGCTGACGCGCCGGAACCCGACATCATACGCTTCCGCTTCCAGTACCTGCTGCTGCGCATCCAGCAGTGTGACCACCGCGCGGTAAAGGTGGGGCGTCTCCGCGCTCCAGAGCCGTGGCTGACTCACCGGCAGCCGCAGCGTGGCCCGCTCCGGATAGCGTCCGCGCTCATCAATAATGGCGCTGCCGGGCGCCTGCTCCTGCGTGCCGATGCAGGTATCGCCCAGCCACAAAGAGACGCGAATATGGCAGCCTGCCAGCGCGGTCTGGCTGGCATCAAGCTTGACGCTGACGCGCAAGTCACCCTGCGAATACTCCGGGCTGAGCACGGTTTCAAGCTGGATATCCGCGAAGCGGACGTCCGGTTTATGCAGCAGCGTCACATCGCGGAAAATGCCGCTCATGCGCCACATATCCTGATCTTCCAGATAGCTGCCGTCACACCAGCGCAGCACCATCACGGCCAGGCGATTTTCGCCTGCCTGCAGCGCGGCGCTAAGGTCAAACTCCGCCGGCAAACGGCTGTCCTGAGAGTAGCCAAGCCAGTGTCCGTTACACCACACAAAGCAGGCCGAATTAACACCGTCAAAAATAATGCGCGTCTGGCCCCGCTGTAGCCACCGATCATCAACGGTAAATGTGAGCGAATAGCATCCGGTAGGGTTGGCCTGCGGCACAAACGGCGGATTAACCGGAATAGGGTACTGCACATTGGTATAAACTGGCGCATCATAACCGTACAGCTGCCAGTTAGCCGGTACCGGAAGCGCCGTAGCATCCGGCAGATCCTGCTGCAGCCAGCTCTCCGGCACCGCTTCAGGCTGGGTAAAATAGCTGAACTGCCACTCACCGTTCAGCGACTGCAGGGAAGGCGACGGGCGATCCTCGCGGGCGGCCTGTTCATCGCGCCAGCTGGCAAAGGGCGGATGGGTATCGAGACGGTGCAGGCTGGTGATAACCGGATTTTCCCAGTCGCGACGCGCCAGAATAGCCGCTAAGGAGAGCGCAGAAGTCATGATGATATCTCTGAAATTGTAATGCGCTCACATTGATGGAAATAGCATCAGCTGTAAAGCGGTCTTTGCTGAAACCGTGACAAAAAAGCAGGATCTGCAGCAGGCTGCCTGCAGCAGCAAAACGTTTCGCCATTAGATGTTGAATTGTTACGCTTTTTTAAGGCTTATTTATTCACAAAAGTGAGGAAAAGCGCTTGTTGTTTTCTTCTGCTCAGTGCTAACGTCAGCACTCCTTTCCTTATCGAGTTCATTGCATGAAAAATCTGATTGCAGAACTCCTGCTCAGGCTGGCGGAGAAAGAAGAGGCGTCCAAAGAGCTGGTGGTACAGATCGAGGCGCTGGAGATAGTACTGACTGCCATGCTGCGCCAGCTGGATGCGGAACAGCACCATCAAATCGCCAGCGCGATTAAAAACGCGATGCCGCCCGCCGCGCCGGTTGCTGAGAGCGCTGATGCGGTGCTGCTGCGAAATTACATCGAAAAATTACTCAAATACCCTCGCCAGTAAGCGCGCGTAAGCGATTTGCCGCTGTTTTACTGATTTTCGTGCCAGACTGATAAAGCCCCCCTACACGGAGATCCCGGCAATGAAAAATTCGTTACTGATTCTGACTGGCGCTGCGCTGCTGTTTACCGTCGGCAGCGCCGGCGCTGCAGAAAAAACGCCGCAGCAGGAGAAGATGGCGCGCTGTAATCAGCTCGCCGCCACGCAAAATCTGAAAGGCGATGAGCGCAAAACGTTTATGAGCGACTGCCTGAAAAAAGAGAGCAAGCTCGGCAATATGACGCCGCAGCAGCTGAAAATGAAAAGCTGCAACAGTGCAGCCGGGGAAAAAGATCTCTCGGGCGATGCGCGCAAAACCTTTATGAGCACCTGCCTGAAAAAAAGCGCCTGATGATAAAAGCGGCATCTGATTAATGACTTAGCTGCCGCTTGCTTTATTTTTCCTGCCAGTTTCCCACGCTTTGCCACACTTACTCTTTGCAGGGGTTTGTCATCCCGCATCCGAAAATAATAAAGGAGCAAGGTGTGAGCTATCAATCTATCACAGAGCTTAACGCGCTGGCGCAGCAGCAGCCCGTGCCGTTCAGCGTGGGCGAGACCGACATTATTTTGATCCGCGATGGCGATCAGGTGCAGGCGTTTCAGGCCAAATGCCCGCACGCCGGCGCGCCGCTGGCGGAAGGGGCCGTCTGTGACGGCAAACTGATCTGCCCGTGGCACAAAGCGGTATTTCAGCTGCAGGATGGCAAAATGTGTGAACCGCTGGCGCTGGCCAACCTGACGCGTTATCCGGTGCGGATCGAGCAGGGCAAGGTGCTGGTCAGTGAACAGCCGCTTTCTGAGGCATCCGCACCCGCTGCGGCAGATAGCGCGCCAGTCTATGTCATTCTCGGCAGCGGAGCGGCGGGCGCCGCGGCAATCTGGACGCTGCGCGATGAGGGATTCAGCGGACAGATTATTCGTATCGAGCGGGAGGCCGCGGCCCCGTATGACCGTACCGCGCTCAGCAAGTTTGTGCCGTCGGGCAAAATGGCTATTGAGGATGTCCCTGCGCTGCTGGAGCAGGATGTGCTGGGGCCGGTCGAACTGCTGCAGGATGAGGTGGTGCAGCTGCAGGCGCGTGCAAAGACGCTAACGCTGAAAAGCGGAGAGCAGGTGAGGTTTGACCGGCTGCTGGTGGCGACCGGCGGCGTACCGCAGGCGCCGGATATTCCCGGCCGGGATCTGGCCGGCGTTCACCTGCTGCGTTCGCGCGATCAGGCTGAGGCGCTGCTGAACGATGTCGATGAAACGCAGGAGCTGGTGATTGTCGGCAACAGTTTTATCGGTATGGAAGTTGCCGGAGCGCTGCGCAGTCGTGACGTCAAGGTCACCGTGGTTGCCCGCCAGCGTCTGCCGTTTGTAAAACAGTTTGGCAAAGAGATAGCGGAGCATTTTTATGCGCTGCACCGCAGCAACGGCGTTATCTTTGAGCAGGGTGAGCCGGAGGCGCTGGAGGGAGAGCGTGAAGTCACTGCGGTACGCCTGAAAGGAGGCAAAACGCTGCCCGCGCGGCGGGTGCTGCTCGGCACCGGCGTCAGACCTGCAACCGGGTTTGTGCATGACTTAACGCTGCAGGAGGATGGCAGCCTCCTGACCGATCGCCAGCTGCGGGTTACGGATAGCGTCTGGGTCGCCGGCGATATCGCCACCTATCCCACCGCTGATGGCGAACAGCGCATTGAGCACTATCGCGTGGCTCACCAGCAGGGGCGCATTGCCGCGCTGAATATGCTGGATAAGCAGATTGAGTACGACCGCGTACCTTTTTTCTGGACGGCGCACTACGGCACCCGTTACGAATATCTCGGGCATGCCGAAGAGTGGGATGAATATCGTCTGCTGGGTTCGCTGGATGACCAGACGTTTATTGCGTTCTACTGCCAGCAGGGGAGAATTGCAGCGGTCTGCTCGGCCGGATTGTACACGCTTACCGCCGCGCTAATCGAACAGATGCAGCAGCCGCTGACGCTGGCGCAGGGCGTGGCGCTCTATGAGCAGTACACCGCGTAACTGCCCGGCTTAATTCCGGTCCTCAGTTCAGGAAAGAGGACCGGATCGCCGGCAGAAGAGGGCTGCGATTACGCTTTGCTCAGCGCCTCTGACTTCGCCATGCAGCGCTGCATGGCGTTCATCACCGCCGCGCGAAAACCATTCTCTTCCAGCGCTTTTACCGCCTCAATCGTCGTGCCGCCGGGCGAGCAGACCTGATCTTTTAGCTCAGCAGGATGTGTGCCCGTCTCGATGACCATCTGCGCAGCACCTTTCACCGCCTGCGCGGCAAACTCATACGCCTGCGCACGCGGCATGCCGCCCAGCACGGCAGCATCGGCCATCGCTTCAATAAACATAAATACATATGCCGGAGCAGAGCCGCTGACGCCCACAACCGCGTGGATCAGATACTCTTTGACCACGGCGGCTTTACCGAAACTTTCAAAAATAGCGACGATATCGTCCACTTCCTGCGGCTCCACCAGCACGTTAGGTGTCACCGAGGTCATGCCCTCATTGACCAGCGCTGGCGTATTGGGCATCACCCGCACAATTTTGCGATCGTGACCCAGCACGCCGGCCAGCGAATCCAGCGTCACGCCTGCGGCAATCGAGACCACCAGCGCATCCTTCTTCATCACGCCCGCCAGATCGCTGAGCACTTTCAGAATCACATCAGGTTTGACCGCGCCAAACAGGATATCCGCCTCGCGCGCCAGTGCTTCTGCGCTCTCCGCCGCGCTGATCCCGTACTGCTGCGCCATCTGCTGGTTGGTTTCCGCTTTGCGGTCCCATACCAGAATATTGGTCGGGGCGATAAGCCCGCTGTTGACCAGGCCGCTGATAATCGCCCGGGCCATATTGCCGCAGCCGATAAAGCCGATTTTTTTCTCCAGCATCGCTCTCTCCTTAATCGTATTGATTTCGCTGCGGGTTAGCTTACGTCAGCGCTCGTGAATAACAAGTGCCGGCAAAATATCGATTGCCTTTCCTGACCAGCGCGGCAAGATCGCGCCTGTTATTCATTACAGGGAAACCATTATGTCAATCTGGGTCGATGCTGACGCCTGTCCGGTGGTCATTAAAGAGGTACTTTACCGCGCTGCCGAACGGACAAAAGTGACGGTGACCTTTGTCGCTAACCAGCCGCTGCGCGTGCCGCCTTCACCCTTTCTGAAGACGCTGCAGGTCGCGGCCGGTTTTGACGTGGCGGACAATGAAATTGTGAAGCGCGTGCAGCCCGGCGAGCTGGTGATCACCGGCGACATTCCGCTGGCGGCGGAAGTGCTGGAAAAAGGGGCTGCCGCGCTGAATCCGCGCGGCGAGCGTTACTCGCCTGATACCATCCGGCAGCGCCTGACCATGCGCGATTTTATGGAAACGATGCGCGCCAGCGGCATTCAGAGCGGCGGCCCGGCGGCGCTGAGCCCGCGTGACCGCCAGCTGTTTGCCAACGAACTCGACAAGTGGCTGCGTCAGCGCTGATCAGACAAAGCTGTCATCATCATCAAAGCCGCCGTTGTCAAAATCATTCAGATCGCTGTTGTCGGCAAAGCTGTTGTCATTCCAGCTGCTGTTGTCACTGAGAAACGCATTGCTGCTGTCGTTGCCGTTGAACGTATCCAGGTTCTCATCCACCTGCGGCAGCGCCGGTTCGTTGATAATATTCACGATCTCTTCCGGCTGCGAGTGATGAAACAGGCTGGTGAGCATATCCGCCATCACCACGCCACCTGCCACGCCCACGGCCGTCTGCAGCGCGCCGCCGAGAAAGCCCGTGCCGCGGGCCGGTGCGGCTGGCTGCTGCGCATACTGCGGGGGCGGGCTGTTCCAGCCAGGCTGCTGCTGCTGCGGTTGCTGCTGACGCGAACCGCCGCCAAATAAACCGGAAAGAAAGCCGCCGCTCTGCTGCGGAGCCTGCTGCTGTGCCTGGTTATTTTCCAGCTCGGTGATGCGGGCATTCAGCTTTTTCAGCGCAGCTTCCTGAATCAGAATCGCCTGAGCCATGTAGTAGGGCGCGTCGGGCTGGTTCTGCAGATGCTGACGGATAAGCTGTTCCGCGCCCGCATCGCGCGGGCCACTCTGCTCACCGGCCTGTTTTAACCGGCTAAAGAGATTTTCAATGAGTTGCTGTTCCTGATTTTGCATGGTGAACCTCCGTTGGCGTTAAGGCTATCTATATGCGGGCAGGGGGCGCGAAAGTAAATCACTGACGTGGTAAGCAAATGTTGCCCGCTTACACCGCCCGGGTAATGCACAAAATGCGCATGGTTTTTCGCTGTAAATTCAGTGAGCTAATTATAGCAGCCGCCAGAGTGCGCGTATTTTGTGCTTCGAAACTGGCTGCTGAAATAAAATCCGGATATTATGCGACGCATTATTGACCTGATCGCCTGCCGGCGCGGCAGAGCACGGCGGAGAATAAGCCCGGATGTCATTACCCATCTATCTTATCGGCGCACGCGGATGCGGCAAAACCACTATCGGCCAGGTGCTGGCGCGCATGCTGAATTACACCTTCTGCGATACCGACCACTACCTGCAGCAGGCCGCGCAGCGCAGCGTGGCTGAAATTGTTGCCAGTGAAGGCTGGGAGAGCTTCCGCGCGCGCGAAACCGAGGCGCTGCGCGCCGTCACCACGCCAGCAGCGGTGATAGCCACCGGCGGCGGGATGGTGCTGGCTGAAGTGAACCGCCGCTTTATGCGCGAGCGGGGGCATGTGATCTGGCTCAGCGCACCGGCGGAAGCGCTGGCGAACCGGCTGCAGCAGCAGCCTGAAACCGCGCAGCGGCCCACGCTTACCGGCCAGCCAATTGCCGAGGAGATGGATGAGATCCTGCGCCTGCGCGCGCCGCTCTATCAGCAGGCGGCCCACTATCAGGTTGATGCCATGCAGCCGCCAGAGCAGGTTGCAGAACAGATAATACGTTCGCTCGCGCTGGCCCGCGCCAGCTGATTTTTATCAGAAAACTCCCGCTTTACTGGCATCAATGCATGCTGGTCTATACTCAGTAACAGGCAGCGGATCGCCACTGCCGTGTGGAACACTGATAAGAGAGGGAAAACGATGCCATCCAGACCACCCTATCCGCGTGAAGCCCGTGTTGTGGCCGTCGAAAAAGGGCCCGAAGGTAAAAAAGTTACCTGGTATGAACTGCGTGCCGATCATCCTAAAGAGAACTCCCTGATCAGCGAGCATGAATCTGAGCAGGAAGCGCAGGATGCGAAAGATCGCTACGAAGATGTGGAAAAAGAATAAGCCGCACTGGCAGGGACGCCAGTGAATTCTCCGCACTCTCCTGAATTTTCCTGCCGCTGCGCCAGCAGCGATTTATTTGCGTGACACCCTGAGGGCTTCCCTTGTAATCTGCTGATAACCTTCATGTGCTGCGAGGAAAAAGCATGCTCAATGTCAGTGATTATTTCGACGGAAAAGTGAAATCGATCGGGTTCGACAGCGTGACCATCGGCCGCGCCAGCGTAGGCGTTATGGCTGAAGGCGAGTACACCTTTGGCACCGGCCAGCCGGAAGAGATGACGGTGGTGAGCGGCGCACTGAAAGTGCTGCTGCCAGGTGAGGCGGAGTGGAAGTGGTATGAGGCGGGCAGCACATTTAATGTCCCTGGCCACAGTGAGTTTCATCTGCAGGTAGCTGAGCCTACCTCCTATCTCTGCCGCTACCTGTAAACGGCGCAAGAGAGACAGAGCTGCAACCTTCAGGCTGCAGCTTTTTTTATGCCTGATTAGCGTGGTGCTTCGCCGCCGAGTGCGTCGGTCAGGCTGGCGATCAGCGCAGCGAGTTCGCCGGTCATCAGCGTAAAGTCAGCGTCAAAGCGCAGAGCGAAATCCTCGCGATCGATATCATCATTCTGTTCACGCAGCGTATCGCTGAATTTCAGGCGCTTTACTGAACCATCATCAGCAATCACAAACTGAATTCGCTCCTGCCAGTCGAGCGCCAGTCTGGTCACCACTTTGCCCGCTTCAATGTGGTTGGCGATCTCATCGGAGATCAGATCCTGCTTCTTGCAGCGGATCACGCCGCCATCTTCCAGCAGCGCTTTCAGCTCCGCCTCATCCATCAGGGCGTAGCCTGCGGGCAGGTCGCCGCCGCGCACCCACTCCGTCAGCGTCAGCTCAATCGGCTTCTCCATGGTCAGCGGCACGACCGGCAGCGAGCCGAGACTTTTGCGCAGCAGCGCCAGCGTATCTTCCGCTTTTTTGGCGCTGGCGCAGTCAACAGCGATCAGGTTATTGACCGTATCGATCCACAGAAAGGTCTGACTGAAACGGCTGAAAGCACGTGGCAGCAGGCTGTGCAGCACTTCATCTTTCAGCGAATCTTTTTCGGTTTTCTTCAGCTTGCGGCTCTGTTCCGCCTCCAGCTTCTCAATTTTGGCATCCAGCGCCTGCTTCACGACCGGTGAAGGCAGAATTTTCTGCTCGGTACGGGCGCAGATCACTATCTGTCCGTTGACCTCATGGGCCAGCGCTTCCCCGCGGTTACCCATCGGCGATACCCAGCCGGTCTGGGCCATATCCTGACTTCCGCACGGTGAGAACGTAAATGCATCAAGCTGTTTTTCCAGATCGTCTGCGGACAGCGGAAGGTCACGATTCAGACGATAAACCATCATATTTTTAAACCACAACATCGGGATTCCTTACCGTGGGTGCGATCGGGCGCACAAGTCTCAAACAGGGAGCGCGCATGATAGCGAAACCTGCGCCGGGTTTCATTGCCTTTCCCGAATCGCCCCTCTACTGTATCTCCACCCCATGTGAATAATGAGGAATAACCCGTGCGTATCGGTATCGATTTAGGCGGCACCAAGACAGAGGTTATTGCTTTATCGGATGACGGCACGCAGCTGTTCCGTCATCGCGTGAATACCCCGCGCAACGACTACGCTGCTACGGTCGGTGTGATGGCGGATCTGGTTCGTCTGGCCGAAGCGCAGACCGGAGAGCGGGGCAGCGTCGGGGTCGGTATTCCCGGCTCGATTTCGCCCTATGCGCAGCGGGTTAAAAATGCCAACTCCACCTGGCTGAACGGACAGCCGCTGGATAAAGATCTGGCGCAGGCGCTGAGCCGGGAGGTGCGTATTGCCAATGATGCAAACTGTCTGGCGGTCTCTGAAGCCACCGACGGCGCCGGCGCCGGTCAGCCGCTGGTGTTTGCGGTGATCATCGGCACCGGATCCGGCGCGGGGATCGCCATGAACGGCGTGTCGCGTATCGGGCTCAATGGCAACGCCGGCGAGTGGGGGCACAATCCGCTGCCGTGGATGGATGCCGATGAGCAGCGCTTTCAGCAGGAGGTGCCGTGCTACTGCGGCTTACGGGGATGTATTGAAACCTTTGTCTCCGGAACCGGTTTTGCTACTGATTACCAGCGATTAAGCGGGCAGGCGCTCAGCGGTGCGGAGATTATGCAGCTGATTGCGCAGCAGGATCCGCTGGCGGAGCAGGCGATGAACCGCTACGAACAGCGGCTGGCGAAAGCGCTGGCGCAGGTGGTGAATCTGCTCGATCCCGACGTAATTGTGCTGGGCGGCGGAATGAGCAATGTGGACCGTCTGTACCAGACGCTGCCCGGCCTGATGCAACCCTGGGTGTTTGGCCGCGAGTGTGAAACGCCGGTGCGTAAAGCGCTGCACGGTGATTCCAGCGGCGTTCGCGGCGCAGCGTGGCTCTGGCCGCTGGAGGGACAGGCGACGTTATGACTTACGCGGTGCAAAGCCAAACCACGCTGGCTGGGTGCGATCGGGCGGCGGCGGTAGCGCGGCGGACTGGCCAACCAGCTGCCAGGCGCGCAGGCACAGCGCCTCATCTCCCTGCGTCTGGGTAACGGCAAAGCGCCCGCTGGCCTGCCACTCCAGCCGCAGCCAGCACTGCTGTCCGGCGTAGTGCGCCGCATCGCGAAACTGCTGGTTAAGCTGATGCTGAACGCTGCGCGTCCAGTGGCAGGAGGCGCTTTCCGGTGCCACGTCCGGCTCGCACAGGTTGCTTAAGGCGGCTGGCGGCGTGGCAGGCGGACGGGCGCAGCCAGTCAGCGTCAGCGCTGCCAGCAGCAGACCGGCTGCGGCGGCGATCAAATTTATTCTCATAACAGAACCTGAAAAACGGGAGCCAGCCGCTGAGTCTACCGCGCGCCGGGCGGAAAGCTATGGCATTCCTCTGACTCTCTGCAGAACCAGAATCAGTCGCAGGTTACTCCCCCGGCAGCTGCAGCTTGCTGTATCCCAGACCATTCATTTTCCGCACCCGGATCTGAACCGGGATACGCTCTTTCATCGCCTCAACGTGGCTGATCACGCCGATGGTTTTCCCGCTGGCGTTAAGCGCATCCAGCGCGTCGAGTGCGGTATCGAGCGTCTCAGCATCCAGCGTGCCAAACCCTTCATCAAGGAACAGAGATTCGATGCGGGTTTTGTGGCTGACCAGATCGGAGAGCGCCAGCGCCAGCGCCAGACTCACCAGAAAACTCTCACCGCCCGAAAGCGTCCGGGTATCGCGGGTTGCGTCCGCCTGCCAGGTATCCACCACCTCAAGCTCCAGCTCATCGCTGAGGCGTCGCTGCAGCAGATAGCGACCATGCAGGCGATCGAGCTGACGATTCGCCAGCCAGACCAGATGATCCAGCGTTAACCCCTGCGCAAACCGGCGGAACTTGTCACCTTTGGCTGAACCGATCAGATCGTTGAGGCGGCTCAGCTGCACCAGCTCAGCTTCATCGGCGGCGATCTCTGCCAGCAGCGCCTGCTGCTGCTGACGCAGGTGTGCATCACTCTGCAGCTGCTGCTGCGCTTCTCCCTGCTGGCGCGCGTTATCACGCAGCGCCAGGCGTAATGTCTCCAGCTGCTGGCTGAGAGCGGCAGCCTGTTCATCATTGAAGCCAGCGGGACGCTGCTGCTGATGCTGCGCCAGCCGCTGCTCCAGCTGTTCATAAAGAGCAATCTGCTGCAAACGCTGCTGCTCCAGCTGCTGCAGACGGGCGCGCAGCGGCAGCAGCACCTCTTCCGGCAGCAGCGCCGCGTGCAGTGCTGCTTCATCAGCAAATTCGCTCTGCCGCAGCGCCTGGCTGAACTGCTGTTGCGCCTGCTGCAGGCGCTCCGTCAGGGCGGCCTGCTGGCTGTACGTCTGCGCCAGCTGACCCTGCAGGCTGTGCAGTCCGCTTTGCGCCTGCTGCCACTGCTGCAGCGCCCCTGCCAGCGCCTGTTCCAGCTGCTGCAGTAGCGTGTGCTGCTGCCGGCGCGCCTCCGTTACGCTGCGCGTGCCAAACAGCTGGCTGCGCTGCTGCTGCAGATCCTGCTGCTGCTGCTGCATCAGCGTCAGAGCGTGCTGCAGGCTCTCCTGCTGCTGCTGTTCACGCTGCAGCGTCTGCTGCAGGCTATGCTGCTCGCTCCCCGCTCTGGCGATCTGCGGCTGCAGAGAAGTCAGTAACTGCTCACTCTCTTGCCAACGCTGCCAGCGCTGCTGCTGTGCGGCAAACCAGCTGGCGCGTCCGGCGGGTTCCGGCAGGCGAAGCTGATGGGCCGCGAGCTGCTCCGTCAGCCGCGCCGCAGCGTGCTGCAGCGCCTGCTGTTCATCTCTGAAACGCTGCTCCAGATCGGCCAGCTGCTGCTGTGCGCTCTCCCGCTGCTGCTGTGCAAGCTGCTGCTCCTGCAGATGCTGCTGCCAACGCTGCTGCTGCTGCTGATGGGCATCTTTAGCCTGCTGCAGCACTGCTGCCGCCTCTTCACGCGCCTGCAGCTGCTGTTGCTCCGTCAGCTCCTGCGCCTCCAGCTGCTGCTGCCAGGCAGTGAACTCTGCATGCTGCGCCGGCGTAAAGTGCAGCCCCAGTGGGGTGCACAGCGCCTGCCACCTGGTATCGATGGTGGCCAGCTGGCGATCCAGTTCAGCCAGCTCCTCTTCCAGCGCCTGCTGCTGCTGCAGAGAGAGTTTCTGCTGTTCGCCCTGTGCCGTGCCCGCCTCTTTCAGCTGCGCCACTGCCGTCTCCAGCGCGGTAAGCCGCTGCTGATTCTCATCCGGCCGGAGCTGCTGATAGTCCGCTACCGCCGGGTGCTGACAGGAACCACACAGCGGGCAGGGGGCGTCAGGCTGTAGTCTGGCGCGCTCATCAGAGAGCCGGGCAATGGTCCGTTCCAGTTCGCACAGGCGACGCAGATCGAGCAGCGCCTGATGCTCGCGCTTCCAGCTGTCGCGCAGTTTCTGCAGTGTCTCTTCACCCTGCAGGTAACTCTGCTGCAGCTGCGTCAGCCGGGCAGCCCGCTGTACGCGCTGCGGTTGCAGCGATTGCCACTGCGCGGCCAGCAGCGTCAGCTGCTGACGCGGGGCGCGCTGCTGCTGATAGCGCGCAAGAGCATTGCGCAGATCGGCGCTGCGCTGCTGATTTTCCAGAGAGGTCAGCGCCTGCTCAGCCTGTTCGCGCTGCTGGCGGCTCTCCGTCTCCGCCTGCGCTAATGGCTTAGCCGCCTGTTCACGCGCTGCCAGCGTCTGCTGTAGCTGCGCCAGCTGCTGCTGCTGCCGCTGCTGCTGTCCGGCAAGCTGCGTCGCCGCCTGTTCACGCTCCTCAAGGTGTCCGATATCAGCCTGCCAGCGCGCCAGCTCCGGCCCCCAGCCGGCGGTAGCCGCTTCGCGCGTGCGCCACGCCTGCTGTTCAGCCAGCTGTAGCTGTAAGCGTTCACTCACCTGTTGCTGCTGCTGCAGCGCCTGTTCGCTGCGGGCGACCGCCTGCTGCTGCTGCGTCAGCTGCTGCTGCTGTTCACTCAGCTGCTGCGCGGTGCGCGCTATCTGCTGATCGAGCGGCAGCACCTGCTCAGTCAGCAGCGTTTCGAGCTGCTGTCCGGCTTCCACCGCCTCATCGCGCTTCTGCAGCGCCTGCTGATAATCGCGTTCCGCCTGCTGCAGCGTGGTTTCAGCCTGCTGCTGCTGCGCCTGTAGCTGCCGGACCAGCTGCTGCTGTGCATCACTGTCCTGCTGCAGCTGTTCACGCAGCTGCAGTCCGGCGCGCAGCTTCTCTGCCGGCTCGGCGCGCGCCAGCTGCTGGCGCTCTGCGGACGCCTGCTGCCACGCCTGCTCCGCTGCCTGGCGCGCCGCGTCAGCGTCCTGCTGCTCCTGCGTCAGCTGCTGTGCCTGCGCCAGCCACTGCTGCTGCGTCTGCGCCTGCGTAAGCTGTGCATTCAGCGCGCGCTCCTCCGCGCTTAAGGTCTCCAGCTGCTGTGTGAGCGACGCCCGCTGCGCCTCATCCAGCAGCGCGATGCCGCCGGCACGGGCGCGCAGCGTCTCAAGCGCGCCGCGCGCCGCGCGCCAGCGTTCAAAGATATGGATGGAGATATCGCCATAAATTTCGGTACCGGTCAGCTCCTCCAGCAGTTCGGCACGCTCGCCGGGCCGGGCGTTGAGAAACGCGGCAAACTGACCCTGTGACAGCATCATTGAGCGGGTGAAGCGGGCAAAATCGAGCCCGGAGAGCGACTCTATGGCTTTCAGCTTATCGCCGACTTTATCCGCCACGATCTGATTATCAGCGACCCGCGCCAGCTCCACGCGCGGCGCCTGCAGCTTGCCGTCAGCCTGACCGCGCGCCCGGTTCTGGCTCCAGAAGGCGCGCCAGGCTTCACCTTTGATTTCAAACTCGACTTCAGCCAGACACTCGGCGGTGTCGCGCGTCATCAGCTGATTCTCACTCTGCGACAGCCCGCCAAGGCGCGGCGTCTGGTGATAGAGCGCCAGGCAGATCGCATCCAGCAGCGTGGTTTTGCCGGCGCCGGTAGCGCCCGTGATGGCAAACAGACCGTTGCTGGCGAACGGCTCCTGGCGGAAGTCGATCAGCCATTCACCGCGCAGCGCGTTGAGATTTTTAAAACGTAGCGTCAGAATTTTCATGCGGATGGATCCTCCAGGGCGGCCAGCGCGCTGCGAAACAGGCGGGTCAGTCCGTCACTCTGCTGCGCGTCCAGCTCTGACTCCTGTGCCAGGCGACGGGCAAAAACCTCTTCGACTTTCAGTTCGCTCAGCGTCTCATTTGTCAGCCGTTCCAGGCTGCGCTGACGCAGCGCGCGGCTGCGGCGCACCAGCAGCACCTCTACCGGCAGCGTGGCCGTGAGCTGTTCAATACGCCGCTGCAGATCGGTGAGGTACTCCTGCGTGGTGATCTCGATATCCAGCCATACCGGCAGCGATCCCTCATAGCGGGCAAACTGTGCCAGCTGCGCCTCAATCTCTGCCATCGAACCTTTTAGCATCTGCATCGGCTGAAAGGCGGGTATGGTCAGCGCGGTTACGCTCTCCAGCGTGCGGCCAAAATCGAGTAGCCAGACGCTTTTATCACGTCCGCTCTCATCAAAACTGAGCGGGATCGGTGAGCCGCTGTAGCGAATATGTTCCGTGCCGGCAATCCGCTGCGCACGGTGAATATGGCCGAGTGCAATGTAGTCTGCGGGCGGAAACGCCTGCGCCGGAAACGCATCCAGCGTGCCGATATAGATATCGCGTACCGCGTCGCTTTTGGTCACGCCCACGGTAGTGAGGTGGCCGGTGGCGACGATTGGCAGCGGCTCATCCAGCCGTTCTCTTTCTGCCACGGCGGCGCTATAGCAGTGCTGGTAATGCTGCTCGATCGCCTGCAGCAGCGATAACTGCTTGTCGCGACCGGACTGACCGGCCCGACTGCGCAGAATATCGCGCGGGCGCAGATAGGGGATGGCGCACAGCAGCGCGCCCGGCGATCCGTCGCGCTGCGTCAGCGTCAGCACCTGCTGTTCACCGCCGGGGGTAGCGCTGGTGATCACCCGGGTGTTAAGGCAGGCCAGCAGTTCGCGCGACTCATTCAGCGTGGCGACTGAATCGTGATTGCCCGCCAGCACAACCAGCTGACAGCCGCTGGGCTGCAGCGCGACCACAAACCGGTTAAACATTTCACGGGCGTAACTGGGGGGCGAACCGGTATCAAACAGATCGCCTGCCACGATCAGTGCATCAACCTGATGCTCAGCAATTTGCCGGAGCAGCCAGTCAAGAAAAGCCTGGTGTTCGGCGGCGCGACTCTTGCTGTAAAAAAACTGACCGAGGTGCCAGTCTGCGGTATGAATAATGCGCATGGGGTGTCCTGCCTGAAAGCTGGCGGCCAGTATAACGGCTTCGGGCACAAAGGAAAAAAGACGTTTTTGCCGGTGCGAGGGTGGTTTTTATCTCTTGCTTACCGGCCGGGTTTTTCATAAAAGTGTCATAAAACTGACGCATAATGACGCCGCATATCCTAGTGACATCCCGTCACACTCGCAGGAGCAATAATGGCCAAGCGCATTTTGGTTGTGGAAGATGAAGCGCCCATCCGGGAAATGTTATGTTTTGTACTGGAACAGAACGACTATCAGCCTATTGAAGCGGAAGATTATGACAGCGCGATTAGCCGGCTGATTGAACCCTGGCCCGATCTGATCCTGCTGGACTGGATGTTGCCCGGCGGCAGCGGCATCCAGTTTATTAAGCATCTGAAGCGCGAAGCCATGACGCGCGATATCCCGGTCATGATGCTGACCGCGCGCGGTGAGGAAGAGGATCGCGTGCGCGGACTGGAAGTGGGCGCAGATGATTACATCACCAAGCCGTTCTCACCGAAAGAGCTGATGGCGCGTATCAAAGCCGTCATGCGGCGCATCTCCCCGATGGCGGTCGAAGAGGTGATTGAGATGCAGGGGCTGAGTCTCGATCCCTCCTCACACCGCGTGATGTCGGAGACCACGCCGCTGGAGATGGGGCCAACCGAATATAAGCTGCTGCATTTCTTTATGACGCATCCGGAGCGGGTCTACAGCCGCGAACAGCTGCTGAACCACGTCTGGGGCACCAACGTCTATGTCGAAGATCGCACCGTAGATGTGCATATTCGTCGCCTGCGTAAAGCACTGGAAATCTCCGGCCACGATCGTATGGTGCAAACCGTACGCGGAACAGGGTATCGTTTCTCTGCCCGCTACTAAACGGAGCCTGCTACCGTGCTGGAACGCCTCTCCTGGAAGCGATTACTGACCGAGCTGGCGCTGGCCTGTCTGCCTGCGCTGCTGTTCGGCCTGCTGTTTGGTTATCTGCCGTGGTGGCTGCTGGCAGCCGTCTCAGGCGTTCTGGCCTGGCACTTTACTAATCTGATGCGGCTCTCCCACTGGCTGTGGGTCGACCGCTCAATGACGCCGCCCACCGGGCGCGGCAGCTGGGAACCGCTGTTTTATGGCCTCTACCAGATGCAGTTGCGTAACCGCCGTCGCCGCCGCGAGCTGGGAAACCTGATCAGGCGTTTTCGCAGCGGCGCGGAGTCGCTGCCGGATGCCGTGGTGCTCACCACCGAAGAGGGCACCATTTTCTGGTGCAACGGCCTCGCTCAGCAGCATCTGGGGCTGCGCTGGCCGGAGGATAACGGCCAGAATATTCTCAACCTGCTGCGCTATCCTGAATTCTCCCGCTATATCCGCCAGCGCGACTTTGCCCGGCCGCTGACGGTGGTGCTGAATAATCAGCGGCACATGGAGTTCCGCGTGATGCCTTACAGCGAGGGGCAGTGGCTGATGGTGGCGCGCGATGTGACCCAGATGCATCAGCTGGAGGGCGCCCGCCGCAACTTTTTTGCCAACGTCAGTCATGAACTGCGTACGCCGCTCACGGTGCTGCAGGGCTATCTGGAGATGATGGACGATGAGGCGATGAATGCGCGCACGCGCAGCAAAGCGCTGGGCACGATGCAGGAGCAGACCCGACGCATGGACAGCCTGGTCAGGCAGCTGCTGACGCTGTCGCGCATCGAGGCGGCCCCGGCGCTCGATCTCAAAGAGCGGGTCGATGTACCGGCCATGCTGCATCTGCTGCAGCGCGAAGCGGAAACGCTGAGCCAGGGGCGCCATGTTATTCACTTCCATACCGATCCTCATCTGCGCGTACTGGGTAACGACGAGCAGCTGCGCAGCGCTATCTCGAACCTGGTCTATAACGCGGTTAACCACACGCCGGAAGGCACGCATATTCATATCAGCTGGCTGCGCACGCGGCAGGGAGCGGAGTTTAAAGTCTGCGATAACGGTCCCGGCATCAGCGAAGAGCATCTGCCGCGCCTGACGGAGCGCTTTTACCGCGTTGATAAAGCGCGGTCGCGCGCCACCGGGGGCAGCGGACTGGGGCTGGCGATCGTCAAGCATGCGCTGAGCCATCACGGTGCGCGGCTGGAGATCAGCAGCTGGCCGCATCAGGAGACCTGCTTTCGCTTTCTGCTGCCGTCGCGTCTGATTGTGGAAGAGGCCGCGCAGGAGCGGGCGGGGTAATCTGCATTGCGCCGTTTTCGCAGGCTTGCCACAATAGCGCTCTTCTTCTCTCTGACGGCGGCTCCATGCTGAAATCTCTGCTGTTCACACTTCTGCTGCTCTTCTCTTTGCTGGCGCAGGCGCAAAAAGCGATGCTGACCGGCAACCTCAGCAGCGCCGGCTCAGATACGCTGGGCTATCTGATGACGCTGTGGGGGGAAGATTTCAGCCTGCAGGCGCCCGGCGTCAACGTTCAGGTACAGGCGGCGGGCTCTTCGACCGCGCCAACGGCGCTGGCAGCGGGAGCCGCACAGTTGGGCGCGATGAGCCGGCCGATGCAGAACGATGAGCGACAGCTGTTTATTGCCCGCTACGGCTATCCGCCGCTCGCCGTACCGGTCGCCATGGATGCGCTGGTCGTGGTGGTGAACCAGGCTAATCCGCTGCAGCGTATCAGCCAGCCGCAGCTTGATGCGCTCTATTCTGTTACCCGGCTGTGCGGCGGCACGCAGGTTCCGCAGCGCTGGGGCGATACGGGCGTAACAGATGATAAGTGGGCGCAGCGGCGCATCCAGCGCTTTGGCCGCAACTCTGCCTCCGGCACCTGGGGGTTCTTCAAGCAGCAGGCGCTTTGCCGCGGCGATTTTCGCGCTGACGTGGCGGAGTTTCCCGGTTCGGCTGCCGTGGTGCAGGCGGTTGCGACCACGCCAGAGAGTATCGGCTACGCCAGCTTTGGCTTTCATCTCAGCGGTGTGAAGATCGTGCCGATTGTCACCCGGACCGGCGAAAGCATCATGCCCGATGCCGATACCATCCGCAGCGGCCGCTATCCCTGGTTCCGGCCGCTCTATATTTACGTGAACAAACCACCGGGCAAGCCGCTGCCGCCGCTGGTGGCGGCATTTCTGCATCAGGTACTGTCGTCGCAGGGACAGCGGCGGGTGGCGGAAGCGGGCTATTTACCTCTCTCCGATGCGCAAATCTCCGCTGCGCGGGCGGCCATTGAATAAGCAGCAAGCGCGTGCTCAGGAAAATGAATTTTCTTCATGTCTGCTGAAAATTCTTCCGTTGCCCCGCGCGCGGAAGCGTGGCACTCTTTGGACATATAGCCATCCAGATGGCTGAAATAACCAGAAGAAATTATACCTGACCGCAACTACCGGTCTGCAAGGAGAATCTATGCCCGCTCAGCACGCCCCGTTCCGCGCCGATACCGTCGGCAGTTTTCTGCGTCCCGCTGCGATCAAACAGGCGCGCGAACAGCACGCCCGTGGTGAGATTAGCGCTGAGCAGCTGCGCGAAGTGGAAGACCAGGCTATTCGCGATGTTGTCGCGCAGCAGCGTGCCAATGGCCTGCAGGTTGTCACTGACGGCGAGTTCCGTCGCGCGTGGTGGCACTTCGATTTCTTTGGCGATCTGAATGGCGTAGAGCTGTTCGAAGCGGAGCAGGGGATCCAGTTCAACGGCGTACAGACCAAAGCGCACGGTGTAAAAGTCACCGGTAAAGTCTCGTTTAATCCGGCGCATCCGATGCTGGAACACTTCCGCTTTCTGCAGAGTATCGCCGGCGACGCGGTCGCTAAAATGACGATTCCCAGCCCGAGCGTGCTGCATTTCCGCGGCGGCCGCAAGGTTATCGACGCCACGGTTTACCCCGATCTGGATGCCTACTTTGCCGATCTGGCGCAGACCTATAAAGACGCCATTGCCGCGTTTTATGCTGCCGGCTGCCGCTATCTGCAGCTGGACGATACCGTCTGGGCCTATCTCTGCTCCGGGGAGCAGCAGGAGCAGATCCGCGCACGCGGCGACGATCCGCAGGCGCTGGCCCGCACTTATGCCCAGGTGCTGAACGCGGCGCTGGCAGATAAACCGGCCGATCTCACCGTCGGGCTGCACGTGTGCCGCGGTAACTTTCGCTCGACCTGGATATCAGAAGGCGGCTATGAGCCGGTAGCGGAGATCCTGTTTGGCGGCGTGAATATCGACGCCTTTTTCCTGGAGTATGACAACGAACGCTCCGGCGGATTTGAGCCGCTGCGCTTTATTAAGCCAGGTCATCAGAAAGCGGTACTCGGCCTTATCACGACCAAAACCGGCGCGCTGGAAGATCCTGAACAGGTTAAAGCGCGGCTGCAGGAAGCGGCGCAGTACGTCAGCCTCGATCAGATCTGCCTCAGCCCGCAGTGCGGCTTTGCTTCCACCGAAGAGGGTAATAGCCTGAGCGAAGCGGAGCAGTGGCAGAAGATCCGTCTGGTGGTGGATATCGCTAAACAGGTGTGGTGAGAGTGTAAAGTTGTGCAGACAGGCGCGTAAATCGCGCCTTTTGTGCATCCTGAACCGCACTTATGCAAGAACAACTTTCGCTTTGTCTGAATTTTAAACAAATCATCTGGGGTGTTTAGCGGCTATTTCGCCCATATTCACTGCCTGCGTACGCTTATGCGCGATATCCTTCTGGTTTTCCGATCCTGTATTGTCTTTCTCCGCTATAAACGTTTTAATTTGCGCCGTTGTCGATTCATCCCTCTGTGAACAGAAGAAAAGCAGATTAAATCACCTGCGCTGTCTCGATTCGGCCCGCATTTCGCACTGGGTAATCCAGCTAAGCCATTGTTATCGCGCAATCAGGGGACAACACAAACTCAACTTCCACCGCAACATCAGCTACAGGCACGACAGAAGTTATGACATACCGTTTAACCTCGAGGGACATCCTTGCGCTGGGCTTTATGACCTTTGCCCTGTTCGTTGGCGCAGGCAACATTATCTTTCCACCGATGGTGGGAATTCAGTCTGGTGAACACGTCTGGGTCGCCGCACTCGGCTTCCTCGCGACCGCGGTCGGCCTGCCGGTCATGACCGTGATCGCGCTGGCGCGCGTTGGCGGCGGCATCGATGCGCTCAGTTCGCCAATCGGTAAAGCAGCGGGTCTGCTGCTGGCGACGGTCTGCTATCTGGCCGTGGGACCGCTGTTTGCGACGCCGCGTACCGCGACCGTTTCGTTTGAAGTCGGTATCGCTCCGCTGACCGGTGACGGCCCGCTGCCGCTGTTTATCTATAGCCTTATTTACTTTGCGCTGGTTATCGGGATCTCCCTCTATCCGGGCAAGCTGCTGGATACCGTCGGGCACGTGCTGGCGCCGCTGAAAATTGTCGCGCTGACCATACTCGGCGTTGCCGCGCTGGTCTGGCCGGCGGGCGGTATTGCGCCTGCGACGGCAGACTATCAGCGCGCGGCGTTCTCTACCGGTTTTGTAAATGGCTATCTCACCATGGATACGCTGGGCGCCCTGGTGTTTGGTATCGTGATTGTGAACGCGGCACGTTCGCGCGGCGTTGAAGATGCGAAACTGCTGACGCGCTACACTATGCTGGCTGGCCTGATCGCCGGTGTCGGACTGACGCTGGTCTACCTGAGCCTGTTCAAGCTTGGCTCCGGCAGCGCTGGCCTGGTTGACCAGAATGCCAACGGCGCCGCTATTCTGCACGCTTATGTACAGCAGACGTTTGGCAGCATGGGCAGCTTCTTCCTCGCGGCGCTGATCTTTATCGCCTGCATGGTAACGGCCGTTGGCCTGACCTGCGCCTGCGCTGAGTTCTTTGCACAGTATCTGCCGCTCTCGTACAAAGCGCTGGTGTTTATCCTGGGCCTGTTCTCGATGGTGGTATCAAATCTGGGGCTGAGCCATCTGATTCAGATCTCCATCCCGGTGCTGACAGCAATTTATCCGCCCTGTATCGTGCTGATAGTGCTAAGCTTCACCCTCAACTGGTGGAACCGCAGCGCGCGTATTATTGCGCCAACCATGCTGGTCAGCCTGCTGTTTGGCATTGTGGATGCAATCAAAACCACCAGCTTTAAAGAGATACTGCCGCTGTTCAGCCAGCATCTGCCGCTGGCCGACCAGGGACTCGCCTGGCTGCCGCCTTCGCTGGCAATGATGGTGATTGCTGCCGTCGTGGATCGCGTTAAAGGACCACAGCAGGTAGTCGTCCGGCAGTAAACGACACGGCTGTTCATTCCGACCACGGGCTTGCCCGTGGTTTTTTCATTTTCACAGGACCTGTTTGTTATGCAAGAAACCAACACGCTCAAACGCGGACTGAGCACGCGCCATATTCGCTTTATGGCGCTGGGATCGGCAATCGGTACCGGGCTGTTTTACGGCTCGGCGGATGCTATCAGGATGGCGGGGCCCAGCGTTTTACTGGCCTATATTATTGGTGGCGCGGTGGCCTATATCATCATGCGTGCGCTGGGGGAGATGTCGGTTAACAATCCGCAATCAAGCTCCTTTTCGCGCTATGCGCAGGATTATCTCGGTCCGCTGGCGGGCTATATCACCGGCTGGACCTACTGCTTTGAGATCCTGATTGTGGCGATCGCGGATGTCACCGCATTTGGCATCTATATGGGCGTCTGGTTTCCGGATGTACCGCACTGGATCTGGGTGCTGTCGGTAGTGCTGATTATCGGCGCCATCAACCTGATGAGCGTGAAGGTGTTTGGCGAAGTAGAGTTCTGGTTCTCTTTCTTTAAGGTCGCCACCATTATCATCATGATTGTGGCGGGCTTTGGCATGATTTTCTGGGGCATCGGCAACGGCGGAACGCCGACCGGGATCCATAATCTCTGGAGCAACGGCGGCTTCTTCGCCCACGGTATTGTGGGTATGCTGCTCTCGCTGCAGATGGTGATGTTTGCCTATGGCGGGATCGAAATCATCGGTATTACCGCCGGTGAAGCGGATGAGCCCGCCAAATCGATTCCGCGCGCGATCAATTCGGTGCCGCTGCGTATCCTGGTGTTTTATGTGGGTACGCTGTTTGTCATCATGTCGATCTACCCGTGGAATCAGGTCGGTACCGAGGGCAGCCCCTTTGTGCTGACGTTCCAGCATCTGGGTATCGCTGCGGCGGCGTCAATTCTTAACTTTGTCGTGCTGACCGCTTCGCTATCTGCCATCAACAGCGATGTGTTTGGCGTGGGGCGTATGCTGCACGGTATGGCGCAGCAGGGCCATGCGCCTAAAGTGTTCCAGAAAGTCTCTTCGCGCGGCATCCCGTGGGTGACGGTGGTGGTGATGATGTTTGCGATGCTTATCGCCGTTTATCTGAACTACCTGATGCCGGAAAAAGTCTTCCTGGTGATCGCCTCGCTGGCGACCTTTGCCACGGTCTGGGTATGGATCATGATCCTGCTGTCGCAGATCGCATTCCGGCGCAAAATTGGCAAGGCGCAGGCGGCGCAGCTGCAGTTTGCCGTACCGGGCGGCAGTGCCACCACCTGGGCAGGCGTGCTGTTTCTCGCCTTTATCATTGCGCTGATTGGCTATTTCCCTGATACGCGAATTTCACTCTACGTGGGCTTTGCCTGGATTGTGCTGCTGCTGCTGGCGTGGCCGCTGGTGAAAAAGCAGAAACGCTGAGCGTCAGGCTAAAAAGAAAAGAGTCGCCCTGTGTGGCGACTTTTTTTATGGGAAAAAAAGTATTCGGCGCATCCTGTCGCCGAAAAATAGAACCAAAACGGAAAAATAGGTCAAAACTAAGGGATGATTGACGCACTCAGAATACGCTAAATTTCATAGCGTTATGTCACAGCGGACAAATATAGAATTATCGCAATTCAGCCATAAAAACGCTTCAGCAGAACGAAGAGGCGGCCGGGAAACTGATAAGCCCGCATGGCGGGCTGAACAAAGGTGCAACTGACTCAGGGAGCCCATGTGACGGGGGCGAGGGCGCTGCTGTCGACTCCCTGCCTGAGCTGAGCCAGCGTCGATTGATAAGGACAGAGCGTGCCGATGGCGCTGTCGTGACAGTCTGGCTGATGCCACTCTGCCTGCAGTAAAGGGTGCTGCCGATCCACCGGCGCGAGCTGGCGCAGCGCATCCAGACTCTGCGCCTGAAAGTAAATGCGCAGCCGGCGGCTGTTGTCACGCGTATCGCGCCAGCGCTCAAACACCAGGCTGCTGCCCGGCGGGATATTACCGCGCGCGTAGCCCGGCAGCTGCCAGCTGAAATTCATCAGGGTGCGCACCATTGCGATATTGGTATCGTGGGCTACCAGCAGCAGCCAGCGGGTATCGGGCGAGCCGGGACGATCTTCGAGCGCCGCGATCGCCGCATCGAGCAATATTGAGCCGCGCTTTTGTGCCAGATAAGGGACATCGTTACTCAGATCGTAATTTGCGGTGAGCAGTGGCAGCAGCGCCGTAATCTGCTGCGCGCTGTTCAGGCGCCCCTGCGCCAGCGCCTCTGGTGGCAGATTTTCACTCCAGCCGAGACGCAGCGTTTCCACCATGCTCGCCATGACGCTTAATCCCTGGATATAGCTGTGGCCGCTCCGGGTCTGCTTCAGCTGCCACGGGCGTGAAAAAAAGCGGCAATCGCCGTCACAGACCGCCGCATTTAGCTGCCGGATCGCCGGCTGCAGCCGCTGCTGCAGCGCAGCAAGGTCGCCAGCGCGTGCGGCAATCGCTGCCTGCTCGCGGGCAGGATCGGTCCGGGCAAATGGAAATTTATCGCTCTGAAACAGGGGATCCGCCCCATCGGCGACAACGTGCATCGGCACACCGCAGCCGGGAAACGCGCCGTCAGTCAGCGCCTGTGCCGTGGCCCGCGTGCGCTGCAGCGGGCTGGCGCGCACATAAATTTGCCGGCTGTCAGGGCAGCCCGCGTGGAGCAGGCCCGCCTGACGGTAGTAGTTACCCTGCCAGCGTCCTTTATTGACCACCGCGCTGTAGCCGTGACCGGTAAGCTCGCCATCCGCCGTGCTCCAGCGCGGCCAGGGGTGCTGCGTGGCCGCTTCAATCTCTGCCCGGTTAGCCGCCGTCGGAGGACGTACGCCGTGCCGGCCGATCTCTACCACCTTTTCCAGCTGCCAGCGATCGGCTGCGGTGGCGAGCAGCGGCAGCAGCAGCAATATCAGCAGCGATTTCACGTCAGCGGCTCCGCCAGCAGCGCATTGATCTGCGGCCAGAGCGTGGCGTTAGCCAGCAGCACCGGATTGCCCTGCGTCAGGCCATTATTCTGCTCATAACGGTTGGTCTCTCCACCCGCTTCCCGCATCAGTACGATGCCTGGCAGGCCGTCCCACGGCTGCATGCGCGCTTCGTAATAGCCGGTCAGCCGCCCGGCCGCCGCCCACGCGCTCATCAGCGCCCCGGAACCGTTGCGGATAAACATGCCGCCCTGCTGCAGCAGCGCGCTGATAAAGTCGAGCAGTGGAGCCGCAGGCTGACTGGTGGAGCAGCCCAGACCAAACAGCCCCTGGCTCAGCTGGCCGGCGCTGTGTGCCCGGATACGCTGCTCGTTCATCCATGCGCCTTTGCCCCGGCAGGCGTGAAAGATCTCCTGATGATTGGGATCGCATACCACGCCAATAACCGGTTCGCCTTCACACACAATCGCCAGCGCCACGCACCAGTTGTGCAGCCCGCTGAGAAAGTTGCTGGTGCCATCAATCGGGTCAACTACCCAGATAAAGCGTGCCTGTCCGGCGTCTCCGCCGCTCTCCTCACCGATAACCGCGTCTTCAGGAAAGCGTTCAAGGATAAGGTGCCGGATTAACTCCTCAACGTTGCGGTCAGCCTCACTGACCAGATCCTGTAAATCCTTCTTATATTCTGCAACCAGCTGGTTACGCTGCTGATACCACGACATGGCGCGACTGCCAGCGGCTCTGGCGACCTCGCAGGCAAACTGATAGCGCGCCTCTAATTCAGTTAACGTAGCTGATGACATGTTTCCCTCTTATCATTTTCTGGCTGGTGTAGTAACCAGACGTGCCTGAACAGGCGGAATGGTGGTGTGGTCGGGTCTGGTAAAGTTAAGAAAGGCTTCATTAAGCCGCAGATATATGCGGCTGGCAAGAGGGGAGAAGAGGTATTGGCGCGGATTACGGATTCAGAGGCGCTGTGCGCGAGCATCCGCCATCAGACGCGGATAGAAAGCAAAAAACAGCGCTTCCAGCGCGTCATAGTGATCAACAAAATCCTGATAGGAGTCGCGCAGCGCCGCAAGACGGGGACGGCGATACGCCATGCCGCGCAGCACCCGCTCCAGCCGCGCCGGTTCGGCGTAGTGTTCAAACCAGCGTTCGCGCCACATCACCGCGTTGAGCTCAATAAAGCTTTCTGGCGTTCCCGCCAGCTGCGGCACAATATGCTGCTGCGCAGCCTCACTAAAGGCGGCGAGTGAGATATCGGGCTGGAACTGCTGCCAGTGGCGCGCAAGAAAATGATCCCAGATCACATCAAGCGTAATCGGGGCTACGCGCCGCGTTTCCGGCCGAAACCACTGCCGGGCGGTACGCACTTCAGGCAGGTTGTCCGTCAGCACATCGATACGGCGGTGCAGGGCGATCCCCGCTGCAACCGGTGCCGGCCACTGCGCCTGAACGTTGCCGCGCACAAAGTCGGCCAGCAGGTTGCCCAGCAGCGAGCTTTCTGCCAGCGTGGCAAGATGAAGGTGAGCAAGAAAATTCATGCGCTATTATAGGCAGAATCGCGTCTCTGCAGCCAGTTGTTCAGAATTTCCCACTTTTCCGCTAAACTATGCCGCCTGTTTTTGAGTCCGGAAAAGTTATACATGCGTGTCGCCGATTTTAGCTTTGAGTTGCCCGAATCCCTGATTGCCCACTATCCCCAGGCGCAGCGCAGCGGATGCCGTCTGCTGTCCCTTGATGGCCCGAGCGGCGCCCTGACGCACGGTGTCTTTACCGATGTGCTGGAGAAGCTTAATCCCGGCGATCTGCTGGTGTTCAATAATACGCGGGTGATCCCGGCGCGCGTCTATGGACGTAAAGCCAGCGGCGGCCGGATTGAAATGCTGGTAGAGCGTATGCTGGATGATAAGCGGGTGCTGGCGCACGTGCGTGCCTCAAAGGCGCCAAAGCCGGGCACTGAGCTGCTGCTGGGCGACGATGAGAGCGTAAAAGCGACCATGGTGGCGCGGCACGATGCGCTGTTTGAGATCGCCTTTACCGATGAACGCGCGGTGCTCGATATTCTCAATAGCGTAGGCCATATGCCGCTGCCGCCCTATATCGATCGCCCGGATGAAGAGGCCGATCGCGAGCTTTACCAGACGGTATACAGCGCCCGTCCTGGCGCGGTGGCAGCACCAACCGCCGGGCTGCACTTTGATGAACCGCTGCTGGAGGCGCTGAAAGCCAAAGGGGTAGAGATGGCGTTTGTGACGCTGCACGTCGGGGCCGGTACCTTCCAGCCGGTGCGCGTTGAAAATATCAATGACCATATCATGCACTCGGAATATGCAGAGGTGCCGCAGGATGTGGTTGACGCGGTGCTGGCCTGTAAAGCACGCGGCAATAAAGTTGTCGCGGTAGGGACCACGTCGGTGCGCTCGCTGGAGAGCGCCGCTCAGGCGAGTCAGGATGTGCCGCTGGCGCCTTTCTTTGATGACACGCAGATCTTTATCTATCCTGGCTATCGCTACCAGATTATCGATGCGCTCATTACCAACTTCCATCTGCCGGAATCGACGCTGATTATGCTGGTTTCTGCGTTTGCTGGCTATAAAAACACCATGGCGGCGTACCAGAGCGCGGTGGCCGAACAGTACCGTTTCTTTAGCTACGGGGATGCGATGTACATCACCCGTAATCCGCACGCTCCTGACGAACCTGTCGGAAGCACACACCCTTAATGTTCCGGTGCTGCCTGCGGGTGGCACGGCTACAGTCGGGTAAATCAGACTGTTTCTCTGATGAGGTTAATGTGAAATTTGAATTAGATACAACAGACGGACGCGCGCGTCGCGGACGTCTGGTTTTCGATCGCGGCGTGGTTGAAACCCCGGCATTTATGCCGGTGGGCACGTATGGCACCGTTAAAGGCATGACGCCGGAAGAAGTGAAAGAGACCGGTGCGCAGATCCTGCTGGGCAACACTTTCCATCTCTGGCTACGTCCGGGGCAGGAGATCATGAAGCTGCACGGCGATCTGCATGACTTTATGAACTGGCAGGGACCGATTCTGACCGATTCGGGCGGCTTCCAGGTATTCAGCCTGGGTGATATCCGTAAGATCACCGAAGCGGGCGTGCATTTCCGCAACCCCATCAACGGCGATCCGATCTTCCTCGATCCGGAAAAATCGATGGAGATCCAGTACGATCTCGGCTCCGATATCGTGATGATTTTCGATGAGTGCACGCCATATCCGGCTGACTGGGATTATGCAAAACGTTCGATGGAGATGTCGCTGCGCTGGGCGCAACGCAGCCGCGATCGCTTCGATTCACTCGGTAATAAAAATGCGCTGTTCGGGATTATCCAGGGCGGTGTTTACGAAGATTTACGAGATGTCTCCGTCAAAGGTCTGGTAGAGATTGGCTTTGATGGGTACGCTGTGGGCGGCCTCGCGGTGGGTGAGCCGAAAGAGGATATGCACCGTATTCTGGAACATGTCTGTCCGCAAATTCCGCAAGATAAACCGCGCTATCTGATGGGCGTCGGAAAGCCAGAAGATCTGGTGGAAGGCGTACGCCGCGGTATCGATATGTTTGACTGCGTCATGCCTACCCGCAACGCGCGCAACGGTCATCTGTTTGTTACCGACGGCGTGGTGAAAATCCGCAACGCGAAGTATAAAGATGACACCGCGCCGCTGGATGCGGAGTGTGATTGTTACACCTGTCGCAATTACAGTCGCGCCTACTTGCACCATCTTGATCGCTGTAACGAAATACTGGGCGCACGCCTGAATACGATTCACAATCTGCGCTATTACCAGCGTCTGATGGCGGGTTTACGCCAGGCTATCGAAGAGGGTAAATTAGAGCACTTTGTTAGCGAGTTCTACCTACGGACGGGCAAAGCGGTTCCACCGTTAAACGTCTGATTATTCTATCAATGAGGGAAATTAAATGAGCTTTTTCATTTCTGACGCCGTCGCAGCAGCGGGCGCTCCGTCACAGGGAAGTCCGTATTCTCTGGTGATCATGCTGGTGGTTTTTGGTCTGATTTTCTACTTCATGATCCTGCGTCCGCAGCAGAAGCGCGCCAAAGATCATAAAAAGCTGATGGACTCCATCTCGAAAGGGGATGAAGTGCTGACCAACGGCGGCCTGGTGGGTCGTGTCACTAAAGTTGCTGATACCGGTTATATCGCTATCGCCCTGAACGACACCACTGAAGTAGTGATTAAACGTGATTTCGTGGCCGCCGTCCTGCCGAAAGGGTCGATGAAGGCGCTGTAATTTTATCTTCCCGAAGGGAACTGCCGTGTTAAACCGTTATCCTTTGTGGAAGTACATCATGCTGGTCGCCGTTATTCTTATCGGCCTGCTGTATGCGCTTCCTAACCTTTATGGTGAGGATCCGGCCGTTCAGATCACTGGTGCGCGCGGAAGCGCCGCCAGTGAGCAGACGTTGGATCAGATCCAGAACGTACTCAAACAAGACAACATTCAGAGCAAATCCCTCGCACTGGAAAATGGCGCTATTCTGGCGCGTTTCGATAACACCGATGTGCAGCTGCGCGCGCGCGAAGCGCTTACGACCGCGCTGGGTGACGATTTCGTGGTAGCCCTCAACCTCGCACCGGCCACACCGCGCTGGCTCACCCTGCTGGCAGCGGAACCGATGAAACTCGGTCTGGACCTGCGGGGCGGGGTGCACTTCCTGATGGAAGTGGATATGGATACCGCGCTGGGCAAGCTGCAGGAGCAGAATGCAGACGGCCTGCGCAGCGATCTGCGTGAAAAAAATATTCCTTACACCAACGTTAATAAACTTGCTAACTACGGTGTGGAAGTGCGTTTCCGCGACGCCAAAAGCCGCGATGACGCGATCGGCTACCTGACGCCACGCCACCGCGATATGGTATTCACCAGTGCGGGCAGCGATGCCATGCGCGCGGTGATGACCGATGCGCGCCTGAGTGAAGCGCGGGAATATGCGGTACAGCAGAATATTAATATCCTGCGTAACCGTGTTAACCAGCTGGGCGTTGCTGAGCCGCTGGTGCAGCGTCAGGGCGCCGACCGCATCGTGGTTGAGCTGCCGGGTATCCAGGATACCGCGCGTGCAAAAGAGATCCTTGGTGCCACCGCGACGCTGGAGTTCCGTCTGGTTAACACCAGCGTGGATCCGGGTGCTGCGGCAAATGGACGCGTGCCGGGTGACTCAGAAGTGAAGAAAACGCGGGAAGGGCAGCCGGTTGTGCTCTATAAGCGTGTCATTCTTACCGGCGATCACATTACCGATTCCACGTCCAGCATGGATGAGTACAACCAGCCGCAGGTGAATATTTCACTGGATGGCGCGGGCGGTAACATCATGTCGAACTTCACCAAGGACAACATCGGCAAGCCGATGGCGACCCTGTTTGTGGAGTACAAGGACAGCGGCAAGAAAGATGCCAACGGCAGAGCGATTCTGGCGAAGCAGGAAGAAGTGATCAACGTAGCGAATATTCAGTCACGGCTGGGTAACAGCTTCCGCATCACCGGTATCAGCAACCCGAACGAAGCGCGTCAGCTGTCGCTGCTGCTGCGTGCCGGTGCGCTGATTGCGCCGATTCAGATTGTCGAAGAGCGTACCATTGGCCCGACTATGGGTCAGCAGAACATCACCCAGGGTCTGGAAGCCTGCCTGTGGGGTCTGATCGCTTCGATCATCTTTATGGTGGTGTTCTACAAAAAGTTTGGTCTGATTGCGACCAGCGCGCTGCTGTGTAACCTGGTGCTGATTGTCGGCATCATGTCGCTGCTGCCAGGCGCCACGCTCACCATGCCGGGCATTGCCGGTATCGTGCTGACGCTGGCGGTTGCCGTAGATGCCAACGTGTTGATTAACGAACGTATTAAAGAAGAGCTGCGTAACGGACGCTCGGTACAGCAGGCGATTCATGAAGGCTACAAAGGCGCCTTCTCCAGTATCGTCGACGCCAACGTCACCACGCTGATTAAAGTCATCATTCTTTATGCGGTGGGTACCGGCTCCATCAAAGGCTTTGCAATCACCACCGCTATCGGTATTGCAACCTCGATGTTTACCGCTATCGTCGGCACCCGTGCCATCGTTAACCTGGTGTACGGCGGCAAACGCATCAACAAGCTGTCTATCTGAGGAGTGCGTTGTGGCACAGGAATATAGTATTGAACAGCTGAACCACGGGCGTAAGGTCGTAGACTTTATGCGCTGGGATACGCTGGCGTTTATCATCTCGGGTCTGCTGATCGTGGCGTCAATCGCCATTATCGGCGTGCGCGGGTTTAACTGGGGACTCGATTTCACCGGCGGTACGGTGATTGAGATTAACCTGGAGAAACCTGCAGATCTCGATGCGCTGCGCGAAGGTCTGGTAAAAGCGGGCTTTGACGAGCCGCTGGTGCAGAACTTCGGCAGCAGCCGCGACGTGATGGTGCGGATGCCACCTGCGACCGGCAATGCGGGTCAGGAGCTGGGCAACAAGGTGTTGTCCTCTATCAACCAGACCACGCAGCAGAACGCGACGGTAAAACGCATTGAGTTTGTCGGACCAAGCGTAGGTAGCGACCTGGCGCAGGCGGGGGCGATGGCGCTGCTCTCTGCGCTGATCGCTATTCTTATCTACATCGGGTTTCGCTTTGAATGGCGTCTGGCGCTGGGCACCGTGCTGGCGCTGGCGCATGACGTTATCATCACCTGCGGCCTGCTGGCGCTATTCAGCATTGAAATCGATCTGACCATCGTTGCCTCGCTGATGTCGGTGATTGGTTACTCGCTTAACGATAAGATTGTGGTTTCTGACCGTATTCGTGAGAACTTCCGTAAGATCCGTCGCGGTTCTTCTTACGATATCACCAACGTGTCGCTGACCCAGACGCTGAGCCGTACCCTGATCACTTCTATCACCACGCTGGCGATGATCCTGATCCTGTTCATCTTTGGCGGCGCGCTGCTGAAAGGCTTCTCGCTCACGATGCTGATTGGTGTGACGATCGGTACGATCTCATCCATCTACGTCTCTTCAGCGCTGGCGCTGAAGCTGGGGATGAAGCGTGAGCATATGCTGGTGCAGAAAGTGGAAAAAGAGGGCGCCGATCAGCCTTCTATTCTGCCGTAAGCCCGGCGCTGACCGATGCAAAAAGGCCCTTCTCCGGAAGGGCCTTTTTTTATGGCGCGGCGTCTGCCGTTACCTCATGTACGCGCACATAGCCGAGCCGATCCGGTGTCAGGCCACTCAGGTGCAGCGGCACTGTTACCGTGCTGCGCGGCATCAGGCTGGCGGGCACGCTGATGCGCTGACTCAGGCTGTCGGCGGCCAGCGGCTGACCACTGGCGGGATCGCTTTCACCCCACACCACGGTCGCGCTCAGCGCGGGTACCGGCTTGTCATCAGCAGAGCGGATAACCAGGCTGGCCTGGCTGCCGTTTGCTTCTGCACTCACGTTCAGCAGTGCGAGACGCAGCGTACCCAGCTGCGTCTCCAGATCAACCGGCGTCGCGGAACCGGGTACCAGCCATGCGCCCTGAGTGGAGCGGCTGTTAAGCTGGCCCTGCTGCTCCAGCGCGCCGGCGCGGCGGGTGAGATGACGCATCTGCTGATTGAGCTGGCTCACCTCCTGATGCAGCTCTCTGACCTGCGGGGCAGGAGGCGGAGTGCTGCAGCTGCTCAGCAGCAGCAGCGACAGCACCGCCGGAACCGGTAAGCTCCTGAGTCTCATGCTCTCTCCCGCACCTTATTCCGGAATACGCAGTACCTGGCCCGGATAGATTTTGTCCGGATGGCTCAGCATCGGCTTGTTAGCTTCGAAGATTTTGTTGTACTGATTCGGATCGCCGTAGACCTGTTTGGAAATAGCGCTCAGGGTGTCGCCTTTTTTCACTGTGTAGAGGTTGGCTTCGCGTGCGGTGTCGCTGACGGTGACTTTATCATCCACTTTAGTGATGCCGGCAACGTTACCGGCTGCCACCAGAATCTTCTCTTTGAGCTCCTGTGAGATGCCGTCGCCGCTGACGGTTACGGTATCACCCTGCACATTGACGTTGACTTTATCGCTGTCTGGCAGGCCGAGCTTGTTGATGTGATCCTGCAGCTTTTTGCTGGAGTCATCACCGCCTGTCACGCTGTCCCACAGTTTCTCTCCTGCTTCTTTGACGAAGTTAAACAGACCCATAGTTCCTCCTGTGATTGTGCCGGATTGGCTCTTTAAGCGTAGTGCGTTTTTGACATTTGCTGGCAGAAGCGGTTATGAGCGCTGAAAAAACCGCCACGCAGGCGGCCTCTGTTTTGTTAAATGTGAGTTCGCGTTACACTATGTGGCCCAAAATCTCGCGACAGGAAACGTCATGCATTGCCCATTCTGTTCCGCTGTGGATACCAAAGTGATCGACTCACGCCTGGTCAGTGAAGGTTCCTCGGTGCGCCGCCGCCGTCAGTGTCTGGTCTGCCATGAGCGCTTTACCACGTTTGAGATGGCGGAGCTGGTGATGCCGCGCGTGGTAAAAAGCAACGACGTGCGTGAGCCTTTTAATGAAGATAAGCTGACCAGCGGCATGATGAAGGCGCTGGAGAAGCGTCCCGTCAGTGCTGATGCGGTCGATAGCGCAGTCAATCACATTAAAACCCAGCTGCGTGCGACCGGCGAACGTGAGATTGCCAGCAAGCTGATTGGCAATCTGGTGATGGAAGAGCTAAAAAAACTGGATAAGGTCGCCTATATCCGCTTCGCCTCGGTCTACCGCAGCTTTGAAGATATCCGCGACTTTGGCGAAGAGATCGCCCGCTTACAGGACTGAATCATGACCGATGCTCGCTATATGGCGCGCGCGCTGGAACTGGCGCGACGCGGTCGTTTCACCACCACGCCAAACCCCAACGTCGGCTGCGTGATCGTGCGTGACGGCACAATTGTCGGCGAAGGCTGGCATCAGCGCGCGGGTGAACCGCATGCTGAAGTGCATGCGCTGCGCATGGCCGGAGAGCAAGCGCGCGGTGCAACCGCCTACGTTACGCTGGAGCCGTGCAGCCATCATGGCCGGACGCCACCCTGCTGCGATGCGCTGATTGCTGCTGGCGTCAGCCGCGTGGTGGTCGCCATGCAGGATCCTAACCCGCAGGTCGCAGGGCGCGGTCTCTGGCGCCTGCAGCAGGCGGGAATTGAAGTCAGTCACGGGCTGATGATGGCGGAAGCGGAAGCGCTCAATCGCGGGTTTCTCAAGCGTATGCGCACCGGGTTTCCCTGGATACAGCTCAAGCTTGGCGCTTCACTGGATGGCCGCACAGCGATGGCGAGCGGTGAGAGCAAGTGGATCACCTCGGCGGCCGCCCGCCGGGATGTGCAGCAGTTCCGCGCGCAGAGTTCCGCCATTCTTACCAGCAGTGCCACCGTGCTGGCCGACGATCCGTCACTCACGGTACGCGCAGATGAACTCAGCGACAGCGTTCTCCAGCAGCTGGATACGCAGACTCTGCGGCAGCCGGTGCGGGTGGTGGTTGACAGCCAGCAGCGCGTGACGCCGCAGCACCGGCTGATTCATCAGCCGGGTGAGAGCTGGCTGATGCGTACCGCTCCCGATGACGCCGCGTGGCCGGAGAGCGTAACGCAGATTGCGGTGCCGCCGCGCGGCGAACAGCTTGATCTGGTCGCGATGATGATGCTGCTCGGTCAGCGTCAGATTAACAGCGTCTGGGTCGAGGCGGGAGCGGGCCTGGCGGGCGCGCTGATTCAGGCCGGACTGGTGGATGAGCTGATTGTTTATATCGCACCGATACTGCTTGGCGACGCCGGACGCGGGCTCTGTACGCTCCCCGGGCTGGAGGCGTTGAGCGCCGCGCCGCGCCTCGATTTTCGTGATGTGCGCAAAGTGGGTGACGATCTGCGTCTTACCCTGACCCTGCGTTAAGCATGCACGGAAAAGCCTGAGCGCCCGGCTAAAGAGTATGATAGAATCCGCCCCCTTCTGCGGGGGCTATAAAACACACACCCAAAGGATATGTATGAACGTTATCGAAGCTGCTGTTGCCACGCCTGATGCTAAAATTGCCATTGTGATTGCGCGTTTTAACAACTTTATCAATGACAGTCTGCTGGATGGCGCGGTCGATGCGCTGAAGCGTATCGGTCAGGTTAAAGCTGAAAACATTACCGTGGTCTGGGTGCCGGGCGCCTATGAGCTGCCGCTGGCCGCGCGCGCGCTGGCGAATACCGGTAAGCACGACGCGATTGTTGCGCTGGGCACGGTGATCCGTGGCGGCACTGCCCACTTCGAATATGTGGCAGGTGAAGCGAGCTCCGGTATCGCTAACGTGGCAATGAGCTGCGAAATCCCGGTCACCTTCGGCGTTCTGACCACCGAAAATATCGAGCAGGCGATTGAACGCGCCGGCACGAAAGCGGGTAACAAAGGCGCAGAAGCCGCGCTGACCGCACTTGAAATGATCAACGTATTGAAAGCCATTAAAGCCTGATTTTTGTAAGGGGAATTTTGTGAAACCTGCTGCTCGTCGTCGCGCCCGTGAGTGCGCTGTCCAGGCGCTCTACTCCTGGCAGTTGTCCAACAACGACATTGCCGATGTGGAATACCAGTTTCTGGCGGAACAAGACGTCAAAGACGTCGATATTAGCTATTTCCGCGAACTGCTGGCCGGTGTGGCGACCAACAGCGCGTACCTGGATGGCCTGATGAAACCCTGGCTGTCGCGCCAGCTTGAAGAGCTGGGTCAGGTAGAAAAAGCGATCCTGCGCCTCTCGCTCTATGAGCTGAGCAAGCGTGCGGATGTGCCTTATAAAGTCGCCATCAACGAAGGTATTGAGCTGGCAAAAGTGTTTGGCGCTGAAGACAGCCATAAGTTTGTCAACGGCGTGCTGGATAAAGCCGCTCCGCAAATACGACCAAACAGAAAGTAGTGCAGAAGGCCGGGTGACCGGCCTTTTTTCATTGAGACCTGATTTATGTCCTGTGGTGAATTTGAACTGATCGCACGCTATTTCAACCGTGTAACCAGCTCCCGTCGCGACGTGGAGAAGGGCATTGGTGATGACTGTGCGTTACTGAACGTTCCTGACAAACAGACCCTCGCTATCAGTACCGATACGCTGGTAGCGGGCGTCCATTTCTTACGCGATATCCATCCGGCCGATCTCGGCTACAAAGCGCTGGCGGTAAACCTCAGCGATTTAGCTGCGATGGGCGCCGATCCGGCATGGCTGACGCTGGCACTGACGCTGCCTGAGGTCGATGAGACCTGGCTGGCGGGCTTCAGCGACAGCCTGTTTGAGCTGCTCGACTACTACGATATGCAGCTGATTGGCGGCGACACCACGCGCGGTCCGCTCAGCCTGACGCTGGGTATTCATGGGCTGGTGCCTGTCGGGCGCGCGCTGAAGCGCTCCGGTGCAAAGCCAGGTGACTGGATCTACGTTACCGGCACGCTGGGTGACAGCGCGGCGGGACTGTCGCTGCTGCAGCATCATCATCGTCTTGACGATCCGGCGGTGCACGAGGTGCTGATCAAGCGTCATCTGCGTCCGATGCCGCGCGTGCTGCAGGGCCAGGCGCTGCGCAGCCTTGCTACCTCGGCGATCGATATCTCTGATGGCCTGATTTCCGATCTTGGCCATATTCTGACGGCCAGCCGGGTTGGCGCACGCCTGAATCTCGACGCGCTGCCGCTCTCTGCTACGCTGCGCGATCATTTTGCGCCGGAGCAGGTGCTGCGCTGGGCGCTGAGCGGCGGTGAAGATTATGAACTCTGCTTCACGGTGCCTGAAGTTAACCGCGGCGCGCTGGATGTGGCGCTGGGCCGGCTTGGCGCACCTTATACCTGTATCGGACAGATCGCCCCGGAAGCGGAAGGGCTGACGCTGCTGGAGCACGGCAAGCCGCGCCGCTTTAACCATAAAGGATTTGACCATTTTGACGCGCGATAAAGATGTAGCGAAAAGTCGCCTGCGGATGCGCAATCCCTGGCATCTGCTGGCAACCGGTTTTGGCAGCGGATTAAGCCCTTTTATGCCGGGTACCGTAGGCTCGGTGGCCGCGATCCCGTTCTGGTGGCTGATGACGTTTCTGCCGCTGCAGCTCTATTCGCTGGTGGTGCTGGTGGGTATCAGCGTGGGCGTCTATCTCTGTCATCGCACCGCGCGTGACATGGGCGTACACGATCACGGCAGCATCGTCTGGGATGAGTTTGTCGGCATGTGGATCACGCTAATGGCGATCCCGGTGCTTAACGGCTGGTGGGTACTGGCTGGTTTTGTCATCTTCCGGATTTTTGATATCTGGAAACCGTGGCCTATTCGCTGGTTCGATAAGAACGTTCATGGCGGAATGGGCATTATGGTCGACGATATCATCGCCGGCGTAGTCTCCGCAGCCGTATTATACGGCGCCGGCCTGCTGCTGTAAGGGCGGCCAGGGACGCATTAATGCGTATAACCCGCGGTATATGATTCGGCCAGGGGCGCATGAATGCGCCCCCTGCGTATATTTTGTAGGGGCGGCATTTATGCCGCCCTGGTTTCAGGCGCATCGATACGTATAACCGCGGTACATGGCTCGGCCAGGGGCGCATAAATGCGCCCCCTACGTCATGTTTTGTAGGGACGGCATTTATGCCGCCCTGGTTTATGCGGATATCAATTGCTTACTCATACCCTACAGCCGGATGCGGCTGATAGACCATCTCCAGCTCGGCGATATCTTCCGCACTCAATTCAACGTCAACCGCTTTAACCAATTCGGCAAACTGCTGCTCACGTGAAGCGCCGATAATAGGGGCGGTCACGGCGGGTTTATGCAGCAGCCATGCCAGTGCGACCTGCGCGCGCGTCACCTTTTTCTCCGCGGCAATGGTGGCCAGTCGCTCCGCAATCGCGGCGTCGTTCTCTTCTGTACCGGTATACAACTTCTCCATCACATTATCAGAGACCGAGCGTGCGGTAGTTTCCCCCCAGGGGCGCGTCAGTTTGCCGCGCGCCAGCGGGCTCCACGGCAGCACGGCGATGCCCTCACGCTGACAGAGCGGGTGCATCTCCTTTTCCTCTTCGCGCTGGATCAGATTGTATTGATCCTGCATGCTGACAAAGCGCGCCCAGCCATGATCTTGCTGCAGCTGCAGTGCCTGAGCAAACTGAGAGGCGTGCATGGAAGAGGCGCCGATATAACGCGCCTTACCCGCTTTCACGACCTCATCCAGCGCCTGCAGCGTCTCTTCAACGGGCGTTGCATAGTCCCAGCGGTGGATCTGCAGCAGATCCACATGATCCATGCCGAGTCGCATCAGGCTGTCATCGATCGACTGCAGAATATTCTGCCGCGACAGGCCCTGCGACAGGTTGCTGAGCGGGAAGTAAACTTTGGTCGCGACCACCACGTCATCGCGCCGCGCGAAATCTTTCAGCGCGCGTCCGAGGATCTCTTCGCTGCTGCCGTCAGAATAGCTGTTGGCGGTATCAAAAAAGTTGATCCCCGCGTCCAGCGCCTGTTTGATCAGCGGCCGGCTGCTCTTTTCCGGCAGCGTCCAGGCGTGGTTGCCGCGCATCGGATCGCCATAGGTCATGCAGCCTAAGCAGAGTCGGGATACCTGGAGATCGGTCTGGCCTAAACGAACGGTTTTCATTGAGAGCTCCTGCTCTTATGCGTGGGAAAAGGATTCCGTAAGCATAGCAGCAGGAGCGAAGAGGGGAGTTATTGCGCGAGCCAGGCAGCGATCTGCTGCTGAATGCCGGCGGCATCCAGTTGATAGTCGTGACGCACCTCTTCCTGAGTACCCTGTGGAATAAACTCATCTGGCAGGCCAAGGTTGAGCACCGGCACGGCCAGGCGTTTCGCCATCACAAACTCATTTACGCCGCTGCCGGCGCCACCCATGATGGCACCTTCTTCCAGCGTCACCAGCGCATCATGGCTCTGCGCCAGCTCGCGAATCAGGGTTTCATCCAGCGGTTTCACAAAGCGCATATCTACCAGCGTGGCGTTCAGTGCTTCAGCCGCGGCCTGCGCATCCGGCAGCAGCGTGCCGAAATTGAGGATCGCCAGCTTTTCACCCTGACGCTTCACCACCCCTTTGCCCAGCGGCAGACTGGTAAGCGGCTCAAGCGTGGCACCGGTACCGGTACCGCGCGGATAGCGCACCGCGCTCGGACCCGCCTGATAGTGATAGCCGGTGTAGAGCATCAGGCGACACTCATTCTCGTCGCTTGGCGTCATAATCACCATGCCGGGCACGCAGCGCAGATAGGCGATATCAAATGCGCCCTGATGCGTCTGACCATCCGCGCCGACAATACCGCCGCGGTCGATAGCAAACAGCACCGGCAGCTGCTGAATCGCCACATCGTGGATCACCTGATCGTAAGCGCGCTGCAGGAAGGTGGAGTAAATCGCCACGACCGGCTTGTAACCGCCAATCGCCATGCCGGCAGCAAAGGTCACGGCGTGCTGTTCAGCAATCGCCACGTCAAAATATTGCTGCGGATAGGCGCGCGAATAACTCACCATGCCAGAGCCTTCACGCATCGCCGGCGTGACCGCCATCATGCGCGGATCGTCAGCGGCGATCTCGCTCAGCCAGTCGCCAAAAATCTTCGAGTAGCTCGGCAGACCAGGCACGCTTTTTGGCAGCGCACCGCTGGCCGGGTCAAACTTCGGTACGGCATGCCAGGCGATAGGATCCTGCTCGGCAGGGGCATAGCCTTTGCCTTTTTTGGTCATGATATGCAGGAACTGCGGACCTTTAAGATCGCGCATATTCTTCAGCGTGCTGACCAGCGTCAGTACATCGTGCCCGTCAACCGGACCGATGTAGTTAAAGCCCAGCTCCTCGAACAGCGTGCCGGGCACCACCATGCCTTTCAGATGCTCTTCGGTGCGCTTCACCAGCTCTTTAATCGGCGGCAGACCGTCCAGCACGCGCTTGCTGCCTTCGCGCAGGCGCGAATAGGTTTTACCGGAGAGGATCTGCGCCAGGCGATTATTCAGCGCGCCAACGTTCTCCGAGATCGACATCTCATTGTCGTTGAGGATCACCAGCATATCGGGCTTGATATCGCCGGCATGGTTCATCGCCTCAAACGCCATTCCGGCGGTAATTGCGCCGTCGCCAATGATACAGGCGGTGCGGCGACCTTTACCTTCCCGCTCGGCGGCGACCGCCATGCCGAGACCGGCGCTGATGGAGGTGGAGGAGTGTCCGACGCTCAGGACGTCATATTCGCTCTCACCGCGCCACGGAAACGGGTGCAGGCCGTTTTTCTGCCGGATGGTGCCGATGCGATCGCGGCGTCCGGTCAGAATTTTATGCGGATAAGCCTGATGACCTACGTCCCAGACCAGATGGTCAAACGGGGTGTTGTAGACGTAATGCAATGCGACGGTCAGCTCGACAACGCCCAGACCCGACGCAAAGTGGCCGGATGAGCGGCTGACGCTATCCAGCAGATACTGACGCAGCTCGTCGCACAGGGCCGGAAGTTTCTCTTTCGGCAGTAAACGTAATTCCTGCACCGTGCCTGCTAACGCCAGTGTCGGGTATTTTGCAATATCAAAACTCATCAGAGACTCATTATGAAAGTTATTTATCGCGTTCAATTATGAAGCTTGCCAGCGCTTGTAATACGCTTGTGTCATAGCCCTGGCCGGCGAGGATCTCCAGCGCCCCCAAAGCTTCCTGATAGAGCGCCTGCGCTTTTGTACGCGCGCCCTCAAGCCCTAACAGGGCAGGGTAGGTACTTTTGCCCAGCGCCTGATCGGCGCCCTGGGTTTTGCCCAGCACGGCGGTATCGCCGGTGACATCCAGAATGTCATCCTGCACCTGAAACGCCAGGCCGATAGCATCAGCATAGGTGTCCAGCAGCGGCAGCGCCAGGCGAGCCGGCTCGCCTGCAGCCAGCGCACCCAGACGCACGGCAAGACGGATCAGTGCGCCGGTTTTATGGCGATGAATCTGCTCAAGCTGCGCCAGATCGATCTGTCTGCCTTCGGCCGCTAAATCCAGCGCCTGGCCGCCGCACATACCGGCAACGCCGCTGGCCTGCGCCAGTTCAGAGATCATTTTCACGCGCGTTGCCGCGCTGACGCCCGGCATCGGTTCATCAGCCAGAATAGAGAAGGCCAGCGTTTGCAGCGCATCGCCCGCCAGAATGGCCGTATCTTCACCATAACGAATATGACAGGTAGGCTGTCCGCGGCGCAGTGCGTCATCATCCATCGCCGGCAGATCGTCATGGATCAGCGAATAGGCGTGGATACACTCTGTGGCGGCGGCAGGCGCATCAAGGCTGGCTGCGTCGGCGTTAAGCATTTCACCGGTGGCATAGACCAGAAAAGGACGCAGACGCTTACCTCCTAATAGTGCCCCATAATGCATGGCATTCACCAGCGGGGAACTCTGAAAAGGCAGTGGATCTATTAAACGTGTCAGCGCCTGATTTACGCGCTCATGATAGGTTTGCTGTAGCTGGACAAAATCCATTAGTCGTTATCCGGCGTAAAAGGGGTAAGGTCGGCCGTTTTATCATCGCTCAGCAGGATCTGTACGCGCTGTTCAGCCTGCTGCAGCGTCTGCTGACCGCTGCGCGCCAGCTGCACACCGCGCTCAAACTCATTCAGCGCCTCTTCCAGCGGCAGCTCGCCGCTTTCCAGCCGGCTCACAATCTGCTCCAGCTGCTGCAGGGCGGTTTCAAAACTCACGGGCGCTTCGGCTTTTTTCGGCATAATCAGTGTCGACTCACAGTTTGGGACATCTTCATGCAATCGGTCATGGTAGCCGACGGGGAATAATAAGCAAAATGTTGAATGTGATTGCGGTAGCAGAAGCAGTCACGCAGTAAAGGTGGTATACTTTTGCGCCTCGGATGCGGACGCTCTCGCGATCCCCGCAATATTATGATCTTACCAGCTAAGTGCTGATGATTTTAGCACTTATTTGCCCAACGAAGCTGTGTCGCCATGAAGTTTATCATCAAGCTCTTCCCTGAAATCACCATCAAAAGTCAGTCGGTGCGGCTGCGCTTTATCAAAATTCTTACCGGCAATATCCGCAATACCCTGCGTTCTCTGAATGAGGATATCAAGGTGGTGCGTCACTGGGATCACATTGAAGTGCGCGCCAAAAACGAAGCGCTGCGTGAAACCATAGTGGATGAGCTGACGCGTATTCCTGGTATCCACCACGTGCTCGCCGTTGAAGATCGTGCTTACACCGATATGCACGATATCTTTGAGCAGACGCTGGCGCTGAACCGTGAGCGCCTGGAAAATAAAAGCTTCAGCGTGCGCGTGAAACGTCGCGGCACCCACAGCTTCAGTTCACAGGATGTGGAGCGCTATGTAGGCGGCGGCCTGAATCAGCATATCGCCAGCGCGCGCGTGCAGCTGAAGCAGCCGGATGAGACGGTTAATCTGGAGATTGAAGACGATCGTCTGCTGCTGATCACCGGTCGCTTTGAAGGGCTGGGCGGCTTTCCAATCGGCACGCAGGAAGATGTGATGTCGCTGATCTCCGGTGGTTTTGATTCCGGTGTGTCGAGCTATATGCTGATGCGACGCGGCTGCCGCGTACATTACTGCTTCTTTAATCTTGGCGGCGCGGCGCATGAGATTGGCGTGCGTCAGGTAGCACACTATCTGTGGAACCGTTTTGGCCGCTCACACCGCGTGCGCTTTGTCGCTATTAATTTTGAGCCGGTCGTCGGTGAAATTCTGGAAAACGTCGATGACGGGCAGATGGGCGTGGTGCTGAAGCGCATGATGGTGCGCGCCGCGTCGATGATTGCCGAGCGCTACGGCGTACAGGCGCTGGTGACTGGCGAAGCGCTGGGCCAGGTATCGAGCCAGACGCTGACCAACCTGCGCCTGATCGATAACGCATCCGATACGCTGATCCTGCGTCCGCTGATTTCACACGATAAAGAGCACATTATTAATGTGGCGCGGCAGATCGGTACGGAAGATTTCGCCCGCACCATGCCGGAATACTGCGGCGTTATCTCAAAGAGCCCGACGGTTAAAGCGGTGAAAGGCAAAATTGAAGCGGAAGAGCAGAATTTCAACTTCGATATTCTTCAGCGCGTGGTGCAGGAAGCGACTAATCTCGATATCCGCGAGATTGCTGAACAGACCGAAGAAGAAGTGGTGGAAGTAGAGACCGTGGACTCTTTTGGCACTAACGATGTGGTGCTCGATATCCGTGCCGCTGACGAGCAGGACGCTTCCCCGCTGGATCTCAGCGGCGTGGAAGTGAAGTCGCTGCCGTTCTATAAGCTCAGCACGCAGTTTGGCGATTTGGATCAGAACCGGACCTGGCTGCTCTATTGCGATCGTGGCGTGATGAGCAAACTGCAGGCGCTTTATCTGCACGAGCAGGGTTTTACAAACGTTAAAGTTTATCGCCCATAGCACGTCAGGGGCGCCACCGGGATTATCCGCCGGGATATCACCGGAATTTGTTGGGGCGCATTAATACGCCCCCTACGTCTGGCTTCGTAGGGGCGCCATTAATGGCGCCCTGGTTTATGTGCGGCATCCGATTCGGCCCAGGGGCGCATTAATGCACCCCCTACGGTGATACCGGAATTAATTTCGCGCAACGGAATTCGCAGAGGCGCACTTTATTCGCGCTCGTCGAACTCCTGATAATTATAAATGCCTGCCGCCAGCACCAGCTGTGAGGCGACTTCGCGTGCGGTCTCTTTATCCTGCAGCAGATCCACCAGCTTTAATGCAAAATCAAACGCTGTACCCGGTCCCTGGCTGGTGAGCAGATTGACGCGCGGATCCCATACCACGCGGCGCTCCATCCATTTCGCATCCGGAATTGTCTCTTTCAGGCCCGGAAAGCCGGTCATATTCCCGACCGGAAAAAGATCGTGCGGCACCAGTACCGTGCCTGGCGCTGCGCAAATAGCCGCCACAATTTTGCCTGTCAGATGAAACTGGCGCACCGTTTCCACCAGCAGCGGGCTGTCGCGGAACGTCTCCGCACCTTTCAGACCACCGGGCAGAACAACGGCGTCAAAATCGTTATCTGCCACTTCTGCCAGAGGGGCATCAGCCAGCAGGCGCACGCCGCGCGAGCATATAATTTCCCGTGTGCCGTCACTCTCTGCGCTGGCGGTGGTGACAGTGATGCCGCCGCGCACCAGCACGTCGATGGTGGTGACCGCTTCGGTCTCTTCACTGCCATGAGCGAGGCATACCAGTACGGATGGGCTGGCGTTCATATTGTGACTCCTTACGTTTTACCAGATCATAAAGGCGGCTATTCTCCGGCAGCGTAATGCCCTGACTGCGCGCGCGGCGCAGCAGATAGCCGGTAATATAATCAATTTCAGTTTGTCGCTGCGTACGGATATCCTGCAGCATAGAAGAGACATTGGCGGCAGTCGTGTCGATAACGTCATAAATAATGGCGCCTAGCGTCTCTGCATCCATATGCTGTCCTTCACGCGTCAGCAGCAGCGCCAGCTCGTCGCACAGCGTATCGATCTGCTCCGGCCAGGCGCGCAGCGCGCCGTTCAGGCACTCATGCTCTACCGTTAGCGGATTGATAACGCAGTTCACCGCCAGCTTGCGCCAGCAGGCGGAGGCAATATCATCATGCCAGGCAACGTCAGGTAATGCCTGATGCAGCAGATCCGCGAGATGGCTCAACGGCGCGGCGTCACGGCTGACCGGTCCGATATGCGTGATGCCAGCCGCCACGTGGCGGATCACTGTCCCGTCATGCATCGCCGCATGGGTGGTGATGCCGCGCAGCAGCGGCTGCGTCAAATCGCGCAGCTCCTCCAGCGTTCCCATACCGTTATGCAGCAGCAAAACCGGCATGTCCGCGCGCAGCACGCTCTGAAGATTTTTAATCGCTGGCGAAACCTGTGGCGCTTTCAGGGTAACCAGCAACAGGTCGCTGCGCGCCAGAAACAGCGGATCGTTGGCGATAAAGGTGTGATTGCTCACTTCGCCCTGCAGATCGGTGACGTTAACGGAACAGTAGGGCTGCGGCACGCGCAGCCAGCCCTGTACGTCGTGACCCTGACGGGCCAGCGCAGTCAGCCAGACCTGCCCCAGCGCGCCGCAACCCAGCACGGTAATTTTCATTCTGCCTCCTGCTGGCGGGGTATTTTCACATCACATACTCAGTATAGCTTTGAGCTGCCGCGTGTTTTATTAGCGCAGCAAGACGCGTATTATGCATGTCACTTTAGTATCAGGAGAAGAAAAGATGCCATCTTTCGATATCGTTTCCGAAGTCGAGCTGCAGGAAGTCCGCAACGCGGTAGAAAATACCAACCGTGAACTCTCAACCCGCTTCGACTTTCGTAACGTCACCGCCAGCGTTGAGCTGAATGAGAAGAACGAGACGATTAAAATCACCACCGAGTCCGATTTTCAGGTGAAGCAGATTGTCGATATTCTGCGTGAAAAGCTACTGAAGCGCGGTATTGAAAACGCTGCGATTGAGGTGCCGGAAGAGATTGAACACAGCGGTAAAAGCTGGAGCGTAGAAGCCAAACTGAAAAAAGGCATTGAAAGCGACGTTGCCAAAAAGCTGGTGAAGCTGATCAAAGACAGCAAGCTTAAGGTGCAGACGCAGATTCAGGGCGACGAACTGCGCGTGACCGGCAAATCGCGCGACGATCTGCAGGGCGCCATGGCGCTGGTGCGCGGTGGCAACCTTGGCCAGCCGTTCCAGTTCAAAAACTTCCGCGATTAATCCTCTCTGGCGCACGCCGTACCGCGATAGATCGACAGCGCACCATGCCGGATAGATCGCTGTAAAAAAAAGCCCGACGCAATGGTCGGGCTTCAGATTCAGCAGCTGGCGAGCAGCGCCTCTATCTCAACGCGGCTCGTGACTTTGCTGTCGATTTTGATATACGCGCTTTTCTCTTCCGGCACGATAAATACGGATGCCACGCCAGGCTGAGCTTTCAGACGTTTTTCCAGATTCGGCACGGCCAGCACGGCGTCGCTCAGTACCAGCCGCAGGCTGCTGACGTAAGGCGGCTCCTGCATCGACATCGCAACAAACAGCCAGGCCGCAGCGATAATCGCTCCGATGAGAAATACCGTCTGCGCATCAATATGACCAAAAATCCAGCCGCCGAGGCTGCCGCCAATCGCCACTCCAAGAAACTGGCTGGTGGAGTAGATACCCATGGCGGTGCCCTTATAACCAGCCGGTGACTCTTTGCTGATCAGCGAGGGCAGAATGGCCTCCATTACGTTAAACGCGAGGAAAAAGAGCTGCACGCCAGCCACCAGCGTCCAGAAGTGGCCTTCTGCTCCCCAGAGAACGATTTCCGCAATGATAATCAGCGCCACGCAGCTGACAAAAACCCGCTTCATACGGCGCTTTACTTCGGCGTAGATAATGACCGGCACTACGGCGACAAAGGCAACCAGCATGGTCACCAGATAGATTTTCCAGTGCTCAGCTGCCGGGAGGCCTGCCAGTTCAAACTGGCCGGGCAGGGCGACAAAGCTCGACATCAGCAGCACGTGCAGACAGAGAATGCCGATATTAAGCTTCAGCAGTCCGGGATTGGCCAGCACGGCGCGAATGCTGCCTTTTACCATCCCGGACTCGCGGTTAAGCACGTGACCGCGCGCATTCGGCACGACCAGCAGCGTGATAACGATACCCAGCGTTGCCAGCAGCGCAATCATCCAGAACAGCGCATGCAGCCCCAGCGCGTGCGTGACAATGGGTCCGGCCACCATGGCAATCGCAAAGGTCACGCCAAAACTGATACCGATAAACGCCATCGCTTTAGTGCGGTTCTGCTCACGGGTGAGATCGGACAGCAGCGCCATTACGGCGGCGGCAATAGCGCCGGAGCCTTGTAAGGCGCGACCAAGAATAATGCCCCAGATTGAGGTTGTCGTGGCGGCGATCACGCTGCCAAGGACAAACAGCAGCAGGCCGCCGACAATCAGCGGCTTGCGTCCGATACGATCGGAAAGCAGCCCGAAGGGGATCTGAAAAATGGCCTGTGCCAGACCATAAATACCAATTGCCAGACCAATCAGGGTTTCGCTGGCACCCTGCAACGCCATGCCGTAAGTAGTAAGTACCGGCAGAACCATAAACATTCCGAGCATACGCAGGGAAAAAACGGTACCTAAACCCCATGTAGCGCGCAGCTCTACCGGCGTCATTTTATTGTCGTTCATTCCAACCTCTGTAAGTGTCTGCCTGTCATGCACCATGCTGCAGCAGCCAGTAACACCCTGTTGCTGCAAATCGATTTATTTCGGGCATTTAGCACCCATTTTAGGGAGCAGGGGAGGGCGGGTAAAACATTTGTTTTTAAGCAGTGGTAACAAAAAGAAAGGGCGCGAAAATCGCGCCCTTTCTCAGAGTGACGGTGCCCGCTTACCAGACGTAAGTGAGCAGGTCTTTGGATGCGGGAGCCATGAAGTCAACTGACATCATGACGCTCAGCGCGGTGATGGCGATGATAGAGAACACAAACAGTTTACGCGCCCAGACTTTATCGTTTGAGGTTTTGTAACCTGAGAGTGCCATACCCAGCCACCAGACGCTGACCGCCGCAGCCACGATCAGATATTTGTAGCCCGCATAACCACCCAGTGAGAGCATCAGCGTGGCAATCATAAACGCCAGAATGTAGAGCGTAATATGATTTTTCGCCACAGAGATGCCTTTCACCACCGGCAGAACCGGAATGTTGGCGGCCTGGTAATCTTTAAAGCGGAAGATGGCAATCGCGTAGGAGTGCGGCATCTGCCACAGGCTAAAGATAGCCAGTAAAATTAATGCGCCAGCATCAAACTCATTGGTGACTGCGCAGTAGCCAATTACCGGTGGCGCAGCACCGGAGAGGCTGCCGATCAGCGTTCCGTAGACCGAATGACGCTTCATATAGAGGCTGTAAACGCCAACATAGACCACGAAGCCCATGACCGCCAGCCACATGGCCAGCGGGTTGGCGCCGAAATACAGCAACGCAAAGCCAGCAATACCCAACGCAGTGGCATAAACCAGGCTTACTTTCGCCGAGATCAGGCCTTTGACCAGAACCCGGTTCCGCGTTCTCTCCATTTTGATGTCGATATCGCGGTCAATCACATTGTTGAATACACAACCCGATGCGACCACCAGCGATACGCCAGCCAGCGCGGTGAGAAACAGGGGATAATCGATGCTGCCTTTAGAGGCCAGCAGAAATCCACCGATGACAGAAATTAAATTTCCGAAAATAATTCCTGGTTTTGTTACTTGCAGGTATTGCTTAATCATTACGCGTGACTCTTTAGTGGGCCATCATGTTGTAGTTGAGGTTCCACATAATCCACAGTGAACCGATCACAACAATCAGAATGATGATTGCTGAGAAGACAATGGCCACCATGTTCCAGCCACCCTCTGATTTGCTGTCCAGATGCAGGAAGTAGACCAGGTGCACCAGCACCTGAACCACTGCACACACCAGAACCACACCCAGGATGGTGCCGTGTGAGGCACTGCCATCCATTACCATCCAGAACGGGATCGCCGTCAGGATGATAGAGAGGATGAAGCCGATCATGTAAGACTTCACGCTACCGTGTGATGCACCATGTTCGTTTACAGAATGACTCATTACATGGCCCCCATCAGATAGACAACGGTGAATACGCAGATCCACACCACATCCAGGAAGTGCCAGAACAGGCTCAGGCACATGATACGGGTACGGTTGCTCTCAGTCAGACCACGTTTAGCGATCTGGAACATCAGAACCGCCATCCAGATCAGACCAGAGGTAACGTGCAGACCGTGCGTACCAACCAGAGTAAAGAAGCCAGAAAGGAAGCCACTACGGTTTGGACCGAAGCCTTCCGCAATCAGGTGATGGAATTCATAGATTTCCATCCCGATAAATCCGGCACCGAACAGGAAGGTCAGGGCCAGCCAGCCAATGACCGAACCTTTGTTCTGGTTGTTCATCGCAATCACTGCCATTCCATAAGTAATGGAGCTCAGCAGCAGCAGCGCGGTTTCAACCAGCACAAACGGCAGTTCGAAAATATCTTTACCTGCCGGGCCACCGGCAGTGTTGTTGACCATTACTGCATAGGTCGCAAACAGCGTTGCGAAGATAATGCAGTCACTCATCAGGTAGATCCAGAAGCCAAAGACTTTATTGGCTCCTGCATCGTGATGCCCATGCTCCGCATGGGCGTCGTGGTGGTGTTTTACGGTTTGAGTCGACATTATTTCAGACCTGCTTTGCTGATGTCATCAAAGTGCTTCTTCTCGATCTGCTCGATTTCAGCAACCGGAACGTAGTAATCCACGTCCTCATCGAAGCTCTTCACAATCCAGGTCACGATAGTGCCCAGGAAAGTGAGACCCGCCAGCCACCAGATATGCCAGATCATGGCGAAACCGAAGACTGTTACGAATGCAGCGATAACAATGGCCGCGCCGCTGTTTTTCGGCATATGAATTTCTTCATATTTTTCTGGCTGCTTGTACGCTTCGCCTTTCTCTTTCATTTCCCAGAACGCATCACGCTCGTGGATATGAGGGATAACAGCAAAGTTGTAGAACGGTGGTGGTGAAGAGGTTGCCCACTCCAGCGTACGACCGCCCCACGGGTCACCAGTCAGATCGCGGTTCTGATCGCGGTCACGTACCGATACCCAGAACTGAACCAGCTGGCACAGAATACCGCAGGCAATCAGCGCCGCACCGCCAGCTGCAACAACCAGCAGCGAGTGGAACTGTGGATCGATATCCTGGCTCAGACGACGGGTCATACCCATGAAGCCCAGTGCGTACAGCGGCATAAAGGCAACAAAGAAGCCGATGATCCAGAACCAGAAGGCGCGTTTACCCCAGGTTTCGTTCAGCGTGAAGCCAAATGCTTTCGGGAACCAGTAAGTCACACCGGCCATGCAACCGAAGACAACACCACCGATAATAACGTTATGGAAGTGTGCAATCAGGAACAGGCTGTTGTGCAGGACAAAGTCTGCGCCCGGTACGGCCAGCAGTACGCCGGTCATACCACCGACTGAGAAGGTCACCAGGAAGCCGATGGTCCACAGCATCGCTGAGTTAAACTCAATACGACCCTGATACATGGTGAACAGCCAGTTAAAGATTTTCACCCCGGTCGGAATCGCGATGATCATCGTCATGATACCGAAGAAGGCGTTAACGTTAGCGCCCGCACCCATGGTGAAGAAGTGGTGCAGCCAGACGATGAACGACAGTACGGTAATGGCGATGGTTGCCCACACCAGTGAGGTGTAACCAAACAGACGCTTTTTCGAGAACGTCGCGGTAACTTCAGAGAAGACACCAAAGACCGGCAGAACGAGGATGTACACTTCCGGGTGACCCCAGACCCAGATCAGGTTGACGTACATCATCATGTTACCGCCCATATCATTAGTAAAGAAATGGAAGCCGAGGTAACGATCAAGCGTCAACAGTGCCAGCGTCACGGTCAGAACCGGGAACGCAGCGATGATCAGGACGTTGGTGCAGAGTGATGCCCAGGTAAAGACCGGCATTTTGAACAGGTCCATGCCCGGCGCACGCATCTTCAGAATGGTCACGAAGAAGTTGATACCGGTCAGCGTGGTCCCGATCCCTGAGAGCTGGAGACTCCAGATCCAGTAGTCGACCCCGACGCCAGGACTATACTCCGCGCCAGAAAGCGGCGGATAAGCCAGCCAGCCAGTCTGTGCGAACTCGCCCACACCCAGAGAGATGTTCACCAGGATCACACCGACCGCGGTAAACCAGAAGCTCAGGTTGTTCAGGAACGGGAACGCAACGTCACGGGCACCGATTTGCAGCGGAACCGCGATGTTCATCAGACCTACAACGAATGGCATTGCCACGAAGAAGATCATAATCACGCCGTGAGCAGTGAAGATCTGATCGTAGTGGTGCGGAGGCAGAATGCCCGCCTCACCGGCAGAAGCCATAACCTGTTGGGTACGCATCATTACTGCATCGGCAAAGCCGCGCAGCAGCATGACGAATGCCATGATGATATACATGATACCCAGTTTTTTGTGGTCAACGGAGGTAAGCCATTCTGACCACAGATACTTCCACTTACCAAAATAGGTGAGGGCGGCAACCAGCGCCAGACCACCAATGATGATAGCGGCGACCGTAACCATGATAATAGGCTCATGGTACGGCACTGCATCCAGTGTTAATTTTCCGAACATCGTATTATTCCCCGGTTCCCGCAGCAGCGGCGTGATTCATGTCCATGCCTTCGTGTGACATGTCCATTTTCCCGTGGCTCATCTTGAACTTATCAATAATCTGCTTGAAGAGTTCAGGATTCGCAGTTGAGAAATATTCCACCGGATGATTCTCACTTGGCGAAGCCAGTTTCTCAAACTCATCCATGGTGGTCAGCGTGTTAGGTGCCGCTTTAACTTTGGCAACCCACTGCTGGAATTCCGCATCATCTTTAGTTGCAATGGCCTTGAACTTCATGCCAGAGAAACCGCGACCACTGAAGTTTGATGAGATACCGTCAAACGTTCCTGGCTCATTGGCGATCAGGTGCAGTTTGGTCTGCATGCCCGCCATGGCGTAGATCTGGCTGCCGAGCGTAGGAATGAAGAACGAGTTCATCACGGAGTTAGAGGTGATTTTGAAGTTAACTGGCGTATTTGCCGGGAAGGCAATCTGGTTAACGGTGGCAATACCCTGTTCCGGGTAAATGAACAGCCATTTCCAGTCCAGTGCAACCACATCGATCTCAACAGGCTTAACGTCAGAGACCAGCGGTTTAGCCGGCTCCAGCGCATGCGTTGATTTCCAGGTCAGCACGCCGAGGAAGATGATGATCAGGATCGGAATGGTCCAGACCACGGCTTCCACTTTGTTAGAGTGTGACCAGTTAGGGCTGTACTTCGCTTCGGTATTGGTCGCCCGATATTTCCAGGCAAACACAACAGCCATTAAGACTGCCGGAATAACGACAATCATCATCAAGCCAAAGGCTGTCAGAATCAGTGAACGTTGCTCCATTGCAATCTGTCCCTTGGGATTTAACAACGCACTATCGCAGCCGCTGAGTAATACAGCGCCTGCGATTAATGACAAAATCCCCAAACATTTATTGTATTTCATGAGTCTCATTTAACGACCTCAATGACAAGGGCTCTATTGTCGTTTAAGTGTGCGCGCATTTTACGGTAAGGTTTATGCAGTGTAAACCAGCTTAAGGATGTGTCAGAAGGGTGTTGACACCTTTTGCTAAGGGAGTCACAGATGTTACGCAGAGTGACAAATTATTAACCGCGACAAGCAGTTGGCGGCAATATAACAAAAAGCAATGACAGAAACCGCAGAAAAAACAGGGAAAGCATAAACCGTACTTTTAATGCTCACTTATTTAACAATTATGCATCATTTGAGCGATAATTTTTCCACAAACTGATTGCTCACCGGATTTAAATATCGCCCGATGTTGTTAAATTAATGTTTTTATTTCGCGATGAAAAAAATGCTATTTGCGCTAATTCGCAGGTGCTATTTTTAAACAAAATAAATAGCGCCTGCAAATAGTGTCTGGCTATCGCTCAGCGAGCCGGTGGGTTTTCCTCAGAGCCAGACAGTCGAGTACCACGCCCAGCATAACGGCCAGAACGGCAATGCCGATGCCCGCCTCAAACAGTGGCGTCAGCAGCGCAGTCAGCGATTCTGCGCCTGCAGCTGTTAGCGCCAGCGTCAGCAGCCAGCAGCCCAGTAACGCGCAGCCTGCGGTGAACAGGCGGACAATCCAGCGATAGCCCACAGGCCAGCTGGTACGCGGAATAAACGTGCCGCTCTGCTGCATCTGAAGAAGCGTGGTGCGGCTAAGCCACAGCAGCAGCAGTCCCGGTAGCGCAGCCACAACGGTAAACGCATAGAAAGCTGACCAGCCCCATAGCTCAACCAGCCAGCCGGCGGCCGGACCCACATAAACGCGGCCAACAGCAGCCAGCGCTGAGAGCAGAGCGAACTGGGTGGCAGAGAACGCTTTATTACACATGGTCATCAGCAGCGCCACAAAGGCTGCTGTTCCCATGCCACCACACAGATTTTCAATAAACACCGCGCTGGCCATGCTCCAGAGGTGGGGCGGGGTAACCGCCAGCAGCCAGTAAGCGGCGTTCGATACGGCCTGCAGAATGCCAAACAGCATCAGAGCGCGAAACAGGCTCAGACGCTGCATCAGCACGCCGCCATAGAGTGCGCCGATAATCGTCGCCAGCAGCCCCAGCGTTTTATTCACCAGGCCAACATCGCCCGCGCTGAAGCCGACGCCGCGGATAAGAAAGGTTGTTGTCAGCGACGCCGCGAAGGCATCTCCCAGCTTATAAAGGATGATCAGGGTGATAAGCAGCCAGGCATTGTTACGCTGAAAAAAATCCGCCAGAGGAAACGTAACGGCCTGGCGCAGCGTATGCGGCTCGCGTTTAGCCGCAGCGGGCTCGCGAGCCAGCAGCGTGGCAATCAGCCCCGGGATCATTAGCAGCGCCATCAGCCAGTAGGTTGCGCGCCAGCCCAGATAGCGATCGGCAAGCCAGAGTGCCAGCCCGCCGGAGATAAGCATCGCCAGGCGATAGCCCAGCACCGTAATCGCTGCGCCGCTGCCGCGCTCTTCCGGCGGCAGGATATCCGTTTTCCACGCATCAAAAACGATATCCTGAGAGGCGGAACAGAATGCGACCAGCACGGCGATGGCCGCCAGCAGCGTTAAATCCTGAGCCGGATGCATAAAACCGAGCGCGACAATGCCGGCAATCAGCGCCAGCTGAGTCAGCAGTAGCCAGCCCCGGCGACGTCCCAGAAACGGCGGCGTATAGCGGTCCATCACCGGCGACCAGAGAAACTTGAAAACGTAAGCCTGTCCTACCAGCGAAAAGAAGCCAATGGTTTTGAGGTCGACATTCTCTACGGTCATCCATGCCTGCAGCGTGCCTGCGGTCAGCGCCAGCGGCAAGCCGGAAGCAAAACCAAGCAGCAGCAGTACCGCCGCGTTACGTTGGGTAAATATTCGCAGATAGTGAGAGGTCATAGCCAGCCTGAGGTAGTGCCCGGCACAGACGGCCGGGCAGATGACAGCGGAGCGGTTAGCGTGCGTTCTGTTTAATGAAGTTGTTTACGCTGGTGTCCTGCGCCATATCGGCGATCACATCGCTCAGCGTCGCATTCACAGCGTTGGTGATCTTGTCGTTGGTGGCATTGAAAGCGCCTTCAATGCTGTAGGTCTGACGGTAGTTTTTCACCTGCTTGTTGCCATTTTTCGCCGTGGCAATAATAGAGATATCCGCTTTCGTGGTGATGCTGTAGCGCACGTTACCCTGCGTGACGTCAGCGTAGAGGCCATTCACCACAATCTGCAGATCCACTGCGCCGTTCGGGCCAATCATATATCCGCGGGAGGTCATCTGCTTCTCCAGCACTTCCTGCAACAGAAAACGCAGGTCGCGTGATGGCGTCAGCGTAACCAGCTGTCCATCGCGGTTAACCTTTGCCAGCGCCTGATCGCTGCGCTGATCGGCACCGTTTACGCTGACGGTAACGCCCATCAGGCTCGGATCCTGTTGTGGCAGCTGGATCTTTGGCTGAATGTTCAGGGTTGTACTGTTGCTGGCACAGCCGGCTAAAACAAAAGCAGCCAGCAGAGGGAATAACAGTTTTTTCAACATACTCATTCTCATTAGCGTTAGGTTGGGAGATAAATCCGGCGTCATCATAGCATTGCAGCGAGGTGAAAAAAGCCCCAGCCACCGGGAAATTGATTGTAAAGGCTTTTTTCAGCCCGGAGGAAAACCCGCAGGTTGACCCGCCCGGATTGCCGGTTATGATGCGCTGCAGAGCGGGAATATTTTCTGATTTTTACCGGGCAGTAATGCAAAACCTACTAATATTTAAACAGATGGGGCACAGCGCTCGCCGGAGAGGGTGTAAACAATGATTCGCGAACAAATAGAAGAAAAGCTGCGCAACGCTTTCACACCTGCACACCTCGAAGTGCATGATGAAAGCTATCGTCATAACGTGCCTGCCGGTTCTGAAAGTCACTTTAAAGTGGTGATTGTCAGCGATCACTTTACCGGCCAGCGCTTTTTACAGCGGCATCGCGCCATCTATGGCGAACTGTCTGCGGAACTGGCAGGCAGCGTACACGCGCTGGCGCTGCATACCTACACGCAAAAAGAGTGGCACGGGCTGCAGGATACTGTCCTGGCTTCGCCTAACTGCCGGGGTGCCGGTACGCTTGCCTGATGCTGGCATCTTCAACCTTTCCTGAAACGGCCTGCGGGCCGTTTTTTCGTTTCTCAGACGCTAAACGCGATCTGCGGCGCAAAAAAGCAGCAAAGTCGTTAAAAAGTGGTGAGTTTGCAGCCTCGACTCATTCCGGCGATGCCGCTATAATGCGGCGTCTATTTTTCCGGAATGTCTTCGGGACGCTTCTGGTGACAGGGATGTGGTTCTGCCCGCAGAGGCCGTCCCGGTTATTGGATACGGCGCATTAATTGTGTGGTGTCTGAAGTTGACCGAGCACGTGATTTTTTGAGGTAACAAAATGACAGTTTCAGTAGAAACCACCCAGGGTCTGGGCCGCCGCATTTCGATTACTATTCCAGCTGACAGCATTGACGCTGCAGTTAAGAAAGAACTGATTGAAGTGGCTAAGAAAGTCCGTATCGATGGTTTCCGTAAAGGTAAAGTGCCATCGCATATCATCAATCAGCGCTACGGCGCCTCTGTTCGCCAGGATGTGCTGGGCGAGCTGATGACGCGTAACTTTGTTGACGCCATCATCAAAGAGAAAATTAATCCAGCAGGCGCGCCTGACTACGTGCCGGGTGAGTATAAAGAAGGCGAAGACTTTACCTATGCGGTTGAGTTTGAAGTCTACCCGGAAGTGGAATTACAGGGTCTGGACGCAATCGAAGTTGAAAAACCGGTTGTTGAAGTGACCGATGCAGACGTTGACGCGATGCTGGATACCCTGCAGAAGCAGCAGGCTACCTGGAAAGAGACTGACGCAGCGGCTACCGCTGAAGATCGCGCTACCATCGATTTCAACGGTTCTGTTGATGGCGAAGAGTTTGAAGGCGGTAAAGCGTCTGACTTCGTACTGGCGATGGGTCAGGGTCGTATGATCCCTGGTTTTGAAGAAGGCATCACCGGTAAGAAAGCGGGTGACACCTTTACTATCGACGTTAAATTCCCGGACGATTACCACGCAGAAAACCTGAAAGGGAAAGATGCGAAGTTTGATATCGTTCTGAAGAAAGTTGAAACCCGTGAACTGCCAGAACTGACCGCTGATTTCATCAAACGTTTCGGCGTAGAAGATGGTTCAGTTGATGGCCTGCGTGCAGAAGTGCGTAAAAACATGGAGCGCGAGCTCAAAGGCGCTATCCGTAACCGCGTGAAGTCTCAGGTTCTGGATGGTCTGGTTGAAGCGAACAACATCGACGTGCCAGCCGCTCTGATTGATGGCGAAATCGACGTGCTGCGTCGTCAGGCTGCTCAGCGCTTTGGTGGCAATGAGAAGCAGGCGCTGGAACTGCCACGTGAGCTGTTCGAAGAGCAGGCAAAACGTCGCGTTGTTGTAGGTCTGCTGCTGGGCGAAGTGATCCGCATCAACGAGCTGAAAGCGGATGAAGATCGCGTTAAGACGCTGATTGAAGAGATGGCTTCTGCGTATGAAGATCCGCAGGAAGTTATCGAGTTCTACAGCAAGAACAGCGAGCTGATGAACAACATGCGCAACGTTGCGCTGGAAGAGCAGGCGGTCGAGGCTCTGCTGGCGAAAGCCAAGGTTACCGACAAAGCGACCTCTTTCCAGGAGCTGATGAACCAGACCTCTGCGGCCTGATTAATCACTTAACGGAATGTGCTCAGCCCGCGACCTCCTGTCGCGGGCTTTTTTATATTTATGATAAAAACCCCCTTCCTGCACCGCTATTTGACTAATTAAGCGGCAAATTATCCGTTATGCTCTTTTTCCAGGTTAGCGAATAGAGAAAAGGTTGTTATGCTTGAAACAACCGGGCAGCATCCCCAGATAGAGGAAGAATGCGAGAGAACCGTGAGGCTGGCTGATTAACCGTCCTGAAATGTCGGAACGAGGCGGCTGTGCATAGTTTTCGCAGCGCGTCTCACGTAGAATCGGTACAGAATGTTGCCAATGAAATTTATCAGGAGACGGTAATGTCATACAGTGGCGATCGTGAATTTACTGCACCAACTAATGCGCTGGTGCCAATGGTGGTCGAACAAACCTCGCGCGGCGAGCGTTCTTACGACATCTATTCCCGCCTGCTTAAAGAGCGCGTTATCTTTCTGACCGGTCAGGTTGAAGATCACATGGCGAACCTGATTGTGGCGCAGATGCTGTTTCTGGAAGCAGAGAATCCGGAAAAAGATATCTATCTCTACATCAATTCACCGGGTGGCGTGATTACGGCTGGCATGTCGATCTACGACACCATGAAATTCATTAAGCCGGACGTCAGCACCATCTGTATGGGCCAGGCGTGCTCAATGGGCGCGTTTTTGCTGACGGCAGGAACCAAAGGTAAACGTTTCTGCCTGCCTAACTCCCGCGTGATGATTCACCAGCCGCTGGGCGGCTATCAGGGACAGGCAACGGATATTGAAATTCACGCGCGTGAAATTCTGAAAGTAAAACAGCGCATGAATGAGCTGATGGCTGAGCATACCGGCAAATCGCTGGAGCAGATTGAGCGCGATACCGAACGCGATCGTTTCCTCTCTGCCAGCGAAGCGGTAGAGTATGGCCTGGTTGACTCTATACTGACACACCGTCAATAAGACGCACCTGCCTGGCCCTTACGCTATAGTTAACGGGGGGCAGGCAGATGAGTTGCATGCATACCGGCCGTTGTTGTACGGCCAGTGCCGTACACCAGAGTAGGTCTGAGAACGAAAAGAGGTTAGCTGATGACAGATAAGCGCAAAGACGGTTCAGGTAAGTTGCTGTACTGCTCTTTCTGCGGCAAAAGCCAGCATGAAGTCCGTAAGCTGATTGCCGGGCCGTCAGTCTATATTTGCGACGAATGTGTCGATTTATGTAATGACATCATTCGTGAAGAGATCAAAGAGGTTGCGCCGCATCGCGAGCGTAGCGCTCTGCCAACGCCACATGAAATTCGTCACCATCTCGATGACTATGTTATTGGTCAGGAAAAGGCGAAAAAAGTGCTGGCGGTTGCCGTTTACAACCACTACAAACGTCTGCGCAATGGCGATACCAGCAACGGTATTGAGCTGGGCAAAAGTAACATCCTGCTGATCGGCCCAACCGGTAGCGGTAAGACACTGCTGGCAGAGACGCTGGCGCGCCTGCTGGATGTGCCTTTTACCATGGCGGACGCCACTACGCTGACCGAAGCGGGCTACGTGGGCGAAGATGTAGAAAACATCATCCAGAAGCTGCTGCAGAAGTGCGACTATGATGTGCAGAAGGCGCAGCGCGGTATCGTCTACATCGATGAGATCGATAAAATCTCCCGTAAGTCTGATAACCCTTCTATTACGCGTGATGTGTCAGGCGAAGGCGTACAGCAGGCCCTGCTGAAGCTGATCGAAGGCACCGTTGCCGCTGTCCCGCCTCAGGGTGGCCGCAAACATCCGCAGCAGGAGTTCCTGCAGGTTGATACATCGAAAATCCTGTTTATCTGCGGCGGCGCATTTGCCGGCCTTGATAAGGTGATTTCGCAGCGTGTAGAAACCGGATCGGGTATCGGCTTTGGCGCGACAGTAAAAGGCAAATCGCAAAAAGCCAGCGAAGGCGAACTGCTGTCACAGGTAGAACCGGAAGATTTGATCAAATTTGGTCTGATTCCGGAATTTATCGGTCGTCTGCCAGTGGTTGCTACGCTGAACGAGCTGAGCGAAGAAGCCCTGATTCAGATCCTGCGCGAGCCGAAAAATGCGCTCACCAAGCAGTATCAGGCGCTGTTTAACCTGGAAGGCGTTGAGCTGGAGTTCCGCGACGAAGCGCTGACGGCTATCGCTAAAAAGGCGATGTCGCGTAAAACCGGTGCGCGCGGTCTGCGTTCTATCGTTGAGGCGGCGCTGCTGGAAACCATGTATGACCTGCCTTCAATGGAAGATGTCGAGAAAGTGGTTATCGATGATTCGGTGATTGATGGCGAGTCCGATCCAATGCTGATTTATGGTAAGCATGAAGCACAAGCTTCTGGCGAATAAATAAGCAGCCAAATCACGTTGTTATCTTAAAAAAGGGGAATTTTATTCCCCTTTTACTTTTCTCACCGCTGTGACATTGAATGTCGGATAAGCATCCCCATATACTCATAATCCTGTGGGTTTAACTGCATACAGCCTGTATTACGCGGTACCCATCACCTGGCGGACATTAAACTAAGAGAGAGCTCTATGAATCCTGAGCGTTCTGAACGCATTGAAATCCCTGTGTTGCCGCTGCGCGACGTGGTGGTTTATCCGCACATGGTAATTCCGTTGTTTGTTGGTCGGGAAAAATCGATTCGTTGCCTGGAAGCAGCAATGGATCATGACAAGAAGATCATGCTGGTTGCCCAGAAAGAGGCTTCAACGGATGAACCTGGAATTAACGATCTCTTTGCCGTAGGGACAGTGGCGTCCGTACTGCAGATGCTGAAGCTGCCTGATGGCACAGTTAAGGTGCTGGTGGAGGGCCTGCAGCGTGCCCGCATTACCACGCTATCTGACAATGGCGATCACTTTGTCGCTCAGGCTGAATATCTGACTTCGCCAGAAATTGAAGAGCGCGAGCAGGAAGTGCTGGTGCGCACCGCGATTAATCAGTTTGAAGGCTATATCAAGCTGAACAAAAAGATCCCGCCTGAAGTGCTGACGTCGCTGAACAGCATTGATGATGCGGCGCGCCTGGCCGATACCGTGGCGGCGCATATGCCCCTTAAGCTGGCGGATAAACAGTCCGTGCTGGAGATGTCCGACGTTAACGAGCGTCTGGAATATCTGATGGCGATGATGGAATCGGAAATCGACCTGCTGCAGGTTGAAAAACGTATTCGCAATCGCGTCAAAAAGCAGATGGAAAAAAGCCAGCGCGAATATTATCTGAACGAACAGATGAAGGCGATTCAGAAAGAGCTGGGCGAGATGGATGATGCGCCAGACGAGTATGAAGCGCTGAAGCGTAAAATCGACGCGGCTAAAATGCCGGCTGAAGCGCGTGAAAAAGCGGAAGCTGAGCTGCAGAAGCTGAAGATGATGTCGCCGATGTCGGCGGAAGCGACGGTGGTACGCGGCTATATCGACTGGATGGTGCAGGTTCCATGGAACGCGCGCAGTAAGGTGAAGAAAGATCTGCGCAAAGCGCAGGAGACGCTTGATACCGATCACTTTGGTCTTGAGCGCGTCAAAGATCGCATCCTTGAGTATCTTGCGGTGCAGAGTCGCGTCAGCAAAATCAAAGGCCCAATCCTCTGTCTGGTTGGCCCGCCGGGTGTGGGTAAAACCTCTCTGGGACAGTCGATTGCGAAAGCGACCGGACGTAAATATGTGCGTATGGCGCTGGGCGGCGTGCGCGATGAAGCAGAAATTCGCGGACATCGTCGCACCTATATCGGTTCAATGCCGGGCAAACTGATCCAGAAAATGGCGAAAGTGGGTGTGAAAAACCCGCTGTTCCTGCTGGATGAGATTGATAAAATGTCGTCTGATATGCGCGGCGATCCCGCTTCGGCACTGCTGGAAGTGCTGGATCCGGAACAGAACATCGCGTTTAACGATCACTACCTGGAAGTCGACTACGATCTGTCTGACGTGATGTTTGTCGCGACCTCCAACTCTATGAATATTCCGGCACCGCTGCTGGATCGTATGGAAGTGATCCGCCTGTCGGGCTATACCGAAGATGAAAAACTCAATATTGCGAAGCAGCATCTGCTGCCAAAACAGATTGAGCGCAATGCGCTGAAAGAGAAAGAGATCAGCGTTGACGATAGCGCAATCATCGGCATCATCCGCTATTACACGCGTGAAGCAGGCGTGCGTAGCCTGGAACGTGAGCTCTCTAAGTTATGCCGTAAAGCGGTCAAAGCGCTGCTGATGGATAAAACTCAGAAGAGCATCACAATTAATGGCGACAACCTGAAAGATTTCCTTGGCGTACAGCGTTTTGATTACGGTCGCGCTGACAGCGAAAACCGCGTAGGACAGGTGACCGGCCTGGCGTGGACAGAAGTGGGCGGCGATCTGCTGACCATCGAAACCGCATGTGTGCCAGGTAAAGGCAAGCTGACCTATACCGGTTCTCTCGGCGAGGTTATGCAGGAGTCGATTCAGGCTGCATTAACCGTGGTTCGCGCCCGGGCAGAAAAACTGGGTATTAACGGCGACTTCTACGAGAAGCGCGATATCCACGTGCACGTGCCGGAAGGGGCTACGCCGAAGGATGGTCCGAGTGCCGGTATTGCGATGTGTACGGCGCTGGTCTCCTGTCTGACCGGTAACCCGGTCCGTTCCGATGTGGCGATGACCGGTGAGATCACGCTGCGCGGTCAGGTACTGCCTATCGGTGGTCTGAAAGAGAAACTGCTGGCAGCACACCGTGGCGGGATTAAAACTGTACTGATCCCGGATGAAAACAAGCGCGATCTGGAAGAGATCCCGGCAAACGTGATTGCCGATCTCAGTATTCACCCGGTTAAACGCATTGAAGAGGTGCTGAATCTGGCCCTGGAAAATGCGCCATCCGGTATGCAGGTTGTGACGGCAAAATAGCGCTGAGCAGCAAACGCGGCTAAAAAACGAAGCTGGCAGGTCAAATCAGGCTTGCCAGCTTTTTTTTGCCTGCTAAGTTAGAGGGCTGCTGGATCGGCGATTAAGATGAATACCGTTGTTTCAGCACCACAGGCTTGTTATAACTGGCTGCGCGTTTGCTCCGGCGTAAAGAGACGGGGCAAAGTGAATAATAAAAGAGGGGATGAAGAGAGTGAATAAGTCACAGTTGATCGACAAAATCGCTGCAGAAGCGGACATTTCAAAAGCAGCAGCCGGACGTGTACTGGAGGCCTTTACCGAATCTGTTTCTGGTGCGCTGAAAGAGGGCGACGAAGTAGCCCTGGTAGGTTTCGGTACTTTCTCTGTGCGCGAGCGCGCTGAGCGTGCCGGCCGTAATCCGCAGACCGGTAAAGAGATCACCATCCCGGCTGGCAAAGTACCGGGATTCCGCGCGGGTAAAGCGCTGAAAGACGCCGTTAATTAAGCCAGTCAGGATTAACCAGTGAAGCATTTTCTTCTCTGGATTGAGGACGAAAAAGCCGTTCTCATGTAACATACGGGCACATCATTACTGATGTGCCTTTTTTATTTGATGCGCAGCTTAAGCCAGTGGCTTCAGTCTCCGCATGGTTGCCAGCTGCCAGCCTGAACTGCAGCTGCACGATGATGGCATCGTGTCTGAGCTTTACATTCACACTACAGCGGAGTGTTGTCATACCATGATGGACAATTTACGCGCGGCGTCGAATCATGTCGTGCTCAAGGTTATTCTGGGATTGATTATCCTGTCCTTTGTGCTTACCGGGGTGGGCAACTACCTGATAGGTGGCAATGGCGATTACGCTGCGAAAGTTAACGGCCACGAAATCAGCCGGGCTGAGCTGGAGCAGGCGTTTAACAGCGAGCGCAATCGTCAGCAGCAGATGCTGGGCGATCAGTTCTCGCAGCTGGCGAGCAATGATGGTTATATCCAGCAGATGCGCCAGCAGGCGCTGTCACAGCTGGTGGATCAGGCGCTGCTGGATCAGTACATCAGCGAGCTGCATCTCGGCATCAGTGATGAGCAGGTAAAGCAGGCCATTTTCAACCAGAAAGCGTTTCAGACCAACGGCAAATTTGATAATGCCAAATATAATGGTCTGATCACCAGCATGGGCTTCTCAGCCGATCAATATGCAGAAGCGCTGCGCAAGCAGTTGCTTAATCAGCAGCTGATCAACGCCATCGCTAACACTGATTTTATGCTGAAAGATGAAACCACAAAGCTGACCGATTTAGTCTCGCAGCAGCGGGAAATTCGCCAGGCGGTGATTAACGTGGATGCGCTGGCAGCGAAGCAGACGGTTAATGACGATGAGATCGCGCAGTATTATCAGCAGCATCAGAACAGCTTTATGGCTCCGGAGCAGTTCCGCGTCAGCTACATCAAAATGGATGCAGCAGCGATGCAGCAGCCGGTCAGCGAAGCGGACATTCAGAGCTGGTACGATCAACATAAAGCGGACTATTCACAGCCCCAGCGCAGCCGTTACAGCATCATACAGACCAAAACTGAGGCGGAAGCCCGATCGGTACTGGATGCGCTGAAGCAGGGCGGGGACTTTGCCAGCCTGGCGAAAAGCAAATCTGCCGATCCTATCTCCGCGCGTAAAGGCGGTGATATGGGCTGGCTGGAGCCTGCAACCACGCCGGACGAGCTGAAAAACGCCGGCCTGACGCAGAAAGGCCAGCTTTCAGACGTGATCAAGTCCTCAGTCGGTTTCCTGGTGGTACGTCTGGATGATATCCAGCCGGAGCAGGTGAAGCCGCTGGCGCAGGTGCATGACGTTATTGCAGATAAAGTTAAGCAGGAGAAAGCGCTTGACGCCTTCTATAAGCTGCAGCAGAAAGTCAGTGAAGCCGCCAGCAATGACAATGAATCGCTGGCGGGTGCAGCCCAGGCATCGGGTCTTAAAGTCAGTGAAACAGGCTGGTTTACCCGTGATGATATGCCTGCCGACCTCGACTTTGACGCGGTTAAACAGGCGGTCTTCAGCGGCGGCTTAATTGGGCAGAACGGCGCGCCGGGCAACAATTCCGATATTATCAGCGTGGATGGCGATCGCGCGTTTGTGCTGCGCATCAGCGAACACAAACCGGAAGCGGTAAAACCGCTTGACCAGGTGAAGGTACAGGTGACCGACCGCATCAAACACGATAAGGCGACGCAGCAGGCTAAAGCGCAGGCAGATAAACTGCTGGCCGATCTGAAAGCGGGCAAGAGTGAGGCGCTGAGCGCGGCAGGACTGACGCTGAGCAGCAGCAAAGTGGTTGATCGTAACGCACAGGATCCGGTCGCCCAGACCGCATTTTCACTTCCGCAGCCGGCAGCGAATAAACCTTCCTGGGGCGTAAGCGAAGATATGCAGGGCAACGTCGTACTGGTCGCGCTGGATAAAGTCTCTGCCGGCAGCCTGCCGCAGAACCAGGTCGATGAGATGATCAAAGGCGTGACCCAGAACAATGCGCAGATCGCATTTGAAGCGCTGCTTGAAAACCTGCGCAAAGAGGCGAAGATCAAATATGGGGCAGCGGCACAAGCCCAGTAAGCCTCACAAAAAAAGGTAATTTTCTGCAACAATCAAAGGCCGCTTCTGCGGCCTTTTCCATCTCTGCGCTTCGCCTTTTGCCGGACATCCTCTGCTGTGACACGCTGCTGATGCTGTCAAACACAAGGAGAAAAACAGCATGAACAAATCTACTTTTCACGCATTTTGTCTGACACTGGCGCTGGGCGGCGCACTCTGCAGCAGCACTCTTGCGCATGCGGCGGGAGAGCCCGCGGAAGCACAGGCGAAGCCGCCCGCATCGCTGACGGCCGGAGCGGTCAGCATCAACGACGCTACCGCGGAGCAGCTGGCGAGCGCCATGAATGGCATCGGATTGAAAAAAGCGCAGGCGATCGTCAGCTATCGCGAAGAGTATGGGCGCTTCACCGCGCTGGATCAGCTCAAAGAGGTGCCGGGTATCGGCAGCGCGCTGGTCGAACGCAACAGCGAACGGCTCAAACTGTGAAGCACTTCGCGACGCTGAAGAATCTGTGAAGACCGGCAATAGGCTGTGCTATGCTCAACAGGTCCAACCAGTTAGTAATTTCAGCCTGTTCAGGAGCGTTGATGCAAACCACAATCAAAGTGCGCGGCTATCATCTGGATGTCTATCAGCACGTTAATAACGCGCGCTATCTCGAATTTCTGGAGGAGGCGCGCTGGCAGTGGCTGGAAGAAGCGGACGCCTTTAACTGGCTGATGGCGCAAAAACTGGCGTTCGTGGTGGTAAACATCAACATCAACTATCGCCGGCCTGCGGTTCTGGGCGACCGTCTGGTCATTGAAAGTGACGTGTCACAGCTCAGCGGTCGCAGCGGGATCATCGCACAGCGTGTGCTGCTTGCAGAAGATCGCACTCTGGTGGCTGACGCTCTGCTGACGTTTGTCTGTATCGATTTACGGACGCAAAAAGCGGTGCCGCTGGAGGGAGAACTGCGCGAACGCCTGGCCACTCTCATGGCCGGACGTTAAACCGTGGCGTCACTGCTGACGCCACGCCAGCGACATGCTGACTCAGCGCAGGCCGCTTTTTTGCTTCATTGCCGTCATTATCGCGGCGGCATTGTCCTGATACTCCGCCAGCCCGCGGGCACGTAAATGACAGGCGGCGCAGGTTCCGCAGCCATCTCCTTTAATGCCGTTATAGCAGGTCAGCGTCTCTGTCCGCACCAGCGGCAGCTGCTGCCAGTAATCAGCAAGCGCCCAGGTCTCTGCTTTATTCAGCCACATCAGCGGCGTCTCAAAACGTATCTCGCGAGCCATGCCAAGGCTGACCGCGTGATTTAACGCTTTAACAAACTCATCGCGGCAGTCGGGATAGCCGGAGAAGTCGGTCTCGCAGACGCCGGTAATAACAGCTTCAGCTTCTACCTGATACGCGTAGACAGAAGCGAGCGTCAGAAACAGAATATTACGGCCCGGGACAAAGGTGCTGGGTAATCCGCTGGCATCAGCCTCATAGGCCGGTACCGGAATGTTATCGCGCGTCAGGCTGCTTATCGCCAGTTCGTTAAGCAGGGTGACATCCAGTACTTTATGCGCGCGCGCGCCCAGTTTATGTGCCAGCTCCGCCGCCACTTCGATCTCTTCGCGGTGGCGCTGGCCATAATCGAAGGTGACGCAGTGAACTTCATCATAGTGCTGCAGAGCCTGAATCAGGCAGGTGGTGGAGTCTTGTCCACCACTAAAAACGACAACGGCGCGTTTCATTAACTTATCTCTCCTGGTGTGGTCTCTTATGGTACTGCGTCAGCGCCGGAGTGAACAGGACTGACGGCTGGCGGCGGGATCCACGCCCGGGTAAAGTCAAACCAGCCCAGTGAAGTCAGCCGCACACCTTCAACGCCCGCTGGCGCCAGTACCTGATAACGGTAGTTGAACAGCGGCAGCAGATAACCTTCGCTCATCAGCGTATGGAAAAGTTGCTGAACGGCGGACGAGCGTACGCTGTCGTCTGGCTCACGGGCGATCTGCTGAAGCGACTGACGAAAGCTGTCGCGCAGCGGCTGCCACAATCTGTCCTGCTCCAGCCAGTTCAGCAGGGTAAACTGCGGCGCGTCACCGATCAGCCGGTCGCCCATAATAATATCCGCTGCGGTGAGATCCTGCGCGTGGCCCCAGCTTTTTACCTCATGAAAGACGCAGCTCAGCTCACAGCCGTGTGAAGCCAGCAGCGTGACCAGCGCCTCCGCCATCACGTGCAGTTCAACCGGCAGATGGTAATGCAGGGTCAGTCGGGCGGGCAGGGCAACGGGGTCCGCCCCGGTCTGCGGAACCGGCCAGCCGGGCAGCAGCGAGTGACTCGGCGTAATCAATCCTTCTGCCAGCGGCAGCTGGCGGATCACATCGCTGCGCTGGATCAGCGCAATCAGCGTCCGGGCCTGAGCCGTACTGAAACGCAGCGAGGGGCGGGTCGCCAGATAGCAGAAGCCGCGGCTGATACTGCGGTCTACCGGCCGCAGCTGCTGCAGTTCGTCAGCATTGCCAATCGCAATCTGTACCGGATGCCGGCAGCTGTTGCCCTGTTCCGGCATAAACAGGGCAGGCGTGATCCAGTATTCAATACGCTGGATCAGCGCGCGCTGCAGATGCCAGCGCGCATAGCTCTCCAGCCGCAGCAGCGTCGGGGTAAACTGCACCAGCTGCCAGGGGCCGCTGCCGGTTTGCGGGCTGTAGGGGTGCGGCAGCAGACAGAATTGATGGGCCAGCCGCTGCGGCAGCCAGTAGTCGGGCCGATGCAGCCGGATACGCAGCGTGAGCGGATGTGGCGCGTCAATCTGCGCCACGCTGGCAAGCAGCGCGCGGCCGTCGGGGCTGCGGATAATCTGCTGCAGGACCGCTGCCAGCTGCGCGGCATACAGCGGCTCGCCGTTATGCCAGCTGAGCTGCGGACGCAGCCAGAAGCTCCAGTTCAGTCCGCTGCTGTCGTGCTGCCAGTGGTGCGCCAGATCGCCGCTGACGCGGTTGTTTTCTACGCGCGTCAGGCCGGAGAATATCTGCCGGGCCAGATGCTGCTCAGCGCGGCCGAGAGGCTGCAGGGGGGCCGGGAACGCCAGGGTACGATAATAAGGAATGCGCAGCACCGGCATGCGATCCTGCCAGTGTCCGCCCATCAGTGGCTGCAGCAGCTGCAGCAGGCGTTCCGGCGGCAGATCAAGCGTCTGCAGCATCTGGATCGGTTCGCCTGCCAGCAGCTGGCGGTTAAGCAGCTGCTGGCGCAGCGTCTCCGGTGCGATCAGAAACTGCAGTTCACCCTGCTTACCGCGCCCCGGCTGGCTGCTCCAGCGGATCCAGCCCGCCTGCTGCCATTTTTTCAGCAGAGTACGCGCATGACGTTCGCTGCAGAAACAGCGCTGAGCCAGCATGGCAACGCTTAGTCGCTGCGTCTCTCCCTGGCTGGCGTGCCACAGCCGCTGAAACTGGCTGACACGATGAAGTTCACGCATAGTTAAACCCGGAACAGTTTTCAAAAAGTATTCACTATTCGTTCCGTAATTACCAGGCGATAGTAAAAGCATCCCCCGACAGGAGAACAGGCATGGCTCGTCTTGCAGCATTTGATATGGACGGCACGCTGCTGCTGCCCACGCATCAGTTAGGTAAAGAGACGCTGGAAACCCTGCATGCGCTGCAGCAGCGCAATGTGATTCTGGCTTTTGCCACCGGCCGCCATCTGCTGGATATGCAGGTGATCCGTACACAGATCACGCTGCCTGCCTGGCTGATAACCGGTAACGGCACGCGTATTCACGACCCGCAGGGCAACCAGCTGTATGGCTGCGATCTGCCGGCGGACGTCGCAGAGCAGGTCATGCGAACCCGCTGGGAAACGCCAGCCGCCATTCACCTGTTTACCGACGAGGGCTGGTTTACTGATAAGCCACTGCCTGGCGCGCTGGAGGCGCACTCGCTGAGCGGGTTTAGCTATCAGCTGTGCGATCTGCAGCAGATGTCAGGAAATAACATCACCAAAATCTGTTTTATCGCACCCCACGAGATGCTGCTGGCGCTGCAGGAAGAGCTGCAGCAGGCGCTGGGCGCGCGTGCCACTATCTGTTTTTCCGCCTGGGACTGTCTTGAGGTTCTGCCGACAGGTTGCCATAAAGGCGCGGCGCTGGCGCGACTGTGCGAACATCTCGATCTGCCGCTGGCGGAGTGTATGGCCTTTGGCGATGCGATGAACGATCGCGAGATGCTGGAGCAGGTAGGTAAAGGCTTTGTTATGGGCAATGCGATGCATCAGCTTAAAGCCGCGCTGCCGCATTTGCCGGTTATCGGCCATTGCGAGACACAGGCGGTGTCTCACTATTTAAATCACTGGCTGACCACGCCTCACCTTGATTACTCCCCCAGGGGCTGAGTCTTGCCGTGAGCCGGACCGGATGTCCGGTTTTTTTATTGCAGCGCCTGCAGCCAGGGCTGAATATCGCCAATCTGCGCCGCAACCCACGCCGGGTTGTAATAGGTGTCAGGATAGCGTTCGCCGCTGTCGCAGAGCAGCGTAACCAGCGCGCCCCGTTCACCGCTGGCGCGCATGCGTTTCGCCACCTGCATCATGCCCCAGAAGTTGGTGCCGGTTGAAGCGCCGGGGCGCCGCCCGAGGATCTGTTCCAGCCGCAGCATAGCCGCCAGCGTGGCGCCATCGGGGACTTTGATCATCTCATCAATCACGTCGGGCAGAAAAGAGGGTTCGACGCGCGGGCGGCCGATTCCTTCAATCAGGCTGCCGCGTGCATTGCGCAAACTGCTGTCCCGGCTGTGCCAGTAGTCAAAAAATACCGAATGCTGCGGGTCAGTAACCAGCAGGCGGGTGGAGTAGCCCTGATAGCGAATATAGCGGCCCAGCGTGGCGGAAGTGCCGCCGGTGCCGGCGCTCATGATCAGCGTATGCGGCACCGGAAACGGCTCATGCGCCATCTGCCGGAAAATACTTTCAGCAATATTATTATTGCCGCGCCAGTCCGTCGCGCGCTCGGCATAGGTAAACTGATCCATAAAGTGGCCGTTGAGTTCACGCGCCAGCCGCTCAGACTCCGCGTAGAGCTGGCACGGATCAGCCACAAAATGGCACTCTCCGCCATAAAAACGGATCATCTCAATTTTGCGCTTTGCGGTACTGACCGGCATAACCGCGATAAACGGCAGGCCGAGCATCCGGGCAAAGTAGGCTTCCGATACGGCAGTACTGCCGGATGACGCTTCAATAATCGGGGTTTTTTCACCGATCCAGCCATTAGCCAGTCCATACAGAAACAGCGAACGCGCAAGGCGATGTTTCAGGCTGCCGCTGGGGTGCGTGCTCTCATCTTTGAGATAGAAAAAGATGCCCGGGAAATCGTCCAGCGTAAAGCGGATCAGGTGTGTGTCAGCCGAGCGCTGGATATCAGCGTTGATCTCATTAATGGCGTGGCGGATCCAGGGGGTTTGCATGGCGATTCTCTCCGGTTTTCATTGCCGCCAGTGTACGGCACGGGCAGGAAAAAGAGGTTGCTAAAACCAGGGTATAATCGGCGGTTCAGAGAAAAATATTCTCCGGTGAGGCGTGATGATAGATAAAGTTGACCGTAAGCTGCTCGCCCTTTTGCAGAAGGATTGCACGCTATCGCTGCAGGCGCTGGCAGAGGCGGTCAATCTGACCACCACGCCCTGCTGGAAGCGCCTGAAAAAACTTGAAGATGACGGTATCATCCGGGCGCGCGTAGCGCTGCTGGATGGTGAAAAACTCGGTCTGTCACTGACCGCGTTTATGCTGATCAAAACGCAGCAGCACAGCAGCGAATGGTTCAGGCAGTTTGTCGCCGTGGTTGAGCCAATGCCGGAAGTCATGGCGTTCTACCGTATGGCCGGTGAGTATGACTATCTGCTGCGAATACAGGTTGCGGATATGAAGAGCTACGACGCGTTTTATAAGCGGCTGGTGAATGGCGTGCCGGGCCTGATAGATGTCACCTCCAGCTTTGCGATGGAAGAGATTAAATATTCAACCGCGCTGCCCGTTGTGCCCTGAAGCGTAAATAAAGAGAGAGATTGTGCGATTATTCAGCCAGCTTAGTTGGTATTTCCTGCGTGAGTGGCGCCGCTATGCCGGTGCTGTCTGCCTGCTTATTATCATCGCTTTACTGCAGCTGATCCCGCCGCATCTGGTCGGCGTAATTGTCGATGGCGTCACGCAGCAGCGGCTCTCTGCCGGGCAGATTATGATGTGGATCGGCGTTATGTTGCTGACCGCCGTTATCGTTTATCTGCTGCGCTATGTCTGGCGCGTGCTGCTGTTTGGCGCCTCGTATCAGCTGGCGGTAGAGCTGCGCGAGGACTTTTATCGTCAGCTGAGCCGGCAGCATCCTGCGTTCTATCTGCGCCATCGCACCGGCGATCTCATCGCGCGCGCAACGAATGATGTCGACCGCGTTGTGTTTGCAGCGGGAGAGGGAGTGCTGACGCTGGTGGACTCCCTGGTCATGGGGCTGGTAGTGCTGGCGGTCATGAGTACGCAGATAAGCTGGCAGCTGACGCTGCTGGCGCTGATCCCGATGCCCTTTATGGCGCTGGCGATCCAGCGGGATGGTTCCCGGCTGCATCAGCGTTTTAAAGTTGCGCAGGCGGCGTTCTCCAGCCTTAACGATCAGACGCAGGAGAGCCTGACCAGCATCCGTATGATCAAAGCATTTGGACTGGAAGATCACCAGTCGCAGCAGTTTGCTGACATCGCCAGCGATACCGGGCGTAAAAATCTGCATGTTGCGCGGGTGGATGCGCGATTTGATCCCATTATTTACGTCGCCGTTGGCTTCTCCAACCTGCTGGCGATCGCAGGCGGCGGCTGGATGGTATGGCACGGTATCCTGACGCTGGGTCAGCTCACCAGCTTTGTGATGTATCTGGGGCTGATGATCTGGCCGATGCTGGCGCTGGCGTGGATGATCAACATCGTGGAGCGCGGCAGTGCGGCCTGGAGCCGTATTCGCGCGCTGCTGGCTGAAGCGCCGGCAGTGGCTGACGGCACCCTGACGTTACCGCCTGAGCCGGCTGTGCTGCAGCTCGCCATTGACGCCTTTCACTACCCGGGGACAGAAAATGCCGTACTGCAGGATATCCATGCGAAGCTGCAGCCAGGGCAGATGCTGGGATTATGTGGCCCGACCGGCTGCGGTAAAAGCACGCTGCTCAGCCTCATCCAGCGCCACTTCGATATCGATCGGGGAGAGATCCGCTACGGCGAGCTGCCGCTGGCGCAGCTGCAGCTGGACAGCTGGCGCAGCCGCCTGGCGGTAGTGAGCCAGACGCCGTTTCTGTTTTCTGACAGCGTGGCAAACAATCTGGCGCTGGGTCGTCCCGACGCCACGCAGCAGCAGATTGAGCAGGCGGCAAGAATGGCCTGCGTGCATGAGGATATTCTGCGCCTGCCGCAGGGCTATGAGACAGAGGTCGGAGAGCGTGGGGTCATGCTTTCGGGCGGACAGAAGCAGCGTATCGCGATTGCCCGTGCGCTGCTGCTGGAGGCGGAGATCCTGATTCTGGATGATGCGCTCTCTGCGGTAGATGGACGTACTGAACATGACATCCTGCATAACCTGCGCATCTGGGGAGAGAACCGTACGCTGATTATCAGCGCGCACCGTCTCTCGGCGTTAACGGAAGCGAGTGAAATTCTGGTGCTGCAGCAGGGGCGCGTTGCGCAGCGAGGCGATCATGACCAGCTGGCGGCGCAGCCGGGCTGGTACCGCGATATGTACCGCTATCAGCAGCTGGAAGCGGCGCTGGATGATGAGAGTGAAAACAAAGATGAAACCGCAACAGGAGCGCAGCATGGCTAAGTCGCAGCGGCTGTGGCCGACGCTGAAACGGCTGCTGGCATACGGAAAACCCTGGCGCCGCTCGCTGTGGCTGGCAACCGGTATGCTCTGGCTGGCGGCGGCGGCCGAGGTGACCGGCCCGGTGCTGGTCAGCTATTTTATCGATCGCCTGATCGCCAGACATCAGATGCCGTGGGGCATCGTGGCGGGATTACTGGTGAGTTTTATTCTGCTGCAGCTCATGGCGGCGGCGCTGCACTATTTTCAGGCGCTGCTGTTTAACCGTGCGGCAATCGGAGTGGTGCAGCAGCTGCGCGTTGATGTCATGAACGCGGCGCTGCGCCAGCCGCTGAGCGCGTTCGACACCCAGCCGGTGGGGCAGATTATTTCGCGCGTCACCAATGACACCGAGGTTATTAAAGATCTCTATGTCACCGTAGTCGCCACCGTGCTGCGCAGCGCCGCGCTGATTGGCGCGATGCTGGTCGCCATGTTTTCGCTCGACTGGCGTATGGCGCTGGTGGCGCTGGTTATTTTCCCGCTGGTGCTGACCGTGATGCTGATTTATCAGCGTTACAGTACCCCGATTGCCCGCCGGGTTCGCAGTTATCTGGCGGATATCAACAACGGCTTTAACGAAGTGATCAACGGCATGAGCGTGATCCAGCAGTTCCGGCAGCAGGCGCGTTTTGGGGCCCGCATGAGCGAAGCGAGTCGCGCCCATTATATGGCGCGCATGCAGACGCTGCGGCTGGACGGATTTCTGCTGCGTCCGCTGCTTAGCCTCTTTTCTGCACTGATTTTGTGCGGCCTGTTACTGCTATTCAGTTTTGCTTCACCCGGCGCATTTGAAGTCGGCGTGCTTTATGCCTTTATCACCTACCTGGGCCGGCTGAATGAGCCGCTGATCGAACTGACGACGCAGCAGTCGATGCTGCAGCAGGCGGTGGTATCGGGTGAGCGCATCTTTGAACTGGTTGATGCGCATCAGCAGGGGTATGGCAGCGAAAGTGCTCCGCTGCGTTCCGGAGAAATTGCGCTGCACGACGTCAGTTTCGCCTATCGCGACGATCGCGACGTGCTGAGCAATATCTCCTTTACCGTGCCGTCACGGGGCTTCGTTGCGCTGGTCGGGCATACCGGCAGCGGCAAGAGCACGCTGGCAAACCTGCTGATGGGTTACTATCCGGTAAAGCACGGATCGATTGTGCTGGACGGGCGTCCGGTCTCTTCGCTCTCGCACGATGCGCTGCGCACCGGCATTGCCATGGTGCAGCAGGATCCGGTGGTGCTGGCCGATACGCTGCTGGCTAACGTACAGCTGGGGCGGGCGATCCCTGAAGAGCGGGTGTGGCAGGCGCTGGAGAGCGTGCAGCTCGCTACGCTGGCCCGCGCGCTACCGGACGGTATCCATACGCGACTGGGAGAGCAGGGCAATACGCTTTCGGTCGGGCAGAAACAGCTGCTGGCGCTGGCTCGCGTGCTGGTCGCGCCGCCGCAGATCCTGATCCTCGATGAAGCTACCGCGAACATCGATTCCGGCACCGAGCAGGCGATTCAGCAGGCGCTGCGCACTTTGCGCCAGCACAGCACGCTGGTGGTCATTGCGCACCGGCTCTCGACAATTATGGAGGCGGAACAAATCCTGGTGTTACATCGCGGCCATATTGCCGAGCGCGGTACGCATACAGAGCTACTGGCGCAGCAGGGGCGCTACTGGCAGATGTATCAGCTGCAGCAGGCTGGCGAGCAGCTGGCGGCCGGCGCATCCGCCTGAGTTGCACCTTTTTTGTTCATGCTGACCCGTTCTTTTTTCGCTTCTGCACCTCTTTGACGCCCTGAGCACCAAAGAGGTGCAGACCCCCGTACCGTTCTTTCTCTCCGGCAATGCCGCCCCGCGCTGAGCCTGTACCGCCGCCGCGTTAAACCGCGTTTTGCACTTCTGGCACACCCTTTGCTTTAACCACTGCGTATACATCGCGCAGTTGTGTTTAATCCGGAGGGGACGTATGAAGCTGGTTACCGTGGTAATCAAACCATTCAAGCTGGAGGATGTCCGTGAGGCACTATCCTCCATTGGCATTCAGGGGCTGACGGTATCTGAAGTTAAAGGGTTCGGCCGTCAGAAAGGACATGCCGAACTCTATCGCGGGGCCGAGTACAGCGTTAACTTCCTGCCAAAAGTAAAAATCGATATCGCGATTGCAGATGACCAGCTGGATGAAGTGGTTGATGTCATCAGTAAAGCGGCCTACACCGGCAAAATTGGCGACGGCAAAATCTTCGTTGCTGAGCTGCAGCGGGTGATCCGTATCCGTACCGGTGAAACTGACGAAGCGGCGCTCTGATCCGGGTTCTGACTTGAGATGGGATGAAAAAAATGAAAAAAATGATGATGAAACTGGGCCTTGCCAGCCTGGCGCTGTTACCCACTCTGACGCTGGCTGCTGCCCCTGCGGTCGCAGATAAAGCGGACAACGCCTTTATGATGATTTGTACCGCGCTGGTACTTTTTATGACAATTCCCGGCATCGCGCTGTTTTATGGCGGCCTGATCCGCGGTAAAAATGTCTTGTCCATGCTCACACAGGTTGCCGTAACCTTTGCCCTGGTCTGCGTATTGTGGGTTGTGTATGGCTACTCGTTAGCCTTTAGCGAAGGCAACGCCTTTTTCGGCAACTTCCAGTGGGTGATGCTGAAAAACATCGAGCTGAAAGCCGTCATGGGCAGCTTTTATCAATATATTCACGTCGCGTTCCAGGCGTCGTTTGCCTGTATTACCGTCGGATTGATCGTGGGCGCGCTGGCTGAGCGTATTCGCTTCTCAGCGGTGCTGATTTTCGTCGGCGTCTGGCTGACGCTCTCCTATCTGCCGATTGCGCATATGGTGTGGGGCGGCGGTTATCTGGCACAGGATGGCGCGCTGGACTTTGCCGGCGGTACCGTGGTGCATATCAACGCCGCTGTCGCGGGGCTGGTGGGCGCGTATCTGGTCGGAAAGCGTGCCGGTTTTGGTAAAGAGGCGTTTAAACCGCATAACCTGCCGATGGTGTTTCTCGGTACGGCCATTCTCTACGTCGGCTGGTTTGGCTTTAACGCCGGTTCAGCGTCATCGGCGAACGAAATTGCTGCGCTGGCGTTTGTGAACACCGTTGTCGCTACCGCCGGTGCGGTGCTCTCCTGGGTCTTTGGTGAGTGGGCGCTGCGCGGTAAGCCTTCGCTGCTGGGTGCCTGCTCCGGCTTTATCGCCGGCCTGGTCGCCATTACGCCAGCCTGTGGCTACGTGGGCGTTGGCGGCGCACTGATCATCGGTCTGGCGGGCGGACTCGCGGGCATCTGGGGCGTTACGACGCTGAAAAGATGGCTGCGCGTCGATGATCCCTGCGATGTGTTTGGCGTGCACGGCGTGTGCGGCATCCTCGGCTGCATCCTGACCGGCGTCTTCGCCTCCAGCTCACTGGGTGGCGTTGGCTATGCGGAAGGCGTCACTATGGGGCATCAGGTCTGGGTCCAGATATTCAGCTGTATCGTTACCGTAGTCTGGTCCGGCGTGGTGGCCTTTATCGGCTTCAAGCTGGCGGATGTGATTGTCGGCCTGCGCGTACCGGAAGAGCAGGAGCGTGAAGGTCTGGATGTAAACAGCCACGGCGAAAACGCATATAACCAGTAAGCTAAAAATGAAGAAAAGGGGCGACCAGGTCGCCCCTTTTTTTATGCGTCGCGCTGACGCATAACACCTTCCTGTACCGTGGTCGCCACCAGCGTACCCTCCTGCGTATAGAACTCGCCGCGTACAAAGCCGCGCGCGCCAGAGGCAGACGTGCTCACCACGCTGTAAAGCAGCCATTCTGAGAGATCGAACGGGCGGTGAAACCACATCGAGTGATCGATCGTGGCCACCTGCATATCCGCTTCCAGGAACCCTTTGCCGTGCGGCTGCAGCGCCACCGGCAAAAAGTTAAGGTCGGAGGCGTAGCCCAGCACATATTGATGGATGCGACGATCGGCAGGCATCTGGCCATTGGCGCGCACCCAGACCTGGCGCACCGGCTCAGCCACGTGGCCCTTAAGCGGGTTGTGGATCTGAACCGGGCGGATATCCAGCGGTCGCTCAGCGAGAAACTTCTCTTTGAGCTTCAGCGGCAGATGCGCGGCGAGTTTTTGCGCCAGATCGCGTTCAGAGGGCAGTTCATCCGGACCCGGTACCGGGGGCATGCTATTCTGATGCTCAAACCCGGTTTCAGGCGCCTGAAATGAGGCGGTCATATAGAAAATAGGCTGACCATTCTGGACTGCGCTGACGCGGCGCGCGCTGAAGCTTTTACCGTCGCGCAGCGTTTCAACATCGTAAATAATCGCTTTATGGCTGTCGCCGGGACGCAGAAAATAGCTATGAAATGAATGAATAATGCGATCTTCCGGCACCGTCTGTTTAGCAGCATAGAGCGCCTGGCCCACCACCTGACCGCCAAACACCTGACGCAGACCGAGATCTTCACTCTGCCCGCGGAACAGGCCTTCTTCCAGTTTTTCCAGATTTAATAGCGTAAGCAGGTTAGTCAGCGCCTGGCTCATAATCATGTCCTCATCAGCAGATATGGCGCAAGTGTGAAAGATCCGACCAGTTTGCGCAACGGATTTGCGCTGATTTCTGATGACGGGCGACGCGCCAGGCGCAATGCGGATTTCTGTGCCAGAATTAAGAGCAATCGGCGGTTGAAATGCCAGCTAAAAAATTAACCGCCGACAATCATAGTGTTCATAAGGAGACGACATCGATGAAACTTTGGCAGGTTATTAGCGGTATGACACTGGCGGCGGCGATTACAGGGTGTGCTGACCACAGCAAACCGGTTCCGACGCCTACGCTTGGCTCGGCGGTTGCCAGCCAGCAGTCGGCCATCAAGCAGCCTAACGTAAGCGGTTCTGTTTATATCCGTCAGCGCATCGCGCTGCCGCCGGATGCAGTACTGACCGTTACGCTGGCAGATGCGTCGCTGGCGGACGCGCCTTCTAAAGTGCTGGCACAGCGTGCCGTGCGTACCGAAGGCAAACAGTCACCGTTCCAGTTTATTCTGCCCTTTAATCCGGCAGACATTAAGCCAGACGCGCGCATTCTGCTGAGCGCAGCCATCACTATGGATGGCAAACTGGCGTTTGTTACGGACACGGTAAAGCCAGTGATCAATCAGGGCGGCACCAAAGCTGAACTGCTGCTGGTGCCGGTTGCCAATCGCGCAATGCCGACGCAGCCGGGTGCCGCTACCACGGTTCCGTCGACGTCGCCTACTCAGGTAACGCCATCGGCTTCAGTACCGGCGCCGACCAGCCTGTAATCTGCAGCATCAGCAGGCCCGTTGCGGGCCTGCTGATTAAATTTCCCAGCGATAGCGTGCCATATCAATCCCGCCTTCCTCACTGACAACGACGCCTTCAGCCTCCAGCGCATCGCGCTGACGCAGCAGATCGTCACCCTGCAGGGAAATCTGTCCGTAACGGTTAACAACGCGATGCCAGGGCAGCGTGCTTTCCGGCGGCAGGCGACGCAGTACACCGCCGACCTGACGCGCAGCGCGCGGTGAACCGGCGAGTAAGGCGATATCACCGTAGGTGGTTACCTGACCGCGCGGTATTGCGGCCACAATGTGCCACACGCGTGCGGCAAAATTCAGAGAATCATTCATTATCGGGAGTAAGAAACAGAGGGAAACCAGAAGCAGGGTAGCTGACAGAGTACGCCTGTTCAAGAAAACAACGGTTGTCTGGCTCACCCTTGCAATTGCACAGGCGTTCGCTGATAATGCCCCCGCTCTCCGAAAAGAGAGCACTCAATGGAGGCCCTGTTGGTTCTCCCGCAACGCTAACTTGTGAACTCGGTCAGGTCCGGAAGGAAGCAGCCGCAGCAGGCGACGCGTGTGCCGGGATGTAGCTGGCAGGGCCTCCACCCATTTCGGGCCAGCAAATAGCCGCGCCTCTCCAGGATTTTACGGCACTCCCTTGCCTTATTCCGCTTCAGTCACTCAACAGCACTGCACGCTTTATCAGCGAACATATTTCCACACAGAGCCTGGCACTTTATCGTAAAGCTTGTTCATGGTCAGTTCAGCAAGGCGATGATCTGCTGCTGAATAGAATACTGCCAGTTCGCTATCCGGTAATTCATACTTATTTTTTTCGATGACCCGTTCAAGGGTATCAATTGAACGACAACGACGCAGACGCATCAAATAGTCGGTCTTGGTCAGGGTTTGATTGCTCATGAAAAAAATCTTCTCACTCTGATGCTAAAAGGAATGGCTCGGTTGCTGAAGATAAGCACACTCTTCGGCGAAAATATTAAATAAGCGTTTAGCGGATCGCTGCCAGCGCTGAAGATCCTTTGCATTGATACTGTAACTGCTAAAAAGCATAAAGGTATCATCAAGATATTCATCGATTTGAGAAATCAGCGACTCGTCTTCGGTATGCTTAATTTTGTAATTCATTGTGAAAGAGGCGATATGCTCAATAAAATCGTTGAGCTGTAAATTAGCTGAGGAGGCAGGGTCGTTAACCCAGTCGCGATGATTTTCACTCAGGGTAGCCATACTCTCGTCATACAGGTTTTCACATAAGAATTTAAGCTGGGCAATATCATGCCGTTTCGGTGAGTATTCGTCCATCTTTTTCCCTCCATAGCGAGCACAGGAGCCGCAACGCGGCGAGATTTAAAAGAGCTACCAGGGAGCGATCACGAATAAAAATAATTCAGCGACCTATTAAATGTAATCCACAATCATTAGTTTTGCTCACCTCAATTACCAAATATTACAATTCATCAGCAGGGGAGAGGCGCGTATTGTCAATCACATCAAACACCAGCGCACCGGGCTTTATGTGGAACATAACTTCTTCATGTCGGGTAAAGGTTTCGTTCAAATCGAGGCAGGGATTAAATAAATCCCAGGAAAATTCATAAAGCATTTTAAAACTATCTGGATTAATGGTTTTAATAGATAGCACCTGAAAACTTTCAGGAACTAATTGAGCACTTTGCGAATACCAGTCTAACTCTCCGGCCAGCGCTTCAGCTATTTTAAGAATATTCCCCTGGATGACGCTGCGAAGTTTGTCACAGTCATGTTCATCTGCCGCAACGTCCACATTAATAATAGCCTGCATAGCGTATTCCGTAAAAAAAGATCGTACCGCTATCATTGAGTCTTGCTGGTTGTAATGCAAGCAGGCGATTAACGCTACCAGCGATTATTGCGATGGGTGATGCCACTGGCGATCTGCCCGGGGCACGGACGATCAATTTTTGAAACACTTCTCTGCACGCGCGTCACCGCTAAATCCAGTAGCATATTGTTATGTTATAACATAATGGTGGGCGCGATGCGCAACAGCGGTCTGTTACTTTCCGTCGGCAGTCGTCTGATGGTTGTCATGATACTTATTACTCTGCTAATGCTCTGCGTCTTCTGGGGCACCACGGCATGATCCACTTTAATCAGCTCCAGGTTGGCTATCGCGGGCAGGCGATAACCGCGATCCCCGACGGAAAACTGGCTGCCGGCAGTATGACCGCGCTGACCGGCGCAAACGGCAGCGGCAAGTCAACCCTGCTGAAAACGCTGGCTGGCGTAATTGCACCGGTCTCCGGCTCCTGCCCGATCGGCGTGCCCGCCAGCGCTATTGGCTGGCTGCCACAGCGTAGCGAACTGGAGATGCGTTTTCCGCTTACGGTGTATGAACTGGTTGCCACCGGCTGCTGGCCGCGCTGCGGCTGGTTTGGCGGCATTAACCGGGCGCTGCGCAGAGAGATCGACGCCGCGCTGGACGCCGTACAGATGCGGGCGTTTGCTGATGCGCAGCCTGCCACGCTCTCTGGCGGCCAGCTGCAGCGGGTCCTTTTTGCCCGGCTTCTGATGCAGCAGAGCCGGGTCTGGCTGCTGGATGAACCTTTCAGCGCTATCGATGCATCCACCACTACTCTGCTGATGGCGCTGCTCCGGCAGCAGCAGCAGCAGGGCACGACGCTGCTGGTGGTCCTGCACGACAGGCCGCTGGTCAGCCGCTACTTCAGCGCAGAATTGTCGCTGGACCACTCGCCAGAGAGAGTGCAGGTGACGTCATGACGCTGCTGCAGCCTTTTATCGAATTTGGCTTTATGCGTCGCGCGCTGGTGGCCTGTGTTGCGCTGGCGCTGAGCGCCACTCCGCTGGGCGTATTTCTGTCACTGCGCCGGATGAGCCTGATAGGCGATGCGCTATCGCATGCGATCTTGCCGGGTGCAGCGGTTGGCTACCTGCTCTCAGGTCTGTCGCTGGTGGCAATGGGCGCAGGCGGACTGCTGGCGGGGCTGGTGGTGGCGCTGCTCTCCGGTGCCGTCAGTCGTTACACCCCGTTAAAAGAGGATGCCAGCTTTTCCGGATTTTATCTTGGCTCGCTGGCGCTGGGGGTCACGCTGGTTTCGCTGCGCGGCTCCAGTGTGGATCTGCTGCACGTGCTGTTTGGTTCACTGCTGGCAGTCGACACTCGTGCGCTGGTTCTGGTTGCCGCTATCGCCGCGTTCACGCTGCTGACGCTGGCGCTGATTTTCCGCCCGCTGGTCATTGACGCCTTCGATCCCGACTTTTTGCGGGTGCAGAACCGCTGGAGCGCACCGCTGGTACAGGGGCTTTTTCTGCTGCTGGTCGTACTGAACCTGGTTGCTGGCTTTCAGATTCTGGGAACGCTGATGTCCGTCGGGCTGATGATGCTGCCCGCTACCAGCGCCCGCTTCTGGAGCCGTCGGCTCACCCCATTGCTGTTTATCGCTATGCTGCTGGCAATCGCTGCTGCGCTAAGCGGGCTGATGCTCTCCTGGTACTACTCACTGCCTGCCGGACCAGCCGTGGTGCTGAGTGCCGCCGGGCTGTTTCTGCTCTCTGTTCTGACAGGGCCATGCGGCGGCGTGCTGCGTCGTCGTTAATATACTGATAAGGGGATACAAATGAAGTTTATTGCACTGAGCCTGATAACCAGCGCGATGCTGGTCAGCCCGTTTACGCAGGCCGGTACTATCAACACGGTAGCCAGTTTTACCGTGCTGGCCGATATCGTAAAACAGGTTGGCGGCGATCATGTGCGTGTCACCTCGCTGGTCGGGCCGGATGGCGATCCGCATACCTTTGAGCCTTCGCCACAGGATAGCCAGGCGCTGGCGCAGGCCAGCGTGGTGTTTGTCAGCGGTCTCGGTCTGGAAGGGTGGATGGATCGGCTGATAACGGCTTCAGGCTATCGCGGCGATGTGGTGGTGGCATCGAGCGGCATCAGCACGCGTACCATGGAAGAGGAGGGCAGTACCGTTACCGATCCGCACGCCTGGAACAATCTGCAGAACGGTGAAATTTATGCGCGTAACGTAATGCAGGCGTTGATAAAAGCCGATCCGCAGGACGCCGCCGACATCCGGCGCAGCGGCGAGCGCTACATTCAGCAGCTGCAGCAGCTCGACAGCTGGGCTAAATCTGCATTTGACGCCGTGCCGCGCAGCGCGCGCAAAGTGCTGACCAGCCACGACGCCTTTGGCTACTTCGGACAGCGTTATGGCGTTACCTTCCTGGCACCGGTCGGCTTTTCCACGGAAGCAGAAGCCAGCGCCAGCGACGTTGCGCAGATTATTAAGCAGCTCAGGCGTGAGCATATTCACCGCTACTTTATTGAAAATCAGACCGACCCGCGCCTGGTTAAACAGATAGCCAGTGAATCGGGGGCGCAGCCCGGCGGCGAACTCTATCCGGAGGCGCTCTCCGCTGCTGGCGGTCCGGCTGCGACCTATACGGCAGCATTTCGGCATAACGCGGAAGCGATGCTGAAAAGCATGCAATAAAAAAGGCCGGGGAGCATCCCGGCCAAACTCTCACAACGCATTAACGCTTTTTCTTTCTTCCCTGAACCGCTTTGAAACGTGGATTGGATTTGCAAATCACATAAATACGGCCTTTACGTCGTACCACTTTGCAATCCCGGTGGCGGGTTTTAGCCGACCGAAGTGAACTCACGACCTGCATCGTACTGCTCCTTTATTTGGTGCGCGTCAGGAAGCTGCCAAAGCGCTTGTTGAAGCGCGCCGCGCTGCCCTCTTTGGCGAACTCTTTTTGTTTGCCGGTATAATAAACGTGCGATTTGGAGGAGACATCCAGCGTCACGTAGGGCAGAACCTCGCCTTCAAACTCGATGGTGCGTTCAGTTTTAATGGTTGATCCCACTTTAAAATACTCATCAGCGGTAGTGTCATGGAACAGAACCGGACGATAGTGCGGGTGGATATCAGGCTTCATATGACGATTCCTATGTAATGTTATAATATAACAATATTATGCGCCCGTTATGGCGCGATTGCAACCGTCATCAGGCACCATAAAAAAAGGCCGCATCTGCGGCCTTTTTCATTAAGGAGTCAATCAGTGTTTCGCGTGTTCAGCCGGATGGCTGCCTTCAAGGTCCGCTTTATGCTTACTGAAGCGGCGACGCACCACGACGAAGAAGACCGGTACAAAGAAGATTGCCAGCGCGGTAGCGGTGACCATTCCACCCATTACGCCGGTACCTACTGCGTTCTGAGCGCCGGAACCGGCACCGCTGCTGATCGCCAGCGGCAGTACACCGAGGATAAACGCCAGTGAGGTCATCAGAATCGGGCGCAGACGCATACGTACCGCTTCCAGCGTCGCTTCCACCAGGCCTTTGCCCTCTTTATCCATCAAATCTTTCGCAAATTCGACGATCAGAATGGCGTTCTTAGCGGAAAGACCAATCGTGGTCAGCAGTCCGACTACAAAGTAGACGTCGTTACTGAGCCCGCGCAGGGTAGTGAAGATCAGCGCGCCAATCACGCCGAGCGGCACGACCAGCATCACCGAGAACGGAATAGACCAGCTCTCATAGAGTGCCGCCAGGCAGAGGAAGACGACAATCAGCGAGATCGCGTAGAGCGCCGGGGCCTGGTTACCTGACAGACGTTCCTGATAGGACATGCCGGTCCAGTCGTAGCCAATACCGGTTGGCAGTTTCGACGCCAGCTCCTCCATCATATCCATCGCGTCACCCGAGCTCTTGCCCGGCGCAGCCTGACCGAGGATCTCCATGGAAGGCAGACCGTTGTAACGCTCCAGTCGTGGTGAGCCATACTGCCATTTCGCCGAGGAGAAGGCAGAGAAGGGCACCATATTGCCGGCGCTGTTACGCACATACCATTTGCCTATGTCATCCGGCAGCATGCGCGCATCCGCTTTACCCATAACGTACACTTTCTTCACGCGACCGCGATCGATAAAGTCGTTGACGTAGGATCCACCCCAAGCGGCGCCCAGAGTAGTGTTGATATCAGAGAGCGATACCCCCAGCGCCTGCGCTTTTTCCTGATCGATAATCAGTTTGTACTGCGGCGTATCTTCCAGGCCGTTCGGACGTACGCCAACCAGCGTATCTGAATGCTGGGCGATCATGCCAAACAGCTGATTTCGCGCTTCGGTCAGCTTTTCATGGCCCAGGTTGCCCTGATCAATCAGCTGGAAGTCAAAACCGGTGGCGTTACCCAGTTCGATAATGGCCGGCAGGTTGAACGGGAAGACCATGGCATCTTTAATCTGACCCAGTGCGCCCATGGCGCGTCCGGCGATAGCCGGTACTTTCAGATCGGCGCTGCCACGCTCATCCCACGGCTTCAGGCTGACAAACGCGATACCGGTGTTCTGACCACGGCCGGCAAAGCCAAAGCCGTTAACGGTGAACACGGAATTGACGCTATCTTTCTCTTTGGTCAGGAAGTAGTCCGTTACCTGATCCAGCACTTTCTGAGTACGCTCCTGGGTTGCACCGGCTGGCAGCTGCGCCTGCGCCAGTAACAGCCCCTGATCTTCTTCCGGCAGGAAGGAGGTCGGCAGCTTCAGGAACAGCCACGCCATGCCAAGAACAATGACCAGATAGATCACCAGATAGCGGCCGGTACTGCGGATAATATGGCTGACGCTGTCGACATAGTGATTGGTGCTTTTGTCGAACATGCGGTTGAACCAGCCAAAGAAGCCGGTGGTTTTACCATGCTCACCTTTTTTAATCGGTTTGAGCATGGTGGCACAGAGGGCAGGGGTGAGGATCAGCGCGACCAGCACCGACAGCGCCATCGCTGAAACGATGGTGATCGAGAACTGACGGTAGATAACCCCGGTCGAACCGCCAAAGAACGCCATGGGAATAAATACCGCAGAGAGCACCAGCGCAATACCGACCAGCGCGCCCTGAATCTGCTCCATGGAGCGTTTGGTCGCCTCTTTCGGCGGCAGTCCTTCTTCTGCCATAACGCGCTCAACGTTCTCGACGACCACGATGGCGTCATCAACCAGCAGGCCGATGGCGAGCACCATACCAAACATCGTAAGCGTGTTAATGGAGTAGCCAAAACCATTGATGATAGCGAAGGTACCCAGCAGCACCACCGGTACGGCGATGGTGGGGATCAGCGTGGCGCGGAAGTTCTGCAGGAACAGATACATAACCAGGAACACCAGCACAATCGCTTCAAACAGGGTTTTAACCACTTCGAAAATGGAGATTTTTACAAACGGGGTCGTGTCATACGGGTAGACGGTCTTCATGCCTGACGGGAAGAACGGCTCCAGTTTACCCAGCTCTGCTTTAACCGCTTCTGCGGTATCCAGTGCGTTAGCCCCGGTCGCCAGCTTGATACCGATACCGGATGCGGGCTTGCCGTTGTAACGGGCAATAACTTCGTAGTTTTCACCACCCAGTTCAATTTTTGCCACGTCGCGCAGACGCACCTGCGAACCATCCTGGTTCACCTTGAGCATGATGTTGCCAAACTCATCGGTTGAGGTCAGGCGGGTCTGAGCAATAATCGAGGCGTTAAGCTGCTGGCCCGGCACCGGCGGTGTACCGCCCAGCTGACCGGCAGCGACCTGGGTATTCTGCGTCTGCAGCGCGCTGATGACGTCAACCGGCGTCAGCTGATAGTTGTTCAGCTTGTGCGGATCGAGCCAGATACGCATCGCATACTGTGCACCAAACACCTGGGTATCACCTACGCCTGTGGTACGGCTGATAGGATCTTTGATATTAGAGGCGACATAGTCCGCAATGTCGTTCTGCGTCATGCTGCCATCGTCACTGACAAAACCGGCTACCATCAGGAAGCTGCTGGAGGATTTTTTAACCTGAATCCCCTGTTGCTGTACTTCCTGCGGCAGCAGCGGCATCGCCAGCTGCAGCTTGTTCTGCACCTGTACCTGCGCGATATCCGCGTCGGTACCGGATTGGAAGGTCAGCGTCAGCGTCAGCGTACCGGATGAGTCACTGCTCGAGGACATATACATCAGCCCGTCGATGCCGTTCATATTCTGTTCAATAACCTGCGTAACAGAATCCTGCAGCGTTTTTGCATCCGCACCCGGATAAGATGCCTGGATCTCAACCGCCGGTGGCGCAACATTGGGATATTGCTCAATCGGCAGGCTGATGATCGACAGCGCACCCGCCATCATAATGATGATGGCAAGCACCCATGCAAAAATGGGGCGATCGATAAAGAACTTAGCCATGTATCAACGGCTCCTGTTATGACGATGATTTAGCAGACTGAGATTCCTGGGCTGCTTTAGCATCATCTGAGACCTCTTTTGGCGTAACCTGCGCACCCGCTTTCGCGCGCTGAATACCGACGGTAATCACGCGGTCGCCCTCTTTCAGACCATCGGTAACCAGCCATTTGTCACCAAACGCCTGATTTGCAGTGATCTTACGTACTTCTACTTTGTTATCTGCGCCAACAACCATCGCGCTGGCATCACCGGTTGGCGTACGGGTCACGCCGGTTTGCGGTACCAGCAGCGCGGTTGGGTTCACGCCTTCATCCAGACGCGCGCGCACAAACATACCCGGCAGCAGACGGTTATCCGGGTTCGGGAAGATAGCGCGCAGCGTAATCGAACCGGTGGTTTCATCGACGGTGACATCGGAAAATTCCAGTGTTCCCGACTGCTTGTAAGGGCTACCATCCTGCATCAGCAGCGTTACGTTAGCTTTACCATCGGTCTGTTTCAGCTGGCCCGCTTCGAGCTCGGCGCGCAGGCGCAGAAAATCGTCACTGGACTGCGTTACATCGACATACATAGGATCCAGCTGCTGCACGGTCGCGAGCGCGTTAGTCTGACCATTGGAGACCAGGGCACCTTCCGTCACAGAGGATTTGCCGATACGGCCGCTGATAGGCGACGTGACTTTGGTGTAGGCGAGGTTGATACGGGCAGTTTCAACGTTAGCCTGGGCAGCCTGTACGGCAGCCGCAGTCTGAGCCGCAGTGGCCGCTGCGTTGTCGTAATCCTGCTGACTGATATATTTGGTGCCGAGCAGTGGCTTATAACGTTTGATGGTGAGCTGCGCTACGCGGGCATTAGCCTGCGCCTGCGCTAAATCCCCTTTAGCACTGTCGTAAGCTGCCTGATAGGTGGCAGGATCGATCTGATAAAGCGACTGGCCCGCTTTAATATCACTGCCTTCAACAAAATTACGCTTCAGAATGATACCCGACACCTGAGGGCGGACTTCTGCTACGCGAAACGCGGAAGTGCGACCAGGCAGTTCAGTCGTGACCTTCAGGGGTTCAGCTTTTAATGTGACCACCCCGACTTCCGGCGGCTGTTGCTGCTGCTGGCCGGCTTGCTGAGATTTATCATCATCACATCCTGTTAACAAAAAGCTGCCTGAAAGCATCACGGCGGCCGCCAGAGGCACTAACCCTCTGTTTTTATTCATAAATAAAACCTCTAGTGTCCGATATCAAATGATCAATGGATCACAAACCGATAAACCCATTGCTGCGTTAAAACACGGGTCATGCTATGGTACATACATTCACAAATGTATGTAAACTTGCCAGTTTGTAAAAACAGCTCCCTATGGCACGAAAAACCAAAGCGCAAGCACTTGAAACGCGTAATCAAATTCTTGATGCCGCATTAGCACACTTTTCTGAACAGGGTGTGGCCGCCACGTCGCTGGCTGATATCGCCGCAGCGGCTGGCGTCACGCGCGGTGCCATTTACTGGCACTTTAAAAATAAAGCCGATCTGTTACAGGAAATCTGGCTGCGCTGCGACGCCGGGCTGGACGATGTGGAACTTGAGTATCAGACAAAATATCCGGACGATCCACTTTCTGTAATGCGTTCGATGCTGATCTATATCCTTGACGCCACGGCAAAGGATGCGCAAAGACGCGCACTTATGGAGATTATCTTCCATAAATGTGAGTTTGTGGGCGAAATGTCAACGCTGGTTGCGATGCAGCAGGGCTTACTGCAGGCGTGTTATGACCGCATTGAAACCGTGCTGCGCAGCTGCATTGAAGCGGGACAGCTGCCCGGTGCGCTGAATACCCGTCAGGCGGCACTGCTGATGCGCGGCTATATCAATGGCATGATGGAGAGCTGGCTGTTTAATCCGCACAGTTTTGACCTGGCCGCGGAAGCGCCGCAGATCGTTGATGCGTTTCTCGATATGCTGCGGCTGAGCCCGACCCTGAGCGGGCGTTAATCTGCATGCGCGGCGGCCAGCTTCTGTTCATAGTCGCGCCGGACGATCGCCAGCGCGGCCAGCACCGTCGCGGGCGGCACCTGGTTCTCCTCCAGCAGCTGAATCAAATCGACCGCCAGCTTAATCTCATCCGGTGCGCTCTCAAGCGACATACTCTCTCCTAAATTCGTAGTTTTATTGCAACCAGCAGCATCAGCACTGCGCCCGCCAAAGCGGCAGCTACGCCGGCGATATGCAGCGTGCCGATTTCGCCATTCATAAAGTAGGTGGCAATATAGCCGCCAATCAGCGCGCCAATTGCGGCCAGTACCAGCCCGGGGATCATCCCGCCGGGCCTGCCGGGCAGCAGCAGGCGCCTGAGCCAGCCAGCGGCCAGGCCCGTTACTATCCAGATAATCAGCGTCACCGGTTCCTCCTTCTGCCTTATGCGTTGAGTATAGAAGTGCAGCGCTACGGCTGCGCGGCGGGCAGATCGAGCTGATAAAGCGCAGCGCGACAGCGGCTTAATCGCGCCTGCAGCTGCTCCACTTCCCGCATCAGCTGCTGCTGCACGCTCAGCGTTTCTGCCCGGGCAAGATGCGCCTCGCGCTGGCGCAGCATGGCGAGTAGCCGCGTCTCATACCCCTGATACTCAACACGCTTCTGCTGGCGGGTATCCCGCCGCGGCTGCTCCCGCCACGGCCGCAGCTGCTGGCTTTCGCATTCGCGCTGAAGTGCCGCCAGCTGATCCAGCACCCGCTGCGCCAGCCACTGCTGCTGCACGGCGCTGTGCTGTTTTTGCTGCAGATGGTGCAGATTTCGCTCCAGCTCCTGCAGATAGTCGCTCAGGCGGGTGCCTTTAGTATGAAACAGTGCGACATCAAAGCGCGGCACTCTGCAGACGCCGTCCGGCTGCTGTGCTATGCGCTGGCGCAGCGTTTCAACGATTTTTTGCAGCCGCTCAGGCGCGGAAAGGAGAGGCATCACTTCGGTTCCATGTTAACGTAAGAGCATATTCAGTATTCAGGCATCTGGCATGCAGCGTTTTCTACTGTTGAGCCTTGGCTGGCTGGCGATAGTGCTGGGCACGCTGGGCATTGTATTACCTTTACTCCCGACAACGCCATTTGTGTTGCTGGCCGCCTGGTGTTTTGCCCGTTCATCGCCGCGCTTTCACCACTGGCTGCTGTGGCGCTCGCCTTTTGGCCGCTATCTGCGTCACTGGCAGCGTCATCGTGCCATGCCGCCAGGCGCTAAGGGGCGGGCAATAGTGCTGATTATCATCACCTTTGCGTTCTCGCTCTGGCTGGTAAAGCTGTTCTGGCTGCGTCTGCTGCTGCTGGTGTTATTAGCGATACTGCTGCTCTTTATGTGGCGTATCCCGGTAGTAGCAGAAGAGACAACGCAACATTAACCGCGTCAGGGTTGCATTTAGGCCGCTGTTTGCTTAGATTTGGGCATCTTCGTGCGTGGCTTCCCTCTGTGAAACGACTTCGCTTAACCCGGTCTCCGGGTATTGGCGCTGTTGAAGCTGCGCGTTTTAGATATTTTTCCAGGCGTAACCTTTATGACCGCAACTGCGCAGCAGCTTGAACTGATCAAAAACAGCATCAAAAGTATTCACGACTATCCGAAGCCGGGCATTCTGTTCCGCGACGTGACCAGCCTTATGGAAGATCCGCAGGCCTATGCGGCGGCGATTTCCATTCTGGTTGAGCGTTATCGCGACAAAGGCATCACCAAAGTGGTGGGTACAGAAGCGCGCGGCTTCCTGTTTGGTGCACCCGTAGCGCTGGGGCTGGGCGTAGGCTTTATACCGGTGCGTAAACCGGGCAAGCTGCCGCGTGAAACCTGGCAGGAGCGCTATGAGCTGGAGTACGGTACGGATGCGCTGGAGCTGCACAAAGACGCGATTAAACCCGGCGATATCGTGCTGGTCATCGACGATCTGCTGGCAACCGGCGGCACCATTGAGGCGACGGTAAAACTGATCCGCCGCGCGGGTGGCGAAGTCAACGATGCCGCTTTTGTCATTAATCTGTTCGATCTTAGCGGCGAAGCGCGCCTGACCGCGCTGGGCGTTAACTGCTACAGCCTCGTCAGCTTCCCCGGCCACTAAGGCCTGCTGCGCTCTGCCGTTTTGCGGAGCGCAGTGCTTATCCCATAGGTTACTCTGCCTGCGCCTGCCCGAGACGGGTATAGGCATATTTCGCTGTGGCTGGTAAACTACTGCCCAAATACACAGGGTTTGCGAAGCTGCATTTTTTCCCTTTTTCTGACGGTGGCTGCCGGCTGATTGCCGCGCTGCTGTGCCAACTCAATACAATCCAGTGACCACATCCACATGAGCTATCAGGTACTTGCGCGAAAATGGCGTCCCCAGGCCTTCGCAGACGTAGTGGGTCAGGAACATGTGCTGACTGCGCTCGCCAACGGGTTATCACTGGGACGTATTCATCATGCCTATCTTTTCTCCGGCACCCGCGGCGTAGGGAAAACTTCTATTGCCCGCCTGCTGGCGAAAGGGTTGAACTGCGAAACCGGTATTACCGCTACGCCCTGTGGCAAGTGCGACAACTGCCGGGAAATTGAGCAGGGCCGCTTTGTTGACTTAATCGAGATCGATGCGGCTTCCCGTACCAAAGTGGAAGATACGCGCGATCTGCTGGATAACGTGCAGTACGCGCCAGCGCGCGGTCGCTTCAAGGTCTATCTGATTGATGAAGTACATATGCTGTCGCGCCACAGCTTTAATGCCCTGCTGAAAACGCTGGAAGAGCCGCCGTCCCACGTTAAGTTTTTGCTGGCCACCACCGATCCGCAGAAGCTGCCGATCACTATCCTGTCGCGCTGCCTGCAGTTCCACCTGAAAGCGCTGGACGTTGAACAGATTCAGCAGCAGCTGAGCTATGTGCTGGAGCAGGAGCAGATTGCCGCGGAGCCACGTGCACTGCATCTGCTGGCGCGTGCTGCCGACGGCAGTATGCGTGATGCGCTGAGCCTGACCGATCAGGCGATCGCCAGCGGGCAGGGCAGCGTCACGCGCGATACCGTCGCGCAGATGCTCGGCACGCTGGATGATGAACAGCCGCTGGCGCTGATTGAAGCGCTGGTGGAGGGCAGCGGCGAACGGGTAATGGCGCGCCTGAACCAGGCCGCTTCGCGCGGAGTAGAGTGGGAAGCGCTGCTGGTTGAGATGCTGCGGCTGCTGCATCGCATCGCAATGGTGCAGCTGCTGCCTGGCTCTCTCAATGATGAAGAGTTTAGTGAAGCGCAGCGCCTGCGTGAGCTGGCGCGTACTCTGCCGCCCGCTGACGTGCAGCTCTACTATCAGACGCTGCTGATGGGACGCAAAGATCTGCCGCTGGCGCCCGATCGGCGCCTGGGTGTGGAAATGACGCTGCTGCGCGCGCTGGCTTTCCATCCACAGGCTACACTTGCTGAACCGGTGGCGCGTCCGTCGCTGGCACCGCAGGCGGCACCGCAGGTACCTGCCGCCGCCCCGGCTGAGCAGCCCGCTGCGGCTACACAACCGCAGATGGCACCGGCTACGCAACCGCAGATGGCGCCGCCCGCTGCGCCGGCTCCGGCAGAACCGCAGGCTCCGCCTGCCGGCAATCTGCCGGACACCACCAGTCAGCTGCTGCAGGCGCGTACGCAACTGCTGCGTCAGGGGGCAGGTAAAGTAAAAAAGAGTGAGCCGGCAGCGCGTCCCGCGCGGCCGGCAAATCAGGCGCTGGAGCGTCTGGCTACGGTGACGGAGCGCGTTCAGCAGCGCGCACCCGAAACCGCAAGCGCGCCGGTAAAACCGGAGGCGTACCGCTGGAAAGCACAGCAGCAGAGTGAGGAGAAAGCGGAGCCGGTCGCAACGCCAAAAGCCTTGCGTTCAGCGCTGGAGCATGAGAAAACGCCGGAGCTGGCTGCGCGGCTGGCCGAGGAAGCACAGCTGCGTGATGCATGGACCGCTGAAATTGCCCGGCTGACGCTGCCAAAGCTGGTGCAGCAGGTGGCGCTCAACGCGTGGAAAGAGCAGCATGAACAGAGCGTGACGCTGCATCTGCGCAGCAGCCAGCGACACCTCAATTCTGCGACAGCCCGGCAGGCCATTCAGGCTGCGCTAAGCCAGGCGGCGGGTCAGGAAGTTGAACTGACCATCGTGGAAGATGATAATCCGGCGGTGCTGACGCCGCTGGAGTGGCGACAGGCCATCTATGAAGAGAAGCTGGCGCAGGCGCGCCAGTCGCTCGCAAGTGATACCCACATTCAGATGCTGCAGCAGTTCTTTGATGCCGATCTGGATGAAGAGAGTATCCGACCCGTATGATCACGCTGTCGCGCAGAGGTTGCGCGCAGCCCCAGCAGAGAGAGAAAACTATGTTTGGTAAAGGCGGATTGGGCAACCTGATGAAACAGGCCCAGCAGATGCAGGATAAAATGGCCAAGGTTCAGGAAGAGATCGCCGCGCTGGAAGTTACGGGCGAATCGGGTGCGGGTCTGGTTAAAGTAACCATCAACGGCGCGCACAACTGCCGTCGCGTGGAAGTCGATCCCAGCCTGCTGGAAGATGACAAAGATATGCTGGAAGATTTGATTGCTGCAGCCTTTAACGATGCGGCGCGTCGCATCGATGAGACGCAGAAAGAGAAGATGGCTTCTGTCTCTTCCGGTATGCAGCTGCCGCCTGGCTTCAAGATGCCGTTCTGATGCAGACCAGTCCACTGCTTGAAACCTTAATGGAGTCACTGCGCTGTCTGCCGGGTGTAGGCCCGAAGTCAGCGCAGCGCATGGCGTTTCACCTGTTGCAACGCGATCGCAGCGGTGGCATGCGTCTGGCTCAGGCGCTGACGCGCGCGATGTCGGAAATCGGCCACTGTGCCGATTGCCGCACCTTCACCGAACAGGAGATCTGCACCATCTGCGCTAACGCCCGTCGGCAGCAGAACGGGCAGATTTGCGTGGTGGAAAGCCCGGCAGATATTCACGCCATTGAGCAGACCGGCCAGTTTGGCGGACGCTACTTTGTGCTGATGGGACATCTGTCGCCGCTGGATGGGATTGGTCCGCAGGATATCGGGCTCGATCGCCTGGAGCAGCGTCTGGAACATGAGACGCTGCAGGAGGTGATCCTGGCGACCAACCCCACGGTAGAGGGTGAAGCGACCGCCAACTATATCGCTGAGCTGTGCGGTCAGTATGGCGTTGACGCCAGCCGTATTGCACACGGTGTGCCGGTAGGTGGTGAGCTGGAGATGGTTGATGGCACCACGCTGTCGCACTCTCTTGCCGGGCGTCATAAGATTAAATTCTAAGCACTCGCCGGTTTCATTCACTGAAACCGGCTTGAAAATTTTCCCGCCATCCCCATCTCTTCCTCAACGTTCGATCAACCCCGATTCTGTTGAGGTAGCAATGACCATGAAAGGACAAGAGACGCGTGGCTTCCAGTCAGAGGTAAAACAACTTCTGCACCTGATGATCCATTCCCTCTATTCAAACAAAGAGATTTTCCTGCGTGAACTGATCTCCAACGCCTCTGATGCCGCTGATAAGCTGCGCTTCCGCGCGCTTTCCACTCCGGATCTCTATGAAGGCGACGGCGAGCTGCGCGTGCGTATCTCGGTCGACAAGGAGAAACGGACGCTGACGCTGAGCGACAACGGTATCGGTATGCGTCGCGATGAGGTAATTGAAAACCTCGGTACTATCGCTAAATCAGGCACCAAAGCGTTCCTGGAGTCTATGGGCTCTGACCAGGCGAAAGACAGCCAGCTGATTGGCCAGTTTGGTGTGGGTTTCTACTCCGCCTTTATCGTTGCTGACAAAGTGACCGTGCGCACCCGCGCTGCCGGCGCACAGGCCAGCGAGGGCGTGTTCTGGGAGTCAGAAGGCGAGGGCGAATATACCCTGGCAGAAATCGAAAAAGCCGATCGCGGCACCGAGATCACGCTGCATTTCCGCGCAGGGGAAGATGATTTCCTTGACGCCTGGCGCGTGCGTAACGTCATCAGCAAATATTCCGATCACATCGCACTGCCGGTAGAGATCGAAACCAAAGATGAAGAGAACGACACCGTAACCTGGGAGAAGGTCAACAAAGCCCAGGCGCTGTGGACGCGTAATAAAGCGGAGATCAGCGACGACGAGTACAACGAGTTCTACAAGCACATTGCACATGACTTCAGCGATCCGGCTATCTGGAGCCATAATCGCGTGGAAGGCAAGCAGGAGTACACCAGCCTGCTCTACATCCCGCAGCGTGCTCCGTTCGATATGTGGAACCGCGACAGCAAGCATGGCCTCAAGCTTTATGTACAGCGCGTGTTTATTATGGATGACGCTGAGCAATTCATGCCGAACTACCTGCGCTTTGTGCGCGGTCTGATTGACTCTAACGATCTGCCGCTTAACGTCTCACGTGAAATTCTGCAGGACAGCCGTGTCACCCAGAGCCTGCGCGCCGCGCTGACTAAGCGCAGCCTGCAGATGCTGGAAAAACTGGCAAAAGATGATGCAGAGAAGTATCAGCAGTTCTGGAAAGAGTTTGGTCTGGTACTGAAAGAGGGACCGGCAGAAGATAGCGCCAATCAGCAGGCGATTGCTAAACTGCTGCGTTTTGCCACCACGCAGAGCGAAGGCAGCGAGCAGAGCGTATCGCTGGATGACTACCTGAGCCGCATGGTTGAAGGTCAGGAGAAGATCTATTACATCACGGCGGACAGCTATGCCGCGGCGAAAAGCAGCCCGCATCTGGAGCTGTTCCGCAAAAAAGGCATTGAGGTACTGCTGCTCTCCGATCGTATCGATGAGTGGATGATGAGTTATCTCACCGAGTTCGAAGGTAAAACGTTCCAGTCAGTAAGCAAAGCTGATGAGTCGCTGAGCAAGCTGGCAGATGAAGAGACCGAAGAGCAGAAAGAAGCGGAAAAAGCGCTGGAGCCGTTTGTTGAGCGCGTGAAAACGCTGCTGGGCGAGCGCGTTAAAGAGGTGCGACTGACGCATCGTCTGACCGATACGCCTGCTATCGTCACCACTGATGCTAACGAAATGACCACCCAGATGGCGAAGCTGTTTGCCGCCGCCGGTCAGGATGTTCCGGAAGTGAAATATATCTTTGAGATCAATCCGGAGCATGGCCTGGTGAAACGCGTAGCGGATACCCAGGATGAGGCGCGCTTTGCCGAATGGGTTGAACTGCTGCTGGATCAGGCGCTGCTGGCTGAGCGCGGTACGCTGGACGATCCTAACCAGTTTATCCGCCGCATGAACCAGCTGCTGACGGCGTAACGCCGCACAGCGCGAAGCGAATAAAACAGCTAAGGGCGCCATTAATGGCGCCCTTTTTTATGGCGTCAGCACTGCGCCTGCTCGCTGAGCCATGCGCGAAACAGACGGATCTCTGCATTCTGCTCGCGCGAGCGTTTGGCCATCATCCAGGTCGCGCGATCGATGCGCACAAAGCCCAGCGGCGCAATCAGCGCGCCCGCTTCCAGCTCCTGCTGCACCAGCAGTCGCGGGGCCATAATGATCCCCAGACCGCTTCTGGCGGCCTGAATAGCCAGCATCAGATTATCAAAGTGTTTGCCACGCCAGAAATCACCGCGTGCGCCGCTGTTTTTTGCCCACTCAGCCCAGGCGTGCAGCCGGGTATCCGCATGCAGCAGCGGCAGCGTTTGCAGATCGCGCGCGCTCTGCAGGCGTTCGGCGTAGTGGGGCGCACAGAGCGGCCCAATCGCGTCATCGCTGATAAGCGTGGCTTCAATATCATCATCGGGCTGCTGCTCATAACTCAGGATCAGCACATCGGTGTGTTCACTGCGCAGCTGATCGATCTCAACCAGTGACTGAAACTGCACGTCGATATCCGGGTAGCGCTGATAGAAACTGCTGATACGCGGGATCAGCCACTGAGAGAGAAAGCTGGGCGCACAGGAAACAGAGAGGTGATGCCGCATACCGGTACGTATGCTTTCGCAGCTGGTGGCGAGTTCGCTGAACGCTTTCTGACAGCTGACCAGCAGGCGTTCGCCATGCGAGGTGAGTTTGACGCGTCCGTTAGTGCGTACAAACAGCGGTTTGCCCATCCAGCTCTCCAGCTGGCGCACCTGATGGCTGACGGCGCTGTGGGTGACATGCAGGGTTTCCGCTGCCGTACTGAAACTGCTGTGCAGCGCTGCCTGATGAAAATAGCGCAGCGCCCGTAGTGACGGAAGCGCGGTCATACTCGTCCCTTGTGTAAAAACCTAACAGGGATTGTCAGTTTATATCATTTTAATGTCCAGCCGCATTGCCCTAACCTCTGCTCCAGATTCTGGCAGGTTGACGGGACGGGCTGGCTATGTATCAGCCACGCGTTTTATCTGCCGGAAAGCACCACTTCGCAGCTAATACAGGGAAACGTTACGCGATGGCCTCACAAAACGCCTCTGCCAGGGCGGCGATATGCGATCGGCTGCGCAGCCAGCTATCCCGCTACTACCGGCTGGAAAATTACGATCTCTTCTTTGCGCCCACGCTGCATATTGCGCGGGTGGTGCTCTCTCAGCTTTTTTTACGCCAGGAGCAGGCGCGTAATCAGACACGCTACGCCTCGCACCATCCGGTCAGCGAGCTGAGCGTACTGCCCGCCGTCCCGATGATGGCGGGAAATATCGCCCTGATAGAGCATGTGGATCTGGCGGAAGGGCGGGTGCGCTCGCTCGACGCCTGCCAGAGTCAGGGCGTGACCGACGCTTCCGGGTCGTTTGCCAGCGCGCTGCACAAAACGCTGATTGCCGGCTCCCATCTGTTTGTCGCACACCTGAACCACCATGCAGCGCTGAGCGACGATCTGGTACTGATTGCGCTGCGCACGACAAAATTCAGCACGCTGGTGCGCAGCGAACTGCGGCTGATAGAGCAGGGGCTGGCGCTGGGAAGCGCGCCGCAGCAGGCGCTGACGATGATGGAGAGCGCTGAGTGGAAGCCGTTTAATATCGCCATGGTTGACCGGTTTGCGCTCGAAACGCCGCTACCGCTCGCCTCACTGCAGCAGCCCGGTTTGCCATTTGCCCTGATTGATCTGCCGCCGGCGCTGCATAATGTTACCCTGCCGCCGGAGATCCGGCGGCTGCCCGGACGTTTGCTGATCCCGGCCAGCCTGCGCGGCAGCGGCAGCAAACATACAAACGTCACCGCGACGCTGAAAAAGCAGCTGAAAGCGTTGTTGCTGCGTAGCCTGAATTCCTAAAATCAATCCCTCAGCTGGCGCTTCATCCCAAAGCAGGTCACAGTAGGCGGGCCAGTGATAGCGTGCCCGTTGCCTTGTGGCTGGCGGGTCATAATGGTATGTTCTTGGCCTTCATAGATTGATCAATGCGATTCGCAAGGGGAATTACGCAATGCGTATTATTCTGCTCGGGGCACCGGGCGCAGGTAAAGGCACTCAGGCTCAGTATATTATGGAGAACTACGGTATTCCGCAGATCTCTACCGGTGACATGCTGCGCGCCGCAGTAAAAGCAGGCACCGAACTGGGCCAGCAGGCGAAAGCCATCATGGATGCCGGTAAACTGGTGACTGATGAACTGGTGATTGCGCTGGTTAAAGAGCGTATCGCGCAGGAAGACTGCAAAAACGGCTTCCTGCTCGATGGCTTCCCACGCACCATCCCGCAGGCTGACGCCATGAAAGAAGCGGGCATCAAAGTCGATTACGTGCTGGAATTTGCCGTGCCGGACGAGCTGATCGTCGATCGCATTGTGGGCCGTCGCGTGCACGCGCCTTCTGGCCGCGTGTACCACATCAAAAACAAGCCACCAAAAGTGGAAGGTAAAGATGATGTGACCGGTGAAGAGCTGACCACGCGTAAAGACGATCAGGAAGAGACCGTGCGTAAGCGCCTGGTTGAGTATCATGAGCTGACAGCGCCCCTGATCGCTTACTACAGCAAAGAAGCGGAAGCGGGTAATACCGCCTATCACAAAATTGACGGCACCCGCCCGGTGGCTGACGTCAGTGAAGAACTGCGCCGTATCCTCGGCTAAGTACCAAAAGGGCCGGATGCCTGGCCCTTTTACAGCAATTGCTTTTCCCGCCCGTGATTTCCGCTACAATTTCCCCCGATTCACCACTCTTCGTTGCGATATCAAGGAAACAGAATGAGGCAAGATAAGCCCGGTGTTCTGCTGGTTAACTTAGGCACACCTGAAGCACCTACCACCCCGGCGGTGAAACGCTATCTGAAGCAGTTCCTCGGCGATCCGCGCGTGGTTGATACGCCGCGCTGGCTATGGTGGCCCATCCTTAATTTTATTATTCTGCCGTTTCGTTCGCCGCGCGTGTCGAAACTCTACGCCTCCGTCTGGATGGAAGAGGGATCGCCGCTGATGGTATTCAGCAAGCGGCAGCGTGCCGCGCTGGCGCAGCGCGTGGACATGCCGGTCGAGCTGGGCATGAGCTATGGTCAGCCGAGCCTGGACGGAGCGGTACATCGCCTGCTGGATCAGGGCGTCACGCACCTGATTGTGCTGCCGCTCTATCCGCAGTTCTCCTGCTCTACCGTTGCCGCCGTGTGGGATGGCCTGGCCAGCAGCTTTAAACCGCTGCGCTCGCTGCCGCAGGTCTCCTTTATTCGCGACTATGCTGAGCATCCGGCTTACATTGCCGCGCTGAAAGCCTCCGTTGAGCGCTCATTTGCCCGCCACGGCGAGCCGGATCTGCTGGTGCTCTCTTACCACGGCATTCCGCAGCGTTTCGCCAATGAAGGCGATGATTATCCGCAGCGCTGTAAAGATACCACCGCCGCACTGGCGGCGGCGCTGAACATTGCTCCTGAAAAAATCATGATGACCTTCCAGTCGCGCTTTGGGCGTGAACCGTGGCTGATGCCCTACACCGATGAGACCATGAAAAGTCTGCCGGCCAAAGGCATTAAGCATGTGCAGGTCATGAGCCCCGGCTTTGCGGCGGACTGTCTGGAAACGCTGGAGGAGATCAGCGGTGAAAACTGCGAAATTTTCCTGCATGCAGGCGGCGAAAAATTTGAATATATTCCCGCGCTTAACGCCGATGACGAGCACATTGAGATGATGGTACAGCTGGTCAACGCGCGCCGCTAAGCGCATCAGGCAGAGAGTATGATATGCTTCTCTGCCTGATTTTCCCTGATGACTGCTTTTCATGAAATTTCCCGGCAAACGTAAATCCAAACACTATTTTCCCGTCAACGCGCGCGATCCGCTGCTGCAGGCTATTCAGCAGGAGCAGGAGGAGGGCAGCTGGGTGGTGGGTATCGACCAGACGCTGGTGGATATCGAAGCCAAAGTTGATGACGCGTTCCTGCAGCGCTACGGCCTGAGTGCCGGGCATTCGCTGGTGATTGACGACGCGACGGCGGAAGCGCTCTATAACGAGCTGATGCGCGAGCAGCTGATCAGCCACCAGTTTGCCGGCGGCACCATTGGCAACACGTTGCACAACTACTCGGTGCTGGCTGACGATCGTTCCGTGCTGCTGGGCGTCATGTGCAATAACATCCAGATTGGCGGCTACGCCTATCGCTATCTCTGCAACACCTCCAGCCGTATGGATCTGAACTTCCTGCAGGGCGTGGACGGCGCGATTGGCCGCTGCTTTACCCTGATTGGCGAGCACGGTGAACGGACCTTCGCGATCAGTCCGGGGCTGATGAACCGGCTGCAGGCGGAGAGTATCCCGGAAGAGGTGATTGCCGGGGCGTCAGCGCTGGTGCTGACCTCCTATCTGGTACGCTGCCAGCCTGGTGAACCGATGCCGGACGCCACGCTGCGCGCCATTGCGTATGCGAAAAAGCATAATGTGCCGGTGGTGTTAACGCTGGGTACAAAATATGTCATTCAGGATAACCCGCAGTTCTGGCGTGATTTCCTGCGCGATCACGTCTCTATTGTCGCGATGAACGAAGAAGAAGCGTTTGCGCTGACCGGTGAACAGGATCCGCTGCTGGCAGCTGATATGGCGCTGGAGTGGGTCGATCTGGTGCTCTGCACCGCCGGTCCGACCGGGCTCTACATGGCGGGCTTCACTGAAGATGAATTTAAGCGCAAAACGAATCACCCGCTGCTGCCGGGCGCGATTGCGGAATTCAACCAGTATGAGTTCAGCCGGGCGATGCGCCAGCAGGATTGTCAGCAGCCGCTGCGCATCTTCTCGCATATCGCGCCTTACATGGGCGGACCGGAAAAGATCATGAATACCAACGGGGCAGGGGACGGGGCGCTGGCAGCGCTGCTGCACGATATCACGGCGAACAACTTCCATCGCCTCAAAGTCCCCAACTCCAGCAAACATGCGCGTGAATATCTGACCTACTCCTCGCTGGCGCAGGTGTGCAAATATGCTAACCGCGTGAGTTATCAGGTGCTGAACCAGCATTCACCGCGCCTGACGCGCGGCCTGCCGGAGCGGGAAGATAGCCTGGAAGAGTCTTACTGGGACAGATAAGCGCGCAGTAAAAAGGGGCGCATCAGTGCGCCCCTGCAGTCAGCGATCCCCGATCAAATCGGGCATTCGCGGGAGATCGGCTCAACGGCGATCTCCTTTTTCAGCACATTGAGCATGCTGCTGGCAATTTCACGCTCGCCCATCACGACCTGATTAGCGCCGCGATCCATAATATAGGCGACTTCGTCGTCATAGTGCGCACGGGCGATAATCTCAATATCCTTGCGCTTCTCACGTGCGGCCACCACCACTTCACCCGCTTCATAGCCATTCGGAATGGTCAGCAGCAGCCAGCGGGCGCAGTCAAGCCGTGCCAGCTCCATGGTCTCTGCGCGTGCTGCATTGCCCAGCACCGCTCTGATACCCTGTTCACGCAGCGCTTCAACGCGCGGGCGGGAGTTTTCCACCACCACCAGCGGGATATCTGCTTCCAGCAGCTGCTGCCCCAGCAGGCTGCCGACGCGTCCATAACCCACAATCACCGCGTGATTACAGATATCTACCGGGATCTGTTTCTCTTCCGCCATCGCCTCTTCCAGCGTCTGCTCCTCAGCGGTTTCAGTTTTATCCAGATAGCGCTCCAGCAGCGAGAAGAGGATAGGATTCAGCATAATGGAGAGAATAGCCGCCGCCAGCACCAGGTTGCGCCCCTCTTCGCTGAGCAGATCGAGTGAAATGCCGAGGCCGGCGAGAATAAAGGCAAACTCACCAATCTGCGCCAGACTGACCGAAATGGTCAGGGCGGTACGGCGTGAGTGCCCCAGCAGAGTGACCAGCGCCCAGGCGGCGATTGATTTACCCAGCACCACGATGGCGAGCGCGCCCAGTACCGCCAGCGGCTGTTCAATCAGGATCATCGGGTTAAACAGCATGCCGACCGATACAAAGAACAGTACGGCAAAGGCGTCGCGCAGTGGGAGCGTGTCGCGCGCCGCGCGGTGGCTCAGCTCAGATTCGTTCAGCACCATGCCGGCGAAGAAGGCGCCAAGGGCAAAGGAGACATCAAAGAACTCTACGGCACCAAAGGCGATACCGAGCGCCAGCGCCAGCACCGATAGAGTAAAGAGTTCACGCGAGCCGGTAGCCGCGCTTTTTGCCAGGATCCACGGGATAACGCGGCGGCCTACCACCATCATCAGCACCATAAAGGCGGCCACTTTACCGATGGTCAGCAGCAGATCCCATGCCAGCAGGGTCGGACTGGCGTTACCCTGTTCCAGCATGCCGGCGATGGCAGGCAGCAGCACCAGCGTCAGCACCATCACCAGGTCTTCCACAATCAGCCAGCCGATCGCAATCTGGCCGCGCTGGCTGTCAATCAGCTGTCGCTCCTCCAGCGCCCGCAGCAGCACTACGGTACTGGCCGTAGAGAGGCACAGGCCAAACACCAGGCCAGTCATCCATGACCAGCCCATGGTCCAGGAGAGCCCCATTCCCAGCAGCGTCGCCACCGCGATTTGCGCCACGGCGCCGGGAATGGCGATCGACTTTACCGCCATCAGATCTTTCAGTGAGAAGTGCAGTCCGACGCCAAACATCAGCAGAATGACGCCCAGCTCTGCCAGTTCAGGTGCCAGATTCGTATCCGCAACAAAGCCTGGCGTAAAAGGGCCCGCAACCACGCCGGCAACCAGATAGCCCACCAGCGGAGAGATGCGCAGGCGATTGGCCAGCATGCCAAGGAGAAACGCGAGGACCAGGCCCCCGACAATAGTGGTGATCAACGGTGTGGTGTGATGCATGCCTGTCTCCTTGTGTGCAAATGTGTCCGCTTGTAACAATCAAGTGTAATGCAAATCCTGCTGCAGCGTTTAGACATTTGCGGGATGAAAGCTGAATAAACTGAAAAAATGCGATAAAAAACGTGCCGAAGCGCTATTTTCAGCAGTTATCCTGGCGTGCAGGTAGTGATAATGCATTACAGCAGCGTTAAAAAGCGCAGCATCCCCCGACGGGCCCAGCCGGCGAGAGCAGATGAAAATAGCAGCGGGTACTGCCTTTCAGCTTGAGTTAAGCAGGGAACTGTGCGACACAGAGGGCAGAAATCTGTCAGGTCCACGATGCAGTGGAAAAAAACGAACAAGGAGAGCGTTGTGTTGTTACTTACCCCGAAAAAGCGCTGGCTGGCGCTGCTGGTTTTGCTGGTGCCGATGCTGGCGCAGGCGTGGCAAACCGATCGCAGCTATCGCTTCAGCATCCTGCATACCAACGATCATCATGGCCATTTCTGGAGTAACGCGCAGGGTGAGTATGGGCTGGCAGCACAAAAGAGCCTGATGGACCAGCAGCGTTATGATGTCCAGGCGCGCGGAGGGGGTGCGCTCATCCTCTCCGCCGGGGATATCAATACCGGCGTGCCGGAGTCAGATGTGCTGAACGCAGAGCCTGACATTCGCGGCATGAATCTGGTGGGTTATGACGCTATGGCGCTGGGAAACCACGAATTTGACAAGCCTCTGAGCGTGCTGGAACAGCAGAAAAAGTGGGCGCGTTTTCCCTTTCTCGCGGCGAATATCTATCAAAAAGGCAGCGATCGGCGGCTGTTTTCGCCCTGGGCCATATTTAACCGTATGGGCCTGAAAATAGCGGTTATCGGGCTGACCACTACGGATACGCTGCGTATTACCAACCCGGAAAATGTCGCAGAGCTTGAGATCCGCGATCCGGTCAAAGAGACGCTGAAAGCGGTAGCGGAGCTGCGCGCCACGGAAAAGCCTGATGTGATCATCGCGCTGACGCATATGGGACATTATGACGACGGTCAGCACGGCAGTAACGCACCGGGCGACGTTGAGCTGGCGCGCAGCCTGCCGCCCGGCACCCTGAGTGTTATCGTGGGCGGTCACTCGCACGATGCCGTCTGTATGGCGCAGGCTAACCGCAGCGTGCCGGATTATCAGCCAGGCCAGCCCTGCCAGCCCGATCGGCAGAATGGCGTCTGGATCATGCAGGCTAAAGAGTGGGGCAAATATGTGGGTCGCGGCGATTTTACCTTTCGCAATGGTGAGCTGACGCTGGAAAATTATCAGCTCATCCCGGTTAACCTGAAGCATAAAGTCACCAACCAGGATGGCAGCGAAACCTGGCTGCCTTATCAGGAGCCGATTGTACCCAATACCGCGATGATGAAGCTGCTGACCCCTTTCCAGCTGCGCGCCGGTAAACAGCTGGATGTCGCCGTTGGCCGCAGTGACGGGCTGTTTGTCGGCGAGCGCAATAAAGTCCGCTTTGAGCAGACCAATCTGGCGCAGCTGATCCTGCGAGCGCAGATGGCCGCGACCAAAGCGGATGTGGCGGTGATCAGCGGCGGCGGCATCCGCACATCGCTTTCGGCAGGCGAGCTGCGCCTGCGCGATCTGCTGCAGGTGCAGCCGTTTGGCAATCAGGTGGTGTCGGTCACGCTGAGCGGTGAGGAACTGCAGGACTATCTTGCCCGCGTGGCGAATATCAAAACTAACTCCGGCGGCTTTGCTCAGTTAGCCGGCGTCAGCCTGGTGGCCGATGGTAAATCAGTCAGTGATGTCAAAATCAACGGGAAGCCGCTGGAGAAGAAGAAGACCTATCGCCTCGCCACTAACAGCTTTAACGCCAGCGGCGGCGACGGCTATCCGCCGCTGACGGCGCGCGCGGGCTACCGCAACAGCGGTCTGCGCGATGCTGACGTGCTGCGCGACTATATTACTCAGCATTCACCGCTAAAAATCGCTGATTTTGTGCCGCCAGCCGTCGTGCATCTGACCGACGAGCAGGTACGCGAGCGTGACAAGGCGCTGGAAAAGCAGCGCAAGCGCAGCTATCCGCGTATGTTCCTGGCATGGATCTGGCCGCGCGCGGCGCAGGATTAAGCGTAACCGGCGCGCTGCTTCTGGCCGGAGGCAGCGCGCGCCCGGCATCAGGCGCGGCAGGATGGCTGCGCAAACCAGCGCAGGCGCAGCTTATCCCAGACCCAGTTGTAAACCATGGTGTAGGGCAGGAAAAACAGAAAGAATCCCACCTCCACTAAAAAGGCGTTAAGCAGCGAAATATGCAACATGCCGGCGGCGATCGGCAGGCCAATCAGGATAAATCCCCCTTCAAAACAGAGCGCATGCAGGGCACGCAGCCCCAGCCCGCGCTTCTGATGCGGCGGCCAGATGCGATCGAACAGGGTGTTATAGATCATGTTCCACAGCATCGCGACGGTAGAAAGGGCAATCGCCAGCGTGCCCATCTGGAACAGCGGCTTGTCCATAATCCATGCTGCCAGCGGCGCGATAGTCACAATAGCCAGGCCCTCAAAGCCCACGGCGTGCAGAATGCGTTCTTTCAGCGAACGGGTACGCATAAATACCTCCGGTTACGTAATAACGCGCATTTTCGCACTGCATGCATCTGAGATAAAATGAGTGTCTATCGAAAAAAACGATGGTAAACCATGAAATACTCTCCGGAATCCCTTGAGGCATTTGTCCAGACTGTTGCGAGCGGCTCTTTCTCTGCTGCTGCCCGCGCGCTGGCAAAAAGCCAGTCCACCATCAGTGCTGCCATCGCTAACCTTGAAATCGATCTAGGCTTTGCGCTGTTTGACCGTCGCGGCCGCCAGCCGGTGCTGACACCGCAGGGTGAACGCGCGCTGGCTCAGGTGCAGCAGATCCTGGCCGCCAGTCAGCGGCTGGATGAACTGGCGCTGCGCCTGTCGCAGGGTGTGGAGCCGCGCCTGAGTCTGGCCATTTCCGATTTCTGGCAGGCCGATCATCATGAACATCTGCTGACGCGGTTTGATGCCCGCTACCCCGATATCGACTTTGAATGCATGATTGCAGAGGATGAGGATGTACTGGATCTGCTGCAGGCGGGGCGGGTGCACCTGGGCGTGGTCCGCACTCAGCCTGCGCTGCCGCCCGATCTGGCGGTCGCCCGGCTGCAGGTGGAGGCGCAGATGGCGATCTTTCTGCATCAGGATCACGCGCTGTCGCAGCTGGCTCAGGTGAGTGAGGCGCAGCTCAGCGAGCTGCGGCAGCTGCGGCTGAACACCTGGGTACAGACGCGCGGACCACTGCCAGCCGCCGGACGAACCTGGTCAGCGCCGACGTATCTGCTGCTGCTGGAGATGGCGGAGCAGGGGTTTGGCTGGAGCGTACTGCCGCGCTGGCTGGTGGATCAGTTTGGTCATCAGGTCCTGAAAGAGCTATGCGTTCCCGGCTGGCCGCAGCATATTGCGGTAGATGTGGTCTGGTCGCGACGTAATCCGCCCGGCCCGGCCGGGCGCTGGATGATCGATCAGCTTTGCGCGCAGCAGCCCGATTAATCGCAGCGTGCCACGTCGGCCAGTGTGGCATTCAGCAGCCGCGCCAGATCCTCTGCAGCCAGTTCAATGTCGAGGCCGCGTTTACCGCCAGAGATAAATATGGTGGCAAACTCTGCGGCCTGCCGATCGATCACCGTTGGCAGGCGCTTTTTCTGACCCAGCGGACTGATGCCGCCCAGCAGGTAGCCGGTAACGCGCTGCGCCAGCTGCGGATCGGCCATTTCTGCTCGCCTGGCGCCCAGCGCTTTCGCCACTTTTTTCAGGTCGAGCTGGGATGCAACCGGCGTAACCGCCACCGCCAGCGCTTTCGCATCGCCGTTCAGCGCGACCAGCAGCGTTTTAAAGACCTGGCGCGCATCAAGGTTGAGCTTGCGCACCGCTTCATCGCCAAAATGCGTTTCATGGCTGTCATGCTCATAGGGGTGCAGCGTAAACGCCACGCCGTTTTTTTCCAGAAGTTTGACTGCAGGGGTCATCATTAATCCTTACGACAAAAATTCTTCTCAAAGATTGCGCTAATAACAGTGGCGAAAATCTGAACTTTGCGCGAGAATTGTCCCGCGCCACTCACCCTGGCGATAACCAAAATCATAAACAAATTCCTCTTTGACAGGTCGATAGTGATATCGGCCTTCTTTTTTTGTCTTATCCTTCGGCCACTCCTGAGCAGCGCAGGTGTCGCGTTACGGCTGCTTCTGTTTCAGCAGGCCGGGCAGATTATCATCGCCATAGAGATGCAGCGCGCCGACGGCCACCAGATAGCGACCCGATGGCAGCGCCAGCAGCTGTTCGCGCCATTGCTGATTGCGGTTACGCATCAGCGTGTCGCTCAGCTCACTGCCAAAGGTCGCGGGCAGCGCTACCGGCTGCTGCGCGGGCGGCGCTTCAAGCCACCAGCTGATCATCGTCTGCAGCAGCCGCGCATTGGTATGCCAGTGCTCAAGCGTATCCACCAGCAGCGCCCGACCCTCCTGCGGCAGGGATTTCAGCAGCGCGATCTGCGTCTCCGGCCCTTCCAGCTCAATGATCGGCTTGCCCGCTGCCTTTGCGGCCTGCAGCAGCTGATAATCGATACCATACTCCGGACGCAGTCCGAGCCGCTGCGCCTGGTGCGCCTGCAGCATCAGCGCTATCTGCCAGCAGGGCAGGGTATCAAAGAGGTCACTCTCCAGCCCCAGATCCTTACAGAGCGCCTGCAGCCGCGTCAGCGTGGCGCTCTCCAGCCGGGTGTGCAGCGGCGGCAAATCTGCGGTATCCGCAAAAGGAGAGCCGCCGCGCGTGATGTCCGCTTCAACAATCAGCGCATCCGCTTTCTGCAGCTGACGCAGCAGGCCGGCTGGCAGAGGCTGCATGTTGCGTGTGCCCATATGGATACTACCGGTCAGATGCAGCAGCCGGTCGCCCAGACGCATATCCATTGCCGGCCAGCGGTAGGCAGACGGAAAAAGCGCGGCGATCCGCTGCCAGAGACGTTGCCAGATAGGGCTGTTCATGTCCGCTCCTGTTACGGTTAAACCGTCATGCTAACGATTTATTTCGGCTAAAAACAGCGCGCTGGCTGCTATTACCGGTCGGGCGGAGTGAAACGCAGCAGGCGGTTTGCATTGCTGACGACGGTGATGGAAGAGAGGGCCATTGCTGCCCCCGCGACAATCGGGCTCAGCAGCAGGCCGGTAAAGGGATAGAGCACGCCCGCCGCAATCGGAATACCCAGGCTGTTATACACAAATGCGCCCAGCAGATTCTGGCGCATATTGCGCAGCGTGGCCTGCGAAATCGCCAGGGCATCCGCTACCCCATGCAGGTCGTTACGCATCAGCGTAAGCGGCGCCGTTTCGACCGCGACATCGCTGCCGCTGCCCATCGCAATACCGGTATCCGCCTGCGCTAACGCTGGCGCATCGTTAATGCCATCTCCTATCATCATCACCCGGCGCCCCTGCTGCTGCAGGCGGCTTATGGCTTCTGCTTTACCCTCTGGCAGCACGCCGGCGATCACTTCATCAATTCCCGCTTCAGCAGCGATAGCGCGGGCTGTGGCCTGATGATCGCCCGTCAGCATCACCAGCCGGTAGCCAGCCTGATGCAGCCGCTGCAGTGCCGCTTTACTCTCCGGCCGCAGATTATCGCGCAGCGCAATCAGGCCCAGCAGCTGGTGCGCGTCGGCCAGCAGCACTGGCGTAGCACCGCTTGCCGCGATGCGTTCGATATCTGCCCGGGCGGCGTCATAGTTAATCTGCTGCTCATCAAGCAGGGCCGTGTTGCCCAGCAGCAGGGTCTGACCTGCCACCTGCGCGCTCACGCCCCTGCCGCGCAGCGTCCGGAAGCGGGTGATCTCTGCTGCCGGCGGCTGCGGCGCGGCAGCGAGGATCGCGCTGGCAAGCGGATGCGTGGATCCCTGCTCCAGCTCCGCTGCGGCCTGCAGGATCTGCTGTTGATCCCGGTCAGCATAGCAGCAGATCTCGCCGATCTGCGGCGATCCCTGCGTCAGCGTACCGGTTTTATCAAACACCAGCGTGTCAGTTTCGCTGGCGTGCTGCAGCGCGTCGGCATCGCGCACCAGGATACCCAGCTCTGCCGCACGGCCGGTGCCGGCGATGATCGACATCGGCGTGGCCAGCCCCAGCGCACAGGGACAGGCGATGATCAGGACGGTAGTGATGATCACCAGCGCATAGGCGAGCTGCGGCTGTGGCCCAATCAGATACCAGGTGAGGCCGCTCAGCAGCGCAATCGCTACCACAACCGGTACGAAAACGGCAGAGATGCGATCGGCGAGGCGGCCAATCTCCGGCTTGCTGCTTTGCGCCTGACGCACCAGATTAATAATACGTGCCAGCGTGGTGTGGCTGCCGGTGGCGCTGGCGATAAAGCGCAGCGTGCCATCCTGCACCACCGTGCCGGCATAGACTTTGCTGCCAGGCGCTTTTTCCTGCGGCACGGCTTCGCCGGTCAGCATCGCTTCATCGCACCACGCCTCTCCCTGCGTGACGTCGCCATCCACCGGTACCCGATCGCCGGTGACCAGCTTCAGAGTCATACCGGCGGTGACGGCGCTCAGCGGCAGCTGCTGCTCACCCTGTTCGGTGACCACGCACGCCTGCGCCGGCGTCAGATCCAGCAGCCGCTCCAGCGCGCGCGAGGCGCGCTGACGGGCACGCTGTTCCAGCGCGTGCCCGAGGTTAATCAGGCCGATGATCATGACGCTGGCTTCAAAGTAGAGGTGGCGTGCCTGCAGCGGAAAAAATTCCGGCCACAGCGCCACGCTTATCGAATAGAGCCAGGCAGCGCCGGTGCCGAGCGCCACCAGCGTATCCATGGTGGCGGTGGCTAATCGCAGGCTGCGCCAGGCGCTGCGGTAAAAGTGGCCGCCGGCAATGATCATGACCAGCAGCGTGGCAACGCCCAGCGTACGCCACAGCGTCTGATTCTCCGGCGTCAGCATCATATGATCGCCCGCCATGCCCCAGAACATCATCGGCACGCCAAACCCCAGCGCCAGCGCCGACTGCCAGCTGAAGCGGCGCATCGCCTGCCGCGCGTTCGCCTGCTGACGCTCGCGCCGGCGCTGTTCATCCTCAATCACTTCAGCGCTGTAGCCTGCCTTGTCTACGGCGGCAATCAGCGCCGGTGCGTTAACCTCACCCAACACCAGCGCGCTGCGTTCACCGAGGTTAACGCGTGCTTCCGTGACGCCGGATACCGCGCGCAGCGCGTTCTCTACCCGGCTGACGCAGCTGGCGCAGCTCATGCCATCAATCAGCAGATGCTGTACCGGCAGCGCCGCTTCTGCCGGCTGAGAGGCCGTTGTCAGCGCCTCCGGCGGCGGCTCCTGAGCTGTCAACGGATCAGACTTTGGGGATGTTGCCTCAGGCTGCAGCATGGCGTGGTAGCCAGCCTGCTCTACGGTTGCGATCAGCTCGCTGGCGCTGGCCGTCCCGGTCACGCGTGCCTCCTGCTGCGTGACCTCCGCCTGCTCGACGTCGCTGCGCTGTTCCAGCGCCTCTTTAACCCGTTTGACACAGTGGCCGCAGGAAAGCCCCTCCAGCGCCAGCGTTTGTCTGTCTGACATGATAGTCTCCTTAGTGAACAGAGTTGACCGGCTGCACCGGTTACAGTAGTTATAAGCGTAAACCTTCCATTCGGGGGAAGGTCAAGGAGCCGGCATGAATATCAGCGACGTTGCCAGAAAAACCGGGCTGACCAGTAAAGCGATCCGCTTTTATGAAGAGAAAGGGATCGTGACGCCGCCGCTGCGTAGCGGAAATGGCTACCGGCACTATGACGAACGCCATCTGGAAGAGCTGCATCTGCTGCGCCAGGCGCGCCAGGTTGGCTTTACGCTGGATGAGTGCCGCGAGCTGGTGGCGCTGTTCAACGATCCTGCGCGGCACAGCGCAGATGTCAAAGCGCGCACGCTGCAGAAGGCTGAAGAAATTGCAGCGCATATTGAGGAGCTGCACGCCATGCGGGCGCGCCTGCTGTCACTGGCAGAGGCGTGTCCCGGCGACGAGGGCGCCGAGTGCCCGATAATGAATCAGCTGGCGGGCTGCTGCGGTCACTCCGGCGGTAAACGCGGCTGAATCAGCAGCGTGATCCCTTCAACCGCCGTGACCGTCACCCGCGTGCCCGCGGGCAGATCGTCTGTTGCCTGTACGCGCCAGCTGCTGTCACCAATCTGTACATGTCCGATACCACTTTTAAGCGGCGTCTCCAGCGTCAGCTGCCGGCCAATCAGCTCTTTACCGCGCTGGTTCAGCGTGTTGGGTTGCTGCGTTGCAGCCTGATGGCGCATCCAGCCATACCAGCCCAGCGCGCTCAGCAGCGTCAGCGCGGCAAACAGCAGCCCCTGATCGGCCCATGAGAAAGGCCACAGCCACTCGGCCACGCCAACCAGTAGTGCCGCCATACCGCACCAGAGCAGATAACCACTGGTGCCCAGCATTTCGGCTGCCAGCAGCAGCCCGCCCAGCGTCAGCCAGAACCAGTGCGGATGGGCAATCAGCTCCATCAGCATTACGGCCTCCGCTCCGCATGACGCTCTTTCAGCAGTTCACTGATGCCCGCTACCGAGCCGATCAGGCTGCTGGCATCGAGCGGCATCATCACCACTTTACTGTTGCCGGCTTCGCCAATTTTCTGCAGCGCATCAGTATATTTCTGCGCAACAAAGTAGTTAATGGCCTGGATATCACCGGCGGCGATCGCGTCAGACACCATGCGCGTGGCGTTCGCTTCCGCCTCTGCCTGCCGCTCACGCGCTTCGGCCTGTAAAAAAGCGGAGGTGCGCTCGCCTTCCGCTTTCAGAATCTGTGACTGCTTGTCGCCTTCAGCGCGCAGTATGGCGGCCTGACGCACGCCTTCAGCAGCCAGAATATCGGCGCGTTTGGTACGCTCAGCTTTCATCTGCGCATTCATGGCAGCGATCAGCTCCTGCGGTGGCCGCACATCGCGGATCTCAATGCGGGTAATTTTGACGCCCCAGGGGTTTGTCGCTTCATCAACGATATGCAGCAGGCGGGTGTTGATGTTGTCACGCTGCGACAGCATCTCATCCAGCTCCATGCCGCCGAGGACCGTGCGAATGTTCGTCATCGTGAGGTTGATTATCGCCAGCTCCAGATTGCTGACCTCATAGGCGGCACGCGCCGGGTCAACGACCTGGATAAAGCAGACGGCATCAATGGTGACGTTGGCGTTGTCTTTGGAGATGATCTCCTGTGAGGGGATATCGAGCACCTGCTCCATCATATTGATGCGGCGACCCACGCGATCCATAAACGGCACCACCAGGTTAAGCCCCGGCGAGAGCGTACGGGTGTAGCGTCCGAAGCGCTCTACCGTCCATTGATAGCCCTGCGGAACAATCTTGATACCGGCCCATACAATCACCAGCACCAGTACGATGAGAACAGGAATAGCGGTCAGCATATAACCTCCTGGCTGTCAGATTACCGGGCCGAGTCGCTTCGGCCCGTCTGCGTACCCGTCAGTAGAGCAGCGAATAGAGCTGGCGGCGATAGCGCGAGGCGAGGGCGTCGCCGGTGCCAAGCGCGGCCAGGATCTCCTGGAACATTTTGCGCACTTCACCGTCACCGGCGGCGAGATCGCTTTTCAGAAAGCCCAGCAGCAGCTCCAGCGCCTCTTCATTACGCCCAACCTGGTGCAGCTGTAACGCAAGTTTAGCAGCCAGGGTCGCGTTCTGCGGCTCGGCGTTCAGCTGCTCCTGCAGCAGCTGGATTTCAGGCGTATCCGCCGCCTGCTTCAGCAGGTCGATCTGTGAGACCAGGCTCTGATAGCGTGTATCCTGATCCTGCAGCGGCACCACATCCAGCACCGCTTCCGCTTCATCACTGCGGTTCAGGGCGATCAGCACTTCTGCCAGCAGAAAGCCAATCTCACTGTTTTTATTGCTCAGCTGCCAGGCATCTTTCAGCAGCGGCAGCGCCTCAAGGGGCTTGTTCTGCTGCATCAGCTCCATAGCCTGCTGCGCTTTCAGCTCCTCTTCGCGCGGCAGAACTTTTTCCAGCAGCGCGCGGATCGCCTCTTCCGGCTGCGGGCCCTGAAAACCATCTACCGGCTGCCCGTTCTGGAACAGATAGACCGTGGGCAGCGAGCGCAGACCGAACTGTGATGCCACCACTGGCTCGTTGTCGCAGTCGAGTTTTGCCAGCAGGAACTGGCCGGCATACTCCTGTGCCAGACGCTCCAGCACCGGGGTAAGCTGCAGGCAGTGCTGGCTGCGTTCAGACCAGAAATAGAACAGAACCGGCAGCTGCATGGATTGCTCCAGCGTCTGCTGCAAATTGGACTCATTGATGTCGGTGATCAAAGCGTGTGACATGAAAAACGCTCCTGGCAGAAAGTGTAAAGAGAATATGGGGATAAAGTGTCCCGCTTCAAGCGCTGGCTGATGTTACCGCTCAGTTGCTGCGCAAAATGCGATCCAGCATCCAGCCCGGCAGCAGTCGTTTCAGAAAACTCATGCCCCAGGCCACCAGCGTAACCGGATAGCGCAGCCGCGGGTGACGGCTCTCCAGCGCATGGCGCAGTTTGGGCAGAATCGCCTCCGGCGGCAGGGTAAAGCGTGCCGCGATACCGGGATTCTGCACCGGCTTCTCCTGTTCACCCTGCTGCACGTTATCAGTGAAACGCGTGGCAATCGGTCCCGGCTCTATCAGGCTGACGCGCACGCCGCTGGCGCGCACTTCCATACGCAACGCATCGCTCCACGCCTCCAGCGCCCATTTGCTGGCGGCATAGGCGCCACGCCCCGGGGTGGAGATTAGTCCCAGCACCGAGCTGGTATTGATAATGCGGCCGTCGCCGCTCTTCTGCAGCGCCGGCAGCAGCCGCATCGTCAGCTGATGAGTGCCAAAGAGGTTGGTGGAGAACTGCTTTTCAAGCTGCTGGCGGCTGATGCTGCTCAGCGGCCCATACTGACCAAATCCGCCGTTATTAAATAGCCCGTGCAGGCAATGTCCGGTAAGCGCCAGCACCCGATCGGCGGCGGCATCCACACTCGCGGCATCGTCAAGATCGAGCGGGATGCCGGTATATCCCAGTGCGGTCATCCGCGCGACATCCTCGGCGCGGCGGCAGGCGGCAAGTACGTGATAGCCGCGCGCCTGCAAATCGCTGGCGGCTGCCAGCCCGATACCGCTGGAGCAGCCGGTGATCAAAACCGATTTTTGCATTTCTTTACCTGTGAAATAGCACGACTCAGCGCGAGTCATGCTTAACTAGCGGAGCCAGCGCGTCAGCCATGATGCCGGCAATAAACGGCTGCGCATCCGGATTGGGGTGAATACCATCCTGCTGCATCCACTCTGGCTTCAGATAGACCTGCTCCATAAAAAAGGGTACCAGCGGCAGGCTGTACTCTTCCGCCAGGCGCGGATAGATGGCGCTGAACGCTTCCGTGTATCGTCGTCCATAATTAGCGGGCAGCCGGATCTGCATCAGCAGCGGCTGCGCGTCAGCGGCTTTCACCGCACGGATAATCGCACGCAGATCCTGCTCGATAGCCTGTGGCGGAAAACCGCGTAAACCATCATTACCGCCCAGTTCGATTAACACCCAGCGCGGCTGATGCTGTTTTAATAGTGCAGGCAGCCGTGCCAGACCCTGTCCGGCGGTATCACCGCTGATGCTGGCGTTGACGACGTTGGGCTGCTGCTGCCAGCGCGTGCTGAGCAGGGCAGGCCAGGCGGCGCTGGCAGACATCCGGTAGCCGGCGCTCAGGCTGTCACCTAATACCATCAGCGTATCGGCTGCAGCGATGCGCGATACCAGCAGCAGCACCACACACAGGAAAGGATAATGCCAGCGGAAAACATTGTTGCGGTTCATCATCTTACTAAGTCCGTCGGTCAGGGTGAGCATCAGCTCTCAATCCTTACCGGAGTTGAGCTGGTTGTCAAACCAGCCGAAACGCTCGCGCTGATTGGCGAATCGGGATCGGGGAAGTCGACGCTGCTGGGGATCCTCGCCGGGCTGGATGATGGCAGCAGCGGCGAGGTTCATCTGCTGGGTCAGCCGCTGCACCGCATGAACGAAGAGCAGCGCGCGGCGCTGCGCGCACGCGAAGTCGGTTTTGTGTTTCAGTCATTTATGCTGGTGCCCACGCTAAATGCGCTGGAGAACGTGCAGCTGCCGGCGCTGCTGCGCGGCGAGAGCGATCGCGACAGCCGGGCACAGGCCAGCGAGCTGCTGGCGCAGCTTGGCCTGAAAGCGCGCCTGCATCATCTTCCTGCACAGCTTTCAGGAGGCGAACAGCAGCGGGTGGCACTGGCGCGCGCATTTAGCGGGCGTCCCGGCCTGCTGTTTGCGGATGAGCCCACCGGTAATCTCGATCGTCAGACCGGGGAGCGCATTGCCGATCTGCTGTTCTCGCTCAACCGTGATTACGCCACAACGCTGATCCTGGTGACCCATGATGAGCAGCTGGCCGCGCGCTGCGATCGGCGGCTGCGGCTGCGTGACGGCAAGCTGTGGGAGGAGGCATGATCTGGCGCTGGTTCTGGCGCGAATGGCGCTCGCCTTCGCTGCTGATTGTCTGGCTGGCGCTGACGCTGGCGGTGGCCTGCGTGCTGGCTTTGGGTTCCATCAGCGATCGCATGGAGAAAGGACTCAGCCAGCAGAGCCGCGACTTTATGGCGGGCGATCGTACGCTGCGCAGCAGCCGGCCGGTGCCGGAAGCCTGGCTGACGCAGGCGCGTGAGGAGGGATTAGCGATCAGCCGTCAACTCAGCTTCACCACTATGACCTTTGCGCGGGAGACGCCGCAGCTGGCAGATGTTAAAGCGGTGGATGACGCCTATCCGATGTTTGGTACATTGCAGACCGAGCCACCGGGCCTGCGTCCGGCGGCAGGCAGCGTGCTGGTCGCCGCGCGTCTGCTGGCGCTGCTGGATCTGCGCGTCGGCGATCCGATAGAGGTCGGCGACGCCACGCTGCGCATTGCCGGTACGGTGATCCAGGAGCCGGACAGCGGATTCAATCCCTTCCAGACGGCGCCTCGTCTGTTAATGAACCTGGCGGACGTTGAAAAAACCGGCGCCGTTCAGCCCGGCAGCCGCCTGAGCTGGCGCTATAAGTTTTCCGGCGACGCCGCACCGCTGGCGCGCTACGATCGCTGGATCGAGCCGCGCCTTAAAGGGGGCGAACGCTGGATAAGCACCGAAAACTCAGAGGATGCGCTGGGCCGTTCCATGCAGCGCGCGCAGCAGTTTCTGCTGCTGTCGGCATTACTGACGCTGCTGCTGGCCATCGCGGCCGTGGCGGTAGCGATGAGCCACTACTGCCGCAGCCGTTACGATCTGGTGGCGGTGCTGAAAACGCTGGGGGCCACGCGACGTGCGCTGCAGCGGCTGATTATCGGCCAGTGGCTGGCGGTGCTGCTGTTAGCGGGCGTGACCGGCAGCGCGCTGGGGCAGGGGATCGAACTGCTGCTGCTTACCCTGCTGAAGCCGGTGCTGCCCGCATCGCTGCCTGCCGCCAGCCTCTGGCCATGGCTCTGGGCGCTGGGCACCCTGTTTGTTATCTCCCTGCTGGTGGGGCTGCGTCCTTATCGTCTGCTGATGGCGACCCAGCCGCTGCGCGTACTGCGGCGCGATGCGGTGGCGCGCGTCTGGCCGCTGCGCGTCTATCTGCCGGCGATGGCGCTGGTGGTGGTGCTGCTGCTGGCGCTGCTGCTGGGGGGCAGCAAAATGCTCTGGGCGCTGCTCACCGGCGTCGTACTGCTGGCGCTGCTGCTCGCCGTGCTGGGCTGGGGTACGCTGCTGCTGCTGCGCCGGCTGGTCGTGCGTAACCTGGCGCTGCGGCTGGCCATTAACCGTCTGCTGCGACAGCCGGCAATGACGCTGAGCCAGCTGGCCGCGTTCTCGCTCTCTTTTATGCTGCTGGCGCTGCTGCTGGTTATGCGCGGCGATCTGCTCGATCGCTGGCAGCAGCAGCTGCCGCCGGATGCACCAAACTATTTTCTGCTGAATATTACGCAGGCGCAGGTGCCACAGGTGCGTGACTTTTTGCAGCAGCATCAGATCAAACCGGAAACCTTTTATCCCGTCGTGCGCGCGCGTCTGGTTGAGCTGAACGGCAAAGCGGCCGATCCGCGTCAGGATAATGCGCTGAACCGCGAGCTCAATCTGACCTGGCAGGCGCAGAGGCCGGATCACAACCCGCTGCTTGCCGGCAGCTGGCCCCCGCGGCCAGGGGAGGTTTCGATTGAAGCCGAACTGGCGCAGCGGCTGGGCGTTAAGCCAGGGGATGAGCTGACCTTTAGCGGCGATACGCAGACGTTCAGCGCGCGCATCAGCAGTCTGCGTAAGGTGGACTGGGAGAGCCTGCGGCCTAACTTCTTTTTTATCTTCCCGCCCGGCGCGCTGGAGCAGCAGCCGCAGACATGGCTGACCAGCTTCCGCATGGCGAATAATCCGGCGCTGCTGGCGCAGCTGAACCGGACGTTCCCGACGCTGAGCCTGCTCGATATTGGCAGCATCATGAAACAGATTGGCCAGGTGCTGGCGCAGGTGAGTCAGGCGCTGGAAATCATGGTGGTGCTGGTGACGCTGTGCGGTGTCCTGCTGCTGCTGGCGCAGATCCAGATCGGCATGCGCCAGCGTCGTCAGGAGCTGGTGGTGTATCGCACGCTGGGCGCGAGCAAACGTCTGCTGCGCGGCACGCTGTGGTGTGAGTTTGCTCTGCTCGGCGTGGTTTCCGGAATAGCGGCTGCGCTGGGTGCAGAGGCCGCGCTGTGGGCACTGCAGCGTAAAATTTTCGATTTTCCCTGGCAGCCCGACTGGACGCTGTGGTTTGCGCTACCGCTGTGCGGAGCGCTTCTGCTGTCGCTGTGCGGCGGCTGGCTGGGCGTGCGACTGCTGAAGGGCAAAGCGCTGTTCCGGCGCTTTGAAGCGGCGTAATCAGGATCCCTCTGTCTGAGGGATCCCGTCAGCAACTCAGAGCTTCGCCTGCGCCCAGGCGAGGCCCGAGGCGTATTCCGGCGGCAGCAGCGGCTGCAGCGCGTGCAGGGCAGTGGCAAGACGTGATGGCTCACTGTCAGTGAGATTCAGGTGTCCCACCTTGCGGCCAGGCCGGACCTCTTTGCCATACCAGTGCAGATGCACCAGCGGCTGCGCCAGCCAGGCGTGGTTTACGTCGCTGCCGATCAGGTTCACCATCACCGAGGGTGCGAACACCGCCGGCTGCGGCAGCGGCAGGCCAAGGATGGCGCGCAGATGCAGCTCAAACTGGCTGATGGACGCGCCGTTCTGCGTCCAGTGACCGCTGTTGTGCACGCGCGGTGCCAGCTCATTAATCAGCAGCCCCTGCGGCGTGATAAAGCACTCCATCGCCATGACGCCCACGTAATCCAGCGCCTGCATAATGGCGCGCAGCATGGTTTCCGCCTGCTGCTGCTGTGCACTATCCGCCTGCGGGAACGCCACGCTGGTGCGCAGAATGCCCTCTTCGTGCAGGTTGTGTGTCAGCGGGTAGAACACCATGCTGCCATCCTGACCGCGCGCGCCTACCAGCGAAACCTCACCGCTGAAATTGATGCCCTGTTCAACAATGCACTCGCCATAGCACTCAGCGGGTAACGTCTCTGTTTCATCCGCCCGCAGCCGCCACTGGCCGCGACCGTCATAACCGCCGGTGCGGCGTTTGACAATCGCCAGTTCGCCCAGCTTCTCAAACACCGCCGGCCACTCATCAGGTGCGGCCAGCAGCTGCCACGGTGCGGTAGCCAGACCAAGCTCATCCAGCAGCTGCTTCTGCGTCAAACGGTCGGCAAGGCGCGGGAAGATATCGCGGTTCACAAAGGCGGGGTGGCGGGCGAGCTCGCGCGTCAGGGCGGTTTCCGGCCAGCGTTCAATCTCGGCGGTGATCACGCTCTCTGCAATGGGCAGCGAGGCGGGCTCCGCATCCAGTCCCACCGGATAGACCGCAATGCCCAGCGGCTCAGCCGCCTGGCGCAGCATACGGCCCAGCTGACCGTTACCCAGTACGCATACCGGCTTCATGCCTCACCCCGCGGATCCGGATTCTCCAGCACCTCATCGGTCTGCGCCTGACGCCACGCGGTGAGACGCGATGCCAGTGCCGCATCGTGGGTGGCCAGGATCTGCGCGGCCAGCAGCGCCGCGTTGGCTGCGCCCGCTTTGCCAATGGCCAGCGTACCCACCGGAATGCCGCGCGGCATCTGTACAATCGAGTAGAGGCTGTCAACACCGCTCAGCGCGGCGCTCTGCACCGGTACGCCCAGCACCGGCACCAGCGTTTTTGCTGCGATCATGCCGGGCAGATGCGCAGCACCGCCGGCGCCCGCAATAATCACCTGGTAGCCATGCGCAGCAGCACCTTCAGCAAAACTGAACAGCTTGTCCGGGGTGCGGTGGGCAGAAACCACCTCCACGTGAAAGGGAACGTCCAGGCTGTTGAGAATTTCCTCGGCGAACTGCATGGTAGCCCAGTCACTTCTGGAACCCATGACGATAGCGATACGGGCCGGGGCGGCAGTGGATGACATGCGGTCAACTCCTGTGAATAGACAAACGAACCTGGCCGGTGAGGCAGGTAAGAAGGGCACAGAGGATAGCATGAGATAGCAGCAAGGAAAACGGTTGCGCGGCCAGAAAACGGGCAATTGCACCCGCGAAATCAGAAGGGGAAGGCGATCAGTTTTACGCCGCTGGCGTCCAGCTGAATCATCGAGCCTGCATCGTGCCATGCCCCAAGAACGGCGCGCTGCGCGGGAAGACCATTCAGAGGGAGCGTGTGGATTTCCGGCCGGTGCGTATGGCCGTGGATCAGCAGCGGGGCCTGCTGGCGCTGCATGGCTGCCGCCACCGCCTGCGGATTCACATCCATAATGGCCAGCGATTTATGCTGGTTTGCCTGCTGGCTGCCGGCGCGCATTCTGACCGCAATGCGCAACCGCAGACGCAGTGGCAGCGCCAGAAACAGCCGCTGCAGCCAGCGCTGGTGTACCTTTGCGCGAAAGCGCTGATAGCCAGCATCGTCCGTGCAGAGCGTGTCGCCGTGCATAATCAGCACGCGCTGACCATACAGCTCCAGCACCTGCTCCTCGGGCAATAGCGTCATGCCGCTGGCGCGGGCAAAGCGTTTGCCCAGCAGAAAATCGCGATTGCCGTGAATAAAATACACCGGCACCGGCAGGGCGCGCAGGGCGGTGGCGATCTGCTGATGCAGCGGATTGGGATCGTCATCGCCAATCCAGGCTTCAAACAGATCGCCCAGGATGTAAAGCGCCTCGCACTGCTGCGCTTCACCCTGCAAAAAATGCAGAAAACCGGCAGTAATTGCCGGTTCTTCCTGACACAGATGGAGATCTGCGATAAACAGCGTGCGCGACATTACTCGCTGACGGTCACTTTCTGGATGACAACGTCTTCGGTTGGCACGTCCTGATGCATACCGCTGCGGCCGGTTTTCACCGCTTTGATTTTTTCGACAACATCCATCCCTTCAACCACTTCAGCAAACACGCAGTAACCCCAGCCCTGCAGGCTTTCGTCGCGGAAGTTCAGGAAGTCATTGTCAGCAACGTTGATGAAGAACTGTGCGGTTGCCGAGTGCGGAGCCTGAGTGCGCGCCATCGCCAGCGTGCCTTTGGTGTTTTTCAGGCCGTTGTTCGCTTCGTTGCGGATTTCAGCTTTGGTGGCTTTCTGCTTCATGCCCGGTTCAAAACCGCCGCCCTGAACCATAAAGCCATTGATGACACGGTGGAAAATAGTGTTGTCATAAAAACCTTCACGGCAGTAGTCCAGGAAGTTCTGTACGGTGGCCGGCGCTTTATCATCAAAGGTTTTGATTACGATATCGCCATGGTTCGTCTGGAAAGTGACCATTATATTCGTCCTGTGGAGGTTGTATTCAATATCAGTTGCCGCGTTCGCGTGCGGACGGGCATTTTGTCGACGCCTCTTATAACATAATTTCCCGGAACGCGTCAGCAGGGCGACAGCATCTGGTATCTCAGCGATGCACAAGTCAGAAAAATACGGCACAATATCAGGCTACCAAAGAAGGCGTCTCCCGCACACGATAAAAACGGAATCGTTCAATGCTAAAGATCTATAACACCCTGAGTCGACAGAAAGAGGAATTTAAACCTATTCATGCTGGTGAAATCGGCATGTATGTGTGTGGTATTACGGTTTACGACCTCTGTCATATCGGCCACGGGCGTACGTTTGTGGCATTTGACGTAGTGGCGCGCTACCTGCGCTATAGTGGCTATCAGCTGAAGTATGTGCGTAATATCACTGATATCGATGACAAAATTATTCGCCGCGCTAACGAAAATGGCGAAACCATTGAGACGCTGACCAACCGCATGATTGCGGAGATGCACCAGGATTTTGCCGCACTGGGCATCCTGCCGCCGGACCTGGAACCACGTGCCACGCGCCATATCGCGGAAATTATTGAGCTGGTGGAGCGGCTGATTGAACGCGGTCACGCCTACGTGGCGGAGAACGGCGATGTAATGTTTGATGTGCTGAGCGATACCGGTTATGGCGCGCTGTCGCGTCAGGATCTGGAGCAGCTGCAGGCGGGCGCCCGCGTGGAAGTGGCAGAGGTAAAACGTAACCCGATGGATTTCGTGCTGTGGAAGATGTCCAAAGCCGATGAGCCGTCATGGGAATCGCCGTGGGGCAACGGTCGTCCGGGCTGGCACATCGAGTGCTCCGCCATGAACTGCAAGCAGCTTGGCAGCCACTTTGATATTCACGGCGGCGGCTCTGACCTGATGTTTCCGCATCACGAAAATGAAGTGGCGCAGTCCACCTGCGCGCACGACGGTCCCTATGTCAATTACTGGATGCACTCCGGGATGGTGATGGTTGACCGTGAGAAGATGTCAAAATCCCTCGGTAACTTCTTCACCGTGCGCGATGTGCTGCAGCACTATGATGCCGAAACCGTACGCTATTTCCTGATGTCGGGGCACTATCGCAGCCAGCTTAACTACGGTGAAGATAACCTCAATCAGGCGCGTGCGGCGCTGGAGCGTCTGTATACCGCGTTACGGCATACCGATACCGGCGCAGAGCCTGCCGGTGGTGAGGCCTTTGAAGCGCGTTTCCGCGCGGCGATGGATGACGACTTCAACACGCCTGAAGCCTACTCGGTGCTGTTTGATATGGCGCGCGACGTGAACCGTCTGAAGAGTGAAGATAAAGCGGCGGCTGACGGGCTGGCGGCCAGATTGCGCGAGCTGGCGAACGTACTGGGGATCCTGCAGCAGGATCCGGAGCTGTTTCTGCAGAGCGGCGCGCAGACGAATAATGACGAAGTAGCAGAGATTGAGCAGCTGATCAAAATGCGCAACGACGCGCGTCAGGCGAAAGACTGGGCGCAGGCGGATGTGGCACGTGACCGGCTCAACGTACTCGGCATTGTGCTGGAAGATGGTCCGCAGGGCACCACCTGGCGACGTAAATAAGAAAAAAGGGCGAACCCGGGTTCGCCCTTTTTGCTATGCGACCACCGTTATGCGCTGGCCGGCAAACTCTACCGTCTGTCCGGCGACGATTTTACAGCGCTTGCGCGTTTCAATCGCCCCGTTCACGCGCACTTCACCTTCATCAATCACCGCTTTGGCCTGCGCGCCGCTCTCTACCCAGCCTTCCAGCTTCAGCAGATCGCACAGATCAACGTGCTGATGTTTACCCAGTGAGAAACTCGCCATTATGCTTCCTCCACGTCGTGATACGCTTCGCACGCCAGCAGCGTGTTTTCAATTAAAGTGGCTACCGTCATCGGCCCGACCCCGCCCGGGACTGGCGTAATGTAAGAGGCGCGCTCAGCGGCAGCGGCAAAATCAACGTCGCCCACCACTTTACCGCTCTCCAGCCGGTTGATGCCGACGTCAATCACCACCGCGCCTGGTTTGATCCAGTCACCCGGAATAAAACCGGGCTTGCCCACGGCCACGACCAGCAGATCGGCGTGCTCCACGTGATGGCGCAGATCGCGGGTGAAGCGGTGAGTAACCGTCGTGGTACAGCCTGCCAGCAGCAGCTCCATGCTCATCGGGCGGCCAACGATGTTAGACGCGCCGACCACTACGGCGTTCAGGCCATAGGTATCGATGTTATAACGCTCCAGCAGCGTGATAATACCGCGCGGCGTGCAGGGACGCAGTTTCGGCGCACGCTGGCAGAGGCGACCCACGTTATAGGGATGGAAACCATCCACATCTTTATCCGGCGTGATGCGCTCCAGCACCTTGACGTTGTCGATACCGGCCGGCAGCGGCAGCTGCACCAGAATGCCGTCAATCGCCGGGTCACTGTTCAGCTCATCAATCAGCGTCAGCAGCTCGCTTTCGCCGGTGGAGTCGGGCAGGTTATAAGCACGGGAGACAAAGCCCACCTCTTCGCAGGCGCGACGTTTATGCGTGACGTAGATCTGCGAAGCGGGATTTTCGCCCACCAGGATCACGGCCAGACCCGGCGCACGTTTGCCCGCCGCCAGGCGCTGCTGCACTTTTTCCGCAACTTCGCTACGCACCTGCTGCGCAATCGTTTTACCGTCAATAATTTTTGCTGCCATCAGAGAGGAAATCCATCTGTAGAGAGTTAAATCGGGGATGGTGCCTATTCTGGCAGAAGCGCGGGCAGCTGTCAGTCACAGTTTCAGCAGCCTGCGCGCTTTCAGGCTTTTTTCGTGGTGACGCGTGCCAGCCTGCATGGGTATGATATCTGCAGGACACTCTGGGAACGATGTAATGATCTGGATAATGCTTGCCACTCTGGCAGTGGTGTTTGTGGCTGGATTTCAGCTGATCACCGCCGCCTCACGTCACGCTGCCCAGCGGCTCAGCAAGCGGCTGCAGCTGCCGCCGGTACAGGTGGAGTCAATGCTCTCGATGATGGGGAAAGAGGCGGCGAAAGAGTTTACCGACTACCTCAGCCGCGATAACGAAACGCATCTGCACAATGGCGCAGCGGTACTGCTGATCTGGCAGGTACTGATTGTTGACGGCAGCGAGGAGAACAGCCAGCGCTGGCATGCGATCCTCAGCCGCGCCGGTTTCCCGGCACTCATCAGCCGCCAGCAGCTGCTGCTCGCGCTGGGCTTTCTGCGCCAGCTGGAGCCGGACAGCCAGGAGCTGCACGCGCGGCGTGAGCAATATAATGCGCGCTTTACGCCACAAGGGATTGAGCTGGAAGGGGAATCCACCGGCACCAGTAATCTCGTGTCGCTCAGCGAATGGCGCAAACGCCATTGATGCAAATTGGTTATTCCCGCAGCACTCCGCTGCACAGAAACGGCAAAAACGTTGACGTACCCGCTTCCCGACGTATAATCCGACCCAACTCCTCAGCGCCCTTAGCTCAGCTGGATAGAGCACCGGCCTTCTAAGCCGTAGGTCACAGGTTCGAATCCTGTAGGGCGCGCCAAGTCAAATCAAGCAGTTACGCCAGCTTCAAACTAACCTGATTTCTCCTTGTGTCATATTTGTGTCGCTGACTCCTAAAAGTAAGTCAATTTTGCGCATGTGCCCGGTAAGGTAATCAGGCGCCAGGTGAGCATTTCGCTGCACCCTTTCTATGCGCTCCCGTCTGCATGCATCACTCCTGAGCTTAAAAACCAGCCACGCCGCCCGGCCATTCTCATATCCGATATCAGCTGCCTTTTTGCAACAGGCAAACCGGGCCTGATAGCCGCTATCCGGCATTTTTCGCCCCTATCCTGAGTCAGCAGACGGATGCGCTTTTGCCAGCAGTCCGGCCTTTCAGTAAATAATGGCCCTTTTTTTCGCCTCTCTCTTCTCTCGCTGCTGCATAACATACATCCCGGAAAAATTAGCAGAATGATTAATCAGTCTGAATTATCTGGCTTAAAAAAAAACCATGCTGACGTTGTTATCAGGTCATTTTCGTGAATAATATGCGGCAATTTTTATATTAATTAATAAGATTTGCGTTTAGTTTACGTGACAAGGATTGTCTGATGGTTTCATCTGATACATCAATTACGCTCTGTTTCTCTTTTCTGGTTGCTGCTTTTATAACCAGCGAGGCCACTGCGGAGCCCTTGCCTGATGCAGGTGAACAGGTCCGGCAGCAGCAACAGCGCCAGCGGGCGCTGGAGCAGCAGATAGAGCCGAAAGCGCCTGATGTGCGACTTTCACCGCCCGCTTCTGGTTTTGGCCGCCTCTCTTTTCCTGCAGAAAAACCCTGCTTTCCTCTCACGCGTATCGTGCTTGAAGGGCAGCAGGCGCTGCCGCACTGGCTGCCGCTTAACGCTATTGCCAGCCAGGCGCAGGGAAAGTGCCTGGGCGGGCGCGGCATTAATCTGCTGATGAGTACGCTGCAAAACCGGCTGGTTGATCATGGCTATGTTACTACGCGGGTGCTGGCACCTTCGCAGGACCTTAACAGCGGCACGCTACGGCTGGTGATCCTGCCCGGTTACGTGCGGGAGGCCAGACTGACGCCGGGTAGCGATCGTTATCTGTGGCTCTACAGCGCATTTCCTGCCCGCGACGGTAATCTGCTGGATTTGCGTGATATCGAACAGGGGCTGGAAAACCTGCAACGGCTGCCGACCGTGGTAGCCGATATGTCGGTCGTGCCCGGTGAACAGCCGGGCGAGAGCGATATAGAGGTACGCTGGCAGCAGAAAAAGATGTGGCGCCTCGGTCTCTCGCTGGATGATTCCGGTACGCGCAGCACCGGACGCTATCTGGGTGGCGTCACGCTGTCGCTCGATAACCCTTTTGCGCTGAGCGATCTTTTTTATCTGTCGGCCACGCACGATCTGCAGGGCAAAGGCGGTAAAGGCAGCAAAAACGTCATCGGCCACTACTCGGTGCCGTTTGGATACTGGATGTTCTCCGCAACGGCCAGCGACTATGACTATCACCAGACGGTCGCCGGAACCCATCAGGACTACCGCTATAGCGGAAAAAGTCAGAGCCTCGATTTACAGCTTAGCCGGGTACTGCATCGCAGCGGCTCGCAAAAAACCTCGCTGACCTATGACGTCCTGACGCGCGAAACCCGCAACTATATCAACGACACCGAAGTTCAGGTGCAGCATCGCCAGACGGCGGCGTGGCGTATCGGTCTGCAACACCGCCACTATATCCGCCAGGCGACGCTGGATGCGGGCATCAGCTATCAGCGCGGCACGCGCTGGTTCGGTGCCCAGCCCGCACCCGAGGAGTATTTCGGCGAGGCGACGGCGCTGAGCAAAATCGTTCAGCTCAATGCGCAGTTCAGCCTGCCGTTCAGCATCGGCAGCCAGCATTTTCGCTACGGTGCGCAATACCTGCGTCAGATGAGTAATACGCCGCTCACGCCGCAGGAGCAGTTTTCGATAGGTAACCGCTGGACTGTGCGCGGTTTCGACGGCGAACGCACGCTGAACGCGAGCCGCGGCTGGTTCGTCCGCAATGACATCGCCTGGAGTACGCCGCTGCCTGCACAGGAGTTCTACCTGGGCGCGGACTATGGCGAGGTGGGCGGCGCGGGCAGTGAGCTGCTGACCGGCCAGCATCTGGCGGGCGGGGTGGCGGGGCTGCGCGGTCAGGCCTGGAATACCGGTTATGACCTGTTTATCGGGACGCCGCTGTCGAAGCCTGACGGTTTACGCACCAGCAGCGTCACGCTCGGCTTCAACCTCAACTGGAGCTACTGAGAATGCGCGCAGGCAAGTATGAGGTTAAATCACCTCTGATTCTGGGCGGTGAAGAGAGTGAAGCGGAAATACTGGGATCGGCGGTGTGGCTCTGGATGCACTCGCCGCTGCATCGTGATGCGCCGCTGCACGCCCTGCCGACGCTGCTGCTGCCGATCATCAAACAGCGACAATATGTGCTGGTGGCTGAAGCCGGTACGCCGGTTTTTTTCTTCAGCTGGGCCTGGCTGAACGAAGAAGCCGAAGCGCTTTATCTTACACGGCCCGCTATCCATTTTCCGCCTGACGCGTGGAACAGTGGCACACGCATGTGGTGCTGCGACTGGATCGCGCCATTTGGCCATACCGTAGCGATGAGTCGCCTGATCCGGCGCGATCTCTTTCCTCATGCCTGCTGGCGGGCATTAGATCACCGCGGTGAGCAGCGCGGCAGGCGCGTATTCAACTTTCATGGCAGCCGCGTGACCCATAAAGCGGCAAAAACGTGGCGCCAGCAGCATCCGCTCGCCGCCGCGTTACCGCAAATCTGATAAGGATATTAGATGAACAAAAATCGCTACCGCGTGATTTTTAACACAGTCCGCGGCATGCTGATGGTGGTGCCGGATATTGCTAAATCAGGCCGGGCCGGCAGCGCACGCGCGTCAGGTCTCAGCCACATGCTTAGCAGCCTCACTGGCCGAGTCGGCGCATTATGTTTTAGTCTCTGGCTGGCGATGGGCGTGATACAGCCTGCCAGCGCCGCCATTGTGGCAGATGCACAGGCGCCTGGCGGCCAGCGGCCCACGATAATAAACAGCGCCAGCGGTACGCCGCAGATCAATATCCAGACGCCCTCCGCAGGCGGTGTTTCCCGCAATACGTATAGTCAGTTTGATGTCGGAAAGCGGGGAGCGATCCTCAACAACTCCCACAAAAACGTTCAGACCGAACTCGGCGGTATGGTAAGCGGCAATCCCTGGCTGGCCCGGGGCGAAGCCAAAGTGATCCTGAATGAGGTTAACTCACGCAATCCCAGCCGCCTCAACGGCTTTGTTGAAGTCGCGGGTCAGAAAGCCCAGGTCGTTATCGCCAACCCGTCCGGGATCACCTGCAACGGCTGCGGATTTATCAATGCCAGTCGCGGCACCCTGACCACCGGACAGGCGCAGCTCAACAATGGCAACCTGACGGGCTTTAACGTTGAACGCGGTGAAGTGGTGGTCGAAGGGGCGGGGATGGACAGCTCACGCCAGGACTATACCGACATTATTGCCCGATCGGTGAAGGTCAATGCCAGCGTCTGGGCCAGGGATCTTCGCGTCACCACCGGACGAAACAAGGTGGATGCCGCACACCAGCAGGTCACGAAGCAGAGCGACGAGCCCGCTACAGAACCCCGGATGGCGCTTGATGTCTCCAGCCTGGGCGGCATGTATGCCGGAAAAATCCGTCTGGTCGGCACGGAGAGGGGCGTCGGCGTTCGCAATGCGGGCAATATTGGCGCGCAGGCGGGTTCGGTGGTTATCACCGCTGATGGCCGCATTGAGAACAGCGGCGCTATTCAGAGCCGTAGCGATCTGCAGCTCGCCGCGCGGCAAGGGGTCAGCAACAGCGGTACGATCTTTTCTGGCGGAAAAGCGTCGGTAACCAGTGCGGCAGATGTGCAGAACCGCGGCTCTGTTGTGGCACGCAATGACGTTACGCTGCAGGCTGGCAGCCTCAACAGCACGGCTTCAGGCGTTCTCGCGGCAGGTGTGCAGGATGACGGCAGGCCTGGTGAATCGGGCAATCTGACCCTGACGACAACGGGCCAGCTTCGCGCGCAGGGGAAAAACCTGGCCGGCGGCAGCCTGAGCGCACGCGGACAGACTATTGACCTCAGCGGCAGCCGTACCGAGGGGAAAAACCTGACGCTCGACGCCCGCGAGGGCGATATCGTGACGCGCAGCGGCACCCTGACCGCGCAGCAGCAGCTCACCGCGCGCACCGGAAAAATGCTGAACAACGATGGCGCCACGCTGACAGCCAGCAAGCTCAACCTGCAGGCGCGCGATCTCTCCAGCCAGCAGGGTCAGATCCTGCAAACCGGCCGTGACGATCTCACGCTTAGTTTCGCGGGCAGCCTGAATAATCAGGGCGGCCGTATCGCGACTAACAGCGACAACCTGACGCTCAATGCGGCTGCGATCGCTAACCAGTCGGGTGACATCACCCATACAGGCCGTGGCACACTGTCGATCACCACCGGTAATCTGCGCGGCAGTAAGGGATCGCTGCGCTCAAATGGTCAGCTCACCCTGCGCGGTGGCGATGTCGATCTTGATAGCGGCACCACCTCGGCCCGGCAGATTGATATCAACGCGGACAGCCTGGCGAACCGGCAGGGCTTTATCGCGAGTGAAGGCGATCTCAGTCTGCGAGGCGCACAGCTGGCTAATCAGCAGGGCGTTGTGAGGGCGGGTAAGACGCTGCGCGTCACGGCGGATGCGCTGCAGAACGGTCAGGGCAGGATAGTCAGTAGCGACACCGGGCATGTGGAAGCCCGCTTACTGGATAACCGTGACGGTCAGCTGGTGGCGCAGCAGGCGCTGACGCTGCGCGGCGATACGCTCGATAATCGTGACGGCGGCCTTATCCAGAGCGGTGCGCAGCTTGATATCGGCGCAGAGACGCTGCTTAATCAGAACAGCGGCGAAAAAGGCGGCGTGATCAGCCAGGGCGACATGCTTATCCGCGCCGGACAGATAAACAATACGCAGGGTCTGACGCTGAGCGGAAAAGCGTTGCAACTGGCGGCTGGCAGCCTGAATAATGCCGCTGGCACGCTGGTGGCACAGGAGCAGCTCAGCCTCGACACGCACTCTGCGTTCAACAACCGGGCAGGTCTGCTGCAGGGCGGTAGCGTGCTTATCGACAGCCACGGCCAGGCGATCGATAACCAGAGCGGCACCCTCTACAGCCCTAGCGATCTTCATCTGCACAGCGGCGCGATCGACAATCAGGCCGGAACCGTGGGCGCGAAAGGCGATCTTACGCTGCAGAGTGGCGAAGTGTATAACCGCAGCGGCGGGCGCATCGTCAGCGAGCTGGCGGCTTCGCTGGAAATGGCGCGTCTGGATAACCGTGGCGGAGAGATCCAGAGCATTGGCGATCTGCTGGTGAGTGCGCAGAGCATAATAGACAATGCGGGCGGCCTGATTCGCAGCGGCGCGAACGCCGTGCTGAACGCATTGCAGCTGAACAATCAGGATACTCAGGGTGATCAGCAGGGGATTGAAGCGGCCAGCCTGCGGATTAACAGCGACGATGTGTTCAATCAGCGCGGCATGTTACTGGCCGATCGGCAACTGACCATCAGCAGCCGTGGCTCGGTCGATAACCGGCAGGGTGCGATTTCGGCCGGAGAAGATCTGCTGCTGCAGAGCAATGACCTGACGCCGGAGAGTCGCCTGCGCAGCTTCAGAGTGGCGCAGCCTCAGAGCAATAGTCTGACGCTGGAAAATCGGGAGGGCGTCCTTAAAGCGGGCCGATCGCTAACGATCCGTGCCGATCGCCTGGCGGGTGACGGACAGATCCTCTCCCTGGGTGACATCACGCTGGTCAGCCAGCAGAGCCTGAACAACCGTGGCGAGATGATTGCCAACGGCAATTTCAACTTCACAACCGCAGGCGATGTTGACAACAGCGGTAAACTGCTGGCGGGCGGCAAGCTCGATCTGCGCGCCCCCCACCTGCTGAACGCTGCCACCGGCGAAATCAATGCCGGACAGAACTGGCTGACGCTTAGCGGACAGCTGACCAACTATGGGCTGATCGACGGCAAACAGACGCTGCTGAAGGCGTCGGTGCTGACCAATATCGGCAGTGGCCGGATCTATGGCGACAGCGTTGGCGTACAGGCTAATATTTTCAACAACCTGGCGGAAAACGACACTGCCGCCACGCTGGCGGGACGTGAGCGGGTGGATATCGGCGTGCAGACGCTGAACAATCGTGACCACGGCCTGATCTACAGTGCCGGCGATATGGCGCTGGGCGGTGAGCTGAATGCTGACGGCCTGGCAACCGGCAGAGCGGGCACCCTCAGTAATCACAGCTCCACCATCGAGTCAGCGGGCAACATGCAGATGGCTGCCGGTGAAATCAATAACGTCAACGATCGTTTCAGCACCGGGCTGGTAACCGTGTCTTCGGAGGCGATTACCGGGTATCAGCACTCGGGCGATACCGTCCGCTGGAAAGCCGGCGAGCCGGGCGTCTTTGTTGACCGCAACTCGGCCGACTCACTGCTTAATCTCAACACGCCAGGCAACACCGGCAGCAATAACGATAACTTCTACCAGTATGACTACACGCGTACGGTGCAGGAGACGCAGATCGCCGAAAGCGATCCGGCGAAGATTATCGCGGGCGGTGATTTGACGATAAACGCTGACCGGTTGCTGAATGATAAGAGTCAGATCATCGCGGGCAATACGCTGACGATAAACGCGCAAGACCTCAATAATGTCGAGGTGGCGGGCCAGCGAATCACGACTGACGTCGGTAAGGTGACTCACTACAAGCGCATCCGTCATAAAGGTGGCGACGAGCAGGGCGACAGCACATCGGATTACACGCCGCCGGACGTGATTGAGACCATTGCCCTGAAGCCAGGAGAGCTGGTCGATCACGGTGAACTGAACGGCAACCCCCTTTCGCTCGTCCCACAGAGCACAGAGGGAACCGACGCCACGACGGGGCGTGCGGGCGGCGTGAATGCCCATATCACAGGCAGCATGCCTGACATTGCCGCGCTGCTCAAACCCGGCCAGCATTTTGATGTGCCCGGCAGCCAGGGGGAGAACGCAAGCGTGATCCGCATCGTCGGGCCCGATACGCGCCTGCCGGACAACAGCCTGTTCAGAACCAATCCCTCTCCCGGCGGTAAATATCTGGTAGAGACCGATCCGCGCTTTACTCAGGAGAAGCAGTGGCTGAGCAGCGACTATATGCAGGACGCCCTGACGCAGAACAGCGATAACGTACTGAAGCGCCTGGGTGACGGCTATTACGAGCAGCGGCTGATCCGGGAACAGGTCATGAATCTGACAGGGCAGCGCTACCTGGGCGGCTTTACCAACGACGAAGATCAGTACAAGGCGCTGATGAACAACGCTATCGCCTTTAGTCAGCGCTATCACCTGACGCCAGGCGTGGCGCTGACGCCTGAGCAGATGGGACTGCTGACAAAAGATATTGTCTGGCTGGTTAATGCGCAGGTCAGACTGCCGAATGGCTCCAGCCAGACGGTGCTGGTACCGCAGGTGTATGCGCGCATTCAGCCAGGCGATGTCGATGGCAGCGGTGCGCTGATTGCGGGCCGCAACCTCAACCTGAACCTGGGCGGTGGCCTGTTTAACAGCGGTACGCTGGCCGGGCGCGAAGTGGTGAAGCTGAGCGCCGGTAATATCACCAACATGGCGGGGACGATCAAAGGCGCCAGTGTCGATTTTCTCGCCCGCGCAGATATCAATAACATCGGCGGCGTGATCGGGGCAACCGACTCGCTGCTCGCCCGCGCCGGACGGGATATCAATACCGTCAGCACAACCCGCAGCGTGAGCAGCCGGAACGGTGAAAACCAGTTCGACCGGACCACGGTGGATAGCGTGGCAGGCATGTACGTGCAGGGCGACGACGGCCGGCTGATACTGCAGGCCGGACGTGATATCACTCTCACGGCGGCGCAGGTGGTTAACAGCGGCGAAAATAGCCAGACGGTGATTAAGGCCGGACGCGATCTGACGCTCAATACTGTCAGTACGGCGAATCGGGACGCGCTTGTCTGGGATAGCGATAACAGCCTGAAGCAGGGCAATACGCAGGAGATCGGCAGCGAAGTCGTCAGCAAGGGCGACCTCTCGCTGCTGGCAGGCAACGATTTTCATGCCCGCGCGGCCACCCTGTCGGCAGATGTTGCGCTGGCGCTGACCGCCGGACATGACGTCACACTGACAAACGGCGAGAACACGCGGGATCTGGACGAGCGGCAAAAGACGACGGGCAGCAGCGGCTGGCTGTCGAAGAGCACGACAACCACACGCGACCAGATTTCGCGTCAGACGGCGCAGGGGAGTTCGCTGAATGGCGACACTATTTCCGTGGCGGCGGGCAACGATCTGCGCGTACAGGGCAGCCAGATAGCGAGTACCGGCGATCTCTCTCTGCAGGCGGGCCACGATCTCAGCGTTACCGGAGCGACTGAACGCAACAGTGAACAGCATCTGGCGCAGGAGAAAAAGAGCGGGTTTTCCGGCACCGGCGGTATCGGCTTCAGTTACGGCAAACAGAGCCTGAAAACCACCGACACCGCGCAGGAGACGACCAGCCAGGGCAGCACCGTGGGCAGCGTGAACGGCAGCGTGTCGCTGACAGCGGGCAACCGGCTGGATATCAACGGCTCCGATCTTATCGCGGGCAAAAACCTGACGCTGGACGGCCGCGAGGTGAGCATCACCGCAGCGGAAAACCAGAGCAGCCAGACGCACCGGGTGGAGCAGAAAACCTCGGGCCTGACGCTGGCGCTTTCCGGCACGGCAGGCAGCGCGCTGAACACGGCGGCGCAGACGGTGCAGGAGGCGAAGTCTGCCGACAGCGGACGGCTGGCGGCGCTGCAGGGTACTAAAGCGGCGCTCAGCGGCGTGCAGGCGGTGCAGGCCGGCCGGCTGGCAGAGGCGCAGGGCGACAGCCCGGAGAACAACAACGCCATCGGCGTCAGCCTCTCTTACGGTAGCCAGTCTTCCACTTCCACACAGCGCAGCGAGCAGCGCACCGCACAGGGCAGCAGCCTGACGGCGGGCGATAATCTGAGCGTGGTGGCGCGCGGCAGCGGCGTGAAAGGGCACGGTGGTGACCTGACGGTGCAGGGCAGCCAGCTGCAGGCGGGCAGAGACCTGCTGCTGTCGGCGAACCGGGACCTCAACCTGCTGTCGGCCGCGAACACCTCGTCGCTGGAGGGTAAAAACGAGAGCCACGGCGGCACGGCGGGCATCGGCATCGGCGCGGGTCAGGGCGGCTGGGGCATCAGCGTCTCCGCCAGCGCAAATAAGGCAAAAGGCAGCGAGCAGGGCAGCGGCGTCACCCACACGGAAACGCAGGTGAGCGCGGGCCGTGAGGTGACGCTGGTAAGCGGGCGCGACACCACGCTTCAGGGCGCGCAGGTGAGCGGCGAAAAAATCAGGGCGGACGTGGCGCGCAACCTGACGCTGACGAGCGAGCAGGACAGCGACCGCTACGACTCGAAGCAGCAGAGCGCCAGCGCCGGGGGCAGCTTCACCTTCGGGTCGATGACCGGCTCGGCGAACGTGAACCTGAGCCGGGATAAGATGCACAGCACCTGGCAGAGCGTGGAGGAGCAGACCGGCCTGTTCGCGGGGAAAGGCGGCTTTGACGTGACGGCTGGAGGGCACACGCAGCTGAACGGCGCGGTTATCGGCTCGACGGCGACGGCGGATAAAAACCGTCTGGAGACGGGCACGCTGGGCTGGCGCGACATCGAAAACCGGGCGGACTATAAGGTGGAGCATCAGAGCGCGGGCGTGAGCACCGGGGGCAGCATCGGCGGCCAGTTTGCGGGGAACATGGCGAACGGGCTGCTGACGGGGGCGAACCACAGCGGCAGCGGCAGCTCGCTGACGAATGCGGCGGTGAGCGGGGGCGCGCTGGTTATCCGCGACGGAGATAAGCAGTCGCAGGACGTGAGCGGGCTGAGCCGCGACGCCGCGCACGCGAACCAGACGCTGTCGCCGATATTCGATAAAGAGAGGGAGCAGAACCGGCTGCAGGCGGCGCAGCTCATAGGTGAAATCGGCAACCAGGCGGCGGACATCACGCGCACGGAGGGGCAGATAGCGGGCGAGAGGGCGAAGAGGGACCCGGCCGCGCTTCAGGCCGCGAAGGCAGCGCTGGCCGGCAAGGGCAACCTGACCCCCGCAGCCGGGGAGATAGCGGAGCAGGCTTATAAAACCGCCGCGGCGCCTTTCGGCACGGGCAGCGCCCTTCAGCAGGGTATACAGGCGGCGACGGCTGCGGT
>NZ_DJJN01000002.1:141054-222351 GCF_002434165.1 Pantoea sp. UBA6567 | reverse complement strand
TCCCCCACTTTGGTCCGAAGACGTTATGCGGTATTAGCTACCGTTTCCAGTAGTTATCCCCCTCCACCGGGCAGTTTCCCAGACATTACTCACCCGTCCGCCACTCGTCACCCGGGAAGCAAGCTCCCCTGTGCTACCGTCCGACTTGCATGTGTTAGGCCTGCCGCCAGCGTTCAATCTGAGCCATGATCAAACTCTTCAATTTAAGTTTGACTTGCTTAAACAAGTTAAGCGGTGCTCTGTGAATTAAACTTCGTAATGAATTACGTGTTCACTCAGCAAAGACTTGATATTTTTTTACGTCCGGAGACGCTGATATCAATCCTGCGAGTGCCCACACAGATTGTCTGATAAATTGTTAAAGAGCGGTGCAGTCAGCGGCCGGGCCGTCTGCTGCGAGGTGGCGTATATTACGCTTTCCTCCTCCGGAGTCAAACACTTTTTTCAGCGCTTTTCTCCGGCGGGGTGAATCGCTTCACGCCCTGCTGAGCCCGTCTGCGTTGCCGCTTTGCCGTCTCAGTGGTGGCGCATTATAGGGAGTTCTCGCCGGGTGACAAGTGCTAATTTCAACTTTTTTGCTCGGGCGCTTACTTTCCAGGCAATGCGTTGTAAAAACCAGCTCAGCTGTATATTAAAGAAACAAAAAACGGGCCCGCAGGCCCGTTTTTATGCACAACACTTACTGGTGAGCGACAATTTCGCCTTCGCTTACATCCATCTCGATGGTTTTTCCTGGCACAAACGCCCCGGAGAGTATCTTCTGCGCCAGCGGGTTCTCAATATGCTGCTGGATAGCCCGTTTGAGCGGACGCGCACCGTAAACCGGATCGTAGCCATTCTCACCAAGCAGTTTCAGTGCTGCTTCGGAGATGTGCAGCTGATAGCCGCGATCTTCCAGACGCTGATAAAGCCGCTGCAGCTGTATCTGCGCAATAGAGGCAATGTGCTGCTCTCCCAGCGGATGAAATACCACCACTTCATCGATACGGTTGATAAACTCAGGACGGAAGTGGTGTCCGACTACCGTCATTACCGTTTCTTTCATCGCTGGGTAATCAAGCGCACCGAAGCGCTCCTGAATTAAATCCGATCCCAGGTTCGACGTCATGATCACCACTGAGTTGCGGAAATCTACGGTACGCCCCTGACCATCCGTCAGTCGTCCATCATCCAGCACCTGCAGCAGGATGTTAAATACATCCGGATGCGCTTTCTCAACTTCATCCAGTAAGATGACGGAGTAAGGCCGGCGGCGTACCGCTTCAGTAAGATAACCGCCCTCCTCATATCCGACATATCCCGGAGGTGCACCCACTAGCCGCGAAACCGAATGTTTCTCCATAAACTCAGACATGTCGATCCGCACCATCGCATCGTCGCTGTCAAACAGAAAATTTGCCAGCGCTTTACACAGCTCGGTTTTACCTACCCCGGTTGGACCGAGGAACAGGAATGAACCAATCGGGCGATTGGGATCGGACAAGCCTGCCCGGCTGCGACGGATGGCATTTGAAACCGCCTCTACCGCTTCGTTCTGGCCGATAACCCGCGCATGTAATTCCTGCTCCATACGCAGCAGTTTGTCGCGCTCACCTTCCATCATGCGTGCTACCGGAATACCGGTCCAGCGCGCCAGTACGTCGGCAATCTCAACATCCGTTACGCGGTTGCGTAGCAGCTTCATGATTTTGCCTTCAGCCTGAGTGGCACTCGCCAGCTGCTTTTCCAGCGCCGGAATTTTGCCATACTGCAGCTCTGACATTTGCGCCAGATCGCCTGTGCGCCGCGCCTGTTCCAGCGTCAGTCTTGCCTGCTCCAGCTCCGCTTTAATATTTTGCGTACCGGTGAGTGACGCCTTTTCAGCTTTCCACTCCTCTTCCAGTTCTGCATATTCGCGCTCTTTCTGATTCAGCTCCGTCTCCAGCATCTCAAGACGCTTGACGCTGGCATCGTCAGACTCTTTCTTCAGCGCCTGCTGCTCCAGTTTCAGCTGGATGATACGGCGCTCCAGACGATCGAGCGGCTCAGGTTTCGAATCGATCTGCAGACGAATACTGGATGCAGCTTCATCAATCAGGTCGATCGCTTTATCTGGCAGCTGCCGGTCGGCGATATAGCGATGTGACAACGTTGCTGCTGCCACAATAGCCGGGTCGGTGATCTGCACATGGTGATGCAGCTCATAGCGCTCTTTCAGACCGCGCAGAATAGCGATGGTATCTTCGACGCTGGGCTCTGCCACAAATACTTTCTGGAAGCGACGCTCCAGGGCAGCATCCTTTTCTATATACTGCCGATACTCATCCAGCGTGGTTGCGCCAACGCAGTGCAGTTCACCACGCGCCAGAGCTGGCTTCAGCATGTTTCCTGCGTCCATCGCGCCATCAGCTTTGCCTGCGCCTACCATCGTGTGCAGCTCATCGATAAACAGAATGACATTGCCTTCCTGCTTCGCGAGATCGTTCAACACCCCTTTCAGGCGCTCCTCAAATTCACCACGGTATTTGGCTCCCGCCACCAGCGCCCCCATATCCAGCGCCAGTACGCGACGACCTTTCAGGCCTTCAGGCACTTCACCATTGATAATGCGCTGAGCCAGCCCTTCAACAATGGCGGTTTTACCCACGCCGGGTTCACCAATCAATACCGGGTTATTCTTGGTACGGCGCTGCAACACCTGGATGGTACGGCGGATCTCTTCATCGCGTCCGATTACCGGGTCCAGCTTGCCACGTTCGGCGCGCTCGGTGAGATCGATGGTATATTTTTTCAGTGCCTGGCGCTGATCTTCAGCTCCCTGGTCATTCACGTTTTCGCCTCCGCGCAATTGTTCGATAGCGTTCGCGAGTTTGTCAGACGTCACGCCGGCAGCTTTAAGCAGATCCGCCAGTGAACCGCGTGAATCCAGAGCCGCCAGAACAAATAATTCAGATGAGATAAAGTTATCGCCGCGCTTTTGCGCCAGTTTGTCACACAGGTTCAGCACCCGCACCAGATCGGCTGAGGGCTGTACATCCCCCTCGGTGCCTTCGACCTGGGGCAGACGATTGATTGCCTGTTCAATACTGCTACGCAGAGTGGCGACATCGGCTCCTGCTGCGCTAAGCAGCGGACGCACCGATCCCCCTTCCTGGTTGAGCAGAGCGCTCATCACATGAAGCGGTTCAATAAACTGGTTATCCTGTCCCAGAGCCAGGGACTGGGCATCAGCAAGGGCTAGCTGGAATTTGTTGGTAAGACGATCCAGACGCATAATTCCTCCCGTTACAGGTCAAAATGCTACTGGAGATTAAGATGAGGTCAGGCCTCCAATTTTCAAGGTTTCTGACCTGATATTGTGAGCAAAAAACAGGCTGACCGGATCGTCTCAGAGCGTAAGGTTATTGCAGCCAGATTAATGTAGCCATACGCCCGGTAACACCGTCGCGGCGAAAAGAGAAAAAATCCTGCTTTTCTGTGAACGTGCAGCGTCGTGAACCGCTGACAGAGGTTACGCCTGCGCTAAGCAGACGCTGTTCGGCCAGCAGCCAGATATCCGCAAAATATTTTGCGCCTGCCGGACGAAAGGCCACCTTTGCGCGCGCATCGTGGGCCATAAATGCCTGACGTACTTCCGCTCCTACTTCAAACGCACCGGGTCCGATAGCCGGGCCCAGCCAGGCATATACCTCGCTGGCCGGACAGTGAAACTGCGCCAGCGTCTGTTCCAGCACGCCGTTACAGAGACCGCGCCAGCCCGCATGGGCTGCTGCGACTTCACTGCCATCTTTACTGCAAAACAGCACCGGCAGGCAGTCAGCCGTCATAATGGCGCACACCACGCCCGGCTCCCGGGTAATGGCCGCGTCAGCCTGGGGCAGCGCACAGGCGGCAGGCAGACGCACTACCGCATTGCCATGTACCTGATCCAGCCACTGCGGCATCGCAGAAAGCGCTAATGTTTCTGCGATGTGCTGGCGATTACGCATCACGTGAGCGGGCGCATCCTCGACGTGAGCCGCCGGGTTGAGCGAATCCCAGGGCGCCAGGCTATGACCGCCCCGCCGGGTCGTGGAGCAGGCCCGAACGCGCTGCGGAGCAGGCCAGTCCGGGATGATCCATTCACTCATAGCCAGTCCATGCGATCGCGGAACTCTTCCGTATCGGCTTTTAAGGCGTCAATCAGATCAACCATGTCCTGCGGCAGCGGAGCATGCCACTCCATTTCAATACCGGTTATCGGATGATAGAGACGCAGCATTGTCGCGTGCAGCGCCTGACGATCAAATCCGCGCAGCGTATTAATGAACGCCTCTGACGCCCCTTTTGGCGGACGCGGCCGGCCACCGTAAAGCGGATCGCCCACCAGCGGATGGTTGATATGCGCCATATGAACACGGATCTGATGCGTACGGCCCGTCTCCAGGCGCAGGCGCAGGCGCGTATGGGCCCGGAAATGCTCCATGATGCGGTAGTGCGTGGTTGCCGGTTTTCCCATCGGATGGACGGCCATGTGGGTACGCTTGGTGGAGTGTCGCGCCATGGGTTCATCAACGGTGCCGCCAGCCGTCATCGTACCGATGGCAACCGCTTCATATTCACGCGTGATTTCACGCAGCTGTAGCGTTTCCACCAGATGCGTCTGTGCCGGAACCGTTTTTGCCACGACCATCAGGCCAGTGGTGTCTTTATCCAGGCGATGTACGATACCGGCGCGCGGTACATCAGCGATCGGCGGAAAGTGGTAGAGCAGTGCATTCAGAATAGTGCCGTCAGGATTACCTGCACCGGGGTGTACCACCAGGTCGCGGGGTTTATTGATAACCAGAATATGGTCATCTTCATAAACGATATTAAGAGGAATGTTCTGCGCTTCCCAGCGCTGTTCCTCTTCAATCTCAGCATCAATAGCCACCTGCTCACCGCCCAGAACTTTCTCTTTCGGTTTATCGATGATAGTGCCGTTGACGCTGACGCGGCGATCGAGGATCCACTCTTTTATGCGGGAGCGTGAATAATCAGGGAACAATTCTGCCAAAGTCTGATCTAAACGTTGTCCAAGCTGTGCTTCGGACACCGTTGCGGTGAGTTGAACTTGTTGTGCCATATACAGCTTCTTCGTTAACGTTGGGTTTTACGGCGATGCCGTTTAATATAATGTGCTATCGTACTGGTCATTACCGGGAGCTATACGGACAGCTTCCGCCATAACATTTTGAGGATAATCATTTCGTCATGACGCGTATGAAACATCTGGTGGCTGCCGCCACATTGAGCCTGGCCCTGGTAGGCTGCTCCGGCTCATCTGATCCGGTTCCGGACAGCCCGCCGTCTGAAATTTATGCCACAGCTCAGCAAAAGCTGCAGGACGGTAACTTCAAAGCGGCAATTAAGCAACTGGAAGCGCTGGATAATCGTTATCCATTTGGTCCTTACTCGCAGCAGGTGCAGCTGGATTTAATCTACGCGTATTACAAAAATGCCGATCTTCCGCTGGCGCAGGCTGCTATCTCGCGCTTTATGCGTCTGAACCCGACTCATCCGAATATCGATTACGTCATCTATATGAAAGGTCTGACGGATATGGCCCTGGATGACTCCGCTCTGCAGGGCTTCTTTGGTATCGATCGCTCCGATCGCGATCCCAACCATGCGCGCGACGCCTTCCGTGACTTCTCCCAGCTGCTGCGTAGCTACCCAAACAGCCAGTATGCGGCGGATGCCCAGAAACGCCTGACCTATCTGAAAGATCGTCTGGCGAAATATGAACTCTCGGTGGCGCAATTCTATACCAAGCGCGGGGCTTATGTCGCTGTTGTTAATCGTGTGGAAGGCATGATGCGTGATTATCAGGATACGCAGGCAACACGCGATGCGCTGCCGCTGATGGAGAATGCTTATCGCCAGCTGCAGTTAACGGCCGAAGCTGACAAAGTTGCGAAAATTATCGCGGCCAATAACAGTTAAAAAAGTGGTTGATAACGTGCTTAAAAAGCAGCCGTTTGGCTGCTTTTTTTATGCCTGCAAAGGGCATTTGCGTTGCGGTTAACCCGTCAATCCTGCCCTGCTGTAGTGCTGGCTTCAAGCAATTTTTAAATAATCTCCGGTCTTTCTCGCAAATCTCCTGCGTTGACAAAATGTGACGTTCGTATGTGATCCAGATCACATAAATTCCTGTGTGGCGCGGTATGCTGACTCTACCCAGACGGAAATGACAGAGAGGTTTAACTATGATTCTGAACATTACCAGTAAACAAATGGAAATCACTGCAGCAATTCGCAGCCATGTCGAAGACCGTCTCGCTAAACTGGAAAAGTGGCAAGCCCACCTCATCAATCCTCACATCGTGTTGTCTAAAGAGCCCAAAGAGTTCGTAGCGGATGCCACCATTAACACGCCCAACGGTACTCTGGTTGCCAGTGCTAAACATGATGATATGTATACCGCCATCAACGATTTGATCGCGAAGCTGGAGCGCCAGCTAAATAAAGCTCAGCACAAGCCTGAAGCACGCCGCGCTGCCAGCAGTGTTAAAGATTTCATTCCGGCAGGATAAACTCTGCAGTTACAAAAAACGCGCCAGCTGGCGCGTTTTTTATTGACAGCTTTTAAGCAGTACGATTACTCTCAGAACACTTACCTGCCGGAATAAACCATGAAACATCAGCCATTTTTCTTCGCATTCTTTTTTACCTTCCCCTGAACGGGAGGCGCGTCGTCATGCGAAAATGAATGCGAAGACGAATGACAAAGCCTCCCCCGCCGGGAGGCTTTTTTTTTAACTGTATTTACAGGTGAGCTTAATGAGTATCGATAATCCACTGCTGGTGCTGCGCGATAAAATCAGCGCAGTTGACAGCAAACTACTTACGCTGCTGGCCGAGCGACGGTCGCTGGCAATCGAAGTTGCCCAGGCGAAACTGACCACGCTGCGGCCCATACGTGATATTGAGCGGGAGCGTGCCCTGCTGGAAAATCTGATTTCCCTCGGTAAGCAGCAGCAGCTCGATGCCCACTACATTACCCGTCTGTTTCAGCTGATTATTGAAGATTCGGTGCTGACGCAGCAGGCGCTGCTGCAGAAAAACCTGAACCACCCGCATGCGCTGGCGCCCCGCATCGCCTTTCTGGGTCCTAAGGGTTCCTATTCGCATCTGGCTGCCCGTAAATATGCGTCACGCCATTTTGCTTCATATGTCGAAAACGGCTGTCTGAAATTTCAGGATATTATCCAGCAGGTTGAGGCTGGCCAGGCTGACTATGCGGTGATGCCGATTGAAAACACCAGCTCCGGCTCTATCAATGATGTTTACGATCTGCTGCAGCAGACGTCGCTCTCAATCATTGGCGAACTGACCATCCCTATCGAGCACTGTGTACTGGTAAAAGAGACCACCACGCTTAAACAGATCAAAACCGTCTACAGTCATCCCCAGCCTTTTCAGCAGTGCAGTCAGTTTATTAACCGTTTCCCGCAGTGGAAAATTGAATACACCGAAAGCACTGCCGCAGCCATGGAGAAAGTCGCCGCGCTTAATTCCCCAGAGGTTGCCGCCCTGGGCAGCGAAGCAGGCGGTGAACTCTATGGGCTGCAGGTGCTGGAGCGTAACCTGGCAAATCAGCAGCAGAACCACACGCGTTTTATCGTACTGGCGCGCAAGCCGGTTGACGTTTCGGTGCAGGTCCCGGCCAAAACCACGCTGATCATGGCTACCGGTCAGCAGGCGGGTGCGCTGGTAGAGGCCCTGCTGGTACTGCGCAACCATAATCTGATTATGAGCCGGCTGGAGAATCGCCCGATTAACGGTAATCCGTGGGAAGAGATGTTCTACATTGATGTGCAGGGCAATCTGCAGTCGGAAAATATGCAGCTGGCGCTGGCAGAATTACGCCAGCTGACGCGCTCACTGAAAGTGCTGGGCTGCTATCCCGGTGAAAATGTGGTTCCGGTTGAACCCCGCATATAAGCAGAAAAGGCACCGCTGAGGGTGCCTTTTTTTATTGCCGGCTATCGTTAGCCGAGCGTAACAGACTGCGGCTTTCAACCAGAAAACGCTGGGCGTGATCGCCAAACCACTGTTCCACGCGCTCAAAACTGCTGATAAACGCCTGCTTATTGCTCTGTTCCAGTAGCGATATAGCTTCACCAAAGCGCTGATGGTAACGTTTTATCAGCGCCAGGTTGCTTTCTGAAGCCATAATGATATCGGCATAGAGCTGTGGATCCTGCGCAAATAGCCGCCCTACCATGGCCAGCTCCAGCCGGTAAATAGGTGAAGAGAGCGCCAGCAGCTGATCCAGGTTTACATTCTCTTCAGCCAGGTGAAGGCCGTAAGCAAAAGTCGTAAAGTGACGCAGCGCCTGAATAAAGGCCATGTTCTGATCGTGCTCTGCGGCGCTGATGCAGTGCAGCCGTGCTCCCCAAACCTGAATCTGTTCCAGGAACCACTGATACGCTTCCGGCTGACGACCGTCGCACCAGACCACAACCTGTTTTGCCAGACTGCCGCTGTCGGGCCCAAACATCGGGTGCAGCCCCAGTACCGGTCCGGCGTGCGCGGCAAGCATGGCCTGCAGCGGCCTGTTTTTTACCGATGCAAGATCGACCAGGATGCAGTCGTCCGGCAGCGCAGGCAGATCGGCGATGATCTTCTCGGTAAGATGGATTGGGACACTGATGATCACCATGCCCGCATCCTGCAGCAGCCGATCGGCGCGATCCCAGTCCTCTTTGTCCAGAATGCGCACCTGATAACCGGACAGTGTCAGCATTTTTTCAAACAGACGCCCCATCTTGCCGCTGCCGCCGACGATCACTACCGGACGCAGTGAAGGACAAAGGGTTTTGAAACCTTTGTCATTCTCATGGGTATAGGATTCCCGCATCAGACGACGCAATACATCTTCAATCAGATCGGGAGATACGCCGAGCGCTTCTGCTTCCTGCCGGCGTGACGCCAGCATGCTTGCTTCACGCTCGGGTACATAAATCGGCAGGCCGTAACGGCTTTTTACTTCGCCAACCTGTGCCACCAGCTCCAGTCGTTTTGCCAGCAGCCCAAGCAGCGCCTGATCGACTTCATCAATTTGATCGCGCAATGCGGTCAGTTCAGCCACCATGACTCTTTATACCTCGTGTGACAGACGCGCCGACAGCACTCCCTGCAGATCCTGATGGATCGTGCGCAGCAGCGTTTCGGTAGTATTCCAGTCAATGCAGGCATCGGTCACCGAGACACCATACTTCATTTCGCTGCGCGGCTGCTCTGAAGGCTGATTGCCTTCGTGAATATTGCTCTCAAGCATCAGGCCAATAATAGAGCGGTTTCCATCTTTGATCTGCGCAATAGCCGATTCGGCTACGCCAGGCTGACGACGATAGTCTTTGTTAGAATTGCCATGGCTGCAATCTATCATTAAGGCCGGGCGCAGTCCTGCTTTCAGCATCTCTTTTTCACACTGTGCAACATCGTCCGGGCCGTAGTTAGGCGCTTTGCCACCGCGCAGGATCACGTGTCCGTCCGGGTTGCCCTGCGTCTGCAGCAGGCAGACCTGCCCTGCCTGATTAATGCCGACAAAACGGTGAGGCATCGCTGCCGCACGCATAGCGTTGATCGCCGTGCCGAGACTGCCATCGGTGCCGTTTTTAAAACCTACCGGCATTGAAAGACCAGACGCCATTTCACGGTGCGTTTGTGATTCCGTGGTGCGCGCACCAATGGCTGACCAGCTAAACAGATCGCCGAGATATTGCGGGCTATTAGGATCCAGCGCTTCTGTCGCCAGTGGCAAACCCATTTCAACCAGGTTTACCAGCAGCTGACGCGCAATGTGCAGCCCGGCTTCCATATCAAATGAGTTGTTCATGTAAGGATCGTTGATCAGCCCTTTCCAGCCTACGGTGGTGCGGGGTTTTTCAAAATAGACGCGCATGACGATATAGAGCTGATCCTTCAGCTGCACAGAGAGATCTTTTAACTGACGGGCGTACGCTAACGCTGCTTCCGGATCGTGAATTGAGCAGGGACCGCAGACTACCAGCAGACGCGGATCGCGCCCGGCAATAATGTCCGCAATAGTTTTACGCGAAGCAGTAATTTGAGCTTCCTGCTCTGCCGTCAGCGGAAAGCGTGCTTTCAGCTCCTGCGGCGTAATTAAAATCTGTTCGTCAGCGATATGTACGTTATTCAGCGCGTCTTTCTGCATGGTGGCGATCCTTTTTACTCATCTGTGCGGTTTGGATCCTCAGTGAGGATGACGCTTACTCTATCACAGGCTGTATTGTATGCAATCCATGCGTGTACACTATTTTTACCACCTGCATTGCACCACGGTATAAATTTGCATTTAAATTTATATTTATCAGGTATATATAAATAAATGACACTATATACCTTGCCGGATAGATGTAAATATAAAATTACACCATCGTAGAGCTGCGACTCGTTTTTCACTGCGCGCTCAGTTAATATTCTGTAATTCCTCACGATTTATGAAGGCTGACTGATTATGACTGAGATAATCCTGCGTCCCTTTGCGCTGTCAGATGCAACTGCTTTTGCTGAGGCCGTCAATCAGTCTCTTGATACCCTGCTGCCCTGGATGACGTGGGCACATGAAAATTACCGGCCGGAAGAGGCAGTAAGCTGGTTTAATTTCGCTCACGCAGAGCGTGTCAGAGGTGAGGCCGAAAGGTTTGCGATCGCAGACAGCCGTCATCGTCTGCTGGGAGGGGCCGGGATCCGTTTTGCCCGTCAGCCCGGCGAGGTTGCAGCGCTGGGCTACTGGGTACGCAGCGATGCGCAGCGTCAGGGCGTGGCTACACGCGCGGTAGCGCAACTGATAACCCTGGGTTTTAGCCGGCCAGATATCACGGAGCTGGAAATCCTGGCCGCCACAGATAATGTCGCCAGCCGCGCCGTGGCATTACGCAGCGGGTTTACGCTGACAGGCTGCCAGCACGGGCTGATTGTGCTGCCGGACGGGCCGGTTGAGGCCGCGGTTTATCGCTTAAAGCATCCATAAAAAAGGGGCTGGCATTATGCCAACCCCTTGTTTGCTATTAACTTTGAGATGTCGCTTACGCGCCAAGACGCTCTTTGATACGAGCTGACTTACCGGTGCGCTCACGCAGGTAGTACAGTTTGGCTTTACGCACAGCACCACGACGTTTGACAGTAATGCTGTCAATTACCGGAGAGTGAGTCTGGAAGACACGCTCAACGCCTTCGCCGTTGGAAATCTTACGAACAGTGAATGCAGAGTGCAGACCGCGGTTACGAATAGCGATAACCACGCCCTCGAATGCCTGCAGACGTTTTTTAGAACCTTCAACGACCCATACTTTCACTTCCACGGAATCACCCGGACGGAATGAAGGTACATCCTGTTTCAGCTGTTCTTGTTCAATTTGCTTGATAATGTTGCTCATAATTAAATCTCATATCCTGGGTAAACTGATAGTCAGGGAAGATTACTCTTCCGCTTCATCGTTTTGTTGCTGCTGCTGTTCCCGCTGGAACTCATTCAGCAACCTTGCTTGCTCTTCAGTCAGAGCCAGGTTTTCCAGAAGTTCAGGTCTTCTTAGCCAGGTACGGCCTAACGACTGTTTCAGGCGCCAGCGGCGAATATCGGCATGGTTGCCCGACAGCAGAACTGACGGTACTTCCATCCCTTCTAACACTTCAGGCCGGGTATAGTGCGGGCAATCCAGCAAACCATCCGAGAATGAGTCTTCATCGGCGGACGCCTGCTTGCCCAGTACGCCGGGAATAAACCGGGCGACGGAGTCAATCAGCGTCATGGCTGGCAGCTCACCACCACTGAGAACGTAATCACCGATTGACCACTCTTCGTCAATCTCTGTATGGATCACGCGCTCATCAATACCTTCGTAGCGACCACAGACCAGAATCAGTTTCTGGTTAGTCGCCAGTTCGCAAACGCCCTGCTGGTCAAGTTTGCGCCCCTGAGGTGACAGATAAATCACCTTAGCACCTTCTCCCGCCGCTGCTTTCGCTGCGTGGATCGCATCCCGTAAGGGTTGCACCATCATCAACATTCCCGGTCCGCCGCCGTAAGGACGATCGTCCACGGTACGGTGCCGGTCGTGCGTGAAGTCACGAGGACTCCAGCTCTCAATGTTGAGCAGGCCATTTTTAACTGCCCGGCCAGTTACCCCGTACTCGGTAATAGCGCGAAACATCTCTGGAAACAGGCTGATAACACCAATCCACATCGCGTTCGCCGTTACGTTACCGGATTGTCCGGAGATCAAAAACCAGGATCCCAGTCTACTTCAATAGTGCCAGTAGCGAGATCGACTTTCTTGATAACCTGTTCATCGAGAAACGGTATTAACCGCTCCTGTACACCGAATGCATCTTTCAGGTTCGCCTTAACGACGAGTACGTCGTTTGAGCCGGTTTCCATCAAATCAATGACTTTGCCCATCTCATAGCCGTCGAGGTTAACTACTTTACAACCCATAAGGTCTTTCCAGTAGTAATCACCCTCTCCCAGCGCAGGCAGCTGCGTGGAGTCAACCGTGATTTCACAATTGGTTAACTGCGCCGCCGCGTCCCGATCGTCAATGCCGTTGACTTTGATAATCAGGTCCTGATTGTGGTGCTTCCAACCTTCCAGTTCTACCTGCTGCCATTTACCGGCGCGCTGGATAAACCAGGGTTGGTAGTCGAAGATGCTTTCAGCGTCTTCAGTGGAGGAAAACACTTTGAGCCAGCCCCGAATTCCGTAAGCGGCACCCATTTTGCCCAAAACGATGGGGTTAACAGGAGGCTGTGCGGCAGGTTTACTGGTCATGCTCACCACCGTGACAGATTAAGCTGCTTTTTTTGCTTCTTTGATCAGCGCGTTAACGCGATCGGAAAGCGTTGCGCCCTGGCCAACCCAGTGCTCAATACGGTCCAGGTCCAGACGCAGACCTTCAGCCTGACCAGATGCGATCGGGTTGAAGAAACCAACGCGCTCAATGAAGCGGCCGTTGCGTGCATTGCGGCTGTCAGTGACGACGACCTGGTAGAACGGACGCTTTTTTGCGCCGTGACGTGCCAAACGAATTGTTACCATAACATCCTCTTTAGTTAATAAAACAACCGGGCCCCATCGAGGAACGGGGCCCGGGTGCAATATAAAAAGCCCGAAAATTTTACTCATTTTGGCGCAAAAAGCAACCGCAGTAGCATACTTTTCTGGCTGTGTAGCGATATCTTAACGGCCCGGGAAACCTGGCGGCATCATACCCTTCATGCCGCGCATCATTTTTGCCATGCCGCCTTTCTTCATCTTTTTCATCATGCGCTGCATATCATCGAACTGCTTCAGCAGCCGATTGACATCCTGCACCTGCATGCCGGCGCCGGTCGCGATGCGACGCTTGCGTGAACCCTTGATGATTTCAGGCTTCTCACGCTCTTTACGCGTCATGGAGTTAATGATGGCCTCCATGCGCACCAGCACCTTGTCATCCATCTGCGATTTAACGTTGTCCGGCAGCTGCCCCATACCCGGCAGTTTGCCCATCAGGCTGGCCATACCGCCCATATTGCGCATCTGCTTAAGCTGCTCAAGGAAGTCATTGAGATCGAAACCGTCACCGGTTTTCAGCTTTTTCGCCAGCTTTTCCGCCTGATCGCGGTCAACCTTGCTTTCAATATCTTCAATCAGCGACAGGACATCGCCCATACCCAGAATGCGCGAGGCGATACGGTCGGGATAAAACGCTTCCAGCGCCTCGGTTTTCTCACCCATCCCCATAAACTTGATCGGTTTACCGGTGATGTGACGAATCGAAAGCGCGGCACCGCCGCGTGCGTCACCATCAACCTTGGTCAGGATCACCCCGGTCAGCGGCAGCGCTTCATTAAATGCTTTAGCCGTGTTCGCGGCATCCTGACCGGTCATGGCATCGACAACAAACAGCGTTTCCACCGGATTAATGGCGGCGTGGACCTGTTTGATTTCGTCCATCATCGCTTCGTCTACGTGCAAACGACCGGCGGTATCCACCAGCAGCACGTCGTAGAACTTCAGCTTCGCCTCTTTCAGCGCATGCTTAACGATGTCAACCGGCTTCTGGCTGAGATCGGAGGGACAGAAATCCACCCCCACCTGCTGCGCCAGCGTCTCCAGCTGTTTAATCGCCGCCGGGCGATAAACGTCAGCTGAGACCACCAGCACTTTTTTCTTGTGCTTTTCACGCAGAAACTTACCGAGCTTACCCACACTGGTGGTTTTACCGGCACCCTGCAGGCCCGCCATCAGCACCACGGCCGGCGGCTGCGCATTCAGGTTCAGGGTATTATTTTCAGCCCCCATTGCCGCAATCAGCTCGTTGCGGACAATCTTGATAAACTCCTGACCCGGCGTCAGGCTTTTATTGACGTCGTGTCCGACCGCGGCTTCTTTTACGCGGTTAATAAATTCACGTACTACCGGCAGCGCAACGTCCGCCTCCAGCAGCGCCATGCGCACTTCGCGCAGGGTATCTTTGATGTTCTCTTCGGTCAGCCGTCCGCGGCCGCTGATGTTGCGCAGGGTTTGCGACAAACGATCGGTTAAATTATCAAACATGCTCTCTCACTTAATACCGTAGCGAGGCCGCCTGAGCGACACAATGCGCCGGATTATAACACGAAGCCTGAGCGATCTCTGCAATTGACCGTGAGATCGTTTGGAGCATACTGCCGCTGACGCTATACTGCTTTTTTCCTTATCTCATCACTCTCAGAAAGGATCTATGTTCGTTTTCGCGATCGTGGCGCTCTTCGCCTACTCCCTCAGTCTTGCACTTATCATCCCCAGCTTACTGAAACGTAACAGCGGCTGGCGGCGATTTGCTGTCCTGTCCGCCTGCGTTGCGCTGATTGCGCATGCTGTCGCGCTGCAGCAGCGGATATTTGCTATCGACAGCGGGCAAAATCTCAGCTTACTTAATATCGGATCGCTGGTGAGCCTGCTGATTTGCGCCATTATGACTATTGTGGCTTCACGTAACCGTGGCTGGCTGCTGCTGCCGGTGGTTTATAGCTTTGCGTTAATTAATCTGGCGTTTGCCACCTTTGTCCCGAATGCCTTTATTACGCACCTCGAGACCACGCCGGGCATGATGGTGCATATCGGTCTGTCGCTGTTTGCTTATGCCACGCTGATTATTGCCGCGCTCTATGCGCTGCAGCTGGCGTGGATCGACTATCAGCTGAAAAACAAAAAGCTCGCCTTTACGCAGGATATGCCGCCGCTGCTAAGCATTGAGCGCAAAATGTTTCATATCACGCAGATTGGCGTGGTGCTGCTGACGCTGGTGCTTTGCACCGGGCTTTTCTTCATGGACAACCTGTTCAGCGCAGAGAATATCGATAAAGCGGTGCTCTCTATTCTTGCGTGGTTCGTCTATATCGTGCTGCTCTGGGGGCACTACCGTGAAGGGTGGCGCGGACGGCGCGTGGTCTGGTTTAACTGCGGCGGTGCGCTGCTGCTGACCATGGCTTACTTCGGCAGTCGCGTACTGCAGCATCTTCTCACTTCCCACTAAGGAATTTTTCGTTGGAACATGTTTCAACCACCACGATGATTATCATTCTTGTCATCATGGTGCTGGTCTCAGCGTACTTCTCCGGCTCTGAGACCGGCATGATGACGCTCAACCGCTATAAGCTGCGGCACAAAGCGAAAAGCGGTAATCGTGCAGCGCGGCGCGTTGAGAAACTGCTGCGCCGGCCCGATCGCCTGATTAGTCTGGTCTTAATCGGCAACAACCTGGTCAATATCCTCGCCTCCGCGCTGGGGACTATCGTAGGGATGCGTCTGTATGGTGATGCCGGGGTTGCTATCGCCACCGGCGTGCTGACCTTTGTTGTTCTGGTTTTTGCTGAAGTCCTGCCTAAAACCATCGCAGCGCTTTACCCTGAAAAAGTGGCCTACCCCAGCAGCGTTTTACTGGCGCCGCTGCAGTATGTGATGCTGCCACTGGTCTGGCTGCTTAATACCATTACGCGCATGCTGATGCGTATGGTGGGGATTAAAACAGAGGGCTCCGTAAACTCCGCGCTGAGCAAAGAGGAGCTGCGCACCATTGTCTACGAGTCGCGCTCGCTGATGTCTCGCCGTAATCAGGATATGCTTCTCTCCGTGCTCGATCTGGAAAAAGTCAGCGTGGATGACATCATGGTGCCGCGCAATGAAATTGTTGGTATCAATATCAATGACGACTGGAAATCGATTGAGCGTCAGCTGAGTAACTCACCGCATGGGCGTATTGTGCTGTTTCGCGATTCGCTGGACGATACCGTGGGCATGCTGCGCGTGCGCGAAGCCTGGCGCATGATGACGGAAAAAAAGGAGTTCAATAAGGATCGTCTGCTGCGCGCGGCTGATGAGATCTACTATGTGCCGGAAGGCACGCCGCTGAATGTGCAGCTGGTTAAGTTCCAGCGCAATAAGAAAAAAGCGGGTCTGGTAGTGGATGAGTATGGCGATATTAAGGGGCTCATCACCATCGAAGATATTCTGGAAGAGATCGTTGGCGACTTTACTACCTCCATGTCCCCTTCTCTCGCAGAAGAGGTGATGCCGCAGAATGATGGCTCGGTGCTGATTGAAGGCAGCGCTAACGTGCGCGAAATCAATAAGGCGTTCAACTGGACGCTGCCGGAAGAGGAAGCGCGCACCATTAACGGCATGCTGCTTGAGGCGCTGGAAGAGATCCCGCAGACCGAAACGCGGGTACAGGTTGGCAGCTATGACATCGATATTCTCGACGTGCAGGACAACATGGTGAAGCAGGTACGGGTTACACCGCAGCAGCCGCTGAAAAGCTCAGTGGGATCGTGATACAAAAAAACGCCGCAGAATATGCGGCGTTTTTACAGAAAGGGCTAATCAGATATGCAACTCTTTCAGCTTCTCTGCTGGCAGCTTCAGATCTTCGTTGCGATTAATACCGATCTCGTGTGACAGAACATTACGCGCAATCTGCTGCGCTTCGTCCAGGGAGTGCAGCTTGTAGCTGCCACACTGATACTCATTAAGCTCCGGGATCTGATTCTGATCTTTGACTTTCAGAACATCTTCCATCGCCCCTTTCCACGCCTGCGCCACGCGCTGCTCGTCTGGCGTGCCGATCAGGCTCATGTAGAAACCGGTACGGCACCCCATTGGAGAGATGTCTACGATCTCCACGCCCTCACCGTTGAGGTGATCGCGCATAAAGCCGGCAAACAGATGCTCCAGCGTATGGATCCCGCGCTCGGTCAGAATGTCGATGTTTGGCCGGCAGAAACGCAGATCGAAAACGGTGATGGTATCGCCATGCGGAGTTGTCATGGTCTTTGCCACGCGTACTGCCGGCGCGGCCATGATGGTGTGATCAACGGTAAAACTGTCCAGTAGTGGCATACGTCACCTCCTGTTTGAAAAATTTTTTCTGAACGATGAAACTTTTCTCGTCGTTCTGCGTCTGAATATATGAAAGACGCGCATTTGTTATCATCATCCCTGACAACAGAGATGTTAATTTTGGCCACAGTGATGTGGCCATTTTCTTTTTCAGCCTTCCCGACCTGCCAGATAATCCTCAAAGCTTATGCTATCACTCGCTTCCAGCGCCTGCTGTGCAGCAACAGACTCCTGCGCCTGCTGAGTGAAATCCGCTTCGGTCAGAATTTCCAGTGGCTCCGCGCAGAGCATCTGCCGGTACTGCTCCGCCAGTGCAACACCTGCTCCGGTCAGGCCGTTCTCTTTAATAGCGTGAAGAATGCGCGCCGAGTAGGTTAGCTCAGGATCGTCAAAAGAAGCTACCAGTTGATCGCATACCTGCTGATATTGCGTGCTGCCCTCGTTGCTATCCAGCACTTCCGCGACGCGACGCAGATCGGCAAAGAGCGCTTTGCCTACTTCAACCAGCGAATGTTCAGTGTCGCTGCAGCCAACGCCAATAACCAGCCCTGGCTTACGTCCTTCCATCACCACGCGGTTCCAGTTTTTGCGACTGCAGAGCAGCTCGCTGGCGCTCAGTTCAGGGGCATCGGCCAGCGTACACCAAATCAGGAACAGATCGAGGAAGCGCGCCTGATCGGCATCCACACCTACCGGTGAGAACGGATTGATATCAAGCGAGCGCACTTCAATATACTCAATGCCGCCACGCAGCAGCGCATCAGAAGGGGCTTCTCCCGAACGGGTAACGCGCTTCGGACGGATAGGCGCATACAGCTCGTTCTCAATCTGCAGTACATTAGTATTAAGCTGCAGCCAGTTGCCTTCAGCATCTTTGACGCCCATGGCTGCGTACTCTTCAGAAGGGGTTTTGATTGCGGCCTTCAGCGCGCTCACATACCCTTCCAGCGAGTTGAAGGTAATACCGAGATTACTTTGTGACTTATTGGTATAACCCAGGTCACTCAGGCGCAGAGAGGTCGCATACGGCAGCCATAGCGTATCTTTACCATCCGTTTCAAACGGCAGCTGGCTCTCACGCCCCTGAAGAAATGAGGAGCTGATCGCCGGCGAGGCACCAAACAGATAAGGGATCACCCAGCCGAAACGATAATAGTTGCGGATCAGGCGCAGATAGCCCGCAGAGATGGTCTCTTTACCGCTCTCAGCATCTTTTACATCCGCCCACTCCTGCCAGAAAGAGAGCGGCAGCGAGAAGTTGTAATGCACGCCAGAGATAATCTGCATCAGCGCGCTGTAGCGGTTTTTCAGCCCCTGCCGGTAGAGGGTCTTCATCTGGCCCACGTTTGAACTGCCATACTGCGCCAGCTCAATTTTATCGGTATCGTCAACGTGACCGGGCATACTGAAGGGCCACATGCGCTCTTCACCCAGCTGTTTTGCCACATGGCGATGGATGTCGCGCAGGAAGGTCAGCGAGCGGTCGATATTTTTATCGACCGGCGTAATGAACTCCAGCAGCGTTTCCGCAAAATCCGTGGTGATCCAGTCATGCTTCAGCGCCGAGCCAAGCGATGCCGGATGGCCGGTAGTAGCCAGATGACCATCGGGCCCGACGCGTAACGTTTCGCGTTCGATGCCACGGCCGATACCCTTTAACGCGTCGGGATGCGCTTCCAGCCAGGAGAGCGCTTTTGATACGTCCGGGATCACATTAACCTCCCGCTGTGAGAATAATTTATTTTTGTTCAGCATAATGTTAACCGTAGCCTCGAATCTGTGCGAATCAATGCCACCACTCCATACCCTGTATTGTGGCGATCGCGATAAAGATATAACGCAGCGTTTTGCCGAGAGCGAGAAACAGCATGCAAGGCAGCCAGCTGAAGCGCAACCAGCCTGCGAGAACGCAAAGCAGATCGCCAGCAACCGGCAGCCAGCTAAAGATCAATGCCGCAGGGCCCCATCGGTGTAACCACGTCAATGCTGTGTCATGCCATCGCCCCTGCCCGTTCTGCGGCATAAGGCGACCAAGAAAAATGTTGGTCAGGCCACCCAGCGTGTTTCCCACTGATGCAGCCAGCAACAGGCCATATACCGATCCTTTCTGAGCAACCAGCAGCGCTATCAGTACAGCTTCTGAACTGCCCGGAAGCAGCGTGGCGCTCAGAAAGCTGCTGCCCAGCAGCGAGCCATAAATCAGGAAATCATTCACGGTAATGGCATATCGCACGTACGACAAAATGAGCCATTACTTTAGCTTAATGCGCTCAGGTTGTCGCCAGGCAGGCTTAACCGCAAATGCTTTGAAAGCATTAGGAATTTTCGTTTTCAGAAAAAGGTCAGGGAACAAAACCGGGCATAAATGGCGGTAAATGCAGCATTTTTCAAAACAGAGTACAAAAGAGAGTCAGCATTCCTATTAACGCCAGTGAACTCTGGCGGCGCTAAAATCGCTGAACAGAGACGGGTTAATTGCGAAAGCGGCTGGTACTGCCGGGGAGATTTGGAGAGCACAGCCCGGGTGCTGAAGCTGTCGGTAACGGGTTTAACTGAAGCATATGGGGAAAAAGCAGAGAATGGTGCATCCAGGAGGATTCGAACCTCCGACCGCTCGGTTCGTAGCCGAGTACTCTATCCAGCTGAGCTATGGATGCACTGAAGCGTAGCCTGCAAAGAAGCGACGTTAATAACACTGAAAGGGGGTGAAGAATGGTGCATCCAGGAGGATTCGAACCTCCGACCGCTCGGTTCGTAGCCGAGTACTCTATCCAGCTGAGCTATGGATGCATTGAGGTATTTCTTACGATGGACTAACTGCAACAAGCCTGAAATGATACAAAGAATGGTGCATCCAGGAGGATTCGAACCTCCGACCGCTCGGTTCGTAGCCGAGTACTCTATCCAGCTGAGCTATGGATGCATTGAGGTAATTCTTGTATTACGCAGGGTGCTAACAACTCACCATGAAAGGAACTGCTCGTTCACTCTTTAACTTTATCCGCTACCATCTAAAAGATGGTGCATCCAGGAGGATTCGAACCTCCGACCGCTCGGTTCGTAGCCGAGTACTCTATCCAGCTGAGCTATGGATGCATCGGAAATGGCGGTGAGGCGGGGATTCGAACCCCGGATGCAGCTTTTGACCGCATACTCCCTTAGCAGGGGAGCGCCTTCAGCCTCTCGGCCACCTCACCTTACGCGTTCTTCCGAACCGTGCTTCTGAACTTGTTTCTGCTCATCGGCACTGCGTGGCGCACATATTACTTTCCCGGACTTATAAGTCAAACAATTTCTCCCGACTTTTTTCACTCACGCGTTCGATTGCACAAATGACGCACAATTCGGCTGATTTAACGGCGAAAAGGGTGATTTATCAACAGCAAAAGCCAGAGCAGTAATGAAAAAAGCGAGGAAGCTAAAACAGAAATAAACGGATGGAGGGAGCAGAAAGGTAGCGTCTCGCCCATGAGCGAGACGCTGAAAACGTTAGTAACCCGTGGTTTGTGTTTTTTCAGCCTGAATACGCTGATAAATCTCTTCACGATGTACCGATACTTCTTTTGGCGCATTAACGCCAATGCGGACCTGGTTACCTTTAACGCCCAGCACCGTTACAGTCACCTCATCGCCAATCATGAGGGTTTCACCAACTCGACGAGTTAGAATAAGCATTCTTTGCTCCTTGAAAGATTAAAAGAGTCGGGCCTGTTCGGGCTCCCGGCCATATCCATCATATACCGCTGAACAATACCTATGACAAATACACCATTGTGATTTGTCACACCAATACATTCTGCTGATAATCAGTTTAGCCGAAATACACTACATCGACCGGACTTTGTCATTACCTGGTGTCCATTGCACTAAAAAGCGCCGGAACAGACGTTCCTGGCGCTATACAATGCTTAATTTTAATTGTTACAGCCGGCTGCTTACCCACTCCTGTACGCCTGCCAGCGCGCCTGCCAGCGCCTGCGGATTAGTACCGCCCGCCTGCGCCATGTCAGGACGTCCACCGCCTTTTCCGCCCACCTGAACGGCCAGCGCGCTAATCAGCTCACCTGCTTTCACGCGGTCGGTCAGATCTTTAGTTACGCCTGCAATCAGCGAAACCTTACCTTCTGCTACCGTTGCCAGTACGATCACGGCAGACCCAAGCTGGTTTTTAAGGTCATCCATAATCGTACGCAGCATTTTCGGTTCAGTGTTACTCAGCTCACTTACCAGCAGTTTAGCGCCCCTGATTTCAATGGCGCTGCTGCTCAGCGATGCGCTCTCCTGGGCTGCCTGCTGATCGCGTAGCTGCTGCAGCTCTTTCTCCAGCGCGCGTACGTTATCCACCAGACCGCGCACCTTCTCACTGAGGTTGCTACTGTTGGCCTTCACCACCTGAGCAATGTCAGCCAGCTGATCGCTCTGTGCATGCAGCTGAGCAATTGCCGCTTCACCGGTCAGCGCTTCGATACGACGAATACCGGCAGCCGTGCCCGACTCAGACTGAATGCGGAACAAGCCGATATCACCCGTGCGCGCAGCGTGCGTACCGCCACACAGCTCCACTGAATATTCGCCCATGCTGACCACGCGCACCCGCTGATCGTACTTCTCGCCAAACAGCGCCATCGCCCCACGCGCTTTAGCCTCTTCCAGATCCATGATATCGGTCTGAATCAGCAGGTTGCGGCGGATCTGTGCATTGACGATATCTTCAACTTCACGGATCTGCTGCGGCTTCATCGCTTCAGAATGGGAGAAGTCAAAACGCAGATATTTATCGTTATTCAGCGAGCCTTTCTGCCCGACGTGATCGCCCAGCACTTCACGCAGTGCTTCATGCATCAGGTGCGTTGCCGAGTGATTCAGGCGAATACGTGCCCGACGTGCTTCGTTTACCTGCGCCTGCAGCGCATCACCGATACGCAGCTGACCATGAGTGAGCTTACCGATATGTCCCAGTGCTTTGCCATACTTTTGCGTATCCTGCACGCTAAATTCAGCATTCTGCCCTGTCAGTACGCCAGTATCCCCCACCTGCCCGCCTGATTCACCGTAGAACGGCGTAGCGTTCAGGATCACGACAGCATCCTGTCCCGCGGTGATCTGTTCTACTGACTGACCATCAACAAACAGCGCTTCAATCGTGGCGTTCAGCGTCAGCTCTTCATAACCTTTAAATTCGGTTACGGCATCAACGCGAATAACGCTATTGTAGTCCGCGCCAAAGCCGCTGGCTTCGCGCGCGCGCTGGCGCTGCTGCTCCATGGCGGCTTCAAATCCCGCCTCATCAATCTTCAGATTACGCTCGCGACAGACGTCAGCGGTTAAATCCGCCGGGAAGCCAAAGGTGTCATAAAGACGAAAGACGGTTTCACCATCCAGCGTGTCGCCGCTCACTTTTGCCAGCTCATCATCCAGCAGCGCCAGACCACGCTCCAGCGTTTTAGCAAACTGCTCCTCTTCCGCTTTCAGCGCATTTTCTACCAGTTTCTGCTGACGCTTCAGATCTTCACCCGCAGCGCCCATGACCTCAATCAGCGGTGCCACCAGCTTATAGAAGAATGCTTCTTTCGCGCCCAGCATGTTGCCGTGGCGGACCGCACGACGAATGATGCGACGCAGCACATAGCCACGGTTCTCATTCGATGGCATGACGCCATCGGCAATCAGGAAGGCGCAGGAGCGGATATGATCTGCGATAACGCGCAGCGATTTGTTATTGAGGTCGCTTGCGCCAGTGACCTGAGCAACAGATTTGATCAGCTGCGCAAAGAGATCGATCTCATAGTTGGAGTTCACATGCTGCAGGACTGCCGCGATACGCTCCAGCCCCATGCCGGTATCCACCGACGGCTTAGGCAGCGGTTGCATGGTGCCGTCAGCCTGACGGTTGAACTGCATAAACACGATATTCCAGATCTCAATATAGCGATCGCCATCCTCTTCCGGGCTGCCCGGCGGGCCTCCCCAGATATGGTCGCCATGATCGTAGAAAATTTCAGTACAGGGACCGCACGGACCGGTGTCGCCCATCTGCCAGAAGTTATCAGATGCGTATGCGCTGCCCTTGTTGTCGCCAATACGAATAATGCGTTCGCGCGGCACACCGATCTGGTCAGCCCAGATATCAAAGGCTTCATCATCGGTTTCGTAAACGGTTACCCATAAACGCTCTTTTGGCAGGCTGAACCACTGCTCACCCGTCAGCAGTTCCCAGGCATAAGCAATCGCCTCCTGCTTGAAATAGTCGCCGAAACTGAAGTTGCCCAGCATTTCAAAGAAGGTGTGATGGCGTGCGGTATAACCCACATTTTCCAGATCGTTATGCTTGCCGCCTGCACGCACGCAGCGCTGCGAGGTAGTCGCACGCGTGTAATCACGCTTGTCCTGGCCAAGGAAAACGTCTTTGAACTGCACCATGCCGGCATTGGTAAACAGCAGCGTTGGATCGTTATTCGGTACGAGGGAGCTGCTGGCTACAACCTGATGTCCCTTGCTATGAAAAAAGTCGAGAAACGCTTGACGGATCTCAGCAGTGCTCTTGCTCATAAAATTCCTGGAATCACGCTAACGAACGTTCCCTTTCGCTGACAAACCCTGTCTATCCGGTCCGTCGCTGACTGAGGAACAAAAAGTGGGAATAAGATAAAATTTCTGCAATAGGAAGTAAAATCACATTGCCTTTCAGTCGTCACTATTTCTGAAAACCGCCTGAATATCTTCCATCATAAAGCCTTTTGTCATCAGAAAACGCTGTACTTTGCTTTTTTCTGCCCAGGTTTGCGGCAGCGGCTCGCCAAACTTACGTCTGGCAAGCTCTGCAGCACACGCTGTCCAGTCTACGTCACTTTCTGCCAGCGCCTGATTGATCTCGTCGCGTCCGATGCCTTTTTGCTGCAGCTCCATCCTGACGCGCTGCGGACCATATCCTTTGCGCGCCCGGCTCTGGATAAAACGCTCAGTAAATCGATTATCGTTCAGCCAGCCATTTTCCTGACACCAGTCGAGCACTTTTTCCAGCAGCTCATCCGGAATCGGGATATTTTCCTGCTGCTGCAGATAGGCCGCACGCTGGCCGGAGAGCTGCAGTTTGCGCTTCAGCTCGCTGCGGCTGTGATCGCGCTGTGAAAGCAGGCGCATAGCGCGGTCAAGTAAACGGGAGAAGTCAGGCACCGGTGCCTGTGATGATGTTGATGACATACACATTAGCCTTACTGTTGGTAACGGACAGGGTAAAGCATGGGGGGCAGAGAGCGGAAGGCGTGCAGAGGAGTAAAAAAGAAAACGGGAGCATTGCTGCTCCCGCTGATATTAAAAGTCTTCGTTAGTTTCGCCTGCTTTTTCAAGCTCAGCGTCAGAAGGCTCTTTAGTATTTGCCTCTGCTGTCGCACCTGTCAGCAGCGCCTCACGCAGTTTGCTGTCAATCTCGTTCGCAATTGCCGGGTTCTCTTTCAGGAAGTTGGTCGCGTTTGCTTTACCCTGACCAATCTTATCGCCGTTGTAGCTGTACCACGCACCGGCTTTTTCCACCAGCTTGTGTTTCACGCCCAGGTCTACCAGCTCACCAAAGGTGTTGATCCCTTCGCCATACATGATCTGGAATTCTGCCTGCTTAAACGGTGCAGCGATTTTGTTCTTCACCACTTTCACGCGCGTTTCGCTACCTACCACTTCGTCGCCCTCTTTGATCGCACCGATACGGCGGATATCAAGACGAACGGAGGCGTAGAACTTCAGCGCGTTACCACCGGTGGTGGTTTCCGGGTTACCGAACATCACACCAATTTTCATACGGATCTGGTTGATGAAGATCAGCAGCGTATTGGACTGTTTCAGGTTACCTGCCAGCTTACGCATCGCCTGGCTCATCATTCGTGCCGCCAGACCCATATGCGAGTCACCGATCTCACCTTCGATTTCCGCTTTAGGCGTCAGCGCCGCAACGGAATCAACGATGATGACATCAACGGCACCTGAACGTGCCAGCGCGTCGCAGATTTCCAGCGCCTGCTCACCGGTATCCGGCTGTGAACAGAGCAGATTATCGATATCCACGCCCAGCTTTTTCGCATAGACCGGATCCAGCGCATGCTCAGCATCGATAAAGGCGCAGGTTTTACCTTTACGCTGTGCAGCCGCAATAACCTGCAGCGTCAGCGTGGTTTTACCAGAAGCTTCCGGTCCGTAGATCTCTACGATACGGCCCATCGGCAGACCACCCGCACCCAGTGCGATGTCCAGCGACAGGGAGCCGGTAGAAATAGTTTCTACATCCATCGAGCGGTCTTCACCCAGACGCATGATGGAGCCTTTACCAAATTGTTTTTCAATCTGGCCCAGTGCGGCAGCTAAAGCCTTCTGTTTGTTCTCGTCGATCGCCATTTACACTCCTAATCATGCCGGGTGAGCAAACACTGGCTGTGTCCGCTCGTTCTGTTGCCAATAATTATACTGTATAATCATACAGTATCAAGCCTAATTTATCAGAAATTGATCAAGCAGCGTCTGCAGCGCCCAGGCCACCGACTGACGCCGCACCGCCTCGCGATCGCCTGCAAAAACACAGCGTTGCGCAAAGATACCTTCCGGTCCGGCAAGGGCAAACCAGACGGTGCCCACGGGTTTATCTGCGCTGCCGCCGCCCGGTCCTGCAATGCCGCTTACAGCGATCCCATAAGGTGCCTGCGCCGCCTGACACGCGCCTGCCACCATCTCACGTACTGTCTCTTCACTCACTGCGCCATAGCGCGCAAGCGTGCTCGCCTGCACGCCTGCCATCTGCTGCTTGGCACTATTACTATAGGTGACAAATCCGCGCTCAAACCAGGCAGAGCTGCCGCTGATATCTGTGAAAACTTTGGCAATCCAGCCGCCGGTACAGGATTCAGCCGTCGTCACGCTGGCGTGGCGCGCTATGAGCTTTTCGCCAATCTGACGGCTTAACTGCTGCAGCTGTTCATCATTCATCGCTTTCTCCTTTTGCGGCGCAACGTTAGCAGTAAATGGAGCGGCAGACGGCGCTTTTCAACCAGCAGCAGTGAAATTTGCGCCCCTGCTTCCGCTGCCTCCGGTCCGGTTTCATGCCATCCTGACCGGATGCGGGGAAGCGCACAGCAGCGTGCCGTTGCCGCGTGCCGGATCGGCCGGAGTCAGTACCGCTTAATCAAGCATAGTCGCGATCTGTGCCAGGCAGGCGCTGACGTTCAGCAGTGAGTGAGACCGGAGGTGTTCAGTACAGAGGGTGGCGCAGCAGGAACCGAAAGCGGGAGGCGTAAATACCTTCAGGGTAAAAAACAGGACGGCCTGCGCCGTCCGGCCATCAGCTCTTTTTCACAAACTCAGATTTGAGTTTCATCGGGCCAAAGCCCTCGATTTTGCAGTCAATATTGTGATCGCCTTCAACCAGACGAATACTTTTGACCCTGGTACCAATTTTCAGCACCGAAGAGCTGCCCTTTACCTTTAAATCTTTGACCACGGTGACGCTGTCGCCATCTGCCAGCGTATTGCCATTGGCATCGCGTACCAGCAGCGTATCGCTCGCTTCTGCCGCGCTGGCAGACCAGATATGGCCGCACGACGGGCAGTTAAGGTTGTCGCCATCCTGCCAGGTATAATCAGCCTGACACAGCGGACAGGCGGGTAAATGCTCCATAAGTGCTCCTGATAATCTGCATGCGGTGAAATGGCACCGCAAAGAGGGTGCCATATTATATCCTCACACTTTATAAGGACAGCATTAAAGCAGATTGCCCTGCCGCGCTTTGGCGACCTCCTCTCCCAGCTGCCATACGGCCATCGCGTAATGGGTGCTGTGGTTATAACGCGTAATCACATAGAAGTTAGGCAGGCCGTACCAGTACTGATAGCTGGTGCCCAGATCGAGTCGCAGCAGGCTGGCTTCGCTGTTGCCATTCAGTGAGCCCTGCGGGGTCAGACCGCTCGCCGCCAGCGTGGCAATCGGATAACGCGTTTTGAAGCCATTCTCCAGCGCGGGTGCCTGTCCGCTCGCCGGTACGGCGACTGTCTCACCGCTGCGCCAGCCGTGCGCTTTGAAATAGTTTGCGACGCTGCCAATCGCATCAACCGGATCCCAGAGATTGGTATGACCATCTCCGTTAAAATCCACCGCGTACTCTTTATAGGATGAGGGCATAAACTGGCCATAGCCCATTGCCCCGGCAAAGGATCCGCGCAGATCCAGCGGATCGTCCTGTTCGGTGCGCGCCATCAGCAGAAACGTTTCCAGCTCGCTGCTGAAATAGGCGGCGCGGCGCGGATAGTTAAACGAGAGCGTCGCCAGCGCATCCAGCAGACGGGTTTTGCCCATCACCCGGCCCCAGCGCGTCTCAACGCCGATAATGCCGACGATAATTTCCGGCGGTACGCCATAAACCTGCTGCGCCCGCTGCAGAGCATCTTCATACTGATTCCAGAACGCTACGCCATTCTGTACGTTATCGGGCGTGATAAATTTTTTCCGGTAGCGCAGCCAGGCGCCGTTTGGCCCCGCTGGCGGCGTATAGCTCGGTGCCTGCTGATCCATCAGGCGCAGTACGTAATCAAGCCTCTTTGCCTGGCCGATAACCGCATGCAGCTGATCGCGATCAAAACCATGTTTCGCTACCATCCGATCGATAAATTGTTCTGCTGCCGGGTTGCCGGCAAAGTCACCAAACATCGGCTGAACCGCATGCGACGAATCCAGCAGGAAGCCGCCTTTAGGTGCCGGCACAACATCGCCTTGCTGATGAGGCGCAGGCTTGCTGCTGCAGGCAGCAAGCAGGAAAAACAACGGAATGAGGGCAACCTTAATACGCATTAGATATCCATAAGCGAGCAAAAAACCTGAACGCATATGGTAGTCGTTCAGCGCATTAACGGACAGAGTAATGTCGTAACTTTACGCGGTGTGTGCGCCCCTCAGGACGAGGTGGCGCACGTAACGGTTCAGGGTACCAGCAGCACTTTGATCGATTCGCGACCTGATGCCATCGCAAACCCCTGCTCCCACTCCGCCAGCGGAAAACTGTGCGTAACAATGCCTTCTGCGGTGAACCATTTTTTCTCAAAAAAGCTTATGACCGTTTCATAGCAGTGCGGGCCAAGATGTGAGCCGCGCACATCCAGCTCTTTGCGGTCGCCAATGATCGACCAGTCTACCGTTGCAGGCTTACCAAACACGCTGAACTCGACATAGCGGCCCATGCGCCGGATCATCTGCAGTCCCTGATTAACTGCCAGTGGGTTGCCGGTCGCCTCTATATAGATGTCGCAGCCGTAGCCGTCAGTGAGTTTGCGCACCTCCGCATCCACATCCTGCTCCAGCGGGTTGAAAACCAGATCGGCCCCCAGCTTTTTCGCCAGCGCCAGACGTTCCGGAATGGTATCCAGTACAATAAACAGCTTGGGGTTTTTGAGGCGGATAGCCTGAATCATGCCGGTGCCGAGCGGGCCAGCCCCTGCCAGCACCACCACATCATTGAATTCAATCGCCGCGCGGTTCACCGCGTGGACCGCACAGGCGAAGGGCTCAATCAGCGCGCACTCTTCGTGCGTCAGCGTATCAGGAATTTTATGCACCCGGCTGTTGGCTTTGAACAGCATATATTCGGTCATACCGCCATCAGAGTCCTGCGTCTGAAAGCCGTAGATGTCGTGCTTTTCGCACATCCAGTATTTGCCATCTTTGCAGAAGCGGCACTGATTACAGGGAATAATCTGTTCAGCGATGACGCGGTCGCCAGGCGACACGCCAAAATGCTCCAGCGCGTCCTCGCCATATCCGACGACCGTGCCATAAAACTCATGCCCCACCACTACTGGCGTTTTAACCCAGGCTTTTTCCGGATTACCATCTCCCCAGTACATTGGCGCCCCGTGCCAGCAGTGGACGTCAGACGCGCAGATACCACATGCTCCCACTTTTACCAGCAGCTCGCGTGCTTTTGGCTCAGGCAGCGGTAAGGTTTCCAGGCGATAATCGCGCGGGCCATAGTTCACCAGGCTTTTGATCTGTTGCGGCAGAATATTCATAGCGTATCCTTTTCGATAAATGTTAACGTCAACATTGAATGACAGAGAGATAGCCCGCAGGCTATCTTAACGGTGTGCTTTACGCTTAACGGAACTCAGCCAGATCGCGCCCAGAATGATCCCGCCTTTAATCACAATCTGCACATAGGGTGAAACCCCCATCAGATTCAGGCCATTATTGAGAATGCCGAGCATCATCGCGCCCACCAGCGTCCCAAGAATGGCACCTTTACCGCCAGCTATTGCCGCCCCGCCCAGCACGACAGCAGCGATCGCATCCAGCTCAAATCCGTTACCGGCGTTGGGCTGTCCGCTCATCAGACGCGAACTGAGCACAATACCGGCCACCGCCGCTGTGAGTCCGCTAATGATATATACCCAGAGCTTGGTGCGTGAAACACGGATACCGCTCAGGCGCGCGGCCTCTTCATTGCCGCCCAGAGCGTAGACGTGACGACCAAAGGGCTTCTGGTGCAGCAGGATCCACGCCAGCAAATAGACCACCAGCATGATTAAAATGGGCACCTGAATACCCAGCAGGCTGGCACGGCCAAACATCATGAAGCTTTCCGGCAGGCCGGAGATGGGATATCCCCCGGTATACATCAGCGCCAGTCCCCGTGCGATCCCCATGCTGGCGAGCGTAACGATGATGGGCGGCATCCGCAGCCAGGCGATACAGCCGCCGTTCAGGGCACCAAAGCCCATACCGATCAGCAATCCGGCCAGCACCGCCAGCGGCATCGGAATACCCGCTACCATCAGACCGGCGGCCACGGTGCCGGAGAGCGCCATCACCGATCCCACTGACAGGTCGATCCCGCCAGTTAAGATGGCACAGGTCATTCCCACGGCAATAATGGCGTTGATAGAGACCTGACGCGCCACGTTGCTGAGGTTGTTCGCGGTCAGAAAGCTATCGTTGAGAAAAATCATCACAATAAACAGCAGCACAAAACCGACAAACGGCAGGAAGGCGGGATGGTGCAGACAGCGGTCAAGCCGGCCGCGCCTGCGCGACGTTTGTGACAGCATGGAATTAGAGAGAATACTCATGATGCGTTCCCCGTAGCGTGTAGCATGATGGTTTCAGCGTTGATTGCCGTATCGTGAAGCTCCTGCGCAATATGTCCGTTGCGAAACACCAGCACCCGGTGGCAGAGGCCAATAATCTCCGGCAGCTCAGAAGAGATGACGATGATAGCGATGCCCTTACGGGTCAGCTGCTGCATCAGCTGATAAATTTCCATTTTTGCCCCCACATCGATACCGCGTGTGGGTTCGTCAAAGATCAGCACCTTGCAGTCATTATTCAGCCAGCGCGCAATGACCACCTTTTGCTGATTGCCGCCGCTAAGCGTATTCACCTCCTGCTCCGCTGACGGCGTTTTCACGCCAACCCTGCGGATAAGGTCGCTGACCACTTCACGCTCGCGCACATGGTGCAGAAATCCGCCGTGAGTGATCTGCCGGTTCAGCGTGATGTTATGCGCCACGCTAAACGGCAGTACCAGCCCTTCAGTTTTGCGGTTTTCCGGCAGCAGTCCGATCCCCTGCTCTAAGGCATCGGCGGGCGTACGCAGCCGCAGCGGTTCGCCATTCAGGCGCACCTCCTTTTGCCAGCACGCCTGTGCACCCAGCATTGCGCAGGCGGTTTCGGTACGGCCCGATCCCACCAGTCCGGCAAAGCCGAGAATTTCTCCGGGCCAGAGCTGAAAAGCGTCTGCGGGTCCCTGGCGCTGGCGCTGCAGATTGACCTCCAGCAGCGGTAGCGTTGCCGCCGGCAGCGGCAGCTTATCGGGGAAATGCTGTGCCACCTGACGGCCCACCATCATTTTTACCAGCTGCTCGCTGCTGCAGTCGCTCACCGGGAGGGTGCCAACATAGCCTCCGTCGCGCAGTACCGTGATGGTGTCGCATACCGCAAAGATCTCCTCCAGATGATGCGAGATGAACAGCATGCCCACCCCCTGCTGTCGCAGGTCGCGCATCACCCGGAACAGATGCTCAGCTTCACCCGGCGTCAGCGTTGCCGTAGGTTCATCAAGGATCAGGATCCGCGCATCCAGCGCCAGCGCTTTGGCAATCTCAACAAACTGCTGCTGCGCCACGCTGAGGTGCGTTACCGCAATGTCCGGATCGAGTTCAACCCCCAGCCGCGCCAGCAGCGCCAGCGTACGACTGCGCATCGTCTGGCGATCCAGCCATCCCCAGCGGGTACGCTGTTCGCGATTCAGAAAAATATTCTCGACGGCATTAAGACCCGGTATCAGCGAGAACTCCTGAAAGACAATTCCCACGCCAGCTGTTATCGCCTGACGATAGCCAGCAAACTGCTGCGGCCGATCGTCGATAGCGATTTCGCCGCTGTCAGGCTGATAAATACCGCTCAGGATCTTCATCAGCGTGGATTTACCCGCCCCGTTTTCACCGAGCAGCGCATGGATTTCACCGGCGTGCAGCGTCAGGTTGATGTTGTTTAACGCGCGTACGCCCGGAAATGATTTACTGATTCCGCTGAGTTGCAGTAACGGCATGGCAGCGCCTCCCCGGAGTGATTACCAGCTAAAGCCGCTGGCGTTCTCTTTCGTGATCAGTTTTACGTCAAGCGGTACTGCAGCCGGCACCTGACTTCCCCAGTGCTTCGCCATCGCCACGCCCAGCCCCAGCCGTACCATGTCACGCGGGAACTGCGCAGAAGTTGCAATAAACGGCGATCCCGCTTTCTCAATCTCTTTCACCGCTTCCGGCTGACCATCGACGCTGACCAGTTTCACATCTGCGCCGTTCGCCTGAATCGCCGCCAGAGCCCCGAGCGCACCGGTATCGTTGACGCTAAAAATGCCGGCCAGATCCGGCGCTGCCTGCAGCATATTTTCGGTAACGCTTAGCGCAGTATCACGCTCCTGTTTGCCGTTCTGACGGTTAACGATTTTGATGCCGGGATATTTCTTCATTGCATCTTCAAACCCTTTAACGCGTTCGATGATCGGCACCACCGGAATACCATCAAGAATGGCGACCTTACCTTTACCGCCCAGCGCTTTCGCCAGAAACTCTCCGGCCTGCAGGCCGGCATCATAATTTTTGGAGCCAACAAAAGAGTCGATTGGGCCTTTAGCCTGAGCGTCAATCGCCACTACCACTACGCCCGCTTTTTTTGCCTCGTTTACCGCGTTTTCCACCCCGTTGGTGTCCGCCGGATTAATCAGCAGGATGTCGACTTTTTTCTGCAGCATATCTTCAATGTCGTTGATCTGCTTTGAGACATCGTGACGGGCATCTGCCTCAATCACCGTAGCCCCCATGCTGCCGGCTGCAGCCTTGAGCGCTTCCTGCATGGTGACAAAATAGGGGTTATTCATCTCCTGGAAGGACATGCCGATAGTCAGCGGCTTTGCTATCGCCAGTGCAGATGCCAGCATTAAAGGGGTCGTTACACAGAGCGCCAGCAGGGTGTTCAGTTTGCCTTTCATAATTTTCTCCGGGTCTTTTCAGTTAACTGCTTATCGTCGTTACGAAATAAAGCCGGTACAGGAACACTGCGCAACCACACCTGAAATGTTGACGTTAACATAAAGATAAAAACGTCCTGTATGCCAGGAATACGCTATCTGAGGATTGTTAAATTCATCGCCACAGACATGAGATCAAAATTTAAACACCTGAAATGACAACGTCAACATTCTCAGATGGACAAGTTTAAGATCCTTGCGGCATGTCACATCTTATTAACATCGCTTTCAGTGTTGTTACAGAAAAAACCCGGCAGGCGTCTGAAACTAAAGGTTTTTCAGGAAGCCATTAAGCATCACGCGGGTTTCGTAGGGACGGCCCTCAATAGCAGAGATGATATTTTCTGACACCACCCGCGCCCACTGGCCGGTATCATGAGCGACATAAGGAATAACCTGATTAAAATCTTCGGCGCAGGGTACTTCATCAACAGAGATAAAGCCGGTGTCGTGCATTCCCCACTTGTTGGCCAGATTAATAGCCGCCAGCGTAATCATGCCGTTTAATCCGACAATTGCATCGTAGCGTTCATGGGTGGTAGAGAACCATGACTGAATCATCGCCTTAGCATGTTCGTAGCGGTAGTCGGTATAAAGCGTGTGCAGAGTAACGCGCTCGTCAATCCCGCTTCGGATCCCGTCAATACGCTGCCGGGTAATGTGAGAGTGTTCGCTGCCGCCAATGACCAGCACATTGCGAAACGCTTTTTTCATTATCGCTTCTGCAACCAGCTCACCGGCACGGCTGTTGTTGATATAGACCGCCGGCAGCAACGTATCAAACTGACGATCCAGCTGGATAAGCTGGCTTGAGGAGTGGCGCACCACGTCGATATGGCTTTTATCGTAGCGGTCAGAATCCTCCACTACCGACAAAATAATCCCGGCCGCTTTATAGCTGACCAGCGTCTGCAGCGCGCGCGCCTCAATCTGCCGGTTGCCGTTCGTGGTAAAGAACATGACCGAATAGCCTTTGGCATCTGACAGGCGGCACACCTCTTTGATGATATGGGAATAAACAATATTAAAGGTATCGTCGGTAACCACGCCGATAATAGGGCTCTGGCTGGCTTTGATATTGCGGGCAAACGCGTTAGGCACATAGTTAAGCGTGCGTGCTGCGGCCAGGATCCGCTCGCGCGTTTCAGGTTTAACCTTATCAGGGGCAGTAAACACGCGTGAAACGGTAATATTGGTTACGCCGGCAATCTGCGCAATATCTTTAATGGTGGCCGCTTTGGTACTTTTTCGGGTCATAACATTCGCTATCGGCAGTGTCAGCAGGAGTAACGCGATGGTAGCAGCTTTCGTGAAATGTTGACGATGACATTTTGCGCCCTCAGCGCAGAAACAGTACCGGCTCATTCTGCAATTCTGAAGCCTGCCCGAAGAAACAGCCCTGCGCGCCGGTTTTCCTGCCATACAGACTCCGTTATCATAATCAGCACGTACTCGTGAACACATTCAGGTTACTGCCCGCCCTTCAGCCAGCCTCTGGCAACCACGCTGAGCCTTAAGAAGGGCAGATAAAAGAGAATCAGAATCATGTATCGCGCTGCTTATGTTTAAACATGGACACCCTAATACTATGAGTACATTAGAGAATATCAGCGCTCACACGCCAATGATGCAGCAGTATCTGCGCCTGAAAGCCGATCACCCTGACATCCTGCTGTTCTACCGCATGGGCGATTTCTACGAGCTGTTCTTTGATGATGCAAAGCGCGCCTCGCAGCTGCTGGAGATCTCGCTGACCAAACGGGGTGCTTCAGCCGGTGAGCCCATTCCGATGGCCGGTGTGCCCTATCACGCCGTAGAGGGCTATCTGGCAAAGCTGGTTCAGCTGGGCGAGTCAGTAGCGATTTGCGAACAGATTGGCGATCCGGCGCTGAGCAAAGGCCCGGTTGAGCGCAAGGTGGTGCGGATTGTCACCCCCGGCACTATCAGCGATGAAGCGCTGCTGCAGGAGCGCCAGGATAACCTGCTGGCCGCTATCTTCCAGAGCCAGCGCGGCTTTGGCTACGCCACGCTGGATATCAGCTCCGGGCGTTTCCGCCTGAGCGAACCGGGCGACGCTGAAGCGATGGCAGCAGAACTCCAGCGCACGAATCCTGCGGAGCTGCTCTACCCTGAAGACCTGCAGGCGATGTCGCTTATTGACCAGCGCCGCGGGCTGCGGCGGCGTCCGCTGTGGGAATTTGAGATCGACACCGCGCGCCAGCAGCTGAATCTGCAGTTCGGCACGCGCGACCTGCGCGGATTTGGCGTGGAGCAGGCGCATCTGGGACTGCGCGCTGCGGGCTGTCTGCTGCAGTATGCCAAAGATACTCAGCGTACCACACTGCCGCACATTCGTTCCCTGAGCATGGAGCGCCAGCAGGATAGCGTGATCATGGATGCGGCCACGCGCCGTAATCTTGAAATCACCCAGAATCTGGCCGGCGGGATCGATAACACGCTGGCAGCGGTCCTGGATAAAACCGTCACGCCGATGGGCAGCCGTATGCTGAAGCGCTGGCTGCATATGCCGCTGCGTGACCTTACGACAATTGTCCGGCGTCAGGATGCGATTGCAGAATTGCAGTCGCTGAGCGACGCGCTGCAGCCGGTCCTGCGTCAGGTAGGCGATCTGGAGCGCATACTGGCACGCCTGGCGCTGCGCACCGCGCGCCCGCGCGATCTGGCGCGCATGCGGCATGCGTTTCAGCAGCTGCCGGAAATCAATCAGCTGCTGGCCGGAGCAAAGGCGGAACGGCTGGTGAGCCTGCGCACGCAGACGGGCGAGTTTGCTGAGCTGCGTACGCTGCTGGAGCAGGCAATCATTGAATCACCGCCGGTACTGGTGCGTGACGGCGGCGTCATCGCGCCGGGCTATAACGCTGAACTCGATGAGTGGCGGGCGCTGGCTGACGGTGCCAGTGACTACCTTGACCGGCTGGAGATCCGCGAGCGGGAAAAACTGGGGCTGGATACGCTGAAAGTCGGCTTTAACGCGGTACATGGTTACTACATTCAGGTCAGCCGCGGTCAGAGTCACCTGGTGCCCATCCACTATGTGCGTCGCCAGACGCTGAAAAACGCCGAGCGCTATATCATTCCTGAGCTGAAAGAGTATGAAGATAAAGTTCTGACCTCCAAAGGCAAGGCGCTGGCGCTGGAAAAAGGCCTCTATGAGGAGCTGTTCGATCGCCTGCTGCCGCATCTTGAAGCGCTGCAGCTGAGCGCGGCCGCGCTGGCCGAGCTGGATGTACTCGCCAGCCTGGCAGAGCGCGCCTGGACGCTGAACTACTGCCGGCCGGTGCTGCAGGAGAAAGCGGGTATCCGCATTACCGCAGGCCGGCATCCGGTGGTGGAACAGGTGCTGAAAGAGCCCTTTATTGCCAACCCGCTCTCGCTGTCGATGCAGCGGCGCATGCTGATCATCACCGGACCAAACATGGGCGGTAAAAGCACCTATATGCGTCAGACCGCGCTGATTGCGCTGATGGCGTGGATAGGCAGTTTCGTACCGGCTGAAGAGGTCGTGATTGGTCCTGTCGATCGCATCTTTACCCGCGTCGGTGCGGCAGACGACCTTGCCTCCGGCCGCTCAACGTTTATGGTTGAGATGACAGAAACCGCCAATATTCTGCACAATGCGACGGAAAATAGCCTGGTACTGATGGATGAGATAGGTCGCGGCACTTCAACCTATGATGGCCTGTCACTCGCCTGGGCTTGTGCCGAAAGCCTTGCCAGTCGCATCAAAGCGATGACGCTGTTTGCCACCCACTATTTCGAGCTGACCACGCTGCCGGAAAAACTGGAGGGTGTTGTGAATGTGCATCTGGATGCGGTTGAACATGGCGATACCATCGCTTTCATGCACAGCGTGCAGGAGGGTGCCGCCAGCAAGAGTTATGGCCTGGCGGTTGCGGCGCTGGCGGGCGTGCCAAAAGAGGTAATCAAGCGCGCGCGGCAGAAGCTGAAAGAGCTGGAGGCGCTTTCCGGCAGTCAGAACGCCTCGGCAGCCGGCGGTGCGCAGCTGCCTCTGCTGGTGGCAGAGACCTCGCCGGCGGTGGACGCGCTGGAAGCGCTGGATCCTGACAGCCTGACGCCAAAGCAGGCGCTGGAGTGGATCTACCGGCTGAAAAGCCTGGTCTGATCGCAGGCAAAAAAAAACGGTGACCTGACAGGTCACCGTTTTTGCTGCTGATTATGGCTTATTCACGAAACAGTGCTTCGATATTGAGGCCCTGTGTCTGCAGGATTTCCCGCAGGCGACGCAGCCCTTCCACCTGAATCTGACGAACGCGCTCGCGGGTTAACCCGATTTCGCGACCCACATCTTCCAGGGTTGCCGCTTCATAGCCTAACAGGCCGAAACGACGCGCCAGCACTTCACGCTGCTTGGCATTAAGTTCAAACAACCACTTAACGATGCTCTGTTTCATGTCATCGTCCTGCGTGGTGTCTTCCGGGCCGTTGTCTTTCTCATCGGCCAGGATATCCAGCAGCGCTTTTTCGGAATCACCACCCAGCGGGGTGTCAACCGAGGTAATACGTTCATTGAGACGCAGCATACGGCTCACGTCATCAACCGGCTTGTCCAGCTGCTCGGCAATCTCTTCCGCACTCGGCTCGTGATCGAGCTTGTGTGAAAGTTCACGCGCGGTACGCAGGTAAACGTTCAGCTCTTTGACAATATGAATCGGCAGGCGAATTGTACGGGTTTGGTTCATGATAGCCCGTTCAATAGTCTGACGAATCCACCAGGTAGCGTACGTTGAGAAACGGAACCCGCGCTCCGGGTCAAATTTCTCTACGGCACGAATCAGGCCGAGGTTACCCTCTTCAATCAGGTCCAGCAGGGCCAGACCACGATTGCTGTAACGACGGGCAATCTTCACTACCAGGCGTAAGTTACTTTCGATCATGCGGCGGCGAGAAGGAATATCGCCTCGTAAAGCACGACGCGCAAAGAAGACTTCTTCTTCTGCCGTCAGCAACGGGGAATAACCGATCTCTCCGAGGTAGAGCTGCGTCGCATCCAATACTCGTTGCGTCGCACCCTGTGACAACAGCTCTTCTTCTGCTACTTCGCTATCACCAGGTTCGTTCTCAACAAGAGCTTTCTCATCGAAAACTTCAGCTCCGTTCTCCTCGAATTCCGCATCTTCATGTAACTCATTAACTTTCAGCGTATTCTGGTTCATAAGCGGCTCCTACCCGTGATCCAAGGGCAGAACACCAAAGGTTCTGCCGGATTATCGCTGCGGTAAATAACGCAACGGATTTACGGATTTCCCCTTGTAACGAATTTCAAAGTGCAATCTAACTGAACTGGTACCGGTGCTACCCATGGTAGCTATCTTTTGCCCCGCCTTAACTTCCTGTTGTTCCCGGACCAGCATTGTATCGTTGTGGGCGTAGGCACTCAGATAATCATCATTATGCTTAATGATGATTAAATTACCGTACCCGCGTAACGCGTTACCTGCGTACACCACCCTTCCCGATGCGGTAGCGACAACAGATTGTCCGCGAGACCCGGCGATATCGATACCTTTGTTTCCGCCTTCCGCAGCAGAGAAGTTATCGATGATCTTGCCATCAGTCGGCCAGCGCCAGCTCCCCACCGGGGTTGAGCTATTTGAGGTGCTGCTGACTGTAGGCGGTGCGGTAACCGGAGCTGTGGTCGTTGCCACATTAGTTGCTCCTTTCGACGGTAGCATTTTCCCACCTGTCGAACCTGAATCATCAGAATACGTAATAACAGGTTGCTGTGCAACAGCAGGGGATTTTATTTGCGTTTGCGCCGTTGTTCCGGTGGCTCCGCTCTGGCTGGCATCGGCTGCTGTAATCGCATTTCCACCGGTAATTGTCTGACCGTTACCGTTGCCTACCTGCAGGGTTTGCCCTGCGCTCAGGCCGTATGGCGCGGGAATATTGTTGCGCTGAGCCAGATCGCGGAAGTCATTGCCGGTGATCCAGGCAATATAAAACAGGGTATCGCCATGTTTGACGGTATAGGTTTCACCGCCGTAGCTGCCTTTCGGAATATTCCCGTAATTGCGGTTGTAAACAATGCGTCCGTTTTCAGTCGCTACATTATTACTGGCACTAATCATTCCACCCGCAGGAGCAGCAGAAGATGTATTACTGCTTAACATTCCGCCCTGTGGCATAGCGGGCACCTGCGAACTCTGCCCGGAAACCATACCACCCCCTTGTGGAGCGACCATACCGCCGCCCTGAGGGGTCAGCATACCGCCGCCATTATTACTGCCAACCTGACTGATAGGCGCCTGCGTATTATCGCCAGAGCTACAGCCAGCCAGCCAGAAACCTACCAGTGAGACTGCCGCCAGACGGCGTAATTGAAATGCGGTGCTTCCTGTGCTCATTGCTCCCCCGTGATGGCAATACTGGTCAGAACTCTCTCGCGGCCTGAACCGCATAAATCTCTACGCGAATAGGCTCAAACGCGCATCGGTATCGAAAAAGAGGATAGTAACAATATCACCTGCGCCATGCCACGCTGTGATTGTGAAGAAATACGTAAGATCGCCCTTACGCCAGGTCACCCTGCACCAGCGGAACAAAGCGTACCGGCTCGATAATCTCTTCCGTCAGCTCGCCCTTGTGGCGGCGCAGACGCTTAAGCACCTGATGGTCCTCCCCCACCGGCAGCACCATTCTGCCACCCTCACCCAGCTGTGCTATCAGCGCAGTCGGAATTTCGGGGGGCGCTGCGGTAACAATGATGGCATCAAACGGCCCGCGCGCGGGCCAGCCGAGCCAGCCATCACCGTGCCGGGTAGAGATATTATGCAGGTCGAGCTGCTTCAGACGGCGTTTAGCCTGCCACTGCAACCCTTTGATGCGCTCAACGGAACAGACGTGATTGACCAGATGCGCCAGAATAGCGGTCTGATAGCCGGAGCCGGTGCCGATTTCCAGTACGCGGGAGTGCGGGTTCAGCTCCAGCAGCGCGGTCATACGCGCTACCATATAGGGCTGGGAAATGGTCTGTCCGCTGCCGATAGGGAGTGCCATGTTGTCCCACGCCTTGTGCTCAAACGCTTCATCTACAAAGCGCTCACGTGGTACATCCGCAATCGCCTGCAGCAGACGCTCATCTGTAATGCCCTGCGCCCGCAGCTGGGCTAACAGCGTGTCGATGCGCCGGTTTATCATGCCAGTGAGACCTCTGCCTGCAGCAGCCAGTCATGCAGCACGCTCTGCGCGGCGTGTGCGGTGAGATCGACATGCAGCGCCGTCAGCGAAACATAGCCGGCGTCTACGGCGGCAAAATCGGTGTCGGGGCCGGCATCAAGCTGTTTGCCTGGCGGGCCTATCCAGTAGAGCGGCTGGCCGCGCGGATCTTCAGTGCAAATCACCTGATCTGCCGGATGGCGGCTGCCGCAGCGCGTGACGCGAAAACCTTTAATCTGCGCCAGTGGCAAATCGGGCACATTAATATTGAGGATACGTCCGGTACGCAGCGGTGCCCGGGAGAGCGCACGCAGCAGCACGCAGGTTACGGCTGCCGCACTGTCATAGTGCGTATGACCATTCAGCGACACCGCCAGCGCCGGCAGGCCGAGATGGCGCCCCTCCATCGCAGCTGCAACGGTACCGGAATAGATCACATCATCGCCCAGATTGGGACCGGCATTGATGCCTGAGACCACAATGTCAGGACGCGGTTGCATCAGCTTATTCACGCCGAGAAAAACGCAGTCGGTGGGTGTCCCCATCTGTACAGCGATATCGCCGCTGGCATGCGTGAAGGTACGCAGCGGCGTTTCCAGCGTCAGTGAATTTGAGGCACCGCTGCGGTTGCGGTCGGGTGCCACCACCTGTACCTCAGCAAATTCCCGCAGCGCGTGCGCCAGCGTCTGAATGCCGGGCGCATGGATTCCATCGTCGTTACTCAGCAATATCCGCATCTGTTTCTGACCTTTGTTCATTCACCGGTCCCCGCCAGCCGGTGACGGCTGTGCGAAAAATCGGGCGTAGTTACGCCAGCGGCCGGTGAGACAGGGATAGATGCATTCTAGCGATGAGGCGCGGGAAGTGGTAGACGTAAATCGTGACAGAGGCAGGGTTTGTCTCTGCAGTGGTCAGAACCCGGCCAGCGGCCGGGTGGATTAACGCGCCGGGCGTCAGCGCTACTCGTCGCCGAGCGGTGCCGCAGCGCCGTTGCTCAGCAGCTCGCGCACCAGGCTGGTGGCGAAGCTGCCGGCGGGCAGCCAGAACTGCAGGGCCAGCGTGGCGTCATCCTGCCACTGCCACTGCAGATTATCCGGCACCACCAGCATCGCGCGGCGGGCGGTATCAACCCGTTCACGCGTCAGCAGCGTCAGCAGTGCCGGCGACTGCGCCAGCTGCTGCTGCTCGAATGCGGCAACTTCTCCCTGCGTGCCCGCCTCACCGCGTCCCGCCAGCGGTGCCGTGATGCGCAGCTCATGCGCGGCCACGCGCTGCTGCAGCGCTGGCAGCTCATCGGCAGCGGCGACAAACCAGCTGCCGCGTCCGGCGAGCTGCAGCGCATCGCCTGCCTGCGCCAGCTGCAGTGAGCCGTCGCGCTGCAGACGCGCGCTGGTCACCTGATTAAACAGGTAGCTACGCGCGGCTGACAGCAGCAGGCCTTTCATATTCCGATCGCGCGGATGAAACTGCTCTTCTGCCCAGCGCTGCGCCTGCTGCAGGTTATTCCCGCCGCGGCCAAAGCGCTGCTCGCCAAAATAGTTGGGAACGCCCTGAGCCTGAATCTGCTGCAGGCGCGCGTCAACGTCGGCGCGATCAGACACGTCGCGGATCACCAGCCGAAAGGCATTTCCCGCCAGCGCGCCGGTACGCAGCTTACGCCTGTGCCGGATCACCTGCAGGATCTCAACCCCTTCAAGCTGAAAGCCGCTCATTACCGGCATTGCGTTACCCGGCAGGCGGAAACAGAGCGTCTGTTCAGTCACGGCGTGGCGATCTTTCATGCCGGCATAGCTCAGGTCGCGCGCCGGCACGCCCAGATATTTTGCCAGGGCTTCAGCAACAAAACGCGTGTTGCAGCCCGTTTTGCGGATGCGTACCAGCAGCTGCTCGCCGTCGCCGTCATAGGGATAACCGAGATCTTCGATCACCACAAAATCATCCGGACGCGCTTTAATTATGCCAGTGGCAGCAGGCACGCCGTGCAGATAGTGCAGCTCACTCATGCGTCAGCCTTTACCAGCAGAGCCACTGCCTCGCAGGCAATACCTTCACCGCGTCCGGTAAAGCCGAGCTTTTCGGTGGTGGTGGCCTTCACGTTAACCGCATCCATATGGCAGCCCAGATCTTCGGCGATATTGACGCGCATCTGCGGCACGTGCGGCAGCATTTTAGGCGCCTGCGCGATAATTGTGACGTCAACGTTGCCAATGGCGTAGCCTTTCGCCTGAATACGACGCCACGCTTCGCGCAGCAAGCCGCGGCTGTCAGCTCCTTTAAACGCCGGATCCGTATCCGGAAAAAGCTTGCCAATATCGCCCATCGCCACCGCGCCCAGCAGGGCATCGGTCAGCGCATGCAGCGCAACGTCGCCGTCGGAGTGGGCAATAAAACCGTGCTCAAACGGGATACGCACCCCGCCAATCACCAGTGGACCTTCACCGCCAAAAGCGTGAACGTCGAAGCCGTGACCGATACGCATTATGCGTTCTCCTGTCGTTGAATCTGAGTAAGGTAAAAGGCCGCCAGCGCCAGATCTTCCGGCCGCGTGACCTTGATGTTGTCGCTGCGCCCGCTAATCAGCTGCGGATGATAGCCGCAATACTCCAGCGCTGACGCCTCATCCGTGATCGTAGCGCCTTCGCTGAGCGCCCGGCTCAGGCAGGCAGTCAGCAGCCTATGCGGGAAAAACTGTGGCGTCAGCGCGTGCCAGAGATCGTCACGCTCCACCGTATGTGCCACCGCCGTTTTGCCCGGCTCAGCGCGCTTCATGGTATCGCGTACCGGTGCTGCCAGAATGGCGCCGGTTCTGCTGTACTCCCGCACGGCCAGCAGCCGTGCCAGGTCGTCAGCATGAAGGCACGGGCGCGCGGCGTCATGCACCAGCACCCATGCGCTCTCTCTGATGTGCTGTAACCCTGCCAGCACTGACTCGGCCCGGGTTGCGCCGCCGGTGACCCGCACCACGCGCGGATCGTGCGCCAGCGGCAGCGAATCGAACCAGCCGTCGTCAGCGCTGACGGCGACAATCACCTGCTGCACTGCGGCGTTAGCCAGCAGGCGCGCCACGCTGTGTTCCAGCAGCGTCATGGTACCAATAGTGAGATATTGCTTGGGAAACGCTGCCTGCATGCGACTGCCGACACCGGCAGCCGGCACGACGGCAATCACATCCGCAGCGTGAGAGTGGTGAGTCATGTTGTTATCGTTGCTGATTTTGCGCAGACTGCTGCGCATTTCGTTTGTTCTGGTCTGCCACCAGGCGATAGAAAGTCTCGCCGGGTTTAATCATGCCCAGCTCGCTGCGTGCGCGCTCCTCAATCGCCTCTGAACCGCCATTGAGATCGTCAATTTCGGCAAACAGCTGATCGTTTCGCGCTTTGAGTTTGGCGTTATTCGCCTGTTGTGACACCACGTCTTCGCTGACGCGTGTGTAATCATGGATACCGTTCTTGCCCAGCCACAGGGAATATTGCAACCATCCCAGTAGCGCGAGCAGCAGTAACGTCAGTTTTCCCATCCCCGCCCCCTGAAAAACGGCCCAATCATCCCATAACTTGAGCCCGGACTCCACTGCGGCAGCGAAAATGGCGCGTAAGCAGATTTATCCGGATTATTTATAGCAGGCGGATACGAAAAACAGCAGGCAAACTTTTGTAACCAGCGGATGCGTTTGCACATCTCTGTGCTTACCATCCGGACAGATAGGAGAACACCAGCCAGAAGAGGCAGATGACCAGCAGACCGGTCGCCAGGGCGCACCAGAAGAGGTGTCCACGCATCATCAGGCTCAGCACAATGCCGGCCAGCACCGATACCGGCAGCAGCGCGAGGAAAAAAGGCCAGGTATAGAGAAAAAAGAACAGCGTATTGGAGCCGTAGAGCAGAAAGGGAATGGCCAGCGCGCACCAGTAGGCAAAAAAGCCAATAACGCCGCCGGGTAACGAGGAGCGCGGCTCTTCGGGCAAGCTGTCGTCTTTGCGTGCGGGCATGGGAGTGACGTTCTGCATAGAGATCCTGTTGACGCTAAAATGCGGCAAACCCGGAGAAGGCGTTTGCCGCGTCGGTTCAGGATCTGATGATATCGCGGCGGCGCAGCAGGTCTAACAATTGGGCCGCGAGTTTTGTAACCAATTGTTCGCCATCCAGCGTGATATCAGCGGCTTCGGGCGCCTCATACGCGCTGTCAATACCGGTGAAATTACGCAGTTCACCGGCGCGCGCTTTTTTATATAATCCTTTCGGATCGCGCGCTTCACACACCGCCAGCGGTGTATCGACAAAGACCTCAATAAACTCACCTTCGCCCAGCAGATCGCGCACCATCTGCCGCTCAGCCCGGTGCGGCGAGATGAAGGCGGTGAGCACCACCAGTCCGGCATCGACCATCAGCCGGGCCACCTCACCCACGCGCCGGATATTCTCCCGGCGATCGTCATCGCTGAAGCCGAGATCGCGGCACAGACCGTGGCGCACGTTGTCACCGTCCAGCAGGTAAGTGCTGACGCCAAGCTGATGCAGCGCCTGCTCCAGCGCACCTGCCACGGTGGATTTACCCGAGCCGGAGAGCCCGGTAAACCACAGCACTACACCCTGATGACCATGCTGCTGCTCACGCGCCGCCCGGGTGACCGGATGGTCGTGCCACACCACGTTTTCATCATGCTGCGCCATTACGCACCGCCCAGCAGATCGCGCGCGTTCCAGTGCGGGAAGTGACGACGCACCAGCGCATTCAGCTCCAGCTCAAAGGCGCTAAAGTTACCCGCTGTAGCAGGTGCTGCGCTCTGCGGCTGGTTAATCATACCGGCGCCCACGGTGACGTTGCTCAGCCGGTCAATGAAGATCATGCCGCCAGTTACCGGGTTTTGCTGGTAAGGATCCAGCACCATCGGCTCATCAAAGGTGATTTCTACCAGTCCGATACCGTTCAGCGGCAGGCTGTCAACGGTGTGCGTTGCCAGGGTATTGATCTCCACCTGATGCAGGATTTTTTCCACCCGGCCGCGCGCTTTTTTGCCCGCAATTTTGATTTCATAGCTTTGACCCGGCTTCAGCGGCTGCTCCGCCATCCAGACCACGTCAACCGTAGCGCACTGTACCGCCTGCAGTTCAGCATCGGCAGCAACCAGCAGGTCGCCGCGGCTGATATCGATCTCATCGTTCAGCACCAGCGTAATCGCTTCACCCGCCGCAGCTTCCGGCAGATCACCATCAAAGGTCACGATACGTGCGATAGTCGACTCCACGCCAGAAGGCAGGACTTTTACCCGATCTCCCGGCCGTACGGTGCCTGACGCCAGCGTTCCGGCATAGCCGCGGAAATCGAGATTAGGACGGTTAACATACTGCACCGGGAAACGCATGGGCTGGTGATCGACAACGCGCTTCAGCTCAACCGTTTCCAGTACGTCCAGCAACGTCGGACCGCTGTACCACGGCATAGTCGTGCTCGGGGTAGCGACATTGTCCCCTTCCAGCGCGGACATCGGTACAAAACGAATATCCAGATCGCCCGGCAGCTGGGCCGCGAAGTCGAGGTAATCCTGTTTGATCTGCTCAAATGTCTCCTGGCGATACTCCACCAGATCCATTTTGTTGATCGCCACTACCAGATGTTTGATGCCCAGCAGCGTTGAGATAAAGCTGTGGCGCCGGGTCTGATCCAGCACGCCTTTGCGCGCGTCGATCAGCAGAATAGCCAGATCGCAGGTTGAGGCGCCGGTGGCCATATTGCGGGTGTACTGCTCGTGCCCCGGGGTATCCGCGATAATAAACTTGCGTTTTTCCGTCGAGAAGTAGCGATAGGCGACATCGATAGTGATGCCCTGCTCGCGCTCCGCCTGCAGGCCATCCACCAGCAGCGCCAGATCGAGTTTTTCACCCTGGGTACCATGACGTTTGCTGTCGTTATGCAGAGAGGAGAGCTGATCTTCATAAATCTGTCGCGTATCGTGCAGCAGGCGGCCAATCAGGGTGCTCTTGCCGTCATCTACGCTGCCGCAGGTCAGGAAACGCAGCAGGCTCTTATGTTGTTGCGCCGTCAGCCAGGCTTCTACGCCACCCTGCTCGGCAATCTGTTGTGCAATAACGGTATTCATCTGCGTCTCCTTAGAAATAACCCTGGCGTTTTTTCAGTTCCATCGATCCCGCCTGGTCGCGGTCAATCATGCGTCCCTGGCGTTCGCTGGTGGTGGAGACCAGCATCTCTTCGATAATCTCCGGCAGCGTCTGCGCTTCAGACTCTACGGCGCCGGTCAGCGGCCAGCAGCCCAGCGTACGGAAACGCACCATGCGCTCGGTGATCTCTTCACCTGGCTGCAGGTTGATACGATCGTCATCGATCATCATCAGCATGCCGTCGCGCTCCAGTACCGGGCGCGGCGCGGCCAGGTAGAGCGGTACGATTTCGATGTTTTCCAGGAAGATGTATTGCCAGATATCGAGTTCGGTCCAGTTAGAGAGCGGAAATACGCGAATGCTTTCGCCCTTGTTGATCTGGCCGTTGTAGTTATGCCACAGCTCAGGACGCTGATTTTTGGGATCCCAGCGATGAAAGCGATCGCGGAAAGAGTAGATGCGCTCTTTCGCGCGCGATTTCTCTTCATCACGGCGCGCGCCACCAAAGGCGGCATCAAAACCGTATTTGTTGAGCGCCTGCTTCAGCCCTTCCGTCTTCATAATATCGGTATGTTTGGCGCTGCCGTGAACAAACGGGTTGATCCCCATTGCCACGCCTTCCGGATTACGGTGCACCAGCAGCTCGGCACCCATGTTTTTCACCGTACGGTCGCGAAACTCATACATTTCGCGGAATTTCCAGCCGGTATCCACGTGCAGCAGAGGAAACGGCAGGGTTCCCGGGAAGAATGCTTTACGCGCCAGATGAAGCATTACCGAGGAGTCTTTGCCGATGGAGTACATCATCACCGGATTGCTGAACTCGGCCGCCACCTCGCGGATGATATGGATACTCTCTGCTTCCAGCTGACGCAGATGAGTAAGACGATTTTGGTCCATAGTTTTTCCTCAAGCCAAATTGACAACGGCGGACTCGCGAGCCCCCTGCTGTGCAGAATGTTGAAACCAGGCTAATTGCCCGTGCAAGTTCACCACTTCGCCAATCACTAACAGCGCAGGCGTCGGCGCGGCGGCTGCCAGCACCTCAAGTTGATTCAGGGTTCCGGTCAGCACCTGCTGATCCTGACGCGTGCCGCGGCCAATCACCGCCACGGGCGTCAGCGGATCGCGGCCGTGGTCAATCAGACCGGCGGCAATTTCCGCTGCTTTTACGGTGCCCATATAGATAGCCAGCGTCTGGCGCGCACGCGCGAGGGATGGCCAGTCGATGCCATCGCCGTCAGCGCGGCAGTGGCCGGTAATAAACATCACGCTCTGCGCATAATCGCGGTGCGTCAGCGGAATACCGGCATAGGCGGTCGCGCCTGCGGCGGCAGTAATACCCGGCACCACCTGGAACGGAATGCCTGCCGCTTTCGCCGCCTGCAGCTCTTCGCCGCCGCGGCCAAAGATAAAGGGATCGCCGCCTTTCAGACGCACGACGCGCTTGCCCTGCAGCGCCAGTGATACCAGCAGCTGGTTCGTCTCTTCCTGCGGCACCGAATGGGCGCCGGCGCGTTTTCCGACGCAGATGCGATCGGCATCGCGCCGCACCAGATCCAGCACCTCATCGCTGACCAGATGGTCATACAGCACCACATCAGCCAGCTGCATCACCTGCAGACCGCGCAGCGTCAGCAGACCGCTGTCGCCAGGACCCGCGCCGACCAGCGCAATTTCGCCCTGGTTATCGCTGATATGTTCCAGTTCGCGATCGAGCGTCTGGCGCGCGGCGCTGACGTTACCGGCCGCCATCTGGCTGGCAAACAGGCCATTAAAGGCGCGCTCCCAGAAGCGGCGGCGATCGGACATTTTGCGATAGCGCTGTTTGACTTTGTCGCGCCACTCTCCTGCCAGCGCGGCCATCTGACCCAGGTTTGCCGGCAGCAGCGCTTCGATTTTCTCCCGCAGCAGCCGCGCCAGTACCGGGGCGGTGCCGCTGGATGAGATCGCCACCACCAGCGGTGAGCGGTCAACAATAGAAGGGAAGATAAAGCTGCATTTAGGCTGGTCATCCACCACGTTAACCAGCTTGTGCCGCGCGTTGGCGGCGTCAAACACCTGTGAATTAAGTGCGTTATCGTCGGTGGCAGCAATAACCAGAAATACGCCGTCGAGCTGAGCCGGCTCAAAACTGCGGGCTATCCACTCTACGGCCTGTTCTGCCTCCAGCGCCTGCAGTTCATGCCCCAGCTCGCGGGCGGCCACCAGGATGCGCGCGCCAGCCCGGCGCAGCAGTTCAATTTTACGGGCAGCGATTTCACCACCGCCGACAACCAGCACCGGACGCTGTCTGAGATCGGCAAAGAGGGGCAGATAATCCACGATAACCTTGCTAGTTTTACAATAAGTTATCGCGACTATACGTCGCGCTATTCCGCCAGATGAAATTACGATTTCGCATGAGTAGTTACCAAATGGAATATAGCGCTGGCAAAGCTGATGCGTTTTTCTGCTTAAGAATTGATTTTATAACGCTTTTTTCAGGCAGCACGATTTCGGCTGCGGCCAGCCGGGCATGACTTTAGGAATTAACAGAGGTGCGTGAGAGGGAAACAAAAAACAGGGCGAAAATTCGCCCTGTGGATGGTGGTTAGCCTTCGTGCAAACCGCACTCGCGCTTGAGGCCGAAGAAGCGCGTCTCTTCTTCTGCCATGCCCGGTTCCCATTTTCGCGTGGTATGGGTATCACCCACCGAAAGGTAGCCCTCATCCCACAGCGGGTGGTAGCTCAGGCCGTGCTGTTTCAGGTACTGATGCACCTGCCGGTTATCCCAGTCGATAATGGGCAGGATCTTAAAGACACCGCGCTGTACCGCCAGCACCGGCAGGCTGGCACGGCTGCCTGACTGATCGCGCCGCAGTCCGGCAAACCAGGTCTGTGCGCCCAGCGTGCTCAGCGCCCGGTTCATCGGTTCCACTTTATTGAGCTGGTTATACTGCTCAATGCCGTCCACGCCCTGCTCCCATAGTTTGCCGTAGCGCGCTTCCTGCCATGCGGGCGAGGTTTCCGCACGGAAAATCTGCAGGTTAAGGTTAAGCTTTGCCGTTAACTCATCGATAAAGCGATAGGTTTCCGGGAACAGGTAACCGGTGTCGGTGAGGATCACCGGAATATCCGGCCGCTGCTGCGTCACCATATGCAGCAGCACCGCCGCCTGGATCCCAAAACTGGATGAGAGCACAAAGGCCCCCGGCAGCTGTTCCAGCGCCCAGCTGACGCGCGCTTCAGCAGAGAGTTTCTCCAGCTGCACGTTGCTTTCAGCCAGCGCCATAATTCGGTCAACTTTGCTGCCGCTGTTGAGTACGGCGAGATCGGGCAGGGTCATACAGCCTCCGCGTCCCAGAAGTCACGAGCCGGATCCGTCACCGCTTTAACGATACCGGTGCGGATCGTGAAGTCACCAAAACCTTCACCGGCCTCGCGCTCGTTTGCCCAGCGCGCCACCAGTTCATCAATCGTGGCCAGAATTTCGCTCTCAGTGATATTTTCGCGGTACATACGCGGAATGCGCGTACCCACGCGGTTCCCGCCGAGATGCAGGTTGTAGCGACCCGGCGCTTTGCCAACCAGCCCCAGCTCCGCCAGCAGCGCACGACCGCAGCCGTTCGGGCAGCCGGTTACGCGCAGAACGATATGCTCTTCGCCCACGCCGTGACGATGCATGATCTCTTCGACTTTGGTAACAAATGATGGCAGGAAACGCTCCGCTTCTGCCATCGCCAGCGGACAGGTCGGAAACGCTACGCAGGCCATCGAGTTTTCACGCTGCGGCGTTACGCTTTCCATCAGGCCGTGCTCGCGGGCGATCGCTTCAATCTGCGCTTTCTGCGCCTCCGGCACGCCAGCCACAATCAGGTTCTGGTTGGCGGTGAGGCGGAAATCACCCTGGTGTACTCTGGCGATTTCAGCGATGCCGCTTTTCAGCGGACGGCCCGGGTAATCAAGCAGGCGACCATTTTCGATAAACAGCGTCAGATGCCACTTGTTGTCGATACCTTTAACCCAGCCGATACGATCGCCGCGGGTGGTGAATTCATACGGACGCGCCGGCGCGAAAGTCAGACCGGCACGCTTTTCCACTTCCGCTTTAAACGTCTCAACGCCCACGCGCTCAAGGGTATATTTAGTTTTAGCGTTTTTGCGATCGGTGCGATTACCCCAGTCGCGCTGCGTGGTCACTACCGCGGCGGCCACATCGAGGATCTTCTCCACCGGCAGGAAACCGAACTCACTGGCGGTACGGGCGTAGGTCGCTTTATTGCCATGCTCAATAGAGAGGCCTCCCCCTACCAGCACATTGAAACCTATCAGCTTGCCGTGCTCTGCAATCGCAATGAAGTTGAGATCGTTAGCATGCAGATCGACATCATTGTGCGGCGGCACCACCACGGTGGTTTTAAACTTACGCGGCAGATAGGTTTCGCCAAGAATCGGCTCTTTATCTGTGGTCGCAACTTTTTCCTTATCCCACCAGATCTCCGCATAAGCGCGGGTCTGCGGCAGCAGGTGCTCAGAGAGCTTTTTCGCCCACTCATAAGCTTCCTGATGCAGCTCAGACTCAACCGGATTTGAGGTGCAGAGTACGTTGCGGTTAACGTCATTGGCGGTCGCCAGCGCATCGAGTCCCACTTCATGCAGCATCTGATGCGTGGGTTTCACATTCTTTTTCAGAATACCGTGAAACTGAAACGTCTGCCGGTTCGTCAGGCGGATGCTGCCATAAAGCGTTTTTTCAGCCGCAAACTTATCAATCGCCAGCCACTGCGTCGGCGTAATAATGCCGCCCGGCAGACGGCAGCGCAGCATCATGGCGTGACGCGGCTCCAGCTTCTGCTCAGCTCGCTCGGCGCGAATATCGCGATCGTCCTGCTGATACATGCCGTGAAAGCGGATCAGCAGGAAGTTATCGCCGGTGAACCCACCGGTCAGGCCATCGTCGAGATCGTCTAAGATGGTGCCACGCAGATAGTTGCTCTCTTTTTTCAGACGCTCGGCGTCAGAAAGTTTACCTTCAACCACCAGCGGTCCAGGGTGTTTTTCGCTCATTAGTAAACGTCTCGCTGATAACGGCGCTCAATGCGCAGCTCACTCAAAAATTCATCAGCCGTTTCACGATCCATGCCGCCGTGTTCGACCACCACATCCAGTAATGCCTGCTCCACATCTTTCGCCATGCGATTCGCATCGCCACAAACGTAAAGGTGAGCGCCCTCTTCGATCCAGCGCCAGACCTCTGCGCCTTTCGCCCGGATTTTATCCTGTACATAGACTTTCTCAGCCTGATCGCGTGACCAGGCGAGATCGATATTCGTCAGCAGCCCCTGCTTAACATACTTCTGCCACTCTACCTGATAGAGAAAATCTTCGGTGAAGTGCGGGTTGCCGAAAAACAGCCAGTTTTTACCGCCGGCACCGTCATTATCACGCTGCTGCATAAACGCGCGGAACGGCGCAATACCGGTGCCCGGACCAATCATAATTACCGGTGCATCCGGATTGGCCGGCAGGCGGAAGTTATCATTGTGCTCGATAAAGACGCGAATGGCGCCCTCTTCTTCCAGACGGTCGGCAAGCCAGGTGGAGGCACCACCGCCGCGCTGACGGCCATCGATTTCATAGCGCACCGCACCCACCGTAATATGCACCTCGTTTTCGCTCTCCGCCTGGGAGGAGGCGATAGAGTAAAGACGCGGCGTCAGCGGGCGCAGTAAGCCCGTCAGCTGCTCGGCATTCAGTTCAGTGGGCGCCTGGCGCACCATATCCACAATCGGGAAGCTCTGGGCATAGCTCTGCAGCTTCTGCTTATCTTCTGCCAGCGCCAGCAGCGCCTCATTGCGCGACAGCGCGGCGTAGCGCTCCACTATCTGCGGCGTGTTGACCGTGAGTTCAAACTGCGTCTGCAGCGCTTCAGCCAGCGGCAGCGTTTTGCCCTGCACCGTCACCTGCTCATCGCCTTTCAGCCACACCAGCTGCAGCAGCTCCTCTACCAGCTCTGCATCATTCTCATACCAGACGCCCAGCGCGTCACCCGGCTGGTAACGCAGGCCGGAATCACCGAGATCGATCTCAATATGGCGCACATCTTTATCAGAGAGGCGGCCGGTGATTTTCTGATTCAGCGCAAAGCTGGCGGTAAGCGGCAGCTCTTTCGTATAAGGACTGCTGTCAACCAGGTTGACGCTGCCGGCGCTGCTGGCCGCAATCTGCGCCGCAGGGGCGACCGGCACGCGCGCCTTCAGCAGATCGGTCAGCTGCAGGCGCCAGGCGCTGGCCAGCTCGCTATATTCAACGTCCGCATCGACACGATCCAGCAGGCGCTCTGCGCCCAGCTCGGCCAGACGGCTATCGAAATCTTTGCCCGCCTGGCTGAAAAATTCGTAAGAGGTGTCGCCAAGACCAAACACGGCAAACGCCGCGCCATCCATTTTCGGTGCCTTCTTCGACAGCAGGAATTTATGCAGCGCCACCGCCTCTTCCGGTGGTTCGCCTTCGCCCTGGGTCGAGGTGACGATAACCAGCAGCTTTTCCTGGCCGATCTGCTTGAACTTATAGTCGCCGGCGTTAACCAGATTCACGTTCAGTTTCGCTGCCAGCAGATCATCACGCAGCTGTTCTGCCAGGCGACGCGCGTTGCCGGTTTGCGAGGCTGAAATCAGCGTGACACCCGAGGTTTCCGCTGGCGGAGCAGCAGGTGTCGCCACCGCGCCAGGCGTCTGGTTGACCATGCCCCAGAAGTAGCCCGAAAGCCAGGCAAGCTGAGTCGTATTAAATTCCGTGGTCGCCGCCTGTAAGCGCGCAAGTTGCTCCGGAGAGAGCGGCAGCATGGAGCCTGGGGGTGCCTGAGTCGTCATCGCGTTAAAAATTCCAGTGTCAGAAGTCCGGACCGAGAAGCGGTGGAAGAGGAGGTAGGTTACCGAGCTGTATATTAACGATTAAATAAGGGTTCGACATAATAAATAACCAAAACGACTAAGCGGTTTTTCGGGTATCGCTAACCGCCAAAAGTGGTAAATCATCCCTTTGTAAAATATGGGTTTTATCTTCAACCGCGTTACCGGATCGCGTTAAATGCGCTTTTACACCCCCACGGGTGCGAAAAATCTGCTTTTCAGGTAGACTTCAGCGGTTTTTCCGTCTGAGAGTCATTATGTCTACCACGCTGTTTAAAGAGTTCCAGTTTGAAGCGGCTCACCGCTTACCTCACGTGCCTGAAGGGCACAAATGCGGTCGTCTGCACGGCCACTCCTTTCTGGTGCGACTGGAAATAACCGGTGAAGTGGATGCGTATACCGGCTGGGTCATGGATTTTGCTGAACTGAAAGCGATTTTCAGTCCGCTTTATGAGCGGCTGGATCATCACTACCTGAACGATATTCCGGGTCTGGAGAATCCCACCAGTGAAGTGCTGGCGAAGTGGATCTGGGATGAGCTTAAGCCGGTGCTGCCGGTGCTGAGCGCGGTCATGATCAAAGAGACCTGTACGGCAGGCTGCGTTTACCGCGGCTGACCAGAGCGGCCTCTTCCACGCTGCAGGTGCGCTGGCTGCCCTTCTCCACCCCCGGTTGCTTACTCATGTAAGCGCCTGAGGATGAACGCGGTTGCCGCCTTCCTGCAACGTGGAACCACAGGTGCCGGTCTCTGAACCGCTGTGATACCTGTATTAATCTTCGAACAGCCGATTACTGCTGATTCATCTCTTTGTAACGATCCCCCTCTACGTTGTTGTCTCCTCTGTCAAAGATCAAGAGAATCAACAATGAACCTTGTGAAACACCTTTCTCTGCTTGCTGTTTTTATCTCTGCCTCTGCTGCCGTTCAGGCGCAAAACGTACTTGATTTTCCCCAGCCGGAGAGTATGCCGGCGGAGTTTTATGCGGTGACAGAAATTCCGGCAGGCGGGACGATCAAATATGAAACCGATGCTAAAACCGGGTTTATCGTGGCTGACCGTTTTCAGTCTATGCCGGTCGCCTATCCCGCCAACTACGGTTCGCTGACTCAGTCACTGAGTGGCGATAACGATCCGCTGGATGTGATTTTTTACGCCCGGGCGCCGTTACAGCCCGGCACCCTGATTAAGCTGCGCGCGATTGGCGTGCTAAAGATGATTGATGGCGGTGAGGTGGATGACAAGATTGTCGCCGTGCCCGCCAGCAAAATTGATCCAACCTATGATGATATTAAAGAGATAAGCGATCTGCCGCGAATCGAGCAGCAGCGGCTGGAAGCCTTTTTCCGGGTGTATAAACAGTTACCGGATGGCCGTAAGAAGGTCGAGCTCAACGGTTTTGAAGATGCCGCTAAGGCCAGAGCAGAGATTAAGCAGGCATTCGACGCATATAAAGCGAAGCAGTAGCTGACCCGGGCGCGCCCCTACCGGTATGTGCGTAGGGGACGCATTAATGCGTCCCTGGCCGATGTGCGATTTCTATCCGGGCGCCATAAATGGCGCCCCTGTGGATATGTGCGTAGGGGGCGCATTGATGCGCCCCTGCTGTGAATCAGGCGATATTCAGATACTTGTGCGTCTGCATAGAGAGCCGCCAGTTACGGGCGATGCAGGTTTCAATACAGAGCCGGGTTGCGGCATCGCCGCGGCTGATCGGCTGCAGCGCCACAATACGCGGTTTATCGTCATGCAGCTCCGCCAGCAGCTCATCGAGCGCCTCAACGTCACGCTCGCGCGCCACCGGATGCTTGATCTCATCCGCGCGCGTCAGCGCCTGCAGCAGCACATCGTAGCCTCCGCGCATATTCACCTTAGGTGAGACTGTAACCCAGGTTGCCGCAGAGCAGTGCACCTCATGAGTGCCGCTGGTCTCGATCTGACACTGGAACCCGTGCGCTTCCAGACCCTCTGTTAGCGGACGCAGGTCAAAAATTGCCGGTTCGCCGCCGGTGATCACTACGTGGCGCGCGCTCCAGCCCTGCCGGGCGATGGTCTCAATCAGCGTGGCGGCGTCTGCACTTCCCCAGGCATCGCTCTCCACGGTTTTTACCAGAATATCACCCAGTGAGGTCTCCCGATCCGCGCGCTTCTCCCAGGTATGTTTGGTATCACACCAGCTGCATCCCACCGGACATCCCTGTAAGCGGATAAAGATGGCCGGCACGCCGGTATAAAACCCTTCGCCCTGCAGCGTCTGGAACATTTCGTTAATCGGGTAGAACATTTTTCACTCACGTCTCTCATTCGGGGCGCAGATTATGGCAGATTTTTACTGCGGCTTCACAGCCGCTTTGTGCCCTGAAAAACAAAAAGCCCCGCACTGGGCGGGGCTTCAGGCAAACCGTGCTGCACAGAGCAGCACCGGCGGGCGATTACGCCTGGCCTTTCACTTCTTTCAGACCGTTGAACGGCGCTTTCTCACCCAGCGCTTCTTCGATACGGATCAGCTGGTTGTATTTAGCTACGCGGTCAGAACGGCTCATAGAACCGGTTTTGATCTGGCCAGCTGCAGTACCTACCGCCAGGTCAGCGATAGTTGCATCTTCTGTCTCGCCTGAACGGTGAGAAATAACGGCCGTGTAGCCCGCATCTTTCGCCATCTTGATTGCAGCCAGCGTTTCGGTCAGAGAGCCGATCTGGTTGAATTTGATCAGGATAGAGTTCGCGATGCCTTTATCAATACCTTCCTTCAGGATTTTGGTATTGGTGACAAACAGATCGTCGCCCACCAGCTGGATTTTGTCGCCCAGCACTTTGGTCTGGTAAGCAAAGCCGTTCCAGTCAGACTCATCCAGACCATCTTCAATAGAGACGATTGGGTACTGTTTGGTCAGATCTTCCAGGAAGTGAGTGAACTCTTCGGAAGAGAACGCTTTGTTGCCTTCGCCAGCCAGAACATATTTGCCATCTTTATAGAATTCAGATGCGGCACAGTCCATCGCCAGGGTGATATCTTTACCCAGCTCATAGCCCGCTGCTTTTACCGCTTCAGCGATAACTGCCAGCGCTTCAGCGTTAGAGCCGAGGTTTGGCGCATAGCCACCTTCATCACCGACTGCAGTGCTCATGCCTTTGGCTTTCAGAACTTTAGCCAGGTTGTGGAATACTTCAGAACCCATACGGATGGCTTCTTTGATATTTTTCGCGCCCACAGGCTGGATCATGAACTCCTGGATATCTACGTTGTTATCCGCGTGCTCACCGCCGTTGATGATGTTCATCATTGGCAGTGGCATAGAGTATTTGCCTGGGGTGCCATTCAGCTCAGCAATGTGTGCGTAGAGCGGCAGGCCTTTTGATGCTGCAGCAGCTTTCGCTGCGGCCAGAGAAACAGCCAGAATGGCGTTTGCACCGAAGTTGGATTTGTTATCAGTACCGTCCAGCTCGATCATGATCTTATCGATGTTCGCCTGGTCTTTGGCATCTTTGCCTTTTACCGCGTCAGCGATTGGGCCGTTAACCGCAGCAACCGCTTTGGTTACGCCTTTGCCCAGGAAGCGAGACTTATCACCGTCGCGCAGCTCCAGTGCTTCACGTGAACCGGTAGAAGCGCCTGATGGAGCCGCCGCCAGACCAACGAAACCGCCTTCCAGATGCACTTCTGCTTCTACAGTCGGGTTGCCACGGGAGTCGATGATTTCGCGACCAATGACTTTAACGATTTTGGACATTCGATTTTCCTCAGTACAAGTTAGTCAATCCTAAGACAAACAACGCGCGAAAAGTTCGCGCGTTGTTCGTAAACTCTTACTTCGCTAAACGCTTCTGGTGCTCCTGCGCGGCTTTCACAAAGCCGGCAAACAGCGGATGACCATCACGCGGTGTCGATGTGAACTCCGGATGGAACTGGCAGGCCACAAACCACGGATGGTTCGGGATTTCAATAATCTCAACCAGTTGATCGTCGCCGGAACGGCCCGCAACATGCAGACCCGCCGCTTCAATCGGCTTCAGCAGCAGATTGTTGACTTCATAACGGTGACGGTGGCGCTCGGTAATCACATCAGAACCGTAGAGCTGGCGCACTTTACTTTCCGGCGTCAGCTGACACTGCTGGCTACCCAGACGCATGGTGCCGCCCAGATCGCTCTGCTCAGTACGCTGCTCAACGTTGCCATGCTCATCACGCCATTCAGTGATCAGCGCGACAACCGGGTATTTACAGTCTGGCACAAATTCGGTGGAGTTGGCGCCTTCCATCCCGGCCACATTGCGCGCGAACTCCATCAGCGCAATCTGCATGCCGAGGCAGATGCCAAGGTACGGGATGTTATTTTCACGCGCGTACTGCGCCGTCATCAGCTTGCCTTCCACGCCGCGGTAGCCGAAACCGCCGGGGATAAGAATTGCATCGAGATCTTTGAGGATCTCCACGCCGCGCGTCTCGACATCCTGCGAATCGATCAGCTTGATGTTGACGGTTACGCGGTTTTTCAGACCACCGTGCTTAAGGGCTTCAATCACTGACTTGTAGGCGTCCGGCAGCTCAACATACTTGCCGACCATACCGATAGTCACTTCCCCGCCCGGATTCGCTTCTTCATAGATAACCTGCTCCCACTCGGCAAGGTTAGCTTCCGGCGCGTTCAGACTGAAACGCTTACAGATATAGTCATCCAGACCCTGCGACTTCAGCAGGCCCGGGATTTTGTAGATGGAATCGACATCTTTCAGCGAGATAACCGCTTTTTCCGGCACGTTGCAGAACAGCGCGATTTTCGCCCGCTCGTTAGCAGGTACCGCGCGATCGGAGCGGCAGATCAGCACATCTGGCTGAATACCAATCGACAGCAGCTCTTTAACCGAGTGCTGAGTAGGCTTGGTTTTCACTTCACCCGCTGCCGCCATATATGGCACCAGCGTCAGATGCATATACATGGTGTGTTCACGGCCCACGTCTACCGCCATCTGGCGAATCGCTTCCAGGAACGGCAGGGATTCAATATCGCCTACGGTGCCACCAATCTCAACCAGCACGACATCATGACCTTCGCCACCTTCGATGATGCGCTCTTTGATGGCATTAGTAATGTGGGGGATCACCTGGATCGTGGCGCCCAGATAGTCGCCGCGACGCTCTTTGCGCAGCACTTCTGAGTAGATACGACCGGTCGTAAAGTTGTTACGACGCGACATCTTGGTACGAATGAAGCGCTCGTAGTGACCTAAATCCAGATCGGTTTCGGCCCCGTCATCGGTGACAAACACTTCACCATGCTGCGTCGGGCTCATGGTACCCGGATCAACGTTGATATACGGATCGAGTTTCATGATGGTCACATTCAGACCACGTGCTTCGAGGATAGCTGCGAGGGAGGCTGCGGCAATGCCTTTGCCCAGAGAGGAAACGACCCCGCCGGTCACAAAAATATAATTCGTTGTCATGCTGAACCTGAGAGTTTAGGTTTAAAGACGATGGAATAACCAGGACGGGAAAGCAGTATACCCGAAGTCGTCCCCAGCCACAATTGATGAATCACACCATCCTCCCGCGCCGTGCAGCGGCTAACATAGCGGATAGCCAGCCAGAAAATGTTGACGCATGTCACAAAGTTGCTGGATGGCTGAATCGAGTAAGCGCAAGCGGCTGAATTATGCACACTGCTGGAATAAACAGCAGTATGACGCTTAACAGGTTAGTGATTGTTCTCACTCAGTTTTACCTGCTGCCACGCCGCTTCCATCTGCTCCAGCGTCGCCGCAGGCATACTCAATCCCTGCGCGGTAATAATCTGCTCTACGTGGCGAAAGCGGCGTTCAAATTTGTCGTTGGCTTTCTGCAGCGCAATTTCCGCTTTGCTGCCGAGGTGGCGTGACAGATTTACCGTCGCAAACAGCAGATCGCCAATCTCCTCCTCCAGCTTGTCGCTGTCGACAGTGGCCTGCTGCGCTTCATGCATGACTTCGTCAATCTCCTCATGCACCTTATCCAGCACCGGTCCGAGGCTGTCCCAGTCAAAGCCCACGCTGCTGCAGCGCTTCTGGATTTTATGCGCCCGCATCAGTGCCGGCAGCGCGCGCGGAATATCATCCAGCGCCGAGTGCTGCGCTTTCGCCGCGCGTTCATCCTGTTTGATCGCTTCCCAGTTCTGCAACACCTCTGCGGCGCTCTCAGCCTCGGCGCTGCCAAAGATATGCGGATGACGGCGTTCGAGCTTGTCGCTTATTGCGTTGCAGATATCGTCGAAGTTAAAACGCCCCTCCTCCTCTGCCATACGGGCATAAAACACAATCTGAAACAGCAGATCGCCCAGCTCATCGCGCAGATCGGTAAAGTCTTCCCGCTGAATAGCGTCAAGCACTTCGTATGTCTCTTCCAGCGTATAGGGAGCAATAGTGGCAAAGGTCTGCTGGCGATCCCACGGGCAGCCGCGCGCCGGATCGCGCAGGGTTTGCATCAGGCTAAGCAGACGGTTCAGGGCAGTCATGAAAAATCCTCAAACAACGGTATAAAAAGGGCCGCCGTAAAAGGCGACCCTGAAGAGCAGCGGGCCAGTGCCGGCTGCGCGTTAATTCAAACGACGCGCGTCGATAATATCTGGCACCTGATTAAGCCGCGCCAGCACGCGCCCCAGCACCTGCTGGTTGTAGATCTCAATATCCATATCAATGGTCGCCAGCTGTTTTCTGGTATCGCTGCGGCTGGAGACGCCCAGTACATTGACCTTTTCATTCGCCAGTATGGTCGTGATATCACGCAGCAGGCCGCTGCGGTCGTTGGCGGTAACGCGCACCACCAGCGAATAGCCGCTGGAGTAGCTCTCCCCCCAGACGGCATCAACGATACGCTCTGGCGCATGAGAGATCAGTTCACTGAGCTGATCGCAGTCGGCGCGGTGAATCGAGATGCCGCGTCCCTGAGTAATAAAGCCGGTGATATCGTCGCCGGGAATAGGCTGGCAGCAGCGGGCAATGTGATGCATCAGGTTTCCCACCCCCTCCACCACCACGCGACCGCTCTCTTTACGGGCGTTTGAGGCGTGATGCGACTTCTGCGTCAGCTGACGCAGCGCTTCACGATCTTCCTCTTCAGCGCTCGGCTTATTGAGCTTTGCCTGCAGGAAGTTGATCATCTGATTGAGACGAATATCGCCGCCGCCAATCATCGCCAGCAGCTCATCCTGCGAGCCAACGTTGTAGCGCGGCAGCAAAATCTTCTCCGCCTCGCGCATGCTGATATCGAGCTGGCTCAGCTCGTTATCGAGGATCTGGCGGCCCGCCACGATATTTTTATCGCGATCCTGCTTACGGAACCAGGCGTGTACCTTGGAGCGCCCGCGGCTGGTCGTGATGTAGCCCAGATTCGGGTTGAGCCAGTCGCGGCTTGGATTGGGCTGCTTCTGGGTGATGATCTCGATCTGATCGCCCATCTGCAGCTGATAGGTAAAAGGCACAATGCGGCCGCTGATCTTCGCCCCGATACAGCGATGGCCAATATCGCTGTGAATGTGATAGGCAAAGTCGAGCGGCGTGGAGCCGGCGGGCAGATCCACCACATCGCCTTTTGGCGTAAAGACGTAAACGCGATCGTCGAAGACCTGACTGCGAACCTCCTCCAGCATTTCACCGGAATCCGCCATCTCTTCCTGCCAGGTAATCAGCTTGCGCAGCCAGGCGATACGCTCTTCGTGTCCGGCAGCCCCGCGCGAGTTGCTGACGCCCGGGCCCTCTTTATATTTCCAGTGCGCCGCCACGCCAAGTTCGGCATCTTCATGCATCTGACGGGTACGGATCTGAATCTCAACGGTTTTGCCCTGCGGCCCCAGCACCACGGTATGAATGGACTGATAGCCATTGGGCTTAGGGTTTGCGACATAATCGTCAAATTCGCTCGGCAGATGCCGGTAGAGGGTGTGCACCGTACCGAGTGCGCCATAACAGTCCTGCAAACGCTCTGCCACGATGCGTACCGCGCGCACGTCGAACAGCTCATCAAACGCCAGCGACTTTTTCTGCATCTTGCGCCAGATGCTGTAGATATGTTTCGGCCGCCCGTAGACTTCTGCCCGCACGCCCTCTTTCTGCATCTCCTGACGCAGATTGGTCACAAAGTTATCGATATATTGTTCACGATCGATGCGCCGCTCATGCAGCAGCTTCGCGATGCGTTTATATTCATCCGGATGCAGATAGCGGAAGCAGTAATCTTCGAGCTCCCACTTCAGCTGGCCGATACCGAGCCGGTTAGCCAGCGGCGCATAGATGTTCGTGCTCTCTTTTGCCGCCAGCACGCGTTCATCTTCTGGCGCATCTTTCATCTCACGCAGATGCGCAATCCGCTCGGCCAGCTTGATGACCACGCAGCGGAAATCTTCCACCATCGCGAGCAGCATACGGCGGACATTGTCCACCTGGGCTGAAGCCATAGAGTCATTATGAATCGCTTTCAGCTGGCGAATGGCATCCATGTCGCGTACGCCGTGCACCAGGGAGACAATCCCTTTGCCAAACGCCTGCTCCAGCTTCTCCTCACTGACCACCTCTGCGTTGGCCAGCGGAAACAGCAGCGCTGCGCACAGGCTATCGCAATCCATACTGAGCATAGTGAGGATTTCCACCATCTCAATACCGCGCCACAGCAGCAGAGTCTGATCGGGGTGCTCGCGCGTTTCGGCTTCACAGTAGCGCCAGGTCTCTGCCAGTCGCTCACAGGATTGGGGATTGCTAATCGTCAGGCTGGCAATCCACTGATCGAGGGCAAACTCCCCTGCCGTATTTAAATGCGCACTTCTGACCGCAACCATATCCTCTCCTGCCACAGCGACATAACTGTCGCTTATGTTTTGCTGAACAACACCATGGATTCGAGATGACTGGTATGTGGGAACATATCCAGCATCGCGACCCTTTCCAGATGGTAGCCCGCGGACAGCAGTACCTGACTGTCGCGCGCAAGTGTCACCGGGTTACAGGAAACATAGACCACGCGTTCTGGCGCAAGTTTAACAATATGCGACATCACGCCCGCCGCCCCGGCTCGCGCCGGATCCAGTAACACCTTATTAAATCCCTGCGCCGCCCACGGCTGACGCGAAACATCCTCTTCCAGATTATGCTGGAAAAAGCGCACATTGCTTAGATTGTTAAGCGCGGCATTATACTCTGCCTGCTTAACTAATGCTGCAACCCCCTCCACACCTACAACATTTTGTACAGATTTCCCTGCCGGCAGGGTGAAATTCCCCATGCCGCAGAAAAGATCCAGCAGGCTGTCATCGGGTTGCAGATCGAGCCACGCCAGCGCTGTTGCCACCATCTGCTGATTAACGCGATCGTTAACCTGAATAAAGTCCTGTGGACTAAAGGTTAGCGTTAAATCCTGCGAGCGGTAGTAAGGCATGCTGCTGTTAATCGCCTGCAGCTCATCGCTGCCGTCAGCCAGATACAGCATCAGCGAGTGCTGATGCGAAAAGCGTTCCAGGTCTGCGCGATCGCGCGCAGAAAGCGCGTCGAGATGACGCAGCACCATCAGCGGGCCGTTGTCTGCCAGCACCAGCTCTGCATGCCCCAGCCGCCTTACCCCCTGCAGCGCGCTCAGGCAGTGGTGCAGCGGCTGCAGCAACGCTTCAAGTTCGGGCACCAAAACAGGGCACTGCTGCAGGGGCACCAGCGCATGACTGGCCGCCTGGCGAAATCCCATCACCAGCCGCTGCTGCTTCGGCTGCCACTGCAGTCCGAGCCGGGCGCGCCGGCGATAGCCCCAGCTATTGCCGCGGATAATCTCCTCAACGGCCACCGGAGAAGCGGCGTCGCGGCTCAGCAGACGGCTGAGCGCGTGCGCCTTGCTGCTCTCCTGCAGTGCAACGGCAGCGTGCTGCTGCTGGCAGCCACCGCAGACGCCAAAATGGCGGCAGCGCGGTATTTCCCGCTGCGGACTGGGCTGTGCGATCTTTATCGCTTTACCGCGGGCAAACTGCCGTTTATCTTCCAGCAGCGTAACCTCTGCCTGTTCGCCCGGCAGCGCACCGCTGATAAACAGGGTTTTCCCCTGATAGCGTGCCACGCCCTGGCCGAACGGATCGAGCTCATCGACCGTGACGGCGATCCGCTGCTTTGTCGTCGGCCGCTGTTTTGCGGCGTAAAATTGCGCCATAGTAATCGTATTCTCTTTTAATCAGGTTGTGCCGCCCGCCACGACGCGTGCACAGGAACACGGCAATCGCCAGGGCATCGTGATGACCAAATACAGCCTGCGGGCGCGGATGATGATTTTAATACTGGCGCCAACGCTGCTGATTGGTCTGCTGCTCAGCACCTTTTTTGTCGTCCACCGCTATAACGAACTGCAGCGCCAGGTTTTTGACGCCGGCGCAAATATTATCGAACCTCTGGCGGTATCCAGTGAGTATGGGATGAGCTGGCACGATCGCGCTGCGATCCACGAGCTGGTCAGCCTGCTGCACCGGCGCCATTCCGATATTGTCCGTGCCATTACGGTTTTCGACAACCAGAATCGCGTTTACGCCACATCCAACAGTAAGCAGAACCTGGCGCTGCTGCAAAAAGAGGATATGACGCAGCTGCGCGAGGGCGTAACGCATGAACGCCAGGGTAACCTGTTGGTGCTGCGCACGCCGATTATATCTGAACGCTACTCCGCTGATGAGCAGCCGGATGAACAGACCAAACCCGACGGTAATCCCCTGGGCTATGTCGCCATTGAGCTGGATCTGCAGTCGGTACGGCTGGCGCAGTATAAAGAGGTATTTGTCGCAACGCTGCTGCTGCTGTTCTGCCTCTGCCTCGCCATGCTGTTCGCCTATCGTCTGATGCGCGATGTGACCGGCCCGATACGCAATATGGTAGCCACCGTGGATCGCATCCGGCGCGGCCAGCTCGACAGCCGGGTGGAAGGCTATATGCTGGGCGAGCTCAGCATGCTTAAAAACGGTATCAACGCGATGGCGATGTCGCTGACCGCCTACCATGAAGAGATGCAGCAAAATATTGACCAGGCCACCTGGGATCTGCGCGAAACGCTGGAGCAGCTGGAGATTCAGAACGTCGAGCTGGATCTGGCGAAGAAACGCGCTCAGGAGGCGGCCCGCATTAAATCTGAGTTTCTGGCAAACATGTCTCACGAGCTGCGTACGCCGCTCAACGGCGTGATCGGCTTCAGCCGCCAGATGCTGAAAACCAGCCTGAGCACCAGCCAGCGCGACTATATGAGTACGATTGAGCGCTCCGCCAATAATCTGCTGAGCATCATCAACGATGTGCTGGATTTCTCGCGTCTGGAATCGGGCAAACTGGTGCTGGAATCTATTCCTTTTCCGCTGCGCGCCACGCTGGATGAGACGCTGGTGCTGCTGGCGCCCTCCGCGCATGAAAAAGGACTGGAGATCACCGTCTGCCTGCAAAACAGCGTACCTGACAACGTTATCGGCGATCCGCTGCGGCTGCAGCAGATCCTGATCAATCTGATTGGTAACGCCATCAAGTTTACCGAGCAGGGGCATATCGACCTGCGCGTTGAGCTGCAGCATCTCAGCGCCACGCAGGCGGAACTGGAGATTCAGGTGCATGACACCGGTATCGGCATTCCGGAAATGCAGCAGCCGCAGCTGTTTCAGGCGTTTCGCCAGGCGGATGCCAGTATTACCCGCCGGCACGGCGGCACGGGTCTTGGGCTGGTGATCACCCAGAAGCTGGTACAGGAGATGGGCGGCGAAATCGCTTTTCACAGCCAGCCCGATCGGGGGTCGGTTTTCCGGGTGCGCGTCCGGCTCAATCTTAACCCGAATGCCCCTACCATTCCGCGCGTGCTGGATGACCTGCACGCCACAACGCTGGCCTATGTCGAGCCCCATCCGGCGGTAGCGCGCGTCGTGCAGGAGATGCTGAGTATCACCCCGCTCAGGGTAGAATATTATCCCAGCCTGGCTGCGCTGCCGGAACGCCACTATCCCCTGCTGCTGCTGGGAATGCCGGTCGCTAAGCCGCACCCGGCAACGCTGACCGATACGGAGATCCAGCAGCTGTGCGATCGCGCGGATGCCGTACTGCTGGCGCTGCCGAGCGAGATGATGCTGTTTGCCGACGATCTGCGTGCGCGGGGCATTGCCGGCTGTATCGCAAAACCGGTTTCGCTGACGCGCTTTATCCCGCTGCTGCTGGATATCGGCAGCCGTCAGCACCGCCTGATCTCCCCACTGCCGCGCCAGCCGCTGACCGTGATGGCGGTGGATGACAACCCGGCTAACCTCCGGCTTATCGGCGCGCTGCTGGAGGAGCAGGTTGAAAATATCATTCTGTGTGACAACGCAGAGCAGGCCATACACGCCGCACAGCAGCAGCAGCTGGATGTGATCCTGATGGATATACAGATGCCCGATATCGACGGTATTCAGGCCAGCGAGATTATCCGGCGCCTGCCGCTGCACGCCAGCACGCCAATCGTTGCGGTAACGGCGCACGCACTGGATGGCGAGCGCGAGCAGCTGATTGCCGCCGGCATGAATGACTATCTGGCAAAACCGATTGATGAAACCCGCCTGGCTCAGCTGCTGCAGCGCTATCTGCCGGTTGCGCCCGCCTCTCAGCCGCCCGCGGTGGGGGTTGCCGTCTCGCTTGACTGGTCACTGGCGCTGCGTCAGGCGGCCGGCAAACCGGCCCTGGCGCGCGATCTGCTACAGATGCTGCTCGATTTCCTGCCTGAGGTGGAGGCGCGCGTGGCGCACTGTATGGCTGAAGGTGACGTAAACGGGCTGCGTGAAATTATTCACAAGCTGCACGGCAGCGCCAGTTACAGCGGTGTCCCGCGCCTGAAACAGCTCTGCCAGCAGCTGGAAGGCAGCCTGCACCAGGCGAGTGATATTGCCGCGCTGGAGCCGGAACTGCTGGAGCTGAGTGATGAGATGGCCAACGTTGCGCGCGAGGCGCGTAAGCGGCTGGCGCTGGCGTAAAATGGCGTGTCAGAACGATCTTTATGGCGACGCCCATACCGGCCTTAGCCGCCGGGCCGCCGCGCATCGCGGTCCGGCCTACAGCCCTTTGCCTATCCTGATGGCTGCCGCAACGTTACGCGCCGTCAGGCGCACATTCTGTTCCGCACTGGCCAGCGCCTCTTCCAGAGAACAGATACTGAACAGTACGCTGTAGACCGCATCAAGGCCGTGAGCGTGTACAACCCCCACGTCAGAGGTCAGGCTACCGGCAATACCAATCACCGGCTTATTAAACTGTTTGGCAACCCGCGCCACGCCGATTGGCACCTTGCCATTCACAGACTGACTGTCGATGCGCCCTTCCCCCGTGATCACCAGATCGGCATCTTTGACCTGCTCCGCCAGCCCGAGCGCCTCCGTCACAATCTCAATGCCGCTGCGCAGCTCAGCCTGACAGAATGCGTGCAGCGCTGCACCCATACCGCCCGCCGCGCCGCCGCCCGCAATATGCAGCACGTCGATATCCAGATCGCGCTGAATAAGCGAAGCGTAGTGGGCCAGCGCCCGATCCAGCTGCGCGATTTGTGCCGGAGTGGCGCCCTTCTGCGGGCCAAACACCGCCGAAGCGCCTTTTTCCCCGGTCAGCGGATTGGTGACATCGCAGGCGACCTCAAAGCGGCACGCTTTGATTCGCGCATCCACTCCGCTGATATCGATCTGCGCCAGCTGCGCCAGCGCCGCGCCGCCAGGCGCCAGATCGCGGCCGGCGCTGTCCAGCAGCCGGGCGCCCAGCGCCTGTATCATTCCGGCACCGCCATCGTTGGTGGCGCTGCCGCCTATGCCAATGATGATGTGCTCTACGCCGCGATCGAGCGCGTTTTTGATCAGCTCACCGGTGCCCCACGACGTGGTGATCAGCGCATTGCGCTGCGCCACCGGCACAAGTTCCAGGCCGCTGGCTGCAGCCATCTCAATAAACGCGGTGCGCTCATCCCCCGACAGGCCATAAAACGCCGCCACGGGCTCGCCCAGCGGGCCGGTTGCGGTTAGCCGGACAAGCGTACCGCTGGTGGCGGCCACCATGGCCTCAACGGTGCCCTCACCGCCGTCGGCAACCGGGATTTTGACATACTCGGCGGCCGGGAAAACCTCGCGGAAACCCGCTTCAATTGCGGCAGCCACATTCAGGGCAGACAGACTCTCTTTATATGAATCGGGTGCGATGACAATTTTCATAGGCAATCCAGGCGCGATGGGTAACGTAACGGTATGCTGCTTTGCTCACGCAGCCTGTTCTCCGGCCTCCGCAGACGCCGGAGAGCGGCTTTACCGGGCGATCTCAACCTGCGCTAACTTCTCATAATAGCAAGCCAGCGCGCTGTGGTCGGCGGAGCCCTGACCGCTGGTTTTCAGCGCCTGCATCATCTCCATCACCGCGGCCGTCAGCGGCAGATGCGCGCCAATGCCGTGTGACGTATCCAGCGCATTGGCTAAATCCTTGATATGCAGGTCGATACGGAAACCGGGTTTGAAGTTGCGATCCAGCACCATGGGTGCTTTGGCATCAAGCACGGTGCTGCCCGCCAGGCCGCCGCGGATCGCCTGATAAACCAGCTCCGGATTCACGCCCGCCTTGGTTGCCAGCGAAAGCGCTTCAGACATCGCTGCGATGTTCAGCGCCACAATCACCTGATTTGCCAGCTTGGTCACGTTACCGGCGCCGATATCACCGGTATGCACCACCGAGCCTGCCATCGCTTTCATAATCTCAAAGCATTGGTCGAAGATCGCTTTATCGCCACCCACCATCACCGACAGTGTGCCCTCGATCGCTTTTGGCTCACCGCCGCTGACCGGCGCATCAAGCATACGGATCCCTTTTTCTGCCAGCGCGTCGTGGATCTCACGACTGGCCAGCGGGGCAATAGAACTCATATCAATCACAATCAGGCCAGGTTTTGCACCTTCAATGATGCCGCCCGCGCCCAGGCAGACTTCCTGCACCTGCGGCGAGTTAGGTACCATGGTGATCACCACATCCACCTGTTCTGCTACCTCTTTGGGCGTTTTTGCTATCGTCGCGCCCAGTTCGGCCAGTTCTGCCTCATTGCCTGCGTTGTGATCGCGCACCACCAGCGTGTAACCCGCTTTGACCAGGTTTTTACTCATCGGTTTGCCCATAATACCGAGGCCGATAAATCCAATTTTCATTGCCTTCCCCTTTCTGCGTTACAGTTTAAATTTGTTGCACAGCGCCTGCGTGGCGTTGCGGAAAACCCCGAGATCGCTGCCGACGGCAACAAAGGTGGCGCCCCATTCCAGATAGCGCCGCGCGTCCGCTTCTACCGGTGCCAGAATGCCGCACGGCTTGCCTGCGGCTTTGGCGCGTTCAAACAGGTACTGAATAACTTTCAGCACCTCAGGATGCGCAGGCTGGCCCAGGTAGCCCAGCGCGGCTGAGAGATCGCCCGGACCGACAAAAATCCCGTCCACGCCGTCAACGGCGGCGATCGCATCGATGTTATCTACCGCCTGCTGCGTTTCGATCTGCACCATCAGCGTGATGTTGTCGTTAATCGTGGCGTTATAGTCCGGCAGCGTGCCGTACATATTGCTGCGGTGCGAAACTGACACGCCGCGGATGCCCGCTGGCGGGTAGCGGGTTGAGGCAACGGCGCGGCGCGCCTCCTCTTCCGTCTCCACAAAGGGGATCAGGAAGTTATAGAAGCCGATATCGAGCAGGCGTTTAATGATCACCGGCTCATTGCACGGCGGACGCACGACCGCAGCGCTGCTGCTGCCTTTCAGCGCCATCAGCTGCGGTACAAACGTGGTGATGTCGTTGGGCGCATGTTCGCCGTCCAGCACCAGCCAGTCGAAGCCTGCCAGCCCCAGCACTTCAGTAGTCAGCGGACTGGCAAGGGCGCACCAGCTGCCTATCAGGGTCTCTCCTGCCAGCAGGCGGCGGCGAAATGTATTTGGCCAGGCATTACTCATTCTGTTTACTCCTGTATATGACGGCAGGCCCCCTTTCAGGGAGCCTGAAGCGTTAGCGCACCAGGCAGGGACGCTTATTATCAAAAGTCCAGTCCGGTACCAGGAACTGCATCGCCTGAGCGTCGTCACGCGCGCCCAGCCCATGTTTCTGATACAGCGCGTTTGCCTGCATCACCTGGTCCATATCCAGCTCCACGCCAAGCCCCGGCTTCTGCGGTACCTGCACCATGCCGCCTTTAATGACAAACGGCTCTTTGGTCAGGCGCTGATTACCCTCCTGCCAGATCCAGTGGGTGTCGATAGCGGTAATCGCGCCCGGCGCGGCGGCGGCAACGTGGGTAAACATCGCCAGCGAAATATCAAAATGGTTATTGGAGTGCGAACCCCAGGTGAGGCCAAAGTCGTGGCACATCTGCGCCACGCGCACGGAACCCTGCATGGTCCAGAAGTGCGGATCGGCCAGCGGAATATCCACCGACTGCAGCGATAGCGTGTGGCCCATCTGCCGCCAGTCGGTGGCGATCATATTGGTTGCGGTCGGCAGCCCGGTGGCGCGGCGGAACTCCGCCATTACCTCGCGGCCGGAGTAGCCCTGCTCCGCGCCACAGGGATCTTCTGCATAGGCGAGCACGCCCTTCAGCTGTTTGCCCAGCAGGATGGCCTCATTCAGCGACCAGGCGCCATTGGGATCGAGCGTGATGCGCGCCTCCGGAAAGCGTCTGGCGAGTGCGGTAACCGCCTCAGCCTCTTCGCCGCCGCGCAGCACGCCGCCTTTGAGTTTGAAATCGTTGAAGCCATATTTCTCATACGCGGCCTCTGCCAGTCGCACGACCGCATCTGGCGTAAGCGCCTCTTCATGGCGCAGGCGATACCAGTCGCACGGATCGCGCTCCTGGCTCTGGTAGGCGAGCGAGGTCTTGCGGCGATCGCCAATATAGAAGAGGTAGCCAAGCATCTCCACGCGGTCGCGCTGCTGGCCATCGCCCAGCAGCGACGCGACGTTTACGCCCAGATGCTGCCCGAGTAAATCGAGCAGCGCCGCTTCGATACCGGTTACCACATGGATAGTCGTGCGCAGGTCAAACGTCTGGCTGCCGCGCCCGCCAGCATCGCGGTCAGCAAAGGTGCTCCGCACCAGGTTGAGAATATTTTTATATTCGCCGACGGTTTTTTCGATCACCAGCGCGGCGGCATCCTCCAGCGTCTGACGGATCTTTTCTCCGCCCGGTATCTCGCCCACGCCGGTATGCCCGGCGTTATCTTTAATGATCACAATATTGCGGGTAAAAAATGGCGCGTGCGCCCCGCTCAGGTTGAGCAGCATGCTGTCGTGTCCGGCAACCGGAATAACCTGCATAGCGACGATTTTAGGGGTCTGACTCATTTCCTGCTCCTTATGTAGGACGGCGCCCAAATGCCGGACGCTTGCGATCAAATGACCAGCCGGGTACCAGATACTGCATCGCGGTGGCGTCGTTGCGCGCGCCGGCCGGCAGTGACTTATAGAGTTCGTGCGCCTGCTGCAGGCGGTCCCGATCCAGCTCAATACCCAGCCCCGGTTTATCCGGCACGGCAATTTTGCCGTTGCGGATCTGCAGCGGCTCGCGCGTCAGGCGCTGATCGCCCTCCTGCCAGATCCAGTGCGTGTCAATCGCGGTTGGCTTGCCCGGGGCGGCAGCGCCCACGTGGGTGAACATCGCCAGCGAGATATCGAAATGGTTATTGGAGTGGCAGCCCCATGTGAGTCCCCATTCGTCGCAGAGCTGCGCCACGCGCACTGCGCCGCTCAGGGTCCAGAAGTGAGGATCGGCCAGCGGAATATCGACCGCGTTGAGCATCACGGCGTGGTTCATTTCACGCCAGTTGGTTGCGATCATATTGGTGGCAACCGGCAGCCCGGTGGCGCGGCGAAACTCCGCCATCACTTCACGGCCGGAGTAACCCTGTTCCGCGCCGCAGGGATCTTCTGCATAGCTCAGCACATCCTGCAGGCCTTTACAGAGTCCGATCGCCTCATCCAGATGCCAGGCGCCATTAGGGTCGACGGTAATGCGCGCCTCCGGGAAGCGCTGCTTCAGCGCCACCGCCGAGGCGATCTCCTCTTCACCCGGCAGCACGCCGCCTTTGAGTTTGAAATCTTTGAAACCATATTTATCCTGCGCCGCCTCTGCCAGACGCACCACCGCCTCCGGCGTCAGCGCCTCCTCATGCCGCAGCCGGTACCAGTCGTGGCTGGCGGCATCACCGCTGCGATACGGCAGATCGGTTTTATGACGATCGCCGATATAAAACAGATAGCCGAGCACGGTGACCTCATCGCGCTGCTGGCCCGGTCCGAGCAGCTCTGCCACCGGTACGCCCAGATGCTGCCCCAGCAGATCCAGCAGCGCCGCCTCCAGCGCGGCTACTGCGTTTACGCGCAGTTCGAAGGTCCAGGCGCCATTGCCAAAAGTGTCAAAATCCGCTGACTGATTGCCCTTATGCACCTGCTGCACCAGCCGGTTCATACGCGCAATCTGCTGCCCTTTGACCTGGGGTACTGCCGCCAGCAGCGTCTGATAAATTGTATCGCCGCCCGGCGCCTCACCCAGTCCGGTATGGCCGGCGCTGTCGGTCAGCACCACAATATTGCGCGTGAAGCAGGCGTTATGCGCGCCGCCAATGTTAAGCAGCATACTGTCGTAACCGGCAACCGGGATCACCTGCATGTCAGTGATGACAGGCGTACTTTGCGTACTCATTTCGGCTCCTTATACGGTTTCAGCTCAACGCGTTTAATGTCACCGGTAATAAACAGAAAACTAAAGGCGGCGACAAAAGCGTGGATCCCGACATATACCAGCGCGCCCTCAAACGATCCGCTGGTGGCGATGATGTAACCAATCGCGATAGGCGTAACGATACCGGAGAAGTTGCCGAACATATTGAACAGACCACCGCTCAGGCCACTGATCTCTTTCGGTGCCGTGTCGGCCATCACCGCCCAGCCCAGCGCACCAATGCCTTTTCCGAAGAACGCCAGCGCCATGAACAGCACCACAACCCATTCGGTTTCGGTGTAGTTACACATCACCATGCTGATGGAGAGCAGCATGCCGATAACGATTGGCGTTTTACGGGCAATATTGAGTGAGCCGGTTTTGCGCATCAAATAGTCGGAGATCACGCCGCCCAGCACGCCGCCGAGGAAGCCGCAAATCGCTGGAACGGAGGCGATAAAGCCCGCTTTCAGAATCGACATGCCGCGTGCCTGTACCAGATAGACCGGAAACCAGGTAATAAAGAAGTAGGTCAGCGCGTTGACGCAATACTGGCCAAGATAGATGCCCCACATCATGCGGGTAGAGAGCAGCTGTTTGATCTGATCCCACTTTTCACCGCGGCTGACTTTGCGATCGGCTTTTTTCGCATCCATATTGATCAGCGCGCCGCCCTGCTCCATGTACTCCAGCTCCGCCTTATTCACGCCGGGGTGGTTGTTGGGATCGTGCATCACTTTGAGCCAGATAAAGCTCAGGATGATGCCCAGCCCGCCCATAAACCAGAACACGTGCGCCCAGCCAACTTCAGAGACCAGCCAGCCCATGATGGGCGCGAAGATCACCGTGGCGAAGTATTGTGCAGAGTTAAAGATGGCGACCGCCGTTCCGCGCTCCTGTGCCGGGAACCAGGCCGCGACAATACGGCTGTTACCAGGGAAGGAAGGCGCTTCAGCCAGACCGACCAAAAAGCGCAGCAGGAACAGTGAAATCACAATGCCAAAGCCGCTGAAGAGATCAACAAAGCCCTGCAGCAGAGTAAACAGCGACCAGAGGAAAATACTCCAGAAGTAGACACGCTTGGATCCAAAGCGATCCAGCAGCCATCCACCCGGGATCTGTCCGATCACATAGGCCCATGAGAAGGCGGAAAAGATATAGCCCAGCCCGACAGAGTCGAGACCGATATCTTTGGACATCGCCGATCCGGCAATGGAAATGGTGGCGCGGTCGCCGTAGTTGAATGAGGTGACGATAAATAACATCACCACGATCCAGTAGCGGGCATTGGTACGTTTCTGCACCGCCTCTGCCGTCTGGCTGTAACTATTCATGATGCACTCCTGAAATATAGCGAACGCTACATTCACTCTGACTGCATACACATCGCGTTGGGTATCAGAATGATGTCGGGTTAAACACGGCGATTGTTGTTATGGCGAACGTTGATGCGTCGTGACAGGTAACCAAACCTCTAAGAACGGAAATCAGTATAAAAACAGCCCGCGGCTGAAACACTGGAAGAAAGCCCGACAATTCAGTCAAAACAAAAAAGAATTTGTGGCATATGCACATCCTGCTGCGTGATGGCTCACGAAACGCCGATCGCAGCGCCATAATTGCACAAAAAACAGACAGCCAAAGAGCGCTTTGTGAGCACCTTCACTTGCTTTTGGTTAAAACCACCAAAGTGCGGAGAGAAAGGGGCTAAAAGCCGGACAGTTGCACAATGCGCTGGCGGGCGCGTGCTGCTTATACTGGAGCTGGCTGACTTTGATGACGTGACCAGAACCACTATTTATCGCACTGCTATGCACAGTGCGGCTACCCGGAAGGTGAGCAATGAACCGACCCGTTACAGAAAAACCACTCTATATAAAAGTTCATGAAGCGGATAACGTTGCGATTGTCGTCAACGACCAGGGCCTGCCCGCGGGTACACGCTTTGCCGACGGGCTGCAGCTGACGGAGCATGTGCCCCAGGGGCACAAAGTTGCGCTGGAGGATATCGCTCAGGATGCACCGATTCTGCGCTATGGCGAAGTGATCGGCACGGCGCTGCGCTCTATTGCGCGCGGCAGCTGGATAGATGAGTCGCTGGTAGCCCTGCCCGAGGCGCCGCCGCTCAGCAGCCTGCCGCTGGCAACCAACGTACCGCCTGAACTGCCGCCGCTGGAAGGCTATACCTTTGATGGTTATCGCAATGCAGACGGCAGCGTGGGAACCCGCAACCTGCTTGGCATTACCACCAGCGTCCACTGTGTGGCGGGCGTCGTGGACTATGTTGTGCAGCTTATTGAACGCGATCTGCTGCCGCGCTATCCCAACGTGGATGGCGTGGTCGCGCTGAATCATCTGTATGGCTGCGGCGTGGCGATCAACGCCCCGGCTGCCGTCGTGCCGATCCGCACCATTCATAATCTTGCGCTGAATCCCAATTTTGGTGGCGAGGTAATGATTGTCAGCCTCGGCTGTGAAAAGCTCCAGCCGGAGCGGCTGCTGACCGGTACGCCTGATGTACAGGCGATCTCGCTGGATGATAACGATATTGTGCGTCTGCAGGATGAGCGTCACGTCGGCTTTGGCGCCATGGTGGATGAGATCCTGCAGGTCGCTGAACGTCATCTGAAAAAGCTTAATCTGCGCCGCCGGGAACCCTGCCCGGCGTCTGAACTGGTAGTAGGCACCCAGTGCGGCGGCAGTGACGCCTTTTCCGGCGTAACGGCTAACCCGGCGGTGGGCTTCGCCTCCGATCTGCTGGTGCGCTGCGGCGCCACAGTCATGTTTTCTGAAGTGACGGAGGTGCGCGACGCTATTCATCTGCTGACGCCGCGCGTGGTTAATGAAGCGGTGGGTAAACGGCTGCTGGAAGAGATGGCGTGGTATGACGACTATCTGCATCAGGGACAGACCGATCGCAGCGCTAACCCCTCACCCGGCAATAAAAAAGGCGGACTGGCAAACGTGGTGGAGAAAGCGCTGGGATCGATTGCAAAATCGGGGCGCAGCCCGATTGCTGAAGTGCTGTCGCCGGGACAGCGCCCTACGCAGCGCGGACTGATTTACGCCGCTACCCCTGCCAGTGACTTTGTCTGCGGTACGCAGCAGATGGCTTCCGGCATTACGCTGCAGGTGTTTACCACCGGGCGCGGCACGCCCTATGGCCTCGCGGCTATTCCGGTGATTAAGATGGCGACGCGCAGCGCGCTGGCCCGGCGCTGGCATGATCTGATGGATATCAACGCCGGCACTATCGCCACCGGTGAAGAGAGTATTGAGCAGGTAGGCTGGCGTCTGTTTGAGCTGATTCTGGAGATCGCCAGCGGTCGTCAGCAGACCTGGTCCGATCGCTGGGGGATCCGCAACCAGCTGGCGGTATTTAATCCGGCACCGGTAACCTGATACCGGGCTGCACCGTTAATACCGGGCCGCCATACAGGGCGGCCCGGGTCACTACAGCTGCTTACCCCAGCTCTCCACCCACGGCGTCGTCACGCTTTCAGGCTCCGGATGCTCAACGGCATCCACCATCAGCACATCACCAATACGCTGCGCCTGCTGCGCCTGGAGCGTGGCATCAAAAGTTTTTCCTGCGCCGCAGAAGTGCTGATAGCTGCTGTCACCCAGCGCAATCACACCATAGCGCAGCGCTGGCTGATAGCCGAGCTCATCATGGATTTGCGCATGGAGACGGGCAATATTATCCGGCAGATCGCCCTGCCCGGTGGTTGAGGTTACAATCAGCACGACGTCGCTGCTGTACGCCTGCCACTCCGCCAGCGTCGGATCCTCAAAGACCTCTACTTCATGTCCCTGCGCCTGCAGCACCGGCTGCGCCTCTTCGGCCACCAGCAGTGCATTGCCGTAAACCGTGCCTGTAAAAATGCCAATTTTTGCCATCTTGCTGCTCCTTTACGCTGTTGGCTTATCCTGAACTGCCTCAGCGTCAAACTCAACCCTGGGAACGTCCGGTAACCGATCCTGCCAGCCGAACTGCTGCAGCATCTGCTGCCATATCGGATCCAGTCCGGCGCGGATCACCAGCGGCTCTCCGGTAAAGGGATGCGTCAGCGAGAGTGCGCTGGCGTGCAGCATTAAACGATCGAGCCCGAAATGCGCCGCTGCGCCACGATTCTGGCGCAGATCGCCGTGGGCGCTGTCGCCAATAATCGGGTGGCGCAGGTGCGCCATATGGCGGCGCAGCTGATGCTTACGCCCGGTGCGCGGCGACATCTCCACCAGGGTGTAGCGGGCGCTGCTGTATTTACCGATTGCCACCGGCATTTCTGTCTGCGCCAGCGCCTGATAATCCGTGACCGCAGGCTGCGGTGCACGCGGTTCAGCAGAAAATTTATCCGCAATTTTATCCAGCTCTTCCAGCAGCGGATAGTCGAGCGTAGCCGCGCCATCCAGCCAGCCGCGCAGTACGGCGTGATAGGTTTTTTGTATCTGATGCTGCTCAAACTGCTGCGCCAGTAAACGGCCCGCCTCGCTCGATAAGCCCATCAGCAGTACGCCAGAGGTCGGGCGATCGAGCCGGTGCGCGGTAAAGACGTGCTGACCAATCTGATCGCGCACCGTCTGCATCACCACCACTTTCTCTTTGCGATCGAGCCAGCTGCGGTGCACCAGCCAGCCGGCAGGCTTGTTTACTGCTACCAGCCACTCATCCTGATAGATAATCTCCAGCATCAGCGTGCTGGCTCCGCAAACAGCGCGTCAAGCTCACGCAGCGCGATTAGCAGAGCGGTATAGCCGGGAGTGACCGGAGTCAGAGCAACTTCGTAATAGGGCGCGACGGCGAAACCGGCAGGCATTGGCGCGCCGGAGGCGATCAGGGCTGACATACGCGGGATCAATACCCACTGCAGCCACTCCAGCGGAGCCATAGTATCAAGGCAGAAAGGCTGGTCGCTGTTAAACGCGGCCGCGTCAGGAGCGCTCTGCTGCCAGTAATCGTGTTCGCGCATGACTGCTTCGACCTGCTGCAGTCGTTGCGTAATAGTGTGCGTCGACATAGGTTGCCTCCGTGAAATAATGGGCGGCAAGCATATCACTCGTCACCGGTGGCGTAAAAAGCGCATAAAAAAAGGGAGCACTGTTAATAACAGTGCTCCCGGTTCGTTGTGCAGCATTCCCGCCACCGCAGTGCTCCCTGCTCATCCGTGACAACTCTTCCTGCGCTTTCCATTGCCTGTCTTCATGACAGCATCCTTAGCATCCTGGCTCGCCCTGCTCCGCACGGCTCACATTCTCCATCCTGGAGGTGTCCCTTACTCATTCCTGAGTGTCCTGCTCCGTCCTGAAGCCTTCCCTGTGACGTAAACTCCGTTACGTTCCCGCCTCCTGGCTGACATTCTCCTGAACGTCGCTCTGTCCATAGCGTCCTGCTAACGGTGGGTATTCTCTCAAAAATCGCCACAATAACAAGTAAGCATGAGTCATTAATCGATCAAGTATTGTCTCAATTTTCAGACTGATACCATAACTCTATGATTCACAATATCTTTACATTTAGCTTTTCTGAAAGGTTCACTCACAAAATGTCGATCTCGCACAGATTTTGTAAGAGATCTCTTACATAGCGCTTCGGTTATCACTCCATCGGACCGATAACAGGTTGTATATCATCGAGAAATGTCCGGACAGAAGGTGAAAGAATTTCACGTTTGTTACGTCCAGGCTCCTCCAGAATGACTTCACCGGTAAGATTACACACCGCCACCATCTCCTGCTCTGAATCAGTAGTAGCAATAAACAGCGTCGGACTCTGTTTCAGACGCCGTTTCATAATCAGATGACCAATCAGATTCTCCTGCAGCCGGATAAAGTCCTCTTCGCTCCATACCTGCAGCAGCGTTAACCTGCGCTGCTGCAGGCGGGCATGCATATCGCCGGCAAACTGGGTAGTGTAAAACGCAGTGATATCAGGCTGGAGCTGAATATCCAGCGCCCGCTCCACCGCATCCAGCCCTGACGATGGCGAAAAAGGCTGCGGCTGCCAGAGAACGCGGTCATCAACGGTGTTGATGATACAGGGCGAAGGGATCCCTGCCAGATCGCTACTGGCAGGATAGTGTCCCTGTTGCTGCTGCCAGAGATCGATATAACGGGTGGTAAACGCACACAGTGCGCTAGCGGTGGGCTGCATCATTCATCTTCTCGCTGGTGATCGGTTACACTTAGCCACTTTGATTCACCTTGTGGTAACCATTATGTCTTCTGAACACCCAAACCCGGCCTTAAGCGGCCTGACCCTGGGCAAATCTGTCGCCTATGTAGATGAGTACGATAACACGCTGCTGCAATCTGTGCCGCGCAGTCTGAACCGGGAACCGCTCAATCTTTTTCCGGATAATCTGCCGTTTCACGGCGCAGATATCTGGACCCTGTATGAGCTTTCATGGCTAAACAGCAAAGGTGTCCCGCAGGTCGCGATTGGCGAAGTGGTGCTGGATGCTGACAGCGTAAATCTGATTGAGTCGAAAAGCTTTAAGCTCTACCTGAACAGCTTTAATCAGACCCGTTTCGCAGACTGGGGCGACGTGCGTCAGACGCTAGAACGCGATCTGCGCGCCTGCGCCAGCGGCAACGTCAGCGTGGCGCTGTTTCGCCTGAGCGAGCTGGAAAGCCAGCCTATCGGACAGTTCAGCGGCAGCGTTATCGATGAACAGGATATCAGCATCAGCGATTACGGTTTTGATGCCGGACACCTTGCGCACGCCGCGGGCAATGAAATCGTAGATGAGACGCTGGTAAGCCACCTGCTGAAGTCCAACTGTCTGATCACCAATCAGCCCGACTGGGGATCGGTGATGATTCGTTATAAAGGCCCGCGTATCGACCGCGAGGCGCTGCTGCGCTATCTGATCTCTTTCCGCCAGCACAATGAGTTTCATGAGCAGTGCGTGGAGCGCATTTTCAACGACGTGCAGCGTTTCTGCCAGCCAGAGGCGTTAACCGTTTATGCGCGCTACACTCGCCGCGGCGGTCTGGATATCAACCCGTGGCGCAGCAATGTTCCCTTCACGCCCGGCTTTTCGCGTCTGGCACGCCAGTAACAGAGTGCGAGGCACCTCGCAGGCCGTAGCAGGGATGCGCGGTTCCTCTTGAGCAATCACAACCGGGAGCGTTAATCTGTCTGCGGCGTTAAGCGTAAAGCGTATGCGACCAGGGATTTTCGTCACTGCGCTCAGCAGGTTAAGCGCAGTGTCATCAGTCACGCTATGGCGTGTAAAGGAGTTCTTTTGATTACACATATCAGCCCGCTTGGCTCAATGGATCTGCTCTCACAGCTGGAAGTCGACATGCTGAAGCAGACCGCCAGCAGCGATCTCTACCAGCTTTTTCGTAACTGTTCCCTTGCAGTGCTTAACTCCGGCAGCCAGACAGACAGCAGTCATGAGCTGCTCTCGCGTTTTGAAAATTTCGCTATTAACGTCCTGCGCCGCGAGCGCGGCGTTAAGCTGGAGCTGATCAATCCGCCGGAAGAGGCCTTTGTAGATGGGCGTATCATCCGCTCACTGCAGGCCAACCTGTTTGCCGTGCTGCGCGATATTCTGTTTGTTAACGGCCAGCTTGCTCTGCCAGAGCGCCTCGCGGGTCAGGCTGACGACTCTGCGCATATCACCAATCAGGTTTTCTCGATACTGCGTAACGCGCGCGCGCTGCACGTCGGGGAGTATCCTAATACCGTGGTTTGCTGGGGCGGACACTCTATCAACGCGGTGGAGTACCAGTATTGCCGTAATGTTGGCACCCAGATGGGGCTGCGCGAGCTGAATATCTGCACCGGCTGTGGCCCTGGCGTAATGGAAGCGCCAATGAAAGGCGCGGCGGTAGGTCATGCGCAGCAGCGCTATCATGACAGCCGCTTTATCGGCCTGACTGAGCCTTCCATTATCGCCGCTGAACCGCCTAACCCGCTGGTTAACGAACTCATCATTATGCCCGATATCGAAAAACGCCTTGAGGCCTTTGTCCGCATCGCGCATGGCATCGTGATCTTCCCGGGTGGTGTCGGCACCGCCGAAGAGTTCCTTTACCTGCTTGGTATTCTGATGAATCCGCAAAACAGCGAGCAGGTGCTGCCGCTGATCCTCACCGGCCCTAAAGAGAGCGCTGACTATTTCCGCGTGCTCGATGATTTCATCGTCAATACGCTGGGCGAGCAGGCGCGCAAACACTATACAATCATTATTGATGATGCCGCTGAAGTGGCGCGCCAGATGAAAAAAGCGATGCCGCAGGTAAAAGAGCATCGTCGCGAAACCGGTGACGCTTACAGCTTTAACTGGTCTATCCGTATTGCGCCGGATCTGCAGGTGCCTTTCCTGCCGACCCACGAAAACATGGCAAATCTCAACCTGTTTCCGAATCAGCCGGCGGAAAAACTGGCGGCTGATTTGCGCCGCGCCTTCTCCGGGATCGTGGCCGGAAACGTAAAAGAAATCGGTATCCGGGAGATCCGTGAACGCGGCCCTTATCAGCTGCGCGGCGACGCCGATCTGATGCATCGGATGGATGAGCTGCTGCAGGGCTTTGTGGCGCAGCAGCGTATGAAACTACCGGGCAGTGCCTATATCCCCTGCTACGAAATCATCAAATAACCCTTCAGGAAGGCAGCCTGCGGGCTGCCGCTTATCGCTTTTATGGCACTACATTTATTAATTATTGATGCGCTGAATCTCATCCGGCGCCTGCATGCCGTTCAGGGCTCTCCCTGCCGTGACGCCTGTGTTGCGGCGCTGCATCAGCTGCTTGGTCATACACGCCCGACCCACGCGGTGGCGGTATTTGACAGTCCGAAGCGCCAGCCCGGCTGGCGTCATGCGCTGCTGCCGGATTACAAAGCGGGGCGACCGCCAATGCCAGAGGATCTGCAACAGGAGCTGCCGCTGCTGCAGGAAGCTTTTCGCACCGCAGGCGTCAGTTGCTGGATCGCCGGGGACGATGAAGCAGACGATCTGGCCGCTACTCTGGCAGTGAAAATGGCGGATGCCGGGCATCAGGCCACCATCGTTTCCACCGATAAGGGATATTGTCAGCTGCTGGCGCCCGCTATCCGCATTCGCGACTATTTTCAGAAGCGCTGGCTTGATGTGCCGTTTATCGCACAGGAATTTGGCGTTGCCCCGGAACAGCTGCCGGATTACTGGGGTTTATGCGGCATCAGCAGCAGTAAAATTCCGGGCGTCTCCGGTATCGGCCCGAAAAGCGCACGCGAGCTGCTGGCGCAGTTTGGTTCACTGGAGGCGATTTATCAGCAGTGGGATCAGGTGCCGGCAAAGTGGCAGAGTAAATTACACGCCCAGCATGAAACAGCCACGATCTGCCGCCAGGTTGCCACGCTGAAACGCGATTTAGTGCTGCAGGGCAACCTTAATACGCTGCGCTATCAGGCAGGATAAATCGCGGTACGCCAGGGACGCATAAATACGTC
>NZ_DJJN01000002.1:133602-140920 GCF_002434165.1 Pantoea sp. UBA6567 | reverse complement strand
ACGTCAGGGACGCATAAATGCGTCCCCTACAATCATCGTAGGGGCGCCATTAATGGCGCCCGTTGCTGACAGATCAGCGTTCGTCGCGGCGACCGCCTGCAGCAGCCCAGATACGCCGGACGTGTACCGTTACCTCTTCACGATCGTGATACAGCTGACGCGCCTGAATCTGGGCGTTGATACCCTGCGCTTTTAACGCTTCATCCATCATCGCCAGATTCTGCGTGACCTCTTCATAGCGCTTTTTCATCGGCAGCTTGAGGTTGAAAATCGCTTCACGACACCAGCCGTTTACCAGCCACTCAGTCATTAACGTGGCCACGCGCACCGGTTTTTCTACCATATCGCATACCAGCCAGCTGATATTGCTGCGCGGCGGGCGAAACTTAAAACCATCCTCACGACAGTGGGTAACCTGTCCGGTATCCATCAGGCTCGGTGCCATCGGGCCGTTATCAACCGCGTAGACCCACATGCTGCGCTTCACCAGCTGATAGGTCCAGCCGCCCGGGCAGGCGCCCAGATCGACCGCATACATGCCGCTTCCCAGGCGTTCGTCCCACTCATCGGCCGGCACAAACACATGAAACGCCTCTTCCAGTTTCAGCGTTGAGCGGCTGGGGGCGTCAGAAGGAAACTTCAGTCGCGGGATCCCCATATAGAATGGCGAATTATTTTCCGGCAGCGAATAACCTACATAGCAGGTGCCCGGAGCGATAAAAAACACGTGCACCACCGGCCGCTTAGGACTCTCATAATTGAGCAGGATATTGCTGGCGCGCAGGCTGGCACGCAGCGGCACCGTCAGCTTGCGGCAAAATTTAGTCAGCTCTTTAGCTTCGTTGGTATCCGGAACCTCAACCCGCAGCTCTCCCCCTTTCTCCACCACTCCGGTCAGCATGCCGGTAATGGGAGTAATGCGATCTTCGGGAGGTAAATCGCGCAGCAGCTCGCCAACCACCAGCATCTGCCGGGCAAAAATCAGTTCAGCAAACGGTAGCGAGCGCAGCAGCTTCTCTGCATCTTCTGGCTGATAGCACTCAAACAGCACGTAGCCCGCTTCTTCTTTTACCCGCGGAAAGCCGTAAATTTCCCGCTCTGCTGCTTTAGCGCTGATTTCTGCCGCGCACTCTTTTTCAAACCCGGGACGACAATAGAGTAATACTTTATTCATGGCGTTCTGCCTTTGTTTTCAGACGCAGCGCGCCAATCAACATCAAAAACCAGCCGATCAGGAAGCAAAATCCTCCCGCCGGCGTAACAAACACCCAGAACTGCAGGTGCGACAGCGCCAGGCAATAGAGACTGCCGCTGAAAAGAACGGTACCCAGCGCCATCGCTGCGCTGCTCCAGTAAAACCAGATATTAGCGCGTCGCAGCATCGCGGCACCCAGTCCCATTACCGCCAGCGTGTGGTAAGCCTGATACTCCAGGCCGGTATGGATCCACGCCATTTCAGATGGCCCCAGCGATTTACTTAATACGTGCGCGCCAAACGCACCAAACGCCACCAGCACGAAGCCGCTGATGGCTGCAAATATAAACATGGCACGACTGGACATCGATCTATCCTCATGGTCCCGCCGCACATCACTGTGCAGCGAACGGTAACTTAGTGATCGTAGCGAAAACGGAATTTTTCCTGTTCGGTAGCGGCTTTTTCCAGAATCCACTGACGAAAGGCGGCTATTTTACCCAGTTCTGCCTGACTGTCATGACAAACCAGATAAAAAGCGTTTTTACTTACCAGCACATCATTGAACGGGCAGACCAGGCGCCCTGCTTCGATCTCACTCTCTGCCATCACGTTGTTCGCCAGCGCCACACCCTGCCCATGGATCGCTGCCTGCAGTACCATGGCACTGTGGCTGAAAATAGGCCCCTGTTGCACATTGATATGCTGCAGTCCCAGCTGGCGGGTGTAGGCCTGCCAGTCACGACGCGACGCATCATGCAGCAGCGTAAAGTGCGCCAGATCGGCGGGCGATTTCAGCGGATTATCGCCGGAGAGCAGCAGCGGTGAGCAGACCGGCAGCAGATATTCAGCGTAGAGCTTATCCACCCGCAGGCCTGGCCAGTTGCCCCGGCCATAGAAGATAGCGACGTCAACATCGTCTGCCAGCTTCTCCTCTTCACGGTCTACCGCCTGAATACGCACGTCGATTCCCGGATAAGCCATATTAAAGCTGGAGAGACGCGGAACCAGCCACTGAATCGCAAAGCTCGGCAGCAGGCTGACCGTGAGCGCCCCTTTAGCGCTGCGCGCCTGCAGCTTGCGGGTCGCATCGTTAAGCGCTGAAAAAATCTCTTTGATATCGAGATAGTAACTCTGCCCCTCTTCCGTCAGCAGCAGCGAGCGGTTGCGGCGGCGGAACAGCTTGAGCCCGAGAAAATCCTCAAGCGACTTGATCTGATGGCTCACCGCCGCCTGGGTCACAAACAGCTCTTCAGCGGCTTTGGTAAAGCTCAGATAGCGGGCAGCCGCATCAAAAACACGTAAAGCATTGAGCGGCGGAAGGCGTTTAGACATGGTTTTCCACAGATGGATTCATAGTGTAAAACTGCAACTTATACAACGTCGTCAGCTATTAGATTTTTTAATCCGAGACATTATAATTTGTCCGTTGAGGAAGCTCCAGCAAATACCTATAGTTGCCGCACTTCCAGAGCCGGAACGAAAAGTTTTCTGAAAACGTGCGAGAGATCGCAGACTTTTGGAGAGCTTTTGGCTTGTGGTCGTGATGTTGTGTTTGCATTTTTTGATCTGAATCTTGCAGATCAAACTTTTAATTCCTGAGATTTACCCTGTCTGTCCAAAGTGATTTTATGTAGCACCGCAAATTGCGGTGCTTTTTTTTGCGTAATTTTACTGCCCCATCTCAACCATCTCTTTCACATCAGAGCGGTTAATCTGCTGCTCATTGCCATTGGCATCTTTATAGCTGATCATACCGGTATCATCATCAACTTTTGGCTTGCCGTCAGCGACAATCGTGCGGCCATCGTTCGTGTGCATAACATAGTTGCTGGAACAGGCCGCCAGGGTAAATGCCATGGTGCAGACAGCCAGCACTGCGGTAAGTTTGTTCATCTTCTATCTCCTTGCAGATTGATTGCATTAAACCGCCCGCAGCCACGACATTGCGCCATCAGCCTGAAAGCACGGCTGAAAATGGCGAACGGGTTATGCGGGTTTCGGTTCAAACCTTGCCATAATGAGCATAACGCGCTTTTACAGCTTTGCCAGCCTGCAGCCTGCTGTTACGGCTGGCCCTAAATCACCGGAGTGGGCCCGATATGACCATCTTCTCTCCTGGCGCTTTTCGTCAGCAGTTTCCTGCGCTAAACGATGCCGGCGTCTATCTTGACAGCGCCGCCACGGCGCTCAAGCCGCAGGCGGTCATTGATGCCACCGCACAGTTCTATTCGCTCAGTGCCGGCACCGTGCACCGCAGCCAGTTTGCTGCGGCGCGTGCGCTGACGGCACAGTATGAACAGGCGCGCGGCGTGGTCGCACAGTGGCTGAATGCCGCTGACGATCGGCAGATTGTCTGGACGCGCGGCACCACTGAGGCGATCAATCTGGTGGCGTACAGCTGGCTGGCACCGTGCCTGCAGCCGGGTGATGAAATCATCGTCAGCGAGGCGGAGCATCACGCTAACCTGGTGCCGTGGCTGATGGTGGCTCAGGCAAGCGGCGCCACGGTAGTGAAATGGCCGCTGGGAGCCGATCGCCGACCCGACATTGCCCTGCTGCCGGAGCTGATCAACACGCGCACCCGCCTGCTGGCCGTGAGCCAGATGTCAAACGTCACCGGCGGCTGTCCGGATCTGGCGCAGGCTATCGCGCTGGCGCATGAGGCGGGTGCAAAGGTCATGGTGGATGGCGCGCAGGGCGTGGTGCACTGCCCGCCTGACGTGCAGGCGCTGGATATCGACTTCTATGCGTTTTCCGGCCACAAACTTTATGGTCCGATGGGCATTGGCGTGCTGTATGGCAAAGCAGAGTTGCTGGAGTCGATGCAGCCGTGGCAGGGCGGCGGCAAAATGCTGACGCAGGTTGACTTCAGCGGATTTACGCCGCAGCCGGTACCGTGGCGCTTTGAGGCCGGAACGCCCAACGTGGCAGGTGTGGTGGGCCTCAGCGCGGCGCTGAACTGGCTGTCGCACCATCATCAGGAAAAAGCGGAGATGTGGAGTCAGCAGCTCGCCTGCCTGGCCGAAGAGCAGCTAAGCGCGCTGCCCGGCTTTCGCAGCTTCCGCTGCGGCTCTTCCAGCCTGCTTGCCTTTGATATTGCGGGGATCCATCACAGCGATATCGTCACGCTGCTGGCTGAACAGGGCATTGCGCTGCGTGCCGGGCAGCACTGCGCGCAGCCGCTGATGGCAGCTCTGGGCGTCAGCGGTACGCTGCGCGTCTCGTTCGCGCCTTATAATAACCTGCAGGATGTGGATGCGCTGGTGCGCGCCATGCACTGCGCCGTGAACCTTTTAGGTGAATAATCTCATGACAACCCTGCTCGCTCCCCACCCCTTTGGCCATACGATCACCGCCCAGGGGCTGACCGATACGTTTGCCCGCTTTCAGCAGTGGGAGGATCGCTACCGGCAGCTGATTCAGCTCAGCCGTCAGCTGCCGGCGCTGCCGGAAGAACTGAAGTGTGCGGAGATCGAGCTGAGCGGCTGCGAAAACCGCGTCTGGCTCAGCAGCCAGCAGCTGCCTGACGGCACGCTGCATTTTTATGGCGACAGTGAGGGGCGGATTGTGCGTGGCCTGCTGGCCGTGCTGCTGACCGCCACCGAAGGAAAAACCCCGGCACAGCTGCTGGCGCAGGATCCGCTGGCGCTGTTTGATACGCTGGGACTGCGCGCGCAGCTGAGCGCGTCACGCAGCAGCGGCCTGCAGGCGCTGGCAGAGGCGGTAATGCGCGCGGCGCGTCAGGCAGCCTGACGCGCCCTGCGCGCCTGAAACTTCTTCAGCGCGTGCGATACGGCGATAAATCCAAACGTGGCGGTCACCATGGTTGCCGCCCCGAAGCCTGCAGCGCAATCCATCCGCTTCGGGCCTTCTGCCGTGCTGCGCGAGGCGCATACGCTGCCGTCGGGCTGCGGATAGACCAGCGCTTCAGTGGAAAACACGCAGTCGATGCCCAGTTTGCCCTTACTGTTTTTTACCACGCCAAAATCACTTTTCAGGCGCTCGCGCAGTTTAGCCGCCAGCGGATCCTGGATGGTTTTCGCCAAATCGCTGACCTGAATCTGCGTGGGATCGATCTGTCCGCCTGCCCCGCCGGTGGTAATAAGCGGGACTTTATTACGCCGGCACCAGGCAATCAGCGCCGCTTTCGGCCGCACGCTGTCGATGGCATCAATCACATAGTCAAACCCGGCAGAGAGCAATTCGGCGGTGTTTTGCGGCGTGATAAAGTCGTCAATGCAGGTGACAATGCACTCCGGATTGATGGCGCGGATACGGGCGGCCATGACTTCCGTTTTTGCCTGACCGACATTGCCCTGCTGCGCATGGATCTGCCGGTTTGTATTGGTAATACAGACATCATCCATATCGATCAGCGTAATGTGTCCGATGCCGGTACGCGCCAGCGCTTCAGCGGCCCAGGAGCCTACGCCGCCAATACCAATTACGCAGAAATGCGCCTCTGCAAACTGCTGCAGCGCCTCCTGTCCATAAAGACGCGCCGTTCCGCCAAAGCGCTGTCGCCAGGCGTCGCTTACCACTTTCATATCTGACCTTTACTCCGGAATGCGGTGCGCCGCGTGGCGCACCCGATAATGTACTCTCCTGCAGAGAGCTGGCTGTCAGTGTATCAATTTGCACCGGTCAGCAGTGAACCGTTATTGCCGTTTTGCGCAGTGCTGAACAGCGGCTGCCCGGCACCGGGAGCCGTCTTCAGTACCCAGACGCGGCCGTAGTGGTTATAGAAGCCGGCCAGATGTGCGGCGTCCGGGCCTACGCCCTGATAGATATCAAAGTGCTGGCCTTTGATTGCGCCACCGACGTCCAGCGCCACCATCAGACGCATTTCATACTTACCGTTGAACTTACCTTTTGCATTCAGCTGCGGCACTTCCGCCAGCAGTGCCGTGCCCGCCGGGATCAGAGAGCGGTCAGAGGCAACCGACGCTTTGGCAATCAGCGGAACTGCGCTGGCACCCCGCACCGGCACGTACTCTTCAGGTTTAAAGAAGACAAAGGACTGGTTGGTCTCCAGCACATCACGCACTTCCTGCGGTGAATGCTCCTCAGCCCACTGCCGGATGGCCTGCATCGACATATCTTCGCGTTTGACTTCACCGCGATCGATCAGCTCTTTACCGATGCTGTGATAAGCCCAGCCATTTTTACCGCCGTAGCCAAAGAAGCGCAGCGGACGTCCGTCCCCAAAATCGACGTAGCCGCTGCCCTGCACATCCATCATAAAGTTGTCGATCAGTGAGTTGCTCCAGGCGATAACGTAGCGCTCATCGAGCGCGCCGCTATAAATGCCGGCGCGGCTCGGCAGCTTCGCCCCGCGCGGGCGCGGCGGCATGCGGTAAATAGGATACTGAAACTCGCCCTGCCGGGTATAACGCGCTTCCACTACCGGCGTGTAGTAACCGGTAAACTGCACGTTGCCATAATTGTCGGTGCCTTCCATCTGAAACGCATTCAGGCCGAACTGACGCAGCTGACGCGTATCTGCACCCGAAAGCAGCCAGTTCTGGATAGCGCTGTAGGTGTCATTATTACGGCTGAACAGACGCGAGGAAGCGGACTGAATCTGCTGCACCTGCAGGCCGAAATCCTGCCCGTTAACCGGACGCCCTTTGGCATTAGGCTCATTAACCAGCCCGAGCGGTTGCTCCAGCTTGCCATCAATATATTGCTGACCGCGATCGGTCGGCTTTGAGCTACAACCCGCTAATAGCGCCAGAAATGCGCCAGTGAGTGCATACTTTACCCGGTGTCCGTTCATGACTCTCTCTTGTTGTCGGTTGTTCGCCCGGCGACGATAGCAAAGCCCTGGTCATAATGAAATCTGCCACCCGCCATCGCCTTCACATCTGTACGTTTTTTCATCCGGATGCGACATTATTCAGCAACTGCTTATGGATTTCACCCGTTAAGCGCAAAAAGGGGTTGCATCGTCACGCGCCAGGTGTATAGTGCGCATCCACGGACGCGGGGTGGAGCAGCCTGGTAGCTCGTCGGGCTCATAACCCGAAGGTCGTCGGTTCAAATCCGGCCCCCGCAACCAATTCTTCTTAATGAAGAGACAATATGAAGTGTCGCTCAGGCGACAGACGGACGCGGGGT
>NZ_DJJN01000002.1:709-133272 GCF_002434165.1 Pantoea sp. UBA6567 | reverse complement strand
AACCCGAAGGTCGTCGGTTCGAATCCGGCCCCCGCAACCAATTCTTCTGATGAAGAAACATAAAACACCTTAACGGGTGTTTTTTTGTTTCTGCCGCCGGAAAAAAGCGGCATTGCTGCCGCCCTGCCCTTATCGCCGTGCCAGCACGCCGCCTTTATCAAAATAGGCTTTGATACCGTGAAAAATCGCTTCGGCCACCTGATGCTGATAGCGTGCGGTTCGCAGCTTGCGCTCCTCCTCCACGTTACTGATAAACGCCGTCTCAACCAGAATTGACGGGATATCGGGCGCTTTCAGCACGGCAAAACCCGCCTGATCAACCGTACGCTTATGCAGATGATTGATGTGCCCCATGCGCGCCAGTACCTCTTTGCCAAATTTCAGGCTGTCACTGATGGTCTGACGCTGCACCATATCGAACATCGTGTGGTCGAGATAGCGATCGCCGCTCATGCTGACGCCGCCAATCAGATCGGCTTCGTTCTGCGTCTGTGCCAGGAAACGGGCTGCGGCAGAGGTCGCGCCGCGCGTGGAGAGCGCGAATACCGAAGAGCCACGCGCTGCCCGGCTGGTAAACGCATCGGCATGAATCGAAACAAACAGATCGGCACGCTGCTTGCGCGCTTTTGCCACCCGCACGCGCAGTGGAATAAACACATCTTCGTTACGCGTCATGTAGGCTTTCATATTGTGCTCTTTATCGATCAATGCCCGCAGGTAGCGACCAATCTTCAGCACAATATCCTTTTCACGCGTTTTGTATTTGCCGTGCGCACCGGGATCTTCGCCGCCGTGTCCGGGATCGATCATGATAATGATCGGACGATCGCGCCCCGCCTTACCCGGCAACGGTGCCTGCGCAGGCTGATCGCGCTCCAGATCGCCTTTGTTGTAATCGTTGAGCAGCGCCAGCAGCGGATCGTCGGCGTGCGATGCCTGACTGGGATACAGATCCACCACCAGCCGGTTTTTGATACCGGCCACGGGCGCCAGGGTAAAGGTTTTTGGTGCGACGTTACGCTTCAGCTCCAGCACAATCCGTACCGTGTGCGGATCAAACTGCCCGACCCGGGCCGTTTTGATAAAGGGATCGTCTGTGCGCACCAGCTTATTGATGCCTTTCAGCGCCGGATTGATATGCAGATTTTTGATATCAATGACCAGGCGTTCAGGGTTGCTCAACGCAAACTGCTTGTAGTGCAGCGGGATATTCGACTCCAGCGTGACGCGGGAGTACGTTGATGAAGGCCAGATGCGTACCGCAACAATGTGCTGACTCGCTGCCAGCCCGGTACGCGTTACGCTAAGTAGCCATAGCGCACCGGCACCTTGTAATAACCGTCTTCGGGAAAAAGCCTGGGACATGCCACTCCAACTACTGTGTTATGTATAAATCTGCGTCAGCCGACGCTCAGAAAGCGAAAACTTTATCCAATCTGGCAACGCTTGTCTCGTCGGAAAAGCCAGATAATGCAGGCTGTTATCAACGGATGCATCTGAAAAATCGTAAAGTAACGTCAGGCGCAACGCTTGCAATACGGCGAAAAACAGAATAAAAATACACTAATTACGAATAACCATTCACAGAGGGTGCACCGTGAAGGAACGCAGTACCGAGCTGGTTCAGGGTTTTCGCCATACCGTTCCCTATATTAATGCCCATCGCAACAAGACGTTTGTCATCATGCTGGGCGGCGAAGCCATTGAGCATGAAAACTTCTCCAGTATCGTTAACGATATTGGCCTGCTGCATAGCCTGGGCATCCGTCTGGTGGTGGTCTATGGCGCACGTCCGCAGATTGATGCCAGCATGGCGCAGCAGCAGCTGGAGCCTCTCTATCACAAACACACCCGCGTGACCGATGCGCAATCGCTGGAGCTGGTAAAGCAGGCGGCGGGCCGTCTGCAGCTTGATATTACGGCGCGTTTGTCGATGAGCCTTAACAACACGCCGCTGCAGGGCGCGCATATTAATGTCGTCAGCGGTAACTTTATCATTGCCCAGCCGCTGGGCGTGGATGATGGCGTTGACTACTGTCACAGCGGACGCATTCGCCGTATTGATGAAGAGGCGATTCACCGCCAGCTGGATAATAACGCGATTGTACTGCTCGGCCCGGTCGCCGTCTCTGTAACCGGCGAAAGCTTTAATCTCACCTCAGAAGAGGTTGCCACGCAGCTCGCCATCAAGCTCAAGGCAGAGAAGATGATTGGCTTCTGCTCCGAGCAGGGCGTGACCGATCGCGCTGGCACAATTATTTCAGAGCTGTTTCCCGGTGATGCGCAGGCGCGCATTGATGAGATGGAGAGCGACGGCGATTTTCTGTCCGGTACGGTGCGCTTTCTGCGCGGCGCGGTGAAAGCGTGTCGCAGCGGCGTGCGCCGCAGCCATCTGATCAGCTATCAGGAGGATGGCGCACTGCTGCAGGAGCTCTTCTCACGCGACGGTATCGGTACACAGATTGTTATGGAATCTGCTGAGCAGATCCGGCGCGCCAACATCAACGATATTGGCGGCATCCTGGAACTGATCCGTCCGCTGGAGCAGCAGGGTATTCTGGTACGGCGCTCGCGTGAACAGCTGGAGATGGAGATCGATAAGTTTACCATCATCCAGCGCGATAATATGACCATCGCCTGTGCCGCGCTCTACCCGTTCCCGGATGAGCAGATTGGCGAAATGGCGTGTGTGGCAGTACATCCCGACTATCGCAGCTCATCACGCGGCGAGCTGCTGCTGGATCGCGTGGCGCTACAGGCGCGGCAGATGGGGTTAAAAAAGCTGTTTGTGCTCACCACCCGCAGCATTCACTGGTTTCAGGAGCGGGGCTTTACGCCAGTAGATATTGAGTCGCTGCCAGAGAGCAAGCAGCAGATGTATAACTATCAGCGTCGTTCAAAGGTGCTGATGGCAGATTTAAAATAAGCCACGTATTCCAGGCCGCATAAATGCGGCCCCTGCGTGATCCTGTAGGGGCGCCATTTATGGCGCCCTGGCCGCACGGGAAATTCCGGGCCGCGTTATTTTCCCCCAGGGCCGCATTAATGCGGCCCCTACAGACCGGTGATATTTTTCGTAGGGGCGCCATTTATGGCGCCCTGCCCTGGCCACATTATCCTGTACGAAGCTTTACGCGTCAGACGTCGCGCCAAGCCGTGACAGCAGGCCGCTGCGGCGCTGCGTGCGCAGCTGGACTGCGCGACGGAAAATGTTTTCATCACTGTAGAGCGTCAGCTGCCTGCGGGCACGCGTAATCGCGGTATAAATTAACTCCCGCGTCAGCACCGGTAAAAACTGGGCCGGCATCACCAGCGCGGTGTGCTCAAACTCCGAACCCTGCGACTTGTGCACCGTCATGGCCCAGGCGGTATCGTGTGCCGGCAGTCGGCTCGGCTGGACCGCTTTGATGGTCCCGTCCGGCAGCGGGAAGAAGACCTTCAGCACGCCCTCCTCGTCTGTCAGCGTGATACCGATATCGCCGTTAAACAGGCCCAGCGCGCTGTCATTGCGCGTGACCATTACCGGCCGTCCCGGATACCAGCGGCTGCCGCCTGCGGGGCGACGGATCAGCTGCAGCTGTATCAGCTTCTGCTCAATACGCTGATTGAGTCCTTCCACGCCAAACGGCCCTTCGCGCAGCGCGCACAGCAGCTGATAGCGGCCGAAAGAGGCGAGGATATCAGCCGGCGCGGCATCCTCAGCTACCTGCTGCAGAAAGTCCCGATAACCAGCACCAATCTCATTCAGCATTCGCTGATACGCTTCACCGCTGTTTAGCGGCGCACGCGCAATATCACTGAAATTGCTCTGAAAGGCGCGCTCCACCGCCTGCGCATCACCGGCGTTAACGGCTGCTGCCAGCTGGCCGATGCCGGAGCTGGCATCAAAACGGTAGCTTTTACGCAGCAGGCAGATCGCATCGCGCACCGCGGGTGCTGCGGTTTCATTACTGCCGCCGATCTCACAGCCGGTCATCAGCGTCAGCTGCGTGGCGCGCACCGGACTGTAGCCCGCCTCCGCACAGCGACAGATATCGCCCAGTACCGCTCCCGCCTCTACGGAGGCAAGCTGGTCGCGGTCGCCGAGAAAAATTACCCGCGCCTGCGATGGCAGCGCGGCAATCAGGCTGGCCATCATGCCGAGATCCACCATGGAAGCTTCATCCACCACCAGCACATCGAGATGCAGCGGATTACCGGCATGGTAACGCAAACGCTGCGTTTCAGGCTGTGCGCCCAGCAGGCGATGCAGCGTGGTGGCCTCCTCCGGAAAGCGCTGGCGCTCCTGCTCGCTGACCGCCAGCTGCTGCAGCGCTTTTCCCAGTGACTCCGTCAGGCGCGCCGCCGCTTTGCCGGTTGGGGCCGCCAGCTGAATGCGCAGCGCGCCGTCGCTCAGGCGGATCAGCGCCGCCAGCAGTTTTGCCACGGTGGTGGTTTTGCCGGTGCCCGGCCCGCCGGAAATCACCGCGGTCTTCTGCGTTAATGCGACAGCAGCGGCAATCTTCTGCCAGTCATCCGGCGCGGTGCCAAACAGCGCATCCAGCACGCTGCGTACCTGCTCCGGGGCAAACGGCTGCGGCGCAGCCTGAGGATGGAAAAAGCGCGCCACGTCACCTTCATGATGCCATAAGCGATGCAGATAGAGCCGGTCGTCGCTCAGTACAACAGGGGCCGCGCGATCGCGGGAGCTGAGCGCATCCCAGCCCGCCAGCAGGCTGTGCCAGTCGTGCGGATCGCCTGCTGCCTGCCAGATCGCCTGCGCCAGTTCGGGATGACGGCCGCGAAACAGCTGCTCGCGGTTAAGCTGGGCCAGCGGCAGGCAGACATGTCCTTCTCCGGCTTCAGCGCTGAGACAGGCAGCAGCCAGTAAGCGGGCGGGTTCATCGCTGGTGGCTATCAGCTGAGCAAACTGCACGTCCAGCGGGCGCAGCAGCCGCAGCTCTGTTGCCTGCTTTAATAGCGTAGTGATATCGCTCATGCATCCTCTCCCTGCCCGCGAAACAGGCTATCAAGTTGTGTGACAAATTCAGCGGCAGGACGGGTGAAAAAGACGCCATTATCAGGCGAACTGCCATCCATACCGCGCAAAAACAGATAAAACACGCCGCCCATATGCTGCTCATAGTCGTAATCGGGCAGCCGGTGCTGCAGAAACCGGTGCAGCGCCAGCGTATAGAGCTGATACTGCAAATCGTAGCGATGGTCAATCATCGCCTGTGCCATGGCATCCGGGGTATAGGCTTCATGACTCTCCCCCAGCCAGTTGGATTTATAATCCAGCAGGTAATATTTTCCGTCCCGGCGAAACACCAGGTCGATAAAGCCTTTGAGCATGCCCTGCACCTGACTGAAGTTAAGTGCGGGCGCCTGCGCAGAGAGCGGGTCATGCTGGCGCATCAGCCGGTCCAGCGCGGGAGCGGTAAGCAGAGCGCTGATAGGCAGATAAAACTCCATCTCAATCAGGCGGTCGCGTGCGGCCACGTCAGCCAGCCGGATCTGCTGCGCATTAAGCGGCGTAGTCACAACCCGCTCAATCCAGCTGCTCAGCACCGGCTGCCAGTGCAGCGGGTAGCCGTTCTGCTGCAGATGCTGCTCCAGCAGCTCCGTCCCTGGCGGCTGGGTAAAGTCGATCGACTCAAACAGCTCATGCAGAAACGTACCCGGTGCGGCACCGCGCGGAAAATGATGTGGCGTCAGCACAACCTCTTCGGTCGCCGCCTGCTGCTCTTCACCCGCCGCTTCCAGGTCGAAGTGGGGCACCACCTCCAGCAGGCGATGCGCGCTGTGCTGCTGCAGACCTGAATAGCTGGTCACGCGCCACGATTCAGCCAGCTGGCGCGATATCGCGCGTGCATGCAGCTCGTCGCGTACGCCAGCCTGCACCTGCCAGCGTGCGGCTTCAGCACGATCGGCCATCACCACCTCGCACCCTTCGCCGTTCAGCGCTTCCAGCAGCGCGCCGAGCTGCTCTGCCGTCGCCGCTTCGCCGCGCTGCAGCAGATAGCCCAGCGCACTTTTATGCAGGTCGCTCTCGCCTTCTTTTTTGCGCGCGCCGCGAAACAGCGGCGCCACGCCGATGCTGCAGTGATACACAGAGCGCGTCAGCGCAACATAAAGCAGGCGAAGATCTTCTGCCAGTCGCTCCTGTTCCGCCAGCGCCAGGCTCTGCTCATCGCCCTGCAAATCCAGCACCGCGCTGAAATTATCGCGGTCGTGGTAAAGCGCAATATCTGCTTCACGGAACCCGGCTGCAAACGGCAGCCAGACCAGCGGATACTGCAGCCCTTTGGATTTATGGATGGTGACGATCTGCACCAGATGGCGGTCGCTCTCCAGTCGCAGCTGCTGGCTGGCCGACTGACTGTCGGGCCGCGCTATCTGCTGTGCCAGATAACGTACCAGCGCATGCGGGCTGTCAAGCTGCGATGCCGCTTCCTGCAGCAGCTCCCCCAGATGCAGCAGATCGGTCAGGCGGCGCTCGCCATTTTCCGACGCCAGCATATTTTCGGCCAGCTGGCGCTCCAGCATAATTTCCCGCAGCATTGGCAACACACCGCGCTGATGCCAGAGGCGCTGCCAGCGCGCAAAGGTATCTACCAGCGTGTCCCAGCCGCGCGCATCGCGATCGAGCGCATCCAGCTGAGCCGCATCCAGCGCAAATAGCGAAGTCGCCAGCGCCGTACGCAGCATCCGCTCCTGTTCCGGAGCCAGAATAGCGCGCAGCAGCCAGAGCAGCTCGCGCGCTTCCGGTGTCGTGTAAACGCTGTCGCGGTTAGAGAGATAGACTGAGGGGATCGCGAGCTGCGCCAGCGCTTCGCGGATCTGATTCGCTTCGTTGCGGCTGCGCACCAGCACCGTGATATCCGATGCCTGTACGGGCCGCAGCGCCGGCCCTTTTCCCAGCATCGCCTCGCCCTGCTGCCCCGCCTGCAGCCAGCGGCTGATATCCATTGCGCACTGCTTTGCCATTTGCTGCTGATATTCGCTGACGCTGGCACCGCTGCCGGGCTGCAGCCAGAAGCGCAGCGCGGGCTGCTCTCTGCCCTCTGCCTTTAGCGACAGCGCCTGGTTAGGCGGCGCAAACTGCACCGGCAAAAACGGAATTTCAGCAAACAGAAAGGGAGCCGGCAAGCGCGAGAAAAGCTGGTTTACGCTCTCTACCATCGCGGGTGACGAGCGCCAGTTAGTGTCCAGCGTATAGTGCGCCGCAATTTCATTACGCGCCCGGATATAGGTAAAAATATCCGCCCCGCGGAAAGCGTAGATCGCCTGTTTGGGATCGCCTATTAGCAGTAGCGCATGTTCAGGCTGATGCATATAGAGCGTACGGAAAATCCGGTACTGCTGCGGATCGGTATCCTGAAATTCATCGATCAGCGCCACCGGGTAGCGCTGCCGGATCAGCTGCGCCAGCTGCGCGCCGCCCGCCTGCTGCAGCGCATCATCAAGCCGGCTCAGCAGATCGTCAAAGCCCAGCAGCGCCTGCAGCCGCTTCTGTTTATGCACCGCCTCACGCACTTCGGTCAGCGCCCGAGCAATGACCACATCACGCAGCGACAGCGGTTCAGCCAGAAACGCGTCAATTGCGCTGAACAGCGCGTGCCGCGGGGCGTCGCCTTTTTTGGTTTTCTCATCCAGTATCCGCTGCCCGAAGCGTGCCAGCTCGGGCGGAACCTGGTAATCACTGCTGTCGCTATGGGCCCACTGGTTCACTTTACTGACCCAGGCGGGCAGATGTTTGCTGCTGTAGCTGCGCTTATCCACGCCCGACTGCTCAACCAGCGTCTGCACGTCATCACCCAGCGTTCGCCACTGCGCTTTGATCTCCGCGATGCGCGCCATATTACGTGCATGCCGCGACGCAAGCGTCTCCTGGTCATCCGGCGGCAGCCGCAGCGAGGGCGACTCTCCCTGCAGCCACGGGCGCAGGGTAGCCAGCAGCTGTTCCGGCCCCAGCCATTCGGTGACAATCACGCGCGCGATATCCAGCGTCAGCGGATAGCAGTGACGCCGCCAGAAATCAGCCGTTGCCTGACGCAGGAGCGGATGCTCATCTTCAATCAGCTGCTGTTCAAACAGCATGCCGGACTCAAACGCGTTAAGATTGAGCATACGCTGGCAGAAGCCGTGGATGGTGAAAATAGCGGCTTCATCCATCTGTCTTTCCGCCGCCAGCAGCAGCGAGGCGGCCTCTTCCCGCTGCGGGATCGCCTGCAGCAGTGCGGTCAGCATCGCATCGCTGCTGACGCCGCGAATACAGGCGAGCCGCAGCGCGTGGATATTCGCGCGGATACGACCGCGCAGCTCTGCCGTCGCCGCTTCGGTGAACGTCACCACCAGAATCTCTTCTACCGAGAGCGGGCGACTATAAGCGTTCTCTTCGCCCAGCCCCAGCAGCAGACGCAGATAAAGCAGGCCGATGGTAAAGGTTTTACCCGTACCGGCAGAGGCCTCAATCAGGCGCTCGCCGCGCAGCGGCAGCGTCAGCGGATTGAGGGATTCAGCACGCTGACTCATGGCGTATCACTCTTAACCGGCAGCGACTGCTGCAGCTGCGCCAGCGCCGCCCAGGTGGTAAAGCCAGGTAGCGCTGCGTAATCTGCCTGCGGTGCGCTCTCCTGCGTACCGCTGATCTGGGAAATCATCGCCATTCCCTGCTGCCGGATCGCCTGCCGGAAGAAAGTGGCCAGCTGCGCCGGCGTCAGCTGCTGCACCTGCGCAATCACTTTCTCTCGCGTATCGAACGCATAGTTCTGACGGCTGAAGTCACGACTGTAGCGATTGGCTTCCTCCTCCAGCGTCTGAGGACGCTGTTTCAGCTCATTGATCATCGCCTGCTGGTACTGCGCAAAGGTCTCGGGCTTCATGCTGCGCAGCCGCTGTTCTGCCTGCGGATAGAATGCCTGGAAGCGCTGCAGCAGGAACGCAGGCTGCCGGCTGTTGCTCTGCAGCAGAAAACCGATGCCCCACTGGCGGCCTATCGGCATCTGATAGGTAAAGACGGCATAGCCCAGCTGCTCTTCCGTGCGCAGCTGGTTATAAAACCACGGCTGGATAATCTGACTCAGCAGCGTACTGGCGGCCATGCTCTGATATTCATCATACCCGACAGGCACATAGAGCGCCGCCAGCGCGGAATCGCTGCTGCTTCCCGCCTGCTGCAGGTTCGCCTTGATCGGTTTATCCACCACAACATAGTCACTGCGCCACGGTGCCTCTCCGCTGCTCTGCAGCTGCGCTTTCAGGGCCACGCCAAGCGCTTCCGTCTCTTTTGCTGAGAGATTACCCACCGCCAGCATCTCTGGTGTCGACTGATGCAGCAGCGCGTCACGCCAGGCGATCACCTCCTGCAGCGTGATCTCCGGCAGCAACCGGCGGCGTTCGTCGCGCTGGGTATAGGGCAGCTGCGACAGCATCTGCATCGGCTGGATCGCCTGTTCAAACGCTTTGCCTTTTTCAGCCGCATCCAGACGGTCGCGATACCAGGATTTAGCCTGAGCGAGCTGCGCTTCATCCGGACGGAAGCTGCTGTAACCGGCGACCAGCTCCTGCAGCAGCTGCGGCAAACGCTGGGTAAATCCGCTGGCGTTAAACACCAGGCCATCATCTTCTCCCACGGAGAAACTGATGCCACCCACCGACGCCTGCGAGTTGAGCTCATCCAGCGCCTGGCTGGAGAGATAATCATTCAGACCAAACAGCACCTGCTGACGCGCGTCGCCGATCGTTGCCTTATTGCGTAGCGCCAGGGTAATCGCCGCTTTTGGCTCGTCAGGATAGAACCGGCTCGGCATCCATAAAATACGCATTGCCGCGTCATTACTGAGCACAATCGGATGCGTGTAGTTTTTCCCGTCGCGTGCAATCAGTGAAAAGTCAGTGGGAATATAGGGATTGAGCGCGGGCAAAGAGAGCGTGATATGCGCTGCACGCTGCTGCCAGTCGCTGTACTGCGCGGCGCTGATTTTATCAACCTGATACGGCGCATTAACAAAGTAGGCCTGCTGATTGTGCGGCTCCTGCGGGCTGATATACCAGATGCGGGCATTTTGCGGCGTCATCTCACCAAGGCGTGCCGCTACCGCTGCAGGATCGAAGCGATCGGCAAGGTAAGGCGCATCCAGCGTGTGCGCGACCGGCACACGCAGCATGGTGTCGGCCAGCCACTGAATGTAGTCCATATCACGGGTAATTGACGGATAGCGGTAATCAAGTGCCAGCACATGCGATACCTCGTCAAAATAGCGCTTATCAATGCCGTTGCGGCGCAGCATATCGAGGTAGCTGAAAATGGCGGCCACGACTTCATCGCGTTGCGTCAGCCCTTTATCCGTCAGCGACACAGAAATAGCAAAGACGCCGCTGCTGCGCTCGGTGACCGGATCGGCCCCTGCGGTCACGCCATCGGCCAGTCCCTGCTTCTGCAGCCAGTCATTCAGCGTATTGGCGCTGCGGTTACCCAGCAGATAGCCAATCAGCGTATCTGTTTTGCTGCGGAAATCGGCGCTGTTGTTCGCGATCCGAAACTCAATCTTCAGCTGTTTACGCGGCTGAGCCGGCACGTAGTGAATAATGATGCCTTTCTGCGCCCCGGTGACCACCGGTACATCTATCTCCGGCACGCTAGCCAGATGTGCCGCGACGCGCCCAAAGGTGGCGGCGGCCATCTGCGCCATCTCAGAGAGCGGTTTATTGCTGTAAATCACTGCTTTCATCAGGCTGGCAGAATAGTGGGTACGGTAGAAGTCGCGCAGCGCCTGCTGCAGTTTGCTGCCCGGTTTATCACTCAGCGTCTCCAGGTTGCCTCCGGAGAAACGCGAACCCGGATGCTGCGGATTCAGCGTCTCAGCACTGACCTGCGCCATGCGCAGCCCGTCCCGCGAGCGCGCCATCGTCAGCTCTGCGTTGACGGCGTGACGTTCGCGATCGGCGTTAACCGGATCGAGCAGCGGCTCCGCAATCGCATCCGCCAGGCGATCTGCCGCAGGCTGCAGCGCATCGTTCTCCACTTCCAGATAGAATGCGGTGCGGTAAGAGGCGGTGCTGGCGTTGTGACTGCCGCCGTGCATTTTGAGAAATTCCGCAAGATTATCGGGCTGGGGGTAACGTTTTGAGCCCATCAGCACCATATGCTCCAGATAGTGCGCCAGCCCGGGCTGCTGGTCGGGATCGTCCAGCGAGCCAATCGGCAGCGTCAGCGCCGCCAGCGACTTCGGGGCCTCAGCGTCTGAAACCAGCAGCACCGTCATACCGTTGTTCAGGGTAATCGCCTGATAGCTGCGCGGATCGCGATCGCTTTTGCGGATAATGTCATTAACCGGCTGCCAGCCCTGTCCGGTATCGGCAAAAACATTCAGCGCCAGCGCGCCTGACAGCAGCGCGCCGATACAGCGTGCGTAAATCCGCATGTAAACCCCTTAATCTTACTCTGCCCTGCGGCTGGTTTTCCGCGCAGGTTTATCAACATATTATTCTGGCGTAAGCGCGACGCTTAGCAGCTATTTATCATCCTGATGGGCGAGACGTACCGGCAGATACCACTGCCGTGCTGCAGCGATAATCGCCTGCAGCATCTCCTCATTCAGCGTGCGATTCAGGCGCTGGAGATAAGGATCGCTGCCCTCCCCCTGCACCTGATAGCCGCCCTGCCACGCCTGCAGCAGCTTATTCAGCGCCTTTTTCTGCGTGGCGTCATCTTCCAGCAGCTGGCCGCTTTTGCGATCGAAGCTCGCCTCCAGCCAGGCGCCGCCGCTTTTGTTTAACAGCAGCAGCGGCTGCGCCAGCCCCTGCTCGCAGGCGGCGGCATACTCTGCCAGCAGCGACTGCGCCCGGTCGGCGGCTACGGCATGAAAGCGCCAGCAACTCTGTTTACGGCCATACATCCGGCTTACGCCGCTGCCGCCCAGCGCACAGTAGACCAGATGCTCCAGCCACAGCTGCAGTCCGTCATTCATGTTCAGCACGCCAGGCCGCCAGCGCAGCAGGCCATCAGCCTGCACCTGCGTCAGCCAGCCGGTCAGCCGCACGGTATCGAGCTGCAGATTTACCTCCTGACTCTCTGCCGGCAGGCGCTCTCCGGCGACTTCCGCCGCAACCTCCTGCATCTCTTCGGTCTGGCTCTGCCAGAAAAGTTCACCAAAGGCGCCATAAGGCAGGTTACCTGCTGCGCGATGATGCGCATAGAGCTGCTGCGGATCCTCGCCGTTCACCAGCGCATTGAGCAGCTGCGCGTTTAACTGATAGCGCTCAAGGCTATCAGGTGCAAAGGGCTCGCTATCGGGCAACTCACTCTCTTCTGTCCAGAATGAGACGCCAAGACGCTGCTGAAACCAGGCGCGAACCGGATGACGCCAGAAGCGCAGCAGCTGTTCCAGCGTCACAATCTCCTGCGTTTTCACCGCCAGCGGCTGCACGAAGTCGGGCTGTGCCACGCCGCGGCCGGTAGCCGCCGGCAGCCATTCGGCAGCAAAGCTCTGCCGGTGAGTGTCAGGCGCAAAATTCTCTGCGGCAAATGGCATGCGGCTGTGCAACGTTTGTAAGTGCTCACGTACATGCTGTTCACTGATGTCCGGCTCGCACTGCTCATCGCCCGGCAGGCAGAAACTCTGCCCCAGATAATCAAGCAGTTCCGTGACCAGCACTGAGGGATAGCGCTCGGTGTTATCCTGAATCGCCCGGCCGATATAGCTGATATAGAGCTGCTGCTGGGCTGAAATCAGGGCCTCAAGGAACAGATAGCGATCGTCATCGCGCCGGCTGCGGTCGCCTTTGCGCGTCTGCTGCTGCATCAGGTCAAACCCTACCGGTGCCAGCGTGCGCGGGTAGACGCCATCATTCATACCCAGCAGGCAGACGATTTTGAAGGGAATTGAGCGCATCGGCATCAGCGTACAGAAGTTTACCGGACCTGCCAGAAAACGCTGGCTGATGCGCTGCTGATCGAGGCGTGAGCGCAGCTCATCGCGCAGCAGCGTCACCGGCACCGGCTGCTGATAAGCAGATCCCATACCCTGTTCAATGATCTCTTTCCACTGCGTCTCTACCAGCAGCAGCGCCGCCTCGCTTTCGGCATCCCCGCTGAAAAAGCTGTCAATCAGCTCACGGCACAGCGGCAGCCACTCCGCCAGCGTGCGCTCACCGGCCAGCCGGCTGCGCCAGGTATCAAGCCGCATCAGCAGCTCGGCCAGATGTCCCGCCAGCTCTGCGATCAGACCGCTTGACTCATCGTAAGGCAGGATCCCCTGCCAGTCACCGTTGCGGCTCTCAAGCGCATAGCCCAGCAGCATACGCTGCAGGCCAAAACGCCAGGTGTGCTGGCCGGTAACCGGCAGCGACAGCGCTTCAATGCTGGCATCGTCCAGCCCCCAGCGAATACCGGACTCCATGACCCAGCGGCGCAGCAGACGCAACCCGCTCTCATCCACGGAAAAACGCTGCGCCAGCGCCGGCACCTCCAGCAGCGCAAGGATCTCCTCTGAGGCGAAGCGACTCTCCGGCAGCGTCAGCAGGCTCAGCAGCGCCAGAATGGCCGGATGAGCCTGACTGGCACGACGGTCAGAAATGGCAAATGGCAGATAGCGATCCGGCGGTGCGCTGGCAAATGCCGCCTGAATAAAGGGCGCATAGCTATCGATGTCTGCCACCATAACGATGATATCGCGCGGCTTAAGCTCAGGATCGGCCTCCATCATCGCCAGCAGGTGATCCTGCAGCACCTCCACTTCACGCTGTGCGCTGTGACAGATCTGCAGCGTGATGGAGCGATCGGCCGGATCGAGAGGGCGCTTCTCTGCGCTGTTCATCAGCTCTCCGGCACTCAGACCAATCACCGCGCGATCGTCAAGATTCAGCAGGTCAGCCTGCAGGTTGTGCAGCAGCGTGTCATCAGGCAGATCGACAAATGCATCGATATCGTTGGCGGCTGACTCCATCTGGCTGAGCAGAAACAGGTTATCGCGTCCCAGCTTTCCCCAGGAGGCGAGCAGCGGGTTTGTCAGCTGCTGTTCACCGCTGCTGTTAAACAGCGTGGAGGCGGCTTCAGGTTCGCGAAACAGCGGCAGCGTCTCCTCTGAATGCAGACGGCGGCGCTGACGGCTCTGCAGCTTTGCCAGAAACGCGTAATCCTGAATATCCCCCCAGTAGTGGCGGCAGGGATTAGTAAACAGCAGATGAATATCGATATGGCGGCCCAGCGCTTCAAGCGCCTGCAGGTAGACTGGCGGCAGCGCGGAGATACCGCAGATAAATACGCGCGGCGGCAGGCCAGGCGGCGTGCTTTCAGCCCGTTCCAGCGTTTCAATAAAGCGGGCGTACAGATTGGCACGGTGCCACATCGGCTGACCGAGGCTTTCCGTAAAGCTGACCAGATCGCGCCAGAGCGCCGCCTGCCACTGCTGAGCGTCACCCAGTCCCTCAATCAGTGCACCATGCTCCCAGCTGTTGAGCCAGTCAGCACGATAGACCAGATACTGGTCAAAGAGGTCGGCGACGCGGGTGCTGAGCTGGTAGAGCTTACGCTTGTCGTCGTCATCCTGCAGATAGAGCCGCAGCGACTGAAACGTCTCCTGCTCCAGCAGCACCGGCAGGCGCTGCATCAGCTTCCAGCTCATGTTGGCTTTAGTAAAGGCGCTCTCTTCCGGGATCCCCGGCAGCACCTTCACAAACATGCTCCAGATAAAGGTGGCAGGCAGTGGGAAATCGATATTTGCGGCAATGCCAAAGCTGTTTGCCAGCTCCATCTGCAGCCACTGCGCCATTCCCGGGCTCTGTACCAGCACCTGTTCAGCCGCAAAAGGATCGGCGAGAGGCTGGTTTTCAATCAGGATGCCTGCCAGATTTTTCAACAGATCGAGCTGATTGGAGTGGTAAACCCGGAACATAATTCTCCTTTAACAAAGCAGTACCCTACAGCCTGGTCACTCTACCCTTAAACGGCGGAGATGCCTATTAATCTGGTCATCTTCGTGACATTTCAGCCGTGCCAGCATCGCTGTGCGCTGATGCGGGCCGGTCACGGTCACCCGCTCCAGCGTGCAGCTACCTGGCAGAATCTGCTGCTGGCGCTGCGTGTGCCAGCCCGCTGTGTCATGACCCAGCAACGCCTGCTGCGCAACCTGCCACGCCTGTCGCTGCTGCCACTGCTGGCTGAACCCCAGCGTCAGCGCACGCTGATAGTGCAGCAGCGTCGAGATGCTCAGCGCCAGCAGCAGCATGCCCACCAGCGCCTCGGCGAGGCTAAATCCCCGCTGTAACTGCCTCTCCCGGACACGCCTCCGGCGCGGCCAGCGGGCAGAAGTCAATCCAGCCGTGCGGCAAGGCCAGCACGCGCGTTCCACGAAGTTCAACCCAGCGGTAGAGCCAGAGTGCGCTGCCTGCCTGGCGCGCGGATAACAAGCCATGCCCTTCCTCCCTGCGCAGCAGACAGCTCTGCCACTGCGCGGTTGTCCACTGCTGACACTGCCAGCCTTCAGCCGGCGACCACTGCTGCTGCACTCCCCAGCGCAGCGCCGCCTGCGCCTGGCTGTGATGCTGAAAGTAGTGCTGCGTATCGGCAACCAGCACCATGCTGCGGCTCAGCTGCTGGCGGGTCGCATGCAGCGTTACGCCTCCCAGCAGCAGCAGCATCATGATCATGCCGAGCGTACTGTTGCCCCGCTGGTTCACAGATTGATGCCTTCGATAACGCGTACCAGCGTGACCTGCTGCTGACCTGCACGTGCCGCCAGCTCCAGCCGCAGGTAGCGCTGCTGGCGGCTGACCTGAAAACGTTCCAGCAGCATAAATGCGGGATCGGTGATGCGCTCCCAGCCGCTACCGTGACACGCCTCAACGCCGCGCTGCATCTCCAGCTGCCCGCTACGCAGACGATAGCCGTAGTAATCACTGTCGCTATGCCCCGCTCCCTCCCAGCGACCGTTGCTGTTCTCATCCCAGCGCAGCAGCACACAGCTGCCGCTGTTTGCCAGCGTCAGTGGCGCACCGCTGCAGGTTCCCCGGCAGTAGCCCGCCCGGCGCAGCGCTTTTTCCAGCATGCCGGCTATCTGCTCCAGCTCCTGCTGCAGCTGTACCCGCTGCTGCAGCCGCAGATTCTGTTCCAGCAGCAGCGGCAGAAAACGCCCCAGGCTAAGCATCAGCATGGCGCTTATCGCCAGCGCAATCAGCGTTTCCAGCAGGCTGAACCCGGCCTGAGCTACCCGCACGTCGCTGCTTCCGGCTGGCAGAGACGAACACGCGCGCGGGCAGAGATGATTGCGCGCCAGCGCCCGGCAGCGCTCGTTATTTCCACGCTACCGGCGCGCGCTACGTCTCTGCGCCCGTAAAAACCGGGTTCGCCCGTCAGTGCGCTGAGGTGTATGCCTGCATACGGTGGCGTGAACCACCAGCGCGAGGGCGTCGTGCAGCCTGCAGGCGGTACGGGGCCGGTACCGAGACAGCCACCCTGACCCGGCTGCAGCCAGAGCTTTAGCTCGCGATTATGCCAGCCCGCATGCGCACGCAGCTGCAGCAAAAACGCCTGCAGCTGCAGCACACTTTCGCGCAGCTGCTGCTGCTGCTGCCACCGCTGCCACCCCTGTATCGCCCCGCCGCCCAGTACGCCTGCGATGAGCATGACGATTAGCAGTTCCGGCAGGGTAAATCCGTGATGATTATCTCTGTTCATGACGTCACTCTGCCGTCAGCGCAGCAGCGCTACAAGCGTGACAGTTGTGCGGTCAGGAGTGGATCACAGACGTGCTTCAGCCGCTACAGAGAGAACCATTTTTTTGTGCGGCAGCGTCAGAAAAACGTGGCCTGACAGGCAAAAAAAAAGCCCTGCACAGCGGCAGGGCTCAGGGGCGTTCGGGAGCAGATCAGACTGCCACAGGGGCCTTGATGGCAGGATGGGGATCGTAGCCTTCTACCTCAAAATCCTCGAACTGATAGTCGAAAATTGAGGCTGGCTTACGCTTAATCACCAGCTTCGGCAGCGGACGTGGTTCGCGCGTCAGCTGCAGGCAAGCCTGCTCCAGATGGTTGCTGTAAAGGTGGGTATCGCCACCGGTCCAGACAAAATCACCCACTTCCAGATCGCACTGCTGCGCGACCATATGCACCAGCAGCGCATAGCTGGCGATATTAAACGGCAGGCCGAGGAAGATATCGCACGAACGCTGATAGAGCTGGCAGGAGAGTTTACCGTTCGCGACGTAGAACTGGAAAAAGGCGTGGCACGGAGCCAGCGCCATCTGATCCAGCTCGCCCACGTTCCAGGCTGAGACAATAATGCGGCGTGAGTCCGGATCGCGTTTCAGCTGCTCAATGACTCTGCTTATCTGATCGATCTCTGCGCCAGAGGCGCTGCCCCAGCTGCGCCACTGCTTGCCGTAGACCGGACCTAAATCTCCGTTTTCATCCGCCCACTCATCCCAGATGGTGACCTTGTTCTCTTTCAGATACTGAATGTTGGTTTCCCCTTTCAGGAACCACAGCAGCTCGTGAATGATAGAGCGCAGGTGCACTTTTTTGGTGGTGACCAGCGGGAAGCCTTCCTGCAGATTGAAACGCATCTGGTGGCCAAAAATGGAAAGCGTGCCGGTGCCGGTACGGTCGGCCTTTTCTGCGCCTTCATTCAGCACATGCTGCATCAGTTCCAGATACTGTTTCATTTTACCTCTCGGGTTTGTTGCTGCGGACGACGACGATACGCCCAGACCATCATGATAATGCCCGCCAGAATCATCGGCACAGAGAGGATCTGCCCCATGCTGATACCGCCTTCAAACAGCCCCAGCTGCGCATCCGGCTGACGGAAAAACTCGACAATAATGCGAAACGCGCCGTAACCAATCAGGAACAGTCCGGAGACACTGCCCATTGGACGCGGTTTGCGAATAAACAGGTTGAGAATAAGAAACAGCACCACGCCTTCCAGACACAGCTCATAGAGCTGGGAGGCGTGACGGGGCAGTACGCCATAGGTATTCAGCAGCTGCTGATACTGCGGGTTATTCACCGCCAGCGCGAGATCTTCACTGCGCGATCCCGGAAAGAGCATCGCGAATTTAAAATCGGGCGCCACGCGGCCCCACAGTTCGCCATTGATAAAGTTACCGAGGCGACCCGCGCCAAGACCAAACGGGATCAGCGGCGCAATGAAGTCAGACACCTGGAAGAAGGTACGTTTCGTGCGACGGGCAAAAATCAGCATGACCACAATCACGCCGATAAGGCCACCGTGGAAGGACATGCCGCCATCCCAGACCTTGAACAGGTAGAGCGGGTTTTCCAGAAACAGCGGCAGATTGTAAAACAGCACATAGCCGATACGACCACCGAGAAAGACGCCGAGGAATCCGGCATAAAGCAGGTTTTCCACTTCGTCTTTCGTCCAGCCGCTACCGGGCTTGTTGGCGCGGCGCACCGCAAGCCACATGGCAAAAACAAAGCCCACCAGATACATCAGGCCGTACCAGTGAAGCGAAATCGGTCCGATTGAGAAGATCACCGGATCGAATTGGGGAAATGAAATGTAGCCGTTATTCATTATTCACCATCGATTTTTCTGCCCAACGTGGGCGTGGCTAAAGGGCCAGACAATAAAAGGCTGCGCATCATAGCACAGCCGCTTTTCACAGTTTCCGCAGAAATGTAAACCGTTAACGACCGCCGCGAATCAGTCCACCCAGACCGCGACGCTCCATAAATGCCGCAACCAGATGACGCACTTCCGAGGCGGTATGCGCTGCAATGCCCTGCTGGCTTAGCTTCTGTACTTCCTCCCGATCCAGATGTCGCAACAGGTACTTCACCCGCGGAATATTTTTGCCGTTCATGCTGAGATGATGATAGCCAAGCCCGACCAGCAGCGCGACACACATGGGATCGCCCGCCATTTCACCACACAGGCAGAGCTCAAGTTTGGCTTCCCGGGCTTCACGCGCAATGGTATGCAGCGCGCGCAGCATGGCGGGATGCAGCGGATCGTAGAGGTTTGCGACCCGGGTGTTGTTGCGATCCACCGCCAGCAGATACTGCGTCAGATCGTTGGTGCCGACCGAGATAAAATCAACGCGGCTGGCCAGATGCGGGATCATAAACAGCATTGAGGGCACTTCGATCATAACGCCGATACGCGGCCGGGGAATGGGATAGCCCAGTACCTCCTCCACTTCACGTCCGGCGCGATCGATCAGCCGGCGCGCGTCATCGATCTCATCAATATGGCTGATCATCGGCAGCAGAATATTGAGGTTTCCGGAGGCGACGTTAGCGCGCAGCATGGCCCGCACCTGGACCAGGAAAATCTCCGGCTGATCGAGCGTCAGGCGAATACCGCGCCAGCCAAGACACGGATTCTCTTCGCTGATTGGCATATAGGGCAGCTGTTTGTCCGCGCCGACGTCCAGCGTGCGCAGCGTGACCGGCTTATCGTAAAACAGCTGCAGCATGCCCTGGTACTGCGCCACCTGCTCCTCTTCTGACGGGAAGCCGCTTTGCAGCATAAACGGGATCTCAGTACGATAAAGGCCGATGCCATCGACCCAGCTGTCCAGCGCCTGCTCATGCTCCGGGCTAAGACCGGCATTGAGCATGACCTGCACCCGCTCCCCGCTTTTCAACTCACCGGGCTGATCCACCACGCCTTCCGCCATTTTGCTCAGCGCGTTCTCTTCGCTGATCAAACGCTGATACTCCTGTACCAGCACCGGCTCAGGATCGATCAGGACTTCCCCGCGATAGCCATCAACGATCAGCTGCCGCTTGTTGAGCTGCACCGGCAGGATATCGGCACCCATCACGGTCGGGATCCCCATCGCCCGCGTCAGGATCGCCGCATGTGAGTTAGCGGCGCCGTCGCGCACGACCACGCCTGCCAGCCGCTCATGCGGCAGCTCGGCCAGCGTCGTGGCCGTCAGCTCATCGGCCACCAGCACAAAGCGCTCCGGCCAGGCGTTGGTTCCCACCAGCGTATCATCAAGATGAAACAGCAGCCGCTGCCCCAGCACCCGCAGATCGCCGGCCCGTTCGCGCAGATAGTGATCCTGCAGGCTGGCAAACTGCGCCGCAAACTTTTCGATCACGGTTTTCACCGCCCACTCAGCCACCGATCCGCGCTCGATCTCCGCAAACAGATCTTTTTTCAGCCGCGCATCGGTCAGCAGATGCGAGTAGAGATCGAAGATTGCCGCGCTCTCTTTCTGCACGCCGGCCGCAAAGCGTTTACTGAAACGGCGGAATTCATTGCCCGCTTCCCCCATCGCCACCACCAGCCGCTCGCGCTCGCGCTGGGGATCAAGGGTTGATGCGGCAGAAACCTGATCCAGCAGCGGCTGTGTTTCATCCACCCAGCCGATCGCCACCGCCACGCCCGGAGAGGCGGCAATCGCTTTAACACGGGTTTGCCGGAACTGGCCAAATAGCTGGCCGAGCTGTGACTGTGAGAGCAGCCCCGCCATTTGCGTGGCGAGCGTCACCAGAAATGACTCTTCACTCTCATCAAACTGACGGTGTTCGCGCTGCTGCACCACCAGCACGCCCAGTAGCTGGCGACGACTGATAATAGGTACACCAAGGAAAGAGCGATAACGCTCTTCTTTTACGGCAGGAATATATTTAAAGCTGGGGTGACTCTGCGCATCGGCCAGGTTAATGGGTTCAGCAAGCCGGCCAACCAGGCCGACAATGCCTTCATCAAACGCCAGTGCGATCGTACGGCCGCGCGGTTTTTTCAGACCGCGGGTCGCCATCAGGTAGTAGCAGTGTCGATCGTGATCGGCGAGGTAAACCGAGCAGACCTCGGTCTCCATCGCCAGGCAGATTTCGTTAACCAGAATGTCGAGTGCTTCATTCAGACGCGGTGCACCCGCCACTTTTTCTACTATTTCGCGCAACTGAGTGAGCATAAGGGGCGTGGCCTATCCTCTTTTACGACGGTGGGCAACAGGGTTATTGCGCTGCCCCACACTCTCCTGCATCGACATTACCACGCCAGCAAACTCTTTCATGACGCGCCGGTAAACATCGCGCTTGAAGGAGACCACCTGACGTACCGGATACCAGAAGCTCACCCAGCGCCAGCCATCAAACTCGGGTGTGCTGCTGTGTTGCACATTGATATCCGCGTCATTACACATCAACTGCAGAAGAAACCACTTCTGTTTCTGGCCGATACAGACCGGCTTTGTATCCCAACGCACCAAACGTTTAGGCAACTTGTAACGTAACCAGTTACGGGTTGAAGCAAGTATTCGAACATCTTTGCGGTGTAAACCCACTTCTTCGAACAGTTCGCGATACATCGCCTGCTCTGCGGTTTCACCCGGATTGATGCCTCCCTGAGGAAACTGCCAGGAGTGCTGTCCAAAGCGCCTGGCCCATAACACTTGCCCCTGCCTGTTGCAGATTACGATACCAACATTCGGGCGGTAGCCATCATCATCGATCACTGGACTACCTCAAAGCTTAATTTGAATGGTCTGATTGTTTCACACTCCTTACAGGCGGTAAACCACTGGATAAGCCGGACCTCCGCAGAATAAAAAAGAGTTAACCCACAGAGATGACTTAACTTATAAACAGTTACCCTGCCTGTTGTGCGATCTTATGCACTTTTTCTGTGGATAGCTTTGTGCAGAACGCGGTAATTAACTGCAGACAGTTTAACGCCAGCGCAAAACAGAGGATTCTTATCCTGATAAATATATGATTATAATTAATAGCTTAATTAAAAAAATGGTGTCAGTCCGAAAGGCTTTTTTTAGCGCGGGTCAGACAAAGAGAGACGTGTGATTAAAAAACAACCGCCGTTGTTTTTATCCACAAGGAATGCCCTAAACCTGGTCAGATGATGCAAAAAAATCGCGCATTGCGGTTCAGCAGGCCCTGTAAATAGAAACAGGGATCGGCTCAGGACGGGCTTATCCCATTTATCTGTGGATAACTTACACTGATATCCTGTTTATTGTGGCGGACAAATCGGGATAAACTGTCTCTCTGAACCGTACCTGCTGCTGCAGTCATTCAAAAAAGCAGTGTGAATCATGCTATTATGACGCCCGTTCAGAAAGAGGCGATGTGGACAACCTGCCTGCCCGCAAACTGATTATTTTTTAACCAACTCAGATATTGATCATGACATTTCACGATCCTTTGCCCGGTTCCCCGATAAGTGAAGAAGAGTTGCTGCAGCGTGCGCATCAGCTGGCCGGAGAGCGGCTGGAAACCCTGGCAGCCCGGCTTAACCTGCCGGTACCTGATAATCTTAAACGCGATAAAGGCTGGGTCGGCATGCTGCTGGAGCTGCACCTGGGTGCCAGCGCCGGCAGTAAAGCAGAGCAGGATTTTGCGCATTTGGGTATCGAGCTTAAAACCATTCCGGTTGATGCTCAGGGCAGGCCACTGGAGACCACCTTTGTCTGTGTGGCGCCGCTGACGGGTAACAGCGGCGTGACCTGGGCGTCAAGCCATGTGCGCCATAAGCTGGCGCGGGTATTGTGGATCCCGGTTGAGGGCGAGCGCACGATCCCACTGGCTGAGCGTCGGGTGGGTACGCCCCTGCTCTGGCAGCCAGACGCAGAAGAGGAGCAGCAGCTGCGCGCCGACTGGGAGGAGCTGATGGATATGATTGTGCTGGGGCAGGTCGAGCGTATTACCGCCCGCCACGGCGCCTGGCTGCAAATCCGTCCCAAAGCAGCCAACAACCGGGCGCTGACGGAAGCCGTAGGTGAGCATGGTGAACGCATTATGACGCTGCCGCGCGGCTTCTATCTTAAAAAGCACTTTACGGCTGCGCTGCTGGCGCGCCATTTTTTACTGTAATTCACTACACGCTCTCTTATACCGCACATTTTCCGACGTCTGGTTTTGCCAGCGTCCGCTAGCTAACGTTACACTCTTCAGGTGCTGAGCAACCAGCAGGAAACGTGCCTGCTTGTCAAGCTAATGCACGCTATCTCTCGCTTTTTTAAGAATCATGCGATTACTTCGTCAGGTAAAAGCATTTATTACTACACTTTTGCAGTTGGAGCAGCTCAGGGAGCGGATAATGAAAGGGTTAGCGGGTGTAGCGGGTTTACTGCTGGCAGCGTCAGTGCTGAGCGGTTGCAGTAGTGACTATGTGATGGCAACAAAAGATGGCCAGATGATTATGACCGAGGGCAAGCCCTCGATCGATAAAGAGACCGGCCTGGTTGAGTACACCGATCGGCAGGGTCACGTTATGCAGATCAACGGTGATGAAGTTTCCACCATCATTGAACGTTAAGTGCCAGATTACCCGGCCTGCACGGCGTTTTCCTCCGTGCAGGCGATTTCCCGGAGTTTCCCCTCTTCCTTCCTCTGTGTCAGACAGGCTATAGTCCGAAAGGACAGAACATTCCGTTTCATAATGAAAAAAGGAAGCCGGCAATGCATTATCACCGTATCCCCCATAGTACGCTGGAAGTCAGTCAACTGGGGCTAGGCACGATGACGTTTGGTGAGCAAAACAGCGAAGCCGACGCCCACGAACAACTCGATTACGCTGTGAGCCAGGGCATCAATCTGATCGATACCGCAGAGATGTACCCGGTTCCGCCGCGTCCTGAAACCCAGGGATTAACTGAACAATACATTGGCAGCTGGCTGAAAAAGCGCGGCAGCCGCGATAAAGTGATCCTCGCCAGCAAAGTCGCCGGGCCGGTTCGCGGCAGCGACGCGCTGATCCGCCCGCATCAGGCGCTCGATCGCAAAAACATTCGCGAAGCGCTGGATGCCAGCCTGAAGCGTCTGAATACCGACTACCTCGATCTTTATCAGCTGCACTGGCCGCAGCGCCAGACTAACTACTTTGGCAAGCTCGGCTACGAGTACAGCGAAAGTACCGCGACCGTGACCCTGCTGGAGACGCTGGAAGCGCTGACCGAACAGGTGCGCGCCGGTAAGATCCGCTACATTGGCGTTTCGAATGAGACCGCCTGGGGCGTAATGCGCTATCTGCAGCTGGCTGAAAAACATGAGCTGCCGCGGATTGTGACGATTCAGAACCCTTACAGTCTGCTGAACCGCAGCTTTGAGGTTGGGCTGGCCGAGATTAGTCAGCATGAAGGCGTGGAGCTGCTGGCTTACTCAAGCCTCGCATTTGGTACTCTGAGCGGCAAGTACCTGAATGGCGCGAAGCCCGCTGGCGCCCGCAACACGCTGTTCAGCCGCTTTACCCGTTACAGCAGTGAGCAGTCGCAACAGGCGATCGCCGCCTATGTCGACCTGGCAAAGCAGCATAATCTGGATCCATCGCAAATGGCCCTCGCCTATGTGCGCCAGCAGCCGTTCGTTGCCAGTACCCTGCTGGGCGCGACCACGCTGGAGCAGCTGAAAACGAATGTGGAGAGTTTTAATCTGACGCTGAACGCCGATGTGCTGGAAGCGCTGGAAACCATCCACCGGCAGTATACCTATCCCGCACCGTAATTTTTCAGGGTTATATGAATACGGCGGAGATTAACGCAAGGGCGTCATTAATGACGCCCTTTTTGATTGCGGTGAAATCGTATAAACGCAGGTGCATCGATACATACGCCAGGGTCGCATAAATGCGACCCCTACGGGAATGTTGAATCATGCGATGGGAATTCGTAGGGGCGTCATTAATGACACCCTTTGAATGCACCAGGGCCGCATAAATGCGGCCCCTACGGGGATACGGGACGCGCTTTCCACCACAGCAGCGCGATTGCGGCGGCAAATACTATGCCAAAGCCTGTGCCGGTGGCAATCGCCGGGGCACCGAGCTTAATCGCCAGGGTATAGAGACCCAGCATCAGCAGCATGGCGCTATTCTCGCCGAGGTTCTGCACGGCAATTGCATTACCTGAACCCACGCTCGCCTTACCGCGCTCCTGCAGCAGTGCGTTGAGCGGCACCACAAAAAAACCGCCCAGGGCGCCGATCGCCATCAGCAGGAGATAAGCGTTCAGCAGCGTGGTTTGCAGCGAAAACAGCACCACCATCACTCCTATCAGCACCCCTGCCGGCATACAGCGCCGCACCGTCTGCAGCGTCACCAGCTTAGCCGCCGCCGCCGCGCCCAGTACAATTCCTATCGCTACCATGGCGTTGAGGGTGGTGGGCGTTTTGTTATCGGTAATGCCTAAGGCCACCGGCACCCAGAGCACCAGCAGGAAACGCAGTGTGACCCCTGCTCCCCAGAACAGACTGGTACCCAGCAGGGAAAAACGCGTCTCGCCGTTATGCCACAGCTGGCGTGCTGCACCGCTGAAGCTGCGCAGCATCCTGAGCGCATGCCAGCTCTGACCGGGACGCGCCGCGCTGAGGCGGGGAATGAAGAGATTGGCGACGACCGCCAGCGCGTAGGTCAGCGCACAGGCGGCCAGCGCCATCAGCAGATGCCAGTCCGCCAGTATCCCGCCCGCTACCGAACCGAGCAGAATGGCCGCGATGGTCGATGCCTCCATCAGCCCGTTGGCTTTCACCAGACGTTCACCGCTGGTGATTTCCGTCAGAATGCCATACTTCGCCGGCGAGTAAGCGGCCGCGCCGATGCCCACCAGCGTATAGCCGAGAAACGGATTAAAGCCGAAACAGATGGTCAGCGCACCCAGCAGCTTCAGACTATTCGCCAGCATCATCACCCGTCCTTTGGCGAAGCTGTCGGCCATCTGCCCGACAAACGGCGCCAGCAGAATATAGGTGGCGACAAACAGCATCTGCAGGACCGGCTGGCTCCAGTCGGGGTAGAACTGATTTTTCAGCACTGCCAGCGTGGCAAACAGCAGCGCGTTATCACCAAAAGCGGAAAAAAACTGCGCCACGATCACGGCAATCATACCGCGCGACAGCAGCGGAGCGCGGGCCTCCCCATGCTGGCTCATGCTCTCTCCTCTTCCGCCAGCTGCTTCAGGCTGACGTAGTCTGGCTTACCGCTGCCGAGCATCGGCAGCTGTTTCATGACGCGGATATCGCGCGGCACCGCCAGCTCTGGCGCACCGGTTTCACGCGCCGCCTGCAGCAGCTGCTCGCGCGTCAGCTCGCTGTCGGTGGTAAACAGCACCAGCGCTTCGCCGCGATTACCGTCCGGACGCAGCGAGGCGGCATGCTGTTTTTCACCGGAGGCTTTCAGCGCAATCTGTTCAACGCTCTCCAGCGACACCATCTCACCGGCTATCTTGGCAAAGCGCTTCGCCCGGCCCTGAATCTGACAAAAACCGCCTTCATCGAAACTGACAATATCACCGGTATCATACCAGCCCGCCTCCATCACACCTTCGCCGTTGTCCGCCACGGGCGGTTCCAGCACGCCGGGCGCGTCAACACGCAGATAGCCATTCATGATATTCGGGCCGCGCAGCTGCAGCCGGCCACCCTGCTCAATGCCCGGCACTGAAATCAGACGGGAATCCATGCCGGGCAGCAGACGGCCAACGGTATGCGTGCGGGCAGCCATCGGCACGTTGATCGCCACAACCGGCGCGCACTCGGTGACGCCATAGCCCTCAAGAATACGAATACCGTATTTCTCCATATAGAGCTGGCGCGTGCCTTCCTGCAGCTTCTCCGCACCGGCTACCACGTAGCGCAAACGGGCAAAATCATAGGGGCTGGCGAAGCGCGCGTAGTTACCCAGAAACGTTGACGTACCGAACAGAACGGTGCAGTTGCGGTCATAAACCAGCTCCGGCACGATGCGATAGTGCAGCGGACTGGGATAGAGGAAAACCTGCGCCCCGGTGAGCAGCGGCGTGAAGAGGCCCACCGTCAGGCCGAAGGCGTGAAACAGCGGCAGCGCTGACATAAAGCGATCGCGCGGCGTAAAGTCGGCCACGGTGCGGATCTGCTCCACGTTAGCCAGCAGGCTCTTATGAGAATGCACCACCCCTTTAGGATGGCCTTCCGAACCAGAGGTAAACAGCACCATCGCCGCCTCTTCCGGCTGCTGCGCCAGCTGTGCCCGGCGCGGCAGCAGCAGATGGCCAAGGATCCATAGCTTATCCTGCAGCGTTACCGTCTCTTTAAGATCTTCGAGGTAAATCCATTCGACTTCAGTCAGCCCCTGCGGCAGATGCCACAGGTTGCCTTTTTCCAGAAACTGGCGTGAGGTAAACACGGTTTTTACCTGCGAGGCGGTCAGCGCGGCACGCATGCCGCTGACGCCAGCCGTATAGTTGAGCATGGCCGGGACGCGCCCGCGCATGGATGCACCGAGGATCGCTGCAGCAGTCACGGTAGCATTAGGCAGCAGCAGACCAATATATTCTCCCTGCCGGCTGTAGCGCTCAAGAATACGTCCCACCCCGAGCGCCTTTTTCAGCAGCCCGGTGTAGCTGTCCGGCTGAAAATTCACATCTTCAATACAGGCTTTGGTCAGTCCGTAGCGGGTACGCGCGCTGAGAAAAGCTTCGTAGAGCGTTTCGCGCGGGCGCACCGCCATGCGCGCTTCCATCATAATATGGTGCAGGTGTTCACCTGCCAGCACGCGCCGGTCGCGGGCGCGTTTCGCCTCCGGCATCGGAATATGGGTCGCTGGCAGCACGCTCAGCGTAATCCGGGGAAACAGGCGACGCTTAAATACCCCGCCAAGACGGCCAAACGGCGTGTACTCCGCTCCCTCAATGCGCATCGGCACCACCGTCGCGCCCGATTTCGCCGCCACAAAGCCGGCACCGCTGTAGATCTTCATCAGCGACCCGGTCACGGTGATACGACCTTCCGGGAAAATCACCACCGGGCGGCCGGTGTTAATCATGCGAACCAGATGTTTGATCGACATCGGCTTAGTGGGATCGAGCGGGACAAAGTCGATAATCGGTTTCAGCAGGCGCATATACCAGCGGGTGCTGATAGCAGAATAGACCGCAAATACCGGCCTGATCGGTAAAAACAGCGCAACCAGCACGCCATCCAGAAAGGACATATGATTAGGCGCGATCAGCACTTTCTCTTTATGCAGCGCCGTAAGATCGCCGCGCAGCTCCACGCGCCATAGCAGGCGACAGAGAGTGCGCAAAAGGGTAAATAGCATGCCAGCTCCTTAGCAAGGTCAAAAATGGTAATTACCTTGCAGGATTTGCCGGGCGGCGACAAGTACAGAGCAGAATTAAAGCGGAGTCCCTGACAAACAGCGATGCGGGGCCGCAAAAAAAAGATAAAAAAAACCCACGCGTCTGCGTGGGTCGGTGCAACCGAACAGGGTTATACCTGCAGTGCAGGTATCGCTGCCGCAGCAGCCGATCTTCACACCAATCATACCTCTGGGATCGCTATCGTCGCGCAGCAGCCTGCGAAATAACAGCGGCTAAACGCAACCGTATTCAGCGAAATGCAACCAGGTATGAACAGCACATCCTGCTGGTTACATTTTGATTTAGCTAGGATTTATCTGACGGTGGCTTGCTGTAAAGCGCATCCGGCGCAATGTTCATGTGCTTCAGCACCGGTCCCATAATATTGCCGAAGATGGGCGCGGCCACCGAGCCGCCGAAGTGATCGCCCGCGGTCGGATGGTTGATCATCACTACCAGCGCCACCTCCGGATGGCTGGCTGGCGCGATCCCGGCGGTATAGTTCACGTAACCGCCATCATATTTGCCGCTGCTGCCCATCTTCTCTGCGGTACCGGTTTTGGTCGCCAGGCGATAACCTGGTACCGCAGCCTTGATACCGGTGCCGCCCGGCAGCACGTCACTCTCCAGCATATGCACCACGGTCTGTACAATCTGCGGATTGGCTACCTGTTTGCCCAGCACCGGTGGCGTGACTTTGGTTATCGACAGCGGACGATAAACGCCAAACGAGCCCAGCGTGGCATATTCGCGCGCAATCTGCAGCGGCGTCACGCGCAGGCCGTAACCAAAGGAGAAGGTTGCACGTTCAATGTCCGCCCAGCGCTCGCGATGCAGCGGAAAGTAGCCCACGCTCTCACCGGTTAATCCCAGTCCGGTAGGCTTGCCGAGACCAAATGCCTGATAGGTGTTGACCAGCGCTTCCGCCGGCATCGCCAGCGCAATATGCGATACGCCGATATCACTCGATTTTTGCAAAATGCCGGTCATGGTGAGACGCGGCCAGTGGCCGACGTCGCGGATAAGATGGCCATTGACGCTGTAGGGGGTGGTATCAATCACCGAGTCAGGCCTCACCAGATGGCGCTCCAGACCCTCCATCACTACCAGCGGTTTGACCGTTGAGCCGGGTTCAAAGCTGTCATTGATGGCGACGTTACGCATCTGCGCGGGTGTCGCCTTGTCGAAATTATTCGGGTTGAATGAGGGATACGATGCCATTGCCAGAATTTCACCGGTATCGATCTTCACCAGCACCGCGGCGCCGGAGTCCGCTTTGTTCAGCAGCACGCCGTCGCGCAGCCTGCTGTAGAGGGTAAACTGATCAAACTTGTCGATGCTGAGCTGCACCGTGGGCGGCTGCTTCGGCGGCTCATAATCGATCATCGAAATGATATTGCCCTCGCCATCCTGGCGATAGACCTCTTTGCCTGGCTCGCCCTGCAGCACCCGATCAAACCCTTTCTCCAGCCCGTTAAGCCCGTTGCTGTCAGCTCCCACAATGCCAATCAGCGGCGCAGCCGCTTCACTCATCGGATAAAACCGGCTGTCGTTATAGACCGAGCTGATCCCTTTCAGGTGCAGTTTGGCGATATCTTTGGCGATCCCCAGCTCAATCTTACGTCCCAGATAGAGAAACCGCTTTTTCGGGTTAGCCGTAATCTGCGCCTGCAGATCTTCCGGCCGCATGCTGAGCGCCGCCGCCAGATAGCCCCACTTTGCGCTGCTGAAGTCGGGATTCGCCTCCAGCACTCGTTTAGGATCGGCAATGATGTCGCGCGACGGTACGCTCAGCGCCAGCGCCTGGCCGTCGCGATCCAGCAGCGTGCCGCGATTCGTGGGCAGCGTAACGGTGCGCAGCGAGCGCTGATCCGCTTCATGCTCCAGCATCGGATGGTTGATCAGCTGCAGATCGCCGACGCGGGCGAGCAGCAGTCCCATACAGGTCAGCACGCCCAGACAGATCAGACGAAAACGAAACGGGTTAAACGGGGCTTTAATCTGGTCTTTACCCAGAAATTTTTTAATCGGAGGCATAGCATTCCGCTGCGGTGAGAGTCGTTATCCAGACTGGTTATCGGCTGTTATAAAGAAAGGCCTGGCAAGTTGACAGGAAAACTGTGTTTCAGTTATTTGCAGAGATGACGGACAAAAAAAACCTGCGCATCTGCGCAGGTTGGTGTAATCAAGAAAACGTTTTGATGTTCACCCATCAATACCTCTGGGACCCTGACTGTAGCAAGCCAGCTGACAGCCCTGCACCTGCTTAAACGCAACAGTTGCCCGCAAAATGTAACCAGCGGTGAGATTGTTAGTGGTTTGTGCAACCGTGATGTTTTCTGACTTCGACCAGGCAGCTCATGGCGTTCGGTCCCTGCGTCAGGGAAGAGGTCCCGATATCCAGCGTCAGTACGTTCGGGTTGCCGGCGCGATCCCACGGCTGCCACGTGCCGCCAAAGCCGGGATCGAACCATGCACCGGTCGCGATAATCAGTACGCCCGGCGCGACGCCGTCGGTCAGGCGCACGCCGGCCAGCATACGGCCGCGCGCATTGCTTACCTCAACCACCTCCCCGTCGGCAATGCCGCGCTGCGCGGCATCCTGCGGATGCATCGACAGCGTCTCATGCCCGGCAGTTTTATTGGCCTGAACGGCAGGGGTTGCATCCAGCTGGCTGTGCAGCCGGTCGGCAGGCTGCACTGAGATCATATGCAGCGGATAGTCGCTGCTCAGCGGCGCACCCAGCCACTCCTGCGGCTCACACCAGGTGGGATGACCCGCGAAGTCATCCAGCTGATAGTCCGCAATGGTCTGGCAAAAGAGCTCAATTTTGCCGCTGGCGGTGGCGATGGGATGCGCCTGCGGATCGGCGCGAAACTCCTCCATAAAGATATAGGGTTTCCCGCCCTCGGGGATCTCCACAAACCCGCGCTCCCAGAACTCACTGAAGGCCGGGAAAGCGATACCGCGCCGCGCATGTGCCTGTGCGCACTGCTGATAAAGATGCTCAATCCACTGCATCTCGTTGCGCCCTTCCGTGAAGCGGTCGCGATAACCGAGGCGATCGGCGATGTCAGCAAAAATATCGAAGTCGTTGCGTGCCTGATGCTGTGGCCTGACTGCCTGGTGCATCGCCAGCACAAAGCGATCGCGCGACGATCCGCCAATATCGTTGCGCTCCAGCGTGGTTGTCACCGGCAGCACAATGTCCGCCATCTGCGCCGCAGGCGTCCAGACAATATCCTGCACAATCACCGTATCGGGTCGCTGCCAGCCGGCGACCAGCCGGTTAAGCTGCTGGTGATGATGAAACGGATTACCGCCCGCCCAGTGCACCAGATGGATATCAGGATAGTGCAGCGTCTCACCGCAGAAGTCGTAAGGTTCGCCTGGCTGCAGCAGCATGTCGCTGATGCGCGCTACCGGAATCGCCAGATTGGCCGGATTAGGCCCGGTGCTCATCATCGGCGCCGGTCCCTCCTGACGCGGATTGCCTACGCTGTTCATTGAGCCATGCCCGAATGAGAAGCCTGCGCCCGGCAGGCCCGGCTGACCCAGCATGCAGGAGAGCGCAATCATCATCCAGTAGGGCTGCTCACCGCGGTGGGCGCGCTGCACGGAGTAAGCGCTGGTCATAAAGCTGCGCCTGCCCGCCAGCTGCTGTGCCAGCTGTGCGATACGTGCGGCCGGAATAGCGGTAATGGCGCTCGCCCAGGCTGCGGTTTTTGCCACGCCGTCGCTTTCGCCCAGCAGGTAAGCGCGCAGCTGCGGCCAGCCGGTGCAGTGCGTAGCGAGGAAGGTGTCGTCAGTGGCGCCGTTGCGCAGGATCTCATAGCCCAGCGCCAGCATCAGCGCGACATCGGTATTGGGGCGAATCGGGATCCATTCGGCGTTTAGCCACGCCGGACAGTCATCGCGCTGCGGGCTGATGTTGATTACCGGAGTGCCCCTGGCGCGCAGCTGCTCCAGCGCCGGCTTCAGGCTGTGCTGCCCCGCTCCGCCGGACGCGACCTGCGCATTTTTCAGCGCCAGGCCACCAAAGGCGACAAAAATCTCCGCATGCTCCACCACCTGCGGCCAGTCGGTTACGCGCCCGGTCAGCGGCATGTAAGTGCCAATCACATAGGGCAGGAAGAACTGGGCGGCGCCCCAGCTGTAGTTGCCCTGCTGATCGACCCCGCCGCCGCCCTGAAAATAGAAACGCCGCACCAGCGTCCGCGCATGGTTCACCCGTCCGGCCGAGGACCAGCCGTAAGAGCCGGTAAAGATGCCGGCTGCCCCGTAGCGCTCGCGTACGCGGCGGTTCTCTTCTGCGACCAGATCGAGCGCGGTATCCCAGCTGACCGGCACAAAGTCTTCACGCCCGCGCAGGGTGCGATCGCTGTTCTCGCGCGATTTCAGCCACGAGCGGCGCACCATTGGCTGGCGGATACGCCTGTCGGAGTAAACCAGCTCGGGGATGGTGTGGATCATCGGTGAAGGATCGGTATCGGCAAAGAAAGGTTCGCAGCCTGTCAGGCGACCATCTTCCGTCACGGCGGTAAAAGCGCCCCAGTGCGCCAGGTGCGGCACGCGTGTTTTCATGAGAGTGTCCGGCAGATAAACAGAGAATGCGCGGCAGCATAGCATGAGGCAGCAGTCCGCCAGAAGCCTGCCTGTGAGCGGCTGATTTTCCGCGCTTTTGCGACAACGCTGGCATTCTGATCGCTTGCGGCCCAGGGGCTTTTCCGTAACACTGATGCGATGTGTAAACGTTTTCCCTGGATGTCGATAATTGCATGGCTACCATAAAGGATGTTGCCCGTATGGCCGGGGTGTCGGTTGCGACCGTTTCCCGTGTTATCAATAACTCTCCCAAAGCCAGCGAAGGTTCACGCCTCGCGGTAACCCAGGCGATGGAGCAGCTGCAGTATCACCCTAACGCCAATGCGCGCGCGCTGGCACAGCAATCTACTGAAACGCTGGGGCTGGTGGTGGGTGATGTATCCGACCCTTTTTTTGGCGCGATGGTAAAAGCGGTGGATGAAGTGGCAGGCGAGACCGGCAACTTTCTGCTGATTGGTAACGGTTACCATAATGAACAAAAAGAGCGGCAGGCGATTGAGCAGCTGATGCGCCATCGCTGCGCGGCGCTGGTGGTGCATGCCAAGAAAATCCCGGCAGACGATCTGGAGATGCTGATGCGTCAGGTGCCGGGTATGGTGCTGCTGAACCGGCTGATCCCGGGCTTTGAGTCACGCTGTATTGCGCTTGACGATCGCTATGGCGCCTGGCTCGCCACCCGGCATCTTATTCAGCAGGGCCATACGCACATCGCTTTTATCTGCTCCACGCACACCATTTCTGATGCAGAGGATCGCCTGCAGGGCTATTACGATGCGCTGCGGGAACACGGCCTGCCCTGTAACGACCGCCTGGTGGCCTGGGGTGAGCCTGATGAAACAGGCGGTGAGCAGGCGATGACGGAGCTGCTGGGCCGCGGCAAGTCTCTGACGGCCGTCGCCTGCTATAACGACTCGATGGCTGCTGGCGCGCTGGCGGTGCTAAGTGATAACGGCATCCGCGTACCAGAGGAGATGTCACTGATCGGGTTTGATGATGTGCTGGTGTCACGTTACGTGCGTCCGCGCCTTACTACCGTGCGCTACCCTATTGTCACTATGGCGCAGCAGGCGGCACAGCTGGCGCTGGCGCTGGCACACGGCAGCGAGCTGCCTGAAGTCACCAATATGTTCAGTCCGACGCTGGTGCGGCGTCACTCGGTGGGTGGGCCTGGATAAGTGATGCGCCGGGAGCTTTGCGCTAAGCAGCGCGCGGCACCGGAGGGGTTCCGCCCGCCAGGCTTCTGGCAGTTTCAGCGGCATCTCCGCACGCGGACGGGCTAAGGGGCGGGTGGGCGCGCCCCTTAGCAATCCGCGCCCGGCGCTGCGGATAGCGCCCCCCTCCCCGCCTGTAAATTCTTCATTTCTCTTTTTTAAATTTGGTGTGATGTGGTGTGAAGCTCTCCTGCAAGACTCACAGCTATAAAAAATCTAAGAGAAAGAAAAAAATCAGCAGCGGCGGGAAGCGCCAGCCGGGTCCGCCGAGGGAGGGCACGGTTCCGGGATGAGCCGACAGGACGTCGGCGAAAGGGCGCGGTGAGCAGGAGCGAATGGCGCCCGGTCTCAGGGAAGCGGGCGTGAGCGAGGGAACCGCGCAGCGGCGGACGGGGCTGGCGCAGGGCCGGGGAGTGCAGAGGGCGCGGCCAGGCGTCCTCTGCCCGGTCGCCGTGCCGGAGCACAGGCTGCTGCCGCCGCTGACGGCGAACGGAACCAGCCTCGGGGCCCCGTAGCGAACGGAACCAGCCCCCGGGCCCCGCAGCGAACGGAACCGGCGCTCGCGCCCGTGGCGAACGGAACCAGCTCCCGTCACAGATCCTGCTTATACACCCTCACCCGCTCGGCGGGAAACTCCAGCGCTTCGCAGACATACTCCCAGCCGTGCCGCTCGTAGTAGCCGGAAAACGTTGACCAGAGCCAGATACGCGCGTGGCCGCGATCGCGGGCGAAATCGATCACGTGCTGCTGCAGCGCCTCGCTCACGCCCTGACCGCGTGAGGCGGGATCGACATAGAGCGCTGCCGCCCACGGCCAGAGATCCTGGCGGCTGATCAGATCGCAGCGCCAGAAACCGATAGTGCCCAGCGGAATATCGTGCGCGTCCAGTGCGACAAACGTCACCGGCAGATCGGCACCGTTCAGGCTGCTGCGCACGACACTGTGATAAAACTCACGCGTTGTGCCATCGCCAAACGCCTGCCACAGCCAGTCAGTTATCTGACTGGCGTGATGCGGCACGCTGCTGAGCGGCAAAATACGCATCAGTTCAGCTCCAGCGCCAGCAGCTCCTGAATCGTCTGCGCGCGGCGGATCTCACGCACGCTGCCGTTTTCAAATAGCACTTCCGGGATCAGCGGGCGGCTATTGTAGTTAGAGGACATGGACGCGCCGTAAGCACCGGTGTCGTGAAACACCAGATAGTCGCCAGGCTGCACCGCAGGCAGCGCGCGGGTCTCTACCTTGCCGCCCTCCTGCTGGGTAAACACATCGCCTGATTCACACAGCGGCCCGGCCACCACGCTCTCCTGCGTGACTGCCTCCGGCGTGCTGCCATCGGCTGGCAGCACCGAAATATGGTGATAGCTGCCATACATAGCCGGACGCATCAGATCGCTGAAGCCTGCATCAACCAGCACAAAGTGGCGACTGCCCATCGCTTTAACCGCCCGTACCTGTGAAACCAGTACGCCCGATTCAGCCACCAGGAAGCGTCCCGGCTCAATTTCCAGCTTTACCGGATGCCCGAGGTGGTCGGCAATGCGATCGCGCGCGCGGCTCCAGAGGCCAAAGTAGTGATCGGTATCGATCGCTTCTTCACCAAAATGATAGGGAACGGAGAGACCGCCGCCGGCTGAGATGGCGCTGAGATCCTGACCAAACGCAATCACCTGATCGACCATGGCGTCACACACCTGCTGCAGATGCGCATAATCCACGCCGGAGCCGATATGCATGTGCAGCCCCACCAGCTGCAGACCGTGCTGCTGAATCGCAGCCAGCGCCAGCGGCAGATCGCCATACCAGATGCCGTGCTTGCTGTTTTCGCCGCCGGTATTGGTTTTCTGGCTGTGACCGTGACCAAAACCAGGATTGATACGCAGCCACACTTTATGGCCCGGCGAACGCGCGCCCAGCTGGTGCAGCATATCTACCGAACCGGCGTTTACCGGTACCTGCAGCTCAGCCACGCGCTGAAGCGTCGGCAGATCCAGCAGGTCCGCCGTAAACACAATGTCCTCACCGCCCGGTTCAAATCCCGCCGCCAGCGCGCGTTCAATTTCACCCAGCGAGACGGAATCGACTTTTACCCCGGCCTGACGCATCAGGCGCAGAATATGAATGTTTGAGCAGGCTTTCTGCGCAAAGCGCACCACATCAAACTGGCTGAGCTGCGCAATACGCTGCTGAATAATGGCGGCGTCATAGGCCCAGAACGGACCGCTGTAGCGCTGCGCCAGCGGCAGCAGATGGGTAGCGTTAAGCGCAGATTCGGTGGTGTCTAACGGACGTGGCATAACAATTCTCCTGTACTGTTGCCCTCATTTAGCCACACCACATCAATTCACAGAAATATCTGTTTTAGCGGCAGCTATGCAAATATGATATGCCTTTAATGGAGGAGCGATGGCGAACATCAACTGGCGGCATATTGAGATTTTCCATGCGGTGATGACCAGTGGCAATCTGACGCAGGCCGCCGCGCTGCTGCACACTTCGCAGCCCACCGTCAGCCGTGAGCTGGCGCGTCTGGAGCAGCAGCTGGGACTGACGCTGTTTGAGCGGGTGCGCGGTCGTCTGCAGCCCACGATGCAGGCGCTGAGTCTGTTTGAAGAGGTGCAGCGCTCCTGGTACGGACTGGACCGGATTCTCGATGCGGCGGAAGGATTACGGCAGTTCCGGCATGGCGAGCTGTCGGTGGCCTGCCTGCCGGTATTTTCCCAGTCGCTGCTGCCGCCTCTGCTGCAGCCCTTTATGCAGCGCTATCCGCAGGTGAATCTGAACATCATTCCGCAGGAGTCGCCGCTGCTGGAGGAGTGGCTGTCGGCGCAGCGCTACGATCTTGGCCTGACTGAGACACAGCATGCGCCATCCGGCACGGAACGCCTCTCGCTGCTGACCTGCGATGAAGTGTGCGTTTTGCCGCCGCAGCATCCGCTCTGTCAGCGTGATGTGCTGACACCTGCCGATTTCCATCAGCAGAATTTTGTCAGCCTGTCGCGGCATGACAGCTATCGTCAGCTGCTGGATGCGCTGTTTCTGGAACAGAAGGTTGAGCGACGGCTGGTGCTGGAGACGCACAGCGCCGCGTCGGTATGCGCGATGGTGCGCGCCGGGGTTGGCTTATCGATTGTAAATCCGCTCACCGCGCTGGATTACGCGGCGAGCGGCGTGGTGATGCGGCGTTTCAGTATCAGCGTGCCGTTTACCGTGAGCCTGATCCGCCCTCAGCACCGGCCCGCCTCTGCGCTGGTTGACCGCTTCTGCCACCACCTGCAGCAGCAGGTGGCAGCATTTCCGGGGCTTATCGCCGCGCAGCTTGATCAGACGCGGACCGTATCGCCCTGACCGTTAGCGTTGCGGAAGGTGATGACACACACCACCAGGCCGACAGCGGCGATGGCGGCAGCCGCAACCGGCACTGCCGTCAGGCCGTAGCCGCGCGCAATAACGGCGCCGCCTACCCAGGCACCCAGCGCGTTACCCACGTTAAAAGCAGCGATGTTGAGCGTGGAAACCAGGTTCGGTGCCTCTTTGCCGTGGCGCACCACGTTGATCTGCAGGCCGGGTACAGTGGCAAACGTCGCCATGGCCCACAGGAACAGCGTAATTTCAGCCAGCCAGAGCGCATGGCTGGTCCAGCTGAAGAGCAGTGAGAACAGCGCAATCAGTGAGAAGCTGAGGATCAGGCTGAAAGAGACTTTCCAGTCCGCCAGCTTGCCGCCAATGATATTACCTGCCGTCAGGCCGGCGCCAATCAGGAACAGCGTCCAGCTCACGCCGCGGTCGCTGATGCCGGTGACCTGAAGCAGCAGCGGCGCAATATAGCTGAACAGCGCAAACATCGCCGCGGCAAAGCAGACCGTCATCAGCAGCGACAGCCAGAGTCGTCCGTTGGCCAGCGCACTAATCTCACTGGCCAGATGAACCGGCTTCTCTTCTTTATTTGCCGGCAGGCTGACAATCAGGGCGATAAACGCCAGAATGCCGATAATCGCCACGCCCCAGAAGGTGGCACGCCAGCCAAACAGCTGACCAAACCAGGTGCCAAGCGGCACGCCAAGCACGTTTGCCAGCGTCAGCCCGGTAAACATCAGCGCCACCGCTGACGCCTGACGGCCGGGCGCCACCAGGCTTGCGGCCACTACCGATCCAATGCCAAAAAACGCGCCGTGGCAGAGTGCGGTGACCACACGCGCCAGCATCAGCAGGTTATAGCTATAGGCCAGCGCGCAGAGCACGTTACCGATAATAAAGATCACCATCAGCAGACTCAGCGTGCGTTTGCGCGGCAGGCTGGCGGTCAGCAGCGCCATAATCGGCGCGCCAATCGCCACGCCGAGCGCGTAACCGCTGATCAGCCAGCCGGCTGAAGGAATCGACACCTGCAGATCGCCTGCCACTTCCGGCAGCAACCCCATGATGACAAACTCCGTGGTGCCAATGGCGAACGCACTCAGCGCCAGCGCCAGTAATGCAACAGGCATAACACACTCTCCCAAGATAATTTTGCAGGCGGGCCGTACTGCGAACACAGCACGGTAAAACAGAACGCTTATTAATATTTGAACTGCGTCACGCTGCATTAAAACACAGCCCTGGCAGCGCAACCACCCTGTGCGCCGCAAGGCTATGTTGCCGGCGCAGCAATAATCAGCGCCGGTCCGGCTTGTGGCGCGGTGGCGGATAGTGATAGCGTTGCCCGGTTTTCAGCCGGCGGAAGCGGGTAACGGTCAGAACGCAGCGCGCAGGTGAGCGCCCCACAGGAGAAAAAAGAGATGCGCTGGATAATTGCGCTGGCGGCGTGCTGCCTCAGCGGCTGCTCGGTTGGACACTATGAATACAGTAAAGAAGCTGCGCGCCGGGTGGATATGACCGTTACCGGTATTCCCACCATTCTTGGGGTCGGCACGCTGGGCACGACTATCCCGCTCACCGCCGACTACAGCCTGACGGCGGCACACGTGGCGAAATACTCACTCTACCGGGTAAAAGCCTGGCACCCCGACTGCGATCTCGCCGTGGTTTACCATAAAAACCGGGCGGGCAACCTGCCGCCGGCGTTCCGTAACGGCCACATTGGCGATCGCGTAAATCTTTATGGCTATAGCTTTATCTCTGCCCTGCCGGTCGCCTCCAGCGGAGAGAACCTGGTGAATACCACGCTGGTAAACAGCTGGAACAAAGCAAACTGTGTGGTGGTGGCGGCCAGTGCTGGCGTAGTGAAAGGTATGTCAGGCGGCGCAGTCTATAACGCCAGTGATGACACGCTGGCTGGGGTGATCACAGGATACAGCCGGCGGATCGATGATAACCAAAGCGGAAAAAGGCTGTATAGCGATGTGGCACTCTACATACCCTATGCGCGCTTTCAGACGTGGCTGGCAGAGGCGATCGCGCCGTGATAACTGCTGCCCGACTCTCGCCAGCGGGAGAGAGACGGGCAGCGCCTGCCGTTACTTCGCCGTCGGGCGCAGCGCCGGGAACAGGATCACATCGCGAATGGTGTGGCTGTTGGTAAACAGCATCACCATACGGTCGATACCGATACCGAGGCCAGCCGTTGGCGGCAGTCCGTGCTCCAGCGCGGTTACGTAATCTTCATCGTAGAACATCGCTTCATCATCGCCGGCATCTTTTGCATTCACCTGCTGCAGGAAACGCTCTGCCTGATCTTCAGCGTCGTTCAGCTCTGAGAAGCCGTTACCGATCTCGCGACCACCAATAAAGAACTCAAAGCGATCGGTGATTTCCGGGTTCTCATCATTACGGCGCGCCAGCGGTGAAACCTCTGCCGGGTATTCGGTGATGAAGGTTGGCTGAATCAGATGGGCTTCCGCCGTCTCTTCAAAGATCTCCGTTACCACGCGGCCCAGACCCCAGCTTTTTTCCACTTTGATATGCAGCGCACTGGCGATCGCTACCGCTTTATCAAAATCTTCCAGGTCAGCCAGGTCCGTTTCCGGACGATATTTTTTGATCGCTTCACGCATCGTGAGCTTCTCAAAAGGCTTACCGAAGTCAAAGGTATGTTCGCCATAGGCCACTTCAGTGGTGCCCAGTACGTCCTGCGCCAGCGTGCGGAACAGGCTTTCGGTCAGCTCAATCAGATCTTTGTAATCTGCATACGCCATATAGAGTTCCATCATGGTGAACTCAGGATTATGGCGCGGCGAGATGCCTTCGTTACGGAAGTTACGGTTGATCTCAAACACGCGATCGAAGCCGCCTACAACCAGACGCTTCAGATAAAGCTCCGGCGCAATACGCAGATACATATCGATATCCAGCGCATTGTGATGGGTGATGAAAGGACGCGCAGAAGCGCCGCCCGGGATCACCTGCATCATTGGCGTTTCCACTTCCATAAAGTCGCGGTTTACCATGAACTGGCGAATACCCGCCATGATTTTCGAGCGTACCTGGAAGGTGTGGCGCGATTCATCGTTGGAGATGAGATCAAGATAGCGCTGACGATAGCGCGTCTCCTGGTCAGCCAGGCCGTGAAACTTGTCCGGCAGCGGACGCAGCGCTTTGGTCAGCAGGCGCAGTTCTGAGATATGGATTGAAAGCTCGCCGGTTTTGGTTTTGAACAGCTTACCGCGTGCACCCAGAATATCGCCCAGATCCCACTTCTTGAACTGCTCGTTATAGACGCCTTCCGGCAGATCGTCACGTGAAACGTAGATCTGGATCTGACCGCCAACATCCTGCAGCGTGGCAAACGACGCTTTACCCATGATGCGGCGCGTCATCATACGACCGGCAACGCTCACTTCCACGCCCAGCGCTTCCAGCTCTTCGTTGCTCTTGTCGTCATAGCTGGCGTGCAGCCGATCGGAGGTGGTGTCACGACGGAAATCGTTGGGAAACGCCACGCCCTTTTCACGCAGCGCGCTGAGTTTTTCGCGACGCGCTTTCAGTTCATTATTTAACTCAAGTGCGGCGTCAGCGTTCTGCGGTTGTTGTTCAGACATGTCGGTTCCTTATAGCCCTGCTTTTAAACTTGCTTCAATAAAACGATCCAGATCGCCATCCAGCACCGCCTGAGTATTGCGGGTCTCTACGCTGGTGCGCAGATCTTTGATGCGGGAGTCATCCAGCACGTAAGAACGAATCTGGCTGCCCCAGCCGATATCCGATTTGTTCTCTTCTGCGGCCTGCTTGTCAGCATTTTTCTTCTGCATCTCATATTCATAGAGCTTGGCGCGCAGCTGTTTGAAGGCCTGGTCTTTGTTCTTGTGCTGTGAACGGTCGTTCTGACACTGCACCACAATGTTGGTCGGCAGGTGGGTAATACGCACCGCAGACTCCGTTTTGTTAACGTGCTGACCGCCCGCACCTGATGCGCGGTAGACGTCAATGCGCAGATCGGCCGGGTTGATATCGATATCGATATTGTCATCCACTTCCGGATAGATAAACACCGAACTGAACGAGGTGTGACGACGGCCGCCGGAGTCAAACGGACTCTTGCGCACCAGGCGATGGACGCCGGTTTCCGTACGCAGCCAGCCGTAGGCGTAGTCACCAATCACCTTGATGGTGGCGGATTTGGTGCCCGCAACTTCGCCTTCCGACTCTTCAATGATCTCGGTTTTAAACCCTTTGGCTTCTGCCCAGCGCAGATACATGCGCAGCAGCATGCTGGCCCAGTCCTGCGCTTCCGTACCGCCGGAGCCTGCCTGAATATCCATGTAGCAGTCGGCGCTGTCATACTCGCCTGAGAACATGCGGCGGAATTCCAGCTCACCCAGCTTTACTTCCAGCGCGTCGAGCTCAACCACGGCTTCGTTGAAGGTTTCTTCATCGTCCGCTTCAACCGCCAGCTCCAGCAGTCCCTGCACATCTTCCAGGCCCTGGTGCATCTGATCGAGGGTTTCAACGACGGCTTCGAGCGACGCGCGCTCTTTGCCGAGCGCCTGCGCGCGTTCAGGTTCATTCCAGACGTCCGGCTGCTCCAGCTCGGCGTTTACTTCTTCAAGACGTTCTTTCTTGGCATCGTAGTCAAAGATACCCCCTAAGAACGCCGCTGCGCTCGCTAAGGTCCTGGATACGATTTTTGACCGGATTAATTTCAAACATGGCTTTTCAGTCTTTTTTGGCGATACGGTGAGAAAAGATAAAGTAACGCATGAGTTTACCCGAAAGCGCGCGCGGTTTGTAGCGGCGCGCGCGGTCAGAGCGGCCAGATATGATCGATTATCAGCTGCACGGAACGGTTACCGCGATACTCGTTGATATCCAGCTTATAGGCCAGCTCAACCTGCCGCACGCTGGTGTCCGGCCAGAGGCGGGTATCAACATTAAACGCGATACCGTCCAGCAACGGTCCGCCGCCGACCGGTTCCACCATCACCTTCAGGTGACGCTCGCCCACCAGCCGCTGCTGCAGCAGTTTAAATTTGCCGTCAAACACCGGTTCCGGGAATGCCTGTCCCCACGGCCCCGCCTCACGCAGCATTTCAGCGGTATGCAGGCTGAACTCCTGCGCGTGCAGCTCACCGTCAGACCAGACCACGCCCTGCAGCGCTTCTCCATCGAGCCACTCATCAATCAGCGCGGCAAAGCGCTCGCGAAACGCGTCATACTTATCCGTTTCCAGCGAGAGTCCCGCCGCCATCGCATGGCCGCCGAACTTGATAATCAGCCCCGGATAGAGCGTATCCAGCCGCTCCAGCGCGTCACGCAGGTGCAGTCCGGCGATTGAGCGACCCGATCCTTTTAGCGTGCCATCGCCCGCGGGCGCAAACGCAATGACCGGCCGGTGAAAACGCTCTTTCAGGCGCGATGCGAGGATCCCGACCACCCCCTGGTGCCATTCGGGGTGATAAAATGCCAGGCCCAGCGGCAGGTCGCTATGCTGACGCTCCAGCGCATCGCACAGCGCCAGCGCTTCGCTTTTCATGCCCTGTTCAATTTCTTTGCGCGTCTGGTTCAGCGCATCCAGCTCGCTGGCCAGCATGCGCGCCTGCGCAATATCCTCGGTCAGCAAGAGCGCCACGCCAACCGACATATCGTCAAGCCGCCCCGCCGCGTTAAGGCGCGGGCCAACGGCAAAGCCGAGATCGCTGGCTGCCAGCTGACGCGCATCGCGGTTTGCGATCTCCAGCAGCGCCCGAATACCGGCGCGGCATTTACCGGCGCGAATGCGGCTCAGCCCCTGCCACACCAGAATGCGATTGTTCGCATCCAGCGGCACCACGTCCGCTACGGTGCCGAGCGCGACCAGATCGAGCCACGCGGCCAGATTGGGTTCGCTGCGCTGGGGGGTAAACCAGCCCTGCTCGCGCAGATGCGCGCGCAGCGCCAGCATCAGGTAGAACGCCACGCCGACGCCTGCCAGCGCGCGCGACGGAAAAGCGCTGTCGCTGAGGTTAGGATTAACAATAGCGTCGGCGGCCGGCAGCGTTTCGCCCGGCAGATGGTGATCGGTGATCAGGACCGGGATGCCGTGCGCTGACGCCGTTTCGACGCCCGCGTGCGAGGAGATGCCGTTATCCACGGTGAGGATCATCTCCGCGCCGCGCGCACGCGCCTGCTCCACCACTTCCGGACTCAGGCCATAGCCATCGTCAAAGCGGTTAGGCACCAGGTAGTCCACGTTGCCGCCCATGCTGCGCAGCGCCAGCACGGTCAGTGCGGTGCTGGTCGCGCCGTCGGCGTCAAAATCGCCGACGACCATAATGCGCTGGCCGCCCGTAAGCATCCGGTGCAGCAGCGCAACCGCAGCCTCTATACCGCCGAGGCTCTGCCACGGCAGCAGATATTTTGCCCCGCGCTCCAGCTCTGCTGCGGTTTTAACGCCGCGATGCAGATAGAGACGGCGCAGCAGAGGCGGCAGGTCGTCAGGCAGGCTGGCATCAGCCGGCAGCGTGCGCCGACGCAGTTCTGTAGTGTGCATCACTGTGAATTAACCGCCCCGCTTCTGACCATCAAGCACCTGTTTCAGCTCCTGCGGACCCTGATAGCCCGGGATCATCATACCGCTGTCGGTAAGAATGGCGGGCGTACCCTGAATGCCGAACAAAATGCCGAGTTTGTAGTGCTTATCGAGATTGAGGCTGCAGGTCGCTGGCGCATCCATCTGCGGCGTATCGCCTTTCATCGCCTGATCGAACGCTTTGTTGCGATCGGCACTGCACCAGATCGCCTTCATCGCTTTCTCAACCTGACCGTTCAGCCCTTCGCGCGGGAAGGCGAGATAGCGCACCGTGATACCCAGCGCGTTGTAGTCCGCCATCTGCTCATGCAGCTTACGGCAGTAGCCGCAGGTGATATCGGTAAACACCGTAATGACGTGCTGCTCTTTCGGCGCTTTATAGACAATCATTTCCGGCGCCAGCGCGGCGACTTTTTTGTCCAGCAGCTGGTTGGTGACATTAACCGGCTGTGCGCCGCTGACGTCATACAGCGGGCCCTGAATCATATGTTTGCCATCTTCAGTAATGTAAATCACGCCGCTTTCCGTCAGCACGGTTTTCATGCCCGGCAGCGGCGAGGGCTGTATCTCAGCCTGCTGCAGACCCACTTTTTTCAGCGTCTGCTGAATAGCGCTGTCATCAGCCTGTGCCAGAGCGGAAAAGGCGCTGACCAGCAGCGCCAGAACGGTAAACTGTTTTTTCATCATAAATCCTTGTTGCCGCTGCTCAGGCGCGCGGATGGTGCTGTTGATGTAACTGACGCAGCCGCTCGGTGGCAACATGCGTATAAATCTGGGTGGTCGACAGGTCACTGTGGCCCAGTAGCATCTGTACGACGCGCAAATCAGCGCCGTGGTTCAGTAAATGTGTGGCAAATGCATGCCGCAGCACGTGCGGTGACAGTTTATCGCTGTCGATACCCGCCAGCGTCGCGTAGTGCTTGATGCGGTGCCAGAAGGTCTGACGCGTCATCTGCTGCGCGCGCTGGCTGGGAAACAGAACGTCCAGCGTCTGTCCGTTTAGCAGCCACGGCCGGCCATATTCCATATAGTGCTCTAACCAGTGGATCGCTTCTTCACCTAATGGCACCAGCCGCTCTTTATTACCTTTACCGATAACGCGCACCACTCCCTGCCGCAGGCTGACATCGCTGATGGTCAGCCCGACCAGCTCTGAGACGCGCAAACCGGTGGCATACAGCACCTCCAGCATCGCTTTATCGCGCAGCTCCAGCGGAATATCTGTGGCCGGCGCCTGCAGCAGCCGGTCTACCTGACTCTCGCTGAGATCTTTCGGCAGCCGCTGTGGCAGCTTAGGGGCGGAGAGCAGCGCGCTGGGATCGTCACTGCGCAGCTTTTCACGGTAGAGATACTGAAACAGCCGGCGCATGGCGCTCAGCGTGCGGGCTGAACTGGTGGCCTTATAGCCACCTTCAATACGCTCGGCAAGAAACTGCTGCAGATCCAGCGCCTGCAGCGTCAGCAGCGTCAGATTGTGATGCTGCAGCCATGCGGTGAGGGTTTGCAGATCCTGACGATAAGAGGCCAGCGTATTTTGCGCCAGATTACGCTCCAGCCAGAGCGCATCAAGAAACTGTTCAATCAGATCGCTATCCTGCACGTTATCCTCTCGCCAGTGTGAAATCGTGCTCATTATGCCTTAAAGCAGAGGGGTTCTGGTACAATTGCGCCAGAGTGAGTTTCATACAGAGCATTAACCGCATGAATATCGGACTTTTTTACGGTTCAAGTACCTGTTACACCGAGATGGCAGCGGAAAAAATCCGCGACTTTATTGGTGAAGAGCTGGTGACGCTGCACAACCTCAAAGATGATGACCCCTCGCTGATGGAGCAGTATGACCTGCTGATCCTCGGTATTCCAACCTGGGATTTTGGCGAGCTGCAGGAGGACTGGGAAGCGGTATGGCCGCAGCTGCCGGGACTTAACCTGCAGGGGAAAATTGTGGCGCTGTACGGTATGGGCGACCAGATTGAGTACAGCGAGTGGTTTCTTGATGCGCTGGGCATGCTGCACGAACTGCTGCTGCCGATGGGCGTGCAGTTTGTCGGCTACTGGCCGCTGGAGGGGTATACCTTTACCAGCCGCAAGCCGCTGACCGCTGACGGCACACAGTTTGTAGGTCTGGCGCTGGATGATGTTAACCAGTTTGAGCAGAGCGACGAGCGTATTGAGCAGTGGTGCGAGCAGATTCTCACGGAAACAGCTGACCGGCTTTAACGCTGGTCTGCCGCGCCACTGAGCGCGTCCTGCGCGCGCAGCTGCCGCCAGCTGCGCATCGTCATGGCGTCCTGCATCAGCCAGAAACGCCAGCGCTGGCCCTGCGCATTCTGCAGGGTCAGCAGCACGCCCCACGGCTGCCATTGCGCCGTCCGGGCGGTATACCAGCGGGTTCCCTGCCAGCCCCAGCTTCCCTGAACATCCCGCGTCAGCTCGCCGCAGCGTTGCCGTAAGCGTCGCTCAGTGCGCCAGCTTTCCGCCAGCACCGCGATGGAAAGCAGCGCCTGCAGCACATGCCACTCCGCAGGCCATACGAACAGCAGCAGCGTCACGCAGCTGAAACCCGCCGCCAGATTTGCCAGCCGGGCGCTGCGTGAAGGACGCAGGCTACATTGCCACCGGACCGCGTTCACGGTTGCGCTGCTGGATCAGTTTTACCATGCGCTTAAACTCGGGATCCGCGGGCTCGCCGTGGTCCATCATCCAGTTAAACAGATCCGGATCGTCACTCTTCAGTAAAGCAACAAACACCCGCTTATCTTCATCACTCAGCGAATCATACTCATAGTGAAAAAAAGGCATAATGGAGACATCAAGCTCAAGCATGCCCCGACGGCAGGCCCACTTAACGCGTGATTTATCATGAATATCCATGTGTCGTGTTCCACGGCTGTAAACAGTGGGGTCAGTGTACCTGCTTTTTTTACCTGCTGCAGGCTGAGTGCTGTTTCCTGCGCAGGATTACGCAAAGCGGCAGGCTGTGTTGCCGCATCATCACGCGATTTGTGCGCCCGGTTCCGTAAACAGTTTGCATTGCCCCGCTGCTCTTTTAACATTGAACAAACAACTCCGGACAAACTTGATTAATCAGGATGGACACATGCCGATTTTTACCCTCCCTCCCCGCCAGCCTGTCGCTGCGGCACGCCTGCCCCTGACGCTGATGTCGCTTGATGAGTGGGCGCTGGTGGCGGTACAGGGCAAAGACAGCACCAGCTATCTGCAGGGACAGCTGACGCTGGATGTCGCAACGCTGACCAGTGAGCAGCATCGTCAGGCTGCCCACTGCGACGCCAAAGGCAAAATGTGGAGCAACCTGCGTCTGTTTCATCGCGGCGAGGGATACGCTTATCTGGTGCGCCGCAGCCTGCGTGACCAGCAGATTGCTGAACTGAAAAAATATGCGGTGTTTGCCAAAGTGACCATCGAAGCTGACGATGAAGCTGTCGTACTGGGCGTTGCCGGCTTTCAGGCGCGTGCGGCACTGACGAATCTGTTTGCCACGCTGCCGGATGCCGCGCATGCGGTAGTGCAGCAGGATGAGAGCACGCTGCTGTGGCTGGATCAGCCTGCGGAACGTTTTGTCGTGATTACTACCCCCGCCAAAGCGGAAGCGATTAAAGCGGCACTGGAGGGTGAGGCGCAGTTCAACGACAGCAGGCAGTGGCTGGCGCTGGATATCGAAGCGGGTATTCCGGTTATCGATAGCGCTACCAGCGCCCAGCTGATCCCGCAGGCCACCAACCTGCAGGCGCTGGATGCAATCAGCTTTAAGAAAGGTTGCTATACCGGTCAGGAGATGGTCGCGCGGGCGAAGTTCCGCGGTGCCAACAAGCGTGCCCTGTTCTGGCTGGCGGGTAGCGCCGGTAAAGTACCGGAAGCGGGGAGTTCAATGGAGCTGCAGATGGGCGATCGCTGGCGGCGTACCGGCACGGTACTGTGTGCGGTACAGCTTGAGGATGGCAGCGTCTGGGTGCAGATGGTGATGAATAACGATCCGGAACCAGATGCGATCCTGCGTGCTGAAGGCGATGAAGGTGGTGAACTCACCATTCAGCCACTGCCTTACGCGCTGGACGCGTAAGAGGCACAGAGCGGGAGGCCGTCCGGCGTCCCGCTGCAATGCGCATAAAGCCCGTTTATTTCACATAAAAGTAGATGGCGCAGAAGTGCAGCACGCTGCCGCCGAGTACAAAGCCGTGCCAGATCGCATGGTTAAAGGGTATCCGGCGCGACACGTAAAAAATCACGCCCAGGGAGTAGACCACGCCTCCCGCCGCCAGCAGCCAGACGCCTCCGGCGGAAAGCCGCATCGCCAGCTGATAGATCACCACCAGCGACAGCCACCCCATGCTGAGATAGGTCACCAGCGACAGCACCTTAAAACGGTGCGCAATTGTCAGCTTAAAAATGATGCCCGCCAGCGCCAGACTCCAGATCACCACCATCAGTCCGTGTGCCAGCGGCGATTTCAGCCCGACCAGCAAAAACGGCGTATAGGTGCCGGCGATCAGCAGATAGATAGCGCAGTGATCAAATTTCTTCAGCCATGGCCGGGCGCGCTGATGCGGAATGGCGTGATAGAGCGTAGAGGCGAGATAGAGCAGAATCATGCTGCCGCCATAGAGGCTGTAGCTGGTGATAGCAGTGATGCTCGCCTGCGTTTCCACTGCCTGCGTCAGCAGCAGCACCAGACCGATAATACCAAACAGGCAGCCAACGCCATGGCTGACGCTGTTGGCTATCTCTTCGGCCAGCGAATAACCGGGCGTAATGAGTACGGGTTTTACCATGGTGCGGGATCCCTGAAGATAAAGGAGCGTGTTTTTTAACCCCTTCAGCCTAACCAGAAATATTTTCAGTGTACACATGTACGCTCAATTATTTCTGTGTCAGGGTGTGTCACCCGGCCTGCGGTGCAATCTGGTACACTGCAGGCTCCTTTTGCTGCCTGAGCGATGTTCCGCATGTTTGCACACCGCGATCTCTCCAGCCTGAACGATCTTGAGATGCAGGTTTACCATTTCATCATCAAACATCCGCAAAGCGTCAGCTATATGACCATTCGCGATCTGGCGGCGCAGGCGGGCGTCTCTACCACCACCGTACTGCGCTTTTGCCGCAAGCTGCACTGTGACGGCTGGTCAGAGTTTCGTATCCGCTTTCGCCTGGCTCAGGAGCAGACCCCGCCTGCAATCCCCTCATCGGGCGCTGGCGAAATGCTGAGTTTTTTCAAAAGTATTCACAATGCCGAGTTTGAGCAGCAGATTGCGCAGGCCGCGCAGATGATCCTGCAGGCCGGGCATATTTTCTTTATTGGTGCCGGCACGTCGGGCAGCCTCGGTAAATATGGCGCACGCTTCTTTTCCAACGTCGGCAAATTCAGCCACCATATTGACGACCCTTACTATCCGGTTATGCCCGGAGTCAGTGAAGGCGCGCTGGCGATTATTCTCTCCGTTTCCGGCGAGACCGAAGAGATCCTGCGCTTCGCCAGTCAGTTCAGCCTTAACCGCTGCAAAATAATCGCCATCACCAATCACGACACCAGCTCGCTGGCAAAAATGGCGGATTTTACCCTCTCCTATCACGTGCCGCAGATCACGCTGGCCGGGCAGCACGACATCACCACGCAGGTGCCGGTAATGTACATTATCGAAACGCTGGGACGCACGCTGGCGCATATGCTATCCCCCTGAAAACACCCTGTTTTTTAGCTGTGACAGGTTACATTCTGCACGCGGTGTTATAGCGTGACATTCACCGGCTGCTTGTTACACTGCGGGAAATTCTGTTTTCACCCGACGTATGATGAGGCTGAACAATGCGTGATGATTTGCAGTTACCACATGGGTTTCTCTGGGGCGGTGCAGTAGCCGCGCATCAGGTTGAAGGCGGCTGGGATCAGGGCGGCAAAGGCGTCAGTATCGCTGACGTGCTGACCGGTGGTGCACACGGCGTTGACCGCGTGATCACCGACGGCGTACAGCCGGGCAAACACTATCCTAATCACCAGGCGGTAGAGTTTTACTCACACTACAAACAGGACGTGGCGCTGTTTGCTGAGATGGGCTTTAAGTGCTTCCGCACCTCGATTGCCTGGACGCGCATCTTCCCCAACGGCGATGAAGCGCAGCCCAACGAGGCGGGCCTGCAGTTTTATGATGACCTGTTCGATGAGCTGCTGAAATATGGTATCGAACCGGTGATCACTCTCTCTCACTTTGAGATGCCTTATCATCTGGTAAAAGAGTATGGCGGCTGGGCTGACCGCCGGGTGGTCGATTTCTTTGTGCGCTTCAGCGATGTGGTGATGACGCGCTATCAGCACAAAGTGAAGTACTGGATGACTTTTAACGAGATCAACAACCAGCGCAACTGGCAATATCCGCTGTTTGGCTACTGCTGTTCCGGCGTGGTGTTTACTGAGCATGAGAAGCCAGAGCAGACGATGTATCAGGTTATGCATCACCAGTTTGTCGCCAGTGCAAAGGTGGTGAAACGCGGTCATGAGATCAATCCCGGTTTTCAGATCGGCTGCATGATCGCCATGGTGCCGGTCTATCCCTTCTCCTGTCATCCGGATGATGTCATGCGGGCGCAGGAGGCGATGCATCAGCGTTACGTTTTCAGCGACGTGCAGATGCGCGGCGCTTACCCCGCTTACACGCTGAAAGAGTGGGCGCGCAAAGGCTACCACATCGAGATGGCAGCAGATGATGCCGAAACCCTGCAGCAGGGCTGCTGCGACTACATCGGTTTCAGCTATTACATGAGCAACGCGGTCGATACCCGCGCCAGCGGCGTGGATGATCCGATCACCGGCTTTGACGGCGTGGTACCCAATCCGCACGTTAAAGCGTCAGACTGGGGCTGGCAGATCGATCCGGTGGGCCTGCGCTATGTGCTGAATTCACTCTATGAGCGCTATCAGAAGCCGCTGTTTATTGTGGAAAATGGCTTCGGCGCGATCGATAAACCTGATGCGGAGGGCTTTATCGCCGACGACTACCGCATTGACTACCTGCGGGCGCATATCGAAGAGATGAAAAAAGCGGTGGCGCTGGATGGTGTCGAGCTGCTGGGCTACACGCCGTGGGGCTGCATCGACTGCGTCTCGTTCACCACCGGTCAGTACAGCAAGCGCTATGGCTTTATCCACGTCGACAAAAACGACGACGGCAGCGGCACCTTTGCGCGTTCAAAGAAAAAGAGCTTCAGCTGGTATCAGCAGGTGATCGCCAGCAACGGCGCCACGCTCTGACCGGCGATGCGGGCGGATGTCAGAGTCCGCCCGTCACGTCCAGCATGCTGCCGGTGACATACGCGGCGGCATCGCTGCTCAGCCAGAGGATCGCGCGGGCGATCTCTTCCGGCTGCGCGCCGCGTCCCAGTGGAATACGCTGCGCCACCCGATCAACCCGATCCGGCTCGCCGCCATCCGCATGCATGTCGGTATACGTGGAGCCGGGACGCACACCGGTTACCCGGATCCCCTGGGCGGCCACTTCGCGCGCCAGCCCGCGGGTCAGCGTGTCCACCGCCGCTTTTGATGCTGCATAATCCACATATTCGTCCGGCGCGCCGCTGTGTACGGCACCTGATGAAACATTCACAATCACACCGCCCTCCCCGCCGTGCGCCCTGCTCATGCGTTTCACCGCTTCCCGGCAGCAGATAAAAGTCCCGGTGACGTTCGTCGCCAGCACCCGCTGAATCCGCTCAGCGCTCAGCGCCTCTACCCGGCACTGCGTAAACAGAATTCCGGCGTTGTTCACCACTATCCGTAGTGCGCCCGGCTGCTCATCCAGCTGCGCAAACAGCCTCACGACCTGCGCCTCATCAGCAATATCCGCCTGCAGCGCGCAGGCGCTGCCGCCCCGGCGAATAATCTCCCCGACCAGCTGCTCTGCGTCCGCAGCCCGCTGACGGTAGTTGATTACCACGCGGTAACCCGCCTGCGCCAGCAGCAGCGAGGTAGCGCGTCCGATGCCCCGGCTGCCGCCGGTAACCAGTGCCAGATCCATATGTGCCTCCAAAAGAAAAAGGACCGGCAGCCGGTCCTTAAAGGGTCAGTTCATCGCGCTTACTGATATTCGCTCATCGGCACGCAGGCGCAGAAAACGTTGCGATCGCCGAAGACGTCATCAAGACGTTTTACCGTTGGCCAGTACTTATTCGCACTGCCAGCCGGGAATACCGCCAGCTCCCGCGTATAGGGATGCTGCCACTCGCCCACAATTTCCATTTGCGTATGCGGTGCGTTGACCAGCGGATTGTCATCAGCAGGCCACTCACCGGCGGTAACGCGGTCAATCTCCATGCGGATCGCCAGCATCGCGTCGATAAAGCGATCCAGCTCTGCTTTGCCCTCTGATTCAGTCGGCTCCACCATCAGCGTGCCCGCTACCGGGAAGGACATGGTCGGAGCGTGAAAACCGTAATCGATCAGGCGTTTGGCAATATCCAGCTCGCTGATACCGCTCTGCTCTTTCAGCGGACGAATATCGAGAATACATTCGTGCGCCACGCGACCATCTCGTCCGGTATAGAGGATCGGATAGGCCGATTGCAGACGACGCGCAATGTAGTTGGCATTAAGGATCGCCACTGAGCTCGCCTGTTTCAGCCCTTCTGCACCCATCATACGGATATACATCCAGCTGATAGGCAAAATCGAGGCGCTGCCAAACGGTGCAGCCGACACGGCGCCCTGCTGCGTCAGTACGCCATCAATCTGCACCACGCTGTGCCCCGGCACAAACGGAGCCAGATGCGCTTTTACGCCAATCGGTCCCATGCCCGGTCCGCCGCCGCCGTGCGGAATGCAGAAGGTTTTATGCAGGTTAAGATGCGAGACGTCAGCACCGATATAGCCAGGCGTAGTAATGCCCACCTGGGCGTTCATGTTGGCGCCATCCAGATATACCTGACCGCCATACTGATGCACAATCTGGCACACTTCGCGGATGGTTTCTTCATAAACGCCGTGGGTAGAAGGATAGGTCACCATGATGCAGGAGAGCGCATCGCCCGCCTGAGCCGCTTTCTCACGCAGATCGCCGAGATCGATATTGCCCTGTTTATCGCAGGCAACCACAACCACCGACATGCCCGCCATCTGCGCCGAGGCTGGGTTGGTGCCGTGTGCCGACCCGGGGATCAGGCAGATGTTGCGCCGGCCTTCATTGCGGCTTTCGTGATAGCGGCGGATCGCCAGCAGGCCGGCATACTCTCCCTGCGCCCCGGAGTTAGGCTGCATGCAGAGCGCGTCATAGCCGGTGAGCTGTACCAGCCACTGCGACAGCTGCCCAATCATCTGCAGATAGCCGGTAGCCTGTTCAGCGGGGCAGAATGGATGCAGTTCAGAGAACTCCGGCCAGGTGATCGGGATCATCTCTGCGGCGGCATTCAGCTTCATGGTGCAGGAGCCAAGCGGGATCATTGCCTGATTCAGCGCCAGATCTTTTTTCTCCAGGCTGTGCATGTAGCGCATCATTTCTGTTTCGCTGTGGTAGCGGTTAAATACCGGATGCGTCAGATATTCACTGCGGCGCTGCTGGCCTGCCGGAATAGCCGCACTCTCCGCCGATACGGCGGCATCAAGCTTATCAATATCCAGCCCGTGCGTGTCGCCCAGAAAAATGGCAAACAGCGCCTGTACATCTTCACGGCTGGTGGTTTCATCCAGCGTGATACCTACGGCGTCAGGCATATCGCTGCGCAGGTTTACGCCAAAACTCAGCGCGCGATTCAGCACGCCGGCCTTGTCAGCAACCTCAACGGTCAGCGTGTCAAACCAGCTGCCGTGGCGCAGCGTCAATCCGCCTTTCTGCAGGCCGGTTGCCAGAATGCTGGTCAGGCGATGAATGCGCGAGGCGATACGTTGCAAACCCTGCGGACCGTGCCAGACCGCATAGAGGCCGGCGATATTGGCCAGCAGAACCTGTGAGGTACAGATATTGGAGTTCGCCTTTTCACGACGGATATGCTGCTCGCGCGTCTGCATCGCCATGCGCAGCGCGGTGTTGCCCGCCGCATCGCGTGAGACGCCGATAATCCGGCCCGGCATTGAGCGTTTGTGCTCATCGCGGCTGGCAAAAAAGGCCGCGTGCGGTCCGCCATAGCCCATTGGCACGCCAAAGCGCTGAGCGGAACCAAACACAATGTCAGCACCCTGTTTGCCGGGCGCCTCCAGCAGCAGCAGCGCCATGAAATCAGCGGCCACGCTCACGACAACTTTGCGGCTCTTCAGCTCTGCTATCAGATCGTGATAGTCATGTACTTCCCCACTGGTGCCCACCTGCTGCAGAAGAACACCAAACAGATCCTCATGATCGCGTGCTTTCTCTGCCCGATCGATAATCAGATCAAAGCCAAATGTTTCGGCGCGGGTGCGTACGACATCCAGCGTCTGCGGATGAATATCATCGGCGATAAAGAAGCGGGTGGCGCTCTTCAGCTTGCTGACGCGTTTCGCCATCGCCATCGCTTCAGCCGCCGCGGTGGCTTCATCCAGCAGCGACGCAGAGGCGATATCCATACCGGTCAGATCCAGCGTCAGCGTCTGGAAATTCAGTAGCGCCTCCAGACGCCCCTGTGACACCTCAGGCTGATACGGCGTATAGGCGGTATACCAGCCAGGGTTTTCCAGCATATTACGCAGGATCACCGGCGGAGTGATTACTGCACTGTAGCCCATGCCGATCCAGGATTTGTAGCGCTGATTCTGACTGGCCATCGCTTTCAGCTCTGCCAGCGCCTGCTGCTCGGTCGCGGCGTCACCCGTGGCCGGCGGCCCGGGCAGCTGAATATCCGCCGGTACGATGGTGCTGATGAGTTCGTTTAGCGAACCGGCACCAATCGCTTCCAGCATGCTGGCCTGCTGGGCGTCGGTGGGACCAATATGGCGCTCGATAAATGCACCGTTATGTTCAAGCTGGCTGAGAGTCTGGGTCATTACAGTCGATCCTGCATCGGGCTGGGTTACACAAAGGACTTACAACAGGCAGATAAAGAAGAGGTGCCGCACTGCGACACCTTCAGAGGCTACCGGTTACTCATCGATACTGGCTTTATAGGCGTCAGCATCAAGCATGCTGTCGAGTTCAGCTTCATCGCTGGCTTGCAGGCGGAACAACCAGCCATCGCCATAAGGCGCGCTGTTCACCAGCTCGGGTGAGTCGGTCAGCGCCTCATTCACCGCTACAATTTCACCGCTCAGCGGTGCATAGATGTCGGAAGCAGCTTTAACCGACTCCGCGACGGCGCAGTCGTCGCCCGCGCTAAACGTAGCGCCAACGTCTGGCAGATCGACAAACACCATATCACCGAGCAGCTCCTGCGCATGCTCGGTGATCCCCACGGTGTAAGAGCCATCTTCTTCTTTACGCACCCACTCGTGGCTGTCACGGTATTTCAACGTATTTGGCACATTGCTCATCGCCATTTCTCCTGAAAAATTTACTGAGCGACCGGCTTACCGGCGCGTACAAAAACGGGTTTAGTCACTTTTACCGGCATTTCGCGATTGCGGATCTCCACAATGGCCTGCCCGCCAATACCGGCAGGTACGCGCGCCAGGGCGATGCTGCAGCCCAGCGTCGGCGAGAAGGAACCACTGGTAATCATACCCTGCTGCGGTACGCCCTGCTCATCGGTAAAGCGCACCGTCTGACCACCGCGCAGTACGCCTTTTTCCGTCATGACCAGCCCCACCAGTTTTTCAGTGCCCTGCTCGCGCTGCGCTTCCAGCGCTTCACGTCCGATAAAATCACGATCGGCCGGTTCCCGGCTGATGGTCCAGCCCATATTCGCGGCCAGCGGCGAAACGCCTTCATCCATCTCCTGGCCATAGAGATTCATACCGGCTTCCAGACGCAGCGTGTCGCGCGCGCCTAAGCCGGCGGGTTTTACGCCCGCGGCCAGTAGCTGCTGCCAGAACATTTCCGCCTGGTCAGCGGGCAGCGCAATTTCATAGCCTGCCTCGCCGGTGTAGCCGGTGGTGGCAATGAACAGGTCGCCTGACTGCACGCCATAAAAAGGCTTCATGCCGGCAACGGCGGCACGCTGGCTCTCATCAAACAGCGTCTGTGCTTTCTGCTGCGCATTCGGACCCTGCACGGCAATCAGCGCCAGGTCATGACGCTCGGTCAGCGTCACGCCAAACGGTGCGGCGTGCTGCGTTATCCACGCGAGATCTTTCTCTCGCGTGGCGGAGTTGACCACCAGGCGGAAAAAATCCTCCTGCATGAAGTAGACAATCAGATCGTCTATCACGCCGCCCGATGCGTTAAGCATGCCGCTGTAGAGCGCTTTGCCAGGTTGAGTCAGTTTTGCGACATCATTTGCCAGCAGATAACGCAGAAACTCGCGGGTCCGTGCGCCGTGCAGATCAACGATAGTCATGTGCGATACATCAAACATGCCGGCGTCGCTGCGCACTGCGTGGTGCTCATCGATTTGCGAGCCGTAGTGCAGCGGCATCATCCAGCCGTGGAAGTCCACCATGCGTGCACCGTCCTGCTGGTGCTGCTTAAACAGAGGCGTTTGCTGAGTCATAACCATCCTGTGAAAACCAATAAGCGGGGCTCGCCTGCGCGGTAATAAACGCCGACGCAAACGTTCTCTTTCAGCTGACGTTACCACTGAAAAACAGATTTAACCATAAGCAAAACGAAGTCGAAGCCGGGCCTCATCTTTGCAGTGCATCCCATAGCATGCAGCATAATCCGCTGCCTTTGTGTGATTAAACGCGCAGATTATGCAACTCCGGGGCGATATCTCAGTAAATAAAACACGCCACCGCGGGTGAGGAGCTAAATGGCACGGCTGTGCGATTAATCCTGCATGAAAATAACTAATGCGAATCTGGCGGTAAAATTAGAATAAATCAAACGAGGCATCATTATGGCGCAGAGCGCTCTGTTTTAGTGCGAACAGGGAGTCAGGAGGAGGTTTTTGCCGGGGCGCATAAATGCGCCCCCTACCATAGGGCGGGTGCGAAATGTAACGTCCGGGGGATGGGGTTGCCGGGGCGCATTAATGCGCCCCCTACGCCAGGGCGATGCGAAACGATGACGTCCGGTATTGAGCCACCGTAGGGGCGCCATTTATGGCGCCCGGGTTGATGCGGGTACGAAACGACAACGTCCTGGTTAGCTAGCGGATCCACTCTGGCAGGTCGTTCAGCCCCATCGCCTGCTTCAGCAGACGCGGCTTCACGCCTGGCAGCGTATCGGCCAGCTTTAGCCCGACGTCACGCAGCAGCTTTTTCGCCGGATGCGTGCCGGCGAACAGCTCGCGGAATCCCTGCATGCCGGCCAGCATCAGCGCTGCGCTGTGCTTGCGGCTGCGTTCGTAGCGACGCAGTGAGAGATGCTCACCGATATCACGACCCGCCTGATGCAGGCGGCGGATCTCACCAATCAGCTCAGCCGCATCCATAAAGCCTAAATTCACGCCCTGCCCGGCCAGCGGATGAATGGTGTGCGCCGCATCGCCGACCAGCGCCAGACGATGAGCTGCAAAATTGCGCGCATAGCGTGCCGTTAGCGGGAACGTTTTACGTTCGCTCTCAACGCTGCATAATCCCAGCCGCATATCAAAGGCTACAGAGAGTTGCTGATTAAACAGCGCTGCCGGCATCGACTGCATGCGCGCTGCTTCCTGTGGAGCCAGCGACCAGACGATTGAGCACAGGTGCGGATCCTGCATCGGCAGAAAGGCGAGAATACCTTCGCCGTGAAATACCTGACGCGCGATAGCATCATGCGGCATATCAGTACGCACGTTCGCGACCAGCGCATGATGCTCATAATCCCAGAACGTCAGCGGGATATCCGCTTTTTCGCGCAGCCAGGAGCCGGCGCCGTCGGCGGCTATCATCAGCCGGGCGCTCATCATGGTGCCATCTTCCAGCGTGATAAAGGCTTCATTATCACCAAACGCGACCTGCTGCAGGCGGGCCGGTGCAAACAGCGTAACATCTTTACACTGGCTGGCACGCTGCCACAGCGCACTGTGAATCACTTCATTTTCAACAATATAACCAAGATGCGACAGCCCCTGCTGCTCATCATCAAAGCTGACAGATCCAAAGCTGTCCTGATCCCACACTTCCATACCGTGATACGCGCTGGCGCGCAGGGCGAGAATAGATGACCAGACGTCGAGTTTCTGTAGCAGACGTTCACTGGCTGCATTAATTGCGGATACCCGAATCGACGCGGCGGCTGCCGGATCGAACTGCGGTTCCGCCGCTTTCTCCAGTACTGCAACGCGCAGACCACTTCCCTGCAAACCGCAGGCCACTGCCAGACCGACCATGCCGCCACCGGCAATCACCACATCAAATGTTTGCATTGCTGCCTCTTTATTAACGCTTTACCCAGCCGAGCGTACGCGCGGCCAGCGGATGTTGCAGCCAGGGGAGGTGATCCATAGCCACCAGCCCGAGATTTCGTCCTGCAACCAGCGGTGCATAACGGTTAGCGAACAGGCGCACCAGGCCGTCAGTCACGCCGATTGTCGCCGCGCGGTCAGCCTGACGCCGGGCGGCAAAATGCTGCAGCACCGCATAACTGCCAGGATCCTGCTGCTGGCGCCAGGCGCCGGCCAGCGTTTCCGCCAGCGACATGACATCGCGCAGGCCAAGGTTAAAGCCCTGTCCGGCGATCGGATGCAGCGTCTGGGCAGCATTGCCGACCAGCGCCAGCCGGTGCGTCACCTGACGATCGGCGGTTTGCAGCGCCAGCGGGTAAATTTCACGCTGACCGGCATGGGTAAAGCGACCCAGCCGCCAGCCAAATGCGCGCTGCAGTTCGCGCCGGAATGTCTCTTCATCCCACGCCCGCACCCGGGATTCTGCGGCTGCCGGATGGCACCACACCAGCGACATACGATTGCCGGACATCGGCAGCAGCGCCAGCGGCCCGTGCGGCGTAAAACGCTCAAACGCCTGCCCCTGATGCGGCAGCTGAGTGGACACGTTGGCAATCACCGCCAGCTGCTGATAATCCTCGCGCTGCCACTGAATACCGCATGATGCCGCCAGCGATGAGCGCGACCCATCTGCAGCCACCAGCAGCGTACCCTCCAGCGTTTCGCCGCTGTTAAGCGTCACCTGCGCATGCGCTTTATCACGCGTGACCTGCGTGACGTAATCGGGGCAGCGCAATGTTACGCCGGGCGCCTGCCGGAGACGCTCAAACAGGCGCTGTCCGACATCGAATAGCTCCACCACCTGCCCCAGCGCAGCCAGCTGATACGCCTCTGCGCTGAGCTGCACAAAGCCGCTGTGACCGCGATCGGAGACGTGAATGCGGGTGATCGGCGTGGCGCAGCCCGCCAGCGAACGCCAGAGGTCGATTGCTGCCAGCTGCTGGCAGGTGCCAGCGGCCAGCGCAATCGCCCGGCCATCAAAACCGGGGTGCGCACGGCTGGCCGGCTCGCTGCGCTCAATGAGCGTGACCGGTAGCCTGCCCTGCGTCAGATGCGATATCGCCAGCGCCAGCGTGGCGCCGGTCATGCCCCCGCCTGCAATCAGAATGGTCATACGCCGCGCGCCGCTGCCATCAGGGCTTCAATCGCATCCGGATCTTTCACCACGCTATCAGTAAGATTCTCATGGCCTGTCGCCGTAATCACAATATCATCCTCAATGCGCACGCCTATGCCGCGGTACTGCGGCGGCACGCTGGCATCAGGTGCAATATAGAGGCCCGGCTCTACCGTAAGCACCATGCCCGGCTCCAGCACGCGGTCGCGGCTCGGCGTACCGTAATCGCCGACGTCATGCACATCCAGGCCCAGCCAGTGGCCGAGGCCGTGCATGAAGAAAGGGCGATGCGCCTGCGCTTCAAATAGTTCGTCGATATTGCCGTCAAGAATACCGAGATCAACGAGGCCGGTGATCATGATGTGCACAACTTCATCATTCACTTCATGAATGCTGACGCCGGGCCGGAACATCGACAGCGCTTTATGCAGCGAAGCCAGCACAATGTCGTAGATTTCCCGCTGCGGCGGTGTAAACCTGCCGTTTACCGGAAAGGTACGGGTAATATCACCCGCATAACCGTGAAACTCACAGCCGGCGTCGATTAGCACCAGATCGCCGTCGCGCATTGCGCTTTCATTTTCGGTGTAGTGCAAAATGCAGCCGTTTTCGCCACTTCCGACAATGGTGTTGTAGGAAGGAAAGCGCGCGCCGTGGCGGGAGAATTCATGGTGGATCTCCCCTTCAAGCTGATACTCATACATGCCGGGGCGGCACTGCTGCATGGCGCGGGTATGCGCCAGCGCGCTGATTTTTCCCGCCTGACGCAGTATCTCAATCTCTTCTGCGCTTTTAAACAGCCGCATCTCATGCACCCAGGGACGCCAGTCGGTCACGCTGGCTGGTGCGCTAAGATTCTGCCGGAAACCGCGACGTAATTTTTCCAGTGCGCTAAACAGCAGCTGGTCAGCGTAACCATATTCGCCCTGCGCGTGATACACCACGTCAAGCCCGTTCAGCAGCAAGTGCAGCTGTTCGCCAATATCATCCCACGGCAGTGCGCGATCAACACCCAGCTTCGCCGGCGCAGCCTCCTGCCCGAGGCGACGGCCAGACCACACCTCGGCAGTCAGATCGCGTATGCGGTTAAACAGCACGCTGTGATTGTGATGTTCATCGCTTTTGATCAGCACCAGCAGCGCCTGCGGCTCGTTAAACCCGGTGAAATACCAGAAGTCGCTGTTTTGGCGGTAGCTATATTCGGTGTCGTTGCTGCGCGTGACTTCAGGTGCTGCAAAAATCAGCGCCGCGCTGCCGGGGGCCATCTGCGTAATCAGCGCCTGACGACGCTGCCGGAACTGTTCCAGTGTGATCATAGTTGCACTCCCTGTTGATAACGGGCAGCAGCGCTGCCCGCAATGACGCGCTTAGTGTAGCGTAGGTTTCTGCACTTCCGGTGCGGTTGGCGTATGCGGGCGTGTGAAGGTGTCGTGACACAGCAGCGCCGCGACGCGCACATACTCAATCACCTCTTCCAGCGACTGCTCCAGCTCTTCCTGATCTTCATCTTCTTCATAGCCAAGCTGAGCAATGGTACGCAGATCGTCAATCGCCTCGCCGGTTTCACCGGTGACTTTATCCAGTTTAGGCTGCGTAACGCCCAGGCCAAGCAGGAAGTGATTAACCCAGCCCGCCAGCGCATCAGCCCGGTCAAACACGGTAATATCATCTTCATCCGGCAGCATCAGCTGAAACAGAAAGCCATCCTCTTCCAGGGTCGTAGTCAGGCTGTCATGCAGCGCCTGCAGCGGCTGCGCCAGGCTCTGCGAGAAGGCCATGCCTTCATTAGCCAGATCGTGCACCAGCGTCTTCCAGCTGGCGTCCTGATTACCGCCACACAGGATGCCACACAGCAGTCCATGCATTTCGGCAGGCGTCATGCCCACACCCTGCTGAGAGAGGGCTGCGGCCAGCGCGTTGTAAGTGGGTGTTGCGTTCTGTAAAGACATAAGCTTTGGTCGTCGTTGGCAGAATAAGTTCGTGATATGCTACCACCAGGTGCCTCAGGGTTTCCAGAAAAGGGGTTGTATCTTCTTACCCGCGTCTATATAGTTGCGCACCTTCCGGGCCAGTGGCGAGCCGGGTGGAGCGAACGAAGTAATCAGTCAGGATGGTGGCATGTCTGCACAACCGGTAGATATACAAATTTTTGGTCGTTCTTTGAGAGTAAATTGTCCGCCTGAACAGCAGGATGCACTAAATCTTGCCGCAGAGGACCTCAATCAACGGTTGCAAGATTTAAAAGTTCGCACTAGAGTCACAAATACAGAGCAACTGGTGTTCATCGCCGCGTTAAATATCTGCCACGAGCTGGCGCAAGAGAAAGGTAAAACGCGAGACTACGCAGCAAACATGGAACAACGTATCCGCATGCTGCAGCAGACGATTGAACAGGCTTTAGTTGAGCAGGGTCGCATTACCGACCGCCAGGGCCCTAAATTCGAATAATACTTCATGGTTCTCATGCCAGAGCAACGATGAAGTCCTGTTTCTCTGAGATGTTTGCAAGCGGGCCAGTCCCCTGAGCCGATATTTCATACCAACAGAGTGTGACGCTCTGTAGCCTGTGAGCATGCTCGGTTCGTCCGAGAAGCCTGATGGTTGCGACGGCATACTCACCTTGAACCAAGGGTTCAAGGGTTACAGCCTGCGGCGGCATCTCGGAGATCTCTTTTCTGTTTTATCCGGCATCATTTCAGGTAGTAGCGTCAGCCGAGGCTGCGGCTGCTACCTGAAGCCAGTCCCCCTCCCCTTCTTTTGCATGTTATAGTCAGCGCAAGCTAACCCACTCTTTAGGGGGATCCTGTGTCCGCTATCGATTATTCCGAACGCCAGCTGCTGCGTCAGCATATCCGCCATCTGCGCCGGCATCTGACGCCTGAACAGCAGAGTGAAGCGGCCGAACAGCTGGCTGAGCACGCGATTAACCTGGCACCTGTCTCAGCGGCACAAAGCATTGCGCTGTTTCTCTCTACCGACGGTGAAATCAATACCCGCCCGCTGATTGCCCGTCTCTGGCAGCAAAAAAAAGCGGTTTATCTGCCGGTACTGCATCCGTTTGCGCCAGGCAACCTGCTGTTTTTGCGTTATACCCCTGAGACGCAGCTGGTCATGAATAAGCTGCGCATTCCGGAGCCGCCACTGGATATTACGCAGATGACGACGCTGGATCGACTGGATGTCATGCTGGTTCCGCTGGTGGCGTTTGATGAAAGTGGACAACGGCTGGGGATGGGCGGCGGCTTTTACGATCGCACGCTGCAGAACTGGCAGCGCCACGGCTGTCTGCCGATTGGCATTGCCCACGACTGCCAGCGCGTTGAGGCGCTGCCGGCAGCCGCATGGGACATCCCGCTACCCGCCGTGCTGACGCCGGCAAAGCTGTGGCAGTGGGATGCTTCGTTCTGACGGGCATATGCCCGTCACCAATCAGTAAAGCAGGCGCGCGCGCATAGTGCCCGGAATAGCGCGCATGAGCTGCAGCGCTTTATCCGCCACATCTTTTTCCGCATCGATATCAATCACCACGTAACCAAGCTGTGGCGAGGTCTGCAGGAACTGCGCCGCGATATTGATATTCTGCTCAGCGAAAATCTGGTTGATGGCGGTAAGAATGCCCGGACGGTTTTCGTGAATGTGCAGCAGACGGCTGGCGCTGGCACCGTGCATCGGCAGTGATACCTCCGGAAAATTAACCGCAGAGAGCGTCGAGCCGTTGTCGGAGTATTTTGCCAGCTTACCCGAGACTTCCAGGCCGATATTCTCCTGCGCTTCCTGCGTTGAACCGCCAATGTGCGGCGTCAGAATAACGTTATCAAACTCGCACAGCGGTGAATTAAACGGATCGCTGTTGGTTGCCGGTTCGGTCGGGAAGACGTCAATAGCCGCACCCGCCAGATGTTTGCTGGAGAGCGCATGGCACAGCGCCGGAATATCAATAACGGTGCCGCGTGCGGCGTTGATCAGCAGCGCGCCCGGCTTCATCAGCGCCAGCTCTTCCGCGCCAATCATGTTCTGGGTTGAAGCGGTCTCCGGCACATGCAGGCTGACCACATCACTCATATTGAGCAGATCCGACAGGTGACGTACCTGCGTGGCGTTCCCCAGCGGCAGCTTGTTTTCAATATCGTAAAAGAAAACGTGCATCCCCAGGCCTTCAGCCAGCACGCCGAGCTGCATGCCGATATGACCATAACCAATGATACCCAGCTTTTTGCCGCGCGCTTCATAGGAGCCGGTTGCCACTTTGTTCCAGATACCGCGATGCGCTTTGGCGTTCGCTTCCGGAATGCCGCGCAGCATCAGCAGCATCTCGCCAATCACCAGTTCAGCCACGGAGCGGGTGTTGGAGAAAGGCGCGTTAAAGACCGGAATACCGCGCCGGGCGGCGGCGTTGAGATCGACCTGATTGGTGCCGATACAGAAGCAGCCGACCGCGACCAGTTTTTCCGCTGCGGCGAAGATCTCTTCCGTGAGCTGGGTGCGGGAGCGGATACCGATAAAGTGCGCATCACGGACAGAGGCTTTCAGCGACTCCGCATCCAGCGCCCCTTTGTGAAACTCAATGTTGGTATAGCCTGCCGCGCGCAGATTCTCCAGCGCGCTCTGATGCACGCCCTCCACCAGCAGAAATTTAATTTTGTCTTTATCCAGTGATACCTTTGCCATTTCCCGACCCTATTCAGAATTCAACGTGGAGTGCCATAAGATTACCTTCTGCCAAAATAACAAATTCTGGCAATGCGGCAATACAAACGATTGCGACCACGGCAGCACGCCCCGGCTTTCAGGCAGCACAAATCCATACAAAATCGCAGGATGCCGGGAGCAGAGAGCAGGAATCGGCTCTCTATGCTCTGTTTGTGACATAAGTCACCAAATTCAGGCTGATAAAGAAAAGCAGAATTAGCCGGGGGAAAAACGGCGCGTCAGGCGCGCCGAAGAGATCATTTGAGAATGGTTTTGACGCCATCCGGCGTGCCAATCAGCGCGACATCAGCGCCGCGCGTGGCAAACAGGCCGACCGTGACCACGCCCGCCAGCGCGTTGATGTTTTTTTCCATCGCGACAGGATCGAGGATCTGCAGATTGTGCACGTCGAGGATGATATTGCCATTATCGGTCACCACCTGCTGCCGATACTCCGGCTGGCCACCAAGCTTAACCAGCTCGCGCGCGACATAGGCACGCGCCATCGGGATCACCTCAACCGGAAGCGGGAAACGGCCAAGGATATCAACTTCTTTGGACGCATCCGCGATACAGATAAACTTCCGTGCGACCGCCGCCACAATCTTCTCGCGCGTCAGCGCCGCGCCGCCGCCCTTGATCATCTGCATATGCGGGTTGATCTCATCGGCACCATCGACATAGACCGCGATATCATCCACGTCGTTAAGATCGAAAACCGGTATGCCCAGCGATTTCAGCTTCAGGGTGGAGGCTTCAGAGCTGGAGACCGCCCCCTCAATCTGGTGCTTCATGGTGGCCAGCGCGTCGATAAAATGCGCGGCCGTTGAGCCGGTGCCTACGCCAACAATGGTGCCTGGCTGCACATACTGCAGCGCCGCCCACCCTACCGCTTTTTTCAGTTCATCCTGGGTCATGGTATGTTTAAAACCTGTGCGACATCAAAGTGCGCGTAGTATAAAACAACGCGCTGTAAAAGTGCGCGACTCACGCACCACCGATTTTTACCTTTGGAAGCCAGTCCGCAAAAATGCACCCGCCGCACAGCGCGGCCATTTTGTGGCATAGTACTTTCCACCCTGAACGAGAGAGAACAATAATGAAACGCCCGGATTACCGTACGCTTCAGGCGCTGGATGCAGTGATTCGCGAGCGCGGCTTTGAACGCGCCGCACAGAAGCTTTGTATTACCCAGTCAGCCGTATCGCAGCGTATCAAACAGCTGGAAAACCTGTTTGGTCAGCCGCTGCTGGTGCGCACCGTTCCGCCCCGCCCGACTGAGCAGGGGCAGAAGCTGCTGGCGCTGCTGCATCAGGTAGAGCTGCTGGAGGAGGAGTGGCTGGGTGACGATCAGAGCGGGACCACGCCGCTGCTGCTCTCGCTGGCGGTCAACGCCGACAGCCTTGCTACCTGGCTGCTGCCGGCGCTGAAAGATGTGCTGGCGGACTCCCCGGTGCGGCTGAATCTGCAGGTAGAAGATGAAACGCGTACGCAGGAACGTCTGCGCCGCGGTGAAGTGGTGGGCGCCGTGAGTATCCAGCCGCAGCCGCTGCCGAGCTGCCTGGTCGATCAGCTGGGAGCGCTCGACTACCTGTTCTGCGCCTCACCCGATTTTGCCGCCCGCTATTTCCCCAACGGCGTGACGCGATCTGCTTTGCTGAAAGCGCCGGCGGTGGCGTTTGACCATCTGGATGATATGCATCAGGCGTTTTTGCAGCAGAATTTTGATCTGTCACCGGGCAGCGTACCCTGCCATATCGTTAACTCGTCAGAGGCGTTTGTGCAGCTGGCGCGGCAGGGATCGGTCTGCTGTATGATCCCGCATCTGCAGATTGAGCGCGAACTGGCGCAGGGAGAGCTGGTGGATCTGACGCCGGGGCTCTATCAGCGCCGGATGCTCTACTGGCACCGCTTTGCGCCTGAGAGTCGTTTGATGCGCAGCGTCACCGACGCGCTGATTGCTCACGGGCATCGGGTACTGCGTCAGGATGAGGTCACGGCCTGAGCATAGCGCAGCGGCAGATGCCGCTGCGGCCGTCAGCTATCAGGGCGTCGCGGCGTTTGGTTTGATTTCAAACACCACATCGACCTGATCGTCAAAGTGAATACTCTGCTGTTCATACGTCTGCTGCGCGGTGGTATCCGCCGGCGCGGCGGCAGCTTTATACATGCGCGCCATCGGCATCGGCTGATAGTTGGCTACGTGATAGCGAACGCTGTAGACCGGTCCCAGCTTCGCGTTAAAGCCTTCTGCCAGCGCGCTGGCCTGCTGCGTCGCGTTAGCAATTGCGGCTTTACGCGCCTGCTCTTTATAGCTTTCTGCGTCTGCCACACCCAGCTCAACGGTGCGGATTTCGTTCAGACCCGACTTCAGCGCGCCATCCAGCAGATCGTTCAGCTTATCCAGCTGACGCAGCGTCACTTCCACCTGGCGTACCGCGCGGTAGCCTTTCAGTACCGACTTACCCTCTTTGGTGTAGTCATATTCTGGCTGGGTGCTCAGATTAGCCGCATCGATATCTTTCTTTTCGATACCGCTCTTTTGCAGAAAATCAAAATATTGCGCAACGCGCGCGTCAGCCTGTTTTTTAGCATCGGCGGCTTCTTTGGAGGCGACGCTGACCATAATTGAGAGCGTCGCCATATCCGGACGCGCATCAACGCTTGCCTGACCGGAAGTGACCACGTGCGGTCCTTCAGGCACTTCTCCGGCCTGTACCATGCCCGACAGTGCGCCAGTGCTCATTGCGGCGACCAGCGCCAGTGCTTTCAGTTTCACAAACTCCTCCTTGGAAATCGGGTTACCGGCTGCCACTATGGCGAAACCGCTACCGCTTTACTATGCGTGATGCTCTGAGTTTACGCAGACAGAAAAGTTCGTTCGCGCTGCGTTTTAACCTGCTGCTGGCTGCAAACTTATCACTACAGGGTTGCTAAAAACAGCATTGTGCGTTTCGCTTGATGGATACTCTCTGTTTCCAGGAACCCTGCCCATGGCGCACGATCCCTCAAGCCCTGGCGCGCCTGCTGCTGACGTGCGCGTCGGGCGCACGCGTTTTCTGATGCTGGCGCTGGTGTTTGTGAACATCATTATCAACTATATGGATCGCGCTAATCTGGCCGTGGCGGCACCAGCGCTGAGCGCTGAGTTACAGCTCACGCCGCTGCAGATGGGGCTGATTTTTTCTGCGTTCGGCTGGATCTACGCCGCGCTGCAGATCCCGGGCGGCTGGCTGATTGATCGACTTGGTGCGCGTATGGTGTATGGCGTGGCGATGATCGGCTGGTCGCTTATCACCCTGCTGCACGTCTGCGCCAGCAGCGTGGCGGCGCTGGTCGGACTGCGGCTTGGCGTCGGCGCGCTTGAAGCGCCGGTGATGCCGGCGAATAACCGTATTATTTCCGGCTGGTTTCCCCTGCATGAGCGCGCCAGCGCCATTGGCATTTACTCTTCGGCGCAGTTTGCTGGTCTCGCCTGCGTCACGCCGCTGCTGTTTCATATTGAAGCCGCATTTGGCTGGCGCGGGCTGTTCGCTATCACCGGCCTGACCGGCATTCTGTGGGCGGGCGTCTGGTTTGCGCTCTATCGCGAGCCTGGCGAGCATAAACGGGTGTCAGCCGCAGAGCGCGCCTGGCTGCTGGAGAATGGCGCGCTGCCCGACAGCGCATCCGCCGGGCGCACATCGCTACGCCTGAGCGACGTGCAGCAGATGCTGTGCAACCGCAGACTGCTGGGCATCTGTCTGGGCCAGTTTTCTATTTCCGCTACGTTCTGGTTCTTTCTGACATGGTTTCCGACCTATCTGGTCCGGTACCGGCATATGGATTTCATCAAAAGCGGTTATGTCGCCTCGCTGCCTTATCTGGCGGCGTTTTGTGGCGTGCTGCTGGCGGGGTTTATCTCCGATTATCTGATGCGGCGCGGCGTTTCAGCGAGCGTAGCGCGCAAGCTGCCGGTTCTGCTCGGGCTGACGATGACGCTGTTTATTCTCGGCGCCAACTACACGGATAACACCACGCTGATCGTGCTATTTATGTCGCTGGCTTTTTTCGGCAACGGTCTGGCAACCATAACCTGGGTTTTTGTCACCACGCTGGCGCCGCGTCATCTGGTCGGGCTGGCAGGCGGGATGTTTAACTTTACCGGTGCGCTCTCCGCGATTGTGGTGCCGATTGCAATTGGCGCGCTGATCGACGGCAGTGATTTTGCTCCGGCGCTGATATTTATCGCCGCCCTGGCGCTGGTGGGGATCGGCAGCTATCTGTTTATCGTTGGCCGCCCCGATGAGATTACTGCTCGCCGGTGATCTTCTGCGCCAGCTTTTTCAGCTGCGCCACCCGCTGCGCCAGATGCTCGTCATCCCTCTGCCAGATTTTAGCGAACGCCAGCGCTGCGCGATTATGATTGATCGGCAGCGCCATACCAATCTCACCATCATCACGCTGCCAGATGAGATGATCGCTCTGGCGCTTGCGCGCCAGCAGAGGCGCCATCTGCGTCCACTGCGCCGCGGCAAAACGCGGCTGCAGCTGCACATCGGGCTCTGCGGCCAGCAGCGCCATGCCAATCACCGACTGCCACGCCGGCAGCATGCGAAATCCGGCCAGCGCCTGACTGGTGCGGGTGCGTTCACCGGGTTCTGAGTGCCAGATATAGATGACCTGATCTTCCCACAGCACGCCTAGCGCCACCACGATATCGTGCGGTGCATAGAGCTCCAGCTGCGGCAGCGCCTGCGCAAACAGCGAGGAACCCCGAATCGCCTGCGCCGCCAGGGCGTGAACCCCCGGTCCTGGCAGATAGCGACGCTGCTCATCCTGAACGGTGAGGCCGATCGACGCCATCGTCATCAGCAGGCGGTTAACGCGCGTGCTGTTCATACCCATCTGACGCGCCAGCTCACGCCCGCCAATGGCTCTGTCGCTGGAGACCAGATACTGCAGGCAGCGGATACCGTCAATCAGGCTCTGGTTAGGTTGAGAAGACATCGGTCACCTCCTGGCGCTAAAAACTCAATCTTAGCAGCCTCGTCGCGTCAATAATGCCCCCTGCGCGTTTTACTTTTTTAATCCGTCAGCGCCTGATGCGCCAGCTGGAAAGCGATAAGCCACATGACGCTGCCGACCAGCAGGTTGATGATGCGCTGCGCGCGCGCGGTGCGCAGCCGGGGCGACAGCCAGGCCGCCAGCAGCGCCAGACCATAAAACCAGATTACGGAGGCGCTGACGGTGCCCAGCGCGAACCAGCGGCGGGCATCGGCGGAGGGCAGCTGACTGCCGAGGCTGCCCAGCACCACAAACGTATCCAGATAGACATGCGGATTGAGCCAGGTCACCGCCAGCATCGTGGCGACGATGCGCCAGCGCCCCTGTTTCAGCGCGCTGTCCTGCTCCAGCGCAATACCGCCGCGCCATGCGCTGCGTAACGCTCCCCAGCCATACCAGAGCAGAAACGCAACGCCAGCCCAGGTGATCAGCGTCAGCAGCAGCGGTGACTGATGCAGCAGCGCGCTGCCGCCAAATATGCCGCCGCAGATCAGCGCAATATCGCTCAGGGTACAGAGCGTGGCGGTCATCAGATGATAGTGGCGCTTGATGCCCTGATTCATAACAAAGGCGTTTTGCGGGCCCAGCGGCAAAATCAGTGCAGCGCCCAGCGCCAGCCCCTGCAGATAAATTGATAACACGTTGAATAACCTGAAAAGAGAAGAGGATGGACGCAGTATATCGGCCGGAGGGTATTAGCGGAAATTGAAAGATTTAATCGGTCATTAGCGTTGTTAATAAGAAAGGCACCCGCAGGTGCCTTACGCTAACGTTATTTAGTCAGGTTAACCGGCTGCTCCTGCGCCTCACCCTTAACCTGGTGCAGATGCACATCCATCTGCGGATAAGGGATGCCGATGCCGTGCGCATCCAGGGTACGCTTAAAGTTTTTCATCAGATCCCAGTAAACGTTCTGCAGGTCGCCGCTTTTGCTCCAGCAGCGCACGACAAAGTTCAGTGACGAAGCCGCCAGCTCGTTCAGGCCAATCTGAATACCCATATCTTTCAGCACGCGCTCATCCGCTTCCACAACTTCGCGCAGCAGATCGATTACCTGATCGACATCCGCGTCGTAGGCCACGCCGATAATAAATTCGTTGCGGCGGATCGGCTCACGGGAGAAGTTAACGATATTGCTGGCGATAATTTTACCGTTCGGCACCACCACCATTTTACCGTCCGCGCTTTTCAGCGTGGTTGAGAAGATCTGCACATTCTGCACGGTCCCCATCACGCCACCGAGGTCAACAAATTCGCCGGTGCGGAATGGACGGAAAGTCACCAGCAGTACCCCTGCGGCAAGGTTAGAGAGCGAGCCCTGCAGTGCCAGGCCTACGGCCAGACCCGCTGCACCCAGCACGGCGATAACTGACGCGGTCTGTACACCCACCCGCCCCAGCGCTGCGATGATAGTAAATGCGATAACGCCATAGCGGACTAAGGCTGAGAGAAAATCTGCCACGGTCGCATCGATGTGGCGTGCCACCAGCAGACGATTCACGCCGTTTGAAACAATACGCGCGATAATCATACCCACGATAATAATCGCAATTGCTGCCACGATATTGACCGCATAGCTCAGGATCAGCGCCTGGTTACGCACCAGCCATCCACCTGCACTGTTAATGCCATTTACGACATTTAAATCTTCCATTTGTCAGCCCTGTTGTTGAGTTTCCCGCAGGAAATTACAAAAACGGCCAGATTGACTCCGGCACTCCAGGCTTCAAGGTTAAACAAAAACAGCATGAAGCGCCAAAATTAAGCTGATTTAACATTGTATTGAGGGAAAAACGTACCGGAATTGATGCAGATTAGCGCAGCACAGACCTGCAGGTTGCTGGTACGTATGCGGCAAAGTATGGCGGGCTGGCGTGTGGTTTTGTCGGGAAGAGAGTACGGTGCCGCATCGTGAAAAGCACATAAAAAAGGCCCCAATGGGGCCTTTTTACTGCAGCGGACTTACAGTACGTCGACTGCGTTCAGCTCTTTGAACGCCTGCTCTAAGCGCACAACCATTGAAGATTGTGCTGCACGCAGCCAGACGCGTGGATCGTAGTATTTCTTGTTCGGGCTATCCGGGCCGTTCGGGTTGCCCAGCTGCGACTGCAGGTACGCTTCGTTAGATTTGTAGTACTGCAGAATACCGTCCCAGGTTGCCCACTGGGTATCGGTATCGATGTTCATTTTGATCACACCGTAGCTGATTGACTCTTCAATCTCTGCTGCGGAAGAGCCGGAGCCGCCGTGGAACACGAAGTCCAGCGCGTTATGTTCCAGACCATGCTTCTCACACACATATTTCTGTGAGTCGCGCAGGATGGTTGGGGTCAGCTTCACGTTGCCTGGCTTGTACACGCCGTGCACGTTGCCGAAAGAGGCCGCGATAGTGAAACGCGGGCTGATTTTGCTCAGCTCGGTGTAGGCGTAATCCACATCTTCAGGCTGGGTGTAGAGGGCTGAAGCGTCCATATGACTGTTGTCCACGCCATCTTCTTCACCGCCGGTGCAGCCGAGTTCAATTTCCAGCGTCATGTCGATTTTCGCCATACGCGCCAGATATTTGCTGGAGATTTCGATATTCTCTTCCAGCGACTCTTCAGAGAGGTCGATCATGTGTGAAGAGAACAGCGGCTTACCGGTTTTTTTGAAGTGCTCTTCACCGGCATCCAGCAGACCGTCGATCCACGGCAGCAGTTTTTTCGCACAGTGGTCAGTGTGCAGAATGACCGGCACACCATACTGCTCAGCCATCAGATGCACATGGTGCGCACCGGCGATAGCGCCGAAAATTGCCGCGCCCTGTGGTTTGTCGGTTTTGAAACCTTTACCGGCGATAAATGCAGCACCGCCGTTAGAGAACTGAACGATGACCGGCGCTTTAACTTTGGCAGCAGCTTCCAGTACCGCGTTGATGGAGTCCGTGCCGACGCAGTTAACTGCAGGCAGAGCGAATTTGTGCTCCTTCGCTACCTTGAAGACTTTCTGAACGTCATCACCAGTGACAACGCCGGGTTTTACGAAATCAAAAATTTTAGACATGGTTGTGTCCCGTTTCGTTACCGTTCATTCCCGAAGGGAATGGGATTTATTTGCCCCGCTCGGGGCCAGTTTTAAGGCAGCGCCGGAGCGCTGCCCCCAGAATTACTGCTTAGCGCGCTCTTCCAGCATCGCCACCGCAGGCAGCTTTTTGCCTTCCACGAACTCCAGGAATGCACCGCCACCGGTTGAGATGTAAGAGATCTTCTCTTCGATACCGAACAGATCGATAGCCGCCAGCGTGTCGCCGCCGCCTGCTACAGAGAACGCGTCGCTTTCGGCAATTGCATTGGCCACAATTTCGGTGCCTTTACGGAAGTTAGGGAACTCAAAGACGCCTACCGGGCCGTTCCACAGAATGGTTTTGGCCTCTTTCAGGATCTTCGCCATGTTCTGTGCGGTTTCATCACCGAAGTCCATAATCTCTTCGTTATCCTGCACTTCTGAAACCTTTTTCACGGTAGAAGGTGCAGTTTCAGAGAATTCCGTGCCTACGCGGGAATCGGTCGGCACCGGAATACCATACTGGTCACGCAGTGTTTTAGCCGCTTCAACGAAGTCCGGCTCATAGAGTGATTTACCGACCTTGTTGTCGATAGCCACAAAGGTGTTAGCGATGCCGCCGCCCACAATCACGGTATCCGCAATTTTTACCAGCGACTGCAGCACATCAAATTTAGTCGATACTTTTGAACCGCCGACTACGGCAACCAGCGGACGCTCCGGGTTGCTCATGACTTTACCCAGCGCTTCCAGCTCAGCAGAGAGCAGCGGGCCTGCGCAGGCGACTGGCGCAAACTTGCCCACGCCGTGAGTCGAAGCCTGCGCGCGGTGCGCGGTACCAAACGCATCCATTACAAAGATGTCACACAGCGCGGCATACTTCTTCGCCAGCGTCTCGTCATCTTTCTTTTCGCCTTTGTTGAAGCGCACGTTTTCCAGCACGACCAGCTCGCCCGCGCCGACTTCCACGCCGTCAAGATACTCTTTCGCCAGCGTAACCTGGGTACCGTTCAGTTTTTCTTTCAGATAGTTAACAACCGGCAGCAGCGAGAACTCTTCGTTATATTCACCTTCGGTCGGACGACCAAGGTGAGAGGTAACCATCACTTTCGCGCCCTGTTTCAGTGCCGCTTCGATGGTTGGCAGGGAAGCTCGGATACGTGCGTCAGATGTCACTTTTCCTTCTTTCACTGGCACGTTCAGATCGGCACGGATCAGAACACGCTTACCAGCAAGGTCCAGATCGGTCATCTTAATTACAGACATGGTGAATCCTCTCGTTGATTCTCGTAAGTTTTGCCAGACGCCATCCGCGTCTTACCTGAAACCGCTTGCGGCCATTGCTAACGTAGTATCGATCATCCGGTTAGCAAAGCCCCATTCGTTGTCACACCAGACCAGCGTCTTGATCAGGTGATGACCGCTGACCCGCGTCTGCGTACCATCAACGATGGCACTGTGCGGATCGTGGTTAAAATCTACTGAGACTAACGGTAATTCCGTATAGTCAACTATACCACGAAATGCCCCTGCTGATGCGTTTTGCAGCAGCGCATTGACCTCACACGCCTTTACCGCCGCCCGTACCGAGACGCTCAGATCAATCGCCGTCACGTTGATAGTGGGTACGCGCACCGCTATCGCTTCGAAGCGATCGTTGAATTTCGGAAAAATGCGGGTGATGCCGGCAGCCAGCCGCGTATCGACCGGAATGATCGACTGGCTCGCTGCACGGGTGCGGCGCAGATCGCTGTGATAGGCGTCGATCACCTGCTGATCGTGCATCGCTGAGTGGATCGTGGTCACGGTGCCGGACTCGATCCCGAAGGCATCATCCAGCAGCTTGATCACCGGAATAATGCAGTTGGTGGTACAGGATGCGTTAGACACAATGCGGTCAGTTTGTTTAAGAGCCTGTTCGTTTACGCCGAACACCACGGTTGCATCCAGATCGTTGCCGCCCGGATGCGAAAACAGGACTTTTCTGGCGCCCGCCTGCAGATGCGCCTCACCGTCGGCGCGGCTGCCGTAAACGCCGGTGCAATCCAGCACCACATCAACGTCCAGCTGCTGCCACGGCAGCGTGCCGATCTCAGCCTGATGCAGGATGCGGATAGTGTCCTCCCCTACCCACAGCAGATCGCGCTCCTGCCGCACGTCGAAGGCGAAGCGACCGTGGCTGGTATCATACTTCAGCAGATGCGCCATACCGGCGGCGTCTGCCAGCTCGTTAATCGCCACAACCGTAATTTCCGCCCGGCGTCCCGTTTCATAGAGCGCACGCAACACATTGCGCCCGATACGACCAAAGCCATTGATAGCAATACGAATGGTCATCGCTTTTCCTGCAACTGCACCTCTGAAATGTGCCAGATACCTTGAGCGTTTCATGCCATTTTGTACAGGGAATTCTTACGCAGCGCCTGGAGCATTGCTGAGAGATATCCTGCTAACTGAAACGGTTCAGCCAGAATAAAGCATGCGAGGAATAACCGGAATGATTGCGATCAAGGATGGTGATGATTATTGGATCTGCGTCACAAAAATGCAGCGATTAATCGATTACTGCAGGAATAATTGAAACGTTTCAGGTGGAGAAGGCGAAGAAAATAAAACAGGGCGCGCATCAATGCGCACCCTGTGGTTCACAATATCTGATCTGGTAACCCGCCCTTTAAGGCGACTCCGGATTACAGAATAGATTTTGCGGTATTAACCACATTCTCAACGGTAAAGCCGAACTCTTTAAACAGCAGCTCTGCCGGTGCAGATTCACCAAATGAGGTCATACCCACGACCGCACCGTGCAGGCCGGTATATTTAAACCAGTAATCGGCAATACCCGCTTCAATGGCAACGCGTGCGCCAACCGCTTTCGGCAGCACCGCTTCACGGTAGGCGGCATCCTGCTTATCAAACGCATCCGTTGATGGCATGGAGACCACGCGCACATTGCGGCCTTCGCTGCTGAGTTTGTCAGCGGCAGCTACCGCCAGCTCAACTTCAGAGCCGGTAGCGATCAGGATCAGTTCCGGCGTGCCGTTGCAATCTTTCAGCACATAGCCACCGCGTACCACATTTGCCAGCTGCTCAGCGGTACGATCCTGCTGCGCCAGGTTCTGGCGGGAGAAGATCAGCGCTGACGGGCCATCGACGCGCTCAATGGCATATTTCCACGCGACAGCAGACTCAACCTGGTCACAGGGACGCCACAGGCTCATGTTTGGCGTCGTACGCAGGCTGGCCATCTGCTCAACCGGCTGGTGCGTCGGGCCATCTTCACCCAGACCGATAGAGTCGTGGGTATAAACCATGATCTGACGGATCTTCATCAGCGCCGCCATACGCGCTGCGTTGCGGGCATACTCAACAAACATCAGGAAGGTCGCGGTATAAGGCAGGAAACCGCCGTGCAGCGCAAGGCCGTTGGCAATCGCGGTCATACCAAACTCACGCACGCCGTAATGGATATAGTTACCCGCTGCGTCTTCATTGATCGGTTTAGAACCGGACCACATAGTCAGATTGCTGGGTGCCAGATCGGCAGAACCACCGAGGAACTCCGGCAGCAGCTTGCCAAAAGCTTCAATCGCATTCTGCGAGGCTTTACGGCTGGCGATTTTAGCCGGGTTCGCCTGCAGCTGCTCAATAAACTGCTGCGACTCCGCCTGCCAGTTAGCCGGCAGCTCATTGTTAACGCGACGTGTAAACTCTTCAGCCAGCGCCGGGAAAGCCGCCTTATAAGCTGCAAATTTCTCATTCCACGCTGACTCTTTCGCCTGGCCCGCCTCTCTGGCATCCCACTGCGCATAGATATCGGCCGGGATCTCAAACGGCGCGTGGCTCCAGCCCAGCTGCTTGCGCGTCAGCGCAATTTCATCGTCGCCCAGCGGCGCGCCGTGTGAATCGTGCGTGCCCGCTTTGTTAGGTGAACCGAAACCGATAACGGTTTTACACATCAGCAGTGACGGCTTGTCAGAGACGCGCTTCGCCTCTTCCACCGCCTGTTTGATCGCTTCTGCGTCGTGACCATCCACGCCGCGCACAACATGCCAGCCGTAGGCTTCAAAACGTGCTGCGGTGTCGTCGGAGAACCAGCCATCAACGTGACCATCAATGGAGATACCGTTGTCGTCATAGAACGCGACCAGCTTGCCCAGCTTCAGCGTACCGGCAATAGAGCAGACTTCGTGCGAAATACCTTCCATCATGCAGCCGTCACCCATGAAAACATAGGTATGGTGGTCTACGATATCATGACCCGGACGGTTGAACTGTGCAGCCAGCGTGCGCTCGGCGATCGCAAAGCCCACGGCGTTGGCGATGCCCTGACCCAGCGGGCCGGTTGTGGTTTCCACGCCTGGCGTGTAGCCATATTCCGGGTGACCTGGGGTTTTAGAGTGCAGCTGGCGGAAGTTCTGCAGCTCGCTCATTGGCAGATCGTAGCCGGCAAGGTGCAGCAGGCTGTAGATCAGCATAGAGCCATGCCCGTTCGAGAGCACGAAGCGGTCGCGGTCAGCCCACTGCGGGTTAACCGGGTTGTGGTTCAGGAAGTCGCGCCACAGCACTTCAGCGATATCCGCCATGCCCATCGGGGCACCCGGGTGTCCCGATTTAGCTTTCTGTACTGCGTCCATACTTAACGCACGAATGGCGTTGGCAAGCTCTTTACGAGAGGGCATGTTCTACTCCAGATCGGATTAAGGCTCCGCCGCGCTTAACGTATTGTAATTAATCAGTTATAAGGCGAAGCGTGAAAGAAGTCGCCCATCAATGTACATGAAAATCGCCACAAAAGTACATGCATCCGCGTGCTAATTATCATGGCTGCGATTGCATTTTAAGCCGCGTCTGCTAGCAACCGCGAAACGGGCGCGCTATAAACATCGGGTTTATACATCTGGCCTGCTTTCAGGTGTCTGTTTTTACGACGAGTTACTTAAAGGATGATGATATGAAAATCCGGGCTACGGTTACGGCAATCGGAGTGGCAGCGCTACTGAGCGGCTGTCAGGGGTTTGATAACAACGCGCTGCTGCAGTCGGGCGCGCAGGCGTACCAGGCCTATTCGCTCAGCGATGCGCAGGTAAAACAGCTGAGTGACCAGTCCTGTGCGCAAATGGATAAAGAGAATCAGGTCGCGGCGGCAAACAGCAGCTATCAGCAGCGTCTGAATAAGATCGCTGCCGCGCTGGGCGACAATATCAACGGCACGCCGGCGAACTACAAGGTGTACGTCACCAAAGATGTCAACGCCTGGGCGATGGCTAACGGCTGCATCCGCGTTTACAGCGGCCTGATGGATATGATGACCGATAATGAAGTGGAAGGCGTGCTGGGCCATGAGATGGGTCACGTCGCGCTGGGCCACACGCGTAAAGCGATGCAGGTTGCCTTTGCCACCGAAGCCGCACGCGGGGCTGCCGCCTCGGTCGGCGGTATTATTGGTTCGCTGTCGCAGTCGCAGCTGGGCGATATCGGCGAGAAGCTGGTTAACGCGCAGTTCTCGCAGACTCAGGAGTCGCAGGCAGATGACTACTCATATGATCTGCTGAAAAAGCGCGGCATTAACCCGCTCGGTTTAGCCACCAGCTTTGAGAAGCTGGCGAAGATGGATCAGGGGCATCAGAGTTCGATGTTTGACTCCCATCCTGATTCAGAAGCGCGCGCGCAGCATATCCGCGATCGTATCGCCGCAGACGGCAAATAAGCGCCTGATGCAGCCCTTCTCCCGGCGGGAGAAGGGCTGCCGCTATCAGCCTTTGTTCGCTGCCTGCACGTGCAGCATATCCAGCGCCAGCGTAGCCGCTGCCAGCGCGGTCAGATCGGCGTGATCGTAGCCCGGTGCCACCTCAACCAGATCCATGCCGACAATATTCATTCCCTGCAGGCCGCGCACCAGTTTGGTCGCTTTGTCGCTGCTCAGGCCGCCAATCACCGGCGTGCCGGTGCCTGGCGCGTGCGCCGGATCGAGGCAGTCGATATCAAACGTCAGGTAGACCGGCAGGTCGCCCACGGTGCGCTTCACCTCGGCCAGAATATCATCCACGCTGCGATCGTTAACCTGCGCCGCGTCCAGCACGTTAAAGCCCAGACTCTTATCAAATTCAGTACGAATACCGATCTGCACCGAGTGCTGCGGATCGATCAGCCCCTCTTTTGGCGCAGTGAAAAACATGGTGCCGTGGTCAAACGTCGGGCCGTTAGAGTAGGTGTCGGTATGCGCATCAAAATGCACCAGCGCCATTTTGCCGAAATGCTTCGCGTGAGCGCGCAGCAGCGGCAGCGTAATGTAGTGGTCACCGCCAAAGGTCAGCATGCGCTTGCCGCTGGCCAGCAGTTTTTCCGCATGCGCCTGCAGTTTGTCTGAGAGATCCTGCGAGTCGCCAAATGCGTACACCAGGTCACCGCAGTCCACGACATTCAGGCGCTGACGCAGATCAAACTCCCACGGCCAGCGGCACCCTTCCCACGCCAGGTTAGTGGAGATCTGACGAATCGCGCCCGGCCCCAGACGGCTGCCCGGACGGCCCGACGTAGCGGCGTCAAACGGCACACCGGTGATCACCCATTCAGCATCGCTGTCATACGGCTGGAAGTTGAGCGGAAAACGCATGAAGCCAAAGGCGTTGGAAACCAGAGAGTTGTCATACTGATTGCCCAGGGTGTTATACATAATTCATCCTCTTTACGTCAGGCAGCACCGGCCTGGTTACGGGTCAGCTATAAAAAAATCCCTTCCGCGTCGTTAAGCCCGACGAGGAAGGGATTGATGGCGTGATTATCACCGGGAATATACTCCCCTGCAATCCTCATCCGCTTAGCGCTCGCGCATCGCCTCTTCAGCTTTATTAAACGGCTTAACCAGATAATCCATCACGGTTTTCTCTCCGGTTTTGATATCCACCGTGGAGACCATGCCGGGCGTGATAGAAAAGCGCCGGCCCGCTTTGTTCTGCACATAGTCGTTATCGGTGCGGATAAACACCCGATAGTAGTAGATCTCTGGTTTCACCTCATCCTGGATAGTGTCAGGTGAGATGCTCTCCACTGCGCCGTTGAGGCCGCCATAGATGGCGTAATCGTAGGCGGAGATCTTCACCACCGCGCGCTGCCCCGGATGAATAAAGGCGATATCGCGCGGCGACAGGCGCGCCTCCACCAGCAGCCGGTCGTTGAGCGGGACAATGTTCATCAGCTCGCCGTTAGGCGGCACCACGCCACCGACCGTGGAGACTTTGATATTTTTAACGATACCGCGCATCGGGGCGCGGATCGTCAGTCGCGTCACCGTATCTTCGCGTCCTTTAATCACTTCAGCGAGGCTGTCCGCTTCCGCGCTCGCTTTGGCCAGCTCTTCACGCGCCTGGACATAATATTGCGAACGCATATCGGTCAGCTTCAGCTCCAGATCGGATTTTTCACGCTGCAGGCGCAGCACCTCCACATTGCTGGCAGCCCCGCTCTTTGCCAGCCGCTGCGTAATCGCCAGCTCGCGGTTAGCCAGCGCCAGCGACGCGTTAAACTGCTTCGTCGCGTCGTTGAGCTGTGCCCGTTTAGTATTGTAGAGACGGGTTTCTGCCGCGATCAGATCGGGCCAGCCGCTGAGCTCATCCGGAAAAGTCAGCCGGGTGTCGTTAACCTCTGCCCGCAGGCGTGACGCCGCCGCCAGCGCGGCGCGATAGCGTGCCGCGCTCTCACCCACGCTTGACTGGGAACGGGTCGGATCGAGCCGCGCCACCACCTCACCCGCCTGCACCTGATCGCCCTCATGCACGTACAGCTCCGTCAGAATACCGCCCTCCAGCGACTGCAGCACCTGCTCGCGCGAGCTGGGGATCACCTTGCCGGTCCCGGTTGAGACTTCATCCAGCACGCCAAACCACGCCCAGATCAGCGCGACCAGCATCAGCGCGGCGCTGATAACAATCAGCCGCACCGCCCCGCTGTAGTGCGTTTCCGATTTCAGTTCGCCCAGCAGATCGTCTGACGCATCTGTTTCAGCAGCCGTGACCAGCCGCAGTTTTGCCGGCAGCTGCTTCATGCGTTCACCTCCGGCAGATTTCCGCCGCTGCGCGCTGGCGGCAGCGCTTTCTCTTTCGGACTGTCCATAACCAGCTGTCCCTCTTTCAGCACCAGTATCCGATCCACGAGCGACAGAATCGCGGCGCGATGAGTCGCCACGATCAGCGTGCGGCCGTTCAGCCATGCGCCGAGGCGCTCAATAAACTCTTTCTCCGTATGGTCGTCGAGCGCGGCGGAGGGTTCATCCAGCAGCACGATATTCGGATCGCGCAGCAGCATGCGCGCCAGCAGCAGCGACTGCCGCTGTCCACCGGAGAGGCCAGTGCCTCCCTCCATGATCGGGTGATCCAGCCCCAGCGGCAGGCGGCGAATAAATTCCGCTCCGCCGCTCACCGTCAGCGCAGAGAAGATGGCGTCGTCGGTAGCGTGCGCCGCGCCGAGCGTCAGGTTTTCACGCAGCGTACCGTGAAACAGGCGCGCGTTTTGCGTCAGCAGCCCGACATTACGCCGCACGTCGGCCACGTCAATGTGCGGCAGGCTGAGGTTATCAAGCCGCAGCTCACCGCTCACCAGATCCATGCCGCCCGCCATCGCCTGCAGCAGCGTGGATTTACCGGAGCCGTTGCGGCCCAGCACCGCAATACGCTCCCCAGGCTGAATGGTCAGGGATTTAATGCGCAGCGCCATGGTCAGCGAGTCGCTGTAGTAGCGAAACATGGCGTCGGTGAACTGATAGTGGCCAAACAGCACCGGACAGTGAATACGCGTCTCATCGCTGCTGTTCTCTACCGGCAGATTCATCAGGCCGTCGAGGCTGGTTTTCGCCGCCCTGACCTGCTGCCAGCGCGCCAGTACGCCGCACAGCGTTGCCATCGGCGCAATCATGCGCGAGGAGAGCAGCGACGCCGCGACAATCGCCCCGGTGGTGATATCGCCGTTGATCACCATCGGCGCGCCCACCACAATGACGCTGGCGTAAACCAGCCCCTGCACCGTTACGCCCCAGCTAATGAGCGAGTGCATCACCTTACGCATCGCCACGCCCGACTGCGCGGTGATACGGATATAGCTGTTCCACTGCTGCAGAAAGCGATCTTCCGCCTGCATCAGCTTGATATCCTCCAGCCCCTGTACGCTCTCCACCAGCACTGCGTTACGCAGCGTGGACTCTTTCAGCGCCTGCTGCGCCAGCTTCGCCAGTTTTTTCTGGCTGAGCAGGCCCGGCAACACCATCAGCAGCACCGCCACCGGGGCGATCCACGCCAGCTGTGGCGCGATAATCGCCATAACCAGCAGAAACAGCAGGAAAAATGGCATATCGACAATCGCCGTCACGGTGGTTGAGGTCACCATTTCCCGGATCGCCTCCAGTTCACGCAGCTGGGAGATAAAAGTGCCGGTAGAGCGCGGCACCACGCTGTTGCGCAGCCGCAGCGCATGACCAAACACCCGATCGGAGACGCGCATATCGGCGCGCTTGCCCAGCAGATCGGTGACGTGATCGCGGCCCACGCGCAGAATATAGGTAAATACCACCGAAATGATCACGCCAGCATAGAGGACATAGAGCGTGGGATAAGATTGCGCCGGGATCACCCGGTCATAAACCTGCATCGAAAACACAATCCCTACCAGCGCCAGCAGATTGATCAAGAAGGACGCCAGCATCACATAGCCGTAGGGACGCAGATCGTGCAGCACCAGCCGCCGCAGCCAGTCGGGGCGAACGGTGGCGAGATAGCGATCGACCCGGCTATCTTTCGCCGCCGCCACCGGTCGCAGCGCGGCCACCACGCGGAGGGCGGGCAGCAGATCGGTGAGCATCACCGGCGTCGGCTGTTCATCGCCGGAAAAGTGCACCCGAACGCGGTCATCACCATCAAACGCCGTCACCACGCCGACCTGGCCATCATCCAGCTCTACTGCCAGCGGCAGGCGCCAGCGCGTGATCTCCCGGCTCTCCTCTGCAAACAGCTGCAGCGACAGCCCCGCCTGACGTGCCAGATGGCGCAACGCTTTATCGCGCGTCTGTTTGCCCTGCCACTCCGCTGCTGCCATGATCATGCCCGGCGAACAGGGCAGCCGGTAGTGGGTGGCGATCTGAATAATGGCCGTGGCCCAGCCGTTAAGCGGCAGCTCGCCGCCGCTGGCGGACTGGCCCTCAGGCGCGTCCGGAATCGGTAATTGGGTCATGGCTGAATCTCCACGGTCTGGATGCGCTGGTTATTAAGCGTAAAGGCTGAACGGATCTGTCCGGTGCTGTAGAGGCAGTCGAGCTGCAGCGATCGCAGCTGGCTTACGGTCTGCTGTAGCGTAAAGCGGGTCTGCCACACCTCCTGTTCGGCATTCAGTACGTCCAGCAGCGGGCGCGTGCCGAGCTGCAGATACTGATCCTGATAGAGCTGGCGGGTTTTCTCGCCCAGCGCCTGCTGGCGCCCCATGATCGCCAGACTCTGCGACAGGCTGAGCGCTTCATTCTGCGACTCGCTCAGCTGCTGACGCGCTTTCAGCCGTGCCGAATTTACCGCTGCGTTCGCCGCCTGTAGCGCGCTGGCGGCGGCGTCACGCGCGGCGGTGATCCCGCCGCCCTGATAAAGCGGCATCTCGACTTTGACAAAGGCAGAGTACTGCGTGCGGTCCAGCGACTGACTGCCGGCGTAGCGATCGTTGAGATAGTGGGTAACCTGCGGTTCCAGCGAGATAGTCGGCAGGTTCTGCGCGCTGGCGTTATCAAGTTTGGCCTGCGCCTGATTAGCCTGCGCCCACGCGGCCAGCACCGCCGGATTGGTTTTGTCATCCGCTTTGCCACTGGCGCAGCCGCGGGTCAGCGTTGCGGGAAACTGGTCGCTGACCTGCTTTACCAGCGGCCAGCCCAGATAGGTGGCTAAGGTTGCGCGCCAGCGGTTAAGGCTCGCCTGATACTGCGTCAGGGTGGTGCGCGCGCCTTCAATACGCGCATCGGTCTGGGTCGCGTCGGAGAGCGAGGCCGCGCCCTCCTCATTACGCTGCCGCGCCAGTACGCCAATCCGGCTCAGGGCGCTGAGCTGATCGCGGGCAATCTTTACCAGCTGCTGATAGCCCTGCACCTGAACCAGTGCCGCTGCGGTATCGTGCGCCACGCTATCGATACTCACCAGCACGTTTGCCTGCTCCTGCGCCACGCCCGCCTCGGCAGAGCGCACCGAGCTGCTGACTTTGCCAAAGTCATAAAGCATCTGCGACACCGACAGCACAAATGAGGGGCTGAAGCCGCTGCCGCTGTAACTGTTGCTATAGCCATTGTTCATGCCCGCACTGATTTGCGGATAATATTTTGCTTTTGCCACATCGACCTGATTCGCCTGCTCCAGCATGGTGCCAATCGCCTGCGCGATATCAGGATGCCACTGCACCGCACGCTGCACCGCCTGCTCAATTGTCAGGGTGTCCGGCACGCTGCCCAGCGCCGGTTCGGCGACTTCGCCCGCGAGCGACGGCAGCTCCTGCTGCTGAACCAGCTCGCTTTGCGTAATAGATCCAGCGCGTATCAGCGTCTCACTGGCGGCACTAAGATGCGCACTGTAAAACAACAGAAAGCCCGCGCTTACTGCGGCGGGCAGAGAGGAACGGCGAAAAGGTGCGCCGGATTGCATCAGATCCATCGATTATCCACCAGTCAGAATAGAGAAAGGGCACCTCCTGTGCCCGTGATGCTTCCCTGCGTCACACACCACTATGCCGTGTGGTTTTGGTGCGGTTGCTGCAGCAGCTCCTCCAGTGACACGTTAACGCCTTCCAGCGTGATCAGCTGCGTAGTGCTGTAGCCCGTCCCGCTACCGTCACGATCGATTGAAAGCACGGTGCTGCCATCAGAAGTATGGTCCACTTTCACGAAATCATTAATATTACTTGTGGAATCATTCCAGCCGATCAGCAGTTCACTGATATCAATCTTGTCTCCCTGGGCGACGTTAAAGTCGGTCCAGGTGTCGTGGCCGTTGCCGCCGGTGGCGTCAGCGCGATCCAGCAGATGGTAAACCAGCGTATCTGCGCCGGCGCCAGCGGTGATGGTGTCATCGTAGGCGCTGCTGGTCAGCGTATCGTTACCGCCGGTTCCGTTAATGGTCGGGTGCAGCTCAATGGTGAAGCTGTGGCTGGTCAGGGTGCCGTCCCGGCCCGCCAGGGTGTAACTGAATACCTCCTTATGCGTAATGTTCTGGACGTTAACATCCGCATTGAGTGAGTAGGTGTAGCTTCCGCTGGCGCTGACCTGCAGCACGCCGAACTCACCGGCTACCTGCGTCATACCGGCCGCTCCCACCGTGGTTTCTGCCCCCAGAGCATTAGTGATGGTTAAGGTTCCGCTGTGCGTGCCGGCGCTGTCAGCCCAGATGCTGCCGCTCGCGTCATGCTCAGCGCTGCTGCTTTCCGCCAGCAGACTGGTGGCGGCAAACAGCGTGGCCGCCGGGCCGTTATGCAGCGTTACCGTCAGCGTGGCGGAGGTTACCGTGCCGCTGGCGTCCCGCACTGAATAGGTAAAGGTATCCGTCGCCGGCAGCGTGTCGATATTCAGTCCCGCTTTCAGCGCATAGGTATAGTTGCCTCGCGCATCCAGGGTCAGCGTACCGTAGCTGCTGTTGATCACCGTATTACCCGTGCCAGCAACCGTTGCGCCGCCCGCCGTTGTAACCGCCACACCGGCCGGTACCGTACCGGCTATCGAACTGGTGTCGTTCGCCAGCAGATTACCGGTGACGGTGGCCGCCGTGGTCACCGCCAGCGTGGTGTAGTCTGACACCGTGCTCACGGTAGTGGTGGGCAGTACGCTGAGGTTGGTATTCGCGCCGACCACTACCGCGTAGTTACCGGTACTCAGATTGCTGTAGGTGACGTTACCGCCGCGAATCGTTCCGATTGAGAGCAGAGAGCTGATGTAGTTGCTCTGCGAACTCACCAGCTGCCAGGAGCCGTTACTCAGCTGCGTGTAGAGGTTTAGCGAGTAGTTAGCCGCCACGCCGATACTGTTTACTGAGCCGTAGAGCGTTACCGTGCGGAAATCGTCCTGACCCACATTGAAGATATAGGCGTTACCGTTATTGAGCACGCTGGCGCCCAGTAGCGAGCCGACCCCCAGGGTAAGCAGCGCCGTGTGCGAAGAGTTCACGGTGCCGTTATTGATGGTGGCCTGCGTGGTGCCGTAATCAACCTCGCTAACATCGTTGGTCGCCACAACGCGGATGGCTCCCAGCAGCGACGCCGATGGCGAAACGTTGCCCGCTCTGTCGCTCTGCGTCACCGAGAGCGTGGCACCGGTAGTCTGCGCAGTGCTCAGCGCCACTGACCAGCTGCCGCCGCTGCCCACCGTGGTGGTGCCGAGCGTGACGCCGCTGGCGTCGCGGACCGTCACCGTTGCGCCGACCTCGCCGCTGCCGGTGACGCTGGTGCCGGCGCTGTTGATCAGCAATCCGGATACCGCCGCCGGTGGAACCGTGTCAACGGTGATGGTGGTCGCTACGTTGGTGCTGCTGACGTTACCTGCCGGATCAGTCACCGTGGTGCTCAGGGTATGCGCCCCGTTGCTCAGCGCCGCGGTGGTAAAGCTCCAGCTGCCGCCCGTACCCACCGTGACGGAACCCAGTGCGGTCGTGCCGTCAAAAATGGTCACCAGCGCGCCCGCTTCTGCCGTACCGCTCAGCGTCGGCGTGGTATCGCGCGTAAAGGCACCGCTGGTCAGCGTTACCGGCGCGCTGCCCGCATCATCCGTAATGGTGAGCGTGCTGGCCACCGGCGCTACGGTGTCAACCCGCAGCGTGACCGAAGCCTGCGGGCTGACGTTACCCGCCGCGTCGGTCTGCGTCACGTTGAGCGTATGGGGGCCATTACCCAGCGCTGGCGTGATGAAGCTCCAGCTGCCGCTGCCGCCGACGGTCGCAGTTCCCAGTAGCGTAGTGCCGTCGTAAACGCTGACGCGTGCACCCGCCTCGCCCGATCCGCTCAGCAGCGGCGTGCTGTCATTGGTCACGCCGTTGTTGGGGATAGCGATCGCCGTACTGCCATTGTTATTAGCCAGGGTCAGGCCGGTTACGGCAACCGGCACCGTGGTGTCGATAATCGCCGTCGAACTGATGCTGCTGCTGACGTTACCCGCGGCATCAGTGGCGGTGATGCTGAAGGTGTGCGATCCCTCGGAGAGGGCTGTTCCCGGCGTGAAGCTCCAGCTGCCGCTGCTGCTGGCGGTCACCGACCCCAGGACAGTGGTGCCGTCGCGCACAATCACCAGACTGTTTGCCTCGGCCGTGCCGCTCAGGGTTGGCGTGCTGTCGCGCGTCGCGCCGCCATTTACCACCGTGGTGTTGTTAATGTCGTTGGTGACCACCAGCGTTGGCGCAGCGGGGGCCACAGTATCAACGGTAATCGACACCGCCGGCGTCGCCGGGCTGACGTTGCCCGCGGCGTCACGTACCGTCGTGCTCAGCGAATGCACGCCGTTGCTCAGCGCAGCTGGCGTAAAGCTCCATGCGCCGTCGCTGCCTGCCACCACCGATCCCAGCACCGTGCTGCCGTCATACACCGTGACGACCGCGCTCGCCTCCGCCGTCCCGCTCAGCGTTGGCGTCGCGTCATTGGTGACCGCGCCATTTGCCAGCGGTCCGGTCACCGGCGCCACATCGTCCGTGATCGTCAGGTTACTGACCGCTGCCGGCGCCACCGTATCCACCGTCAGCGTGATGCTGGCTGGCGGACTGACGTTTCCGGCGGCGTCGGTCTGGGTCACGTTCAGGGTGTGGCTGCCTTCACTCAGCACCGGGCTGACAAAGCTCCAGCTGCCGTTACTGCTGACAATCGCCGTGCCCAGCGCAACATTGCCGTCAAGGAGAGTTACGCGTGCGCCCGCCTCACCGGATCCGGTCAGCAGCGGCGTGCTGTCACTGGTCACGCTATTATTGGGAATCGCGATCGCCGTACTGCCGTTGTTGTTGGCGGCAGCCAGACCGGTAACCGCACCTGGCGCAACGGTATCAATGATCGCCGTTGAGCTGACGCTGCTGCTGACGTTGCCTGCCGCATCGGTGGCGGTGATGCTGAAGGTATGCGATCCCTCAGCGAGCGCTGTAGCAGGGGTAAAGCTCCAGCTGCCGGTACCGCTGGCGGTGACTGAACCGAGTAGCGTGGTGCCGTCGCGGATAATCACCAGGCTATTGGCCTCGGCGCTGCCGCTCAGGGTTGGCGTGCTGTCGCCGCTTGCTGCGCCGTTCGCCACCGTGGTGTTCGCCACGTCGTTAGTCACGACCAGCGTTGGCGCAGCCGGCGCTACGGTGTCCACGGTGATTGCGACCGTGGGCGACGCCGCGCTGACGTTGCCTGCCGCATCACGCACCGTGACGCTCAGCGCATGCGGACCATTATTCAGCGCGGGCGACGTAAAGCTCCACGCGCCGCTGCCGTCGGCCACAGCGGAACCCAGTACTGCAGTGCCGTCATAGACGGTGACCACGCCCCCCGCCTCTGCCGTACCGCTCAGCACCGGCGTGGTGTCGTTGGTCACGGCGCCGTTAGTCAGAGGACCGGTGTTCGGCGCGGCGTCATCGGTGACCACCAGATTGCTTACTGCGGCTGGCGGAGTGGTATCGACCGTCAGCGTCAGCGTCGCATTCGGGCTGACGTTACCGGCCGCATCGCTGGCGGTAACGTTAAAGGTGTGTGCCCCCTCTGCCAGCGCCGGCGTGACAAAACTCCACGCGCCGCCGCTGCCCGCCGTTACCGATCCGAGAACGGTGTCGCCGTCGCGGATCGTCACCACGCTGCCCGCCTCTGCCGTGCCCCTGAGCAGCGGAGTGGCATCGCTGGTGGTGCCGCCGGCGGCAATTGCCACCAGCGCGCTGCCGTTGTTGTTAGCCGCGTTCAGGCCGCTCACGGCGACCGGCGCCACGCTATCCACAATCAGCGTGGTGCTGGTCGCGCCGCTGACGTTGCCCGCCACATCGGTGGCGGTGACGCTCAGGGTATGCAGTCCCTGGTTCAGCGTAGTGCTGACATAGCTCCAGCGTCCTTCCGCATCAGCGGTCACCGAGCCCAGCACCGCGTTACCGTCGCGTACCGTGACAATGGCGTTCGCTTCCGCCACGCCGCTTAAGGTCGGCGTCGCATCGCTGCTGTAGCCACCCGCCGGGATGGTTGCGCTGGTCACATCGTTGGTCACCACCAGCGTTGAGGTGGCTGGCGCAGTGGTATCCACTACTACGGTAAAGCTCACCGGATCGCTGCTGCTGCCCGCCGCATCGCGTACCGTGACGCTGAGCGGATGCGTACCTTCGCTCAGCGCGGCAGGGGTGAAGCTCCAGGCTCCGTCGCCGTTTGCCACCACCGATCCCAGCACCGTAGTGCCTTCACTGATCACCACCACGCTGTTTGCCGCGGCGCTGCCGGAGAGCGTTGGCGTGGTATCGTCAGTCGGCGTACCGCTGGTCAGCGGCCCCTGAATCGCGCCGGCGTTATCCGTTACCGTCAGTGCCGTGACCGGGGCAACCGCTGCGGTCAGCACCGTAAAGCTAATATCGCTCGCCGGGCTGACGTTGCCCGCCGCATCGGCGGCGCTCACGCTCAGCGTATGCGGACCATCCGCCAGCGCGGCGGTGGTAAAGCTCCATGCGCCGTTGGTGCCGGCGGTGACCGAGCCGAGCACGGTGGTGCCGTCACGCACGGTAACGATGCTGCCCGCCTCAGCGGTGCCGCTCAGCTGCGGCGTGTTGTCGCTGGTGGTGCTGCCAGCCGCGATAGTCAGCGGCGTGCTGCCGTTGTTATTGACCGCCGTCAGGCCGGAGATGGCCGCTGGCGCCACGGTATCCACCACCACCGTGGTGACGGCAGAGGCGATACCGGTATTACCGGCCACATCGGTGACGCGCACGCTCAGGGCGTGACTGCCCTCGCCCAGCGCGGCAGGGGTAAAGCTCCAGGCGCCCGCGCCGCTGGCGATAGCGGTACCGAGCAGCGTGGTGCCGTCATACACGCTGACCGTGGCGTTTGCCTCCGTGGTGCCGCTCAGCGCTGGCGTACTGTCGTTAATGGTTTCCCCGCTGGTGAGCGGCGTAGCTGAATCACCCGCGGTGACGTTCACCGTGCCGGCCACAGGGGCTACCGTATCGACCGTAATGTTCAGCGCGCCGGAGCGAGCGCTGACGTTGCCCGCCGCATCGGTCACCGTCACGCTGAGCGCGTGCGCGCCCTGGCTCAGCAGCGGCAGCGTGGTGCTCCATGCGCCGTCGCCGTCAGCAGTGACCGAAGCGATTACCGTATTGCCATCGTAGATGGTCACCAGCCCGCCCGCTTCCGCTGTGCCGCTGAGCTGTGGCGTACTGTCGTTAGTCACGCCGTTATCCGTTACCGGCACCGGCGTGGCACCGTTGTTATTGGCCGCCGCAAGATCGGTGACGACGTCGGGCACGACGGTATCGACAATGAAATTAATCACCGCTGACGGATCGCCAGGATTGCCGGTTTCATCCGTGCTGACTACAGAAATCGCGTGTGCGCCCTCATCCAGTACCGGATCTGGCGTATAGCTCCACTGTCCGTTCGCGTCTATCGGCAGAGTAGCCAACACTGTACCGTTATCAGAAATGGTTACAGTGCCATTTGCCGGGCCCGTTCCCTGCAGGACCGGCGTGTTGTCACGGATAGCGGCCCCGTCTGTTACCGTTACCAGCGTGCTGCCGCTGTTATCGGTGATCTGCAGCGTGCTGTCGACCGGTGGCAGATCGGCTTCAATCGTCAGCGTAAAGGCGTCGGTAGCCGGGCTGACGTTACCCGCCGCATCGGTCACGGTAAACGTAAAGCTATGCTCGCGGTTTGACAGCGCAGCGTCTGGCGTAAAGCTCCAGCTGCCGTTTTCGTCAGCGGTGGCCGTTCCCAGCAGCACGTTGTCGTCATAGACCGTTATCGTGCTGCCCGCCTCCGCCGTGCCGCTGAAAGCCGGGAGATTATCATCAGTGATCGCGCCTGACGTCAGCGGACCTTCAGCGCCGCCGACGCTGTCGGTAACAAGCAGATCGTCAATTGCCTCCGGTGCCACCGTGTCGATAGTGATGGTAATCGGGCCGGTAACCGGGCCGGCGGTGCCCGCCGCGTTGCTGACCGAGACGCTGAAGGCATAGGTTGCATCGTCCAGCGCTGCGGATTCATAACGCCAGACGCCATTCTCACCCACGGTTGTGGTGCCAACGATGGCTCCATCCTGAATGATATTCACTACCGTGCCGGCGACGCCGGTTCCGCGCAGCACCGGCGTGCTGTCACTGGCGAAGCCGTTGTTCGCGACCAGCACCGGCGTGGTGCTGGCATTGTTGTAGATATCAAAGCTCAGCACCGCGGCTGGCGTACTGGTATCGACCGTAAAGCTGACCGTCGACGCCACCTCGCTGACGTTGCCCGCTACATCGGTGGCGGTCACCGTCAGGGTGTGCGCCCCCTCAGCCAGCGCGCTGGTGTTGAGGCTCCAGGCCCCCTGAGGATCGGCGGTGGTTCTGCCAACCTCCTGCGCACCGTCATACACAATAATGGTCGCTCCTGCCTCTGCGGTACCGCTGATGAGCGGCGTCGCATCAGGAGTTACGCTGTTGCTATTGATGGTTACCGGCGTCGCTTGTATATCATTCTGCAGCAGCAGATCGCCTGCCGGCTGCGGCGCAGTGGCATCAATATTGATGGTCAGCGCACCGGACGGTGCGCTGACGTTGCCCACTTCATCGGTGACCGTGGCGCTCAGCGTGTGCTGGCCGTCGGTCAGTACCGGTGAGCTGAAGCTCCAGCTGCCGTCGCCGTCCGCCGTCACCGAGCCAATCACTACTCCGCCGTCATACAGCGTAATCAGGCTGTCGGGTTCCGCGGTGCCGCTCAGCAGTGGCGTATTGTCCGTGGTCAGCGCGCCGTTTGTCAGAGGCTGCGGTGTCGTACCGTTGTCGTTACTGACCACCAGCGATGTGGCATCCGGCAGCGTGGCGTCCACGGTAAAGGCGACAGGAGCAGAAGCCGGACCGGTGTTACCGGCCGTATCGGTCACCGTGGTGGTGAGGCTGTAGCTGCCATCGTCCAGCTGCGGCAGCTGATAGCTCCACTGTCCGTTACTGCCGGTGGTCACGCTGGCCAGTATTGCGGTTCCGTCCAGAATCGTTACCACGCTGCCCGGCTCTGCGGTGCCGCTGAGGAACGGCGTATTATCCGTGGTGATGCTGCCGCTGGCGATAGCCACCGGCGTGGTGCCGTCGTTGTTCGTCAGCGCGATGTTCGCTGCCACCGCCGGCGGCGTGGTATCAACGATCGCACTGAAAGTCACCGGTGCGCTGACGTTACCAAGCGTATCGGATGCCGTGGCGGTAAAGGTGTAGCTGCCGTCCGCCAGCGCGGTGGCAGGCGTAAAGCTCCAGCTTCCCTGTCCGTTTACCGTGGTGGAACCCAGCAGCGTACCGCTCTGATCGGTAAGGGTAATAATGCTGCCCGCATCCCCGCGACCGCTGAACAGCGGCGTGCCATCATTAGTGAGGCCCCCGTTGGGAACGGCTACCGGCGCAGTGCCGTTATCATTACTCAGCGTCAGCTGCGTAACGGCGGAAGGCGCCGTGGTGTCCACGGTAAAGGCGATCGGCGCACCCGGCGCGCTGCTGTTACCGGCAGCATCGGTGACCGTCACGCTCAGGCTGTGCGGGCCGTCGCTGAGGATCGGCGAGAAGCTCCAGTTACCCTGTGCATCGGTCGTGGTGGTACCGAGGATCAGATTGCCATCAGACACGACGATGGTGCTGCCAGGCTCTGCGCGACCGGAGAACTCAGGCGTGTTGTCACCGGTGGTGGAGCCGGATGTAATCGCCTGCGGCGTAGCGCCATTGTTGTTCACCAGCGCGATCTCAGTGGCCGCAGCCGGTGCGACCGTATCCACGGTAAAGGTGATTGTGGGCGAAGCGGGGCTGGTGTTCCCGGCTGCGTCGCTGACAACGGTGCTCAGGTTATGCTCGCCCTGCGTAAGCGCGCCGGTCGTGAACTGCCAGCTGCCGCTGCTGTTCACGGTAACCGAACCGATTTGCGTAGCGCCGTCATAGATCAGCACCACGCTGCCCGGCTCGGCTGAACCGATCAGCTGCGGCGTCGCGTCGTTGGTCACGTCACCGCTGTTGATCGGCACCAGCGTACTGCCTTCATTGTTGTTAACCAGCACGTTCTGCGCTGCTTCCGGTGCCTGCGTATCCACGTTAATCGTGGTTACGGCCGAGGCCGGACTGACGTTGCCCGCTGGCGTCGTCTCCGTAATGCTCAGCGCATAGCTGCCATCATCCAGGGCTGCGGGCGTATACTGCCAGCCGCCATCGCCACCGGCTACCACGCTGCCGATAGCCGTGCCGTCATTATAAATAGTGATGAGACTGCCGGCGGCGGCCGTACCGCTGAGCTGCGGCGTACTGTCGCTGGTGTAGCCGTTACTGGCAACCGGCACGCCTTCGCCGGAAGTGACGGAGAAAGCAGGTGCAGCCGGCACGCTGGTATCCACCGTCAGGGTCACAGAGTTGCCTGTAGCGCTGACGTTGCCTGCGGCGTCGGTCGCGGTGGCCCGTAAGGTATGTGCGCCATCGGTCAGGACCGTGTCGCTAAAGCGCCAGGCCCCGTCTGCGTCTGCCCGGACAGAGCCGATAGCGGCTGTTCCGTCATAGAGCGTTACCAGGCTACCTGCCTCAGCGCTGCCGCTCAGCACCGGTGTGGCGTCGTTGGTGACGCCGGTGATCGGTACGTTATTGTCATCCCTCGCGGTCAGGTCGACTACGGCGCCAGGGGCTGTGGTATCGATGGTGAAGTTATATGCAGAGGAGGCCGCGCCGGTGTTACCGGCGGCGTCAGTCACTCGCGTGGTCAGGCTGTAATCGCCCTCAGCCAGCGGCGCATCCGGCGTAAAGCGCCAGCCGCCGTCACTACCTGCAGTAACGCTGCCCAGTACTTCGCCGTTGTTATACACGGTCACGATGCTGCCCGCTTCCGCCGTGCCGCTTACCACCGGCAAGGTGGTATTGGTTGCACCGGCCTCATCGACAGGGCGCGCCACGCCGCCCGCCTCATTGCTGACCTGCAAAGCCTCTGCAGCTTCGGGTGCCGTTGTATCAATGGTGAAATTCAGCGGTGCCGATGGCGCGCTGACGTTGCCCGCCGGATCGGTAACGGTAGTGGTCAGGCTGTAATCGCCCTCAGGCAGCGGTGCCTCTGGCGTGAAGCTCCAGCTGCCGTCTGTACCGGCGGTTACGCTGCCCAGCACCGTGTCGCCATTGGAAACGGTGATCAGCGCACCCGGTTCGGCGCTGCCGCTCAGCACCGGCGACGTCGTGTTGGTCACGCCGTTATCAACCGGCAATGGCGTTTCGCCGTCGTTGTTACTGAGCTGCAGCTCGCCTGCCGCCGCTGGCGGAATAGTATCAACGGTAAACACCAGCGCAGCAGAAGGCTCGCTGACGTTACCCGCCGGGCTGGTTACCGTAGCCGTCAGGCTGTGCGGACCCTCGCTCAGCGGCGACTCTGGCGTAAAGCGCCATGTACCGCCGTCATCCACGACCACGCTGCCCAGCACCGTAGTGCCGTCAAGTACCGTTACCGTGCTGCCCGCAGCCGCCGTGCCGCTCAGCACCGGGGTAGTATCACTGGTAGTCCCGTTGGTGACCGTCACCAGCGTGCCGCTGCTGTCATTACTCAGCACCAGATCGTCCGCCACAGGCGGCGGCGTGGTTTCAACCGTAAAGTTAAGCGGTTCAGACTCATCGCCGCGGTTACCCGCCGCATCCGTGACCGTAGTAGTCAGGCTGTGCGGTCCGGCTGCCAGCGGCGTTTCCGGCGTAAAGCGCCACGCTCCGGTGCCGTCAGCGCTGACGCTGCCCAGCAGCGTGCCGTTATCATAGACGCTGACCGTGCTGCCTGGCTCAGCGCTGCCGCTCAGCGCCGGCGAGGTGTCGTTAGTTACGCCGCCGGCGTTGATGGCGTTACCGTTTTGATCGTTACTCAGCTGCAGGCCGCCTGCCGCAACGGGCGGTGTAGTATCAATGGTCAGCACCAGCGGTGCAGAAGGCGCACTGCTGTTCCCTGCCGGTGAGGTGGTGACGGCCGTCAGGCTGTGCTCGCCATCTGCCAGCGGTTCGTCTGGCGCAAAACTCCAGCTTCCCCCCTCTCCCACGGTAACGGAGCCCAGTACCTCATCCCCATCTGAAATTGTCACCACGCTGCCTGCGGCCACGCCGCTGCCGCTCAGCAGCGGCGTGGCGTCATTCGTCAGACCGTTGTTAACCGGAACCGGCGTAGTACCTTCATCGTTAGCCGCCTGCAGAGCAGCGGGTGCCGCTGGCGCAGTCGTATCGATGGTAAACACCACTGCCGTGGACGCTGCCCCGCTGTTGCCAGCCGGATCGGTGACAACCGTGGTCAGGCTATGTTCACCCGGCTGCAGTACCGGTGAGGTAAAGCTCCAGCTGCCGTCGCTGCCGGCGGTGGTGCTGCCCAGCACGTTACCGTTATCAGAAACGGTGACGGTACTGCCTGGCTCAGCGCTTCCGCTGAGTACCGGCTTAGTGCTGTTAGTGATGCCGGTGATTTCGTTACCGTTTTGCCCGTTGCTCAGCAGCAGATCGCTGGCGATCGCGGGTGCAGTAGTGTCGATCACCACGCTGACCGGGGCACTGACCGGCCCGGTGTTGCCCGCCGTATCGGTTACGGTGGTGGTAAGCGCGTGCGCGCCTTCATCCAGCGGCTGCGGCGGCGTAAAGCTCCAGCTGCCGTCGCCGCCCGCCACGGTACTGCCCAGAACGTCGCCATTATCAGAAACGGTGATGACGCTGCCCGGCTCGGCGCTGCCGCTGAGGGTCGGCGTGGTTTCATTCGTGGCACCGCCCGCCGGCAGCGCGTTACCCTCCTGGTTGTTCAGCTGCAGACCGCTGGCGGCGGCCGGTGGCTGCGTGTCTACCGTTACCGCCACCGGTGCAGAAGCGGGGCCGGTATTGCCGGCCGCATCGGTGACCGTGCTGGTCAGCGCGTGTTCGCCATCGCTGAGCGGCGGCGTGGTATAGCTCCAGTTGCCCTGAGCATCCGTGGTGGCGGTGCCAAGCACCGTATCACCGTCGCGGACGGTCACCGTGGAGCCAGGCTCCGCGGTGCCGCTCAGCGTCGGCGTAGTGAGACTGGTGCTGCTGCCTGGCGTAACCGGATCGCCATTTTCATTGCTGAGCTGAACGCCGGACGGCGCGGCGGGCACGCTGGTATCGATGGTGATATTGATAACCGATGAGGAGGTCTCCGCCCCCGCTGCGCTGGTGGCAACCGCCCGGAACGCATAGGGGCCGTCGGCTAACGCGGCAGGCGTAAAGCGCCACTGGCCGTCACCGTCTGCGACGACGCTGCCCAGTAGCGTAGTACCGCTATAGAGTCTGACCACGTCGCCAGCGGTGGCGACGCCGCTCAGCACCGGGGTGTTATCGCCGGTGCTGTCGTTATCTGCCAGCGTAACCAGCGTGCTGCCGCTGTCATCTGTTACCTCCAGTGAGCTGGTTGCCGGCACGCTGCCGGCATCAATCGCCAGCGTAAACGCCGGTGACGCCGGGCTGACGTTCCCTGCAGCGTCGGTCACGGTGGTGGTAATGTTATGCTGACCGTTGCTCAGCGCCGGCAGCGTCAGGCTCCAGCTGCCGTTGCTATCCACAACGGCGCTGCCCAGCAGCACGTCGCCGTCATAAATGCGCACCACGCTGCCCGCTTCGGCCGTGCCGCTCAGCGTCGGCGTGTTGTCATCGGTGAGCTGGCCTGAAGTCAGCGGGCCGGTACTAGCGCCTGCGTTATCAGTGACCTGCAGATTGCTGACCGCCGCTGGTGCGACTGTATCTACGGTAAAATTCAGCGGCGCAGAGACGGGGCTGCTGTTGCCAGCCAGATCGGTCACGGTGGTGGTCAGGCTGTGGCTGCCCTCACCCAGCTGCGGCGTGGTAAAGCGCCAGCTGCCGTCGCTGTTGGTGGTCACGCTGCCCAGCACGGTGTCGCCATCACGAATCGTCACCAGCGCACCCGGTTCCGCCGTGCCGCTCAGCACCGGCCGGGCATCGTTAACGGTGCTCTCCGGCGCGATATTGACTACGGTGCTGCCGTCACTGCCGGTTAGCGTCAGCGCATCAGCCGCTGCCGGTGCCACGCTGTCGACGGTGATATTCAGCGGCGCGCTTTGCGTGACGTTGCCTGCGCCATCGGTAGTACGCAGGTAGAAACTGTGCAGCCCCTGGAACAGACCGCGCAGGGCAAACGACCACTGGCCGTTGCTATCGGCGACAACGCTGCCGATTTCAGTGTTTCCGTCAAAGAGTGTAATCAGGTTGCCCGGCGTGCTGACGCCGCTTAGCGTTAACTCCTCGCTGCGCGTGGTCGCGCCGTCGGTCAGCGGCTGCAGCGTATTATCACCGGTGCTTACCGCTTCCAGCGGCGTGGTCGCTGGCGGCAGATCCGCCTGGACGTTAAGCGTGAAAGGTGTGCTGGCCGGACCAATGTTACCGGCCGCGTCAGTGCTGATAACGGTGAAGCTGTGCGCGCCGTTGCTGAGCGCAGGGGTGGTAAACTGCCAGCTGCCGTTAACGTCAACCAGGGCCACACCAAGCAGTACGTCACCATCGTAGATGCTGACCGAGGCGCCCGGCTCCCCGCTGCCGCTCAGCACGGGCGTATTGTCATCAGTAGTGGCGTTTTGCGCCAGCTCAACCTGGCTGTCGCCCGCGTCGTCAAAGACCCGCAGATCGGTTATCGCCTCCGGAGCCGTGGTATCAACCGTCAGCTGCAGCGGAGCGGAAGCGGGGCCGGTATTGCCTGCCGCATCCGTCACGGTAGTAGTAAGAGTATGGCTGCCTTCACTCAGCACCGGGGTGGTAAAACTCCAGCGCCCGTCGCTGTCTGCGATAGCGCTGCCCAGTACCGTCGTGCCGTCACGTACGGTGATGACGCTGCCTGGTTCAGCGCTGCCGCTTAACACCGGCGTGGTATCACGGGTCACGCCATTCGTGGCAATTGGCGCGAGCGGGCCGCTGCTGTCGCTGCTGAGCAGCAGATCGCTGGCGACGGCTGGCGGCACCGTATCAATAGTAATGGTCAGCGTAACGGATGATGTGCTATTTCCGGCGGCATCGGTGGCTACCGCGCGGAAGGCGTAGCTGCCATCCGGCAGCGCTGCAGGCGTAAAACTCCACTGCCCGCTTGCGTCGGCAAGCGTGCTGCCAAGTACGGTAGTGCCGTTATAGAGCGTAACCAGCTCATTGGCGCCCGCCAGCCCGCTCAGGGTTGGGGTGGTGTCACGCGTGCTGGACCCGTCCGGCAGCGTACGCAGCGCAGGGCTGCTGTCATCGGTGATTTCCAGCGTGCTGCTGGTAGGTACGATGCCGGCGGCGACATTGATCACGAATCCGCTGGTGGCGGGACTAACATTGCCTGCCGCATCGGTGACCGTCACGCTTAGCGTGTGGCTGCCGTTATTCAGTGCCGGTGTGGTAAAGCTCCAGCGCCCGTCTGCTCCCGCCGTGACGCTGCCAAGCAGAACGGAACCGTCATACACTTTAACCACGGCTCCCGCTTCCGCCGTACCGGTCAGCGTTGGCGTATTGTCATCGGTGGTTTGCCCGTTGAGTAACGGCCCCTGGCTGCTGCCGACATTGTCGCTGACCACGATATTTCCGGCCGGATCGGGTGCGGTGGTGTCGCCGTTACCAGGATTGCCGCCACCGTTGCCGGGATCGCCGCCGCCAGGATTGTTGCCTCCGTTACCGGGATTAGTGCCGCCGCCGGAATTACCCGTATCGTCATCGCCACCGCCACCGCCGCCACCGCCGCCGGTCGCAAACAGCGCCCCGATACCGGCCAGAGCCGCGCCGCCAATACCGAATGCGGCAATCGTGCCGTTATCCGTTACGTTTTCTGCCAGCAGACCTTCAGTGCTGTCGATCGACACATACTGAAAGCCCTCTGTGCCGGGATCTTCAACCCACCAGAGCGCACCGCGATCGTCCTGCAGGACCAGATCGCTGTCGCCATTGGCGCTGTAAAAATCATGAATAACAAGTGTTTCACCTGATTTAGTGGTTACGACTAAATCATTACCATTGCGTGTGAAAGCCTTAATGTCAGCCTGATTCAGGTTAAGTTTAACCACACTGGGTGCGTTCAGCGTAACCTGAGTACCGCTCACTTCGTTAGCAATCGTCCCACCTTTGGGCGTGATAGAAATATTGTTCATGTTATCGGGATCCCGCGCAGATATAAGTTTATGAGCGTTACTGGCACGCCCGGTATCATCAGATACCGCTTGCTATCGCAAGTAATTCAGGGAATTACTTACATCCTTCATCGGCCGTTCTTATTCCGGTAAAAGAGTAAGAACAGCGCTGAACAGGTTTAATTGCGGATTCAGAAAGGACATCAGGCGTTATGCGGAATACAGAAGCGTGATTCAGAAGTGAATATAAGCGCAGCAGGCACGCTTACCTTTTCAGCTGAAATGACTTTCTGCGCAGACCATAATCGCAAAGCTGTGTGCTGAATTACGCAAATAAATCATCAAGATAAACACTCTGCCAGTGGTAACCCTGCATGCCATAAACGGGCTTATGCGCAAGCAGATCCACATAGTGCTGATTTTCAACCCCCTCAACAATGACGCCGCGGCATAATTGATTAAGGTGATTAAGCAGAATGTCAAAGGTGCGGTCTTCGCTGAATTGCCAGAAAAACGCTTTATCAATCTTGACGATCTCAAATATTCCGCTGTCAAGCATGGTCAGGCTTGAATAACCCGGACCAAAATTGTCTAGCCAGAGAGGAGCCGGCGTAATTTTCGCTACGCCTTTAAGGGTCAGCAGATCCTCACTATTAAAACGCGAGGTGAAAAATGCAGAGATTTCCAGCCGCAATAATGCAACAGACGCCAGTTTTTCCTGAATGACTTCGTCTGCAAATATGCCGGCAACAATATCTCTGTCTACGTTTACGCTGATAACCTGGTTAAACCCCTGCTGACTAAGCTGAATAATATTTTCGACCTGGTGAAGGAATAGCTGCCATTTCTCATCGGCAGAAAGCAGAGAGAAAAAATGCTCTTCTCTGTCGGGATTGCGTTGTGTAGTTGTCGCTTTTTTTTCTTTAAAACGTGTCAGCAGCTCCCATGAAGTCACCTCTCCGGTCAGACTATGAACGGGTTCCAGCAAGAAAACCGGATTAAAACGCTCGGTCATGGCACCCTTCCTGAAGACGCTGCTGATAAGACTCTAAATATCAGATTTATTCATGTTATCTGAAATCGAAACATCGACAAAAATTACTATAGCAACTGGAGATTAGCCTGCAATTTACATTTTGAAAAATAGTTTTCAGCTAAAAATGGCCCTGAAATGATAGCTAAAACCAATCATTTTCTGACAACCGTTCCGGTAATATTCTATAACTGGCACCTGTAAATAAGCCTATTCTCTTGCACTGCGCGAGCATTAGCGCCTCAATTAGCGTTATATTGCTGATTTTAAGTTAAATTAATGTTAAGGCGCAGCGTTATTAGCGTTTCACTTTAGCAATAACCGGCTATTTTTCAGGAAGCCTGGCGCCAGTAAATGCGCCAGATGCATCACGGCTAAAAACATCTCGTATTTATTAAAAACATAAATAAATTATGATTTAAAGATAAGCGAAACATAAAAAAACTTATCAATACATAAGAAAATGCAGAGCCAGAGCGAGCGATATCGGTAGAGGATATTGATTTTTAAGCCAAATTGATTGGACAGCAGCGGCAGAAGAAAACGAGGAAGTGGCGCTCGTATGAAATAGTGAATTACGTCACAAACCAGAAAAAATTTTACAGCAAAAAAAAAAGGGCCCCGCAGGGCCCGATACGTTATTACTGATTATTCATCTTCAAGATAGGTATAGCCATAAAGGCCGCTTTCAAACTCGGCAAGGAACTGCGATTGCAGCTCTTCATCTATATCCTGCTGCTGCTTCACCTGATCGCGGAATAGCGTCATCAGATCGTCCGGATTCAGCTGCACATATTCCAGCATGTCAGCGACGGTATCCCCTTCATCTGATAACTGCACTTCCACGCTGCCATCCTGGAAAGCAAACACATCTACTGCTTCGGTGTCACCAAATAGATTATGCATGTTGCCGAGGATCTCCTGATAAGCACCCACCATAAAGAAGCCCAGCATTGGCGGATTATCCACATCATATTCAGGCATCGGCATAGTGGTTGCGATCCCGTCACCGTCAACGTAATGGTCGATTGTCCCGTCGGAGTCACAGGTAATATCCAGCAGCACAGCGCGACGCTGCGGCATCTTGTTCAGACCTTCCAGCGGCATAACCGGGAAGAGCTGATCGATACCCCAGGCATCCGGCATCGACTGAAACAGAGAGAAGTTAACGTAGATTTTATCTGCCATACGCTCCTGCAGCTCATCGATAATCGGGCGGTGTGCACGATTGCTCGGATCCAGATGCTGCTGGATATAGTGACAAATGCTCAGATAGAGCTGTTCCGCCCACGCGCGCTGTCCCAGATCGTAGGTGCCGGATGAGTAACCGGTGTGGATATCAAACAGATCCATCTGGCTGTCATGCAGCCATTCACGCAGCGAACGGCGCACATTGGGCTCATGCATCTCCTGCCAGGTATCCCACAGGCTCTGAATCGGGCGCGGTGCATCCGTATCAGGTGCGACCGGCGTGCTGAATTCGTTACGCTCTACGCCGATGATGTTAGAAACCAGCACGGTATGGTGTGCCGTTACGGCGCGGCCTGACTCAGTGATCACCGTCGGATGTTCAAGACCATGCTCTTCGCAGGCGTCGCCAATCGCCCAGATAACGTTATTGGCATACTCATTCAGGCCATAGTTTACCGAGCAGTCAGACTGGGAGCGGGTGCCTTCATAGTCCACCCCCAGGCCGCCGCCGACGTCAAAGCATTTGATATTTACGCCAAGCTTTGCCAGCTCAACATAGAAGCGGGCAGATTCGCGTACGCCAGTCGCGATATCGCGGATATTCGCCATCTGCGAGCCGAGATGGAAGTGCAGCAGCTGCAGGCTGTCAAGCCGGCCAGCTTTGCGCATGATATCCACCAGCTGCAGCACCTGAGATGCCGCCAGGCCAAACTTCGATTTCTCACCACCGCTCGACTGCCACTTACCCGAGCCCTGCGAGGCCAGGCGCGCGCGGATGCCGAGACGCGGTACCACATTCAGACGCTCCGCCTCTTCCAGTACCAGACGGACCTCGGTCATTTTTTCCAGCACCAGGTAGACTTTATGGCCGAGCTTTTCACCGATCAGCGCCAGCCGGATATATTCACGATCTTTATAGCCATTACAGACGATAACGGTGCGCGTTTTGCCCGCGTGCGCCAGTACCGCCATCAGCTCTGCTTTTGAGCCCGCTTCAAGGCCCAGCGGTTCACCCGAGTTAACCAGCGATTCAATGACGCGCTTGTGCTGATTAACCTTGATCGGATAAACCAGGAAGTAGTCGCCTTTATAACCATAGGATTCGCGTGCGCGCTTGAACGCCGCGTTGATGGAGCGCAGGCGATGCTGCAGGATCTGCGGAAAACAGAACAGCGCCGGCAGACGCTGACCGTCAGCCTCGCGCTCTTTGACCAGCTTCGCCAGGTCAACCCGCACCTCAGGCCGATCGGGATCCGGACATACGCTGATATGGCCCAGCTCGTTTACGTCGTAATAGTTGTTGCCCCACCAGGCGATGTTATAGGTGCGCAGCATACGGCTCGCTTCCTGATCGCTTATCGCCACCTCCTGCATTGAGCGGAGGACACCCTGTTCGCCAGCTGACGAACCCTTGATATTCTTCATGTCGTCAGACATCGCGAACCTCAGTTTTCTGTTGAAATAGTAGAGAGTTATCAGGTACTGCTGGTGCGTTTGCGGCTAAAAACTTATTCATGCTGCGTGTCCCGCCTCATCAGGTTACCCCGGGTGTTACTGCCAGTAAGTGTAAAACATCGTGCTGCAGTCAGTGGAAATCCAATCGGATTTGGCACGGCTGCGGGTATAAATCACGCGCGTGTGCTGGTGTCTGATTTCAGCCGCAGTTTAATGGCTATGCATGTCGTCATGATTGCGCGGCGGCAAACATCGACAGAAAGAACAGGAAGAGTGAACAGCAGAAAGAGAGGCCAGCGCGCAAAATATGCGCTGTGAACCAGAGAGCAGATGGGAACGGTTCATTACTTTACTCACCTCCAGCGCCTGCGGGCAGCATGCGGAAACGGAGCGGAAAAAAATCAGACACGGTATCTGATCGTGCAACGCCTGACGGCGTCCTGGCATCAATAGCGGCGTTTTATACCGCCAGCCGGGTAAAATTGCAAAATCTTTGTCCCCGCCCTGCGCGCGCTGTCAGCAAAAGCTTCCAGTAAGCCGCTTTTTGAAACAAACCGAATCAGAAAAAGCTCTGGTAAAATGCACATCGGGTAACCTAAAATAGCCGTCCAGATGGTTTTCCATCTAAACTGAATAAGTTCCAGGCGGTGTGAGCCTGGCGTGCTGACACTCCCTGCTGCTCGTGGCTTTGCCTGAAGGGGCGCTAAGCAGGTTTTTCACTGGCGCTATGCAGTCGAATTCAACCCATTTCTAAGGTAAAGAACAGAATGGCTAAACACCTTTTTACATCTGAGTCCGTATCAGAAGGACATCCTGATAAGATCGCTGACCAAATTTCCGATGCCGTGCTGGATGCCATCCTCGAACAGGATCCGAAAGCGCGCGTGGCCTGCGAAACTTACGTCAAAACCGGTATGGTACTGGTAGGCGGTGAAATCACCACCAGCGCCTGGGTCGATATTGAAGAGATCACCCGCAATACCGTACGTGAGATCGGCTATGTTCATTCTGATATGGGCTTTGATGCCAACTCCTGCGCCGTACTGAGCGCCATTGGCAAGCAGTCACCTGATATTAATCAGGGCGTAGATCGTACCGATCCGCTGGAGCAGGGTGCGGGCGATCAGGGTCTGATGTTTGGTTACGCAACTAACGAAACAGATGTGCTTATGCCTGCGCCGGTTACCTATGCGCACCGTCTGGTGCAGCGTCAGGCTGAAGTGCGTAAAAATGGCACGCTGTCCTGGCTGCGCCCGGACGCCAAAAGCCAGATCACCTTCCAGTATGATGGTGGCAAGATTGTTGGCATCGACGCTGTCGTGCTCTCAACCCAGCATTCAGAAGAGGTTTCTCAGGCCGATCTGCGTGAAGCGGTGATGGAAGAGATCATTAAGCCGGTGCTGCCTGCTGAGTGGATCAACGCCAGCACTAAATACCATATCAATCCGACCGGTCGCTTTGTTATTGGCGGCCCGATGGGTGACTGTGGCCTGACCGGCCGTAAAATCATCGTTGATACCTACGGCGGCATGGCTCGTCACGGTGGCGGTGCTTTCTCCGGTAAAGATCCATCAAAAGTTGACCGCTCTGCAGCCTACGCCGCGCGCTATGTGGCAAAAAATATTGTTGCTGCCGGCCTGGCCGATCGCTGCGAGATTCAGGTTTCCTACGCTATCGGCGTGGCAGAGCCAACGTCGATCATGGTAGAAACCTTTGGTACTGAGAAAGTACCGACCGAACAGCTGACGCTGCTGGTTCGTGAATTCTTTGACCTGCGCCCTTACGGTCTGATTCAGATGATGGATCTGCTGAAACCTATCTATAAAGAGACCGCCGCCTACGGTCACTTTGGCCGCGAACACTTCCCGTGGGAGCAGACGGATAAAGCCGCCCTGCTGCGCGAAGCCGCTGGCCTGTAAGCGCAGAGTATTCTGTTTAATAGCCCGCTCTGTGCGGGCTTTTTTATGCCTGAACGTACCCCACCGCTCTGATTTCGTAACTCATCCGGACCAGGGGTGGGTCATGTGTAACCACAGGGGCGGCATTTATGCCGCCCTGGTTACGTACATCATCTGAACCAGGGGCGCATTAATGCGCCCCCTGGGTGCCGTGCCGTTAATCGCCCTGCGTGCTCCCTGCCGGGTGAAATCCTGCGGCATAGCTGGCTTCAGGCTTTCCCGGGCATAAAATTTTTCACTGGCTACACTCTTATCACCGCTGTGATAACAAAGTGTTAACGATTACATTCTAAAACTCTTTTTTAATCTGTAATTTAGAGATTTTTCAGCGTAGTCATCACTCTGAAAATGCGTTATTTTCAGCGTCGTCTGATAGGCAATATTTAAAGCGATGTCAGAAACTTGAAGGGTGCTATACCTTACTGGCGAAGAGACTGTTCCGGGCAAAAAATGCTGGATTACAGGGTTTCGGCGTGTGTAAGCGGTTACATTGGCGTGATCGTGCTCACTTTTTATCGTGTACAGGTCTCTTAGCATTAATAAAAAACAAGACAAATAACTTTCGGAGGCTTTATGCCTGGTAATACTCACAAAAGCAGAACCTCAAACAAGGCGATGACCCTGTTTGTCTGCTTTCTGGCGGCGTTAGCCGGCCTGCTGTTCGGGCTGGATATCGGTGTCATCGCAGGTGCCCTGCCCTTTATCGCTAAAGATTTCAACGTTACTGCCCACCAGCAGGAGTGGATTGTCAGTTCGATGATGTTTGGCGCGGCGGTCGGTGCAATCGGCAGCGGCTGGATGTCATCACACCTGGGTCGTAAAAAGAGCCTGATGGCCGGCTCTGTGCTGTTTGTTATCGGTTCGCTGTGGTCCGCTATGGCGCCAAACCCGGAGATGCTGATTGCTGCCCGCGTAGTACTGGGCCTGGCAGTTGGCGTGGCTTCTTACACCGCTCCGCTCTATCTCTCTGAAATTGCACCAGAGAAAATCCGCGGCAGTATGATTTCGCTCTATCAGCTGATGATCACCATCGGTATTCTGGGCGCCTACCTCTCTGATACCGCGTTCAGCGCATCCGGAGAGTGGCGCTGGATGCTGGGCGTGATCACTATCCCTGCGATTCTGCTGCTGGTTGGCGTCTTCTTCCTGCCAAACAGCCCGCGCTGGCTGGCTGCGAAAGGTAACTTCCGCGATGCGCAGCGCGTGCTGGATCGCCTGCGCGACACCAGCGAACAGGCAAAACGTGAGCTGGATGAGATCCGTGAGAGCCTGAAAGTAAAACAGTCTGGCTGGCAGCTGTTCCAGGGCAACAGCAACTTCCGTCGTGCGGTGTTCCTCGGCGTGCTGCTGCAGGTGATGCAGCAGTTCACCGGCATGAACGTCATTATGTATTACGCGCCGAAAATTTTTGAAATTGCCGGCTTCGCCAACACCACGCAGCAGATGTGGGGTACGGTGATTGTTGGTCTGGTCAACGTTCTGGCGACCTTTATCGCTATCGGTCTGGTCGATCGCTGGGGCCGTAAGCCGACGCTGGTGCTGGGCTTTATGGTCATGGCGGCCGGTATGGGCGTTCTGGGCACCATGCTGCACCTGGGCATCCACTCTCAGGGCGCACAGTACTTCGCCGTGGCGATGCTGCTGATGTTTATCATCGGCTTTGCCATGTCAGCCGGCCCGCTGATCTGGGTGCTCTGCTCTGAGATTCAGCCGCTGAAAGGACGCGATTTCGGGATTACCGTCTCGACCACCACGAACTGGATCGCCAACATGATCGTGGGCGCCACCTTCCTGACCATGCTGAACACGCTGGGCAACGCGCCGACCTTCTGGGTCTATGCCGGCCTGAACCTGTTCTTTATTGTGCTGACGCTGGTGCTGATCCCGGAGACCAAAAACGTCTCGCTGGAGCACATTGAGCGTAACCTGATGGCAGGTAAAAAACTGCGCGACATCGGTCAGCAGTAATGTTTTTCTGAATGACAAGGGCTGCCTGCGGGCGGCCCTTTTTTATGGGTGCGACTGCGCGCTGCCGCGCCAGCGCAGCGTATGGTATGCTGCCCGCCATGAAAACTACCCGCGTACCTGTCGCCTTTCAGCAGGCGGTCATGCGATCGCTGCGGCACTTTTTGCAGCTCGCCGCACAGCGCCTTGAATGCACCTTTGATGAACCCGCGCTGCTCTACCAGCAGCGCGGCACTGCCGCAGGCACCGCCTGGCTGGAGAAGTGGGAGATCCGGCTGAATCCGGTGCTGCTGCAGGAGAATCTGCAGGCGTTTACCGACGAAGTTGTGCCGCATGAACTGGCGCATCTGCTGGTGTGGAAGCGCTTCGGGCGCGTTGCGCCGCACGGCAAAGAGTGGAAGTGGATGATGGAGACGGTGCTCGGCGTGCCGGCACGCCGTACGCATCAGTTTGCCCTGAACTCGGTGCGCACCAACACCTTCACCTATCGCTGCAGCTGTCAGCAGCATCAGCTGACCGTGCGCCGGCATAATCGCGTGCTGCGCGGAGAAAGTGAATATCGCTGCGTTCGCTGTGGTTCACTGCTGCAGCCCGGCGAATTCAGCAGCATATAGCGCGCTAATCCCATTTCCCCGCTCCGGTCATTCTGCTACCCTGCCGCCCTTTTTTGGGTATCGGGTAAATTTCTGGAATATGTCTCGCAAAACGCTGTTACTTCTTCCTCTGCTGCTGGCACCGCTTAGCGCGTACAGCCTCAGCTTCTCTTCGTTTCATCAGAATAATTTTCGCCAGGCAAAAGTGGTTGCATCGCAAATCAACGCGGATGCGCCCGATTTCTACTGCGGCTGCACGATCAGCTGGCAGGGAAAAAAAGGCGTGCCCGATCTTAAAAGCTGCGGCTATAGCGTACGAAAAAATGCCAACCGCGCCGGGCGCATTGAATGGGAACATGTGGTTCCGGCGTGGGAATTTGGCCATCAGCGCCAGTGCTGGCAGGAGGGAGGGCGAAAAAACTGCGCCAAAGATCCGGTCTATCGCCGTATAGAGAGCGATCTGCATAATCTTCAGCCCGCTATCGGCGAGGTTAACGGCGATCGAAACAATTTCCAGTACAGCCAGTGGAACGGCGGCGAGCAGCCTTACGGGCAGTGCGCGATGAAAGTGGACTTCAAACAGAAGCTGGCTGAACCGCCGGCCCGCGCGCGCGGCGCCATTGCACGCACCTACTTTTACATGCGCGATCGCTATCAGCTGCGCCTCTCCCGCCAGCAGACTCAGCTGTTCAGCGCCTGGGATAAGCTCTATCCGGTCAGCGTCTGGGAGTGCGAGCGCGACAGCCGTATTGCTCAGGTGCAGGGAAATCACAACCCGTATGTACAGCGCGCTTGCCAGCGCTAAAAGCGCTACCCTAAACTAGCTTATTATTTTTGCGCCGCATCACGGGATGCGGCAATAACGCTGGCAGGAACCGCATGCGTATACCCCGCATTTATCACCCCGAACCGCTCTCTGTTGACAGTGAAATCTTTCTTGAAGATGACGCGGCTAACCACGTTGGCCGCGTGCTGCGCATGGGCGCCGGGCAGATGCTTGAACTGTTTGATGGCACTAATCTGACTTTTAACGCCGAAATCACCCAGGCGGATAAAAAGCGTGTAAAAGTAAGGGTTCTTAGCGGTCAGCCTGATGACCGGGAATCCCCCTTGCATTTACATCTGGGTCAGGTGATGTCGCGTGGTGAAAAAATGGAATTCACCATCCAGAAATCGATAGAGCTGGGCGTAAACGTGATTACGCCCTTGTTTTCTGAGCGCTGCGGCGTGAAGCTGGATGCAGAAAGGCTGGCAAAGAAGATCCAGCAGTGGCAGAAGATTGCTATCGCCGCCTGCGAGCAGTGTGGCCGCAACCGCGTACCGCTGATTCGTGACGCGATGACGCTGGAAGCCTGGTGTGCCGAAGCTGATGAGGGCATCAGGCTGAATCTTCATCCACGCGCCAGCCACAGCATCAACACCCTGCCGCAACCGGTTGAGCGGGTGCGGCTGCTGATTGGCCCTGAAGGGGGATTATCTGCTGAGGAGATCGCCATGACGGCGCAGCAGGGCTTTACGGATATATTACTGGGGCCGCGCGTGCTGCGCACGGAAACCACTGCCCTCACCGCTATAACGGCACTTCAGGTGAGGTTTGGCGATCTCGGTTAAGGGATAATTCGGGCCGTAAAAGAGACGCAGACTACTACACAGCACGACGCTTTCGCATGGAAGGACGTCGCTGATATCCCCTCTGAGGAGAGAATAATGATTAAGCTTGGCATTGTGATGGACCCGATTTCGTCTATCAATATTAAAAAAGACACCAGCTTCGCCATGTTGCTGGAGGCACAGCGTCGTGGCTACGAAATTCATTACATGGAGATGGGCGACCTCTCTCTGCGCGGCGGCGTGACCTGGGCCCGTACGCGTCTGCTGAGCGTGGAGCAGAATGCTTCGCAGTGGTATGAGTTTGGCAGCGAGCAGACTATCCCGCTGGCCGATCTCAACGTTGTGCTGATGCGTAAAGATCCACCTTTTGACACCGAGTTTATTTACGCGACCTATCTGCTGGAGCGGGCTGAGGAGCAGGGTACGCTGATTGTGAACAAACCGCAGAGCCTGCGCGATTGTAACGAAAAGCTCTATACTGCATGGTTTGCAGATCTGACGCCGGATACGCTGGTCACGCGTAATAAAGAGCAGCTGCGCGCTTTCTGGCAGGAACATGGTGATGTCATTCTGAAGCCGCTTGACGGTATGGGTGGCGCATCCATTTTCCGCGTTAAGCAGGATGACGCAAACTTTGGCGTGATCACAGAAACCCTGACCAATCACGGCCAGTTCTTCTGCATGGCGCAAAATTATCTGCCGGCGATTAAAGAGGGCGATAAGCGCGTCCTGGTCGTCGATGGCGAGCCGGTACCTTACTGCCTGGCGCGTATTCCACAGGGCGGCGAAACGCGCGGCAACCTTGCAGCCGGTGGTCGCGGCGAAGCGCGCCCGCTTTCTGACAGCGACTGGGAAATTGCACGACGTGTCGGTCCCACGCTGAAAGCGAAGGGGCTGATTTTTGTTGGCCTGGATATCATCGGTGATAAACTTACTGAAGTGAATGTCACCAGCCCAACCTGCGTACGGGAAATTGAAGCGGCGTTCCCGATTTCAGTTACCGGAATGCTGATGGACGCGATCGAAAAACGTCTGGGCTGAGGACGCAGCCGGAGTGCAAACTCCCTAACCCCTTTGATACCGGCGCTGCCGCACTGGCGCCGGTTCTCTTCGGTAAATGAATGACAATGAATTTACAGCATCATTTTTTGATAGCGATGCCCTCTCTGCAGGATCCTCTGTTCAAACGCTCTGTTGTCTATATCTGCGAGCATAATGAAGAGGGTGCGATGGGTTTGATTATTAATAAACCGATGGAGAACCTGACGGTAGAGGGTATTCTGAAGAAGCTAAAAATCACTCCGTCAGAGCGCGATCCGGCGATTAAGCTCGATAAACCGGTGTTTGCCGGCGGTCCGCTGGCGGAAGATCGCGGTTTTATTCTGCACTCTGCGCAGCATACTTATGCCTCCAGTATTCGCATCTCAGACAACACCGTGATTACTACCTCGCGCGATGTGCTGGAAGCGATCGGCACTGCTCAGCAGCCGGAGAATGTGCTGGTCGCACTCGGCTACTGCGCCTGGGAAAAAGATCAGCTGGAGAACGAGCTGCTGGAGAACGCCTGGCTTACGACCCCGGCCGACACGCAAATTTTGTTCCAGACGCCGATTGCCGGACGCTGGCGCGAAGCCGCCCGCAGCATGGGTGTCGATATTCATAACATGACCAGCGATGCGGGACACGCCTGATGCAGAATGCAACGCTGCTCGGCTTTGATTTTGGCACCAAAAGCATCGGTGTTGCCGTGGGTCAGCAGCTCACCGGCACCGCACGTCCGCTGACAGCGCTGAAAGCTCAGGAAGGCACGCCAGACTGGAACCTGATTGAGAAACTGCTGAAGGAGTGGCAGCCTGACTACGTGGTGGTCGGCCTGCCGCTGAATATGGACGGCACCGAACAGCCGCTGACTGCCCGCGCACGCAAATTTGCCAATCGCCTGCACGGCCGTTTTGGCGTACGCGTTGAGCTGCAGGATGAGCGCCTGAGTACCGTTGAGGCGCGCGCCGATCTCTTTAAGCGCGGCGGCTTTCGTGCACTGCAGAAAGGACAGGTAGACTCACAGTCGGCCGTGATTATTTTGCAGGACTGGTTCGAAACCCACTGACGCTGCAAGCAGCGTAAACGCGATAAAGCGCACTCCGGTCAGCAGGTGTAGCCGATGCCGGGAGCTGACCGGGCGCACAGCTGCAGCATCAGTGCTGCTTCAGCTCCGCTATCCGCTTGCCTGGTCAATAATGCCCTCCGCGCGGCGTGCCTGTTCACTTTGCGCAAAGGTCTGCATGCCATGCTGCGCACCGGTCTGCAGCACGCCCGGCAGCTGATGTCCTTTGCCTTCACGGATCAGGCTGGCTACCGCAGGCGTGGCGATCAGCACCTCATACAGCGCAACACGTCCGCCCGCTTTCGCCGCCACCAGCCGCTGCGCCACTACCGCTTTCAGGCTGCCCGCCAGCTGCGTGCGCACCAGGTTTTTCTCTTCGGCCGGAAAGACATCAACCAGACGATCAACCGCCTGCGCCGCGCTGCGGGTATGCAGCGTAGCGAGCACCAGATGCCCGGTCTCAGCGGCGGTCAGGGCTAAACGGATCGTCTCACTGTCGCGCAGTTCACCCAGCAGAATAACGTCGGGATCTTCACGCAGCGCCGCTTTCAGCCCGTGCTGAAAAGAGAGGCAGTGCGTCCCCACTTCACGCTGCTGAATCAGCGAACGCTGACTCCGGTGCACAAACTCGATCGGATCCTCCAGAGTGATGATATGCCGCGCCTGCTGCTGGTTCAGCGCCTGTACCAGTGCAGCCAGCGTCGTCGACTTGCCGCTGCCGGTTGCACCGCTAATCAGAACCAGTCCCTCCTGCAGCTGCAGGAGCTGCTGCACGGCAGGCGGCAGGCGCAGCTGCGCCAGCGGCGGGATCGTCTGCGCAATCAGCCGCAGCGCCAGTGATAATCCGTGCCGCTGGGTGAAAAGATTGGCACGCAGCCGTATGCCGCTGCTGAGCGTCAGGGCAAAGTCCGCCTGTCCGGTGACGTCAAGCTCCGACTGCTGCGCAGCGCTGAGAAACCGCGTAGCAAACCTCTCCAGCCATGCAGATGGCAGCGGCAGCTGCTGCGGCACCGGCTCCAGCACGCCCTGCCGCCTCCAGTGCGGTAAATGTCCGCTGCACAGGTGCAGATCGGCGGCGTTATGCTTTACACTAAGGGCCACAATTTCATCTAAATCCATTTATTTCTCCTGACTATGACTTCCATTGAGCACAACTTACATCAGGTACGCGAGCGTATCGCTGCCGCTGCCGTGCGTTGCGGCCGGGCGCCAGAAGAGATTACGTTGCTTGCAGTAAGCAAAACCAAACCTGCGAGCGCTGTCGCAGAAGCGGTTGCCGCCGGGCAGCGCGCGTTTGGCGAAAACTACGTGCAGGAAGGGGTGGAAAAGATCGCGGCGCTGATGACGGAAGGCGATCTGCAGTGGCACTTTATCGGTCCGCTGCAATCCAATAAAAGCCGTCTGGTCGCAGAACATTTTGCCTGGTGTCATACCGTTGATCGCCTGCGTATTGCGCAGCGGCTTAACGACCAGCGTCCGGCGCACCTGCCGCCGCTGAACGTGTTAATTCAGGTAAATATCAGTGACGAAAACAGTAAATCTGGCATCATGCTGGAGGCTGTTCCGGCGCTGGCCGCGGCTATCGCCGCCCTGCCCCGCCTGAGCCTGCGCGGCCTGATGGCGATTCCGGCTCCCGAGCAGGATTATGCACGCCAGCTGGCCGTCTGCCAGCAGATGGCCAGTGCGTTTCATGCGCTGCAGCGCGACTATCCCGCCATTGATACGCTTTCACTGGGCATGAGCGACGATATGGAAGCGGCAATCGCGGCCGGCAGCACTATGGTAAGAATTGGCACCGCCCTGTTTGGCGCGCGGGATTATGCGCGACCTTCACAACAATAACTGAGGAACTCCATGTTAACACTGACGTTTTTAGTCAAAACGCTGATCGATCTCTACGTCATGGTACTGCTGCTGCGTATCTGGATGCAGTGGTCACGCTGCGACTTCTACAATCCGCTGGCGCAGTTTGTGGTGAAGATTACGCAGCCGGTGATCAAACCGCTGCGTCGCGTGCTGCCCGCTATCGGCCCCATCGATACCGCCTCGCTGCTGCTGGCGTTTGTGCTGACCACGCTGAAGTATCCGATTCTGCTGCTGATTCAGGTCGGCGCTTTCTCGGTTGATCCCACCAATCTGCTGGTAGGACTGCTGTCGCTGCTGAAGTCAGCCGGTAATCTGGTGTTCTGGGTCATTATTATCCGCTCGCTGATGAGCTGGATCAGTCAGGGACGCGGGCCGCTGGATCACGTGCTGATACAGCTTACCGAACCGCTGATGGCACCTATTCGCCGTATGCTGCCCGCTATGGGCGGTATCGACTTCTCCGCCATGATTGTCATTCTGATGCTCTATGCGCTGAATTTCCTTGGCATGGACCTGTTCCCGGGTCTCTGGTATCTGCTGTAATTTGTTAATCTGGAACTGTTATGCAAAAAGTTGTTCTCGCAACCGGTAATCCGGGCAAAGTTCGCGAACTGGCCGATCTGCTCGCTGATTTCGGGCTGGATATCGTGGCGCAAACGGAGCTTGGCGTGGAGTCAGCCGAAGAGACCGGTCTGACCTTCATTGAAAATGCGCTGCTTAAATCGCGTCACGCGGCGCAGATAACCGGCCTGCCGGCTATCGCGGATGATTCCGGTCTGGCGGTAGATGCGCTGGGCGGCGCGCCCGGCATCTACTCCGCACGCTATGCTGGCGCAGAAGCCAGCGACCAGCAAAATCTGGAGAAGCTGCTGCTGGCGCTGGAAAATGTGCCGGATGGCGCGCGTCAGGCGCAGTTTCACTGTGTGCTGGTCTATGTGCGGCACGCCGCTGACCCGGTACCGCTGGTGTTTCACGGCAGCTGGGCGGGCGAAATTACCCGTACGGCGGCTGGTGAAGGCGGCTTTGGCTACGATCCCATCTTCTTTGTACCGGAAGCGGGTAAAACCGCCGCTGAACTGAGCAAAGAGGATAAGCGTGCCCTCTCCCACCGGGGTAAAGCGTTAACGCTGCTGCTGGACGCGATGCGCAATGGCTGAGTTACCACCGCTGAGCCTCTACATCCATATTCCGTGGTGCGTACAGAAGTGCCCCTACTGCGACTTCAACTCACACGCGCTGAAAGGGGAAGTCCCGCATCTGGAGTATGTGCAGCACCTGCTGCAGGATCTTGAGCAGGACCTGCCTCTGACCGCCGGACGCGAGGTACGCACCATCTTTATTGGCGGCGGCACGCCAAGCCTGCTGAGCAGCCACGCGATGCAGACGCTGATGGATGGCGTACGGGCGCGCCTGCCGCTGGCGGCTGATGCGGAGATCACCATGGAAGCGAATCCCGGCACGGTGGAAGCCGATCGCTTCAGCGGCTATCAGGCTGCGGGGATCAATCGCATTTCCATCGGCGTGCAGAGTTTTAGTCCGCAGAAGCTGGAGCGGCTGGGGCGTATTCATGGACCGCAGGAGGCGAAACGCGCCGCTGAACTGGCCGCCGCGCTCGGGCTGCGCAGTTTTAATCTGGATCTGATGCATGGCCTGCCTGACCAGTCGCTGGAAGAGGCGCTGGACGATCTCCGTCAGGCAATTGCGCTTAACCCGCCCCATCTCTCCTGGTATCAGCTAACCATTGAGCCGAACACGCTGTTTGGTTCCCGACCACCGCAGCTGCCGGATGATGATGCGCTGTGGGATATTTACGAGCAGGGGCACCAGCTGCTGACGGCTGCCGGCTATCAGCAGTATGAAACCTCAGCCTACGCGAAGCCGGGCTATCGTTGTGAGCACAATCTCAACTACTGGCGCTTCGGTGATTATCTCGGTATCGGCTGCGGAGCGCACGGTAAGCTGACGCAGGCGGATGGCCGCATTGTGCGGACGGTCAAAACCCGTCATCCGCGCGGCTTTATGAAGGGCAACTATCTTGATAAGCAACATGAAGTGGCGGACGAAGATAAGCCGTTTGAGTTCTTTATGAACCGGTTCCGCCTGCTGGAAGCGGCGCCGCGCGCGGAGTTTCAGCGTTATACCGGGCTGGATGAACAGACGATCCGCCCGCAGATGGAGCAGGCTATCGCCGCAGGCTATGTCACTGAGAGCGCCAGCGAGTGGCAGATCACCGAGAAAGGCAAACTGTTCCTGAATTCGTTGCTGGAACTGTTTATGTAATCAGAGCGGCCCGGTGGCCGCTCTTTTTTTGCTAGTTAATACTCTTCACCAGCGTTTTACGCTGGTTTTCCAGCGCGATGACCCGGTTGCAGACCTCATGGCCAAAGTTCTGGAAATCGCGCTCCTGGTTGTTCCATTCAGTCTGAATCGACTGCTGCAGACCACCCAGATTGCCCATCAGCGCCTGCAGCGGATTACTGCTGCTGGTCGCCTGCTGCGTGCCCATCTCATTCAGGCTATCCTGCAGTACGCCGCCCAGCGTGCTCTGTACCAGCTTCTGTCCGTCAGCGCGCACCTGGTTTATTGCCTGGTGGTGGAACGTCAGGCCATCCTGGCGCTGCTCAATGATGCGATTCATCTGCTGCTTCAGCTGGCTATCCAGCGTGGTCAGGCGGTTGCGCACATTGCTGTCGCTGCCCAGTTTCTCAACGATCACTTTATCCAGTGCGGCGCGCCCGCGTTCAAGGCGCGTTTTTGCGCCGTTGCTGACCCACGGCAAATCGCGACGCAGCGCGCTCTGGTAATCAATCGCCTGCTGACGTGCCGCGTTATCAACGGTAACCGTTTTGCCGTTAAAGGTGACATCACCCTGTGGGGTCATCGTGAGATTGCCGTTGCTGCCGACAACCTGAACGCTTTGTGGGGTGATCACCACATCATCCTGCGGATTAACGCTGCACTGGTAGTCAGCGTGTGCCTGCGCTGCCGTCAGCAGTAGCGCGGCGAACAGAGCCTTACGAATCATGAGATCTCCTGAATGTGCTGTGCGGGGTGGGTATTGTGCGGCCAATGGCGCGGGCGCCATGAATGGCGCCCCTGCGGCAAATTACATTGTAGGGGGCGCATTAATGCGCCTCTGGCGCGGTGTTACAACGGGCGCCATGAATGGCGCCCCTGCGGCAAATTACATCGCAGGGGGCGCATTAATGCGCCCCCTGCGCAGTGCAGTACAGGGCGCGCAGAAATGCGCACCCGCATGTCGCACTACAACTTAGTCCCACCAGACGTCGAAGAGTTCCGTTATCTGGATATCAGACAATTCACGCCCTTCCAGCCACTTGCGCACCAGTTCACGATGCTCATCGGTGCACTTTCCGGTCTGCTGCATGCAGACCAGGCCTTCCCATACCAGATAACCACTGCCGTCATAAGCCAGACCGTTTGGATCGATCACCTCAGTGATAAACTGATCCAGCGTGGCATCAATCTGCTCTTCGGTGGTTCCCTCGGCAAAACGCCATGCTACGGAGAAACCCAGCTCCTGAAACTCATCAATATGCAGTTTCTTACGTAAACGACGACTGCGCTGTACGGCCATTATTTTACCCTCTCAAACATCAGATCCCACACGCCATGGCCCAGTCGCTGCCCGCGCTGCTCAAATTTAGTCAATGGACGCGTCTCAGGACGCGGCACGTAATCCTGGGTGGCTGACTGATTAACGTAACCCGCTACGCTGTTCATCACCTCCAGCATATGGGTCGCGTAATCTTCCCAGTCGGTGGCCATATGAAACACGCCGCCAAGCTTCAGCTTACGGTGCACCAGTTCAGCAAACGGCGCCTGCACGATACGGCGTTTATTGTGACGCGCTTTGTGCCACGGATCCGGGAAGAAAAGCTGCACCATGCGCAGAGAGTTATCCGGGATCATATGCTCCAGCACTTCTACCGCGTCATGGCACATGACCCGCAGATTCTCTACGCCCGCTTCCTTCGCAGATGCCAGGCAGGCACCTACGCCCGGCGCATGCACTTCAATGCCCAGGAAGTTCTGCTGCGGATTATTTTGCGCCATGGTGACCAGCGAGGCGCCCATACCAAAACCGATCTCCAGCACCAGCGGTGCGTCGCGCCCGAACAGCGCGGTCATGTCCAGCGGCGCGGGCTGATACTCAACGCCCATCACCGGCCAGTATTGATCCAGCGCGAGCTGTTGGCCTTTCGTTAACCGCCCCTGGCGGCGTACGAAGCTGCGGATACGGCGCAGCGGCCGCCCGTTTTCATCAAATTCCGGAGTGATGACGTCATTTATCATGTTGAAGCCTGCTGGTTAGCCTGTTCGGGGAAACGGGCATTATGCAAAGTTAAAGGTCAGAAGCAAGCCTTTGCAATCTTCCGGTTTACACCCCTGACGCTCTGTGCTGCAATTCCTGCCTGATTGTAGAGTAAACACGGAAAATTTCCTTCATATGATGCAGGCGTCGCAATTCGCGCAACAGGTGCTGAAGTGGTATGACCGCTTTGGCCGTAAAACGCTGCCGTGGCAGCTGGAAAAGACGCCCTACAAAGTGTGGCTTTCAGAGGTCATGCTGCAGCAGACGCAGGTTGCCACGGTTATTCCCTATTTTGAACGTTTTATGGCGCGCTTCCCCACCGTGCGCGATCTTGCTGCCGCGCCGCTGGATGAAGTGCTGCATCTCTGGACCGGCCTCGGCTACTATGCGCGGGCGCGCAACCTGCATAAAGCGGCTAAACAGGTCGTGGATCAGCACGGCGGTGAGTTCCCGCCGGACTTCACGGCAATTGCTGCTCTGCCGGGCGTGGGTCGCTCGACCGCCGGGGCGATCCTTTCACTGTCGCTTGGCCTGCATTTTCCGATTCTGGATGGCAACGTCAAACGCGTGCTGGCGCGCTGCTACGCCATAGGCGGCTGGCCTGGCAAAAAAGAGGTTGAAAAGCAGCTGTGGCAGATCAGCGAAGCAGTGACGCCAGCGCAGGGTGTCAGCCAGTTTAATCAGGCGATGATGGATCTCGGCGCGCTGGTCTGCACCCGCTCGCGACCAAAGTGTGAAATCTGCCCGCTTAATAGCGGCTGTGAAGCGTATGCCAGCCAGAGCTGGGCTGACTATCCGGGCAAAAAGCCCAAAGTCACTCTGCCGGTACGCAGCGGCTGGTTTTTGCTGATGCAGGATGGCGATAATGTCTGGCTGGCGCAGCGTCCGCCCACGGGACTGTGGGGCGGCCTTTACTGCTTTCCGCAGTTTAGCAGCGAGGATGCACTGCGGGAGTGGCTGACACAGCACGGTATTAGCGGCAATCTGCAGCAGCTGACGGCATTTCGCCACACCTTTAGCCATTTCCATCTGGATATTGTGCCGATGTGGCTGGCAGAGCCATCCGCCGGGTCGCTGATGGATGAAGCGGGCGGTCTCTGGTATAACTTAGCGCAACCACCGTCAGTGGGCCTTGCTGCCCCGGTAGAGCGTTTACTGCATGAATTACGCCATCCGCAGCAGCTGTCACTGTCATCGCGCGCGATCGAAGAGGAAGAGTAATGAGCCGCACCATTTTTTGTACCTATCTGCAACGTGACGCTGAAGGCCAGGACTTTCAGCTCTATCCCGGCGAGCTGGGCAAGCGCATCTATAATGAGATTTCTAAAGAAGCCTGGCAGCAGTGGATGTCGAAACAGACCATGTTGATCAACGAGAAAAAGCTCAACATGATGAATCCGGAAGATCGCAAAGTGCTGGAAAAGGAGATGGTCAATTTCCTGTTTGAAGGCAAAGATGTGCATATCGAAGGTTTTACCCCGCCAGAAAAATAACCGTTCCGGGCCTTCCTTTGAGGCCCGCTTTTTTGAGTCAGGCACAGATTCACGATGAATAAAAAACTGATAGCCCTGCTGGCGATCGCGCCGCTATTAATCTCCTGCTCCGGACAAAAAAAATCGCAGTATCACGAAGAGTGGGTTAAAGATACCAACGGCTTTGACATTCTGATGGGACAGTTTGCCGCCAATATTGAAAATATCTGGGGCATTAATGAAGTCCTTATCGCCGGGCCGAAAGATTATGTGAAGTACAGTGACAGCTACTACACCCGCAGTCACATCAACTTCGACAAGGGTAGTATCACCATTGAGACCATCTCCGGTACCGATCCCATGGCCAGCCTGCGCCAGGCGATCGTCACCACCCTGCTGATCGGCGACGATCCGGGCAATGTCGATCTCTACTCTGACGCCAACGATATTAAGATCAGTAAAGAGCCGCTGCTGTATGGCCAGGTGCTGGATAATACCGGGCAGCCAATCCGCTGGCAGGGGCGCGCCGCCAGCTTTGCGGACTACCTGATCCAGAACAAACTGCAAAAACGCACCGCCGGGCTGCATGTGATCTGGTCGGTAACCATTCCGATGGTGCCGAACCATCTCGACAAGCGTGCACATAAGTATCTGCCGATGGTGCGCAAATCTGCTGAGCAGTATGGTGTCGATGCCTCACTGATTCTGGCGATTATGCAGACCGAATCGAGCTTTAACCCCTATGCGGTCAGCCACGCTGATGCGCTGGGGCTGATGCAGGTGGTGCAGCATACTGCCGGCGTTGACGTCTTCCGCATGAAAGGTAAATGGGGCAAGCCGAGCCGCAGTTATCTGCTGGACCCGGAAAACAACATCGATGCCGGTACGGCTTATCTGTCGCTGCTGCAGAAAAGCTATCTGGGCGGCATTCAGGATCCCACTTCGCGTCGCTATGCGGTGATCACCGCGTATAACGGCGGTGCCGGCAGCGTACTGCGCGTCTTCTCCAGCGATAAAGACCGCGCATTTTCGCTGATCAACGATATGTCGCCAGCCGATGTCTACCAGACGCTGACCAGCCGCCATCCTTCTGCCGAGTCGCGTCGTTATCTCTATAAAGTTAACCAGGCGCAGCGCAGCTATCACCGCTATTAAATGCGCCGGATTGTCGCGCCCTGCCCGATCGGGTCAGGGCGCGATACGCTCAGGTCAGCATATTCGCCACCAGCTGCTTATAGCCGCTGCTCTGTTCCGCGATATAAACACCCTGCAGCTCCGGTGAAAAGCCCGGCAGCTGGTTGATGCCCGCTTCCAGCGCGAGGAAGTAGCGCTGTACCGCCCCGCCCCACACCTCGCCGGGCACGACGCACAGCACGCCCGGTGGATAAGGTAGTGCCCCTTCCGCCGCGATGCGCCCTTCCGCTTCTGCGACCGGCACCAGCTCCACTTCACCGCGGATATAAGCCTGATGCGCATCCTGCGGATTGACCGCTACCGGCGGGAAACAGTCAGCGCGGAACATCGCTTTCTGCAGATCTTTAACGGCAAAACTGACGTAGAGATCGTGCATCTCCTGACAGAGGCGGCGCAGCGTATAGCCGCGATAGCGCTCCGCATGCTTGCGATACAGGCTCGGCAGCACTTCCGCCAGCGGCGCATCTTCGCGCACCTGCTGTTCAAACTGCTCCAGCATCGCCACCAGATGCGCCATCTTCTCCGCGCTTTCTGCCGGCGTCAGCAGGAACAGAATGGAGTTGAGATCGCACTTCTCCGGCACGATGCCGTTCTCACGCAGATAGTTCGCCAGTATGGTGGCCGGAATGCCAAAGTCGCTGTACGCGCCGCTGCGTGCGTCGATGCCCGGCGTGGTAAGCAGCAGCTTGCAGGGGTCAATCTGATACTGGCCCGGCGCATAGCCGCTGAAGCCGTGCCACTCTGCGTCGGGCTCAAAGCTAAAGTAAGCCGGATCGCGGGCGATAGCGGCGCTGTCTGCCTGCTGCCACGGCGCGCCGTGTACCTGAGCAGGCAGAAACGGTTTAATCATGGTGCAGCGCTGCAGGATCGCTTTACGCGCATCAATGCCCTGTATGACGCAGTCGTGCCACAGGCTGCGTCCTGCCTCGCCCTGGTGCATACGCGCGTTGATATCCAGCGCGGCAAACAGCGGATAAAACGGGCTGGTTGAGGCGTGCAGCATAAAGGCGTTGTTCAGCCGCTTATGCGGGCAAAAGCGCTGCTGACCACGGATATGATTATCCTTTTTATGGATCTGTGAGGTCTGCGAAAAGCCCGCCAGCTGTTTGTGTACTGACTGGGTGACAAAGATCCCCGGATCGTCTTCCGTCAGGGTAAGCGTCAGCGGTGAACCCGCCGCCATCAGCGGAATAAACTGTTCATAGCCGAGCCACGCGGAGTCAAACAGAATGTAGTCGCACAGATGACCGATGCGGTCCACCACCTGACGCGCGTTGTAAACGGTGCCGTCATAGGTGCCGAGCTGGATAATCGCCAGCCGGAATGGCCGCGCCTGCCTGGCGCGTTCAGGGTTAACCTTTGCGATCTCTGCCCGCAGATAGCTTTCATCGAAACAGTGCGCGTCGATGCCGCCAATCAGGCCAAACGGATTACGTGCCGCCTCCAGGTAGACTGGCGTGGCGCCCGCCTGCAGCAGCGCGCCGTGATGGTTGGATTTATGGTTATTGCGATCGAACAGAACCAGGTCGCCGCGCGTCAGCAGCGCATTGGTGACGACTTTATTAGCGCTTGATGTTCCGTTCAGCACAAAATAGGTTTTGTCGGCGTTAAAAACGCGGGCTGCAAACTTTTGCGCATCTTTCGCCGAGCCTTCATGGATTAGCAGATCGCCCAGCCGGACATCTGCATTACACATATCAGAGCGGAACAGGTTTTCCCCATAAAATTCATAAAACTGCCGCCCGGCGGGATGGCGGCGGAAAAACGCCCCGCCCTGATGGCCCGGGCAGGCGAAGGTGCTGTTCTGCATATCGACGTAGCGCGTCAGGGTATCAAAGAAAGGCGGCAGCAGTGCGGCCTCATACTGCTGCGCAGCCTGCTCCAGCGCCTGCCACTCTTCAGCTGCGCCGTTGATTTCTCCGGTCACGCCAGGCAGATCCAGCACTGCGGTATCAAACGCGTTAGCCACAAATACCGGCAGGTTAAATCCGGTCTGGCGCAGCAGCATCAGTACGCCGCTGCGCGTATCCGCCAGCGAGAGCACCACCGCGGCAACGTCGGTAAAGTCAGTCGTGTCGAGCGTCACGACATCGCGGGTGGTATTCAGGCTCAGGCCCGGCGCAATTGCCACGCTGGCAGCTATTTTCAATGGGTTCATAACTCAAATCCCCGGCATAACAGGATGAGTGGGTGCCAGTGGCACAGAAAGGAACGGCGTGACCGGTGCAGGACACCCGCCGGTCGCGATAATGGCATTTTTTGCTGCCGCTCACAATCAGGGGTACTATTGGCTGCACACTTCCCATCGCCGGAGGCGGCATGTTCAAAGCATTAGTCATTGAAAATGATGCGCAGGGGTATCGCACCTCCCTGCAGGATCTCTCCGAGCAACAGCTTCCCGATCGGGATGTTATCCTCGATATCAGCTACTCCACGCTGAATTACAAAGATGCGCTCGCCATCTGCAACAAAGGGCCGATCGTACGCCAGTTTCCCATGGTGCCAGGCATCGACTTTGTGGGCCGCGTGACCCACAGCCGCCATCCGGCGTGGCAGCAAAACGATCTGGCGCTGCTGACCGGCTGGGGCGTGGGTGAAAAGCACTGGGGAGGACTGGCGCAGAAAGCCAGCGTCTCCGGCGACTGGCTGGTCAGCGTGCCGGATGCGCTCAGTCCGCAGCAGACGATGGCGATAGGCACCGCCGGCTTTACCGCGATGCTCTGCGTGATGGCGCTGGAAAAACAGGGCATCACCCCGCAGCACGGCCCGGTGCTGGTAACGGGAGCCAGCGGCGGCGTAGGCAGTTTTGCGGTGAGCCTGCTGGCACGCCTGGGATATGAGGTGGTCGCCGCCAGCGGACGCGCAGCTGAGCGCGACTACCTGTGCAATACGCTGGGCGCCACAGCGGTAATCGATCGTGCTGAACTCAGCGAACCGGGTAAACCGCTGGCAAAAGAGCGCTGGGCTGCCGCCATTGATACCGTGGGCAGCCACACGCTGGCCAACGTGCTGGCAGGGATGCGGCGCGACGGTGTGGTGGCCGCGTGCGGAATGGCGCAGGGGCTGGATCTGCCGGGCAGCGTGGCCCCCTTTATTCTGCGCGGCGTCACGCTGACCGGTATCGATAGCGTCATGTGTCCGCAGACGCTGCGCCAGCAGGTGTGGCAGCGGCTGGCAGAACAGGCCGACAGCGCGCTGCTGCAGCAGATAACCCGCATCATCCCGCTCAGCGAAGCGCAGGAAGGTGCCAAACAGCTGCTGGCGGGCAACGTGCGCGGCCGGCTGATAGTGGATTGCCGTCAGGGAGTTAACGATGTCTAAGCCCGCGATTACCCTGCACTACTGCACCCAGTGCAACTGGATGCTGCGTTCAGCGTGGATGGCTCAGGAGCTGCTGCAGACGTTCAGCGACGATCTCAGCGCGGTCACGCTGCAGCCTGGTACCGGCGGCGTCTTTGAGATCAGCGTGGATGGTCAGGTTATCTGGGAGCGCAAACGCGACGGCGGTTTTCCGGATGCGGTCACGCTGAAACAGCGCGTGCGCGACTACTGCTGGCCGGATCGTTCGCTGGGTCATGCCGACAAACGGCGCTAGCGCCGCTCGCCGGCAGCGGGATATCTGCCGCTGCTTACTTTTCAGGTGACTTTTGATGCCAGTAGGCGACGGCGCGGACAAAGTCCGTATCCGCGCCGCGCTGCTGCGTAAAATAGTCGCTGAGCTGCTTCACCGCATTGCCTTCTCCGGTCAGCCAGACAAAATAGTCATCGCCGGTAAAATCGATGGCAGCCAGTTCTGCCGTCAGCTGCGCTGGCGTAGTGGTCGCCATACGGTTGCTGCCCAGCCAGTGGACGGTAACGCCCTCCATCTCTTCCAGATAGTCGTGTCCGATAGCGGCATCCGTAAACGCCAGCAGGTGAACGTGCTGCGCCTGCAGCTCCGCATAGCGCCGCTTAAAAGCAGGCAGCCCGGTTTCATCGCAGACATACACCTGGCAGGCGTAATCCACCGGCATAATGCAGGAGCCGCGCGGCCCGCCCATCGCGATCCGGTCGCCAGGCTTAGCCGCAGCTGCCCAGCCGCTCGCCACTCCGTCATCATGCATATAGAAATCGAGCGTCAGAGAGTCGACGCCGTTAAACGCCAGCGGCGTGTAGTCACGCGCGGCGGGACGCACGCCCTCAGGCCAGACGATGCCCTCTTCACTCAGCTGCGGCAGCGCAACATCGCAGCCCGGCCCGGAGGGAAAAAAGACTTTGATGTGATCGTCAAACGAGGGGGAATGAAAGCCTGCCAGATCGGCCCCGGTAAATACAATGCGCCAGAAGACGCCGGCAACACGGGTTTTGCTGGCTACCGTCAGATGACGAAAGCGCAGCTCATTACGCACTCGCTGCGGTGCACGACTCTTTTTCTGTGACAATTCACTTCTCCCGGCAGCGGCAGCAGCGCACTCCGCCTGTGCCGCCACGCTAAATTAATGTAAATAATTCTCATTACGTGGCGAAACGATAGCGGTGACCGCGCCGGGAAACAATGTCGAAAAATGCGGTTGCCGCATTAGCGGAGAGCGGCGGCAAGTGTCAGGCGTGCAGATCGCTGCAGCAGAGAGAAACGTTCTCACTGTTTTCATACTGAGGCAGTGCGTTATCACCCACAATTTCCTGCTGAGCACAGCGCTGCTGGTGCGGATGCAGGCCACCGGGGGGTGAAAATGGCTCAGCCATTTGCGCACCGGCCAGCGATGAAAAAACGGCAAGCGCCGCGGACAAGAACAACGGTAAAAGTCGCATGATAATTTAGGGTTTCATTTAAAGATCCGGAGCGGATCGGGAATGCAGAGAGCCATCCAGCCTGATGCTGCGCTGCCAGCACATGGCGCGGCAGGTCAGGCTTCGGAGCAGAATTTTACGCCGCTACCGGCGCAGGGTTTATAAAATTGTGCGGTTTGTCACATTTAGCCGCACAATTTGCTGATTATTCCAGTGCTACCGGAATATGAAAGGTGCCCTGCAGCAGCTGCGGCGTACTGTATTTCAAATCGAGCCTGAGCAGATCTTTACCGGGCCGGCGTGCCACGCCGAGCGCGGGCAGATGGTTGTAGTAAATCTCGGCGGTGAAGGCGTTGATCTCTTCCGGCGCGCCATGCCAGTCGATCTCTGCATACAGCCCGCTCTCGCCGGTCCAGTTCTGCACATGCTGCGGCAGAACGTCAGCGTGCTCACTCTCCAGCGCCTGAAACAGGCTGATATGCTGCTGATCGAGCGAGCTCACGCCGGGACTGAACTGAAAACCGAGCCAGCCGCGCGTGGCGTGCTGTCCGGCAAAGGCGATAAAGTCGCGTGTATGCTGCGCCACAATATGATTGTGATGGTCAATATATTCGCCAAAGCGGCACTCCCACTCCACCACCTCTCCACTCAGACGAATTTCCGGCTTCTCGGCGAGCCGTGTTTTAACCCACGGGCGCGGCGCAGAGATGCGGCTGTGAAAAGCTTTCATGCGCATTTCCGGAATACGACGATAGGCGCCAGGCGTCAGCGAGAAATGGCTTTTGAACACGCGGGTAAAATTTTGCTGATTGTCGAAGCCAAAACGTACGGCGATGTCGATCAGCGGCATGCTGGTTAAGCGAAGCGCCATAGCGGATAAAGTCAGGCGGCGTTTGCGCGTGTAGGAGGCCAGCGTCTGGCCGGTCATCTCCTTGAACATGCGCTGCATATGCCATTTGGAATAGCCTGATTTCAGGGTGATAAGATCGATATTAAGCTCATCGGTCAGGTTGGCTTCAATCCAGTCAACCAGGTCAGAGATATACTGCTTTTTCAGGTTCAGGCTAAGCATGGTTCTAATTGAATGAGTCAGGAAAGTGCGCGTTAATGCGTTATTTGTCACATAAATATAACAAAATCGCCTAACCAACGTAAGGAAGAGTAAAGGATCCGCTCAGGGCGGCGCACTAATTGCTTAGGTTACTAACTTTTTTTAACGCAAGGCGAGCGGCACGCTGTGCTGTGCCGCTCTGCTGCAGACAGATATTAATGCGAACGCATACCTGCCGCGGTCATCATCATACGAAACAGGGATGCCACCACGCCGAGTGCCAGCACGCTTGCACCATAGATGATCACCAGCCACATCACCCGCTTCCAGAGCGGCGCTTTGTGTTCAGTGTGCTGTTTCATGTTGCTGACCTCCGTTTGCATCTCAATGGTATCCTGCGTCAGCTTTGATTTTTCCGCGGAACACATAGTAGCTCCAGAAGGTATAGCCCAGAATCATCGGGATAATCAGCAGGCTGCCCACCAGCATAAAGGCCTGGCTCTGCGGCGGCGATGCCGCTTCCCAGATAGTTACGGATGGCGGAATAATGTTTGGCCAGACGCTGATGCCAAGCCCGGAGAAGCCGAGGAAAATCAGCGCCAGCGTCAGCAGGAACGGCGAATAGTGCGCCTCACGTTTGATGGCGCGCATGATCCCCCACGAGCAGAGCAGAACCAGTACCGGCACCGGCAGGAACCAGAACAGGTTTGGCCGGGTAAACCAGCGCTGCGAAATCGCTTCGTGAGCAAACGGCGTCCACAGGCTGATAATGCCGACTATCACCAGCAGCGCAATCACCAGCGGCGTAGCCAGCGCAGACATTTTACGGTGCAGTTCGTTTTCGGTTTTCATGATAAGCCAGGTGCAGCCCAGTAGCGCATAGGCCACGACCAGACCCACGCCGCAGAACAGCGGGAACGGGGCCAGCCAGTCCAGAGCTGAACCGGCAAACTCACGTCCTTTAACCGGGAAACCGTTGATCATCGCACCGACCGCCACGCCCTGGCTGAAGGTCGCCAGCAGCGAGCCGGCAATAAACGATTTATCCCAGAATGCACGATGCTCTTCGGTCGCCTTGAAGCGAAATTCAAACGCCACACCGCGGAAAATCAGGCCGATCAGCATAGCCGTCAGCGGGATCGCCAGTGCATCAGCGATCACCGCATAGGCGAGCGGAAAGGCACCATACAGCCCTGCTCCGCCCAGCACCAGCCAGGTTTCATTACCATCCCAGACCGGCGCCACGGTGTTAACCATCATGTCGCGCTCAACGGCATCTTTGTTAAACGGAAACAGAATACCGATGCCCAGGTCAAAGCCATCCATCACGATATACATCAGCGTGGCAAAGACGATGATGGCGAACCAGATAACGGAAAAATCGATCATTTATTTACCCTCCTGCGAAGCATCCAGGCTCTCATGTGCAGCAGAGAGCGGGCGCGCTGGCGTCTTATCCTGACCCGGACCACCGTGACGGACATCTTTCCCTTCACCGGTGTGCGGACCTTTTTTGATCAGGCGCATCATATAGACATAGCCCACGCCAAACACCGATGAGTAGACCAGGATAAAGGCCAGCAGGCTGATACTCATATGCAGGTCGCCATGCGCTGAAACCGCATCAATTGTGCGCTGCACGCCGTAAACCACCCACGGCTGACGTCCGATTTCAGTGGTGAACCAGCCAGCAAGGATAGCGATCAGGCCCGATGGTCCCATCAGCAGCGCAAACCACAGGAACGGTCGTGAGCTGTAAAGACGCTGTTTATAACGCAGCCACAGGCTGAACACGCCGAGCGTGATCATCAGCAGCCCCATCGCCACCATGACGCGGAACGACCAGAAGATCACCAGCGAATTAGGCCGATCCTCTTTCGGGAAGGTTTTCAGTGCCGGAACCTGTTTATCAAGACTGTGCGTCAGGATCAGGCTGCCGAGATAAGGAATTTCCAGCGCATACTTCGTACGCTCCTCTTCCATATCCGGAATACCAAACAGGATCAGCGGCGTGGCTTCACCCGGCGGGTTTTCCCAGTGTCCTTCAATGGCAGCAATTTTTGCCGGCTGATGCTCCAGCGTGTTCAGGCCGTGCGCATCGCCAATCATCGCCTGAATCGGAGCAACAATCAGCGCCATCCACAGCGCCATTGAGAACATCTTGCGGATCGCCGGGTTGTCATTGCCGCGCAGCAGATGCCATGCCCCGGACGCGCCCACAAAGAAGGCGCTGGCAAGGAATGCCGCCACCGACATATGGAACAGCCGATAAGGGAATGAGGGGTTAAACACAATTTTGAACCAGTCTTCCGGCACCACAATACCATTCTGGATGATGTAGCCCTGCGGCGTGTGCATCCAGCTGTTTGATGCGAGGATCCAGAACGTGGAGATCAGCGTACCTAACGCGACCATACAGGTGGCGAAGAAGTGCAGGCCTGGTCCGACGCGGTTCCAGCCAAACAGCATGACGCCGAGGAAGCCCGCCTCAAGGAAGAAGGCAGTCAGCACCTCATAGGTCAGCAGCGGACCGGTAATACTCCCGGCAAACTGCGAAAACCCGCTCCAGTTGGTCCCGAACTGATAGGCCATAACCAGACCTGAGACCACCCCCATACCGAAGTTCACCGCAAACACTTTCGACCAGAAGTGATAGAGATCGCGATAGGTTTCGTTACGGGTTTTCAGCCACATCCCCTCAAGCACTGCCAGAAAGCTGGCAAGCCCGATAGTGATGGCCGGGAAGATAATATGGAAGGAGACAGTAAACGCGAACTGTATCCTGGCCAGATGAAAAGCATCTAATCCAAACATTGCTTACCTCATTGCCACAAAATTACGCGGAATTTTTACTTATTATTAACAAAGATGGCGCACAGAATAATTTCTGCTACGCCGTCATCAATTCCCGCCAAATGTGAGAAACCGGCAGGAACAAACGGAAAAGTAGGAGTGAATAAAACTATACCAGTAAATCTTGATTAAGATCATTGTTTTTGCGAGAAACTATCTGTTTAAAATCACTGAGTTAAGGTTAATTATCCTGCTCTATTGTGACAATGTTGTTATTAAGCTTAGCGGCTGTAAAAGAGATTACTTCTTTAAGCAGTTCATTTGATTGTTAATTACGGTAACAACCAAAACGGCAGCCTGATGTTTGCGCCAGCGCAGTGTAAAAATTATTGCACGGCCGTTTTTTAGTTAAATTAAAATTAAAAAAAACCTGTTTATAGCGAAAGGTAATTAATAACGTTTTCGCTTAGCGCCTGCTCATCTGGCAAAAAATTTACCGCGGCGAGGTCCTGTGCAGATTCCGGATGTACAGACACCCGGATGGCTGTAACGCGTAAGTCGCGCACCGGGTGCAGAAAACAACCGCATAAATTGATCAAGAAAAAAGGGAGAGCGGCGCCTGAAATTGGCGATTTTCTTATTTGCAGATTAATCCGGTGCGCTTTCTGAAGGTATATTTAAGAAACACCTTAAATATCTTTAAATACAGGCCGTTGTTAATATTGCAAAAAAGGCAAAAACGGCGATCCATCGACAATATTTATTACGTTCATAGATATTTCGCATTGTTGTCTGCAACCGCGAACCCTCTATAATTTGTCTTTTGAGCAACCAGGAATTTCAGGAGGCCGTTATTAATACTAACCACCAGCCACGCCATGTGTTCGGGGAACACGAAGCCCATGCTGATCTGGAGTATCAATACGATCCTCATGAGTTCGTGCGTGAAGGCGCAGAGGATTCGGAGCCAGAACCTGAGCTGATTCAGGGACTGCCAGCACCGGATGCGCTGACGCCTGCCGATCGCTATCTGGAGATGTTTGAACACGTTCAGACCTCTCATATTTTTGCTGACAGCAAAACATTTCCCGACTGCGCGCCTAAATTCGATCCGCTGGATATTCTTATCCGCTATCGTCGCCGCAAACGGGCGGGCGATCTCGATCTGGAAAAGTTTATTCATGAGCACTTTTACCTGCCGCAGGTAAATGAGAGCTTTTATGTCTCAAATCCGGATAAAACGCTGAAAGAGCACATCGATGATCTGTGGCCGGTGCTGACAAAAATGCCTCAGCAGCATATGCCACACTCCTCGCTGCTGCCGCTGCCAAAACCTTACGTGGTACCCGGCGGCCGCTTTGGCGAAACCTATTACTGGGACTCCTATTTCAGCATGCTGGGGCTGGCTGATGCCGGACGTGACGATCTGCTGCGTCATATGGCGGACAATTTTGCCTGGCTGATCGATAACTACGGTCATATTCCTAACGGAAACCGTACTTACTATCTCAGCCGCTCGCAGCCACCGGTATTTGCCCTGATGGTGGAGCTGTTTGAAGAGGATGGCATTCGCGGTGCCAAACGCTACCTTGACCAGCTGATGAAAGAGTATCAGTTCTGGATGGATGGCGCAGGTGAGCTGATGCCGCATCAGGCTTATCGTCACGTTGTGCGCATGCCCGACGGCTCTCTGCTCAACCGCTACTGGGACGATCGCGACACACCGCGTGATGAATCCTGGGTGGAAGATGTGGAGACGGCCAGCAAGTCGAGCCGTCCGGCCAGTGAGGTTTACCGCGATCTGCGCGCCGGTGCTGCATCCGGCTGGGATTACTCTTCACGCTGGCTACGCGATCCGCAGCGACTGGCGAGTATCCGTACTACGCAGTTTATCCCGGTCGATCTCAATGCGTTTCTCTACAAGCTGGAGCTGATGATCTCCACGCTATCGCACGCCCGGGGCGAAGAGCTGACGGCGCTGGCGTGGCAGAAAAAAGCGGATGCGCGCAAGCAGGCGATTAACCGTTACCTCTGGGATACCACCGCAGGCGTTTATCGTGACTACGACTGGCGCAACGAGCGGTTTGGCGCCTTTACTGCCGCTGCGGTTGTACCGCTGTTCCTCGGCCTCGCTTCGCCTGAGCAGGCGCATCTGCAGGCGATTGCGCTGCGCCAGCTGCTGCTGACGCAGGGCGGACTGCTGACCTCGATGGTCGAGAGCGGCGAGCAGTGGGACGCGCCTAACGCCTGGGCACCGCTGCAGTGGATGGCCGTAGTGGGGCTGAATCATTACGGTGAAGAGACGCTGGCCACTGAGATTGCGGTGAACTGGCTGACGACGGTGAAAAACTTCTACTCGCTGCATCACAAGCTGGTTGAGAAATATGATATCAGCGGCGATCGGGCGCGTCCGGGCGGCGGCGGCGAATATCCGCTGCAGGACGGTTTTGGCTGGACCAACGGCGTGACGCGTCGTCTGCTGACGATGTATGGTCATCTGCTGGCAGATTAACTCTGCCCTGCAGTTCAGAGGAGGTCGCCCGCAGGCGACCTTTTTTTATTTCTGCTGCTGCAAAAAGGCGAGCAGGTCGGCGTTGAGTCGATCCTGATGAGTAACAGCAAAGCCGTGCGGTGCATTGTCATACACTTTCAGCTGTGAATGTTTAATCATCTCATGCGCCAGCTTGCCGGTCGCCTCAAAGGGTACGACCTGATCGTTACTGCCGTGGATCACCAGCGTGGGCACATCGACTTTAGCGATATCATCCCGGAAGTCCGTCTCTGCAAACGCCGTAACGCAGTCGATAGTCGCTTTCAGCGAAGCGAGCAACGCGATATTGAGCGTCTGGGTCAGCACCCCGTCTGAAACCTGCTGTCCGGCATTCAGACCATAAAACGGCGTGGCAAAATCGCTGATGAACTGCGCACGGTCCTGACGTAATCCCGCCCTGATATCATCAAAGACCGCCTGTTCCGGGCCTTCCGGATGATCCGCTTTCCGGCCAAACACCGGCGTCACGGCACCCAGCAGCACCAGCGATTTTACTTTTGCGCTGCCGTAGCGGCCAATGTAGCGCGTGACATCGCCTCCGCCCATTGAAAACCCTACCAGCGTAATCTCTTCCAGCTGGAGATGTTCGATCAGGTCATGGATATCATCAGCGAAGGTATCGTAGTTATACCCTTCCCACGGCTGCTCTGAGCGGCCAAAACCGCGACGGTCAAACGCGATAACCCGATAGCCCCGCTCCGCGAGGAAAGTCAGCTGGCTGTCCCACATATCCGCATCCAGCGGCCAGCCGTGGCTGAACAGCACTGGCTGGCCGCTGCCCCAGTCTTTAAACCAGAGCGTAACGCCATCTTTAGTCTGAAAGGTGCTCATCTCATTCTCCGTGTGTGGCCGATAACAGGCAGTTTTATTGCCGGCAGAGATCGCTGCAGCAATAATCACAGACAAGTTTAGGCGCATTACGCGAACAGGGGTGACAGCGGATGCGTTTAATAATTAAATGTCGCGTCTCTCCTGCCCGGAGGCAGCAAGCCTTATCCCCTGCTTTCCGTTACGCTTCACCTGATACATCGCCTCGTCCGCCCGTTTCAGCGCATCATCAAAGCTCTCTTTTGCCCGTACCTGAGCCACCCCGATTGAAGCGCCAATCTGTGCGAGACCGTTGTCGACATCAAACGGCTGCAGCGCCGCCTCCAGCACCGCCTGCGCCAGAATCCGCACTTTAGGGTAGTCGATCAGGAATGGCATCAGCAGCACAAACTCATCACCGCCGAGCCTGCCTGCCAGCACCACAGGCGGCAGAGCGTCCAGCATCCGCTGGCTGAGCTGGATCAGCACTTCATCACCGCTGCGATGACCGAGCGTATCATTGACGTGTTTGAAGTTGTCCAGATCGATAAACGCCACACAGAGCGGCCCTCCGGCCTGCATCTGCGCAAACTGAACGGAGAGCGCATGGCGATTGGCGAGACCCGTCAGCGGATCGTGATGCGCCAGCAGCGCAAGCTGAGCCTCATAATTTTTCTCTTTGGTCATATCGATATGCGTACCGGTCACACGCAGCGGATTACCCGCCGCATCCCACTCGCTGACGCGACCGCGGTCCAGCACCCAGGTAATTTTGCCATTTTTGCCAATCATGCGGTGCAGCGCCTCATACCACGGTGCCCGCCCTTCGATATGGTCGTAAAACGCCCGCAGCACCTCATCAGCATCTTCCGGATGCAGGCACTCCCGCCAGGCATCAAACCGCGCTTTGGTCTCTTTCGGCTGAAAGCCGAGCATCGCCCCCCAGCGCCGGTTGAATATCACCAGTTTGCCGCTGGGAATGTCCAGCTGCCACAGGCAGAGTCCGGTGCCATCCAGCGCAGCGCTGAGTTTATTGCGCGCATCATGCGCAATGCGCTTCAGGCGCGCGTTGTGTTTTTTCAGGTTCTGGATCTGCTGACGCAGGGCTTCTTCAGACATAGTCAATTACGGTGAGAAAATAAACGCTATTTTGCCTGCCCTGAATTTTCTGTAAACAGACGAGGTGAAAAGCCGACGAGTTTCGGAAAATTGTCCCAACCGCAGAAGTAATGGCGCATTATCGGCCAGTTTTCAGTTTGCTTTGTCTGTTGGGGCTGGGCGCGAAGCAGCGCGGGGCTGAGAAAATAGCGCGGAGCTTTGCGCTGAGCAGCGCGAGGCTGGGTGCGGCAGCGCGCGGCACTGAGAGGTTCCGCCCGCCAGGCTTCTGGCAGTTTCAGCGGCGCTTGCGCACGCGGACGGGCTAAGG
>NZ_DJJN01000002.1:0-554 GCF_002434165.1 Pantoea sp. UBA6567 | reverse complement strand
CAGCCCGCGCTCTCGCCGGCATCCTGCCGGCTCGCCCTGGCCGTCACTCTGCGCCCGGCGCTGCGGATAGCGCCCCCTTCCCGCCTGCACATTCATTTTTTCATTCTTAAAAGGTTGCAGGGTCTGAACCTGCGAACAAAATCCACAGCCATAAAAAAAACCAGGAAAGAGAAAAAAGTGGAAGCCGGGGAAAGCGCCATCCGGGTCCGCCGAGGGAGGGCACGGTTCCGGGATGAGCCGACAGGACGTCGGCGAAAGGGCGCGGTGAGCAGGAGCGAATAGCGCCCGGTCCCAGGGAAGCGGGCGTGAGCGAGGGAACCGCGCAGCGGCGGGCGGGGCTGGCGCAGGGCCGGGGAGTGCAGAGGGCGCGGCCAGGCGCCCTCTGCCCGGTCGCCGTGCCGGGGCAAAGGCTGCTGCCACGGCTGACGGCGAACGGAACCGGCCCCGGGGCAGCAGCACGCGGCTGTGCGCTAAGCAGCGCGCGGCACCGGGGGGGGTCCGCCCGCCAGGCTTCTGGCAGTTTCAGCGGCGCTCCCGCACGCGGACGGGCTAAG
>NZ_DJJN01000005.1:0-145534 GCF_002434165.1 Pantoea sp. UBA6567 | reverse complement strand
TTACGCTGAAATTGCTCTTTCGCCATGGCGATAATCCTTACGTTATGCCTTCATCATTGATGAAGGCATCAGTTAACAATTTTTAAACCGTAGCCTTATTTGCCACGAGCTTCAATAACGGCCTGAGCGACGTTGTTCGGCGCATCATCGTACTTCAGGAACTCCATGGAGTAAGAAGCACGGCCTTTTGTCAGTGAACGCAGCTGAGTTGCATAACCGAACATTTCGGAAAGCGGGACTTCAGCGTGAATCTGAACGCCGGTAGCGTTAGATTCCTGACCTTTAAGCATACCACGACGGCGGCTCAGGTCACCGATAACGTCACCGGTGTTCTCTTCTGGCGTTTCTACTTCAACCTTCATGATTGGCTCAAGCAGAACCGGGGTTGCTTTCTTAAAGCCGTCTTTAAACGCAAGAGAAGCAGCCAGTTTAAACGCCAGCTCTGAGGAGTCAACGTCATGGTAAGAACCGAAGTGCAGACGCACGCCCAGATCAACTACCGGGTAACCCGCCAGTGGACCAGACTTCAGCTGCTCCTGGATACCTTTATCAACGGCAGGGATGTATTCGCCAGGAATCACACCACCTTTAATGTCGTTAACAAATTCGTAGCCTTTCGGGTTTGAACCCGGCTCCAGTGGGTACATGTCGATAACAACATGACCATACTGACCACGACCACCAGACTGCTTGGCGTGTTTACCTTCAATACCGGTAACTTTAGAGCGGATCGCTTCGCGATACGCAACCTGAGGTTTACCGATGTTCGCTTCAACGTTGAATTCACGCTTCATGCGGTCAACGATGATGTCGAGGTGCAGCTCACCCATACCAGCGATGATGGTCTGGTTAGACTCTTCATCAGTCCATACGCGGAATGATGGGTCTTCTTTCGCCAGACGACCCAGAGCCAGACCCATTTTTTCCTGGTCAGCTTTGGTTTTCGGCTCAACGGCGATAGAGATTACCGGCTCCGGGAACTCCATGCGCTCAAGGATGATGACGTTATCCGGGTCACACAGGGTGTCACCGGTGGTCACATCTTTCAGGCCGATCGCAGCAGCGATGTCGCCCGCACGAACTTCTTTGATCTCTTCACGCTTGTTAGCGTGCATCTGAACGATACGGCCCAGACGCTCACGGTTTGACTTGACCGGGTTGAACACGGTATCACCGGTGTTAACCACGCCAGAGTAAACGCGGAAGAAGGTCAGGTTACCAACAAACGGGTCGGTTGCGATTTTGAACGCCAGCGCAGCAAACGGCTCGTTGTCGTCAGAGTGACGCTCAGCCGGTGTGTCTTTACCGTCATCCAGCATACCGTTGATCGCGGTAACGTCAGTCGGTGCTGGCAGGTATTCAACTACCGCATCCAGCATCGCCTGAACACCTTTGTTCTTAAATGCAGAACCACAGGTTACCAGGATGATTTCGTTGTTCAGAACGCGCTTACGCAGAGACGTTTTGATCTCTTCTTCAGTCAGCTCTTCGCCGCCAAAGAATTTCTCCATCAGCTCGTCAGAACCTTCAGCTGCAGATTCAACCAGCTTCGCACGCCATTCATCAGCCAGATCCTGCATATCAGCCGGGATATCTTCGTAAACGAAGGTAACGCCCTGATCTTCATCGTTCCAGTTGATGGCTTTCATTTTCACCAGGTCAACAACACCGGTGAATTTCTCTTCTGCGCCGATTGCCAGCTGAAGTGGAACCGGGTTTGCACCCAGACGCACTTTCATCTGATCAACAACTTTCAGGAAGTTAGCACCCATGCGGTCCATTTTGTTAACGAACGCGATGCGTGGAACTTTATATTTGTTAGCCTGACGCCATACGGTTTCAGACTGTGGCTGAACACCACCAACCGCACAGTAAACCATAACTGCGCCATCAAGCACACGCATAGAGCGCTCTACTTCGATGGTGAAGTCAACGTGTCCCGGGGTGTCGATGATGTTGACGTGGTGTGGCTCAAACTGCTTAGCCATACCAGACCAGTAACAGGTGGTCGCAGCGGAAGTGATGGTAATACCACGTTCCTGTTCCTGCTCCATCCAGTCCATGGTTGCGGCGCCGTCATGTACTTCACCGATTTTATGGTTTACACCGGTGTAGAACAGAACACGTTCGGTAGTGGTAGTTTTACCGGCGTCGATGTGAGCACTGATACCGATGTTACGATAGCGCTCAATGGGTGTTTTACGAGCCATTTGATTCCTCTGATTCTGAGACGTTCATAGTTAAAAAAGCCCAGCAGGTAAGCCACTGGGACGCCCGCTGGGTTAATAACAACTACCTTGCTGTTACCAGCGGTAGTGTGCGAACGCCTTGTTGGCTTCAGCCATACGGTGAACGTCTTCACGTTTCTTAACTGCAGTACCTTTGTTCTCTGCAGCGTCAGAAAGTTCGTTCGCCAGGCGAAGAGCCATTGATTTATCACCGCGTTTACGAGCAGCTTCAACGATCCAACGCATTGCCAGAGCATTACGACGAACCGGACGGACTTCAACTGGAACCTGGTAAGTTGAACCACCAACGCGACGTGACTTCACTTCGACAGTCGGACGTACGTTTTCGAGTGCAACTTCGAAAGCTTCCAGACCGTCTTTACCAGCACGTTGAGCCAGGGTATCAAGTGCGGTATAGACGATTGATTCAGCAGTAGATTTTTTACCATCTACCATCAGGATATTTACAAATTTAGCCAGCAGCTCTGATCCGAACTTAGGATCCGGCAGAATTTTACGCTGACCAATGACGCGACGACGTGGCATGGAAATACTCCGTTGTTAATTCAGGATTGTCCAAAACTCTACGAGTTTATTTTGACATTAAAGTTAAAACGTTTGGCCTTACTTAACGGAGAACCATTAAGCCTTTGGCTTCTTCACGCCATACTTGGAGCGAGCCTGCTTACGGTCTTTAACACCTGAGCAGTCCAGCGCGCCACGAACGGTGTGGTAACGCACACCTGGCAGGTCTTTAACACGACCGCCACGGATCAGGATCACGGAGTGTTCCTGCAGGTTATGACCTTCACCACCGATGTAGGAGGTAACTTCAAAACCGTTAGTCAAACGCACACGGCAAACTTTACGCAGTGCTGAGTTTGGTTTTTTCGGGGTAGTGGTGTAGACACGAGTACAAACACCACGTTTTTGCGGGCAAGCTTCCAGCGCTGGCACGTTGCTTTTAGCAACCTGACGAACGCGTGGTTTGCGAACCAGCTGGTTAACTGTTGCCATTAAATAGCTCCTGGATTTAGCTTTTGCTTCGTAAACACGTAATAAATCACCTCGCATTTCTACGAGGAGGCAGAATTTTAGGGCTGTGCCTATAGGGTGTCAAGAAATAACCAGGTTTTCGCGTTTACCAGGCCACTTGCTGTTGATGCTTTATCGTCAGCGCAACGAATCCAGTATAGTCCAGACGGGCAACACTGGTTGAAATTTGAGCAGATAATCCGCGTGCGACAACATCCTCTTCCAGCACCCATAGCGTGGCCGGTGCCGCGCTGAGCCGGGCCAGCATTGTGCTGCCCTGCAGCGCGCCGGTGACCCCATCCTGCAGCAGCAGCAGGTCATCCTCCGGGCGCAGCAGCAGCAGCAGCGTTTCGATATCGCACTGCCAGGGAGAGTTCATCAGCGTATAAAGCATGGCAGTTTCTCAAAAACAGATAATGCGATCGAAGGAGGCAAGCGTCTGGCGTAATGCGTCACTCTCCAGCACCTGGGCTGTTAACACGCGCTCTGCGCTCAGGCTCACTCCGCGCGCCAGTAGCGAATGCTGACAGATATAGCACTGCTCAATATCATAAAGCGCCAGCACACCAAAGGTGGCGATATAGTCGCGCGCCAGTATAGTTTTCGGCTGCTGCTGCTCAGTCAGCTGCAGCACACCGTCACCGATAAAAAAGAGGCCAACATCTTCGCTCAGGGCGCCGGTAGCCAGAACGGCATCCAGCCCTTCCCTGCCGGCACTGCTGCCGTGTGGCGCGCGGGTAAAGAGGAACGCAACGCGGTTCATCAGAATTGCACCAGACGATCGCAGCTGAGCGCCGCTTCAGCCAGTGCACCCAGACCGCTGAGTTCAAAACCCGGCTGCAGATTGCTGCCCGCCAGCTGCAAACGCGCGGCCTCCTGCCGATCGGTAATGCCACGCCGCAGCGCGGCAGCCACGCAGACATTAAGCGCGACACCGCAGGCGTCGTGCAGCTGCTGCCAGCCGCGCACAATGTCAGCTTCGTCACTGGCAGGTGCGCTCAGCTCACTGGCGTTCAGCACACCTTCACGGTAAAAAAATATGCTCTCCAGCACGTGGCCTGCAGCAATCAGCGCGCGGGCAAACAGCAGCGCACTGGTCGCGTTCTGGGTGCCGTAAGCCGGCCCGGTCACCAGCAGGGTATAGCGCATCAGCGATCCTGCCCCTGAAAATCGCCGTTCTTAAACTGACGTATGTAGAGATAGACCGTATGCCTCGAGATATTCAGACGGGCGGCAACCTGATTGATGGCATCCTTGATGTCAAAAATGCCTTTCTCATACAGATTAAGCACGATCTGCCGGTTCTTGGCGTTGTTAGAGACGTTGCGATCCGCGCTGACCTCTTCAATGGTGAACTCCAGCGTCTGCATCACCAGATCTTCTACCGAACTGGCAAAGTTTACGCTTGAGTCGACCTGCTGCATCTCTGGCGGCATAAAAGTCGACATGATTTGCGAGAACGGTACATCCAGATTCATATTGATGCAGAGCAAACCAATGACGCGCTGCTGGCGATTACGAATAGCAATGGTGACCGATTTCATCAGAACACCGCTTTTGGCGCGTGTAAAATAAGCGCGGGAGACATTGCTGTCAGCGCCATGCATATCATGCAGCATGCGCAGCGCCAGATCGGTAATCGGCGATCCGACTTTGCGCCCCGTATGTTCGCCGTTAGCGATACGCACAGCTGAACATTTCAGATCTTCCAGCGAGTGCAGCACGATTTCGCAGTGCGAGCCAATCAGCATCGCCAGACCGTCGACCACTGCCTCGTAAGATTTGAGAATATCGTAATCTGCTTGCTCAAAAGGGCGCTGCTCCAGTAAATCGAAGTCAGTCAGTTCACCGGGATTAAATGGATTAGACATCGAAGACATTACCCTACGTGGCTGGAGCCTGTCGCGACAGCATTGGGGCAGACTCATCTTATGATCATTATGCAGGCGTTAGTCTGGCAAATGTCGCCCGCTTTAGCCAGAGCTTTGCACATATGCAGCAGGAATTGAACGTGCGGGGTAATGCAGAGGGAACTGCCGCCCGAAGGCGGCAGAACAGAGCAATTACTGTGCTTTTTTCTCAGCAGCGGCCGGAGCCTGTGCTTTTTCATCCGCTTTTGGTGCTGCTTTGATATCCAGCAGTTCAACATCAAACACCAGCGTTGAGTTAGCCGGAATACCCGGTACGCCATTTTTACCGTAAGCGAGGTTCGGCGGGATCACCAGTTTGATCTTGCCACCTTTTTTCACGTGCTTCAGACCTTCAGTCCAGCCCGGGATGACGCCATCCAGACGGAAAGAGAGCGGTTCGCCACGAGTGTAAGAGTTATCGAACTCGGTGCCGTCGATCAGCGTACCTTTGTAGTTGACCACAACAGTGTCGCTATCTTTAGGTGCGGCACCGCTGCCCTCTTTCTCAACCTGATAGAGCAGACCAGATTCGGTCTTCTTCACGCCCTTCTCTTTCGCGAATTTTTCAGCAAAAGCGTTGCCTTTGTCAGCATTCTCTTTTGCATCTTTTTCCAGCTTCGCCTGAGCAGCACCCTTCACGCGACCTTCAAAGGCCTGCAGAGTCTGTTCGATCTCCTGGTCAGAGAGTTTGCTTTTACCGCCAAACGCGTCCTGAACACCAGCAATCAGCTGATCTTTGTCCAGTTTGATGCCCAGCTTCTCCTGTTCCTTCAGAGAGTTGTCCATGTAGCGACCCAGCGAAGCACCCAGTGCATAGGCAGATTGCTGATCTTCGTTTTTGAAAGCAGCATTTTTTGGTGCCTGTGGCGCAGCCTGCGCCGCGTCAGCCGGAGCTGCAGCGGTTTCTGCTGCCATCGCCAGCGGTGCATTAAGTGCGACAGCCATAGTGGTAGCTAACAATGTGACTTTAAACAGTGATTTCATCCTTTCTCCAAAACCGAAGCTTCAAACCTCGGGAATCATTGCGGACAGTGGTCCACACTATAACTTTACGCGGCAGTAACGAACACTCCCGCAGTGTAATTACCCGGTTAACCTCCGACCTTTTTTGCTTCAGGAAGTTTCATCTGAGATGTAGGCGCTACGGGTAAATTCAATGGCAGGAGATAAACGCCGGGTAAATATCAGGTGATTCTGACCGTAAAGGCCGTAGAATCACGCCGGTTCATATCAATGCGCAGTACGATGACAGGAGGAGTAACGATGCAACAGACAGACTGGGATCGGCGCCTTGAAGCGCTGGAGAGCAAGCTGGCTTTTCAGGAAGACACCATTGAGCAGCTTAATCAGACGGTGGTCGAACATGAACTGGAGATGAGCAGGCTGCGGGAACATGTCCGCTTGCTGGTCGACAAAGTTAAAGCGGCAGCGCCCTCGATGGTTGCTTCGCCGTCGGAAGAGACACCTCCGCCGCATTATTAATACCTGCCGGCAGCAGAAAACAGAAAGGCCACCCGCAGGTGGCCTTTTTGTACCGGCAACGCTTAGTGGTTGCAGCCGCAACCGCCGCCGTGACCATGGTCGTGACCATGGTCGTGGTCGTGGTCGTGGTCGTGGTCGTGATGATGACCATCTGCGCCATGCACGTGACCGTGCGCCAGCTCTTCTTCCGTGGCTTCGCGGATAGCAACCACTTCCACGTTGAAGTTCAGGTTCTGACCAGCCAGCATATGGTTACCATCAACCACAACGTGCTCATCTTCTACTTCAGTAATTTCAACCGGCACCGGGCCCTGGTCGGTTTCTGCCAGGAAGCGCATGCCAACCTGCAGCTCATCCACACCCATGAAGACATCTTTAGGTACGCGCTGTACCAGATTGTCATCATACTGGCCATAAGCGTCGTTTGCCGGGATATGCACGTCAAACTTGTCGCCGACCGCGTGATTTTCCAGCGCTTTTTCCAGACCAGAAATCAGGGAACCATGACCGTGCAGATAGTCTAACGGTGCACTTACCGGTGACTCGTCAACCAACACGCCATCTTCGGTACGAACCTGATACGCCAGGCTCACCACCAGGTCTTTTGCTACTTTCATGATATCTCCTAACCGTTGAGAACTAAGGATCCCGTCTCATTGGTCTATTTTTGCGTGCAATAACCAACCAGAAAGGTTTAAAGCTGAACAGATTTTATCCTGCAGAATATGCAGACCATTCAGCATCAGTGGCGCCGATTGTAACGGAATTCAACACCACTGTAAGTCTAAGCGTAAAAAAAGCTGTGCCGGCACGTTACTCGGGATGAAAAATGCCGATCACCTGCTCCTTACTGCGGATCTGATCGCGCGCCTGCTTATCGGCCTCGCGCATCTGATGTCCGCATTTTACGCATTCCACCACATCGACACTGTTTTCGCGCCACATGGCCAGGGTGTCTTTTTCCTGACAGTGCGGACAGACCGCACCGGCGATAAAACGTTTACGCATTTTTTCCTGCCCGCCTGTTGTTCACGGAAACCTTAAGTGTATACCCTGCACACCGCAAATTGCAGCGATGGCCCTGAATAGCCCAGGCTGCCGGCTTACTCATCATCCCAGCCATTTATCTGCCGCTTTTCATGCTGCATCTCGCGCTGGAAGATATCCTCCAGTTCGCGTCGCGCTTCACGCACGCGGGAGACCTGCACGCTGTCCTCATGGCCTGGCATCAGCTCACGCAGCATGCGCATATCCAGCCGGCGGAAATGCTGCTGCGCACGCTGCGCCTGATGAGGATGCATGCCAAGAGAGATCAGCGCCTTGCGACCAAGCTCCAGCGCACTGGAGAACGTTTCACGGGAGAATAGCGTGACGCCTGCCTGCAGCAGTTCGTGCGCCTCGACGCGCCCGCGCGCCCGCGCCAGAATCTCCAGCTGCGGAAAATGGTGCTGGCAGAGGTGCACAATGGTCATGGCATCTTCGGGATCGCTGCAGGTAATAACAATAGATTGCGCATTCTCTGCGCCTGCGGCCCGCAACAGCTCCAGCTCGGTGGCGTCACCGTAGTAAACTTTATAGCCATACTTGCGCATCAGGCTGACCGCAGAGATATCCCGCTCCAGCACCGTGATGCGCTTGTTGTTAGCCATCAGCAGACGCCCTACCACCTGCCCAAAGCGGCCAAAACCCACCACAATAACCTGCGGCTGATCGTCCTCAACAAAGGGCTTCTCATCACTGTCGTCTTTGTCATTAAAGCGACGGGCCAGAATCTTATCCACGCCCTGCATCAGCAGCGGGGTTGTCATCATCGAGAGGGTCACCGTGACCAGCAGCAGCGGCAGCTGATCGCCGCTGAACAGATGGGCGGATGACGCGGCGGAGAACAGGACAAACGCAAATTCGCCGCCCTGGCTGAGCACACCGGCAAACTGCAGACGCTCTGAACTGCGCAGGCCGTAAATGCGCGCCAGCACGTAGAGCACCAGCGCTTTTATCGCCACCAGCGCCAGTACGCCGATCAAAATAGCCACGATATGCGTATAGAGCACGCCAAGGTTCAGCGCCATACCAACAGAGATAAAGAACAGGCCCAGCAGCAACCCTTTGAACGGCTCGATAGCCACTTCAAGTTCGTGCCGGTACTCGCTCTCCGCCAGCAGGATCCCGGCGATAAAGGTGCCCAGCGCCATCGACAGGCCCAGCGCATCCATAAATAGCGCCGAGCCCAGTACCAGCAGCAGCGAGGCGGCGGTAAACACTTCTCTGACGCCGGAAGCGGCAATAAAGCGCAAAATAGGGCGCAGTAAATAACGGCCGCCCACCAGCATGCCGGCAAAGGCCAGCACTTTCATCGCAACTTTAAGCCAGTCAACGTGCCCGCTGTCGCCGCCGGAGAGTAACGGCACCAGCGCCAGCGCCGGGATCACCGCCAGATCCTGAAACAGCAGCACCGAAAAGCCCAGCTGTCCTGATTCGCTGCGGTTCATTCCTTTATCGCGCATCAGCTGCAGCGCCATAGCCGTAGAGGACATAGCCAGACCGATACCGCCTATCACGGCCGCCTGCCAGCTGAAGTCACTTAGCCAGAGCAGCACACCGAGGATCGCCGCAGAAAATATCACCTGCGCCGCGCCGACGCCGAAAATTGAGCGTCGCAGTGACCAGAGTTTGGCTGGATTCAGCTCCAGGCCAATGATAAACATCAGAAACACGACGCCCAGCTCGGAGAAGTGCAGGATCTCATCCACATCGCTGATAAAGCCCAGCCCCCACGGGCCGATCGCAATACCTGCGAGCAGATAACCCAGCACGGCACCAATTCCCAGCCGGGCAGCAACAGGCACCACCAGCACCGCCGCCACCAGATAGATGACGCCCGCTGTCAGTAACGTTTCACCTTGCATTACACTCCTCCCTGCGGCAGTGGTGACGCGAGCCAGTCGCCGTAGGCGCGGGCAAAATGACGCAGCGTTTCAGGCGTCTGCCGCCGCGCCCAGTGAATCACCATCGGTGTCATCCAGTGCATACGGCACATCTGCGCCGTCAGCTCAAATGGCCGCATAATATCGCTCATCGGATAGCGGTTCAGGCCGTCGTGATGGTAGGCCGCTTCAGGCTCACCGGTAGTCACTACGCTGCGCCAGTACTTCCCCTCCAGCGCGTTCCCATCCACGCCGCTGGCAAAACCACGCGACAGTACGCGATCCAGCCACTCTTTCAGCAGGGCAGGACAGCTGTAGGTATAGAGCGGATGCTGAAATACGACGATCTCATGGTCGCGCAGCAGCTGCTGTTCATAGTGAATATCTATAAAAAAATCCGGATAGTGCGCATATAAATCGTGCACGGTGACGTGTTCAAGTTCCCTGGCCGACTGCAGCAAAACCCGATTGGCGATCGAATCCTGTGACTCCGGATGGGCGTAAAGCAGCAAAACTTTTGGTGGCTGCGACATCCTTCCCCTCCAAAGCGTCGTCACCGCAGCGGAATTCCGCTACCATGCTCAACGCAACTAAACATTATCGAATTATGTTGCCGATAAATTACCATATTCTGACGACACGGCGCCTATGATTGTCTTTTCCGCACTACAGATACGACGCGGCACCACTGTGCTGCTGGACAACGCAACCGCAACCATTAACCCCGGCCAGAAAGTGGGCCTGGTGGGTAAAAACGGCTGCGGCAAATCCACCCTGCTGTCGCTGCTTAAAGGTGAAATCAGCAGCGATGCCGGCAGCGTCACCTTCCCCGGCAGCTGGGCGCTGGCGTGGGTCAACCAGGAGACGCCAGCGCTGAGTAAAGCCGCGCTGGAATATGTTATCGACGGCGACCGCGAATATCGTCAGCTTGAATCTGAATTAGCGGATGCCAACGCGCGCGATGATGGCAACGCGATTGCGCTGCTGCACGGCAAGCTGGATGCGATTCAGGCGTGGAGTATACACGCGCGCGCGGCCAGTCTGCTGCACGGTCTGGGCTTTAGTCAGGAGCAGCTGATGCGGCCGGTCAGCGACTTCTCCGGCGGCTGGCGCATGCGTCTCAACCTGGCGCAGGCGCTGGTGTGCCGCTCCGATTTACTGCTGCTGGATGAGCCGACTAACCACCTCGATCTTGACGCCGTGATCTGGCTGGAGCGCTGGCTGAAAAGCTATGAGGGCACGCTGATTCTGATCTCACACGACCGCGACTTTCTCGATCCGGTCGTGGATAAAATTATTCATATTGAGCAGCAGATGCTGATTGAATATACCGGCAACTACAGCTCTTTCGAGCGACAGCGCGTCGCTAAACTGGCGCAGCAGCAGGCGCTCTATCAAAGCCAGCAGGAAAAAGTCGCGCACCTGCAGAAGTATATCGATCGCTTCCGTGCCCAGGCGACCAAAGCCAAACAGGCGCAGAGCCGCATCAAAATGCTGGAGCGCATGGAGCTGATTGCGCCAGCGCACGTGGATAACCCGTTCAGCTTCAGCTTCCGCGCGCCGGAAAGCCTGCCCAATCCGCTGCTGAAAATGGAGAAGGTCACGGCGGGTTATGGCGATCGCATTATTCTTGACGCGATCAAGCTCAATCTGGTGCCGGGCTCGCGTATTGGTCTGCTGGGCCGAAACGGTGCGGGTAAATCTACGCTGATCAAGCTGCTGGCGGGAGAGATCGATCCGCTGGAGGGCAAAGTGGGTCTGGCGAAAGGCATTAAGCTCGGCTACTTCGCGCAGCACCAGCTTGAGTATCTGCGCGCCGAGGAGTCACCGCTGCAGCATCTGGCGCGTACCGCGCCAGCCGTACTGGAGCAGCAGCTGCGCGATTACCTGGGCGGTTTTGGCTTTCAGGGCGATAAAGTCAGCGAAGCCACCGCGCGTTTTTCCGGCGGCGAAAAAGCGCGCCTGGTGCTGGCGCTCATCGTCTGGCAGCGCCCTAACCTGCTGCTGCTGGATGAGCCAACTAACCATCTCGATCTCGACATGCGTCAGGCGCTGACCGAAGCGCTTATCGACTTTGAAGGCGCGCTGGTGGTGGTGTCGCATGACCGGCATCTGCTGCGCTCCACCACTGACGATCTCTATCTGGTCCACGACCGCAAAGTGGACGTGTTTGCCGGCGATCTGGATGATTATCAGCAGTGGCTGAGCGACCTGCAAAAGCAGCAGGCGCAGCAGGATGCCGCACCAAAGCAGGATAATGCCAATAGCGCTCAGTCGCGCAAAGATCAGAAGCGTCGTGATGCTGAGCTGCGCGCGCAGACGCAGCCGCTGCGCAAAGAGATTGAGAAGCTGGAGAAGCAGATGGCTAAGTGGCAGAGTCAGCTGAGCGAGGCTGAAGCCCTGCTGGCCGACAGCGCGATTTACGATCAAAGCCGCAAAGCCGATTTAACCGCCGCCCTGCAGCGCCAGGCAGAGAGCAAATCGGCGCTGGAAGACGTCGAAATGGCGTGGCTGGATGCGCAGGAGCAGCTGGAACAGATGCTGGCGAATTAGCGGCCAGCATCTATGCCGACCCTGCAGCTTTTCTCTCTTCTGCAGGGGCGGCATTTATGCCGACCTGGCTCACCACCGCAACGCGTTAAAACGGCACATCCCCCAGCACCGTCGCACGATGCATAATCCTGCGCGCCGGATAGTAATCGGCATTGGCGTAATGCTGCGTCACACGGTTATCCCAGATAGCGATGTCGTTCTCCTGCCAGCGCCAGCGCACCTGAAACTCCGGCTTCGTAGCGTGCGCAAACAGATAGTTCAGCAGCGCGTCGCTCTCTTTTTCACTGACGCCCAGCAGACGCGTGGTAAACCCCTCGTTCACAAACAGCGCCTTACGCCCGCTGACCGGATGGGTGCGGATCGCCGGATGCCGGACCGGAGGATGCTTAGCCACCGCCTGCTGCCAGCGCTGATGCTCCTCCGGCGTGCGGCGATATTTATACTCCTGAAATGACTTCTTAAAATCGTGCTCCGCCTGTAACCCGCTCAGCAGCTGCTTAACCGGCTCAGAAAGGGTTTCATAAGCGGCAATTCCGCTGCTCCAGAGCGTATCGCCCCCGCTTTCCGGTAGCAGTTTCGCGGCCAGCAGAGCAATGGCCGGCGGCGTTTCAATAAAGGTGACATCGGTATGCCAGTTGTCGTTATCCGGCGGATTATCCTGATGGGTATCCAGCTCGATGATCTCTTCCACGCCAGCCGCATGCGGATAGACCGGATGAATATGCAGATCGCCAAAACGCACCGCCAGCGCCCGCTGCTGCTGCGGCGTAATCACCTGGTTGCGTAAAAACAGCACCTGATGGCGCAGCAGGCCGTGATAGAGCTGTTCAAACTGCGCATCGCTCAGCGGACGGCTGAGATCGACATCGCTGACCTGCGCACCGATCCAGGGGCCCAGCGCGGTAAAAGTAAGACGTTCGTTCATTGCTGCTCTCCATACCAGGGCGTCAGGCGGCGTTGCAGCGCGCGCAGACCCACTTCTAAACTAAATGCGATAACGGCAATGACGCCGATACCCGCCAGTACCACATCCGTAGCAAGAAACTCTCCTGCCGACTGCACCATAAACCCCAGGCCCCGCGTGGCAGCGATAAGCTCTGCAGCCACCAGCGTTGACCAGCCGACGCCCAGCCCGATACGCAGACCGGTCAGGATCTCCGGCAGCGCGCCCGGCAGGATCACAAAGCGCAGCAATTGCCAGCGGGATGCGCCAAGCGCCTGTGCCGCGCGCACGCGGACCTGCCGGCAGTTTTTCACGCCAGCCAGCGTGGCCAGCGTCACCGGCGCAAAAATCGCCAGATAGATAAGTAAAATCTTTGAGGTTTCACCAATACCAAACCAGATCACCATCAGCGGCAGGTAGGCCAGCGGCGGCACCGGCCGGTAAAGCTCAATCAGCGGATCGAGCAGCCCGCGCAGCGCCGGGCTCAGTCCCATCGCAATGCCGGTCGGGATACCAATCAGCGCGGCAAAAAACAGCGCCACCAGCATGCGCGTCAGGCTTGCGGCCAGATGCTGCCACAGCGTGGCGTCCATAAAGCCCTGCGCACTGGCAATCAGCAGCAGTTTCTGCAGCACCTGCTGCGGCGCGGGCAGAAACAGCGGCGCAATCAGCCCCAGCGCCGTCACGCCCCACCACACCAGCAGTAGCAGCGCGATGCTCAGCAGGCTAAGCGACAGCTGGCGTGACAGCGGCCAGCGCAGGCCGCGGGTGCGCGCTGTACCGCGTTTCTCATCAATAACTGCACTCATACAAACGCCTCCCGCCGGGCAAACACCTGATTCAGCACATATTCACGACGTTCGATAAACGCCGGATCGGATTTGATGCTGCGGCACGGTTCGCCATCCGCGAAGCGCTGACCAAAATTGAGCTTTAGCCGCTCTACTATGCGTCCCGGTCCGGGCGACAGCAGCACCAGTTCGCTGGCCAGAAACACCGCTTCTTCAATGTCATGGGTAATCAGCAGAATCTGCTTGCCGGTGTCGCGCCACAGCGTCAGCAACAGGGTTTGCATCTGCTCGCGGGTAAACGCATCCAGCGCGCCAAAGGGCTCATCTAACAGCAGCAGCTGCGGATCGGCTGCCAGCGCACGCGCAATCCCCACGCGCTGACGTTGCCCCCCGGAGAGCTGCCAGATAAAACGCTTTTCTGCCCCCTCCAGCCCGACGTTGCGAATCAGCCGGCTGGCAACGGCGTGACGTTCCGCTTTTGCCATACCGGCCAGCTGCAGGCCAAATGCCACGTTATCGATCACGTTGCGCCACGGCAGCAGCCCTTCATGCTGAAACACCACGCCGCGGCTGGCGTCTGGCCCGGTCACCGCTTTGCCATCCAGCGTAATGCTGCCGGACTCCAGCGGCAGAAAACCGGCAATCAGGTTCAGCAGCGTGGTTTTGCCACAGCCGGATGGACCCAGCACCACCAGCAATTCACGGCTATCCAGCTGCAGGTTGATATCCTGCAGCGCGGGCTGACCGGCGTAACGTGCGTTGAGATGCGTGATGCTGAGCATATGGCCTCCGTTATTTCGCTAAAGGTGCAACAAAGCGGGTGGTCACAAAGCTGCTGTAGTCGCTGGCCGCTTCCGGCACCCGCCCCTGCTCTTTCAGGAAGTGCGCGGTATCAACAATGGCTTTATTCACCGGCTTGCCGAGTTGCTCAACCTGCTGTTGCGCCGTCAGATAGGTATTGCCTTTAACCAGACCCGGCACATCCCCTTCCGGTACGCCGCTCAGGCGCGACAGCTTGCTCAGGTTATCCGGCTGCTTCAGCCACTGTTCGGGCTGGGCGAGATAGGCCTGCTGTGCATCAATGGCGCTGCGGGCAAACGCAGTAACCACCTCCGGATGCTGCTGCGCAAAATCTTTACGCACCACCCAGACATCGAGCGTTGGTGAGCCCCACTGTCCCACCTGCGAGGAGTCGGTCAGCACATGGCCCTCTTTTTCCAGCTCATTAACGGCCGGGGCCCAGACGTACGCGCCGTCAATATCGCCACGCTGCCAGGCGGCAACAATCGCAGGCGGTTGCAGGTTCACTAACTGCACCTGTGAGGGCTTAATGCCCCAGTGCTTCAGCGCCGCCAGCAGGCTGTAATGCGTGGTGGAGATGAAAGGTACGGCAATACGTTTGCCGATGAGCTGTTTCGGATCGCTGATCCCTTTTTTCACGACCAGCGCCTCGGAGTTACCCAGCTGTGATGCAAGCAGAAACGCTTCAATCGGCAGCTGCTGTGTGGCAGCGACCGCCAGCGGACTGGAGCCAATATTGCCAATCTGCACATCGCCGGACGCCAGCGCACGCAGCACGCTGGCGCCGCTGTCAAATTTGCGCCAGTCCACGGTTGCTCCGCTCTCACGGGCGAAGGTGTTATCCGCCTGAGCGACTTTGGCAGGCTCTGCGGAGGTCTGGTACGCCACGGTGACGTTGACTGCCTGTGCCTGAAACGCTATCAGTCCCAGTACTGCTGCCAGCGAGATTATTGTTTTTTGCATTGCCATCATCCTGTTCCCCGAAGTGAAGTTATGACGGCAGTGTCGCCAGCGGTGAAAGTTTCATAAAGGAATTAAAAATTATCCCTCATGCCAATCAGTTCTTAGATCAACATCAGGCAAGGCTATGCAAAAAAAGCAAATAGGCCGGACAGAAACGGTGACAAATTTGTCAGGCGCTCACATCGCTACTGTGTTATTGATCTCTACCTGATTTCATCACCTGAATAGCGGTTGTTATCTCCATGTCCATCGAAAAAGTCGCGCACCTGGCGGGCGTATCAAAAGCTACCGTTTCCCGGGTTCTGAACCAGCATCCCGGCGTGCGTCCCGATACGCGCAGTAAAGTGCTGGCAGCGATCAGCGCGTGCGACTACCAGCCTAATTTGCTGGCGCGCCAGCTGCGCACGGCGCAAAGCAACATGCTGCTGGTGCTGATTTCAGATATTACCAACCCCTTCTGTTCGCGCGTTGTGCAGGGGATTGAAGCGGAGGCGGAGGCGCAGGGCTATCACATTTTGCTCTGCAACAGCGCCTCTCAGCTGCGGCGTGAAACCGCCTATCTGGCGCTGCTGGCTGGCAAGGTCGTCGATGGCGTGATCACAATGGATGCCGCCGCCTGTCTGCAGGGGCTGAAAGATTTGATTGGTGATGCGCCGTGGGTGCAGTGTGCTGAATACGATCCCTCTATTAATGCATCCAGCGTGACTATTGATAACCGGCAGGCGGCCTTTGAGACGGTCCGCTACCTGGCCGGAAAGGGCCGAAAACAGATTGCGCTGGTCAACTGCGACATGCGCTATCTCTATTCGCATCAGCGTGAGAGCGGCTACCGCGAGGCGCTGAAGGCGCTGAATATGACGTGGGATCGCGTGGCGTATGCGGAGAATATCTCCTGCGAAGCGGGCAGCGCCGCGCTGCATGCGCTGCTGGCACAGCCCTCTCCGCCCGATGCCATTTTTACCGTGTCAGATGTGCTGGCCGTTGGCGTTATTCACGCCGCGCTCGAAGCGGGACTGCGCGTTCCGGAGGATCTGGCCGTGGTAGGTTTTGACGGTATTCCGTTTACCAGCAGCCTGAATCCGCCGCTGACCACCATTGCGCAGCCGATGAATCAGATGGGCGCCCGCAGCGTACAGCTGCTGCTGAACCGCATTCGCCAGCCGCATGCTGCCATTGTGCATGAAGTCCTGCCCTGGCAGCGTCTGGAGCGCGCATCCAGCTAATCTAGCGCCAGATCAGCAGCACACAGGCAGCGGTCAGTGCGCCCATCGCGAGGTTGAACAGCTTCCAGGCACGCGGGCTATGCAGCAGGCGGCCAATCAGTGAACCAAATCCCATCCAGATCAGGCCGGATACCAGATTCACCAGCGCCATGCCCATGCTGATCGCAACCACAGAGTGCTGATAGGCAGCTCCTGCCAGGCTGAAACTCGCTATCGCCCCCAGCGCCATCAGCCAGGCTTTAGGATTGATCAGTTGCAGCAGTCCGCCCTGCCAGAACGGCATCTGCTTTACCGAACGGTCTTCGGTTTCCAGCGTCTCATAGGCGGCCGTCGCGATTTTCCACGCCAGCCAGAGCAGATAGAGACTGCCGGCAATCTTCAGTACCAGATGCAGCGACGGATAGAGCAGGATCAGTCCGCCAATGCCAAATGCCACCATCAGCAACATCACCTGCATACCCAGCATGATACCAATAAGCAGCGGTAGCGTGCGCAGAAAGCCAAAATTAGCACCTGAGGCCGTAAGTAACATATTATTGGGCCCCGGCGTGATGGCCGCGACCCAGAGAAAACCTAACATCGACAAAAAAAGACTGAGTTCCATGAGTATCCGGATGCTCCTCATCCTTAAAAGCAGACAACCCATCGAAGCTATCAGCGAGTTATGCATCAGACAAGCACTATCCCTGGTTATTTAGATTGCCCCACCGGCAATCCCTTTATTCCGCTGCGCGGCTTCGGCAATGCGCATTTGCAGACCCTGCTGCCGCGCCTGCTACGGCGTCGCGTCACGCTTAAACCACACTGGCAGCGGCTGGAGCTGCCGGATGGCGACTTTGTCGATCTCGCCTGGAGCGAAGATCCAGCCGGCGCGCGACACAAACCGCGCATGGTGATGTTCCACGGGCTCGAAGGCCATTTTCGCAGCCCTTATGCACACGGCCTGATGCAGGCGTGCAAAGCGCGCGGCTGGCTTGGCGTGGTGATGCACTTTCGCGGCTGCAGCGGCGAACCTAACCGGCTGCAGCGCATCTATCACTCCGGTGAAACGGAAGACGCGACCTATTTCCTGCACTGGCTGCGGCGTGAATGGGGCAGCGTGCCGACAGCTGCGGTAGGTGTGTCGCTGGGCGGTAACATGCTCGCCTGTTTACTGGGCCTGCAGGGCAATGAGGCACCGCTGGATGCGGCCGTGGCGATATCAGCGCCGCTGGCGCTCGCCCCCTGCAGTGAAAAGCTCGATATCGGCTTCTCCCGCTTCTACCAGCACTATCTGCTGACGCAGCTGAAAAAGAATGCGCTGCGCAAACTGCGCGCCTGGCCCGGCACGCTGCCGGTTGATGTACTGCAGCTGCGCGCGTTTCGCCGCCTGCGCGAATTTGACGATGCGATCACCGCCCGGGCGCACGGCTTTCTTGACGCCAGCGATTATTATCAGCGCGCCAGCGCCCTGCCGCTGTTAACCGGCGTGCGCAAGCCGATGCTGATCATCCACGCCAAAGACGATCCCTTTATGACAGATGCGGTGATCCCGCAGCCGCAGCAATTGTCTGCCACAATTGAGTATCAGCTGACGCAGCAGGGTGGACACGTTGGCTTTGTCGGCGGCAGCCTGCTTCAACCGCATATGTGGCTGGAGCAGCGCGTGCCGGAGTGGCTCTCAACTTATCTGGATGGGCAATTGTGATTATTCCGTGGCAGGAACTGGATGTAACAACGCTGGAAAACCTGATTGAAAGTTTTGTTCTGCGCGAAGGCACTGACTACGGTGAGCAGGAGCGCAGCCTGGCGCAGAAGGTAGCCGACGTGCGCCGCCAGCTGCAGCAGGGCGAGGTGGTGCTGGTCTGGTCTGAGCTGCATGAAACGGTCAATATTATGCCGCGGCGCGAGTTTCGCGGCTGATGCACTGCCGGATAATTCATGGTAACAATGCTCATCGCCCGACCTCACAGGGAGCACCCGTATGTCAGCCAGACACCCCGTTATCGCCGTTACCGGCTCCAGCGGCGCCGGTACCACGACAACCAGCCTTGCGTTCCGTAAAATTTTTCAGCAGCTGGGGCTGCATGCAGCCGAAGTAGAAGGCGACAGTTTTCATCGCTATACCCGGCCGGAAATGGATATGGCGATCCGCAAAGCACGCGATCTGGGTCGTCACATCAGCTATTTTGGTCCGGACGCCAATGACTTTGGCCTGCTGGAGCAGACGTTCCGGCGCTATGGCGAAAGCGGCATAGGAGAGTCGCGCAAATACCTGCACACCTATGACGAGGCCGTGCCGTGGAATCAGGTGCCGGGCACCTTTACTCCCTGGCAGCCGCTGCCGGAGAATACTGATGTGCTGTTTTATGAGGGACTGCACGGCGGAGTGGTTACGCAGCAGCATAACGTGGCGGAGCATGTTGATCTGCTGGTGGGCGTGGTGCCGATCGTCAATCTTGAGTGGATACAGAAACTGGTACGCGATACCAGCGAACGGGGCCATTCGCGCGAAGCGGTGATGGACTCCGTGGTACGGTCGATGGAAGATTATATCAACTACATCACGCCGCAGTTTTCGCGCACGCACCTTAACTTTCAGCGGGTACCGACAGTTGATACCTCTAACCCGTTCGCGGCGCGCGAGATCCCCTCACTGGATGAGAGTTTTGTGGTGATCCATTTTCGCGGCCTGGAAGGTATCGCTTTCCCCTATCTGCTGGCGATGATTCAGGGATCGTTTATTTCGCATATGAATACGCTGGTGGTACCGGGCGGCAAAATGGGACTGGCGATGGAGCTGATCATGATGCCACTGGTGCAGCGGCTGATTGAAGGAAAACGGATAGAGTAGAGGCCATGTCTGCCAGACGACGTGGCATCGGTCGCCATAAATGGCGACCCTGCAAAGCCTGTTTCACGGGTAGCGAGGTATGCGCACCGGCAGCTGTTACAGCTCAACTACCTCATGGCTGTGGGTGATCTCCACCCCTTTGCCGAGCATGATCGCCACCGAGCAATATTTTTCTGCCGACAGGTCAACCGCCCGCGCCACCGCTTTCTCGCTCAGCGCTTTGCCGCTGACGATAAAGTGCAGGTTAATCTGTGTAAAAATACGTGGTGCTTCTTCGCGCCGTTCTGAAGTCAGTTTGACCTCGCAGTCAGCCACGTCATTACGCCCTTTTTGCAGAATCGAGACCACATCAATCGCGCTACAGCCGCCGGCGGCCATCAGTACCATCTCCATCGGGCTTGGCGCTTTATCGCCTGAATTCCCGTCCATTAATAACTGATGTCCTGATGAGGATTCTCCGAGAAAGGTCAGCCCTTCCACCCATTTCACACGTGCCTGCATTATTCTTTCTCCTGAAGCGGCGTTTTGCGCCAGAGTACGCGTTCATCCGGCAAACAGCAATCGCCCGCCTGCTGAAGCGAGACAACACAAGACAGTCTGCAAAAGCTGTGCTACAAACAGAGCTGAAAATTTCTTCGTCGTGGCTGATGAGGACGGGCAGAATCAAAAGCAGAGCTTACACATCCGCCCGGATAATTTTTATTAACAGGACGCGCTGGACGATTTCATCGCCTGACAGGGAATGAATGCCCCTGTGTTTTGGGCACGATTACAATAGAGGATAATAGCGAATGGTTCTCGGCAAACCGCAAACAGACCCTACACTCGAATGGTTCCTGTCCCATTGCCATATTCACAAATATCCATCCAAAAGCACGCTGATCCATCAGGGTGAAAAAGCAGAAACGCTCTACTACATCGTTAAAGGTTCCGTTGCGGTACTGATTAAAGATGAAGAAGGCAAAGAGATGATCCTCTCCTATCTGAATCAGGGAGATTTCATCGGCGAACTCGGCCTGTTTGAAGAGGGCCAGGAGCGCAGTGCCTGGGTGCGTGCGAAAACAGCCTGCGAAGTTGCTGAAATTTCCTACAAAAAATTTCGTCAGCTGATTCAGGTTAACCCGGATATTTTGATGCGCCTGTCGGCGCAGATGGCACGTCGCCTGCAGGTGACATCAGAAAAGGTGGGTAACCTGGCTTTCCTGGATGTTACCGGCCGCATTGCGCAGACGCTGCTTAATCTGGCTAAACAGCCGGATGCCATGACCCACCCCGACGGTATGCAGATTAAAATTACCCGTCAGGAGATTGGTCAGATCGTGGGTTGCTCACGGGAAACCGTTGGTCGCATCCTGAAAATGCTGGAAGATCAGAACCTGATCTCCGCACACGGTAAAACCATCGTCGTTTACGGCACCCGCTAAGCTGTTTCACCCCCCACGGCGTGATGACACCATCACGCCGTTTCTGTTTGCGATAAGCTGATGTGGCGCCGAATCATCTATCATCCCGAAGTCAATTACGCTCTGCGTCAGACGCTGGTGCTGTGCCTGCCTGTCGCGCTGGGATGGCTGTGTGGCGATCTGCAAAAAGGCCTGCTGTTCTCGCTGGTACCCGCCTGCTGCAATATTGCCGGCCTTGATACGCCGCATAAACGCTTTTTCAAACGCCTGATCGTGGGCGGTACGCTTTTCGCCACCGGCAGTTTTCTGATCCAGTACCTCACCAACGCCGCGGTTCCGCTGCCGCTTATTATGCTGGTGCTGCCGCTGCTGATTGGCGTGACGGGCGAAATCAGTCCGCTGCACGGGCGTCTGCTGCCCGGCACGCTGATTGCAGCGATCTTTACGCTGAGCCTGGTGGGGCGTATGCCGATCTGGGTGCCGCCGCTGCTCTATATTGGCGGCACGTTCTGGTATGGCCTGTTTAACTGGTTCTGGTACTGGCTGTGGAAAGAGCAGCCGATGCGTGAAACGCTGAGCCTGCTCTATCGTGAGCTGGCTGACTACTGCGATGCCAAATATACCCTGCTGACACAGCTGACCGATCCGGAAAAAGCGCTGCCGCCGCTGCTGGCGCGCCAGCAGAAAGCGGTTGACCTGATCACCACCTGCTATCAGCAGATGCATATGCTTTCTGCCAGCCGCGATAACAGCCATAAGCGGCTGACGCGCGCTTTTCAGGTGGCGCTGGATCTGCAGGAGCATATCGCTGTCAGCCTGCACCAGCCGGAGAAAGTGCAAAAGCTGGTAGAACAGAGTCATGCGGAAGCGGTTATCCGCTGGAATGCAAAAACCATTTCGGCACAGCTCAGGCTGCTGGCCGATGCCATTCTCTATCACCAGCTGCCCGCCCGCTTTCAGATGGAAAAGCCGCTCGGCGCGCTGGAAAAAATTGCGCGGCAGCATCCGGATAATCCGGTTGGCCACTTCTGCCTTTATCATTTCAGCCGCATCGCCCGCGTGCTGCGCACCCAGAAACCGCTCTATACGCGCGATCTGATGGCCGATCGCCAGCGGCGCCTGCCGCTGCTGCCCGCCCTGCGCAGCTATCTATCGTTCAGGTCCGGCGCGCTGCGCAGCGCGGCCCGCTTTGCCGTTATGCTGATGTTTGGCAGCTCTGTTGCGCTGTTTTTTAATATTCCCAAGCCCTACTGGATCCTGATGACCATTATGTTTGTCAGCCAGAATGGCTACAGCGCCACGCGCGTGCGCATTCAGCACCGGGCGCTCGGCACCTTTGCCGGGCTGCTGATTGCCGCCGCATCGCTGCGTTTCGCCGTACCGGAATCGATCGCGCTGCTGTTTATGCTGGCAATCACGCTGGCCAGTTATCTGGTGACGCGCAAATATTATGGCTGGTCGATGATTGGCTTCACCGTGACGGCGGTCTACTCGCTGCAGCTGCTGTCGCTGAATGGTGCTCAGTTCCTGCTGCCGCGGATGATGGATACGCTGATGGGCTGTCTGATCGCCTTCGCCGGTATGATCTGGCTATGGCCGCAGTGGCAGAGTGGTCTGCTGCGCCAGAATGCGCACGATGCGCTGGAAGCGTATCAGGAGGCGCTGCGCATGCTGCTGGGGCCGGATCACGCGCCGGAAAAACTGGCTTACCAGCGGGTAAAGGTTAACCAGGCGCATAACGCGCTGTTTAATGCGCTGAATCAGGCGACCAGCGAGCCTGGTTTTAACGCGCAGTATCTGAAGGATATGCGGCTGTGGGTCACGCACAGTCAGTTTATCGTAGAGCATATTAACGCCATGACTATTCTGGCGCGTGAGCACACCATGCTGACCCCGGCTCTGGCAGAGCGCTATCTGCAGTCGTGCGAAATTGCCCTGCAGCGCTGTCAGCAGCGGCTGACCTACGACGGACCGGGCAGTGAGAGCAACGTTATGGAGGCGCCGGAAAACCTGCATGAGGGGCCGGTGACGATTGTCGAGCAGCATGTTAAACGCATTTTGCAGCATCTCAGCGTCATGCACACCATCTCCTCTCTGGCATGGAGCCAGCGACCGCATCATGGCCGCTGGCTGCGGGCTATTCGTCCGAAAGGATAGTCAGGCGGCAATAACCCTGCGCAGCGCGGCCGCAAAGCGCGTCATTCCGGCGTCGATCTCCTCCGGAGTGATAACCAGCGACGGCACAAAGCGGATCACATCGCTGCCGGCGGTCAGGATCATCACGCCTTCTGCCGCTGCTGCATTGAGAATATCGCGGGCTTTACTGGCATGTTCCGGTTTCAGTACCGCGCCCATCAGCAGACCCTTTCCGCGAATTTCGCTAAAGATATCCAGCTCACTATCCAGCGCCCTCAGCGCGTCGGTAAACTGCTGCCGCCGCGCCTCCACCCCAGCCAGCACCGCCGGCGTGTTAATGATATCCAGCGCGGTTTCTGCAATCGCGCAGGCGAGCGGATTGCCGCCGTAGGTAGTGCCATGTACGCCGGGCGCCATGACGGAAGCGATCTCATGCGTGGTCAGCATCGCGCTCACCGGGAAGCCGCCGCCCAGCGCTTTCGCCGTCGTAAGAATGTCAGGCTGAATACCGTAGTGTTCATAGCTGAACAGCTTGCCGCTGCGCCCCATGCCGCTCTGTACTTCATCCAGCACCAGCAGCGCGTTATGCTCATCGCACAGCGCACGCAGTCCCTGCATAAATTCCGGCGTTGCCGGCATCACGCCGCCCTCACCCTGAATCGGTTCAACAACGATCGCGCAGGTATGATCATCAATCACGGCTTTTACCGCCGCCAGATCGTTAAACGGGACGTGGACGATATCGGCCGGTTTGGGGCCGAAGCCGTCAGAGTATTTAGGCTGTCCGCCAACGGAGACGGTAAACAGCGTGCGGCCGTGGAAAGCGTTGTGAAACGCGATGATCTTACTTTTGAACGGCGAGTGCTTTTTACAGGCGTAGTAGCGCGCCAGCTTGAACGCCGCTTCGTTAGCTTCCGCACCGGAATTGCCAAAAAATACGCGGTCGGCGAAGGTAGCAGCAATCAGCTTCGTCGCCAGACGCAGCGCCGGCTCGTTGGTAAAAACATTACTGGTGTGCCACAGCGTTTCGCCCTGGCGCTTCAGCGTCTCAACCAGCGCCGGATGGCAGTGACCCAGCGCGGTGACCGCTATACCGCCGGAGAAGTCGATATACTCTTTACCCTGCTGATCCCAGACGCGGCTGCCTTTGCCCTTTACGGGCACAAACTGCGCAGGTGCATAAACAGGCAAAATGACGTTATCAAACGTCTCCCGGGTTACCGCTATGTTTTCCGCTGCCATTGCTGACCTCATCCGGCTATTGAGTGATCTTAAATGAAATTATAATCACGGAATATGCATAAAAAATCACGGAATGGCAAACGGAAGTTAGCGTTCAAGGAAATTTTTCAGCAGCTGATGGCCCTGCTCGCTGAGCACGCTTTCGGGGTGAAACTGCACGCCTTCCAGCGGTAGCGTGCGGTGACGAAAGCCCATGATTTCATCGGGCTGATTATCACGCAGGCTCCAGGCGGTGATCTCAAACGCGTCAGGCAGCGATCCATCCGCCACAATCAGTGAGTGATAGCGCGTTACGGTGAGTGGATTAGCGAGGTTGCGAAACACGCCTTCGCCAGTGTGGCGTACCGGCGAGGTTTTCCCGTGCATGACCTGACGCGCACGTACCACCTTTCCGCCAAAGGCCTGAGCGATGGCCTGATGTCCGAGGCACACCCCCAGCACCGGCAGCCGCCCGGCAAAATAGCGAATGGCATCCAGAGAAATACCCGCCTGGTCGGGCGTGCAGGGCCCAGGGGAGATAACCAGATGGCTTAGCGGCAATGCCGCCATCTCAGCCAGCGAGATAGCGTCATTACGCACCACGCGCACCTGCGCGCCCAGCTCGCAAAAATACTGGTAAAGGTTCCAGGTAAAAGAGTCGTAGTTATCAAGCAGCAGCAGCATCATGACCTCAGGTCGATCAAACCGCCGCTATTCTACGCACTTTATCGCGCCGGGCTTACCACTTTTGTCAGCTGCGCGGTCAGCGCGGCGAGATCGCCCGCGAACGCTTCGCGAATTGCCTTCTGCCACGGCTCCGGCTCCAGCCGATCCCACTCCAGCAGATAGCCGGCGTGCAGCGCCAGCTGCTCAAAAAAGATGCGCTGAGCGCGTCCGTTGCCCGCCCGGAACGGATGCAGTACATAGAGTTCACAGTAGTAATGTGCCAGACGGGCCACAAAGGCGTCTGTATCAAGTTCGGTCAGCCCCTGCTCCTCCTCCAGCGCGCTCATCAGCGCATTGCCCTCTTTCTCAATGTATTCGCAGTGGCAGTAAGGGGTCTCGTCGCGCCAGATATCGATGGTGCGGAGTTCGCCCGCCCAGCTGTAGAGATCCTGAAACAGCGTGCGATGAATATGGCGTAAACGCGGCAGACCCGGTGTACGCGGACCTGGATCCAGCGTCGCCAGCCGCGCGGCACTGAACGCCAGCTCCGCCTTGCGCAGCTGCGCGGCATCATGAATTTCCAGCCGGTTTTTCAGCACATCATCGTTGTGCCACAGGTAGGGATCGCGTACCGCCAGTGAATTATCCGCCATACTGCCTCCTCAGCGAAGCAAGCCGATCTTCCGCCTGCTCAGCGGTGACCGCAGGCTCAGTCAGGGTATAACCAGACAGCCTGCAGCTGGCCTGATAGCTGGCAGCACGACGCTGCAGCCACAAAGTGGCTTTCTGTTTTTCAGTGAGTTTTTGCGGCATAGCGCCTCCGGCTGACAAGATTTGCCCTAAGTATAAGAGCAAATTCTGGCTTTGCCGGAGCGCGGTCAGCGACGTCACGCTACAGGTGACGCGGAAACAGATTAAGGCAGGATTTTCGCGGAGGTAATAACAACCGGTTTTGCCGGGACATTCTGGTACGGGCCCACATCTTTAGTCGGGACCTGGGCGATTTTGTCGATCACATCCATCCCTTTCACAACTTTACCAAATACCGCATAACCGAAGTCGCGCTGTCCGTGATCCAGGAAAGCGTTATCTGCCACATTCAGGAAGAACTGGCTGGTTGCGCTGTCTTTCTCAGCGGTACGCGCCATAGAGATGGTACCGCGCAGATTACGCAGTCCGTTGTCAGCTTCGTTTTTGACTGGCGCGCTGGTCTGCTTCTGCTGCATATCCGTGGTAAAACCGCCGCCCTGGATCATAAAACCCGGGATCACGCGATGAAAAATGGTGTTGTTGTAGAAGCCGTTATTAACGTAATCCACAAAGTTTTTTACTGAAACCGGCGCTTTCTGGTTATCCAGTTCAAGTTCAATGTTGCCTGCTGACGTGGTGAGCAGGACATGTGTATCCCCTTTTGCAGCCAGTGCAGAAGCAGATACGGAAGAGAGTGCTAACAGGGCGATCGCCGCTGTCAAAGTACGTTTAAGCATGAAAGAGTCCTTACCCTGGAGATCGGCTTAAAAAACAGAATTGATTGTAAAGAGCATGTAATACAAGAGCCAGCGTTTTACCTATATTTACCGGAATGTTGCAAACGTCATACTTTTGCCGCCGCGCAATCATTTGCGTGACTGAAATCACACATATCATGAAATTTGCGTAGCTTATTTCACTGCTTGTTTATTAAGATCACAGTTCCATTTACAATTCATGACACTTTTGCCTCATCGTCCCCCCACAGGTTATGAACATGACAAACCGTAATCGCATCGGCCTTACCTGGATCAGCTTTTTCTCTTATGCGCTCACTGGCGCACTGGTGATTGTGACCGGTATGGTGCTGGATAATATCGCGCAATATTTCCAGCTACCCATCTCAGAGATGAGTAACACTTTTACTTTCCTTAACGCCGGCATTCTGGTTGCCGTTTTCCTGAACGCCTGGCTGATGGTGATTGTGCCGCTGAAACGCCAGCTGATTTTCGGCTTTGTGCTGATGATTCTGGCGGTAGCGGGCCTGATGACCAGCCATAACCTGCAGGTCTTTTCACTCTGCATGTTTATTCTGGGCGTGGTTAGCGGCATTACCATGTCAATTGGTACCTTCCTGATCACCCATATCTATGACGGTCGCCAGCGCGGTTCACGCCTGCTGTTTACTGATTCATTTTTCAGCATGGCCGGCACGATTTTCCCGATTATTGCTGGCGTACTGCTGGCGCGGGCGCTGCCGTGGTACTGGGTATATGCCTGTATCGGCGTTATCTATCTGGCTATTTTTGTTCTGACGCTGATGGTGGAGTTTCCGGTTCTCAAAAGTGAAGCGGCCGTTCAGGGTGGGGAAAAAGAGAAATGGGGCGTGGGCGTGCTGTTCCTCTCCATCGCCGCGCTCTGTTATATCCTGGGTCAGCTGGGCTTTATCTCCTGGGTGCCGGAGTATGCAACCAAATCGATGGGCATGGATATCGCCTCTGCCGGGCAGCTGGTCGGCAACTTCTGGACCGCTTACATGGTCGGTATGTGGGCGTTTAGCTTCCTGCTGCGCTTCTTTGACCTGCAGCGCATCCTGATGGTGCTGGCTGCGCTGGCCACCGGCCTGATGTACTGGTTTGTCTCCTCTCAGGAGGCGGGCATGCTGCACTGGATCATTATGGCACTGGGTTTCTTCTCCAGCGCGATTTATACCACCATCATTACGCTGGGATCGCTGCAGACCAAAGCGGCCTCGCCTAAGCTGGTTAACTTTATTCTGACCTGCGGCACCGTGGGCACCATGCTGACCTTTGTGGTTACCGGACCGATAGTGGCTAAAGGTGGCGCACATGCGGCGCTCTCTACTGCCAACGGCCTTTATGCCGTGGTGTTTATCATGTGCGTGCTGCTCGGCTTTGTCACTAAGCACCGTCAGCACGGTCATGTGACCCACTGATGATACCGGCACTGCCGCCTTGCGCGGCAGATGCGACCCAATAAAAAGGCGAGCCGGAAGGCTCGCCTTTTTTTACGTCATCCGCGCCGGTTTACGGCTGTGCGACGAACCCGACGGCGTCGTACACTTTCTTCAGCGTTTCCTGCGCGTGCGCGCGCGCTTTAGCTGCGCCGTCACGCATTACCTGGTTGAGCAGCGCTTCATCATTGCGGAAGTGGTGATAGCGCGCCTGCAGCTCGGTCAGCATGCCGGATACCGCCTCGGCAACGTCGCCCTTAAGGTGCCCGTACATTTTTCCCTCAAACTGCTGTTCAAGCTCCGCAATCGATTTGCCGGTAACGCCTGAGAGAATATCCAGCAGGTTGGAGACGCCCGCCTTCTCTTTGACATCATAGCGCACCACCGGCGGCTCTTCGGAGTCAGTAACCGCACGCTTGATCTTCTTCACGACCGATTTGGTATCTTCCAGCAGGCCGATAACGTTGTTGCGGTTGTCATCCGACTTGGACATCTTTTTCGTCGGCTCCAGCAGCGACATTACGCGCGCGCCCGATTTCGGAATAAACGGCTCCGGAACCTTAAACACGTCACCATAAAGCGCGTTGAAACGGGCAGCGATATCGCGGCTCAGCTCCAGATGCTGCTTCTGATCTTCGCCTACCGGAACCTGATTGGTCTGATACAGCAGAATATCGGCCGCCATCAGCACCGGGTAGTCAAACAGACCGGCGTTGATATTCTCTTCATAGCGGGCAGATTTATCCTTGAATTGTGTCATACGGCTCAGCTCGCCAAAGTAGGCGTAGCAGTTCAGGATCCAGCTCAGCTGCGTATGCTCCGGCACGTGCGACTGAACAAAAATAGTGCTTTTTTCCGGGTCAATGCCGCAGGCCAGATAGAGCGCCAGCGTATCCAGCGTCGCTTTACGCAGCGTGGCCGGGTCCTGACGCACGGTGATCGCGTGCAGATCGACGATGCAGTAAATGCAGTGATAGTCATCCTGCATCTGCACCCACTGACGCAGCGCACCCATATAGTTGCCAATGGTCAGTTCACCTGAAGGCTGGGCGCCGCTGAAAACGATGGGTTTGCTCATGTTATATCCTGATAATCACAGCCCGAGTGCGGGCAGAAGTTCGCCAAAAGTGTCGAGAGTTAAATCGGGCCGGCTGGTGGTAATAGACTCACCGTAGTTGTAGCCAAACGTCATACCGACATTCGGTACACCGGCAGCCTGTGCCGCGAGGATATCATTGCGTGAATCCCCGACAAACAGCAATTGTTCCGGCAGTACGCCGAAATGGCCCAGCACCAGGAAGATGCCGGCCGGATGCGGTTTTTTCACCGCTACGTCATCACCGCCGATAATCAGTGAAAAAGAGTCGCTGATGCCGAGAGAGGCCAGCAGCGGAGCGACAAACGGCGTTGGTTTATTGGTAACGATAGCGAGAGGTAATCCCTGGTCGCGCAGCGCGAGCAGCGTCTCTTTTACCTGCGGAAACAGCGTGCTGCCTGACTCAACCGTGTCAGCGTAGTGCCGGTCAAAACAGGCGCGTGCGTCACGCTGCTCTTCCGCATGCGGCTCGCGGCCCAGCGCCCAGGTCAGGGCGCGCGCCATCATAATATCGGCACCGTTACCTATCCAGGTTGATGCCCGCTCAATGCCCGGCGCCGGCAGCTGCAGATCGCCCAGCGCCCGATCGATCGCCTGTGACAGGCCCGGTGCGCTATGCACCAGCGTTCCGTCAAGGTCAAAGGCCAGCGCGCAGATATCAGTGAAATGAGCCATTAACTTTCTCCAGTTCCGTGCGCATTTCATCGATAACTTTTTTGTAATCGGGATGACCGAAGATGGCCGAACCGGCGACAAACATATCTGCGCCGGCGGCAGCAATCTGTCCGATATTGTCGATTTTTACACCGCCATCCACTTCGAGCCGGATGTCATAGCCGCTCTGATCGATCAGCCGGCGCGCCTCGCGCAGTTTATCCAGCGTGCCCGGTATGAATGACTGGCCGCCAAAGCCGGGATTGACCGACATCAGCAGAATGATATCCAGCTTATCCATCACGTAATCAAGGTAGCTCAGCGGCGTTGCCGGATTAAACACCAGGCCCGCCTTACAGCCATGCTCTTTGATGAGCTGCAGCGTGCGATCCACGTGGTCACTGGCTTCCGGGTGGAATGTGATATAGCTGGCACCCGCTTTCGCAAACTCCGGGATAAGCGCATCCACTGGCTTGACCATCAGGTGCACATCAATCGGTGCCGTAATGCCGTAGTCACGCAGCGCTTTCAGCACCATAGGTCCCATCGTCAGATTGGGCACATAGTGATTATCCATCACATCGAAATGCACGACATCGCCGCCTGCCGCCAGTGCTTTGGCGGTATCTTCACCCAGACGGGCAAAGTCAGCGGCAAGAATTGAAGGGGCCAGTAAAAATTGTTTCATCCGATTCTCCCAATGTTGTGCGCCAGTCTCAGCTGACGTAATGCGTTGGTCGCGGACGAAACAGGCTAGCGGAAAAGCGCCAGCAGTTCGTCCACCTGCGTACGACCACTTATGCTTCGGCTGATAGAACGCCGGGCTTTTACTACATGTAAATCCGCGTTCTGATACCACTCCCGGGTCAGCAGCGTATCGTGATTGGAAATCAGGACCGGTATCTGGCTCTTAGCCAGCTTCCCGGCCAGCTCCGCGAGATGCTGCTGCTCGCGCAGGCTGAAACTGTTGGTGTGATAGGCCGTGAAGTTGGCCGTTGCCGACAGCGGTGCATAGGGCGGATCGCAATAGACCACCGAGCCTGCAGCAGCGCTGTTCAGGGTAACATCGTACGATTCGCAGACAAAGGTCGCTTTCTGCGCGCGCTCTGCAAACCAGAGTAGTTCAGCTTCCGGAAAGTAGGGTTTGCGGTAGCGGCCAAAAGGCACGTTAAATTCACCGCGCAGGTTGTAGCGACACAGGCCGTTATAGCCGTGACGATTCAGATAGAGGAACAGCACGGCGCGCTGGTAGGGATCGCGGCTGGCGTTAAATGCCAGCCGCTGCGCATAATAGTGCTCAGCGCTGTTTCCTTCCGGCGTAAACAGCTGACGCGCATCCGCAATAAATGTCTGCGTACGCGTTTTGACAATGTTGTAGAGGTTAATGAGATCGCCGTTGATGTCCGCCAGATGGTAGCGGTCATAATCGGTATTGAGAAATACGGAACCGGCGCCCACAAAAGGCTCAACTAAGCAGTCGCCTTGTGGCAGGTGACGACGAATATCGTCAAGCAGTGGGTATTTCCCACCGGCCCATTTCAGGAAAGCGCGATTTTTTTTCATGCTGTCGTGGTTATTACATCTTCATTGTAGCTGTGGTGAAACCGACAGCAGATCTGCGCTTAAACGGGGCCGCAGCAGCGGGCCCCACATCAATTTACTGACTCTCTTTCTTAACCTGGCTCAGCGGTTTTACCCACGGATTAACCGCACGTACTTCTGCAGGCAGCGCAGCCGCAGCCCGTTTCGCTTCGGCAGGCGTCGCGTAAGCGCCACTGACCAGCACGTACCAGGGCTGACCGTTACGTGTGGTTTTATACACGTGATAGCCGCTCAGATTCTGTTTTTTTGCCCACGCCGTCAGGCTCTCCTGCTTCGACGCTCCGCTCAGCTGCAGCGTATAGTTGCCACCCGAAAGCAGAGACTTGCTGGCGCTGCTGGCAGGCGGGTTGTGCGCCGCCGTGGTGTGGGTCTGGCTCTCGCGGGTCGCAGACGGTTTTGCCGCAGCCGCTGGTTTATGGCTGGTACCGGATGCGGTGGAGCGTGAATTATTGCTGCTGGCACGCGGCGCATTATCCGCCCGCACAGCTGGCGGCGTAACCGCTTTTCCTGCTGTGCTGCCAGCATTACCGCTTACGGTAGCCGGCGCGGTGGGCAGAGAAGAGCCGCCCTGCGCACCCTGGGCGGCAGCATCTACCGAGCCCTGCTGATTACTCAGCGCGCTGTTGAGATCGCCTGGCAGCGTGACGCGCTGCTGATTCGCAGGCGCCTCTGTTACCTGCGCCTGCGTTGGCGTGGATGACACGGAAGGCATTGAGATCGCCTGCCCTTCACTGCCGGCTGCCGGCTGCGTCGTATCCTGTGGCGCGCTGCCTTCAGCCGTTGGGGCCGCTGCCTGCTGGCCGCTCATGGAGGTGGAGTCAGAGAGATCGATATGTTTTTCACTGCCGCCAGATGTCGACGCACTGCCGCTGCTGCGGTTAGCCGCGGGTTTATCATCCGGCCCGGTCAGCGCTGAACCAATGCCCAGCACCAGAACCAGCAACACCAGAATGCCAATCCCCATCATCATATGCTGACGGGAGACCGGCGCTTTGGCCTTTGGCGCAGAAGACGCTTTACGGGATCGCGCGGGACGGCGATCGCTGGCATCAGGTTTTAACTCATCTTCCGGTTTGAACTCATCCATCTCGCCTCCTCCGTAAAACGGTGCGTCTCCGACACACCGTATCACAACGTTCTTCTTCAGCCTGAACTTGCCTGCCGCAGCGTTATATGACGGTCTGCTGTCAGAACGCTACATTCGCGCTCAGTTACTGCGACAATCGTTAATTGCAGCCAGCACCATATCATGTGCAACACCGGCACGCACTTCAGAGCGACCAATAGCGAGAGGCAGCACCAGACGCAGCTCGCCCCCGATCACTTTTTTGTCGCGCATCATGTGCGGCAGATACGCTTCAGCTGTCATCTCAGCGGGACCGGTTACCGGCAAGCCAGCACGCTGCAGCAGCGCAATCACGCGTTCGCTCTCTGCTGCGGTAAATTGCCCCAGCCGTTGCGCCGTACGCGCGGCCATCACCATACCTGCGGCCACGGCTTCGCCATGTAGCCAGTTGCCATAGCCCATATGCGCTTCAATCGCATGACCAAACGTATGGCCCAGATTGAGCAGCGCACGCTGGCCGTTTTCACGCTCGTCGGCAGCAACCACTTCCGCTTTCAGCTCGCAGCAGCGGCGAATACACCAGGCGATTGCGCGCGCATCCAGCGCCAGCAGCGCATCAAGATTTTGCTCCAGCCAGTGGAAGAATTCACCGTCCAGAATAATGCCGTATTTGATCACCTCTGCCAGGCCAGACGCCAGCTCGCGCGGCGGTAGCGTGGAGAGACAATCCGTGTCGATGACCACCGAGGCGGGCTGATAAAACGCGCCAATCATGTTTTTACCGAGCGGATGATTGACGGCGGTTTTTCCGCCTACTGACGAGTCAACCTGCGCCAGCAGCGTGGTGGGCACCTGAATAAATCGGACGCCGCGCTGATAGCTGGCAGCGGCAAATCCGGTGAGATCGCCAATCACGCCGCCACCCAGCGCAATCAGCGTGGTGTCGCGGCCGTGCGGCTTCTGCAGCAGCGCGGTAAAGACCTCATCCATGACGGTCAGCGTTTTATACTGCTCACCGTCAGGCAAAATCACCTGATCAACATGGATGCCCGCCTGGGTCAGCAGCGTTGCGACTTTCCCGAGATAGAGCGGGGCCAGCGTCTGGTTGGTTACCAGCATGGCGCGATCGCCTGCCTTCAGCGGCCAAAAAGAAGCCGGATCCTTAAACAATCCGGCAGCAATGGTAATGGGGTAACTACGATCCCCCAGTGAGACAGTGATCTTCTCCATGATGACCGATACCTGTTGCTGAGCCCTCAGGATGCTGGATTAATTTTTTTCCAGCATGTTGATGATCTGATTGGCGACCACTTTGGCACTTTGATCATCAGTGCGAATAGTGACGTCAGCGATCTCTTCATAAAGCGGATTGCGTTCATCTGCCAGTGCTTCGAGCACTTCACGAGGCGGTTCATCAACCTGCAGCAGCGGGCGCTTTTTATCGCGCTGCGTGCGGGCAAGCTGCTTTTCGATGGTGGTTTCCAGATAGACAACCACGCCGCGGGCGGAGAGACGATTGCGCGTTTCACGGGATTTGACGGAACCGCCGCCGGTCGCCAGTACGATGCCTTGTTTCTCGGTCAGCTCGTTAATGATTTTTTCTTCGCGATCGCGGAAACCAGCTTCGCCTTCCACATCAAATACCCAGCCTACATCCGCTCCGGTACGTCGCTCAATTTCCTGATCGGAATCGAAAAATTCCATATTGAGTTGCTGAGCTAACTGACGACCAATAGTGCTTTTGCCGGCACCCATCGGCCCAACCAGAAAGATATTGCGTTTCTCTGCCATTTTGTCGGTATTACTAAGAATTCGTTGATGATACCCCGCGTTCAGCGCGTTGCTGGCGGGACAGGAACTGAGACCTCATAAGCATTAGCAAGAGTCAGATAGAAAATTATCTCAACACTCATGGCCGTTTGGCAACCGAATAAATCGCCTCCGGCAACCTGCACACAGGTATGGTCTTTGGTTCGCGAGACGGTAACGCTCTTCCTTACGTGCCTTCATTAAACGGGCTACAGCTGCGCAGGCCGGGGGTTGCCGGTGCTTATCATCGGCTGATATTAGCGCTGAAAACGGCCCTTTATCTGCTTGCTGCTGCCCACTTTATGCTGGCATATTTCTTTTTTGACGCCAGTATCGCTTGTGACTGACGCCCGTCGGAAGATTATCCTGCCGCGTACCGCTACACCGTTTTAAAATCGCTAAACCTTGTAAGCTAATTCCTCTCTGGCGTCAACGCGCACGGCACTACAGAACGAATTTTCCGCTTTATCCGGCAGAAAGCGCTGCTTCCCTGACCAGTCTGGGGGTAATAAAGATAACCAGCTCACGTTTTTTCTGCTCCTGCAGCTGCTGCCGGAACAGCGCGCCCAGCAGCGGCACTTCTCCCAGCCACGGCACGCGCTTTTCACTCTGCGTGCGCTGCTGCTGAAAAATGCCGCCCAGCGCCAGCGTTTCGCCATCACGCAGCGTCACCTGCGTCTCAATTTCCTGCTTTTCAATGCTCAGCACCTGGTTCTCTCCCAGCGTCAGGCTGCGGCCAGGCATGTTCTGGCTCAGCCGCAGCCGCAGCTGAATGCGACCGTTGCCCAGAACCGTGGGAGTGACCTCCATACCCAGCACCGCCTCTTTGAACTCGATTGCCGTCGCACCGCTGTTGCCTGACTTCACCTCGTACGGAATTTCGGTGCCCTGTTTGATGGTGGCCGTCTGCTGATGCGCAGTAAAGAGCCGCGGGCTGGCGATGATATCGATCTGATTCTCCTGCTCCAGCGCGCTCAGCTCAAGATTCAGCAATTCACCGCTCATTTTACCCAGCGTCACCCCGGCGCGCAGTGCTGGCGTACTGACCGCCAGCGGCAGGCTAAGCTGCGGATTGCGCAGCGTCGCCGCTACCGCATCTGCCGGAGAGAGCTGCCAGCTGACGCCCAGTTCACGCAGATGCTCTTCGTTAAGCGTCACGATATGCGCCTGCAGCTCCACCTGCTCCAGCGGCCGGTCGAGGGCTTTGATCCAGCGCGTCGTGCTTTCCAGAGCCGGTGCCGTGTCGCGCAGCAGCAGTGAGTTAGTACGGCTATCGACCGTGACGCTCCCGCGTGCTGACATCAGTGAAGGCTCTCCCTGCAGGCTGCGGTGAATATCGCTGGCGCTGGCATAATGAAGCGTAACGGTGCGCTGCTCCAGCGTCCGCTGCGCCTGTTTATCTTCCTGCTCCTGCCGGACCCGCTGCATCTGACGCTGCTGCCAGCTTTGCGGATAGACCAGCAGCACCCCCTCCTCTTCTATCAGAACAAGATCGGTCAGGCGGGAAATCAGCGACAGGGCATGCTCTGCGCTTACCTTCTCCAGGCGCAGCGACAGTCGTCCCTCAACCCCGGGCGCAATCAGCAGATTAGTCTGCTGATAATCCGCCAGCGCCTGCAGAATGCGCTCTACCGGCGCATCGTCAAATACCAGGCTCAGCGTGCTGGTCTGCGCCTGCAGCGGGGTGCTTAACATAAGCCCCAGCAGCATCACGATCCGTTTCATAAAAGCCTCCTTTAATTACCCAAACGATCTGTTGCTTCACACAGCGGCGCGGCGCGGTTAACGTCAGCGTGCGCGCGGTTATCCCCGCGACCTGCCAGGGATAAACCGGAAAAGGAATGGATGGCTCCAGCCGGTAGCTTTTCCCCTCGGGCGATATTACCCAGGCGACAAAGTGGGGTGCGCGACCTGCCACGCCCTGCAGACGCCAGTTCTGCGGCGTGGCGGCAGGCGGTTCGCAGGCGCGGGTGGTCAGAGGGACGAAAGGATTGCGTGCTGCGACGGCACCGACCCAGAGCAGCAGGCACAGCAGCGCGCTACTCCGCATCGGATTGCTCCAGCCACAGCTCTGCCGTCAGCAGACGCGCGCCGGACCGCAGTGAAAAACGCTGCGGTACCGGCTGAGCGGTTCCGGCCAGCTCACTGAACAGCGGCATAAATTCACGCCACTCCAGCTGCAGCACCAGTTCTGATGGCTGAGCCTGCGGCTGCCAGTTTTGCAGCTGCGCGCCACGCGTGTTCACCAGCTGCTCCAGCGATGCGCTGGCCGCGCTGCCGCGCTGCGGCATCTGTAACATAGCGATCTCCTGCGTAAGCGTGGCGACTGACGGCTGCAGCGCCTGCTGCAGCTGGCTTTGCTGCGCGGACAGCGCTGTCAGCGCTGTCCGCTGCTGTGCCAGCGCCTGCTGCTGGGGTTGCAGCAGCAGCAGCCAGAGCAGCAGCAGCACGGCTGCGGCAACCAGCGTGCTGCAACCGGCACGCCAGGCAAAAGGCCACAGCGCATAGCGCCACATCAGCTCATTCATTGCGCGGCTCCCGCATCCGCGCCTGCAGCGTGAAGCGGTATCGGCCATCGGACTGCCGGGTTATCGCCCTCTGCCTGACGGCGGCAAACAGCGGCTGTGCCAGCAACCGATGGCGCAGCTCGCTCACCGCAGCCACGCTGTCACTCCACCCTTCGACGCGCAGCAGCTGCTGCTGACGATCGATACGCTCCAGCCACAATGCATCCGGCAGCAACCCCGGCAGCTGCTGCCAGAAACGTTGCCAGTGCTGATACTGCAGCGCCACCTGCTGACGCTGCTGCTGTAAGTCCAGCAGCCTGTCGCGCACCTGCAGCAGTGATTGCTGTTGCGTGCGCAGGTGCCGCAGCGCGAGCAGTCGCTGCCGGGCCTGTTCTGTCGCGCTTTCAGCCTGAGTCAGCTGCTGTCTGCTATATCCTCCCAGCACCAGCGCAACGAGCAGCGGCAGCGTTAACGCGGTAATCAGCAGATATTTCGTCTGCCGGCAGCACTTCTGCCACTGCCGCTCACGCCACGGCAGCAGATTAACCCTTAGCATGAGCTGTCTCCGGGACGCAGCGCCAGTCCCAGCGCCAGCGTAAAGTCGCCCTGCTGTGCGGGCAGAGGCGGCTGCTGGTAGCGTAATAATGAGAGCGGCAGGCACAGCTTCGCCTGTAGTGTGGTCAGGGCTGACGAAGAGGTACAAAGCGAGTCCGATACCTGCGGAAAGAGCTGTGTAACAGTGTCTGCATCGAGCGCGCCTGTGACGCTCCCGCAGCGCAGCGCGCCATCATTAAACACCCAGAACCCGTGCTCGCCTGCCGGGTGGATCAGCAGCGTATGGGGGGCAAGCGGCAGCTGCTGTGCGACCTGCATCAGGGCCTGCGTGCTCAGTTCAAAGATGTCAGGCTCCAGACCCGCCTGCTGCAGCGGCTGCAGCCATTGCGCCATTACGTCCCGCCGTGCCGCCGTAACCTGCAGCCTGTTTTCAGCCGCGTCACACTGATAGTCAAACGCCAGCAGCGCGGTTTCCACCGGAAAGAGGGTACGGGCGGCGGCAGTGACATAACGATTTAAAGCGGGTTCGCGCAGCGAGGTGTCGGGCAGCGGCAAGGTCCGCTGCAGAACCAGCTGTGGCGGCAGGCCAACGCGCAGGGAAAACTGCGCCGGCAGCTGCCGCCGCCACGACGCTAACATCTCCTGTAACAGCGGCGAGCTTTGCAACACGCCGTTGCGTAACGTATCGTGCGGCAGCGCTTGCTGCCACCAGTGTCGCAGCTGCCAGCCATGACGACGGCGTTCAATACCCAGCGCACACAGGTGCCTGTTCTGAATATCCAGTCCAATTTGCCAGCGCTGAAAAGCCATACGCGCGATCTCCTTATCATCAAAGGTAAACGCTAAACCCGGCTATGCTGAATGACAGGCAAATGACGGGTATATCAAAGCGTCAGGCTTGCCTTTATACTACCGCGCGATTGTTTATAAACTGCCCAAACGCCAACAGATGGGAATTCTCAGGTGAAGTTCGTAAAGTATTTATTGATTCTTGCAGTGTGTTGCATTTTGCTGGGAGCCGGTACGGTTTATGGCTTGTACAAGTATATAGAGCCGCAGCTGCCCGATGTGAACACATTGAAAGATGTGCGTTTGCAGACGCCGATGCAGGTTTACAGCGCCGATGGCGAGCTGATCGCCCAGTATGGTGAAAAACGCCGCGTACCGCTGACGCTGAAGCAGATGCCGCCAGAGCTGATCAAAGCATTTATCGCGACCGAAGATAGCCGCTTTTATGAGCATCACGGCGTCGATCCGGTGGGGATTTTCCGTGCCGCCAGCATCGCGCTGATGTCAGGCCATGCGTCGCAGGGTGCCAGTACGATTACTCAGCAGCTGGCGCGTAACTTCTTTCTGAGCCCTGAACGTACGCTGATGCGTAAAATCAAGGAAGCGTTCCTGGCCATCCGCATTGAGCAGCTGCTGAGCAAAGATGAGATCCTTGAGCTTTACCTCAATAAAATCTATCTCGGCTATCGCGCGTATGGCGTTGGCGCGGCGGCGCAGGTCTATTTCGGTAAAACGGTCGATCAGCTGTCGCTGAGTGAAATGGCGATGATCGCTGGCCTGCCGAAAGCGCCCTCAACCTTCAACCCGCTCTATTCGCACAGCCGGGCACTGGCGCGTCGTAATGTGGTGCTGGCGCGCATGCTGGATCAGAACGACATCACACAGCAGCAGTATGAAGAGGCCCGTAATACGCCGCTGACCGCCAGCTATCACGGTCCTGAGATCGCCTTTTCTGCCCCTTATCTCAGTGAAATGGTGCGTCAGGAGATGGTGAAACGTTACGGCGATCGCGCCTATGACGACGGCTACAAGGTGTATACCACCGTAACCCGTCGCCTGCAGGAGGCGGCGCAGCAGGCGGTGCGTAATAACGTTATGGCTTATGATATGCGCCACGGCTATCGCGGCCCGACCGCCGTGTTATGGAAAGTGGGCGAGACCAGCTGGGATCAGCCGCGTATTCTTAAAACGCTGAAAACACTGCCCGCCTACGGACCGCTGAATGCCGCAGTGGTGACCAGCGCCAGCGCTCAGGAGGCCACGGCCTTACTGAAAGATGGCAGCACGGTCGCGCTGAAACTCTCCGGCGTGCGCTGGGCGCGCCCTTATAAATCAGACACGCTGCAGGGCCCGACGCCGCGCAGTATCACGCAGGTGCTGCAGGCTGGTCAGCAGATCTGGGTACGTAAAGTGGGCGATGAGTGGTGGCTGGGTCAGGTACCGCTGGTGAACTCTGCGCTGGTGTCGCTGAATCCGGAAGATGGCGCAGTGCGCGCGCTGGTGGGCGGATTCGATTTCAATCAGAGCATGTTTAACCGTGCCACCCAGGCGCTGCGCCAGGTGGGATCGAACATCAAGCCTTTCCTCTATACCGCCGCTATGGATCGTGGTCTGACGCTGGCTTCTATCCTCAACGATGTGCCGATTTCCCGCTGGGACGCCGGCGCAGGCGCAGACTGGCGGCCTAAAAACTCGCCGCCAACCTATGCTGGTCCTATCCGTTTACGGCAGGGGCTGGGAGAGTCTAAAAACGTGGTGATGGTACGCGCCATGCGCGCGATGGGCGTCGATTATGCTGCGGAATATCTGCAGCGCTTTGGCTTCCCGGCGCAAAATATTATTCATACCGAGTCGCTGGCGCTGGGTGCGGCTTCATTCACCCCACTGCAAGTGGCGCGTGGCTATGCGGTCATGGCAAACGGCGGTTTCCTGGTTGACCCCTATTTCATCACCCGCATTGAGGATGAGCAGGGAGGCGTGATTTTTGAAACAAAGCCTAAGATTGCCTGTCCGCAGTGTAATCTGCCGGTGATCTATGGTGATACGAAGAAGTCAGTTGCCCTGAATGAAGAGAGCGTGGAGAACGTCGCCACCTCTGATGAGTCGAAGAATCAGACGGTGCCACAGCCAGCGCTGGAGCAGGTTCCGGCACAGCCGCAGCCAGCAGGCGATCAGCAGTATGCGCCGCACGTGATTAATACCCCGCTCTCTTTCCTGATCAAAAGCGCGCTTAACTCCAATATCTTTGGCGAGCCGGGCTGGATGGGTACCGGCTGGCGTGCCGGACGCGATCTGAAGCGAAATGATATTGGCGGAAAAACCGGTACGACAAACAGCTCTAAAGATGCCTGGTTCTCCGGCTATGGCCCGGGTGTGGTGACGTCGGTCTGGATTGGCTTTGATGATTCACGCGCGCTGGGACGTTCAACCGTATCAGGTGCGATTCCGGATCAGATTTCCGGTTACGAGGGCGGAGCCAAGAGCGCGCAGCCGGCGTGGGATGACTATATGAAATCTGCGCTGGAGGGCGTACCGGTGCAGCCGCTGACGCCGCCGGAAGGCGTGGTCACCGTGACTATTGACCGGGCAACCGGCAAACTGGCTAACGGTGGTGGCAATACGCGTCAGGAGTATTTCATTGACGGCACGCAGCCGGTGGAATATAGCGTGCACGACGTCGGCACAACCATTATGGACAATGGCGAAAGCCACGAACTGTTCTGATAAACAGGCGCCTGCGGGCGCCTTTTTTATTCAGTAATCAAGCCGGCCCTGTTTTACCAGCCATTCGCGCACCAGAAACAGCGCACTGACGTTACGCGCTTCGCTGAAGTCGGGTTCTTCCAGCAGCGCCAGCAGGTTCTTCAGCGGCCAGCGCCGTACCACCAGCGGCTCCGGCTCATCCCCTTCCAGCTTCTCTTCATAGAGCCCTTCAGCCACCACGATATTCATTTTGCTGGAGAAATAAGAGGGTGCCATGGTGAGCTTGCCAAGGGCTTCAAGACGGGTCGCGCCGTAGCCAGCCTCTTCTTTGAGTTCCCGGTCGGCCGCTTCAAAGGCGCTTTCGCCCGGATCGATTAGCCCTTTTGGAAAACCAAGCTCATAGCTTTCCAGCCCCACCCCATATTCCTGAATCAGGATAACGTCGTCGCCGAGAATCGGCACAATCATTACCGCTTCGCGTTCAGAAGGCTTCATGCGCTCATAAACACGGCGTGCACCATTGCTGAAAGCGAGATCGACGGCTTCAATGGTAAACAGGCGGGAGCGGGCCACCGCTTCTACCTTGAGGATGTCAGGTTTTTTCAATGGAGTGGTCATATCAGCCTCAGACGTTGCACAACCTTGTGAAATGCGATAGCGCCAGCATACCGAAGGCCGCGCAAATGTGCGACAGGCAACGCAGGCTAAGCCGCTGCCGGATTGCGCGGCCCGCCGTATGGCGCGCTATGCGCTCGCTCGCTTTAAGCATAAGTCAACGCCTCAGCGCGAAATTCAGAAAATACCGATATTTAATTGAGTATTGCCTGGTTAACATCCTATCAGGGATTAATCTAATAATTTATAATCCGATGATTTAGCGCATTATTTTATCTGTGTTTCTTCTTGTCAGAACCTCTTCTGCTCGCCAGAATTGACACATCTTACGATTTTCGCCGGGAGTAGAACGTTAACGTGAAGGCATTTCGTTGGCTGGAATGAGCTGAGCATGAGCACTTTTATTGTCATCCTGACAGTGATGCTGATCGGCTCATCATTAGCAGGTATCACTTACTGGTACGCTATGCGGCATCGTCCGCCGTTAGCGCGACCTCTGCCGTTTATCAGTCCGCCCTGCCGCAAACTCTCTGATGATGAACGCATCGCAGTAGAAAAGTATCTGGCTGCGCTGGCAAAACGTCAGCCGCCGCGCACCCGCGCCCGCTTTGCTACGGAAGCGGAAGCGCTGACGCTGACGGCTCAGAGCAATCATGTCTACCCGGTTACCCGTTCCATCACCCGCTACGGTCTCTCAACCGACGATCCGCATAAATGGCGCTACTACCTGGATGAAGTGGAAGTGCATCTGCCACCGCTCTGGGAACAGTATATTGCCGATGAAAATTACGTTGAGCTGATCCGCACGCAGACGCTGCCGCTGGTCATCTCTCTGAATGGTCACTCGCTGGTTAACTACGCCATTGAGCAACCCGCCCTGCCGCCGCTGATCCAGCCTGCCAGTACCAACGCCTCTATCCGTAAAGCAGAGAGTGAAAACGTTGAGTTACTGCGGGTGCGCAAAGAGTCGCACGAGGAGTACCAGCTTTCGCGGCCTGACGGTACGCGTGAAGCGGTCGTTATCAGCTGCGCTTTTTTGCTGTTTTTTCTCGGTCTGGTGCTGCCGGGCAATCTCCTGCTCTGGCTGGTGGTGCCTGGCTGCGTAATGATCGCCGTCAGCCTCTGGTTCCTCTGTCGTTTTCCCGGTGAGAAAAGACTGCGTGATATTCACTGCCTGCGCGGTGCGCCGAAACGCTGGGGCCTGTTTGGTGAATCGAACCAGGAGCAGAGCAACATTTCGCTGGGCATTATCGATCTCATCTACCCGCCGCACTGGCAGCCTTATATCGCTCACGATCTGGGACAGATCACCGAAGTGGATATCTATCTGAACCGCCAGGTTGTGCGTCAGGGGCGTTTTTTGTCGCTGCAGGATGAAGTCAGGAATTTCCCGGTCCAGCGGTGGCGCAAGAATCTGGTACTGGCCTGCGGTTCACTGCTGGTACTGGCAATGCTGCTGACCTGGATCCCGCTCAGTATGCCGCTCAAGCTGAGCCTGGCCTGGGTCAAAGGCACGGAAAGTCTTGAGGTCGACAGCGTGGATAAGCTCTCTGCCCTGCCGCTGCACGTCGGCGATGTGCTCAGGGTGACGGGAACCGGTATGTGCTCGGTGCCAGGCAATTACCAGAGCAATCGCACCTACGCTTACATGCCTTTTGACTGCTCTGCTATCTACTGGAACAAAGCTGCTCCGCTGCCTCAGCCGCAGTCTGACATTATTGACAAGGCCGCTGCGCTGCTGGATACCACCCTGCGCCAGCTGCATCCGGAAACCAGTACCGATCCCAAGCTTAATCCGCAGCTCGCCTCAGCAATTCAGAAGTCAGGCATGATTTTGCTGGATGATTTTTCCGAGCTGGTGCTAAGGACGCAGGATCTCTGCAGCCAGCAGCAGGATTGCGTCCGGCTGAAAAATGCGCTGGTTAACCTGGGCAATGCAAAAGACTGGGATTCGCTGATCCACCGCGCGGACACCGGCAAACTCAGCGGCATGAATGTGCTGTTAAGGCCTGTCAGTGCCGAGGCGCTGGAGAATCTGGTGAATACCGCGACGTCGACCTTCTTTTCCCGTGAAACCCGTCGTGCGGCGGAAACGCTTAACAGCCCGCCGCCGGGCGGCTTTCTTATCATCAGCGATGAAGGCCGGCAGCTGGTGACGCAGCCGCAGCCTGCCGTCTCCCTGTTTGATCTGGACGCGCCTTCACAGTGGCGCGAGCTGCAGCGTATCGCGGGCATGCTGCTGCATACGCCGTTCAGCGCCAGCGGCATCATTACCAGTATGAGTACCGACGCTAACGGGACACGCCATATCATGCTGCATAACGAACCGGATGCCATGGCGCAATGGCGCTACATCGGCAGCGTTGTGCTGATGCTGATACTGCTGATTTCCGCGCTGGTGAACGGGTTACTGACGCTGCGTCGCATCCATCGTAACCGGCTGCGCATGGCTGAAATTCAGCAATATTACGATAAATGCTTTAACCACAATCTCAGCACTATGCAGAGTGTGCGCTCGCTGTTCTGACCCTCCGCCCTTCTGTGCTACCCTGACGCGCATTTTTTTGCGACGGCTGTCGGGGCCGGCATTTACGCTAAACTGATAGGGTGCGGCATCGCGTCGCACCTTGATTTATCACTTTCTGCCCATATCTCCGGGTATCTGCAGCTTTTCCTCTGCGAAGTTCGCGTCAGAGCCGGTTGCATATAGCGCGACGCGGTGATGAGAGCCCGGCCAGCGTCTGGTGCAGAGGCCCGGACGTCAGCCGCTTCCAACGCCGACTGGCCGCCACCCTTTTTCAGCGCCGCCCTGCCGGACCCGTTTACCGGTAAAGGTGAAACGCTGCGTTAAAGCAGGAGCCACAATGAAAGAGAAAATCAGCGACGGCGTACGCCTTGATAAATGGCTGTGGGCCGCGCGCTTCTATAAAACCCGCGCGCTGGCACGTGAAATGATCGAAGGCGGCAAGGTTCACTATAACGGTCAGCGCAGCAAACCCAGCAAGCTGGTTGAATCTGGCGCGGAGTTAACGCTGCGACAGGGAAACGATGAGCGGACGGTGATCGTTAACGCCATCAGCGATCAGCGCCGCCCCGCCAGCGAAGCGCAACTGATGTATAGCGAAACCGCCGCCAGCGTGGAAAAACGGGAAAAAACGGCGCTGGCGCGCAAGCTCAACGCGCTGACTATGCCACATCCGGATCGCCGGCCTGATAAAAAAGAGCGCCGCGATCTGATGAAATTTAAACTGTCGGGTGATGAATAGTTTCCACCCCTGCGAGAGAAAACTTATGTCTGTTCAAGATCAATTACACCGTTACCTGTTCGAAAACGTTGCCGTGCGCGGCGAGCTGGTCAATGTCTCCCACACCTGGCAGGACATTATCCGCAATCATGACTACGCAGAGCCGGTAAAAACGCTGCTGGGCGAGCTGCTGGTTGCGACCAGTCTGCTGACCGCCACGCTGAAATTTGACGGTGATATCACGGTGCAGCTGCAGGGTGACGGTCCGCTGACGCTGGCAGTGATCAACGGTAATAACCGTCAGGAGCTGCGTGGCGTGGCGCGCGTGAAAGAAGGTGCAGAGATTGCGCCCGGCAGCACGCTGAAAGAGATGACAGGTAACGGCTATCTGGTTATCACCATTACACCAGAAAAAGGCGAACGTTATCAGGGCGTGGTAGGTCTGGAAGCGGATACGCTGGCAGGCTGTCTGGAAGACTACTTCATGCGTTCTGAGCAGCTGCCTACCCGCCTGTTTATCCGTACTACTGAGCAGGGCGCAGCCGGTATTTTACTGCAGGTGCTGCCCGCGCAGGAGACCAGTCAGGATGATTTCAATCATCTGGCCATGCTGACGGAGACGGTGAAAGCGGAAGAGCTGATCACGCTGCCGGCAAACGATGTGCTGTGGCGTCTCTACCATCAGGAAGAAGCCACCGTTTACGATCCGCTGCCCGTTATGTTTAAGTGCACCTGCTCGCGCCAGCGCTGCGGTGAAGTGCTTAAAACGCTGCCAGAGAGCGAAGTGGATGAGATCCTCGAAGAAGATGGCAAAATCGATATGCACTGCGACTATTGCGGCACGCACTATGTTTATGACGCGGTCGATATTGCTGCCATCCGGAACGAATCTGTCAGCGACAGCGACCAGCTGCACTGATTCCGCTGCGGGCGGCCACGCCGCCCGTTTCGCGTAAAACTATACCCCCATGTTTTTTCACGGAAATTAACTAATTTTCACTAACTTTACTTTTATAAGTAGCCGATTTCTCCGCTTGTCACGTTCCAGTTCGCATTTTTAACTATCTTCACTTTCCGCTTCTGCTCAGATGTGTACACTGCGCGCGATCTGTCCTGCGCAACCGAGTGCGCCACGCGGCAGACACCCCCTAAAAATGCAATGAAGTACCGATTTAAGGAGCAGTCACATGCGCGTTAACGGCCTGACATCGCAAGACCTCGCCGACCTGGGCATCAGCGGCACTACCGAAGTGGTGTATAACCCTGACTATGACACGCTGTTTCAGGAAGAAACCCGCCCGGAGCTGGAGGGTTATGCGCGAGGCACCCTGACGCAGAGCGGCGCAATCGCCGTGGATACCGGCATTTTTACCGGCCGCTCACCGAAAGATAAATATATTGTCCGCGATGACACGACGCGCGATACGCTGTGGTGGAATGGCACCGGCAACGGTAAAAACGATAATCAGCCGCTTTCGCAGGAGACCTGGCAGGCGCTGAAGGATCGCTGTACCCAGCAGCTTTCAGGCAAACGCCTGTTTGTGGTGGATGCCTTTTGCGGTGCCAATCCTGACTCCCGCCTGAGCGTACGCTTTGTGATGGAAGTGGCCTGGCAGGCACACTTTGTGAAAAACATGTTTATCCGCCCGAGCGATGAAGAGCTGGCCAGCTTCACGCCTGATTTTGTGGTGATGAACGCGGCGCAGTGTACCAATCCGGACTGGCAGGCGCAGGGGCTGAACTCAGAAAATTTTGTTGCATTTAACCTGACAGAACGCATGCAGCTGATTGGCGGTACCTGGTACGGCGGCGAAATGAAGAAGGGCCTCTTCGCCATCATGAACTATCTGCTGCCGCTGAAAGGCATCGCCTCCATGCACTGCTCCGCAAATGTGGGTAAAGCGGGCGACGTGGCCGTGTTCTTTGGCCTCTCCGGCACCGGTAAGACCACGCTCTCCACCGATCCTGAGCGGCAGCTGATTGGCGATGATGAGCACGGCTGGGATGACGACGGCGTCTTCAATTTTGAAGGCGGCTGCTATGCAAAAACCATCAACCTGTCTGAACAGGCAGAGCCGGAAATCTATCGCGCTATCCGCCGCGATGCGCTGCTGGAAAACGTGGTGGTGCGTGCCGACGGCAGCGTGGATTACGCCGATGGCAGCAAAACAGAAAACACCCGCGTCTCCTATCCGATCAATCACATTGAAAACATTGTGCAGCCGGTTTCCAAAGCGGGTCATGCGAAAAAGGTCATTTTCCTTACGGCTGATGCGTTTGGCGTGCTGCCGCCGGTTTCGCGGCTGACGCCAGAGCAGACGCAGTATCACTTCCTTTCCGGCTTCACAGCCAAGCTGGCCGGCACTGAACGCGGCGTCACGCAGCCAACGCCAACCTTCTCTGCCTGCTTTGGCGCCGCATTTCTGACCCTGCATCCGACGCAATATGCTGAAGTGCTGGTTAAGCGCATGGAAGCGGCGGGCGCGCAGGCTTATCTGGTTAACACCGGCTGGAACGGCAGCGGCAAGCGCAACTCACTGAAAGATACCCGGGCGATTATCAACGCGATTCTGGCAGGCGAGCTGGATAACGCCGCGACCGTGACCCTGCCGGTGTTCAATCTGCAGATCCCGACGCAGCTGGCCGGGGTGGACGCCGCCACGCTGGATCCGCGCCGCAGCTGGCAGAGCGAAGCGGAGTGGCAGCAGGCCGCGCAGGATCTGGCACAGCGTTTTATTACTAACTTTGAGAAGTATACCGACAACGACGCGGGTAAAGCGCTGGTACAGGCGGGTCCACAGCTGTAAGCACGGCTGAACCACTGCAGCGGGCGGCATCACTGCCGCCCTTTTTTCTGTCTGCTCAGGTGCTGTGCGCGACGCTGGCCAGCGCGGTGCTGTTTTCCGGCATCGGCAGCCAGGCGCGGATACGTAATCCGCCGCGCTCGCTGGCACCAATCTCCAGCGATCCTTCATGCGCATCGATTATGCGCTGCACAATCGCCAGCCCCAGCCCGGTGCCGCTGGTACTGCGGGCGCTGTCGCCGCGCACAAACGGCTGAAACAGATGCTGCAGCTGATCGGGTTTAATACCGGGACCATCATCATCAACCTGGAACCAGGCGCGGTTAAGCTCCTGGCCGCTGCTGACTTTGATCCAGCCGTTACCATAACGCGCAGCATTTACCACCAGATTTGCCACCGCGCGTTTAATCGAGAGCGGATTGATATTCAGCATCAGCTCATCGGTCATCACCGCATTCTCAATCTCGCGTTCATAGCCGCTCTCGGCCGCGACCACTTCTCCCAGCACGCTATTGAGATCGGCCCGCTCGGTCTGCATCTCCTGACCCGTACGCAGATAATCGATGAACTGCTCAATGATAGCGTTGCACTCTTCGATATCTTTATTAATTGACTCCGCCAGATAGCCATCCTGCTCACCCATCATCTCGGTCGCCAGACGGATGCGCGTCAGCGGCGTGCGCAGATCGTGACTGACGCCCGCCATCAGCAGGGTGCGATCGTCAGCCAGCTGCTTGACGCCAGCCGCCATCTGATTGAAGGCGCGCGTCACTGAACGCACTTCAGAGGCCCCGTATTCACGCAGCGGCGGCGGAATAATGCCTTTACCCACCTGCAGTGCCGCGTGCTCCAGATCCACCAGCGGCCGGTTTTGCATCCGGATAAACAGCCAGGCTCCGCCAATCGCCAGCAGCATGATTGCCAGCGTGTAGCGGAACAGCGGCGAGAAGTCGCCCTGATGAATTTCCGTCAGCGGCACCCGCACCCAGATATCGGGCGAAAGCCAGGTTTTCAGCCAGACAACCGGCGAGTTTTTATTGACCTCGACGCGCACATCGGTCGGGCCGCCCAGCTGCTGCGCCATCTGCTCACTCAGAAACTCATAGTGCTGCGCCCAGCGCAGCCCGCTCTCTTCTGCCGCCGCGTTGGTATAAAGCGAAATCCCCAGCTCGCGGTAAATTTCGCGCCGGAAGGCGGGTGGCACTTCCAGCTGTGTCCCATCTTCCAGCTGCAGCCGATCGGTCATCAGCATACGCACTTCATAGGCCAGCACCTTATTAAACTGCTGCAGGCTGGGAAGAATAGCGAAGTTCAGCACCACCAGATACGTCGTTACCAGGCTGACAAACAGCAGGGTAACGATCAGCAGCAGGGTGCGGGCAAAGGAGCTGCGGGGCGAGAAGCGCAGTCGCCTCATGCTTTACTGCCGTCCGGCACAAAAACGTAGCCCAGACCCCAGACGGTCTGGATATAGCGCGGATGCGCGGGATCTTCTTCCACCATGCGGCGCAGGCGCGAAATCTGCACGTCGATTGAGCGTTCCATGGCGCTGTATTCACGTCCGCGCGCCAGGTTCATCAGCTTGTCACGCGAAAGCGGCTCACGCGGATGACTTACCAGCGCTTTCAGCACGGCAAATTCACCGCTGGTGAGCGGCATAGGCTCATCTTCACGGAACATTTCACGCGTGCCGAGGTTCAGTTTGAATTTGCCGAAGGCGATAACCGCCTCTTCCTGTGAAGGCGCACCCGGCAGCTCGTTGGCCTGACGACGCAGCACCGCGCGGATCCGCGCCAGCAGTTCACGCGGGTTAAACGGTTTGGGAATATAGTCATCCGCCCCGATTTCCAGCCCGACAATGCGGTCAACCTCTTCACCCTTAGCTGTCACCATGATAATCGGCATCGGGTTACTCTGGCTGCGCAGACGGCGACAGATAGAGAGGCCATCTTCGCCTGGCAGCATTAAATCCAGCACCATCAGATGAAACGATTCACGCGTCAGCAGGCGATCCATCTGTTCAGCATTAGCGACACTGCGCACCTGAAAGCCCTGTTCGGTGAGATAGCGTTCCAGCAGCGCGCGCAGACGCATATCGTCATCAACGACCAGAATTTTGTAGTTCTCTTGCATGTTCAACTCCCAAAGGCGCCATTGCCTGAAGCAATATTGTGAGGATAAGGGACCTGTCTGTGACAGATATTTATGGTTTATATTCTAAGCGAAATTGTTACAAAGCATATTAAACAGGAGCTTATATTTAATTTCTTGCCTGAAATGCGGCTCCGCTCCCGCTTTTGCCACCCGATTTTACCCTGATTAGCGCTTGTCTGAAAAAACGGCACTTTTTCTCACTGCGCGTGGCTCGACCGCACTTTTCCCGCTCTGCCAGAGCCTGCCCTGCGCTTTCACATCAATTCAGCGGGATAGCAGACCGCCGGCAGCACAAAACTGCGCAGATTCTGGTTAGCGCCTCATAACGCTCTAGGAAGAGTGCCAGCGGCGGCACAATCCAAGACCATTTATAAATAAAGACAGTTAAATCAGCGAGTAAACACCACTTTCGCCCGGCCCGATGATCTCCGACACTTCTGCTGTATCGACCCGATCGGTGTCATGTGGAGAAGAAAAATGAAAAAAGTTGTTCTGCTGAGCGCGCTGGTTCTCTCCAGCCTTACCCAGGTTCAGGCGGCAACGTCAGTCGGTGAAGCCGCCGGTGCGCAGGCGTCAACGACAGCAAAAGGCAACTCGGATGCAATTGGCGTGGGCGCAGTAGCAGCACTGCTGGGCGTGGCGCTGGCTACCATGGGCGGTGGCGGTGGCGATGGCAATGGCAGCAGCACCTCAACCACTACCGCAACGGTGCCGGGCAAGTAAGCGCTATACCGGGACTGCGCTGCCTGTGGCTCACCACGCGCAGTGCAGTTCACTTACGCCTTGTCGTGATAGGTAATCTGATTCACAAACCAGATCTTTTGTCCTTCAGGCGTGTTAACGGTGACCTCATCATCGACCTCTTTTTTGATCAGCGCCCGCGCCATAGGTGAATCGATCGAGATGTACTCTTTCACATTATCGCCATAGATTTCATCTGGTCCGACGATGCGAAAACGCTTTTGTTCCCCCTGCTCATTCTCCACTTCTACCCACGCGCCGAAAAAGACTTTGCCCTCCTGCTGCGGGGCGTAATCAACAATTTTCAGCTCAGCGAGGCATTTGCGCAGGTAGCGTACCCGCCGGTCAATCTGCCGCAGCAGCCGTTTATTGTAGGTATAGTCCGCGTTTTCTGACCGATCGCCGAGGCTGGCGGCCCAGGAGACGATACGGGTGATCTCCGGACGCTTCTCATTCCACAGATGATCGTGCTCGGCGCGCAGCTTGTTGTAGCCTTCGCGGGTAATCAGTTGAGTTTTCATTACATCGGCTCATTTATGTCAGTTTTGCAGGTCGCCAGCTGCGTACAATAAGCGACGCTGCCGCAGGCAGCAAGATGCGGGCGCGATTCAGAAAAAGATGGATTGCCGCCCGGCTGGCTGGCAATTTACGCCCTCAGTCCGTATAACTGTCCCCTGTTTTTAACCCCGGATAAGCAAGATCGTTACTGATGATGAAAGATTCGCTGAGCCAGATTATCGCAGGTGAGCTGCAGGCACGCGCCGAACAGGTTGATGCCGCCGTACGCCTGCTGGATGAAGGGAATACCGTCCCCTTTATTGCACGTTACCGTAAGGAAGTCACCGGCGGGCTGGATGATACCCAGCTGCGCGCGCTGGAGAGCCGCCTGAGCTATCTGCGCGAGCTGGACGATCGCCGCCAGTCGATTCTGAAATCGATTGACGATCAGGGCAAACTCTCGCCGGAACTGGCGCAGGCTATCAACAGCACGCTGAGTAAAACCGAGCTGGAAGATCTCTATCTGCCTTACAAGCAGAAGCGCCGTACGCGTGGCCAGATCGCCATTGAAGCGGGCCTCGAACCGCTGTCTGACACATTGTGGAACGATCCCTCGCAGCAGCCGGAAGCGGTAGCTGCAGGCTTTGTGGATGCGGATAAAGGCGTGGCGGATACGCGCGCCGCGCTCGATGGCGCACGCTATATCCTGATGGAGCGGTTTGCCGAAGACGCCGCGCTGCTGGCAAAAGTGCGCGACTATCTGTGGAAAAACGCCCATCTGGTAGCACGTGTCGTTGAGGGCAAAGAAGAGGCGGGCGCTAAATTCCGCGACTATTTTGATCATCACGAAGCGCTGAGCAGCGTGCCTTCGCACCGCGCACTGGCGATGTTTCGCGGCCGCAACGAAGGCGTACTGCAGCTGTCGCTGAATGCCGATCCGCAGTCTGAAGAGGCGCCGCGTGAAAGCTATGGCGAAACGCTGATTGCCGATCACCTGGGTCTGCGCCTGAATAATGCGCCGGCTGACAGCTGGCGTAAAGCGGTGGTGAGCTGGACATGGCGCATCAAGGTGCTGCTGCATCTCGAAACCGAACTGATGGGCACCATCCGTGAACGGGCCGAAGATGAAGCGATTAACGTCTTTGCCCGCAATCTGCACGATCTGCTGATGGCCGCTCCGGCCGGTATGCGCGCCACAATGGGGCTTGACCCTGGCCTGCGCACCGGTGTGAAGGTTGCCGTAGTTGATGCGACCGGCAAACTGGTGGCCACTGATACGGTCTACCCGCACACCGGTCAGGCGGCGAAAGCGGCGGCGGCCGTCGCGGCGCTCTGTATAAAGCATCAGGTTGAGCTGGTGGCGATTGGTAACGGCACCGCTTCGCGCGAAACCGAGCGCTTTTTCCTCGATGTGCAGAAACAGTTTCCGCAGGTCAGCGCACAAAAAGTGATCGTCAGTGAAGCGGGCGCCTCCGTCTACTCCGCTTCGGAACTGGCGGCGCTGGAGTTTCCTGACCTCGACGTATCGTTGCGCGGTGCGGTCTCTATTGCCCGTCGCCTGCAGGATCCGCTGGCCGAGCTGGTCAAAATTGACCCTAAATCGATTGGTGTGGGCCAGTATCAGCATGATGTCAGTCAGAGTCAGCTGGCGAAAAAGCTGGATGCCGTGGTTGAAGATTGCGTTAACGCCGTTGGCGTCGATCTCAACACCGCCTCGGTCGCCCTGCTTACGCGCGTAGCGGGTCTGACGCGCATGATGGCGCAGAATATTGTGGGCTGGCGTGATGAAAACGGACGTTTTCAGAACCGTCAGCAGCTGCTGAAAGTGAGCCGCCTCGGACCAAAAGCGTTTGAACAGTGCGCCGGCTTTCTGCGCATCAATCACGGTGACAATCCGCTGGATGCCTCTACGGTGCATCCGGAAGCGTATCCGCTGGTGGAGCGTATTCTCTCTGCCACTGAGCAGGCGCTGGATGCGCTGATGGGAAATCCCGGCAGCCTGCGCAATCTGAACGCGCGCGACTTTACCGATGAACGCTTTGGTCTGCCTACCGTGACCGATATCATCAAAGAGCTGGAAAAGCCGGGCCGCGATCCGCGTCCTGAGTTCAAAACCGCGCAGTTTGCCGAAGGCGTGGAAACCATGAACGATCTGCTGCCCGGCATGATTCTGGAAGGCGCCGTGACCAACGTGACTAACTTTGGTGCCTTTGTGGATATCGGCGTGCATCAGGATGGACTGGTGCATATCTCCTCTCTCTCCGATCGCTTCGTGGAAGATCCGCATCAGGTGGTGAAAGCAGGCGATATCGTGAAGGTCAAAGTCATGGAAGTGGATCTGCAGCGTAAACGTATTGCGCTCACTATGCGTCTGGATGAACAGCCGGGTGAGAGCAATGCACGCAGCGGTAGCCGACCTGCTGCCAGAGAACCGGCGCGCGCCGCAAATCCGGCCAAAGGGCGCGGCAAGACTGCGCCTGCAGGCAACAGTGCCATGGGTGATGCGCTGGCTGCGGCTTTTGGTAAAAAGCGCTGATTTCAGCCTGCTAATCTGCCTGCAGCCGGCAAATGGCTGCAGGTAACAGGTTGCGAAATTGTCCCGTCAGGCTACGCTGAAAAAATCTGTGTGATCCACTGACCTTCCGCGTGGCCTGACAATCTGATGGATAAAATCAACGCCCTGCTCGATGAGATCTATGAAGGAGACCTGCCCGCCATCGCGCGCGAGCGTCTGCTGTCACATATTCGCGCCGCGCGCGACAGCGTGAAAATGCCACGCAAAGCGCACTGGGATGAGAAAGATGTGGTGCTCATCACCTACGCCGATCAGTTTCGTGAGCCGGAGCAGCCCACCCTCGCCAGCTTTACACGCTTTTATCAGCAGCACCTGCAGTCTGCTTTTAACCTGGTGCACCTGCTGCCATTCTTTCCCTACTCGTCCGATGATGGCTTTTCGGTTATCGACTACCACAAAGTCAATCCGATCTGCGGTGACTGGCAGCAGATTGCGGCGCTGCACAGCCAGACGCGGCTGATGTTCGACTTTGTCTGCAACCATATCTCGGCGCACAGCGCCTGGTTTCGTCACTATCTGGCGCAGGACCCGGGCTGGGATGATTTTTTTATCAGTATGCCGCCGGCCACCGATCTCAGCGCCGTGACCCGCCCGCGCACTTCGCCGCTGCTTACGCCTTTTACCCTGGCCGACGGCAGCACGCGCTATATCTGGACCACCTTCAGCGCCGATCAGATCGATCTTAACTTCGCCAGCCCGGATGTGCTGATCCGTATGATCGGCGTGCTGCTCGACTACCTGAAAAAAGGTGCGGATTATGTGCGGCTGGATGCGGTTGGCTATATGTGGAAAACGCCGGGCACGCGCTGCATTCACCTGCATAAAACCCATTTGCTGGTGAAGCTGTTCCGCGCCGTCGCCGATGTTGTTGCGCCGGGCACGGTGATCATCACGGAAACCAACGTGCCGCACCAGGATAACATCAGCTATTTTGGCCGCGGGGATGATGAAGCGCAGATGGTATATCAGTTTTCTCTGCCGCCGCTGGTGCTGCAGGCGATCCATGCCGGTTCAGCGCGCGCGCTGCGTCAGTGGGCCGCCTCGCTGACGCCCGGCAGCGGCAGCACCACCTTTTTTAACTTTCTCGCCTCGCATGACGGTATCGGCCTGAATCCGGCGCGTGGCATTCTGTCAGAGCCTGAAATTGTTGCCCTGGTGCGTGAGCTGGCGCTGGAAGGCGCGCTGGTGTCATATAAAAACAACCCCGACGGCACCACCAGCCCCTATGAAATCAACGTTACCTATCTCGATGCGCTTAACCATCAGACCGATGATGATGAGACGCGCCTGCGCCGTTTCCTGCTGGCGCACGCCATTCTGCTGGCGTTTCCGGGCGTGCCCGCGATTTATATTCAGAGCATCCTCGGCTCGCGTAACGATAACGAAGGGGTGCGCGCTGCCGGCCACAACCGCGCCATCAATCGCGAAAAATATAGCCTGCGTGAAATGGAGCAGTGGATCAGCGGCGGCGACTGGCTGCGTCAGCAGGTGTTTGAACGGCTGAGTGCGCTGATCCAGCTGCGCACCCGCCAGCCCGCTTTTCATCCCGATAACGCCATGACTCTGCTGGAGAGCGACAATGCAGTCCTGCTGTTTCGCCGCCACGCGCCAGATGAAGAGGGGCTGCTGTGCCTGTTTAACCTGAGCAGCCGTGAAATTACCGCCACGCTGCCGCAGGCGCGCCACTACCAGGATATCGTCAGCGGACAAAAGGTGGACGGCAGCGCGCCGGTGACGCTCGCTGCCTGGCAGTTTATGTGGCTGCGTGGATAAACTGCGTCACGTGCCCGCAGAACGCTTCAGGGTGTGAGATGAACGGCGCATGCGCTGCCTTTTCCATGACCACTGACGGGGAGCCGGGCCAGCGCGCATCCAGCTCGGCGGCAATACGTCGCGGTACCAGCCCATCCAGCGCCCCATAGAGGCGCAGAAACGGCACGCTGAGAGTGTCCAGCGCCGGGCGCAAATCGCTCTGCCGCAGAATCTCCAGCCCGCTCTGCAGCGCCGCAACTGACGGCATCGGCTGCAACAGCACCACCTCTTTCAGCTGACGCGCATCCTGACGCGCATTTTCTGTCCCCATGGTCTGTAATGCCAGAAAGCGCTCAACGGTGCGCCGGAAATCGTCACTGAGCTGCTGCTGAAAACCGGTCAGGGTGTCGGGCTTAATCCCCGGCCACTCCGCCTGCGCGGTAAAACAGGGCGAGGAGGCTACGCTGATCAATGCAGAAACGCGCGCCGGCTGCAGCAGCGCCAGCTGGCTGGCAACCAGCCCGCCCAGTGACCAGCCCAGCAGCGTGGCGCGTTCAGGAAGCTGCGGCAGCAGCTGTTGCGCCATCTGCATCAGCGTCAGCGGACCGGCCGCTGCGCTGCGGCCAAACCCGGGCAGATCCACCAGATGCAGGCGAAAATGGGGGCTGAGTCGTGGAACAATGTGTTGCCACACTTCGGCATTCAGTCCCCAGCCGTGCAGCAGCACAAGATCGCGATCGCCCGCGCCCGTGGTGTGCCAGTAAAGCGAACTCATCGGTTATACTCCCGAAAAGTGAAAAAGAGGTCGCTATGCTATCAACCCCGGCCCGCTGCTGGCTATGCCATCTTCCGCTGCAGATTGCACACCACGGCTTGTGCACTCTCTGTCTGCATCAGCTGCCGCTCCTGCCGGCGCTCTGCCCCTGCTGCGGCCTGCCAGCCACTGCAGCGCAGCGCTGCGGTCGCTGCCTGCGTCAGCCGCCGCCGTGGCATCGCTTAACCTGCGTCAGCGATTACACTCCGCCGCTGAGTGACTGGGTACAGCAGCTGAAATTTTCCGGCGCGATCGCACTCAGGGTGATGCTGGCGCGGCTGCTTTTGTTAAAATTGTTAACAACGCGCCGGAATGAACCCGCTACGGCGTTCGATCTGGTGCTGAGCGTGCCGCTGCATCATCAGCGCGCCTGGCAGCGCGGCTTTAATCAGTCAGCGCTGCTTGCGCAGCCGCTCGCACGCTGGCTGAGGTGTGAGTATCGTGAAGGTGTCAGCCGGATACGTCGCGGCAGCACCCAGCATCAGCTTAATGCCCGCGCGCGCCGTCATAATCTGCGCAGCGCGTTCCGCCTTGAAATGCCGGTGCAGGATCGCCATATCCTGCTGATTGATGATGTGGTCACCACCGGCAGCACCGTAGCGGAGATCAGCCGCCTGCTGCAGGCTGAGGGCGCCGCCAGCATCCATATTGGCTGCCTGTGCCGTACCTTGTAGAGCGTCGGTGTTGGGCGTATTATAACCAGGTAATTTAGTCAACTATTGAGCAATCGCCATGATCCGTATTACTGATACTGCGCAAGAGCATTTCGCAAAACTGCTGTCAAAACAGGAAGATGGCACCCAGATCCGCGTATTCGTTATTAACCCGGGTACGCCAACCGCCGAGTGCGGCGTCTCCTACTGCCCGCCTGACGCGGTAGAAGCAACGGATACCGAACTGAAGTTCGATAAACTCTCTGCCTATGTGGATGAGCTGAGCGCACCCTATCTTGAAGATGCAGAGATTGACTTCGTTACGGATAATCTCGGCTCTCAGCTGACCCTGAAAGCGCCAAACGCGAAAATGCGTAAAGTCTCTGACGATGCGCCGATGGCAGAGCGGGTCGAATATCTGCTGCAGGCGCAGATCAATCCGCAGCTGGCCAGCCACGGTGGCCGCGTGTCGCTGATGGAGATCACCGATGATGGCATCGCCGTGCTGCAGTTTGGCGGCGGCTGTAACGGCTGCTCGATGATTGATGTCACGCTGAAAGATGGCATTGAGAAAGAGCTGCTGGCTGCCTTCCCGGAGCTGAAAGGGGTTCGCGATCTCACTGAACACCAGCGCGGCGAACACTCCTACTACTGATAGTTTATGCGGCAGCGCCCTGCGCTGCCGCGGTTTTACTACGCTTTACGCGCCTCGCTTACCGTTTTCAGCAGTTTCTTCACGCCCTTATCCGCAAACGCCTCTTCCAGCGTAAAGCTCCACTTGCGTCGCCAGTTAGGATACTCATCTGTTGTGCCCGGCACGTTAACCGGCGTTGTCATGCCCATCCAGTCCTCCGGCTGCAGGCCCAGCAGCGTGCTGCGGGTAAGCGCCAGAAAGCGATGGATAGCCTGATTAAAGGCTGGCGTCAGCGCCTGTTTTTCCGCCTGCTTTGCACTGCGCGCCGGCATGGCCCCGGCCTGATGCAGCGCATCCAGCAGCGCCTGTTTCTGTTCCACGCGCTGCGCCTGCAGCGACTGCAGCGTACTGCCTTTATACATACCCAGCTTCTCGCCCAGTGCCAGATCCTCCGCCTGCCAGAAGCCGCTCAGCGTCGGCAGATCGTGCGTGCTGGCACTGGCGATGGACTGCGGCGGATAGCTGTCGGGCAGGCGATAGCGCCCCTCTTTTTCCTGCTCGAAGAACAGTACTTTCCAGGAGAAAACCCCGCTGTCGCGCAGCAGTTTGACAATTTCCTGCGGCACGGTGCCGAGATCTTCGCCAATCACCATGCAGCGCATCCGCTGGCTCTCCAGCGCCAGAACCGCCAGCAGATCCTCTACCGGATAGGAGACGTAGGCGCCTTTATCCGCACCTTCCCCATGCGGGATCCACCACAGTCGCAGCAGCGACATCACATGGTCGATGCGCAGCGCGCCGCAGTCGCGCATATTCGCGCGCAGCAGGTCGATAAACGGCTGATAGCCACGCGCGCGCAGCACGTGCGGATCGAGCGGCGGCAGCCCCCAGTTTTGTCCCAGCGGTCCCAGCGGATCGGGCGGCGCGCCGACCGAAGCGCCAAGTTTATATAGCTGCGGATCCTGCCAGGTTTCGGCACTATGTTCAGCCACACCTACCGCCAGGTCGCGGTAAAGCCCCACCGCCATACCCAGCTCCTGACTGCGCTGCCAGCAGTCACTGAACTGCTGATGCGCCAGCCACTGCAGCCAGCTCCAGAAGCCAATCTCCTCTTCATGCTGCGCGCACCAGGCCTGGACTTCCGGCTGCGCGGCACTGCGTAAACCCTCCGGCCAGGTTTCCCAGCCCCACCCCTGCTCATCCTGCCCGCTGCGCTCAGCCAGAATGCCATCAAACGCGGCCTGATAACGCAACGCGTCGCCGCCCGCCGTCAGAAACGCCTGGTAATCCGCTTCCTCTGCCGCCTGCGGCTGATACTGCTGCCAGGCCAGACGCAGCGCCTCCAGCTTGAGTGCCGCCACTGCCGCATAGTCAACTGCCTCCACCGCGCGCGCCTTCTCCAGCGCCTTGCGGGTTTTCGCACTCTTCCACCAGCGCTGTGCCGCGGCGCTTTGCTGAAATGCTGCCACCTGGCTGACGTCAATATAGAGAATATTCAGCCAGCGGCGCGACGCCGGGCTGTAGGGGCTGGCGAGATCGGGCTGAGCCGGATAGAGCGCATGCAGCGGGTTAAGGCCAATAAAGTCGCCGCCGTGCGCCGCTACCTGCTCCAGCATCCGTTTTAAATCGCCAAAGTCACCGATACCCCAGTTCTGCTCTGAGCGCAGCGTATAGAGCTGCACCAGCGCACCCCAGCGTTTTTCTCCCTGTGCCAGCGGTTCAGGCAGGTAGCAGCGACGCGGCGCAATAATCAGGCGCGACTGCCACTCCTGACGCCCTTTACGCAGGCTGAGCTGATGATAGCCCTGCGTCAGACGCGGCGGCAGCGTCAGCATCTCGCCACCCTGTACCGTGCCGCTGTGGCTTTTGCCCTGCTCAGTGGTCAGCTGCCAGGTAAATTCACCTTTGCCACCCACCGCAAGCTCGCGCCGGGCGCGTGCCACAAAGACCTGCACCGGCGGCACCGGCGGCGCTTTACCTGCCGGCGCCTCCATTACCGCCAGCAGCGCCTCTTTGGTCTCATCGCTGATGGTTTCCTTTTCCCCTCTGGCATTCACAAAACGCAAGGCAATTCCCGCCGCTTCTGCGGCCTGATCCAGTTTATTGAGAGACATCAACGCTCCTTTCGCGTCCGGGCTGGCGGATAGAGATCAAAAGGATAAGTAAAGTCGCGCCTGGTGAAAAAAGCGACCGGATCGGAAGGGAGAGGGAAAAAATAGCTGCCGGGCGCGTGGCCCGGCGCAGGATCAGCAGAGTTCGAGATGGACCTCATGCTGCTCAATCACTTTAAGCACGCTGGCGGGAGGCTTCTGATCGGTAAACATGTAATCAATCAGTCCCATATTGCCCAGATTGACCATAGCGTTACGCCCGAACTTTGAGTGATCCACAACCAGCATTACGCAGCGCGAATTGTCGATGATGGCTCGTTTGGTCCGGACTTCATGGTAGTCAAACTCCAGCAGCGAGCCATCCATATCGATGCCGCTGATACCGAGAATGCCGTAGTCGAGGCGGAACTGCGAGATAAAGTCGAGCGTGGCTTCGCCCATGATCCCGCCGTCACGCGTGCGCACTTCTCCGCCGGCGATGATCACCCGGAAATCGGGCTTGCCCATCAGCAGAATGGCAACGTTAAGGTTGTTCGTGACAATCCGCAGATCGTTATGGTTCAGCAGCGCATGGGCAACCGCTTCGGGTGTAGTACCGATATCAATAAACAGCGTTGCGCCATCCGGGATCTGACTGGCCACGCGTGCGGCGATGCGTGCCTTTTCTGCCGACCACATCATTTTACGATCCTGCCAGGCGGTATTTTCCGAACTGGAGGGCAGCGCCGCGCCGCCGTGATGGCGCTGAATTTTATTCTGATCGGCCAGATCGTTTAAATCCCGGCGGATGGTCTGCGGACTGACCGCAAAATGCTCAACCAGCTCTTCCGTACTGACATACCCCTGACGCCGGACCAGATCGATAATGGCGTCATGACGTTGCGTCTGCTTCACATCTCTCTCCTCGGCTTGCAGCCGTGTTCTTTTTATCTCTGATGACGGGCAGCGTGGCGCGTATCCACAAACGCCATAGCCAGCCCGACCAGCAGGCCGGTCACGTGCGCGGCATTAGCAATTGCCAGACCAAATGCGCCGTACCAGCCAATTACCAGCCATACAATAGCGAAACCAATCAGTCCGCGCTCCAGATAAATACCGCTTTCGGGATCGCGCTCGCCGCGCAGCCAGCAATAGCCCATCAGCGCATAGACCACACCCGAAAGACCGCCAAACAGCACGCCGCTGAATTTGGCCTGCATCCAGCCGCTGAGCAGCGCAGAGATCAGCATAATCACAAACAGCTTGCCGCTGCCGAGTCGCTTCTCGACCGCTCCGCCGAGATACCACCACCACATCAGGTTAAACAGGATATGCAGCAACGAAAAGTGCAGCAGCGCATGGCTGAACCAGCGCCAGACCTGAAAATATTGCGAGGCGTCAGCCGGCCAGCCCAGCCAGGCCAGCGCGACATCATCACCCGCAATCTGCATCAGAATAAACACTGCGACGCAGAGCGCCATCACCGAAAGCGTCAGCGGTCCGGCGCGTTCGCGAATCGTGGCCCAGACGTTGCTGCGCTCATAGTGCAGCCCGCTGCGGGTGCTGCCGCTGCGCCAGCTGGCCGCCTGATAGCGCGGGTGATTAGGGTCGCGAACGAATTGCGCAAGTTCGTTTTCGACCATCTGCAGCTGGCTCTCATCATCCAGCACGATCACAAAGTGACTTTCCTGCTCTATGCGCAGCGTCACACCGCGCGTCGCCATATAATCCACAAACGCCTGCGCGGTGCGGGCGTGGCTGAACCGGGTAATACGCATCATGCTGCGCTCTCCTTAAGGTGGCGGGTCAGAGACTACCGGTCGCGGTCTGCGCAGGAAACGCTGCACGCCAGGCGTCAAACCCGCCATCAATGCTGTACACCTCACTGAAACCCTGCCCCAGCAGAAACTGCGCGGCGCCTTTGCTGCTGTTGCCGTGATAACACATCACCAGCACCGGCAGATCGCGGCGCGCCTGCGCGATAAAGTCCGCCAGGTTGTCATTGGAGAGATGCTGCGCGCCAGCGGCATGTCCCAGGGCGAAACTCTGTGGATCGCGAATATCGACCAACTGCGCGCCCTGCGCCAGCTGCGTGTTTGCCTGCTGAACGTTAATACACTCGAAGGTTTCCATCGTTATCTCTCATTTAGCTGTTCTGTTTGCGCCTAGTTTACCCTGAGAAACAGGTGCCATAACCTGATAAAGAAAAGGGTTATCTGTTTTTTTTCCTGCCGGAATGTTAGCTGCATCACGCAGGAATGTTTTTATTGCGTTAAAGACTGGCGAAAATGTTGGTTTCCGATTATTATTACGCTCGAAAACGAACATTTTAGAACTATTCCGAACATCGGAGGAGATGACGTGGAAACCAAAGACCTGATCGTGATCGGCGGCGGCATCAACGGAGCCGGCATTGCAGTGGACGCTGCAGGACGCGGACTGTCTGTGCTGATGCTGGAGGCGCGGGATCTGGCGTGTGCCACCTCCTCCGCCAGTTCCAAACTGATTCACGGCGGCCTGCGCTACCTTGAACACTACGAGTTTCGTCTGGTTGGCGAAGCGCTGGCCGAGCGTGAAGTGCTGTTAAAAATGGCGCCGCATATCGCTTTCCCGATGCGCTTCCGCCTGCCGCACCGCCCGCACCTGCGTCCGGCGTGGATGATCCGTATGGGCCTGTTTATGTATGACCGCCTCGGCAAGCGCACTACGCTGCCGGGCAGTAAAGGTCTGCGCTTTGGCGCGGAGTCGGCGCTGAAGCCGGAAATTACGCGCGGTTTTGAATATTCCGACTGCTGGGTGGATGATGCCCGCATGGTGGTGCTGAACGCGCAGGAAGTTGAGCGTAAAGGTGGCGAAGTGCGCACCCGTACCCGCGTTAACCGCGCATGGCGTGAAGGCGGCATGTGGATGGTTGAGGCAGAAGAGGTCGATACCGGCAAAATTCTGACCTGGCGCGCTAAAGGCCTGGTTAATGCGGCCGGCCCGTGGGTTAAACAGCTGTTTGACGACGGCCTGAAGCTGAAATCCCCTTATGGCATTCGCCTTATTAAAGGCAGCCATATCGTGGTACCGCGCGTGCACACCGAAAAGCAGGCTTATATTCTGCAGAACGAAGATAACCGTATCGTGTTTGTTATTCCGTGGATGGATGAGTTCTCTATCATCGGTACCACCGACGTTGAGTACAAAGGCGATCCGAAAAACGTTAAAATTGATGAGGAAGAGACGCGCTATCTGCTGAAGGTGTTTAACGCGCACTTCAAAAAGCAGCTGACCTCAGATGATATCGTCTGGAGCTACTCCGGCGTGCGTCCGCTGTGTGATGATGAGTCAGATTCACCGCAGGCGATCACCCGTGACTATACGCTGGACGTGCGTGATGATAACGGCGGGGCGCCGCTGCTGTCGGTGTTTGGCGGCAAGCTGACTACCTATCGCAAGCTGGCAGAGCATGCGATGGAGAAACTGGCGAAGTACTACCCGAACGCCGGCCCGGCCTGGACAAAAAATGCCGTGCTGCCGGGTGGTGATTTCTCCGGTACGCGTGAGGACTACGCTGCCGGTCTGCGTCGCCGCTATCCCTTTATCAGCGAAAACATGGCGCGGCACTATGCCCGCACCTACGGCAGTCGCACCGAAATGCTGCTTGAGGGTGCCACCAGCCTGACCGATCTGGGCGAGAATTTTGGTCATGAGTTCTATGAAGCTGAACTGCGTTATCTGGTCAAAAACGAGTGGGTACGTGAACTGGATGATGCTATCTGGCGCCGTACCAAGCAGGGTATGTGGCTGAACACGGCCCAGCAGGCGCGCATCAGCGAGTGGCTGGCGCGCAACAGCCAGAAGCCGGCGCTTTCGCTCGCATCGTAAGGTCTGTTATCCGCTTTACCGACCCCGCACCCGCTGCGGGGTTTTTTATGTCGCCGGATAACCGATTCAGGAAGAGCGTGCAGGGATAACAGAACAGCGCCGCTGCCCCACAGAAGCGGCAGCGGCGCTGGCACAGAGCAGCAATCAGAGTCCGGCGTGTTCGCGGATATATTTGCGCGCTTTTACCGCATATTCAAACGGGTTGGCGATAGCCGGATCCTGCTCCGCCTCTACCACCATCCAGCCTTTATAGCCTGCCTCGTCGAGAATTTTAAACACCGGCGCGAAATCGATCGCACCATCTCCCGGCACGGTGAAGGTGCCTTTCTTCACGCCATCAAGAAACGACAGGGATTGCCCGCGCACTTCAGCCACCACTTCGTCGCGCACATCTTTCAGATGCACGTGGAAAATACGCGGCAGATGCGTGGTCAGTACGTCCAGCATCGCCTGCTGCGATCCTTCAGAGTAGTAAATATGGCCGGTATCATAGAGCAGGCCTACGCTGTCGTGGGTCAGCGCCATAAAACGGTCAATCTCTTCCGGCGTCTGGATCCCGGTTCCCATATGGTGGTGCAGCGTCACGCGCATGCCCTTTTCTGCGGCAAGCTGCGCCAGTTCGTTATAGCCTTCCGCCGTCAGGCGCCACTCTTCGTCACTGAACACCGGTTTCTGCTCAAACACGGCCAGCGTGGTACCCTGAATACTTTTGCTCTGCTCTGAACAGCCGATAACGCGCGCGCCCATCGCATGCAGGAAGTTCATATGGTTGATGAACTCATCGATGGTCTTCGCCTTATCGCCGTTAGCAAAAAAGGTACTGAACCACGCGTTGCAGATCTCAATGCCGCGGATATCGAGCATCGGTTTCAGAATCGCCGGATCGCGCGGATATTTACTGCCGACTTCGCTGCCGGTAAAACCGGCCAGCGCCATTTCACTGACCGTCTGCTGGAATGTGTTCTCTTTGCCCAGATCGGGCATGTCGTCATTGGTCCAGCCGATCGGCGCTATCGCCAGCTTTACATTCTCTTTGTTCATCTTCAGATCCCGGAATCAGGGCGGCGGAGCAGCCGCGCCGCCGCAAAAAAAGTAGCAGGTTATTTGCTGTAGAATGCCGGACGCGGTGGCATTTCAACCGGCTCAATCGCGCCGCTGTTCTGTGCTTTCAGGCAGGCGTCAGCTGCTACTGAAGCGGCAAAGCCATCCCATGCGGAAGGTCCGGTAAGCTCACCGGCTTTAACATCGTTGATAAACGCCTGCAGCTCGACGTCATAGGCGTCGATAAAGCGATCTTTCCAGTCGGTCAGCAGCGGCGTACCGAGGCGCGCATTTTTACGCGTCTGGATCGCCGACGGTTCTGGCAGACGGGCGATGCCCTCTTCTCCCACCACTTCACACTGGATATCGTAGCCATAGGCGCAGTTCACGAAGATCTCCACATCGATGCGGATCCCTTTCTGCGTTTCAAACAGCACAATCTGCGGATCTTTCAGCTGCGCATGCGATTTTGACGTGACGCGCGGAAAGACCACCTGCACCGATTTATAGTCATCCTCCGTCAGCCAGCGCAGCACATCCAGCTCGTGGATCAGCGTGTTGGTGATAGCCATGTCGGTAGTGTAGTTCTCACCCACGCTCTGATTACGGTGCGCGCAGTGCAGCATCAGCGGTTCGCCAATTTCACCTTCAGTAATCACTTTTTTCAGGGCGCGGTAGCCCGCGTCATACGGGCGCATAAAGCCCACCTGCACCAGCCGTTTACCGTGCTGAATTTCCGCATCCACAATACGGCGGCAGCCTTCCGCACTCATCGCCAGCGGCTTTTCACAGAACACCGGCTTGCCGGCAGCGATAGCCGCCAGGGTAAACTCTTCATGCGTCGGGTCCCAGGAGGTCACCAGAATGGCGTCAACCTCCGGCGAGGCGATCACCTGATGACCATCCTGATAAACCTCCGCGCTGATATTCAGCCGCTGCAGCGCCGCCCGGGCCCCCTCAACGTTGATGTCGGAAACCGCCACCACTTTTGCGCCCTGCAGTACGTTGTTACAGCGACGGATATGCTCCTGACCAATTGCACCGGTCCCGATTACCCCGAGTTTGAGCGTCATGATTACACCTGTAGAGTCAGATAAGAGATAAGACGGCCGATCTGCGCCGGCCAGAAGCGTTAATATTTACGTGCCTGCTGAATGTGCTGATTCAGCTTGTCAGCGACCTGCTGCGTACGCTCAGATTCAGAGGTTTGCGCTACGCCAACGTTCCACCAGCTGAAATATTTGTGCACCATGGTTTTTGGCAGCACTTTGATATCAATCAGGGTGGAGACGCTTTGCTGCTGTGCGTCGGCCAGCGCCGCCTTCAGCTGCTCAAGCGTGGTGACGCGGTAGGTTTTGCAGCCGTACCCGGCGGCAATGGCCGCAAAGTCCACCGGCACAAAGCCGCCATCGAGCCGCCCCCCTTCCGGATTACGGAAGCGGAATTCGGTCGTAAAGCTGTCCATACCGTGTTCCATCTGCAGGTTGTTAATGCAGCCGTTGGTCATGTTATCCAGCAGGATGACGTTGATCTTCGCGCCCTCCTGAATCGACGTCACCAGCTCTGAGTGCAGCATCATGAAAGAGCCATCACCGACCATGGCATAGACCTCACGCTGCGGCTGGGCCAGCTTTGCCCCCAGCGCGGCGTTGACTTCATAACCCATGCAGGAGTAGCCATACTCCACGTGATAGTCGTTGTAACTGCGGGTGCGCCAGACGCGCTGCAGGTCGCCCGGCAGGCTGCCCGCTGCGGCCACAATGACCGCGTCATCCGGCAGCTGCTCGTTCAGCGTGCCGAGCACGCTACTCTGCGTCAGCACGGATTGAGTAAGACGCTGAAATTCGGCAAACAGCGCGTCGCGATCGATATGGTCAGCAATTTCCGGAACGAAATCATCGCTGTTCCAGGTAGCAGCATAGACGCGCTGCGTCTCCTGCCGCAGCTGACGCTGCGCCTCTTCTATCTGATCGCCCCAGTGGCTTTCAAAGCCCTGCAGCTGCTGCGCCAGCGCGGTCAGCCCTTCGCGCGCATCGGCGAGCAGCTGCACGCCATCGAGCTTGTAGCTGTCGAAGTTGCTGACGTTAAGATTAAGGAAGCTGACCTCCGGATGGCGGAAAATCCATTTTGACGCGGTGGTGAAGTCGGTATAGCGGGTGCCGATACCGATAACCAGATCGGCCTCTTTCGCCAGCAGGTTAGCGGCCAGAGAGCCGGTTTCCCCCACGCCCCCCAGGTTCAGCGGATGTTCGGAACTCAGCGTGCCTTTGCCCGCCTGCGTTTCCGCAAACGGAATCGCGAAGCGCTCAGCAAATTTCAGCAGCGCCTCGCCCGCTCCGGAGTATTTGACGCCACCGCCCACGACAATCAGCGGCTTGTGCTTGCGCGCAATCAGCGCCAGCGCAGCCTCAAGCTGCGCAGGAGAAGGAAGGCGGCGATCGAGCCGATGCACGCGCTTCTGAAAGAAGTAGTCCGGGAAATCCCACGCTTCGCCCTGTACATCCTGCGGCAGGGCGAGCGTCACTGCACCGGTTTCGGCGGGATCGGTCAGCACGCGCATGGCGTTAATACAGGCGGACATCAGCTGCTCCGGGCGGCTGATGCGATCCCAGTATTTGCTGACGGCGCGGAAAGCATCATTGGTACTGATACTTAAATCGTGGCTCTGCTCAATCTGCTGCAGCACCGGATCGGGCTGGCGGGTCGCAAACACATCGCCGGGGAGCAGCAGCAGCGGAATACGGTTGGCCGTGGCGGTTGCCGCAGCGGTAATCATGTTGGCCGCGCCCGGGCCTACCGACGAGGTACAGGCGATAATCTGACGGCGCAGCGACTGTTTGGCAAAGCCGGTCGCAGCATGCGCCATACCCTGCTCGTTGCGTCCCTGATACACAATCAGATCGCCGCTATCCTGCTCCAGCGCCTGACCCATACCGAGTACGTTACCGTGGCCGAAAATGGCGAACACGCCTTTCACAAACTTGCTCTCTGCGCCATCGACATTCAGATATTGATTATCGAGAAACTTCACCAGCGCCTGTGCCGTTGTCAGTCTGATCGTGCCCATATCTCTTTTCCTTTACTTGCCGGCATCCGCAGAGGAGCCTCGCGACCCGGAGCAGGCTGTCTGGCTGCCCCGCGCATAAGTGAAACATGCGGCGATTATAAACAAATATTTTTTCCATAAAATACAATTACAGAAGAAACATTTCATTTTGCGATGGAGATCAAATTCAGCAGAGTAAAGTGGCTGAGCAGCCGTTTCTGCGTGGCTAAAGTGGAACGAAGCCAGAAAGCGTGGCGCGGTTATGAACTTTTGTTTCACCCGGAGAGCTTCTGCTATTTACCTGATATTTCCTGCGATCGGCTTCACAGCCCGGAGATGCCGCACCTGTTTACGACGTTACCCCTGCTCTGTTGCGCAGAGCGGTAATTTTACCTGGCTCACAAAATAAAGATGTATGTTTCATTTTATGTTGTTTATGAAATATTCATTCCTCATACTGATTTTCCAGCCAGTCAGGCATTCTGAGAACCCGACAGCAGCGCACCCGACACGGGCGATGATGTTCGTGCCTGCTTATCACAGAAGGAAACTATAGGTATGAGTACACAACAGAAGCGGCTTGATGTGATTTGTATCGGACGCATCGCCGTTGATCTCTATGGTCAGCAAATCGGTTCGCGCTTAGAGGATATGACCAGCTTTAATAAATATCTGGGTGGATCCTCAGGCAACGTGGCGTATGGCACAGCCATTCAGGGGCTGAAATCTGCGATGCTGGCGCGCGTCGGCGATGAACATAACGGCCGTTTTTTACGTGAAGAGCTGCAGCGCGTCGGCTGTAATACTGACGGCCTGATCACCGACAAAACGCGTCTGACCGGACTGGTGATCCTCGGCATTAAAGATGAAGAGACCTTTCCGCTGATCTTCTATCGCGATAACTGCGCGGATATGGGACTGGTGCCGGATGATATTGAGGAGACGTTCATTACCTCTTCACGCGCGGTCGCGATTACCGGCACGCACCTTTCCCATCCGGATACCCGCGCCGCCGTGCTGAAAGCGCTGGATATTGCCCGCCGCAACGGGCTGCGTACCGCGCTGGATATCGACTATCGGCCGGTATTGTGGGGCCTGACCTCACTGGGCGACGGTGAGACGCGCTTTATTGAATCGGGCCAGGTGACCCGCCAGCTGCAGGAAGTGCTGCACTATTTTGACCTTATCGTCGGCACCGAAGAGGAGTTTCACATTGCCGGCGGCAGTACCGATACGCTGACGGCGCTGAAAAATGTGCGCCAGGCAAGCCAGGCCACGCTGGTGTGCAAGCGCGGTCCGCTGGGCTGCGTGGTGTTTGAGGGCGATATTCCGGACAGCTGGGAACAGACCCGGCTGCAGAGCGGCGTGCAGGTTGAAGTGCTGAACGTACTGGGTGCGGGCGATGCATTTATGTCCGGTCTGCTGCGCGGCTGGCTGAACGATGAGAGCTGGGAGCAGGCGTGTCGCTACGCGAATGCCTGTGGCGCGCTGGTGGTGTCGCGGCACGGCTGCGCGCCGGCAATGCCTACTAAAGCGGAGCTGGATGATTTCCTCAGCCGCGACCGTGAGGTTAAACGACCAGATCGCGATACGCGCCTTACTCACCTGCACCGGGTCACCACGCGCCGGCAGCAGTGGCCGGAGCTGAATGTGTTCGCCTTTGACCACCGTAAACAGCTGGCCGATATGGCGCAGGAAGCGGGCGTCAGCGAGACGCGCATTCCGCAGTTGAAACTGCTGCTGCTGCAGGCGGCGCAGGAGGCGGCGGCAGAAGCAGGCCTGAATGAAAAGAGCGGCATTCTGGCCGATACCACCTACGGGCAGAAAGCGCTGAACGCAATTACCGGCAAAAAGTGGTGGATTGGTCGGCCGATTGAGCAGCCCGGATCGCGGCCGCTGCGCCTGGAGCATGGCAATATCGGCTCGCAGCTGATCGACTGGCCGGCGGAGCACGTGGTGAAGTGCCTGGTGTTTTACCATCCGCACGACAGCGCTGAGCTGCGCGATGAGCAGGATGCGCTGCTGCTGGATGTCTGGCGCGGTTGTAACAAGAGCGGGCATGAGCTGCTGGTAGAGGTGATCCTGCCGGAGAGCAATCCGGATCACAACGAGTCTTACTATCATGAGATGCTGAGCCACTTCTACAGCCTCGGCATTCAGCCCGACTGGTGGAAACTGCCGCCGCTCTCTGCAGAGAGCTGGCAGGCGATAGGTGCGCTGATTGAACAGCAGGATCCGTACTGTCGCGGCATACTGCTGCTTGGCCTGGACGCGCCGGAAGATAAGCTCAAGGCGGGCTTTGCCGCGGCGGCGCAGGCGGAGTGGGTAAAAGGATTTGCCGTCGGGCGCACCATCTTTGGTCAGCCTTCACGTCAGTGGCTGAAAGGCGAGCTGGATGACCAGACGCTGATTGAGACGGTAAAAGGCAACTATCTGCGCCTGATTGGCTACTGGCGCGCGGCGCGCGGTTAGATCCGGCGGGCATTGTTTCCGCACACCCTCTCCCCTGGCGGAGAGGGTGCAACCCTCTGCTTTAGCTCTTTCCCCTGCCTCTCTCTTTCCGGCCTCCGATAACTTCACCGCAAACCGTACTGCCGCCACGCGGTTTTGTGAGGTATTGCATAATCCAATGAAATAGATGCGCTGCTGATGACAATTGAATGAAATTTTCCATCCATCTGGTACTATAGCGCTCATTATCCAGCCATTTTTCTTTTGTTAACGGGCCGAAGCAATGACCAATAATCCAACCCAGCTCACTCTGCTACAGGACGATATCCGTCGTCGCTACGAGACGCTGAGCAAGCGTCTGAAGCAGGTGGCTCGTTATATTCTCGATAACAGCAACAGCATCGCTTTTGATACCGTCGCCTCTATCGCTCAGCAGGCTGATGTACCGCCCTCCACACTGATCCGTTTTGCCAACGCTTTTGGCTTCAGCGGCTTCAATGAAATGAAACAGGTGTTTCGTCAGCATCTGATGGAAGAGACCGTTAATTATACCGAGCGCGCGCGCCTGTTTCGCCAGACGGCCACCGATGACAGCGCCAGCTCGCCGGAAAGCCCGATGGAGATCCTCAACGTCTTCACCATGGTTAACAGTCAGGCGCTGCAGCAGCTGGCGATGCAGATAAACCCTGAACAGCTCAACAAAGCGGTACAGATGCTGAATGAGGCGGAGAATATCTACATTATTGGCCTGCGCCGCTCCTTCAGTGTGGCTTCTTATCTGGTGTATGCGCTGCGTCACCTTGAGCGCCGCGCGTTCCTGATTGACGGTCTCGGCGGCATGTTTGCCGAGCAGCTGAGCATGGTGAATCCCAAAGATGTGGTGATCGCTATCAGCTACTCGCCCTACGCCCGCGAAGCCGTTGAGCTGGTCGAGCTGGGTGCCCGACGCGGCGCGCATCAGATCGCCATCACCGACAGTCAGGTCAGCCCACTGGCCGCCTTCAGCGACGTCTGCTTTGTGGTACGAGAAGCCCAGGTTGATGGATTCCGTTCTCAGGTTGCTTCACTCTGCCTGGCGCAGACGCTGGCCGTGTCGCTGGCGCTGACTAACAGCAGCGAGCCGGAATAACTGCACCCATAAAAAAGGGCAGCGCGCTGGCTGCCCTCTTACCCTCTATACCGCGACTCAGCGGCTGCGTGGATAGCTATCGCTGTTTACCCAGGCGTGATCTTTCTCCCAGGTAAATTTCCACTGCCGTACCGGTCCCGCCATCACGTTGAGATAGTAGTTGTCATAGCCCGCCAGCGTGGCGACCGGGTGGTAACCGCGTGGCACCATGACCACATCGCGATTGCCGGGCGCCATACAGACATCCAGCGAGCGATCGTCGGTATAGACCCGCTGCATAGCAAAACCGGGTTCCGGATCAAAGCGATGGTAATAGGTCTCCTCCAGATAGGTCTCATCCGGGCTCGCTTTATCATCATGCTTATGACTTGGCCAGGAGCTGGTCGCTCCTTCACCGGTATAAACCTCCACCACCAGCAGGCTGTCCGCCGCTTTGTTATCCGGCAGAATATTATGCACCAGACGCTGGTTACGCCCTTTGCCGCGATGCTCAATGCCTACCTCTTCCGGCGGAATGAGCCGGGCCGGCAGATCGCCATGTCCCGGCGCGCTGCATACGGCCAGCTCAAGATCGGTTTCTGCGGTGATCTCCGCCCCATCGTGGTGCGGCACATAGACTGACCACGGGGGAGTCCGCTCAAACGGCGACATGCGCTTGCCAATACCGGCAAAGGCAGCGTGACGGGTTTTAACCGACGCCCGCCCGGCGACCAGCACCAGGCAGAGCTCTTTCTCACCGCTCTGCAGCGTCAGCGTCTCGCCCTGCTTTAGCAGGTAAGCCGCAAAGCCAACATATTCCCAGCCTGCGCTCTGCGGCGTGACGTGCTGAATACGACCGCTGCTGTCAGGCTGCTGTGCTTTTGAAATCAGGGACATGCTTTCCTCCTGTGACCGCCTCAACCCAGCGTCGGCATACTGAATTCCGATACGGTCTGCTGGCCGCTGGGCCAGCGTACGGTGGCAGTTTTCATCCGCGTATAGAAACGTACGCCATCCGGGCCGTGCACATTCAGCGCACCAAACACGGAACGTTTCCAGCCGCCAAAGCTGTGGAACGCCATAGGAACCGGCACCGGAACGTTTACGCCCACCATGCCCGCCTCGACGTTCTGAATAAACTCGCGCGCGGTGTGGCCATTGCTGGTAAAGATGGCGCTGCCGTTACCAAACTCATGGCTGTTAACCAGCTGCAGTGCGCTGCTATAGTCGCTGGCGCGCATAATGCTCAGCACCGGGCCAAAGATCTCCTCACGCCAGATCACCATATCGGAGGTGACATTATCGAACAGCGTGCCGCCTACATAGTAGCCCTCTTCATGGCCCGCGACCCGGATAGTGCGGCCATCGACCACCAGCTTCGCCCCCTCCTGCTCACCTTTATCGATGTAGCCGAGCACTTTTTTCTGATGAGCGGCAGAGACCACCGGACCCATCTCATTCTCTTCCGCGCCCTGCTGCATGCCTGGCCCCACGCGCAGCGCTTTGATCAGCGGCGTCAGGCGGGCGATCAGTTTGTCCGCGGTATCATCGCCGACGGCAACCACTACCGGCAGCGCCATGCAGCGCTCGCCCGCTGAGCCAAACGCACCACCCATGATGGCATTGACGGTGGCATCCAGATCGGCATCCGGCATGACGATAGCGTGATTTTTCGCCGCGCCAAACGCCTGTACGCGTTTGCCGTGCGCGCTGGCCGTTTTATAGATGTGCTCCGCAACGCCGGACGAGCCGACAAAGCTGACGGCCGCGATGCGCGGATCTTTATACAGCTGTTCTGCATCATCATTAGATGAGTGCACAACGTTAAATACGCCATCCGGCAGGCCCGCTTCTTTCAGCAGCTCCGCCATACGCACCGATGCGGACGGATCCAGAGCCGGTGGTTTGAGAATAAAGGTATTTCCGCACGCCAGTGCGATCGGGAACATCCAGAGCGGCACCATCGCCGGGAAGTTAAATGGCGTAATGCCTGCCACCACGCCCACCGGTTGCATCAGTGAGTAGCTGTCAACGCCGGTGCCTACGCCCGGCGAGTTTTCGCCTTTCAGCAGGTGCGGAATGCCGCAGGCAAACTCAATCACCTCAATACCGCGCGTCAGCTCACCGAGCGCATCTGACCAGACCTTGCCATGTTCTGAGACGATCAGGGCTGCCAGCTCATCACGGTGCTTTTCCATCAGCGCTTTGAAATTAAACATGACGCGCGCACGACGCAGCGGCGCGGTTTTCGACCATTCCGGAAAGGCAGCGTGCGCTACCGCAATCGCCTGCTCTACTTCTGCAGCGGTGCTTTGCGTCAGCTCACGCACCACTTTGCCGGTTGCCGGATCGTAAACCGGAATGGTTTCATTACTGGCGCTGTGCGTGATGCTGCCACCGATAAAGTTTCCAATAATAGTCATGTCGATGCCTCATTGATGTAAAGAACCCTGCAGGCAGCAAAGGGTTAGCGTCAGGCTACCCGGGCAGGTGAGATGAAAAGCGTGCTATGAAGCTATTACAATGAAATAAATTTTTCAAATAATCTTTTTTGGAAGATTTTCTTTTAGCGGGCTGGATCGCATTTTTTCTGGCTGACGGGGCGCTGATCACTCTCATCAGCCAACGTTTTAGTTACTGCAGATAATGTTAACGGTGCATTTTTGCGAAGCGGATCTACTGTTTTAAATTTCATTATTTACTTATTTTGAAACAAATGTTCTCCTGCTTTCCATCAGTATCTCTGCCTGCACGAGGTGCTCAGCGATCCTTATCTGTGTCCCTCAGGGATACTTTTGCCGTTGCTGGCCCCGATCGGGGCCTTTTTTTTATGGCGTCTCCGCGCTGTCCGGCTGGCGGGATTTCAGCATATAGAGCGTGCAGCCCAGCGCGACACAGACCAGCAGCGCCGTCAGCAGATAGACCTGCGACACGCCGGCATAGCTCATGATCAGGCCAGCAAGGGGCCCCGTGATGCCCAGCGCCAGATCCATAAAGGCGGTATAGGTTGCCAGCGCACTGCCCTGATTCTGCTGCGGCACCGCTTTGACCGCGACAACGCCGATAGCCGGAAATACCAGAGAAAAGCCGGCGCCGGTCAGAAAGGCCCCCAGCTTCGCCATCCACGGATCGACCGCGCCTGCGACCAGAAACAGGCCCGCCGCTTCGATGGCAAAGCAGACGCTGGCGACGCGCAGCCCGCCCCATTTGTTAATCGCATCCGGAAACAGCAGGCGCATACCCACGAACGCACTGCTGAACAGCGTCAGGGCAAACGCCGCCCCTTCCCAGCCACGTTCGCGGTAGAACAGGGTAATAAAGGTCGCAATCACGCCAAATCCGGCCGACCCCATCGCCAGCAGCACGCCATAGCCATATATTTTTCCCAGGACCGCACGGAACGGCAGCGGGCGCGCTTTACTGCCTTTAACCGCCGCACGCGGCAGCGCCAGCACCATCGCCAGCAGGCTGATGGCCACAATTACCCCTGAGAGCTGCAGCAGCCCGCCGCTGCGAAACAGCGCAACGCCCAGTGGCGCACCCAGCGCCATGGCGCCGTAGGTGACAATGCCGTTCCAGGAGATAACGCGCCCGATATGCAGAGAACCCGCTTTCGCCACGCCCCACAGCGACGTCCCGGTGCCGCAAAAGCTCTGACCGACGCCGAGAATAATGCGCCCCAGGCAGAGCAGCGTCAGGCTGAGTAGCGCCTGCTGCTGTGTCAGGGCGGAGAAGAGCATACAGAGTCCGCTCAGCAGGCTGCCTGCCAGCCCCAGCACCACCACGCGCTTGGGTCCCCAGCTATCGGCAAAGCGTCCGGCATAGGGCCGGCTCAGCAGCGTAGCGATATACTGCAGGCTGATCACCACCCCGGCCCAGAACGCGCTATACCCCAGATTGTCATGGACGAACCCCGGCAGCACCGCCAGCGGCAGCCCGATAGTCAGATAGGTGGCGAAATTAAACTTCACAATAGAGAGAATCTGCAGATTCAGCCGGAGACGGCTCTGTTCCGCAGCAGCAGGCAGGTCAGGCATAGATAAACGCGCTCACGACAGGCATTTGATAACAGAAAATTAACTATACGCCTTTTCAGAGGGTATGCATCTGCTGAACGCCCTGGATCGCGCTCCTGTTTCTGGCGCTGTGCCCTGGCGTCTGCCCTGCCTGCACGTGTATAAACAATCTCTTACCCGCCTTCAGCTACACTTGGATCAGAAAAATTCCCCGCAGGAGCAGCAATGAACGAAAAGCCACAGGAGAGAATTGGCCAGAACATTCTGGTCAAGCTGGCGATGTTAGTCATTATTCTGGCAGGCATCCGCGCCGCGTCAGACATACTCGTCCCCTTTCTGCTCGCCAGTTTTCTGGCCATCGTGCTCAACCCGCTGGTCAGCACGCTGATGCGTCGCGGGCTACGCCGCGGCGTCGCTATCTCACTGGTGATTACCGTGATCTTTATTATGATGCTGCTGCTGGTCGCCGTGCTGGCAAGCTCAGTCGGTGAATTCAGCGATACCTATCCGCAGATCCGCACCATGCTGGAGCAGAAGCTGATGGTCATCCAGCATCTGGCGGCGGGTTTTCATATTAATATTTCAACCGAAACGCTGGCGCAGCACTTTGACCCGAATCTGATCATGAACATGGCAACCACGGTACTGGCGCAGTTTTCCGGCGCGATGACCAATATTGTGCTGCTGATCCTGACGGTGGTGTTTATGCTGTTTGAAGTGCACCACCTGCCTTATAAAATGCGCAACGCCCTGACAAACCCGCAGATCCGTATTGCGGGCCTGCATAAAGCGCTAAAAGGCGTCACCCACTATCTGGCTCTGAAAACGCTGGTAAGCCTGATAACCGGATTTTCTGTATGGCTGGTTCTGCTGCTGCTGGACGTGAAGTTTGCGCTCTTCTGGGGCGTGGTGGCTTTTATACTCAATTTTATTCCCAATATTGGCCCGATTATCGCCGGTATCCCGCCATTTATTCAGGCGCTGGTGCTGAATGATATTTACGATGCGATGCTGGTCGCGTTTTTGTTCAGCGCAATCCATATGGTATTTGGCAATATGCTGGAACCGCGTCTTATGGGGCGCGGGCTGGGCCTCTCTACGCTGGTGGTTTTTCTGTCGCTGATTTTCTGGGGCTGGCTGCTGGGGCCGGTCGGCATGCTGCTGTCGGTGCCGCTGACCAGCGTCACAAAAATTCTGATGGAAACCACGCCGGGCGGCAGCCGGCTGGCGATCATGCTTGGCACCGGCAGGCCGCGCCTGAAACGACGCGAGCCGCAGCGGCAGATCAAATAGCATCCGGCCTCGTCACCGTTTTGCTTTTAGCGATTAATACCTCTTTATCGCTGCTTTTAACCGCAAAACCACGATTTATCCGCTGGATAAACGCAAATTGAGCGGGAAAAATCGGGCGATAAGCGCAACGGGCAGCGATCGTTAACGCCAGCGGGTGGCATCGCAGACGATTCACAGCCCTGCAGAGCGTAAAGAAGATGCTATGCTGCTGGCGCGGCTGATGAATGCCTAACCCCACCGAGGAGAGTCTGGTGCCTCTGCGTAAAAAACGTCGTGATTTTGGCTGGCTCTATATTGTCTGCGCCGGACTGCTGCCGCTGGTGCTGGGCATCGTCTGTACGGCGATTGAAGCGCGCCATATGGTCAGGCAGCAGCAGGTGGCAACAGCTAATATTCTGCTGGCTCAGGCGGAGAAAATGAGCGACAACGCCTGGGGTATGATCGCCGAACTGCAGCAATACCAGCATCAGACCTGCAGCGATATCGAAAAGCATTTGCAGCGCATCGGCACGCTTAACGCCTACTTTCGTTCGGTGGGGATGCTGCAGGGCGATAACATCACCTGCTCCTCCGCTTACGGCGTTAATCACGGCGCGCTTGAATCGATGATAATGCGTCCGCTGCCGGTGACGGATAAAGCCGTCTGGAGCCTCTCACTGCCCGGCACCTCGGGCGTACCGCATCGTCCGGCGGTGATTTTCGTGCGTCAGCTACCGGACAGCAGCGGCTTCTGGGCCGTTATTGATGGCCAGTATCTGATGGACTTTATGCATGCCATGGGAGAGTCCCGCGGCTATCAGATGAGCCTGCAGTTCAGCGAAGGCGCAATTATCGCCAGCGGCAACTCTAAAACGCCAGCTGAACACTATATGCAGAGCACTCTGTTTCAGAGTGAATCGTCGCGTTACCCTATTCGCGTCAGCGTAACCGTGCCGCCGGCAGAGCTGATCGCCGCCTGGCGACAGGCGCTGTTTATCTTCCTGCCGATGGCCTCAATCTTCTCAATCATGCTGATGATACTGACGGCAAACTGGCTGCGCCGGCGTATCTCCTGGGCCGATGAAATCCGCCGCGCCATGCGTAATCGTCAGTTCTCGGTTCACTATCAGCCGGTGTACAGCAACACCCTGGCGCGCTGCTCAGGCGCAGAAGCGCTGCTGCGCTGGCAGCTCCCCGATGGGGAGATGGTGCGACCCGATATTTTTATTACGCATGCGGAGTCAGAGGGGATGATTGTCGATCTCACCCGCCATCTGCTGGAACTGATGAGTGAAGATATCGCCCGCTGGCCGGTGATGCCAGGTTTTCACCTGGGGTTTAATCTGGCGGCAGATCATCTGCAACATGCAGAATTTACTGAGGATATCATGCAATTTGCGCACGCTATCCGCGACAAGCAGATGCTGCTCACGCTTGAACTTACCGAGCGCAGCCTGATTCAGGATGGCGAAGCGGTGGCGCGCAAGCTGCGCTTTCTGCAGGCGCAGGGCATGAAAGTCGCCATCGACGATTTCGGCACCGGCCACTGCTCCCTCTCCTATTTGATGACCTTCCCGCTCGACTACCTGAAGATCGATCGCGGCTTTATCAACGCTATTGAGGGGCTGGAGATCGAAACGCCGGTGCTGGATGCGATTATCACTCTCTGCCATAAGCTGAAGCTGGAGGTGCTGGGCGAAGGGGTGGAAACCGCGCTGCAGCTCGCCTATCTGCAGCAGCGTCAGGTCACGTTTATTCAGGGCTATTATTATGCCCGTCCTGTCGCCAGTCAGACCTTTCTGCGCTGGCTGGAAGAGCATGGCAGCCAGCCGCTGAGCGGTATTGTCTCTGCATCGCACTGACCTCATCACAGCCCGCATGACATGCGGGTTATGTCAAAAAAAGTAAAATATTTTTTACCCCTCTGACACCGCTTTACGACCATATAATTAGCTAAAAAGTAACCACTTACTGGCTAAAACATGACAAATATCACATAAAAACGGTATACTCTGTCGCGGTTCGCAATAATTACCCGGGTAATAATTGCTATGGCTGGCCAGGGAAAAACCCGTTTTCACGGCTATGCTTTAATTTTCTCAACGCCGCGGACTGAGTTGATAGCAGACAGCCGGCGGCGTTGAGGATTTTTCGAATTCCAATACAGGGTAACATCATGAAATTACGTAGGAAGCGTGTAAAACCTATCGGGCTGGATGACGTCACCATTATCGATGACGCCCGCTTACGCAAGGCTATTACTGCGGCATCGCTGGGTAATGCGATGGAGTGGTTCGACTTTGGTGTCTATGGCTTTGTTGCCTATGCGCTGGGTAAAGTCTTTTTCCCGGATGCCTCTCCGGGCGTGCAGATGATCGCGGCGCTGGGTACCTTTTCGGTTCCGTTCCTGATCCGTCCGCTGGGTGGTCTGTTCTTCGGCATGCTGGGCGATAAGTATGGCCGCCAGAAAATTCTCTCTATCACCATTGTTATTATGTCGGTCAGTACCTTCTGTATCGGCCTGATCCCCTCTTACGCCTCTATCGGCATCTGGGCACCGATTCTGCTGCTGCTGGCCAAAATGGCCCAGGGCTTCTCGGTCGGCGGCGAGTATACCGGCGCATCGATTTTTGTCGCAGAGTACTCCCCGGACCGTAAACGCGGCTTTATGGGCAGCTGGCTCGACTTCGGCTCTATCGCCGGTTTCGTGCTGGGTGCAGGCGTTGTGGTGCTGCTCTCGACTATCGTCGGCGAAGCTAACTTCCTTGAGTGGGGCTGGCGCGTGCCGTTCTTCCTGGCGCTGCCGCTGGGCCTGATTGGCCTCTATCTGCGCCATGCGCTGGAAGAGACCCCGGCTTTCCAGCAGCACGTTGATGGTCTGGAGCAGGGTGACCGTGACGGCCTGCGCGATGGCCCGAAAGTGTCGTTCAAAGAGATCGCCACCAAACACTGGAAAAGCCTGCTGGCCTGTATCGGTCTGGTGCTTGCCACCAACGTGACCTACTACATGCTGCTGACTTACATGCCGAGCTACCTGTCACATAACCTGCACTACTCAGAAGATCATGGGGTGCTGATTATCATCGCCATCATGATGGGTATGCTGTTTGTACAGCCGATCATGGGCATGCTGAGCGACCGCTTCGGCCGTCGTCCGTTTGTTATCCTCGGCAGTATTGCGCTGTTCTTCTGTGCGATCCCGGCGTTTACGCTGATTAACAGTAACGTGCTGGGCCTGATTTTTGCCGGCCTGCTGCTGCTGGCGGTTATCCTCAACGCCTTTACCGGCGTCATGGCCTCGTCGCTGCCGGCGATGTTCCCGACGCATATCCGCTACAGCGCGCTGGCCAGTGCATTCAACATCTCGGTTCTGGTGGCCGGTCTGACGCCAACTATTACCGCCTGGGCAGTAGAAGCCAGCAATAACCTCTATATGCCTGCCTACTATCTGATGGTGGTTGCTGTCGTGGGTCTGATCACCGGTCTCTATATGAAAGAGACGGCGAACAAACCGCTGCGTGGCGCCACGCCTGCGGCATCTGACCTGGATGAAGCCCGTGAGATCCTGCAGGAGCATCACGACAACATCGAACAGAAGATTGAAGATATTGATGCCGAGATCGCACGCCTTGAGGCTAAACGCCGCAACCTGGTCGATCAGCATCCGGTTATTAAAGAGTAATATTCACCAGTCCCGCCGCCCGGCGGGACTTTTTTATCTCCCGTCTCCGCCTCTCAGCAGCACACATTCTTCATTACCCGACGTGAAAAAGAGTAAACTGTAGTCACTATTTTCATCCAAAAAAGTTGTGTGAACATGTCTGAATTTAATCTGATCCAGCGCCCGAGAAGGCTGCGTAAAAGCGCCTCTATGCGCGCAATGTTCCAGGAATCCGGCCTTAGCATCAACGATCTGGCGCTGCCGATCTTTGTTGAAGAAGAGGTGGATGACTATGTGCCGATCAACGCTATGCCAGGCGTGATGCGAATTCCGGAAAAACGTCTCGCGTATGAAATTGAGCGTATTGCCAAAGCGGGTATCCGCTCGGTAATGACCTTCGGTATTTCGCATCATACCGACGCCACCGGCAGCGATGCATGGCAGGAGAATGGCCTGGTCGCGCGTATGGCGCGTATCTGTAAAGATACCGTGCCGGAGATGATCGTGATGTCCGACACCTGCTTCTGTGAATACACCAGCCACGGCCACTGCGGTGTGCTGTGCGATCACGGCGTGGATAATGACCAGACGCTGATCAATCTGGGCAGGCAGGCGGTAGTAGCCGCGCAGGCGGGTGCTGACTTCATTGCCCCTTCAGCGGCAATGGATGGTCAGGTTAAGGCGATTCGTCAGGCGCTGGATGGGGCGGGCTTTACGGATACGGCGATTATGTCCTACTCCACTAAGTTTGCCTCTTCGTTCTACGGCCCGTTCCGTGAGGCCGCTGGCACGGCGCTGAAAGGCGATCGCAAGACCTATCAGATGAACCCGATGAACCGGCGTGAAGCGATCCGCGAATCCCTGCTGGATGAAGCCGAAGGGGCGGATTCGCTGATGGTTAAACCTGCCGGCGCCTATCTCGACATTCTGCGTGATATTCGCGAACGCACCACGCTGCCGCTGGCTGCCTACCAGGTGAGCGGTGAATATGCGATGATCAAGTTCGCCGCGCAGGCGGGTGCGATTGACGAGCGTAATGTCGTACTGGAAAGTCTGGGCGCCATTAAGCGTGCCGGTGCCGACCTGATATTCAGCTACTTTGCGCTGGATCTCGCCGAGCAGAAAGTGCTCTGATAAGCACTCTTCAGCCTGGCGGTCGCTATCGCCGGGCTGCTGATTTACACAATAATCGTGAGCACGTGAACCGCTTTTTCTGATCGAAATTTAAATAAATAACGCTGCTTTTATTCTGTTATTTCCAGAAATAACGGTAAAGTATTTATATAAAAACAAGACCATTCTTGATATGAGAATATATTAATCAAAAGCAGAAAAATAATTTAGCATGCCGCTATTTTATGCCGTTTAATTAACCTTCATAATAACGAGTGAAGGGAAAACATCGGCATGAAGCAGAAATATAATCAGCAAGTTATCGCCATAATAAAAGAGTGGATCACCGATAATCTGGAGCAGCGCCTGAGCATCGACGATATTGCACAGAAATCAGGATATTCGAAATGGTATCTGCAGAAATTATTTGCCCGCTATTATAGTGAAACGCTGGCGCGTTATATTCGCCGGAAAAAACTGACCCACTGTATTGCGGATCTTAAATACAGCGACACGCCGATTATTCGCCTGGCGCTGAAATACCATTTTGAAAGCCAGCAGTCGCTGACCCGTTCGTTTAAGCAGACGCTGGGTTGCACGCCGCTGCAGTGCCGCAGGCGCAGGTTGAGTCACGAAGCGGAAGCGCATATCCGCAACAGTGACGACCCCTGTGCGATTTGCCGGCGTATGGAGGGTAAACCGGGCTCTCCGGATGAAGACCCGCTGTGATCGGCCGGCAATACGCTTCGCGCCGGCCGCAGAGAAGCGCAATCGCTTTTATGCCACTGGCTTACCCGGCAGCATCACGGCTGACATGATCTGCCGGCAGCGCAGCGCCTCCTGACGCGCCTGCTGCTGCTGCGGCAAGGCCAGATCCTGCCACACCTGCTGTAGATGGGTTGCCAGGCCAGGCTGGAAGCGGATTTTCTGCAGCGCGTAATCGGAGTTACCGCCTTCAATAATCTGTTGCATCGCCTGCGGGCTGTTATCGCGCCCGTCGTGGGTCAGCGTACAGAATACAGCAATATAATAAGCTTTATCTTCATCATCATAATGTGGCATCAGCCACCATACGGCTGCGCTCAGCAAAATCAGCACCGGCAGCAGAAATTTCATTTTTAACATAGTGTCACAGGATCGGCGGAGTAAAAAACCTGGCGATAATAGCAGATTAGCGGCCCGGCTACCCGCCCGCGTGAGCCATCCGCGCCGGTTTCTGCGGATTCTCTTAAAGTTGTTGTTTTACGGTTTATTGATTGAGCAACTTCACGCCCTTTGTTAATTTTAAAACTTCATTTCGCGCCGCTCAGGGTGCATTCAGGACGTTGCCACAGGGCCAGTTTTTTTGCCTGCATAAAAACTGCGATAGCTGACGGCCTGTGACAGGAAAAAGCATGAACAAAAATAACGTTAAAACGCATCTGGTCTCGCTGGGTCTGCGGGCAGAGAAGATGCTGACGCGGCGTAAACAGCTGGCAAGCTATAATCCGCGCGATGAGCAGGATATCGATATGTGCAGCCAGCCCGCCACCGGCACGCCAATCCCGCAGCAGATCTGGATGTACTGGGAGAGCGAAACGCTGCCCGCTGAAGTGCAGATTTTTGTGGATAAAATTGTCCGGGAAAACCCGGGTTACCAGATGACGGTGATTAACAATCGCAATCTCGCCCACTATCTGCCGGACCTGCAGTTTACGCATCCCGATATGCGTCCGTCGCACAAAAGCGATGTTATCCGCCTGGAGCTGCTTTACCGCTATGGCGGCATCTGGATGGATGCCACCATTATCCTCAACCGTACGCTGGATACGCTGCTGGCCGTTAACGCCGACTCGCGTTACGACCTGATTGCGTTTTATCGTGCCGGTTCAACGCACGATATGGCTTATCCGGTGATTGAGTCGTGGTTTCTTGCGGCTCCGGCGAACAATGCCTTTATTGGCCGCTGGCTGCACTATTTCCGCCCGATTGTGACGCTGGGGGCGGAGGCTTTCTTCCGGCAGCTGCTGGCGCAGCCTGACTATGACACCCTGGTGCAGGGGATTACGCCACCCGACTATCTGGTAGTCTATCTGGCGCAGCAGCAGGCGCTGCGCGAAAGCAATCATTACAATCTTTATCTGCGCAAGTGCGAAGCCAGCGCACTGCTTTATCAAAGCCTGAGCGAGTGGCGTCCGGTCCGGCTGAGCCGCATGCTGATGGTCGATCGTCTGCCTGAGGTGCTGCCGCCGTTAACCAAACTCACCGGCTTCGATCGCAAATATCTCGCCACCAACCTGAAATATGGCGTGGTCAACCGCGACAGCCTGCTGGGACAGCTGCTGCTGAGCCGCCGGTAATGCTCAGAGCGCCTGGGCGCAGGCCCAGGCGGAACTCCACGCCCACTGGAAATTGTAGCCCCCCAGCCAGCCGGTCACGTCCGCAACTTCACCAATGAAATAGAGGCCCGGCACATCGCGCGCCTCCATGGTTTTTGAAGAGAGCTGGGTGGTATCGACGCCTCCCAGCGTGACCTCTGCGGTGCGATAACCTTCGGTGCCGTTTGGCTGTACCCGCCACTGGTGCAGTAACTGCGCCAGTTCAGCCTGCTGTTTGCTGTTGAGCTGCTTCAGGGTGACATCCGGAATCGAATTCATCGCCTGCAGAACCTCCACCAGCCGCTTCGGCAGGATCTTCGCCAGGCTGTTTTTCAGGCTGAGATTGGGATGTGCGCTGCGCTGCTCATCAAGGTAGTCGTTCAGCGCCAGCGCCGGCAGCAGGTTGACGCTGATAAACTCGCCTGGCTGCCAGTAGCTGGAGATCTGCAGCACTGCCGGACCAGAGAGACCGCGATGGGTAAACAGCATCGCCTCCTTAAACAGCGTGCCATCCTGCGCTTCGATGGTGGCCGGCAGCGCAACGCCCGACAGGGTGCTGAGCTGCTCCAGCAGCGGCTTATGCAGCGTAAACGGCACCAGTCCGGCGCGGGTCGGATAGACGCGCAGACCAAACTGCTCCGCCACTTTGTAACCAAACGGCGACGCGCCCAGTCCCGGCATCGACAGCCCGCCGCTGGCGATCACCAGCTTCTCTGCCCATACCTCTGCGCCATTAAGCTGCAGCCGGTATCCCCCGTTGTCACGCTCCGTGCTCAGCACTTCGCTGCGCAGCCGCAGCGTCACCGCACCCGCTTCACACTCTTTCAGCAGCATATCGACAATCTGCTGCGCGGAGTCATCACAGAACAGCTGACCCAGCGTTTTTTCATGCCAAGCGATGCCGTACCGGCTGACCAGATCGATAAAATCCCACTGGGTGTAACGCGCCAGTGCAGATTTGCAGAAGTGCGGATTGTGCGACAGGTAGGCCGCCGGCTCGGTATACAGATTGGTAAAGTTGCAGCGGCCGCCGCCTGACATCAGAATCTTACGGCCCGCTTTTTTGCCGTTATCCAGCAGCAGTACGCGGCGCCCGCGCTGTCCCGCCTGCGCTGCACAGAACATCCCGGCAGCACCTGCCCCTATTACGATAACGTCAAACTTTTCCACTGCGATGTCCACCTGATTACGAAAGGCGCTGATTGTAGTGATCTGCGGCTTTTTGCGCCACCTTCAAAAAAATGCCGTAAATATGTCATAATGTAACTGTTTCATTTTTCGGCTCTTTTACCTTGTTTTGTCCTCTGAGTTACCAATTTAAGACAAAAAAAGGCTATATTTCTCTTTCCCATACAGTGCGTTGTCGCAGATAATGCGCCGCGTTCATGTCCTCCAAAATGGCGTAACGTTTATGCTACATCTGTTTGCTGGTCTTGACCTGAGTACCGGCCTGTTATTGGTTCTTGCCCTGCTGTTTGTATTGTTTTATGAGGCAATCAACGGCTTCCACGACACCGCCAACGCGGTCGCTACCGTCATCTACACCCGTGCGATGCGGGCGCAGCTGGCAGTGGTGATGGCAGGTGTGTTCAACTTTTTTGGCGTGCTGCTCGGCGGTCTGAGCGTGGCCTACGCCATCGTACATATGCTTCCTACCGACCTGCTCCTGAATGTTGGTTCGGCGCACGGCCTCGCCATGGTCTTTTCCATGCTGCTGGCTGCCATTATCTGGAACCTCGGCACCTGGTATTTGGGCCTGCCGGCCTCCAGCTCCCATACGCTGATTGGCGCCATTATCGGTATTGGTCTCACCAATGCGCTGATGACCGGCACCTCTGTAGTGGATGCGCTTAATCTGCCAAAAGTGATCAATATCTTTCTGTCGCTGATCCTGTCACCGATTATCGGATTGATCATCGCCGGCGGCCTGATTTTCCTGCTGCGCCGCTACTGGAGCAGTACGAAGAAACGCGCGCGTATTCATATGACCCCCGCTGACCGTGAAAAGATCGATGGCAAGAAAAAGCCGCCATTCTGGACGCGCATCGCGCTGATTGTTTCGGCCATCGGTGTCAGCTATTCACACGGCGCTAACGACGGACAGAAAGGCATTGGTCTGATCATGCTGGTGCTGATTGGCGTGGCTCCGGCAGGTTTTGTCGTGAATATGAACGCTTCCGGTTATGACATTACCCGCACGCGCGATGCGGTTAATCATCTGGAGCAGTATTACCGCCAGCACGGCGATTCGCTGACGCACATTGTGCAGATGGCACCGCCTGCGCTGCCGACCCCGGAAGAAGTTCCGAGCGGCCCGCAGGAGTTCCACTGTGACAGCGCCCGTGCGCTGCAGGCTATCGGCCGGGCCCAGGGCCTGCTGAATAATCTGCAGAGCTACGATCAGCTCTCTGTCGATCAGCGCAGCCAGATGCGTCGTCTGCTGCTGTGCATCTCTGACACGGCGGATAAGGCGGCCAAGCTGCCGGAAACCGGCGCGGATGATAAGCGCTTCCTCAGCAAGCTGAAGGGCGATCTGCTTGGCACCATCGAGTATGCCCCGGTCTGGATTATCGTGGCCGTGGCGCTGGCGCTGGGTATCGGCACCATGATTGGCTGGCGTCGTGTGGCGACCACCATCGGTGAAAAAATCGGTAAGAAAGGCATGACCTATGCGCAGGGTATGTCGGCGCAGGTGACTGCCGCCGTATCGATTGGCGTGGCAAGCTATACCGGTATGCCGGTTTCAACCACACATATCCTCTCCTCCTCTGTGGCCGGCACCATGCTGGTTGACGGCGGCGGACTGCAGAGTCGCACCATTAAAAATATCGCCATGGCGTGGATCTTCACGCTGCCGGTCTGTATTTTGCTCTCGGGCGGACTCTACTGGATTGCGCTGCATCTGATTTGATACCGCACTATTCCGGCAAAAGGGCGACAGCAGTGTCGCCCTTTTTTATTGCCTGCGCGCGGAATAACGGTGTCGCTTTACTGCCAGATCGCCATCGCCACCAGGCTCACCACGACCAGAAAACAGAGTCCGCTGGTCAGTACAAACTGACTGCGCACCCGTTCACAGCGGCGGATAAACTCATCGTCATGATGGTCAAGATAGCGCTTTAACCAGATATAGCGCACCAGCCGCACCTGTTTACCCGGCTGGCCGTGAGACGTAAAAAAGCCGGCACCATCAACATATTGGTACAACAGCGGATCGCAGCCGCGCAATACGTAGAGCAGCGCACGCAGGGAAGAGAAGTAGCGCGCCATATTTACCAGACAAACCACACAAAGAGCCCAAAAAAGCGCGATAGTGCTGATCATATTTCCCCCTTCTGGCTGGTACCGCAATGACGTGATATGCAGCGGGGAAGTGCTGCAGACGCCCTGTGGAAAATAAGCCAGCCATCGATAAGCAGATTGGCGTTGTTGTTTTACAGATCTGCGCCTCGCCACCAGAGAAAAGTGGCACGCAATTTCAGTGTAGAATATCTGCTCAAACTTTTTCCAGCGACGCGCTTCGTCAATATATGCATAACCCCCTGCTCAGTGGATCGTTATCACGCTCAGGCGCAGCGGTGCAGCATTTGCCGGTGACACTGGCTATACTCAGCAGATAACAACAGATCCTGCAGTTTCATTGAGTCACCGGCGCATCATCGCCGCTTCGCGCTAAGGAAAACGCCCGCCGTGGTTTGCGGGAGGGTAGCCCCCCAGAATATTGAGAAAGGAGTTTTATCATGGCCTATAAACATATCCTGATTGCAGTCGATCTCTCTCCGGAAAGCCAGCTGCTGGTGGATAAAGCGGTATCGCTGGCGCGTCCTTATGATGCCAAAATCTCGCTGATCCACGTTGACGTTAACTATTCCGATCTCTATACCGGCCTGATTGACGTAAATCTCGGCGATATGCAGAAGCGCATTTCAGAGGAGACGCACAGCGCCCTGAAAGCTCTCTCCGTCAGCGCAGGCTATCCGGTTGGCGAAACGCTGAGCGGCAGCGGCGATCTGGGCCAGGTGCTGGTGGATGCTATCCGGAAATATGATGTGGATCTGGTGGTCTGCGGACATCACCAGGATTTCTGGAGCAAGCTGATGTCATCCGCGCGTCAGCTGATCAATACCGTGCATATCGATATGCTGATTGTGCCGCTGCGCGACGCAGAAGAAGAATAAAAAAACAGGCCGGGATAACCGGCCTGTTTTATATCTGACGCCCTGCTCTGCCGCTTCAGGTTAGCGGCGGATAGATATCAAAGCGGTGACTTTTTGTTACCACGGCAGACTGTGTCACCACGCCTGCCAGCGGCGGTGCGTAATCAGGACGCTTGACCACGATACGCTTTTTCGCCAGACGCCGCGCAGGCTCCAGCAGCGCATCGGCATCCTCATCAGCCCCCACCAGCGACTGAAATACGCGCATCTCTTTTTTTACCATCGCACTTTTCTGCCGGTGCGGATACATGGGGTCGAGATAGACCACATCCGGCGCGGGCGCGATATCGCTCAGCGCCTGCTGGCTCGCCACGTGCAGCAGCGTCAGCCGCTCGCGCAGCCAGCCGCCGATTTCGCTGTCGGCGTAGCCACGCTGCAGGCCATCCTCAAGCAGCGCGGCGACCACCGGGTGGCGCTCCAGCATCCGCACCCGGCACCCCAGCGCGGCAAGCACAAACGCATCGCGTCCGAGACCGGCCGTTGCGTCGACCACATCCGGCAGATAGCCGCCTTTGATGCCCACGGCTTTGGCCACCGCTTCGCCGCGTCCGCCGCCAAATTTGCGCCGGTGCGCCATGGCACCGGAGACAAAATCGACAAAAATACCGCCCAGCTTAGGCTCATCGCGCTTGCGCAGCTCAAGATGCGCAGACGTGAGCACCAGCGCCAGCGGCGCGTTCTCATCCTGCTCAAGGCCCCAGCGCGTTGCCAGCTGTAATAAGGCGCCGTCTCCGGCGCCTGTTTCATCCACTAAACCGATTTTCACAAGCCGGTTTATCCCTGGATGCCGTAGCTTTTCAGCATGGCATCAAGCTGCGGCTCGCGGCCGCGGAAGCGTTTGAACAGCTCCATTGGCTCTTCAGCACCGCCGCGCGTCAGGATATTGTCAAGGAACGCCTGGCCGGTTTCGCGATTGAAAATGCCCTCATCGCTGAGGCGCGCCCACGCATCTGCTGCCAGCACATCGGCCCATAAATAGCTGTAGTAACCGGCGGCATATCCGCCTGCAAAGATATGGCTGAACGCATGCGGGAAGCGTCCCCACTGCGGCGATTCCACAACGGCAACCTGCTTCTTGACGGCATGCAGGGTATCCATAACCTTCGGCCCCTGCTGCGGGTCAAAACCCGTGTGAAGCTGCAGATCGAACAGGCCGAATTCAAGCTGACGCAGGATAAACAGCGCCGCATGGTAATTCTTCGCTTTCAGCATTTTTTCCAGCAGCTCGTCCGGCAGGGATGAACCGGTTTGGTAGTGACCGGAGATAAAATCCAGCGCATCCGGTTCCCAGCACCAGTTTTCCATAAACTGGCTCGGCAGTTCGACCGCATCCCACGGTACGCCGTTGATACCCGATATTCCCGGGACTTCAACCTGCGTCAGCATGTGGTGCAGACCATGGCCAAATTCGTGGAACAGCGTGATAACTTCGTCGTGCGTAAACAGGGCAGGCTTATCCGACAGCGGCTGGCTGAAATTACAGGTCAGATAGGCGATAGGCTTCTGCAGGCTGCCGTCCGCCTTGCGCATTTTATCAACGCAATTATCCATCCAGGCACCACCGCGCTTATGCTCGCGCGCGTAGAGATCGAGATAGAAACTGCCGCGCAGTTCGCCGCTTTCATCAAACAGGTCGAAGAAGCGGACATCATGATGGTAGATCTCAACGCCCTTGCGCTCTTTAACGTTGATGCCGTAGATACGTTTTACGACTTCAAACAGGCCTTTTAATACGCGGGCTTCCGGAAAATAGGGACGCAGCTGTTCATCACTGATCGCGAAGAGATGCTGCTTCTGCTTTTCACTAAAATAGGTGATATCCCAGGGCTGCATGTTATCAACCCCGTACACCTCTTTAGCGAACTCACGCAGCTGCGCCAGCTCCTGCTCAGCCTGTGGACGGGCGCGTTTTGCCAGATCGCCCAGGAAGTCGATGACCTGAGACGGGCTGTCGGCCATTTTGGTTACCAGCGACTTATCCGCGTAGGAGTCGTAGCCAAGCAGCTGGGCCAGCTCGTGGCGCAGCGCCAGCTGCTCTTCCATTATCGGGCCATTATCCCATTTGCCTGCGTTGGGTCCCTGATCGGAAGCGCGCGTAGCGTACGCACGGTACATCTCTTCACGCAGGGCGGCGTTGTCGCAATAGGTGATAATTGGCAGATAGCTCGGGATATCCAGCGTCAGCAGCCAGCCTTCCTGCTTGCGTAGCTTAGCCTGCGCCTCGGCAGCGGCAAGCGCATCTTCAGGTACACCCGCCAGCTCCGCTTTATCGGTGACAAGTTTGGTCCAGCCCATGGTCGCATCCAGCACATTGTTGCTATAGGCTGAGCCCAGCTCTGACAGGCGCGCCATAATTTTGCCATAGCGCCGCTGTTTGTCTCTTTCCAGCCCGATGCCTGACAGCTCGAAATCACGCAGGCTGTTATCAATAGCGCGCTGCTGCTCCGGGCTGAGTGCAGCAAAGCCTTCGCTTTGCTTCAGGCTGCGATACGCCTTGTAGAGGCCCTCATGCTGTCCAACCCAGGTAGAATATTCAGAAAGCAGCGGCAGCACTTTGTCGAAGGCGTCGCGCAGATCGGGGTTATTTTTTACCGCATTCAGATGGCTGACAGGTGAAAATACGCGGCTCAGACGATCGTCTGCTTCTGCAATAGGCTGAACCAGGCTCTCCCAGGTGTAAGGCGCTCCCCGCGTTACCGCACGATCTACCGTATCACGGCACTCTTCAAGAACCTGAGTCACGGCAGGCACCACATGCTCGGGTTTAATGGCGGTAAAAGGGGGCAGGGTAAAAGGGGTAAGTAATGGGTTAGTCATAAGCGCGATCCTTTCATCATGGAATTATGGGCGCGAATACTCGCGCTACGCAATTTTACTAAAATGCGGGCGCCGGACATTAAAATCAATGCCGTAAAATGGAATAGAAGTAGGAAAAAACGCTCAAAATTGCATTTCCAGGCGCGATCTGGCAGCAAATTAAGCGTGAGCCTGAATCGGCCTGTCACTATTTTGCCGTGCCCTGCCCGCTTTCCCGCGGCTGGCCCGATGCGTACTGCGCTGCCGCAGCGCCGGGGCGGAGGCCGCAAAAGCCCAGCAATTTCTGTACGGTCCGGCTATAATCGCGCCATATTCAATCGTCAACTCCTTTGATCCAACTGCGGACCCCCATCTTTTATGCTGAGTTATCGCCACAGTTTTCACGCCGGCAACCACGCCGACGTGCTGAAACACACCGTTGAAAGCCTGATCCTCACCGCGCTCATGGAGAAGGATAAGCCCTTTCTCTATCTGGATACGCACGCGGGTGCCGGACGCTACCAGCTGAGCAGCGCGCACGCCGAGCGCACGGGTGAATATCTGGAAGGCATCGCCCGCATCTGGCAGCAGCCTGACGCGCCTGCGCTGCTGAAACCCTATCTGAACGCGGTGCGTAACCTGAATCCCGGTGGCACCCTGCGCTACTATCCAGGTTCACCGCTGATCGCCCGTTACCTGCTGCGCGAAGAGGATAAGCTGCAGCTGACCGAACTGCACCCCAGCGACTATCCGCTACTACGCACCGAGTTCAGCAAAGATGCGCGCGCGCGCGTGGAACGCGGCGATGGCTATCAGCAGCTGAAGGCGAAACTGCCACCGCCGGCGCGGCGCGGCCTGATCCTGATCGATCCCCCTTATGAGATGAAAAGCGACTACCAGGATGTGGTGAAAGGGATTCAGGAAGGCTATAAGCGCTTTGCTACCGGTATCTATGCGCTCTGGTATCCGGTGGTAATGCGCCAGCAAATCAAACATATGCTGCGCGATCTGGAAGCTACCGGTATCCGCAATATTCTGCAGATTGAGCTGGCGGTGCGTCCGGACAGCGACCAGCGCGGCATGACCGCCTCCGGCATGATAGTCATTAATCCGCCGTGGAAACTCAAAGCGCAGATGGAAGAGCTGCTGCCGTGGCTGCATAAAACGCTGGTCCCTGCCGGCACCGGGCACTATAGCGTGACGCAGGTAGTACCAGAGTAACCGTCCGGCGCGTTAAATCTCCACAACAGCAAAATCGTGTGCCAGTTCGGTTGCCGCAAACACCGACTGGCACTCCGCCAGCAGCTTGTCCCGATCTGCAGAGAGATAGCGCGAGCTGAAGTGCGTCGCGATCATACGCTTAACCCCCGCCTGCTGCGCCACGGCTGCCGCCTGCACCGTCGTTGAGTGACCGCGCCCGTTGGCCTTCTCCGCCATTGCTGCCTCAAGCGTGGTTTCATGCACCATGACATCGGCGTTGGCCGCCAGCGCCAGCGCGGCGTCGGTCGGCGCGGTATCGCCAAATATTGCCAGCACCTTACCTGCCGTCGCGGGCCCCAGATAGTCTGCGCCGTTAATTTCGCGCCCATCCTCCAGCCGGATAACTTTTCCCTGCTTTAGATCCTGATACCAGGGGCCGCGCGGCACGCCCTCTGCTTTAAGCCGTGCGGCATCCAGAAATCCGGGCTTATCATGCTGCTCAATGCGGTAGCCGTAGCACTCTACGACATGATTCATCGGATAAGCGGTCACCCGGAACTCGCCGTTATCCAGTACCAGACCCGCCTCAATCTCCACGATTTCCAGCGGATAAGTGGTCCATGAACTGCTCAGGCTCAGCGCGTTTTCAACAAATGCCTTCAGCCCCTCAGGGCCATACAGCGTCAGCGGATCGAGCATGCCCGCCATCGAGCGGCTGGTAAGCAGGCCCGGCAGGCCAAAAATGTGATCGCCATGCAGGTGCGTAATGAAAATCTTCTCCAGTTTGCCAGGGCGAAGCGCCGAGCGCATAAACTGATGCTGCGTCGCCTCACCGCAGTCAAACAGCCAGGTGTCGCCACGCTTTGAGAGCGTCAGGGCGATCGCGCTGACATTGCGCTGTAAACTGGGCGCGCCCGCGCCGGTGCCTAAAAAAGTCAGATGCATAATAGCCTTACCTGTAAGCGAAACCTGGATTTCACTCTATCATAATCATAGGCGGAACCTTTGCGCCGCTCCGCCAGGTAGCGGTAAACTTTACGCCATATTTTCTCAACAGACGGAAACAACGGATGACCAGACATTTTGACTACCTCGCTATCGGCGGCGGCAGCGGCGGCATCGCCTCCATTAATCGTGCAGCCATGCACGGCCAGACGTGTGCGCTGATCGAAGCGAAAGAGCTGGGTGGCACCTGCGTTAACGTCGGTTGCGTGCCCAAAAAAGTGATGTGGCATGCGGCACAGATCGCCGAAGCCATTCATCTGTATGGACCCGATTACGGCTTTGATACTACGGTGAACCGCTTTGACTGGGCCACGCTGGTAAAGAACCGCAGCGCCTATATCGATCGCATTCACACCTCTTATGACAACGTGCTGGGCAAAAACAAAGTCGAAGTCATCAAAGGCTTTGCCCGCTTTGTGGATGCGCACACGGTGGAAGTTAATGGTGAAACGATCACCGCCGATCATATTCTGATCGCCACCGGCGGACGCCCGGTGCGCCCTGCTGTGCCAGGTGCCGAATATGGTATCGATTCTGACGGTTTCTTTGAGCTGGGATCCTTACCGCGGCGCGTGGCCGTAGTGGGTGCAGGCTATATCGCCGTCGAGCTGGCAGGCGTGGTCAACGCGCTGGGCGCGGAAACGCATCTGTTCGTGCGTAAACACGCTCCGCTGCGCAGTTTTGATCCGCTCCTGAGCGAAACGCTGGTGGAGGTGATGCAGGCGGAAGGCCCGCAGCTGCATACCGAAGCGACGCCAAAAGCCGTGGTTAAAAATGCTGACGGCAGCCTGACGCTGCAGCTGGAAAATGGCAGCGAACAGACGGTGGATTGCCTGGTCTGGGCGGTGGGTCGTGAACCGGCAACCGATAATCTTAACCTTGACGTGACCGGCGTTGCGCTCGATGAGAAAGGCTATATCCGCGTCGATAAGTTTCAGAATACCAGCGTCGCAGGCATTTATGCGGTAGGAGATAACACCGGTGCCGTCGAGCTGACGCCGGTAGCGGTGGCGGCAGGCCGTCGTCTCTCTGAGCGTCTGTTTAACAACAAACCGGATGAGCATCTCGACTACAGCAATATTCCGACAGTGGTGTTCAGCCATCCGCCGATTGGCACGGTGGGCCTGACCGAACCGCAGGCGCGCGAGCAGTATGGTGATGACCAGGTGAAAGTCTATAAATCCTCTTTTACCGCCATGTACACCGCGGTCACGCAGCATCGCCAGCCGTGCCGCATGAAGCTGGTCTGCGTCGGCCCGGAAGAGAAGATTGTCGGTATTCACGGCATCGGCAGCGGCATGGATGAGATGCTGCAGGGCTTTGCCGTGGCGCTGAAGATGGGTGCCACGAAAAAAGATTTCGACAATACCGTGGCGATTCACCCCACCGCAGCGGAAGAGTTTGTGACGATGCGTTAACAAAAAGGCGCCCGGACGGGCGCCTTTTTTGATCGCCGTAGCCGGTTACCAGGAGACGGTAATTTTGCCAAAGTGGCTGGCGCCCTGCTGATGGCGGAACGCCGCCGGCAGATCGTCAAGCGCCGCAAAATGCTCACCAATCACCGGCCGCACCGCAATCTGCTCCAGCGCCCGCACAAACTCCTGCTGCTGCCGGCGATGGCCCACTATCAGCCCCTGGATCCGCGCCTGCTTCGCCATCAACAGCGAGGTCGGGATCACGCCTTCATGGCCGGTCAGTACGCCAATCAGCGCGATATGTCCGCCGATACGCACCGCTTTGATCGACTCTGCCATGGTGCCCGGTCCGCCCAGCTCAATCACCACGTCCGCACCGATCCCATCCGTCAGCTGCTGTACTTCGCTGCCCCACCCGGGCGTGGTGCGGTAGTTAATGCCGGCATCGGCGCCCAGCTCGCGCGCACGCGCCAGCTTCTCATCAGAGGATGAGGTGACAATCACCCGCGCGCCCATCGCTTTAGCGATCTGCAGTGCGGTAATGGAGACGCCGCCGGTGCCGAGCGTAACGATAGTATCGCCCGCCTTGATCTGCGCATCGCCTACCAGCGCCCGCCACGCCGTCAGCCCGGAGGTGGTGATAGTGGCCGCTTCAGCATGGCTCCAGCCGCGCGGCGCCAGGGTGAAGTGATGCGCCGGGCGCACCACGGTTTCCGCGGCAAAGCCCTGCGCGCCATCTCCCGGCGTGCGGGTGAAGTCGCCCACGCGGGCGTAAGGCAGGCCATCCTGCCACTGCGGGAAAAAGCAGGAAACCACGTGGTCGCCGGGGCGGAATTCGCTGACGCTGCTGCCCACCGCCTCCACGACGCCGGCGCCGTCCGCCATCATAATGCGCCCCGCTTCGGTCGGGATCGATCCGTCGGCAACCAGCAGATCGTGATAATTAAGTGAGGTGGCGTGGATACGGACGCGGATCTCGTCAGCGGCGGGCTTGCCGGGATCGGGCAGATCCACCAGCTGCAGATTATCCAGCCCGCCGGGCTGGTTAAGAATCATCGCTTTCATTCGCTTTTCTCCTGTCAGGACACAATAACGCGTTACCGGTTACTGAGTGTGGCAGTGCAACAGCATTCCCGCCTGGTAGGGTGTGCGGCAGGTGCGCCGCAGCGATCAGCTCAGTTTATCGAGCCAGCGCACATACGCCTGGTCCCAGAGCGCAGCAGGCGTGCCCGCTTTACCCAGGCCAAATCCGTGCCCGCCGCTGCTGAGCTCAATCAGCTCAACCGGTACGCGCATGCGCCGGCAGACGTCGCGCATCAGTTCGGTGTTGTAAGGATTGGAGGTGCGATCGTCCTCTGCCTGGGCGAGAAACGTCGGCGGATAGGCGCGGGTAACATAGTTTTGCACGGACCAGTTCGCCGCCTGGGTCGCAGTGGCGTGCGCCCCCACCATCATCAGGCGGGTCTGCGTATGCTGAAACGGCGCTTCCAGCGTGATCACCGGGTAGATAAGCCCCACGCTGCTGGCTGAAGGCACGATCTCATCCAGCGCGTCCTGCTGCGGATAAGTGCGAAAGTCAGGTCGCGCGGCGGCCATGCCCAGCAGATGGCCGCCGGCCGAAAAGCCGAGCAGGTGCACTTTCGACTCCATCGCGCGTACCATGCGAATGGCGCGCTGTGCATCCTGCAGCGGTGCCAGATTGCCCGCCTGCCACTTTTCACCGGGCAGGCGATAGCTCAGCACATAGGCGGTATAGCCATTGGCATTCAGCCAGCGCGCCACCGGCCACGCCTCCCGGCCCATGCCGATGAAGCGATAGCCACCGCCCGCGGCAATCAGTACCGCCTCGCCGTTGGGGTTTTCCGGACGAAAGCGCTGGATAGCGGGTGAAACGATATTGGTCCATGAGCCTTTAGTATTGACCCTTAACAGGCCGGACGGACCGCCCCCACCCGGCGGCTCATCCGGCCAGAGCGGAATGATGTCATCACGGGCAAACAGCTTGCCGGTGGTCATCGCGAGAACGGTTGCCCCGCTCGCCTGTAAAAAACGACGACGTGTCATCATGTTGCGTGCCAGCCACTCTCAGGAAACACCCGGCCACGGGTCAGATTATTGGTATGACGAAAGTCTGATTTCTATCCGGCGATAATGTACGCATTCCGCACCAAAAAGCCATAAAAAAACGCGCCATAAAAGGCGCGTATAACGTGATGGCTGCCGCTGCTGCCGCGGTGGCACATACCGCAAAGCGGCGGCTTAATCCTGCTGCTGAAACTGCGTCATGACGGTCTGCTCGCACTGCTGCTGATCGTGGCGCAGCTTACCGCGCTCCTCTTCGCCGAGTTCCAGCCAGCCGTTGATCACTTCCTGCGCGATCTCTTCATCAAATTCAGTCTTGTTCATGGCAGAAGGTGACTGGCTGGCGGCCATTTGCGCCTTCAGCTTGGCGGTATAGCTCTCCATGTCACCGGTTTTCTGTTCGCTGCTGACCAGATGGCAGAGCTGGCCGGCGTAGACATTTTCCTGCGCATCCGCATCTGCCGCCAGCGCGCTGGCGGAAAGGGTTAAGCCCGTCAGGGCAATCAATAAGCGTTTCATAAAGGCTCCTGTTGTTTCCGGAAACTCAGGTTTCATCCTGTTGCGTGCGTGCCGCCTGGCGGGCAGCACGCCAGTTTAAAAGCGGTGTCACCGTGATACCGTGCAGCACCACGCTGCATACTACAATGGTCAGGGCCATATCCACCATCTGCTGCGCTTCAGCGCCCTGCAGGCCGTGCACCCAGGCAAAAGCGATATAGTTGATACTGCCGATCCCGCGAATGCCGAGCCAGCCAATCAGCAGCCGGCGCGCGCGCGGCATTTCGCAGCGCCAGGTGGTGAGCCAGACCGCCAGCGGCCGCACCACGACAAACAGCAGCAGCGCCAGGCCGATGCCCATCGGATTCCAGTGGTGCGCCAGCGTAATGCCCAGCACCACCATCAGCGCGGCAGCCAGCAGGCGCTCTACCGTATCGCCAAATGAGAGCGCATCGCCAATGACCAGACCCACGGACTTAACCATGCCGCCGCCGCTCTGCCGCACGCGCTGATTAGGATTCACCATGACTTCAGCCGGCAAATGCTGCTTCTCCTCCGGCAGATCTTCCAGCGGAAAACAGCGCGTGACGCGCAGTTCAGCGCGCCGCAGGCCGACGCCTGCAGCAAAGGTTGCCAGGAAGCCGGAGGCATCCAGCGCCTGCGAGGCGGCATAGCTGAACGCAATAAGCGCCAGCGCGAGAAAATCGTTTGGCGCCACATCGTCGTGCGCGCTGCGCAGCCGCGCCGCGAGCTGGCCGATAACGCGCCCCAGCAGATAACCAATTGCAATACCCCCGCCAATAGACCAGAGCACATCCAGCGTCGCCCACTCCCCCAGGCTGGCGAGATCAAAGCCTTCCGGGCGCATCAGCAGCAGCGCCAGGATCAGCAGCGGCAGCGCCGAGCCATCGTTCATTCCCGCCTCGCTGGAGAGCGCAACGCGCAGCGCATCATCATCGCGCGCATCGTTGACTGAAATCAGGCTGGCCAGCACCGGATCGGTTGGCGCAACAATGGCGCCAAACGCCAGCGACAGCGGCCAGTTAAAGCCGGTGATCCAGTGCACCAGACACGCCATGCCGCCTACCGTCAGCAGCATCGCCGGAAACGCCAGCCGCAGTCCGACCCGCCAGGCGTGCGCTTTCAGCGGCAGGCGCAGCTTCAGACCGGTGATAAACAGCGACGCGGCCATGGTGATTTCGGTGATATGCGCCACCAGCTCAGAGTGACCAACAATATCGATACGCAGCAGGTCCAGCACCCAGGGACCGCAGATAATCCCGGCGATAAGATAGAGGCCAAATGAGGTCACCGGCCCGCGGTGGATCCAGCCGGAGGCCAGTGACATGATCAGTAACAGACCGCCGACAACGGCGGTCCAGGCAAGGAAATTCATAACGCTCCGCTTTTCAAAAACATAACTCCCTTAAGCCTGGCACAGGATTGGAAATTAGTGTCTGAGATGCGCACTGCCCAGGCGTACCAGCAGCGCCAGCAGCGCCGCCGTCGTTGCCAGGGTGACCACGCCGTTCCAGCCAAAATGCGCCAGCGCCAGGCTGCCGAGGGCCGCGCCGGCGGCCATGCCGACAAACACCACGGTAAACATCAGGGCATTCAGGCGGCTGCGCGCCTCAGGTGCCAGGCTGTAGACCAGCGTCTGATGCGCCACCAGCGTCGCCTGCACCCCCAGATCAAATCCCACCGTACTCAGGATAATCACGCCCGGCTGCGCCGCCAGCGGCAGCAGCGGCAGCAGAAACATCAGCGCGAACGACACCATCACCAGCGCAGAGCCATACTGCGTCACCCGCGCCGGACCGATGCGATCGGCTACGCTGCCGGCCAGCGGAGCAGCCAGCGCCCCTGCCGCGCCCGCCAGGCCAAACGCACCCGCGATGGCACTGTCGAAATGAAAGCGCTCGCTCAGCATCAGCGCCAGCGTTGACCAGAAGGCGCTGAATCCCACCGATAGCAGCCCCTGTGCCAGCGCGGCGCGGCGCAGCGTCTGATGCTGACGCCACAGCTGCGCCAGCGACAGCAGCAGGCGCGGATAGCTGACGGCGGTACCGGGTGTGAAGCGCGGCAGCACGCGCCAGAGCGCCAGCGTCATCAGCAGCATGGCACCCGCAGCGATAAAATAGAGCGTACGCCAGCCGGCATACTCCGCCACCAGGCCGCTGATCACGCGCGACAGCAGAATGCCCGCCAGCAGCCCGGTCATTACCACGCCAACCGTCTTGCCCCGGCGATGCTCCGGTGCCAGCGCGGCAGAGGCAGGCACAATATCCTGCGCGACGGTAGCGGTCAGCCCGGTGACAAAGCTGGCGATCAGCAGCGCGCCGATTCCGCCGGCAAAGCCACACAGCAGCAGCGAGGCCACCAGCAGTAGACCTTTAATCAGAATAATGGTCCGCCGGTCGTGGCGATCGCCCAGCGGGGCCAGCAGCAGGATCCCCAGCGCATAGCCCGCCTGCGTCAGCATCGGCACCATACCGGTGCTGCTGATGCCGGTATTAAACGTTTTACTGATGATATCCAGCATGGGCTGACTGTAGTAGATAGAGGCGACGCTCAGGCCGGCACCGGCGGCAAGCGTAAACAGCAGCGGAGCGGGAAGCGTTTCTGCGCGACGGGCAGATGACAATAAAACAGACATAGGTGACTCTCCTGAAAAGTTGCGCCTATTAAAGCGCGCGGCAGCCATACGCGGTAGAGTGTGACAGGACACAACCGTTATGCGTGGTACGTATGAATAACCTGACCAGCACCGATCGTATTGCCCTGATGCAGACCTTTATCCGTATCGTTGAGAGTGGCTCCCTCTCCGCCGCCGCGCGGCAGCTTAATACCACCCAGCCTACCGTCAGCCGCCGGCTGCAGGCGCTGGAGCACTATCTCGGCCTGAAGCTGATACTGCGCACCACCCATGCGCTCAAGCTGACCGATGACGGGGAGCGCTGCTATACGCAGGCGCGCCAGCTGCTGGCAACGTGGTATGCGCTGGAGGATGAACTGACCGGCTCACATGACGAACCAGCGGGCACGCTGCGGGTGCGCGCACCGCACGCTTTCGGGCAGGATCAGCTGATTACGCCGCTGGTCGCCTGGCTGGAGCGCTATCCGCGTCTGAATGTAGAGTGGATGCTTAACGATCGCACGCCGGACTTTATCAGTGAAAACGTGGACTGTGCGATTCAGGTTGGTGCGCCGGACGATCCGGGCATTGTGGCCGTGCTGCTGGCGGAAGTGCCGCGTATTGTAGTGGCAGCGCCGGCGCTGCTGGCCGCCCATCCGCCCGTGACGCAGGCAGAAGAACTGACACAGCTGCCGTGGCTGGCGCTGACCAGCTTTTATCGCAATGAGATTGCGCTGCAGCGCGTCAGCGATAGCGCAATGGTGAACCTGGCGATCGCGCCGCGGCTCGCCAGCGACAGCCTTTATGCGGTGCGCAAGGCCGCGCTGGCCGGAATGGGCGTGGCGCTGGTTTCATCGTGGGTGGTACAGGACGATCTGGAGAGCGGCGCGCTGGTGCAGCTGCTGCCGGCGTGGCAGGCGCCGCCGCTGCCGGTCTGGCTGACCTACCCGTGGGCCAGCTACTATCCGGCAAGGCTGCGCCATTTTTTTACGCTGATTAAAACGGTCATGCCGCAGCTGCTCGGCACCCGCCCCCCGGCACGCTGAGCAGATCAGCCAGCGTGCTTTTTCTCCATTTTTGACATGTTATCCAGCCAGCCCATAACAAACGCGGAGAGCACAAAGGTCAGATGGATGATCACGTACCACATCAGCTTGTCGTTGGCGACGTTGCGCGCATCCATAAAGATACGCAGCAGATGGATAGAGGAGATCGCCACAATGGAGGCGGCGACTTTATTTTTAAGCGAGCCGGAGTCCATCTTGCCCAGCCAGCTCAGCTTCTCTTTGTGTTCGGCGATATCGAGCTTCGAGACAAAGTTTTCATAGCCGGAGAGCATCACCATCACCAGCAGCCCTCCGACCAGTGTCATGTCAACCAGCGACAGCAGCAGCAGGATCAGATCGTTTTCCGCAATGCTGAGGATGTTCGGCAGCAGATGGAAAATTTCCTGAAAAAATTTAACGGTCAGCGCCAGCAGGCCCAGCGAAAGTCCAATGTAAACCGGTGCCAGCAGCCAGCGGGATGAATACATCAGGTTTTCGGTAAAACGTTCCATAAGTTTCCATAAGTTAGCAGCGAAGCTGCCGAGTATACCCGAACTTGTGTGAAGTTATTTAAGTGCGGCCTCGGAAATTTCCGGCGGCGCCGGGAGCGGGAGCGACAGACGAAACTCAGCGCCGCCGCTGGCACGGTTTTCCGCCCAGATGCGTCCGCGATGCGCTTCAGTGATGGTCTTGCTGATCGCCAGCCCCAGTCCGACCCCCGGTACGGCAGACTCTTTATCACCCCGGGCAAACTTTTCAAAAATCTGCGTCAGGCTGTCGCCCGCGATGCCCGGCCCGCTGTCCCAGACGCCAATTTCCAGCCGGCTGCCGTCGCGCCAGGCGCGAATACCGTGCTGCGCCGCGTTACCGGCATACTTCAGGCTGTTCTCAATCAGATTGGAAAACACCCGCTCCAGCATCGCGCTGTCGCCTTTAATCAATACCAGCTCTGACGGCAGCGCCAGCTCAAACGCGTGGCCTTTAAGCATCGGCCCCATGCTGCGCAGCGCGCCATCGATCACCTCATCCAGCGCCACCCACTCTTCGCGCAGCTGCAGGCCGCCGGACTGAATGCGCGCCATATCCAGCATATTGCTGACCAGACGAATCGTGCTCAGCGTCTGTTCACGGATCTGGCCGGCCTGCGCGACAAACGGCGACTGCGCATGCGCCAGATCGAGCATCAGCATCTCTGCCTGACCAAACAGCACCGTCAGCGGCGTGCGTAAATCGTGTGACAGTGCCGATAGCAGCGCATTGCGCAGCTGCTCGCGCTCTGCTGCGAGGCGCGAAGCCGCTTCGCTCTGCGTCAGCGCCATGCGCTCCAGCGCGTTGGCGATCAGCACGGTAAACGTCTCCACCAGCCGCTGCTGCTCCGGGATCATCAGCTGGCGCAGGTTCTCCGGCTCAACCACCAGCAGACCCCGGCACTGCTGGCCGCTCTTCAGCGGAACAATCTGGTAGGGCACGGCCGGCAGCGTATCGGTGCCGGCGCCGGCAGGCTGACCTTTGCTGTAGCTCCATTTTGCGATTCCGGCATCGGGCGGCGTGCCGCGTAAGTCCGGTCCGGTTGCCTGCAGCTCCCCCTGCTCATCGGGCAGCAGCAGCTGACTGCGCGCCTGCAGCGTCACCTCAATCACTCGCTGTGCGGTAGCGGCAATATCCTGCGGCGTCAGCGCGCTGCCGAGCGATTTCGCCATTTCATAGAGATAGCGGGCGCGCTGCTCGCGATAGCGCGCCACCCTGGCCTGGTAGCGCACGCCGGCGGTGAGATTTCCTACGATCACGCCGACCGCCAGCATCACGCCAAAGGTGACCAGATACTGCAGGTCAGAGACGGCGACGGTGCCGGTGGGCGCGACAAACATCAGATCAAACGCGACGATATTGATCACGGTGGCAAACACCGAGGGCCAGCGCCCGTAGCGCAGTGCCACCAGCACGACCGACAGCAGATAGATCATGACGGCGTTGGCGCTATCGAACTCTGCAAGCAGGCCGCGTCCGATAAACGTCACCGCAAGGCAGAGCAGCAGCGCCATGATGCAGCCGCGCAGCCGCAGCCGCCACTTATCGCTGCTGACCGGTTTGCTGCTGGCCGCATGCAGCGCCGGGCGCAGCGGCTCATCCAGCGCCACGACCAGCAGATCGAGATCCGGCCCCAGCTCGCCGAGACGCTGGGCGAAGCTGTCGCGGCGGAAGCGCCGGTGCGGCTGGCGTCCGGCGACAATTTTGCCCAGATTATGCTCCCGCGCGTAGCGCAGCACCGCGCGCACCTCATCGGGATCGGCGAGCGTGGCCGTTTCCGCGCCCAGCTCCTGCGCCAGCTGTAACGTACGCAGGATCGCGCGCCGCTGCGCCTCCGGCAGGCGATGCAGGCGCGGGGTTTCCACATAAACGGCGTGCCAGACGCTGCCGAGCCGCGCGGCCAGACGTGCGGCGGTTCGCACCAGCTTTTCGCTGCCGGTATCATCACCAATACAGAGCAGAATCGCATCCCGCGTATGCCAGACCCGATCGCGTCCCTGCTGGTCACGCCAGGCGCGCATCTGATCGTCCACGCGATCGGCGGTGCGACGCAGCGCCAGTTCACGCAGCGCAAACAGATTGCCTTTGCGGAAAAAGTTTTCAATCGCGCGCTCGGCCCGGTCGCCGACGTAGACTTTGCCCTCTTTCAGCCGCTGACGCAGATCGTCCGGCGGCAGGTCCACCAGCACTACCTCATCTGCGCTGTCAAAAAAGGGATCGGGCACGGTTTCGCGCACCTGAATTCCGGTGATACCGGCTACTACGTCATTGAGGCTTTCGAGGTGCTGCACGTTTACCGTGGTGATGACATCGATGCCGGCATCAAGCAGCTCGTCAATATCCTGCCAGCGTTTGGGATGGCGCGCGCCCTGAACGTTGGTATGCGCCAGCTCATCCATCAGGATCACCGCCGGATGACGCGCCAGCGCCGCATCCAGATCGAACTCCGTGTGGTGCGAGCGACCGGTGGTGCGACGCGGCAGCAGCGTCAGGCCATGCAGCAGCGCGGCCGTTTCTGCGCGATTGTGGGTTTCCACGATACCGGCCAGCACATCCAGCCCCTGCGCGCGCAGCCGCTGCGCCTCCTGCAGCATCGCAAAGGTTTTGCCCACGCCGGCACAGGCGCCAAAATAGATTTTCAGCTTGCCGCGATGGCTGTCGCTATGGCTGAGCAGCAGCGCATCGGGGTCCGGACGAGGCAGTTCATCATTCATGTCGTTCAAATAGTGAATTCCGTACGATCAGTGAAAGGGTCGCCATACATGGCGACCCTGCGTTGCAGGGTGCGCATTTATGCGCACCGAATGTGCCTCATCCCTGCAAATTATCCAGCGCCATATTGAGCCGCAGCACGTTCACCGTCTCTTCGCCGATAAACGGCAGCAGCGGACGCCCGGTGTTACGCGCAATCAGCGCCTCAACGTCTTTCAGCGTCATATTGCGCGCTGCCGCAATGCGCGGTGCCTGCCACAGCGCGGCTTCAGGAGAGATATCCGGATCCAGGCCGCTGCCTGAAGCGGTGACCAGCTCCACCGGCACCGCTGACGGCGCCTGCGGATTCGCCGCCCGCAGCGCGGCCACGCGCGCGGCGACGGCGCTGTCCAGCGCCGGGTTACTCCCGGCCAGGTTGCTGCCACCGGAAGCCTGCGCGTTATAAGGCCGCTCCGCCGTAGCCGATGGCCGACCCTGGAAATAGCCGGGCTGAGTGAACTGCTGCCCAATCAGCGCTGAGCCGCGCACGCTGCCCGCCTGCCTCAGCAGCGAACCGCTCGCCTGCTGCGGAAACCACCACTGTGCCAGCCCGGTGGTCAGCAGCGGATAGAGAACACCGGTAAACAGCATCAGCACCATAAACAATACAACAGCCGGACGTAACTGACTCATCTCTCTTCTCCTTACACCAGGCCTGACAGCGTGAGCAGCAGGTCAATCGCTTTAATACCGATAAAAGGCACCACCAGCCCGCCCGCACCGTAAATCCACAGATTGCGTCGCAGCAGCGCTGCCGCGCTCACCGGCCGGTAACTCACCCCTTTCAGCGCCAGCGGAATAAGAAACACAATCACCAGTGCGTTGAAGATCACCGCCGACAGGATCGCGGAGGCGGGAGAGTGCAGCGCCATGATATTGAGCATGCTGAGCTGCGGGTAGGTCACGGCAAACGCCGCCGGAATGATGGCAAAATATTTCGCCACGTCGTTGGCGATGCTAAAGGTGGTCAGCGACCCCCGCGTCATCAGCATCTGCTTACCGATATGCACCACCTCCAGCAGCTTGGTCGGATTCGAGTCGAGATCGACCATGTTCCCCGCCTCTTTCGCCGCCTGGGTGCCGGAGTTCATCGCCACCGCGACATCCGCCTGCGCCAGCGCAGGCGCATCGTTGGTGCCGTCGCCGGTCATCGCGACCAGCCGTCCTTCTGACTGATACTGACGGATCAGCGCCAGTTTAGCCTCCGGCGTCGCTTCTGACAGAAAGTCATCCACGCCCGCCTCTGCGGCGATAGCCGCTGCGGTCAGCGGGTTGTCGCCGGTGATCATCACGGTTTTAATGCCCATCCGGCGCAGTTCAGCAAAACGCTCTTTGATGCCGCCTTTGACAATGTCTTTCAACGCCACCACGCCCAGAACCTGCGCGCCTTCGGCTACCACCAGCGGCGTGCCGCCCGCGCGCGCGACCTCCTCAACCCGGGCGTTGACCTCCGCCGGAAAGCGTCCATTGCCGGCGTCGATATAGCGGCGCACGGCGTCCACGGCGCCTTTACGGATCAGCCGATCCTGCACGTTCACGCCGCTCATGCGGGTCTGAGCGGAAAAAGGGATAAAGCTGGCGCCCATTGCGCTGAGATCGCGTTCGCGCAGGTTAAACCGCTGCTTCGCCAGCACCACAATGCTGCGTCCTTCCGGCGTTTCATCTGCCAGAGAGGCGAGCTGTGCCGCATCCGCCAGCTGCTCTTCGCTGACGCCTGGCGCGGGCAGAAACTGCGTCGCCTGGCGATTACCGAGCGTGATGGTGCCGGTTTTATCCAGCAGCAGCACGTCAACGTCCCCTGCCGCCTCCACCGCGCGTCCGCTGGTGGCGATCACGTTTGCCCCCAGCATGCGGCTCATGCCCGCCACGCCAATGGCCGACAGCAGGCCACCAATCGTGGTGGGAATAAGACAGACCAGCAGCGCCACCAGTACCGTGACGCTGACCGGTGTACCGCCGTACGCGGAAAATGGCCACAGCGTGGCGGTCACCAGCAGAAATACGATGGTCAGTGAAACCAGCAGAATGGTCAGCGCGACCTCATTCGGGGTTTTACGACGTTTTGCGCCCTCCACCATGGCGATCATCCGATCGAGAAAGGTTTCGCCCGGATTGACGCTGCACCGGATCACCAGCCAGTCAGACAGAATGCGCGTGCCGCCGGTAACGGAAGCAAAATCACCGCCGGACTCGCGTATCACCGGCGCCGATTCGCCGGTAATGGCGCTCTCATCTACCGACGCGCCGCCCTCCAGTACATCGCCGTCGCACGGGATCACATCGCCCGCCTCAACCAGGACCACGTCACCTTTGCGCAGCGTATCCGCAGAGACTGGCTGCCATGCAGCACCATAGTGCGCTGCCGCAAGCTTCTTCGCCTCGCTGGTTTTCTTAATGCCTTTCAGGCTGTTGGCCTGCGCCTTGCTGCGCCCTTCCGCCAGCGCTTCTGCAAAGCTGGCGAACAGCACGGTTATCCAGAGCCAGAAGGCAATGGCGCCGGTAAAGCCGGCGCTGCCGCTCAGCCAGCCCGCCAGCATGCCGCCGGCCAGCAGCGACGTCAGCACGCTGCCCAGCCATACCAGAAACATCACCGGGTTGCGAAACTGCACGCGCGGATCGAGTTTTTTTACCGCATCCAGCAGCGCGGTGCGGGTCAGCTGCGCATCAAACAGCGCCAGTTGTTGACGACTCATGATTGCGTTATTCCTGAATCAGTTGCAGATGTTCCGCGACCGGCCCAAGCGCCAGCGCGGGAATAAAGGTCAGCGCACCCACCAGCAGCACGGTGCCTGTGAGCAGGCCGATAAACAGCGGGCCGTGCGTCGGCAGCGTACCGTTACCCGCGGGCTGAACGTTTTTTGCCGCCAGCGATCCGGCAATCGCCATAACCGGAATAATGATGCCGAAGCGGCCAGCCAGCATGCAGACGCCGAGCAGCAGGTTCCAGAACGGCGTGTTGGCGCTGAGTCCGGCAAAAGCGCTGCCGTTGTTATTTGCCGCAGATGAGACCGCATAGAGTATTTCGCTGAATCCGTGAATGCCGGGGTTGGCCATCGCCGCGCGACCGGCATCGGTCATCAGCGCCAGTGCGGTACCCAGCAGCACCAGCGCAGGCGTGACCAGAATCGCCAGCGCGGTCATTTTCATCTCCCATACGTCGATTTTTTTACCGCGATACTCCGGCGTGCGTCCGATCATCAGCCCGGCGATAAACACCGCCAGCAGAACGAACAGCAGCATGCCGTACAGCCCTGCGCCCACGCCGCCGAATACCACTTCGCCCAGCTGCATCAGCCACATCGGCACCATGCCGCCCAGCGCGGTAAAGGAGTCATGCATTGCATTAACCGCGCCGCAGGAGGCTGCCGTGGTAATTACCGCGAACAGGCCCGAGTTGAGTATGCCGAAGCGCGTCTCCTTGCCCTCCATGTTGAGCGCGCTGTCAGCGCCCAGCGCCAGGAAATGCGGGTTGCCCCGTACCTCTGCCCACATCACCGCCGAGGCCGCGAGGACAAACAGAATACTCATGCTCCACAGCAGCATATGGCCCTGCCGGCGATCGTTCAGGTGCTGCCCGAACGTAAAGCAGAGCGACGCCGGGATCAGGAAAATGCTCAGCATCTGAACAAAGTTGGTCAGGGCGGTCGGATTCTCAAACGGGTGGGCAGAGTTCGCGTTAAAGAACCCACCGCCGTTGGTGCCGAGCATCTTGATGGCTTCCTGTGAGGCTACCGGACCGAGCGGCAGCGTCTGCTGTGCGCCCTCCAGCGTGGTGAGGGTGTGATACGCCGCAAAGCTCTGGATGGTGCCCTGGCTGACATAAAACAGCGCAATCACCAGGCTGAGCGGCAGCAGGACGTAGAGCGTGATGCGCGTCAGGTCACGCCAGGCGTTGCCGAGCGTCGCCAGCGAGCGGTTAGCAAACCCGCGCATCAGGGCAAACGCTACGGCGATACCGGTTGCCGCAGAGAGAAAGTTTTGTACCGTCAGCCCCGCCATCTGGCTGAAGTAGCTCAGGCTGCTCTCACCGCCATACGCCTGCCAGTTGGTATTGGTGACAAAGCTTACCGCAGTGTTAAACGCCAGATCCCAGCTCAGGCCCGGCATCTGCTGCGGATTAAGCGGCAGCGCCCCCTGCAGCATCAGTATCGCCAGCAGCACCACGAAGCCCACGGCGTTAAACAGCAGCAGCGCCAGCAGATAGTGCTGCCAGCGCATCGCCGCTGTGCCGCTGCCCGTCAGCTGCCACAGCAGGTGCTCGGTGCGCGGCAGCAGCGGTTTATCCGCCACCAGCCGCGCCAGAAACCGACCCAGCGGCTGCGCCAGCGCCATCAGCACCAGCAGAAACAGCGCGATCAGTAAGAATGCATTCGCCGCCATCAGAATGCCTCCGCATTAAGCAGGGCATAAACCAGATAGCCCAGCAACAAAATCAGCAGCACAATGCCCGCTATTACGCCCACGCTCACAGCAACCTCCGGAGTAGTCAGTAGTGCGGCAAGCATGCGCGGCGCGGCATAAAGAAGGGATAAAAAGGCGGAGGACGGGCGTAAAGAAAGTATAAATATGGCGTAAAATTAAGCGCTTTCCAGCGCCCAGACGCGGTTAAGGTCGATGTTCTGCCACAGCGACCCCTCTTCAGCACCGGTAATGCTGTCGGTACAGAAGCTGTCGCCTAAATCGACAATTTCCGGTTTCACTTCGCGCCGGGCATGCAGCGACCAGAAGACGTGCAGTTTAGGCTTCAGCAGCGATTTTTCACCCGCCTGCACCACCAGCGCGACCCGTCCCGACGCCAGACGTACCAGCGATCCGACCGGATAGATGCCAATCGACCGTACAAAACTGTGCAGCAGCGCGGGATCGAAATGGCCGCGCCAGCTCAGCATATTGTGCATCGCTTCTGCAGGCGTCCAGCCTTTACGGTAGGGACGATGCGAGGTGAGCGCGTCATAGACATCACAGACGGAGGCCATGCGGGCATAGAGCGTGATCTCCTCGCCGCGCAGGCCGTGCGGGTAGCCGCTGCCGTCAAATTTTTCGTGATGATGCAGCGCCACATCCAGCAGATCGTAGCCCGCATCCGCCTCCATCAGCATCTGCGCGCCAACAATCGGGTGTTCACGCATGACCGCGAACTCATCGTCGCTCAGCTTGCCGGGCTTATTGAGGATCGCCAGCGGCACGGCCGCTTTGCCGACGTCGTGCAGCAGGCCAGCCATGCCTGCGCGACGCAGCCGGTCGGCCTCCAGCCCCAGTTTCTTCCCGAGCGAGATCATCAGCCCGCACACCGCCATGGAGTGCAGATAGGTGTAGTCATCGTGATTTTTCAGGCGCGCCACGCTGAGCAGCGCTGAAGGCTCACGCGCAATCGATCCCGCTATCTGATCAACCAGATCGAGCGTGAAGCTGAGATCGAGGCGCTGCCCCATACGGGCCTCATTAAACATCGCCAGCACGCGCGGCTTGCCCTGGGCGAAAATCTGCTGCGCCTGATCCAGCTCGCGGAAAAAGGCACTCTCCGCAACCGGCGCTCTGACGGGCTGGCTGTGCGGGATCGGCACCGACTTATCGAGATCGATCCAGACCTGGCGGATCCCTTCACTGCGGATCATGGCGATCTGGCGGCGGTCAGTGATCAGCATAAGGTTGCGAATGCGCCGATCTTTCAGCCACCAGACCTCAAGTTTGTGGATAAACATGCCCTCTTGCAGTTCGTCCACGGAAATCAGCTTTATCACACGTACTCTCCTGACTCGCTGTGGATGGTCAGGAGGGGTATCGGCAGCTGATCAAAAAATCTTCAGAGGCGTTTTGTGCGGCTGTGAGCCCGCCGGTAAAGCGCACATTTTCCCGCTGGTGCCCTTTACCGGTGGCGGTGAACAGACTACCGGCTCAGAGCGCCTTCGCCCTGCTCACGGCGCGGCGTGCGCGTCTGGCCCGCAGGCGTCTGGCTCTCTGCGCGCTGAATCGGTCCCATCACCAGCAGAAACAGCAGGGCCGCGATAATACAGTGCGCGCCAACAAACAGCAGGCCAACGCTGTAGCTGCCGGTCAGGCCGACAATAATGCCAAACAGTAGCGGCGTGATGAAGCCAGCCATATTGCCGATACCGTTGAAGATGGCACCAGCCAGCCCTACCGCCTCTTTTGGCGCGGTATCGCTGACAATGGTCCAGGTGCCCGCGCCCGCCGCCACGCCCTTGCCGAAGAACGCGAAAGACATGATAGCGATAATACCGGCGTTGCTCGGGATCACCGCGGCCAGCGTCAGCGAAGCCGCCATCACCATACCGGCGATAAACGGCCCCTTGCGCGCCCAGGAGAGGCTCCAGCCGCGCGCCAGCAGCCTGTCAGAGAGGAAACCGCCGCTGATGCCGCCAAGAAATCCAAACAGCGCCGGCGCAATGGTGGCAAAACCGGCATCCATGATATTCATGCCGCGCGCCTGAACCAGATAGATAGGGAACCAGGTAATGAAGAAGTAGCTGAGTGCAATCGTGCAGTACTGCCCCAGATAGGCGCACCACAGCATGCGGCTGCTGAGCAGCAGTTTAAACATGCGTTTATCGACCGGAGGACGGGCTTTCAGCGTCTCTGCGGCATCAATATCCACCAGCGCACCGCCCTGCTCAATGTAGTCCAGCTCGCTTTTTGTCACGCGCGGATGCTGACGCGGCGTGTGCATCCACGCCATCCAGCCAAACACGGCCAGAATGCCGATGGTGCCCAGCACAAAGAACGGCCACTCCCAGCCAAACCGCATGACCAGCCAGCCTGAGATGGGCGAAAAAATGGCGACGGCAAAATATTGCGCCGAGGCAAACAGCGATGAGGCGCGGCCGCGTTCGGCTCCGGGAAACCACATAATGACCGCGCGGGCGTTGGCGGGAAAGCTCGGCGCTTCTATCAGCCCCAGCGCAAAACGCAGCGCAAACATCAGCGTCAGCGTCATGGTTACGCCGGCGGAGAACTCACCGACAAAGCCCATCAGCAGCGTGGAGACCGACCAGAGCACCAGCGTCGCGCCGTAGACTTTTTTGGTGCCAAAGCGGTCGAGCAGCAGGCCGCCGGGGATCTGACCAATCACGTAAGCCCAGCTGAAGGCGGAGAGGATCAGGCCAAGCTGGATCGCTGAAAGACCAAACTCCTCTTTAATTGCGGAACCGGAGATCGACAGGATCGAACGGTCAGCATAGGCCACCACCGACAGAAACAGGATCAGACACAGGATCCAGAGGCGCACACGGCTGGTTTCACTGCGGGTTTGACGTTGCAACATAGGCTCAGTTCCTTGAAAGGGGAAGCGTCCTGTCGCGATGCGACAGGGATCAGCAATACCGCGCAATCTTTACTGTTCAGCAACTATAGAAAGCGGGCTGGTGCGCGGTCATTGTGCGGTTGCAGGGATCGGCAGGTTAAAAACGGTCCCGCTTTCAGCGTTTGGCACAATGCCGCGTGCTGTGCCGCACAGATTGCCGATCTTTCTCCGGTGACCGCCGCAGAGTGTGCGCCAGGCGAAAGAAAAGGCGGCTGGCGCTGGCTATGTGGGAGCCGATCTGTGCTCCCGGCAGCAAAACGCGCACCGGCAGATTGTCAGGCTTGCGCGCCGATCGTAGTCTCAAATGGTTGCAACAGGTCATTTTTAATTTTACTGAAACATTTGTTCCATCCTCTCTTCTCTCATGCTCTGGAGTACGCAATGAAAACAGTAAAAGCGGTGCTGCTGGTGGGATTGCTTTCGGCTTCTGCGTCGTCGCTGGCGGATAAAATCGGCGTGTCGATGGCCTACTTTGATCAGAACTTTTTAACCATCATCCGCCAGTCGATCGATAAAGAGGCGAAAGCGCGCGGGCTGGCGGTGCAGTTTGAAGATGCACGCGGCGATGTCGGCCGTCAGACCGATCAGGTACAGAGTTTTATCGGCGCGGGCGTGGATGCCATCATTGTCGATCCGGTGGACTCGGCCAGCACGCCGCAGCTGACCCGTCTGGCACAGCAGGCAAAAATTCCGCTGGTGTATGTGAACCGTACGCCGGGCGATAAAACGCTGCCGCCGGGAGTGGTGTTCGTGGGCTCGGATGAGCGTGAGTCGGGCACGCTGCAGATGGAAGCGCTGGCTAAAATGGCTGATTACAAAGGCAATGTGGCGATTATGATCGGCAATCTCACTGATGCCGGTGCCCTGCAGCGCACGAAAGATGTGGAGCAGGTGGTAGCAAAATATCCCGGCATGAAAGTGGTGCAGAAACAGCCGGCTAACTATGCGCGCAACGAAGGCATGGATTTAATGCTTAACTGGCTTGGCAACGGCGAGACGATTGATATTGTCGCGGCGAACAACGATGAGATGGCGATTGGCGCAGCCATGGCGCTGGCAAAAAGCAACAAAAAGCTGCTGATTGGCGGCATTGACGCCACGCCGGATGGTCTGCAGGCGCTGGCGCAGGATAAAATTCAGGTCACCGTATTTCAGGACGCTATCGGCCAGGGCAAAACCTCTGTTGAGGTCGCGCAAAAGCTGATTGCCGGTGAAAAAGTCGCTTCTCACGTCTGGATCCCGTTTGAGCTGGTCACCAAAGAGAATATGCAGAACTACGTTAAAAAGAGCCAGTAGCCCCGCCTGAGAACGCAGCAGAGCCGTACGGTGCGGCGGCTCTGCTGTCAGCTCTTCTTTTCGTGCGCTTCAGAAGGCGCGCGCAGCGTCACTGAGGGTCGCGCAGTTTCGCCATCACCACAATATCGTGATAGTCGCCATCGCGCAGGCACGCTTTGCGCTTTACGCCCTCATGCTCAAAGCCCAGACGCGTATAGAGGCGCAGCGCGCGCGCGTTGTCATGAAACGCTTCCAGCTCCACGCGGATAATCCCCATCCAGTTAAAGGCGTAGTCGAGCCCGGTGCGGATTAGCTGCTCACCGATGCCGCGTCCGGCAAACGCCGGATCAACGCTGATGCCAAAGCTCAGGCTGTGGCGGGTGCGCAGCCGCTGTTCGGTAAACAGCGTCAGTTCGCCTACCAGCTGCCCCTCCAGCTCAGCGACAAACGCGATATAGCCTTCAGCGTCCATGCGCTCAAATTTTTTCTCCCACGTGGCCACGCTGGGAAAGGGCAGCTGCGTGGTCCAGCGATATACCTCTGGCTGACTGTAGAGACGCTGGTAAGCCGCGGCGTCGCGCGGTTCGCGGCCGCGAATCTTTATCTCCATATCCGTGATCTCCGTCTGATTGCACTAAGCTGTTAACTCTGACCTTCCGGAAAGAGTGACCCTATGTTGTTTCGCCGTTTTGAACGTTTTATCAATATTTTTCAGGATGCACCAACGGATTCTCCCCCCGCCACCCTCGGCGCGTTCTATCGCTACTATCTGCGTCAGGTATGGCCAGGTTTCGCCGCGCTGCTGGTAGTGGGCCTGGCGCAGGCGCTGATTGAAGTGGCGCTGTTCAGCTATCTCAGCCGCATTATCGACCTCGTCAGCCATGCCACGCCGGCGACGCTCTTCAGTGAACACTGGCCGACTCTGCTCTGGATGGCGGCGGTGGCGCTGATCCTGCGGCCGGTGGTGATCGCCCTGCACGACCTGCTGGTTCACCAGAGCATCAACCCCGGCATGACCAGCATGATCCGCTGGCAGCATCATAACTATGTACTGCGCCAGAGCCTGAACTTCTTTCAGAACGATTTTGCCGGCCGCATCGCCCAGCGCATCATGCAGACCGGCAACGCGCTGCGCGATTCAGCGGTACAGCTGGTGGACGCCATCTGGCATGTGGTGATTTACGCCGGTACCTCGCTGGTGCTGTTTGCAGAAGCGGACTGGCGGCTGATGATCCCGCTGGTAATCTGGCTGATCGCTTACAGCCTGTCACTGCGCTTTTTTGTCCCGCGCGTGAAGCAGCGGTCGGTGGTCTCTTCAGAGGCGCGATCGCGCCTGATGGGCACCATTGTGGATGGTTACACCAACATTGCCACCATCAAGCTGTTTGCGCATACCGATCTGGAGAAGCGCTACGCACGCGAGGCGATTCAGGACCAGACCGACAAAACCCGCCACGCCAGCCGCATGGTGACCAGCATGGACATCACGCTCTCTGCGCTCAATGGCCTGCTGATTGTCAGCACCTCCGGGCTGGCGCTGTGGCTCTGGAGCCAGTCGCTGATCAGCGTCGGCGCCATTGCACTGGCGACCGGGCTGGTGATCCGGCTGGTGAATATGTCAGGCTGGATCATGTGGGTGGTGAACGGTATTTTTGAAAATATCGGCATGGTGCAGGATGGGCTGGGTACTATTGCGCAGCCGCTCAGCGTCCAGGATGCGCCGGCGGCGCCACCGCTGCGGGTGACGCGCGGTCAGATCCGCTTTGAAGATGTGCGCTTTGATTATGGCACTAACCGTCAGGTGATTAACCGGCTGAATCTGACGATTAAACCGGGTGAAAAAATCGGCCTGATTGGCCCTTCCGGTGCCGGTAAATCCACGCTGGTGAATCTGCTGCTGCGCCTGTATGACCTCAACGGCGGCCGCATTGCGATTGACGATCAAAACATTGCGGATGTGACTCAGGCGAGCCTGCGCGGGCAGATTGGTATGATCACGCAGGATACCTCACTGCTGCACCGTTCCATCCGCGACAATCTGCTCTATGGTCGTCCCGACGCCACGGAAGCGGAGCTGCAGGCGGCCATCACGCAGGCGCGTGCCGATGAGTTTATTCCGCTGCTCTCTGATTCTCAGGGGCGCACCGGGCTGGAGGCGCACGTCGGTGAGCGCGGCGTCAAGCTCTCCGGCGGTCAGCGACAGCGTATCGCTATCGCCCGCGTGCTGCTCAAAGATGCGCCGATTCTGATTATGGATGAAGCCACCTCGGCGCTGGACTCTGAAGTGGAAGCGGCCATTCAGGAGAGCCTGGAGAGCCTGATGCAGGGCAAAACGGTGATCGCTATCGCCCATCGTCTGTCGACCATTGCGAAGATGGACCGGCTGGTGGTGCTGGAGCAGGGGGAGATCGTGGAGATGGGCAATCATCACGAGCTGCTGGCGCAGAACGGTCTCTATGCCCGCCTGTGGCAGCATCAGACCGGCGGTTTTGTCGGCACCGATTAATCGCCGCGCCGGAACGGCAGGGCTGCACGCGCCTCATCGGCCCAGTCGTGCACCCCTGCCCGTTCCTGCTGCAGAAAATCCTCCACCGCCGCGCGCAGTCCCGGATGCGCCAGATAGTGCCACGAGTGCGTTATCACCGGCTCAAAACCGCGCACCAGTTTGTGCTCACCCTGCGCTCCCGCATCAAAGCGCTGCAGCCCTTCTGCGATAGCAAACTCCATGCCCTGATAGAAACAGGTTTCAAAATGCAGGCGGTCAAACTCTGCCAGACAGCCCCAGTAGCGGCCATAAAGCGTGGTGCTGTCGCACAGGTAAAAGGCCATCGCGGCAGGCCGCTCATCCAGCGTGGCGATAACCACGCGAATCGCCTGCGGCATACGCTCTGCCAGCAGACTGAAAAATGCACGCGTCAGGTAAGGACGCTGGCCGCGTACCGCATAGGTGCTGACGTAGCAGGTGTAGACAAAATCCCACTGATCCTCCCGCAGTTCATCACCGCGATACCAGCTAAAGACAAAGCCGCTCTGCTGCACCAGCTCCCGCTCTTTGCGCAGCTGCTTGCGTTTACGCGACATCAGCGTATCAAGGAAGTCGGCAAAGTCGCGGTAGTGACGGTTGTGCCAGTGATACTGCAGGCCGAGGCGCATCAGCCAGTCGGACTGCTCTGCGATCAGGGCATTGGCGGGCGGCGTGGTGAAGTTGATATGCGCCCCGCTTATCTGTCGCGCCAGCAGCGCGTCCGGCAGCGCGGTCAGCAGCTGAGTGATGGCGGACGCTTCGCCCAGCAGACGCTGCCCCGTTACCGGACTGAACGGAACGGCACCGAGCCATTTGGGGTAGTAGCGGATCCCCGCGCGCTGGCACGCCTCGGCCCAGGCCTGATCGAAGACATATTCTCCGCGCGAGTGGGATTTAACATAGCCCGGTAGCGCAGCGACGGTTTTGCCCTGCTCCCGCCAGAGCAGGTGTGCCGGCTGCCAGCCCGTTTCAGCGCGCACGCTGCCGCTCTCCTCAAGGGTGGTCAGAAAGGCGTGGCGTAAAAAGGGCTGATCGTCAGGCAGCAGCGCGTCCCATTCAGCAGCCGCGATCTCCGTCAGTGATGATAGAAAATGCAGTGACATGCAGCTCTCCCGGCCAGGGGCGCCCTTTATGACGCCCGGATGAATGCGTATACGATACGTCACGACGCCCTTTCCCGCCATGATGCAATGCAGGGGCGGTGCGAGCTGCGGCCAGGGGCGCATTAATGCACCCCCTGCGATGCCCCCGCAGGGGCGCCATTAATGGCGCCCTGGGTTAATGCGCGGGCGGAACGTGATGACGCCATTTATGGCGCCCGGGTTAATCCGCGTGCGAAACGCGATGACGCCGGCGCGGTGCGGGCTGCGGGCAGGGACGCATTAATGCGCTCCCTGCGACGGAATTCCCGCCCGGGGGCGCCGGTTGATGCGTATACTCTGGCTTTGGCCTGCCTGGAGAGAAGATGGATCGACTTGATTGTGACCGGATGTTTGTCGCTGTACTGGAGACGGGCAGCTTTGCCGCTGCGGCAATGCGCCTTGGCGCCAGCAGCGGGCAGGCGTCAAAGCTGGTGTCGCGGCTTGAGCAGCTGCTGGGCGTTCAGCTGCTCAAACGTACCACGCGGGCGCTCTCTCCGACCGATGCGGGCCGCGCTTACTATGAACGCATTAAAACGCTGCTGGATGCGTTTGATGCGCTGGATGACGCTATGCGCGAAAATGCCAGCCTGCCCTCTGGCCGGCTGCGTATCAGCGCGCCTGGCACCTTTGGAACGGCGGTACTGGCACCGGTGCTGGTCGCGTTTGCCCGTCACTATCCGCTAATCGAGCTGGACGTCAGCTTTTCCGATCGCGCTGTCAATATCGTGGATGAAGGGTTCGATCTGGCGGTGCGCATCGGCCGCCTCGATGACAGCAGCCTGATCGCCCGGCGACTGGGTGACGTGCCGGTACATATTGCCGCATCGCCGGCCTACCTGCTCCGGCATGGCACGCCACAGCACTGGCGCGATCTCGCCCGACACCAGTGCATCAGCGACACCAACTTTCGCGATCCGTGGAACTGGCCTTTTGTCACGGCTGCAGGCGACAGCGCCACGGTACCGATCCGCGGCCGCCTCTGTTTTTCCAACACCGAAGCGTGCCTGCACGCTGCCGTCGCCGGGCTCGGTATCGCCCGCCTGCCCGGCTTTATCGCCACGCCCGCTCTGCAGCGTCAGGAGATTGTTACGCTGCTGGCGGAGTTTGCGCCGCCGCCCATGGGGCTGTTTGCACTTTACCCCTCTGCCCGTTTTCTGGCGCAGAAAACCCGGCTGCTGATCGACTTTCTGGCCAGCCACTTCCTCCATCAGCCGTCCACCTGATTACTTCCATTTCGGAAAGAATGAAAGCCGTTTTGCCTGGATTATCACCAGGCCCGCGGCGCGCTACTCTCTGCGCCCTGATTACACAGGAGCAGCGTTATGTTAGTGAATGGCAAATGGAGTGAAGCCTGGCATCCGGTACAGGCCACCGATCGGCAGGGTGGATTTGTACGACAGACCTCGCAGTTTCGTCACTGGATCAGTGCTGATGGCACAACCGAATTTGCCGCAGAGCCGGATCGCTACCATCTCTACGTGGCGCTGATCTGCCCGTGGGCATCGCGTACGCTGATTGCGCGCAGCCTGAAAGGTCTGGAACAGGTGATTACTGTTTCCGTGGTTGAACCGCAGCTGGGCAGCGCCGGCTGGCGCTTTGGCGATTATCCGGGGGCGCAGCGCGACACGCTGAACCAGGCTGAGTATCTGCATGAACTCTATACCCGCGCCGATGCCGCTTTTACCGGACGCGCCACCGTCCCGGTGCTATGGGATAAAAAGACGCAGACTATCGTCAATAACGAGTCGGCCGATATTCTGCGCATGCTGAACAGCGGCTTTGGCGATCTGGCTGACGATCGCCTGGATCTCTATCCTGCCGATCTGCGCACGGAGATCGATGCGCTGAATGAAACGATCTACACCCGGTTAAATAATGGCGTTTATCGTACCGGCTTTGCCACTACCCAGGTAAGTTATCAGCAGGCTTTCAGCGACGTTTTTGCGCAGCTGGACGAGCTGGAAGCGCTGCTGAAAGATGGCCGTACCTTTGTGCTGGGCGAACGCCTGACTGAAACCGACATCCGGCTGTTTGTCACGCTGATTCGTTTTGACGCCGCCTACTATGGCCTGTTCAAATGCAACCTGCGTCGTCTGTGCGACTATCCGCTGCTGGATCGCTATCTGAAAAGCGTTCTGGCGGTCTCGGGCATACGACAGACGGTGAACATGGACCATATCAAACAGGGCTACTATTCGATTAACGCTCTGAACCCCAACGGCATCGTGCCCGCCGGGCCGGATATGGCAGCGTACGGTTTTTAAGGAGCAGGCATGGCAAAAGCACTGGTTATTTTTCTGCATGGCGTTGGCAGCAGCGGTGACGATCTGGCGGTGCTCGGTGAGCACTGGAGCGGGCTGCTGCCCGACGTGGCGTTTGCTTCCCCCGACGCGCCCTGGCCATTTGAGCATGCGATGGGCTATCAGTGGTTCAGCCTGACCGGCGTTACGCCGGAGAATCGTCCGGCGCGCGTGCGTGCGGCGCGCGATGCATTTGATGATACGCTGCAGCGCCTGATGGCGCAGCACGGCATGCCGGATGCCTGGGAAAACGTTATTCTGGTCGGCTTCTCGCAGGGATCGATCATGGCGCTGGATGCACTGGCTTCAGGACGCTACCCGCTGGCCGGCGTGGTGGCATTTTCCGGCCGGCTGGCATTCGACGAACCGCTAACCCCGCAGCCCTGCGCTTCCGCGCTGCTGATCCACGGCAAAGCGGATGAGGTGATCCCCTTCAGCGAAACAGCGTCCGCCGTCAGCCGGTTACAGGCGGCAGGCGTTAACGTAACGGCCGCTTTCGAAGCCACCACCGGCCACACCATCTCGCCGCAGGGCGCAAGAGAGGCGGTAACCTATATTGCGCAGTGCCTGCAGGATTAGCGCCAGCAGCGATTCAGCGCCTGCCAGGCGCGCCGTGCGCTCTCTGCCGCCGGCTGCGCTTTCAGCTGGTCATTGAATACTTCAATGCCAACCGGACCAGCATAAATGGCTCGCTGCAGGCGACTGACAAAGCTGGCCACATCAATAATGCCGTCGCCCGGCAGCAGCCGCTGGTGACGCGCATAGTCGCTCAGCGCCTGATTATTCTGCGGCGGCTGTTCAGCCATATCGCACAGCTGGACTTCATAGATACGGCTGGCCGGGATGCCCTCAAGGTGCGACGCGTCACCACCCAGCGCGCAGATATGAAACAGATCCACCACCAGGCCAACATTAGGCAGATCAAGACGCTGCAGGCGCTGCCAGGCAAGCGGCAGCGTATTGTCCACGCTACTCCACGCCATAGGCTCATACATGATGCGCATCTCATGGCGCGCCGCTTCCGCCGCCAGCCAGCGCAGATCGTCATCAATGCGTTCCGGGATGCAATCCTGTCGCGTGGTGGCAGGCGCCTGAATGGTGTCGCAGCCAATCGCACGCGCCAGCCGGATAAACTGCTGCAGCTCCTCACGCTTTTGCTGGCGCTCGCTGTCCGGCGCGCCGGTAAAATCGCGCAGCACCTGCAGATTAGTGAAACGGATCGCGGAGTGCGCTAAGTGCGCCGTCTCCATCTTTTCCACATCCTCGCGCCAGATTTCAGCCTGATCAAACCCTGCATCCTGCGCCGCGCGCAGCTTTGCTGCAGGCTCGCCCTGCAGCAGGACCAGATTAAGGAAAAGTGGATTGCCCGGCATGGTTACGCTCCTTTGCGTCTGAACAGAATCCTCCCTGACGGGCCGCTGGCGGGCGCTCAGCCGAGCAGGTTAACCACTGCAAAGCCCGCAAAGGTCATCAGCAGCGAACCCACGACATGCACCATCACGCTCGACATTGCCCACAGGTATTTACCTGATTGTAGCAGGCTGACAATTTCTGCTGAGAAGGTAGAAAACGTGGTCAGTCCGCCACACAGACCGGTAACGATCAGCAGTTTCCATGCCGGATCGAGCTGCGGGTAGCGCATAAACCACGCCAGAGCGGCGCCAATAATGAAACCGCCCACCAGATTGACGATCAGCGTGCCTGGCGGCAAATCAGGAAACAGCGCGTTAAAACGTAGCGAGATAAGCCAGCGCAGGGTGCAGCCAGCAGCTCCGCCGACGATTACGGCACACAGCGACTTCAGCATAATTTGATCTCCGGAATGAAGCGCGCGTAACGGCAGCAGGAAACGAAAAACGCCTGACCCGCCGCCCTCTCCGCGCAGGGATAAGCGTATAGTCAGGCGTCATCAGCCGTCTGAAAACAGCGGCGGTTGGATCGGGTGGTACGCCATCACCCGTGCAGAGATAATACGCTATCGCCGGTAAACGATCACCCTGCCGGCAGCAGCGCCGGGTTACGGTCAGACCACCCGGTGACGCAGACGACCGATTTTTTCAATCTCCACTTCAATCTCATCACCCGGGAACATAAACAGCGGTGGCGTACGCTTTTTGCCGACGCCGCCGGGCGATCCGGTAATAATAACGTCTCCCGGCGAGAGTGGGCTAAACGCAGAGATATACTCAATAATTTTCGCCACCGGATGCACCATACTGGCCGTGGTGTCGTTCTGCACTTCGCGCTGGTTAAGCCAGGTTTTGATCGCCAGCTGCTGCGGATCGGGGATCTCATCAGCCGTGGTCATCCACGGGCCAAAGCCGCCGGTCTGCTGCCAGTTTTTTCCGGCGGTAAACCAGGTAAACTGCATATCGCGGACAGTGGCATCCATAAAGCAGCTATAGCCCGCCACATACGCCAGCGCGTCGCTTGCCGACACCTGCGAGGCGGCTTTGCCGATAATCACAGCCAGCTCGCCCTCGTAGTCAAATTCTGCGGTAGTCGCAGGCTTCAGCAGCGGCTGTTCGTGCGCCGCCAGTGAGTCAGCGAAACGGACAAACAGCGTGGGCGCTTCCAGCGTTTCCGCAAACTCTTTACGTTTATCGGCATAGTTCATGCCGACGCAGAAAACTTTTCCCGGCTGCTCAATGACCGGCAGAAAACGAATGGCACTAAACGCATGATCCGCTGGCAGATGCTCAAATGCGGCCAGATCGCTGATACCACCGCGCGCCAGCAGGGTTTTCAGGTCGGGACAGACGTCACCGAAGCGCAGCCCCAGATCGACCACACCCTCTTTCTGCACGATGCCATAGCTTTTGCGTGCACAATCAATCAGATAAAAACTGCAAAGCTGCATAACCGCCTCGTTATAATAAGAAATGGCGCGCAGCGTATCAAAAGCCAGCCAGAAATGCGGTATGACCTGCAAAGAAAGTGGTGAAGGTTTGTGTCAGTCTGCGTGCGGGAAAGGACAAAGATGAGAGGTGATAATCATCCTTCGATCCCTGAAGGCGATTATCGAGGGTAACTCTGGACGCTTAAGAAAGCGCGCCCGGCGGTACGTGTTTAAAGGTTGCGACATAGGCGCGAAACACATAACGGAAAAAAGCTTTCATGAAACACCTGACTCAAATATTGTTGAAAAATTACGCGCAAATTATAGCGACAGCGCGTTTTTCATGCAATTTTATTTGAGCCAGATCACAAAATTAACGTTCAGCTCATCAATCCCAGATGCTCGATCAGAATCGTGCTGCCGATACAGATCAGGACCACACCTCCCAGCACTTCTGCCCACTTGCCCAGCACCGGGCCGATAAAGCGTCCCACCAGCACACCGGTTGTCGCCATCAGCGTGGTTGCAGCACCAATGGTCAGCGCGGTGAACAAAATATTAACCTGCAGGAAAGCGAGACCGACGCCGACGGCCAGCGCATCAAGGCTGGTGGCAACCGCCGTCAGCGCCAGCACCATAAAGCCGTGCTGCTGCGGCGCTTCGCAGGGCTCATCTGCTGTCTGGCGGAAACCTTCCATAATCATACGGCCGCCCAGTACGCTAAGCAGACCAAAGGCCACCCAGTGATCCCACGCCATGATGTAGTGACTGGCCGCCAGGCCGATTGCCCAGCCGATCAGCGGCGTCAGCATTTCAATGGCACCAAAAATCAGGCCAGTGCGTAAGGCTTCTTTTATACCCGGACGGTGCAACGACGCACCTTTACCCAGTGCAGCGGCAAAGGCGTCCATTGACATGCCAAAAGCCAGGATCAGGGTTGCGATGAATGTCATGGGTTTTTAGCCAGTTAGCGAACAAATGCGTAAATCCTCTGCTTTGTTCGTATTAATAAGTCAGTCATAAAAAAGTGCGCGCAGTCTAGCATGCAAATACCCCAAAAAAAAGACAACAAAATCAGGGGTTTAAGTATAGCAAAGGCTATAACTCTTAACTGCCGCTATTTTTAACGCTAAGTTGATGGAATCGCAGAAATTTCCTGGCGTCATCTGATTCACAGATTGCACTGCCCGCCCCTTTTATGCGCTAATGCACGCGCAATATTGACAGGAAAAGAGCGATGAAAAACCCTTTCGAAACACTGATTATTCCAGGCGGGATCCTGCTGCTGGGCTTTCTTTCGGCGCTTCTGCTGCCCGCCCCCTCTTTTGGTCTGATATGGGCGCAGCGACTGCAGCAGAGCTTACACCTCCAGGATCTCAACCAGCTCTATACGCTGGTATTTTGCCTGTGGTTTTTGCTGCTTGGCACGCTGGAGTTTTTTGTTATCCGTTTTATCTGGCGTCGCTGGTTTCAGATGCGCTGACCCCTCTCTCAAACGCTTCGCCCGTTAAAATCAGAATCACAGAAATGTAACACTATTTTTACACAAACGGGCGACATATCACGCAATAAAAAATCCCCGTTTCCAGCTCACCATAAATATTTCTTATTATTCAGAATGTTATTTTGTGATACCTGTCACTGTTCAACTTTCAACCTCTGCGACCTCGTCACAATTACATAACATTGATATCTGCATAACCTGCTGATTAGCGGATAAAAATATCTTATAAGCTGCCGCTCAGGCTGATTAATTCTTATGCTGAATCATTTCGGCATTTAAAAAATAAACAAACGTTTAATTCCAATACGAGAATGTTATATTCAGAAGCATATGCATAACGTGTAGTTAACCGTTATCGCCCCATTGGCTTAACCTGAGTCTTAACCCTTTGAGATAGCGCAGCGCGCGTAAGCCGCGCGGCTATTTTGCCTGCCAACCTGTTGAGCTTCAGGTCAACAGAAGAGGAGATGTCGCCTCATGAGCAACACTGCGGTAAACCTGGCGCTGAGCAGCGCTGCAATGGATGGTGCAAAACGTCAGGAACGGAAAGAAGTTGATGTCCTGCTGATTGGCGCAGGCGTGATGAGCGCTACGCTCGGCACCTGGCTGCAGGAGCTGGAGCCAGACTGGTCCATTGAAATGGTTGAGCGTCTGAATGACGTCGCAGTGGAGTCCTCTAACGGCTGGAATAATGCCGGTACCGGTCACGCCGCGCTGGCAGAGCTTAACTACACGCCGCAAAAGGCGGATGGTTCGATCGACATCGCTAAAGCGGTGACCATCAACGAATCTTTCCAGATGTCGCGTCAGTTCTGGGCGTATCACGTGCAGAAAGGCAACCTGCAGGATCCCAAAAGCTTTATCCATACCACGCCACACATGAGTTTTGTCTGGGGTGACGCTAACGTCGACTTCCTGCGCAAGCGTTTCCAGGCGCTGCAGAAGAGCACGCTGTTTCGCGGCATGCGCTATTCCGAAGATCGCGATCAGATTGCGCAGTGGATCCCGCTGGTGATGAAAGGACGCGATCCGCAGCAGAAGGTAGCCGCCACCTGGACCGATATGGGTACAGACGTCAACTTTGGTGAAGTGACGCGTCAGCTGATCGCCGCCCTGGAGAAAAAAACGCATTTCCGCCTGCGTATGCGGCAGGAAGTGCGTGACCTGGTGCGCCTGAACGATGGCCGCTGGCAGGTTACGTTGATGAACCTGGATACCAGTGAACAGCGCACCCTGATTACCCGCCAGCTGTTTATCGGTGCCGGCGGTGCGGCGCTGCCGCTGCTGCAGAAGTCAGGCATTCCTGAGGTTAAAGGTTACGCCGGCTTCCCGGTAGGCGGCTCTTTCCTTGTCACTGAAAATCCGGATGTGGTCGCGCAGCATATGGCCAAGGTCTACGGCAAAGCCAGCGTCGGCGCACCGCCAATGTCAGTGCCGCACGTTGATACGCGCGTGCTGGATGGCAAACAGGTGCTGCTGTTTGGCCCGTTCGCCACCTTCTCCACTAAGTTCCTGAAACAGGGTTCGCTGCTGGATATGTTTGGCGCGATGAACACCAGCAACCTGCTGCCGATGATGCAGGTCGGCCTGAAGAGTTTTGACCTGGTGAAATATCTGGTTGATCAGGTGCTGCAGAGCGATGCCGATCGCATGGAGGCGCTGCGCGCCTATGTGCCGCAGGCGAAACAGGAAGACTGGCGCCTGGTCACGGCGGGCCAGCGCGTGCAGATCATCAAAAATGATGAGCTGGAAGGCGGCGTGCTGCGCCTCGGCACTGAAGTGGTGACGTCTGCTGATGGCTCTATTTCTGCGCTGCTGGGCGCCTCACCAGGCGCATCGACCGCGCCACCGATTATGCTGGAGCTGATGGCTAAAGCTTTCCCTGAGCAGATGCGCTCACCGGAGTGGCAGACTAAAATCCGGGCCGTTATTCCATCATGGGGCCGCAAGCTCAATGGTGACGTGGCGCTGACCGAGAAAGTACTGGCCGATACCAGTCGCATACTGCAGCTGGAATATGAGCCGGTGATCACCTCGCATGCGGCAAACGACGAAGCGCGGATCACCGCTCACGTGGTCGGCAAATAGCTGACTGCTCAGGTGCGCCGCCCGGCGCACCTGCTCTATATTGCGCTCAGCGCGTCATACCCCATCCAGCCGGTCGTTGCCAGCAGCGATAGCGCCATCAGCGTGTTAAACAGGCGCCGCTTCCAGTGCGTCTGCAGGTACGTCCGCAGCCGATCGCCCAGCGCTGCCCAGAGCAGAATGCAGGGCAGATTGAGCGCGGCAAAACCGGTCAGCACCAGCCAGACGTTGCTGCTGCTGGCGTAAAGCAGCGCAACGTTGGTCACCATCAGCCAGGCCTTGGGATTAACCGCCTGAAAAGCCATGCCTCCCAGCAGCGTCATCGGACGCGGACGGACGCTGGCCTGCGGCGCACCGGCGCGAAAAATTTTCCATGACAGCCACAGCAGATAGCCGCAGCCCGCCAGCGTCAGCGGCAGGCGCACGGCTGCCATCCACGTCAGCAGCAGCTCCAGCGCCACGCTTGCCAGCAGCATCTGCAGCGCGCAGCCGAGCAGTATACCGCCCAGCACTGGCAGCGTGCGACGAAAGCCGAAATTGACCCCTGATGTGGCCAGCAGCAGATTGTTCGGGCCGGGCGTAATAGACATGATGGTGACATAACTGAAAAAGGCGGGATCGAGCATAGACGTTCTCCGGACTGAATAAGCTGACTCCATCGTAATGCCGTCACCGCAATGGCAACAGAGACAGCAATTCAGTATTGTAATGGGTACAGTCACACTTTTTCTGCTTTGTACCTGTCACTTCCGGAGGCCATTGTGTCCCTCGCGTTTACTGACGATCAACCGCGCTACCAGCAGCTGGCAGCAAAATTTGCCGACGCTATTCATCAGGGTTCGCTGCGGCCGGGTGCCCGCCTGCCCGCTATCCGGCGAGTGGCGCAGTCGCACCAGCTCAGCGTAAATACCGTGATCAGCGCCTGGCAACTGTTGGAAGATCGCGGCCTGATTGAGGCGCGGCCGCAGTCAGGTTATTACGTTCGCGGCGTATTGCCTGCCGTTACGCTGCAGCCGCAGCCGCCCACCGCAGAGAGTGGCGATCCGGATGCACAGAAGCTGGCGCTGATTGAACAGGTTTTTGCCGCGCAGAATAATCCCGACTACACCAATATTTCGCTGGCCTGTCCGCAGGACAGTGAGCTTTTTCCTTCAGCGAAGCTGGGCCGTATCACCGCCGCGCTGATCCGGCGCCAGGGCGACATTATCGGTCGTTATGCGCTGCCTCCCGGCAGCGAGCGGCTGCGCGAGGAGATCGCCCGGCGCAGCGTGCATACCGGACTGAACCTTACCGCTCAGGCGATTACCCTGACCCACGGCTGCATGGAGGCGCTGCAGCTGGCGCTGCGCGCTGTCACGCAGCCCGGCGACTGTATCGGACTGGAATCCCCCACCTATTTTTTCCTGTTTCCGCTGCTCGCCTCGCTCGGACTGAAAGCGCTGGAGATCCCCACCGATCCGCAGCGCGGTCTTTCGCTGGACGCGCTGGAGATGCTGCTGCAGGAGCAGCGCATTCAGGCGCTGATCGCTATGCCGGGCGCGCAAAACCCGCTGGGCTACGTGATGCCGCTGGAGAACAAAAAACGGCTCGCTGCGCTGATGAATCACTATCGCATTCCGCTGATTGAAGACGGGCTCTACGATGAATTGCAGTTTGACTGGCCGCAGTCACCGCCGGTTAAGGCGTTCGATCGCGATGGCTGGGTGATTTACTGCACCAGCTTTACCAAAACCGTGGCGCCTGATTTTCGTATCGGCTGGACCGCCGCGGGCCGGTTTCATGCCAGCATTGCGCGGCTGAAAGCGGTCTCGTCGATGACTGAATCGCGGCTGCTGAGCGAGACGCTGGCAGAGTTCCTCGCCAGCGGGGGGTACGATCATCATTTGCGCTCGCTGCGCCGGCGCTATGCGGCAAATCTGGATGCGGCGCGGGGCATTCTGGCGCGCCATTTTCCGCAGGGAACACGCGCCACGCTGCCGCGCGGTGGCTTTGTCTTCTGGGTCGAGCTGCCGGGTAAGATTGATACCGTGCTGCTGTTTAATCGTCTGCTGCAGGAGCAGATCTGCGTCACGCCAGGCGCGCTCTACACGCTGAGCGAACGCTACCGGCATGCGCTGCGCCTCTCCTGCTGTTATCCGTTCGACGCGCGTTACACCCGTGCCTTAGCGCGCACGGGTGCTCTGGCGTGCGAGATGAGCGGCATTGCCCCTGCTGCGTCTTAAGGCGTGCCGTTGCGTCCCCAGGTGGTAAATCCGGGGCGCTCGGTCAGCCGCTCATAGTAGGTCTGTATTGCCGGAAAATCGGGGTGATCCAGCGGCGTTTCAAACCAGCGGTTTACGGCCAGTCCAATGGGAATATCCGCCAGGCTAAAGTGACGCCCGGCCACATAGCGGCCCGATTTTTCCAGCTGCTGATTGAGTATCCCCATGGTGTGCGTCCAGCCTTTCACCGCTGCTGCGAGCAGACGGGGATCCTGATGCGCTGGTGAATTTCGTACCAGCGACATAAAGGCGTAGCGCCAGGAGGTGTTAAGCTCGGTAGCCTGCCAGTCGATCCACTGATCCACCGGCGCGCGTAAGCGCGGCTCCTCCGGATAGAGCCATGCACCACCGTAGCTGTTGGCCAGGTAGCGCAGAATAGCGTTGGATTCCCATATCACCAGCCCGTCGTCGATGATGACCGGCACCAGGGCGTTGGGGTTCAGCGCCATAAACTGCGGTGCATGCAGCGACAGACCCTCGTCGCCCCAGGCTTCATGCTTATAGGTGATATTCAGCTCAGCGCAGAGCCACAGCACCTTGCGCACGTTGATTGACGTTTTACGGCCTAAAATTTTTAACATCGCGGACTCCGCCTGCAGAATTATTAATCTATTCATAGCCCTGTTAGCGCGCTTTTACCATGCGCAGGGTATCATTCCACATATTGGCTGACAGAAAAGGAATTGTTATGAGAGTGGCGTTTAAACAGGTGGATGTCTTTACCGCAACGGCATTTCGGGGAAATCCGCTGGCCGTGATTATGGATGCACAGGGATTAGCTGACGAACAGATGGCAGCGATTGCGCGCTGGACCAATCTGTCAGAGACCACGTTTGTGCTGCCGCCAGAGAGCAGCGCGGCGGACTATCGCATCCGCATTTTTACCCCTTCGGGTGAGCTGCCGTTTGCCGGTCACCCGACGCTGGGTACAGCCCATGCGCTGCTGGAAGCGGGCTGGCCGCGGAAAAACGCCGGCTGTATTGTTCAGGAGTGCGGTGTCGGACTGGTTGAGGTGCGTATCGCCGCCGATGGCGCACTGGCATTCGCTGCCCCTGCGGCAACCCTGACGCCGTTCAGCGATGCGCTGATGAGCCGCGCGCTTAACAGCGAGGCCTTTGATCTGACGCAGTCGCCTGCCGTAGCGGATATGGGTATTCGCTGGCTGCTGATCCCGCTCAGCAGCGCGCAGGCGGTCGTCGACGTCACAGCTTCCGTGGCCGATCTGCAGCAGCTGCAGCAGCGGGCGGGCGTCAGCGGCGCGCTGATTTTCGGCGCGCTGCCGCCGGGGGAACCGGAGCAGTATGAGGTCCGCGCGCTGCTTGTGGAGAATGGCAGCCTGACTGAAGATCCGGTCACCGGCAGCGCCAACGCCTGTCTGGCTCGCTACCTGGCGGCCCAGGGCCAGACGCGCAGCTACCGGGCGCGCCAGGGCAGCGCGATCCAGCGCAACGGCCGTATTGACGTTACCTATACGGAAGAGGCGATCTGGATCGGCGGCCAGACGGTAACGGTTATCGACGGTACCATCACGCTCTGACGCGCCGCTCTTACGTCAGCAGGCGATTACAACGCCTGACCGCCCGATGCTTCAATGCGCTGGGCGGTGATCCAGCCGCTCTCCTCGCTCAGCAGCATGCAGATAGCGTCCCCGATGTCGTCCGGCAGCCCGACCCGCCCCAGCGCGGTGACGGACGCAATCTGCGCGTTAAGTTCACGCGTATCGCGCACCCGTCCGCCGCCAAAGTCAGTCTCAATGGCGCCCGGTGCCAGAATATTGACGCGAATGCGGCGCGCGCCCAGCTCCTTCGCCTGATAGCGCGTCAGCACCTCCATGGCGCCTTTCATTGCGGCATAGGTTCCGGAGCCAGGCTGCGTGATACGGGTCAGCCCGCTGGAGATATTCAGAATACGGCCGCCGTCGTTCAGCAGCGGCAGCAGCGCCTGGGTCAGAAAAAACGGGCCTTTCAGGTGCACATTGACCAGCGCATCAAACTCCGCCTCAGTGGTATCGGTCAGCAGCTGATAGTGACCATGACCGGCGTTATTCACCAGAAAATCGAACCGGTCGCGCTGCCAGACGCGCTGCAGCGTCTGCGTAAGCTGTTGTGCAAAGGCAGCGAACTGGCTGCTGTCGCCAACGTCCAGCGGCAGCGCAGCCGCCTGCACGCCCAGCGCTTCGATCTCCTCTGCCACTTTCTGCGCTTCATCAGCGTGACTTCGGTAAGTAAACACAATATGCGTGCCGCGTGCGGCCAGTGTCAGGGCTGCATTACGTCCCAGGCCGCGGTTTCCGCCGGTAATCAGCGCTATTTTGTGATTCATAACTCTCTCCTGCTGCAAAAGTGAACGTCTGATAAAGATATTCAAACCAAAGTGATCTATAAACGCAGATAACTGCGCAGCACTGTTTCAATAACAACAACAATCGGTGAACAACATGGATAAAATTCATGCAATGCAGGTTTTTGTACGGGTCGCGGAGATGGGCAGTTTTACCCGGGCAGCGGAAAGTCTGGGTTTACCAAAAGGCAGCGTGTCGCGTCAGCTGCAGGCGCTGGAGAACCAGATGGGCACGCGCCTGCTGCATCGCACCACCCGGCGCGTGCACCTCACCCAGGATGGACTGGTCTATTACGATCGCTGCCTCGATCTGCTGTCGATGATGGAGGATATGGACAGTCTGTTTCAGCATGACCCGGCGACGCTGAGCGGCAAGCTGCGGGTCGATATGTCGGTGGCGATGGCCACCAGCTTTATTCTGCCGCGCCTGCCGGAGTTTCTGCAGCACTATCCCGGCATTGAGATTGAGCTGAGCAGCAGCGATCGCCAGGTGGATGTGATTCGGGAAGGATTTGACTGCGTAGTGCGCGTGGGCGAGCTGAAAGATTCCGGTCTGATTGCGCGAAAAATTGGCACCTATGCCTTGATCAACTGCGCCAGTCCCGACTACCTTTCCCGCTTTGGCCGTCCGATACGGCTGGAGGAGCTGTCGCAGCACGCCATGGTGCACTATACCCAGCAGCTGGGTCAGCCTGCGCCGGGATTTGAATATTTCGATGGCCGCCAGTGTCACTATGTGCAGACCGGCGGCGTGGTGACGGTAAACAGTACTGAAACCTACCGTGCCGCCTGCCTCGCCGGGCTGGGCATTATTCAGGTGCCGGCAATGGGCGTTCAGCCGCTGCTGGAGTCGGGTCAGCTGGTGGAGGTGCTGCACGCTTTTCCGGCAAAACCGATGCCGATTACGCTGCTCTATCCGCACCGCCGCAACGTGGCGCGCCGCGTGCGGGTGTTTATGGAGTGGCTGAGCCAGGTGCTGCAGGAGTATGTCACCTGACACATCCGCCGCTGCCGTTATTTACGGTATATAATTTCAGTTTCGCAGTGAACAGGATGCCTATCGTCTATGACAGACAAAACAACCCAGGAGTCAGCCGCCGATCCAAAGCCGCTGATCGATATCCACACCGGTAACAAAACCGTGGATGGCTCAATTCGTCGCGTGTCGCGCTTCGCCACGTGGTTTCAGTCTATTCCGGCCGTCGCGCACTTTATCCGGGCGCTGGATCGCTTTAATGACCGGCTGGGCAGCCAGTTTGGCGCGGCGATCACCTACTTCTCCTTTTTATCGCTGATCCCGATTCTGATGGTGTCGTTTGCCGCCGTGGGGTTTGTGCTGGCCTCTAATCAGGATCTGCTGTCGGAGCTGATTAACAAAATTGTCAGCAGCATCAGCGATCCTACGCTCGCCACCACGTTAAAAAATACCGTGAACACTGCGATTCAGCAGCGCGCTACCGTGGGTCTGACCGGTCTGCTGCTGGCACTCTATTCCGGTATCAACTGGATGGGCAACCTGCGCGAAGCGGTTCGCGCGCAGTCGCGCGATGTCTGGGAGCGAACGCCGGATGATAAAGAGGTGTTCTGGAAAAAATATCTGCGCGATCTCTTCTCACTCCTGGGGCTGATGCTGGCGCTGGTGATCACCCTTTCGCTGACGTCGATTGCCGGTGCGGCTCAGGCAGCGATCGTCAGCGCGCTGGGGCTGGATGGCATCGACTGGCTGCGTCCGGTAATGACAATTATTGCCCTCTCCATCTCCGTGCTGGCGAACTATCTGCTGTTCCTGTGGATTTTCTGGATCCTGCCGCGCCATAAGCCGCGTAAAAGAGCGCTGCTGCGCGGTACGCTGCTGGCAGCTATCGGCTTTGAGGTGATTAAATTTGTTATGACGCTGACGCTGCCGAAGCTGGCGACCTCTCCTTCAGGCGCTGCCTTTGGTTCAGTACTCGGCCTGATGGCATTTTTCTACTTCTTTGCCCGCCTGACGCTGTTTTGCGCTGCGTGGATCGCCACGGCGAAATATAAAGGTGATACGGAGATGCCGCAGCCGCGTCAGCCCTCCTGACAACGGGCACAGGGCAACCACCTGAACAGTAAAACCTGTTTCCTGCTGGCGAATTTTAGCGCTCCCGCCAGCAGGAAACGCCAGCCAGTCACTTTTATTTAGCGGTTTAGCAGCGATTCACGCCAGAAAAACGTTTCCTGCCGCTGCCATTCGCCACCATTCCGGTTAACTCAGACATTATCCTCTTTTTCGCCGAAAATCGTCGTTTTGCGACGCTTTTTGCTCATTGAATGCCGCATACCAGGTGCGTAATATTTCTGGTTTACATTTACAATTAAGAAACATTTATGCAAGCCTCCATCACAGAAACACCTGACGCGCTGCACGACGAAGCGCCGGTCAATTCGCGCGGTAAAGTTGTCGTAGCTTCTCTGGTCGGTACGGCTATCGAGTTCTTCGATTTCTATATTTACGCCACCGCAGCGGTTATCGTCTTTCCGCATATTTTCTTTCCTCAGGGGGACGCCACGGTTGCGACGCTGCAGTCGCTGGCAACCTTTGCCATCGCCTTTGTCGCGCGGCCAATCGGCTCAGCGGTGTTTGGCCACTTTGGCGATCGCGTCGGTCGTAAGGCGACGCTGGTCGCTTCGCTGCTGACGATGGGCGTCTCAACGGTGCTGATTGGCCTGCTGCCTGGCTATGAAACCATTGGCGTTGCCGCGCCACTGCTGCTGGCGCTGGCGCGCTTCGGTCAGGGGCTGGGACTGGGCGGCGAATGGGGCGGTGCCGCGCTGCTGGCAACGGAGAATGCGCCGGCGAAAAAGCGCGCGCTGTATGGATCGTTCCCCCAGCTGGGCGCGCCGATTGGCTTTTTCTTTGCCAATGGTACGTTCCTGCTGCTCTCCTGGCTGCTGACCGACGAGCAGTTTATGCAGTGGGGCTGGCGCGTGCCGTTTATCCTTTCTGCAGTACTGGTGCTGATCGGCCTCTACGTGCGCGTCTCGCTGCATGAGAGTCCGGTTTTTGCCAAAGTGCAGAAGGAGCAGAAGCAGGTGCGTATGCCTATTGGCACGCTGCTGAGCAAACATATGACGGCGACCATACTCGGCACCTTTATCATGCTGGCTACCTACACGCTGTTCTACATCATGACCGTCTACTCAATGAGCTACGGCACCGCGCCGGCGCCGGTCGGACTGGGCTACTCGCGCAACAGTTTCCTGTGGATGCTGATGGTGGCGGTAATCGGATTTGGCGTGATGGTGCCCATTGCCGGTCTGCTGGCCGATCGCTTTGGTCGCCGCAGAACGATGATCACTATCACGCTGATGATTATCGCTTTTGCGCTGATGTTCCCGCTGCTGCTCGGCTCCGGCTCGCAGATTCTGGTGATGGGCTTTCTGCTGCTGGGCCTGAGCATTATGGGCCTGACGTTTGGCCCGATGGGTGCGCTGCTGCCGGAGCTGTTCCCGACCGAAGTGCGCTATACCGGTGCCTCTTTCTCTTATAATTTGTCATCTATTCTGGGAGCGTCCGTAGCACCCTATATCGCCACCTGGCTCAATGCAAACTATGGCCTGCAGGCAGTGGGTTTCTATCTTGCCGCCATGGCGGTGCTGACGCTGATTGCCCTGATCGCCTGTAAAGAGACGCGGCACCAGACGCTGTATGATGCGGCGTAAACGCGTATCCTGATGCAGCATAAAAACCCGGCCAGTCCGGGTTTTTTATTGCGTAATGCCGCGGGACGGTGCGGCGCGGGGTATATCGTACAGGGGCCGCATTTATGCGGCCCGTTGTACCGGGACGGTGCGGCGTTGGGCGCCATTAATGGCGCCCCTACGGGAGGTGTGGCGCAATAAAAAACCCCGGCAAGCCGGGGTTTGATAAGGCTGAAAATTGTCGGTGGGAACTTAGCCAGCTACCGCGATACGTTTCATATCGGTCATGTAGCCACGCAGCTTGCGACCAACGGTTTCAATCGGATGCTGACGAATCGCTTCGTTAACGTCGCGCAGCTGTGCGTTATCAACCTGAGTGCCTTCTGTCGCTTTGCCCAGATCGCCCGGCTGCAGCGTGGTCATAAACTCCTCCAGCAGCGGTACAGCGGCGAATGAGAACAGGTAGTTGCCATACTCAGCGGTATCGGAGATCACCACGTTCATCTCATACAGGCGCTTACGTGCGATGGTGTTAGCAATCAGCGGCAGCTCATGCAGCGACTCATAGTATGCAGACTCTTCAATGATGCCGGCATCTACCATGGTTTCAAACGCCAGCTCAACGCCCGCTTTTACCATCGCGACCATCACCACGCCTTTGTCGTAGTACTCCTGCTCTTCGATTTTGCCCTCAAACTGTGGCGCATTTTCAAACGCCGTTTTACCGGTCTCTTCACGCCAGGTCAGCAGGTTTTTATCATCGTTCGCCCAGTCAGCCATCATACCGGAGGAGAATTCACCCGAGATGATATCATCCATATGCTTCTGGAACAGCGGAGCCATGATCGTTTTCAGCTGCTCAGAAAGCGCCCAGGCACGGATTTTTGCCGGATTAGACAGGCGATCCATCATCAGCGTAATACCGCCAAACTTCAGTGATTCAGTGATGGTTTCCCAGCCGAACTGGATCAGTTTTTCGGTATAGGCGACATCGTGCCCTTCAGCCACCAGCTTGTCGAAGCAGAGCAGCGAACCCGCCTGCAGCATACCGCACAGAATGGTCTGCTCACCCATCAGATCCGATTTTACTTCCGCTACAAAGGAGGATTCCAGCACGCCTGCGCGGTCACCGCCGGTAGCCGCAGCCCAGGCTTTCGCGATAGCCATGCCTTCGCCTTTCGGATCGTTTTCCGGGTGCACGGCGATAAGCGTCGGAACACCAAAACCGCGTTTATACTCTTCACGCACTTCTGTACCCGGGCACTTCGGTGCCACCATCACCACGGTGATGTCTTTGCGGATGGTTTCGCCCACTTCAACAATGTTAAAGCCGTGCGAGTAGCCCAGCGCAGCGCCATCTTTCATCAGGGGCTGAACCGCCTTCACAACAGAAGAGTGCTGTTTGTCTGGCGTCAGGTTAACCACCAGATCCGCCTGCGGGATCAGCTCTTCATAGGTACCGACTTTAAAACCGTTTTCTGTTGCTTTGCGGAACGAGGCGCGCTTCTCTGCAATCGCTTCTGCACGCAGCGCATAGGCTACATCCAGCCCGGAGTCGCGCATATTGAGCCCCTGGTTCAGGCCCTGTGCGCCGCAGCCCACGATCACTACTTTTTTACCTTTCAGGAAGCTGGCGCCATCGGCGAACTCATCGCGCGCCATAAAGCGACATTTGCCCAGCTGCGCTAACTGATTGCGCAGGTTTAATGTGTTGAAGTAGTTAGCCATGGGGTACTCCGCATCAATGTTGTGTTTGCATTATTGTCTGATAGCGGCGCCTGTTTCAGCGCTGCGAATGACCCCATCATATGACAGGAAATCCATTGCTTAAATTGATATATTAACAACGTTACGTTGCAATTTTTGCAATACGAAATGTCAGGAGATCCCGGATGGATTTACGCGATTTAAAACTCTTTCTGCATCTGGCAGAAAGCTGCCATTTTGGCCGTACGGCACGCGCCATGCACGTCAGCCCCTCTACGCTGTCGCGCCAGATCCAGCGGCTGGAAGAGGATGTCGGCCATGCGCTGTTTCTGCGTGATAACCGCACCGTGACGCTGACGGAAGCGGGTGAGCGGCTGCGCCAGTTTGCCCAGCAGACGCTGCTGCAGTATCAGCAGCTGCGTCACGTCATGGATCTCAACGGCCCCTCGCTAAGCGGTGAGCTGCGTCTGTTCTGCTCGGTGACTGCCGCTTACAGCCATCTGCCGCCGATTCTCGATCGCTTTCGCGCTGAACATCCGCAGGTGGAGATCAAGCTCACGACCGGCGACGCGGCGGACGCCATTGAGATGGTGCAGTCTGGCGAGGCGGATCTGGCCATCGCCGGCCGGCCGGAGTCGCTGCCCGCCAGCATCGGCTTTACACCGCTGGGGCTGATCCCGCTGGTGCTGATTGCACCGGCGCTGCCCTGCCCGGTACGCAGCCAGGCCACGCAGACGGAGCCCGACTGGTCGCAGATCCCGTTTATTATTCCGGATCAGGGACCGGCGCGGCGCGGCATCGATCTCTGGTTCCGGCGCTATCGTCTCGCTAATCCGCAGATCTACGCTACGGTGGCGGGCCATGAGGCGATTATCTCTATGGTGGCGCTGGGCTGCGGAATTGCGCTGGTGCCGGATGTGGTGCTGGAGAACAGCCCTGAGCCGGTGCGAAACCGGGTTATGACGCTGGAGAACGTGGAGTCAGTGGCGCCGCTGCAGCTGGGCGTTTGCGTACAAAAAAAGCGGCTCGGGGAGCCGCTGATTCACGCGTTCTGGCACCTGCTCTGATTACTGCCCGGCGAGAAAGAAACGGAACGCCGGATTATTCGCCTCATCGTGCCACTCGTAACCCAGTGCCGTCAGGTGAGTTTCAAAATCGGGTTCTTTATCATTCACTTCAAATGCCGCCAGCACGCGACCAAAATCGGTGCCGTGGCTGCGGTAGTGGAACAGTGAGATATTCCAGTGCGCGCCCAGCGTCTGCAGAAACTTCAGCAGCGCGCCCGGCGCCTCCGGGAACTCAAAGCTGAACAGCCGCTCGCGCAGCGGTTTTGACGGACGCCCGCCGACCATATAACGCACATGCAGCTTGGCCATCTCATCATCAGAGAGATCCACCACCTGGTAGCCCCCTTCAGTAAGCTGACTGATGATCTCGCCGCGCTCTTCAAGGCCGCGCGTCAGACGCACGCCGACAAAGATGCAGGCGCTGTCCGCATCCGCATAGCGGTAGTTGAATTCCGTGACCGATCGGCCGCCCAGCGTCTGACAGAACGTCAGAAAGCTGCCCTGCTGCTCAGGAATGGTCACCGCCAGCAGCGCTTCCCGCTGCTCTCCCAGCTCGCAGCGTTCGGAAACATAGCGCAGGCCGTGGAAGTTGACGTTGGCGCCCGACAGCACGTGTGCCAGGCGCTCGCCTTTGATGTCGTGCTGCTGGATATACTTTTTCATTCCCGCCAGCGCCAGCGCACCTGAGGGTTCCGCCACGGCCCGCACATCCTCAAACAGATCTTTCATCGCCGCACAGATGGCATCGCTGTCAACGGTGATGATGTCGTCGAGATACTCCTGGCAGAGCCGGAAAGTTTCGCTGCCGATACGTTTCACCGCCACGCCCTCGGCAAACAGCCCGACGCGCGGCAGATCCACCGGCTCGCCCGCCGTCAGCGCAGCTTTCAGGCAGGCGGAGTCTTCAGACTCCACCGCGATGACTTTGATCTGCGGCATCAGCTGTTTAATCAGCACCGCCACGCCGGCTGCCAGCCCGCCGCCGCCAACCGGAACAAATACGCGATCAAGATGCGCATCCTGCTGCAGCAGCTCCATCGCCAGCGTGCCCTGCCCGGCAATCACCGCCGGATGGTCAAACGGCGGCACAAAGGTGTACCCCTGCTGCTGCGCCAGCTCAATCGCTTTGGCTTTCGCCTCATCGAAATTTGCGCCAAACAGAAAGGCTTCGCCGCCAAACGCCCGCACCGCATCGACTTTGATATCCGCCGTGGTGACCGGCATGACAATCAGCGATTTAATTCCCAGCGTGCTGGCTGAGAGTGCAACCCCCTGCGCGTGGTTACCGGCAGAAGCGGTCACCACGCCGCGCGCTTTCTGCTCTTCGTTTAATCCGGCGATCATCGCATAGGCACCGCGCAGCTTGAAGCTGTGCACCGGCTGCCGATCTTCACGTTTCACCAGAACGGTGTTGCCGAGCCTTGATGAGAGTTTCTCCATCTTCTGCAGCGGCGTTACCTGCGCAATTTCATAAACCGGCGCACGCAGAATGGCACGCAGGTATTCCGCGCCGCCAGGCGACGCAGACAGGGGTTGAGACTCAGCCATACCATCAGCCTCCCAGCTTCGACTTGTCGCGCACTGCGCCTTTATCCGCGCTGGTCGCCAGTGAGGCGTAAGCACGCAGCGCAAAAGAGACCTGACGTTCGCGATTATGCGGCGTCCAGGCGGCTTCTCCGCGCGCAGCTTCTTCTTCACGACGGGCGTGCAGCTCATTATCCGGTACCGCCAGCTTAATGCCGCGATTCGGGATATCGATCTCAATCAGATCGCCATCTTTTACCAGCGCAATGGTGCCGCCGCTTGCCGCTTCCGGCGAGGCGTGGCCGATAGAGAGGCCAGATGTGCCGCCAGAGAAGCGCCCGTCGGTGATCAGCGCGCAGCTTTTGCCAAGGCCCATCGACTTCAGATAGGTCGTCGGATAAAGCATCTCCTGCATGCCCGGCCCCCCTTTTGGCCCTTCGTAGCGAATGACGACGACATCACCGGCCACCACTTTACCGCCCAGGATCGCTTCAACGGCATCATCCTGGCTTTCATAGACTTTAGCCGGCCCTTTAAAGGTCAGGATCTCTTTATCGACGCCCGCCGTTTTAACGATACAGCCATCTTCTGCCAGGTTACCGTACAGAACCGCCAGGCCGCCATCCTGTGAGTAGGCGTGTTCGCGCGTACGGATACAGCCCTCAGCGCGATCGTCATCCAGCGTGTCCCAGCGACAGCTTTGCGAGAAAGCCTGCGTGGTGCGGATGCCCGCCGGACCGGCGCGGAACATATCTTTTACGGCCTGGTCCTGCGTCAGCATGATGTCGTACTGATCCAGCGTTTCACGCATCGTCTGCTGCAGAATATTGCGCGCGCTGGTGTCAATCAGGCCAGCCCGATCCAGCTCGCCAAGAATACCGATTACGCCGCCGGCGCGGTGCACATCTTCCATATGATATTTCGGAGTGCTGGGCGCCACTTTACACAGCTGCGGTACTTTACGTGACAGGCGGTCGATATCGGAGATATTGAAGTCGATCTCGCCCTCCTGCGCCGCCGCCAGCAGATGCAGTACGGTATTGGTGGAGCCGCCCATGGCGATATCCAGCGTCATGGCGTTCTCAAATGCTGCTTTGGTCGCGATATTACGCGGCAGCATATTGGCGTCATCCTGCTCGTAGTAGCGTTTGGTCAGGCTCACAATGCGTTTACCGGCATTGATGAACAGCGCTTTACGATCGGCGTGGGTGGCCAGCAGCGAGCCGTTGCCCGGCTGTGACAGGCCCAGCGCTTCTGTCAGGCAGTTCATGGAGTTAGCGGTAAACATTCCGGAGCAGGAGCCGCAGGTTGGGCAGGCTGAGCGCTCAATCTGCTCACTGTCGGCGTCGCTGACGTTGGGGTTCGCCCCCTGAATCATCGCATCTACCAGATCCAGCTTGATGATCTGGTCGGAGAGTTTGGTTTTCCCCGCTTCCATCGGGCCGCCGGAGACAAAGATCACCGGAATGTTGAGGCGCAGTGCCGCCATCAGCATGCCCGGGGTGATTTTGTCGCAGTTGGAGATACAGACCATCGCATCCGCGCAGTGGGCGTTGACCATATACTCTACGGAGTCGGCGATCAGCTCACGTGACGGAAGTGAATACAGCATGCCGCCATGTCCCATGGCGATACCATCATCTACCGCGATGGTGTTGAACTCTTTTGCCACACCGCCCGCTGCTTCAATCTGCTCTGCAACCAGCTTGCCGAGGTCGCGCAGGTGCACGTGCCCTGGTACAAACTGTGTGAATGAGTTCACTACCGCAATAATCGGCTTGCCGAAATCATCATCGGTCATTCCGGTGGCGCGCCACAGGGCACGGGCACCCGCCATATTACGGCCGTGGGTGGTGGTGGCTGAACGGTACTTAGGCATGCTCTATTTACTCCAGTCTGAAAAATGACGCGGGCGCTGCTGCCCCCGCGCTGATCTCTTGTTACGGATTAACCTGATCCAGCCAGCCATATTTATCTTCGGTTTCGCCGGTAAACAGGCCAAAGAACGCTTTCTGAATTCGGGTGGTCACCGGACCACGCTTGCCTTCGCCGACCTGAATGCCGTCAACGCTGCGCACCGGGGTGATTTCAGCAGCGGTGCCTGACATGAAGATCTCATCGGCCAGATAGAGCGACTCGCGTGACAGCACCTGCTCGCGCACTTCAATACCGAGATCGTGCGCCAGCTTGATAATTGCATCACGGGTGATGCCAGGCAGAGCGGAAGAGGTAAACGGCGGCGTAAACAGGATGCCATCTTTGACTTCAAACAGGTTTTCGCCTGCGCCTTCAGAGATGTAGCCCTGCGTATCCAGCGCGATCCCTTCCTGATAGCCGTGGCGGCGTGCTTCGCTGCCCACCAGCAGGGAGGAGAGATAGTTACCGCCCGCTTTGGCTGCGGTAGGCAGTGTGTTAGGCGCCACGCGATTCCACGAAGAGACCATGGCGTTGATACCCTGCTCCAGCGCTTCCGGACCGAGGTAGGCTCCCCACGGGAAAGCCGCAATAATCACGTCAGTGGTAAAACCGTCCGGCGGGTTAACGCCCAGGCCTACATCGCCGACAAACGCCAGCGGGCGGATATAGGCACTCTTCAGATTGTTAACGCGGATCACTTCGCGGCAGGCTTCCATCAGCTCATCGACGCTGGCTTTGATGGGAAAACGATAGATTTTTGCGGAGTCGTGCAGACGCTGCATATGTTCACGGTGACGGAACACTACCGGGCCTTTGTGCGAGTCGTAGCAGCGTACGCCTTCAAACACGGAAGTGCCGTAATGCAGTGCGTGAGACATAACGCTGACCTTGGCGTCTTCCCACTTAACCATCTCTCCGTTGAACCAAATAAAGTCTGCTTTCTTCGTACTCATCGTTATGTCCTTTGGCGACTAAGCGCGGATTTGTTGTGTTGTCTGCTGCTGGATCTCGACACAGGCGACATCCAAAAGTTTGCGTAACTGAGAAGACAGTAAATCGACTGAGCGCTGGCTGGCAACGGTCATTTCGATATTAATATTGTCTGCGTTGCTGGCGGAGCCCATATTCATCGCGCAGACCTGAAAGCCGCGGTGGCGAACAACGCGTAAAATGCGCTCCAGCACTTCCGGGCGAAAACGGGCTTCAATTGATAACTGATGCTGATTCATATGCTCTTCTCCATCATGTTTGCGTTGCTGGCACCCGGCGGGACCAGTGGCCAGACGTTTTCATGCTCATCAATCGAAACATGCAGGAAATAAGGTCCTTCGCTGTTCAGCAGAGCATCAATCGCGGCGTCAACTTCATCTTTACGGCTGATACGCTGGCCTGGAATATCAAACGCGCGGGCCAGCATCAGAAAATCGGGGTTATCGGTCAGGATGGTCTCGCTATAGCGGCCATCGAAAAACAGCTGCTGCCACTGGCGCACCATGCCCAGCCGCTGGTTATCCAGCAGCAGAATTTTTACCGGCAGCTGTTTGCGTTTAATCGTGCCCAGCTCCTGAATGTTCATCATGATGGAACCATCACCGGAGACGCAGATTACCGTATCATCAGGGCGGGCAATCTGCGCCCCCACGGCTGCCGGCAGACCAAATCCCATGGTGCCGAGACCGCTGGAGGTGATGAAATTTTCCGGCGCGCTGAACTGCATATGCTGCGCGGTCCACATCTGATGCTGACCCACATCGGTGGTCACAACCGTACTGTCCGGTTTGCGATCGGAAACCTGCTTCAGCAGCAGCGGTGCGTAAATAGCGTCACCGGGATGATCGTAGCGCCAGCTAAACTCCGCTTTCATCGCGCGGACTTCCTGACGCCATGCATCGATCTGCAGAGGCATACTCAGCGCGGGCAGTATCTGCCGGAGGTCGCCTGGCAGCGAAACATGAGCACGGCGCAGTTTGTTCAGCTCCGCCGGATCGATATCGATATGAATAACGCTGGCATGCGGGGCGAAGGTATCCAGCTTGCCGGTCACGCGGTCATCAAAGCGGGCGCCTACTGCAATCAGCAAATCGCACGACTGTACGGCAAGGTTGGCCGCTTTAGTGCCGTGCATGCCCAGCATCCCGAGATAAAGCTCGCTGCTGCTCTCTGCACAGCCAAGCCCTTTCAGGGTTGAGACGACCGGGATGCCGCTTTCTTTTGCCAGCGCACGCAGTGCCGGTACCGCCTGCGCCATACCCACGCCACCCCCTACATAGAGGATGGGTTTTGCCGCACGTGCCATTAAGGCGCGCGCGTCATCAATGTGCTGCGGCGAATGGGAAAGCGTCTCCTCAACCGGCAGCAGATGGGGCGTCAGTTCCGCGCTGGCAATCTGGATATCTTTTGGGATATCAACCAGTACCGGCCCCGGGCGTCCCGACTGCGCGATAGCAAAGGCTTCGGCCATCACTGAAGGCAGATCGTCAAGCGATTCAACCAGAAAACTGTGTTTGGTGCAGGCCAGCGACAGCCCAAGGACGTCAATCTCCTGAAAAGCGTCGGTTCCCATCACAGCGGATGAAACCTGTCCGGTGATGGCTACTACGGGAACAGAATCCATCATCGCATCCGCCAGGCCAGTGATCAGGTTAGTGGCTCCCGGACCAGAGGTTGCGATGCAGACGCCGGTTTTACCCGTAGCACGGGCATAGCCGATAGCCGCTATCACCGCGCCCTGCTCATGACGGCACAACAGATGTTCTACGCCGCCATCATATAGCGCATCGTACACGGGCATGATAGCGCCGCCAGGATAACCGAACACGGTATCAACGCCCTGCGCGCGTAATGCCTGAACTACCCATTGTGCACCTGTCATGGTTATTCTCCTGTAATCCTGTGAGAACAACAGAATTTTATGCTACTGCTCATAATCTGCTCCTCGCTAATCAGCTGATAGTTTGTCTGGTCAAAAAAAAACCCCCGGACCTTTCGGTGCGGGGGTTTTTGGGATTTCAGACTTGATTTTTAAGCCTTTCTTTCTCCAGACGCAGCCCCGCACGGTGGGTTAATAATCACCACCACGCTAATCACGACTAGGCTAATCACGGATAGAAGGGCTTTCATACGTTGTCTTTTTTTCACTTGTTCGAAGTAATGCCTACAGAGTTATCATAGTTACCGGGTCATTTACAATAATTTTCATCAGCCAATTTTTCGCGGTTCTGATGCAATCATCGTTATCACCTTGTAAAAACTAGGTTATTCAGATTTGTGATAAATATTCATCACGCCCGGCGCGTAATTGCATAATGCTTAGCGGAAGAGATCGCTCATTTTTGGCGAAAACAGTGAAACAATAGAGAAAAATATGGAATAAGGCGGTCAAAATGGCACAACCGGGATCGCAGATAGCGCGCTGAGGAGCAAGGATAGAGGCAACAAGGAGGGGTGATGTCTTTATCTAAAGTTCTGACCCGTGCGGACTGGGAATCGAAGCGCCGCTGGTAACCGTCGAGGTTCATATCAGTAATGGATTGCCTGCGCTGACGCTGGTCGGCCTGCCTGAAACCACGGTTAAGGAGGCTCGCGAACGGGTACGCAGCGCTATTATTAATAGCGGATTCAGCTTTCCGGCCAAACGTATCACCATCAATCTGGCGCCTGCTGACCTGCCTAAGGAGGGTGGTCGCTACGATCTGCCGATTGCTATCGCGCTTCTCGCAGCCTCAGAACAGCTGCCAGGGGATAAACTTACGCGCTATGAGTTCCTGGGTGAGCTGGCGCTTAACGGCGCGCTCTGTGGCGTGCAGGCCGCAATTCCGGCCGCTATGGCAGCGCTCAGAGCCGGCCGCCAGATGATTGTTGCTGAACAGAATCAGCAGGATGTGGGATTAATCCAGCAGGGCGAAACGCTGACCGGCGTGCATCTTAGTGAAATATGCGCTTTTCTGCACAATCAGACCACGCTCAGAGTGGCGCAGACCGTTGCCGAAGAGGCCACGGACTCACCGCAGGATCTGCGTGACGTTATTGGTCAGCAGCAGGGACGACGCGCGCTGGAGATTGCAGCAGCAGGCGGACATAATCTGCTGCTGCTCGGACCACCCGGTACAGGCAAAACGATGCTGGCGACGCGTCTGCCGGGCATTATGCCCCCGCTGGACGACGGTGAAGCGCTGGAGTGTGCGGCAATTGCCAGCCTGGTCAGCAATGGTGAACAGCGCGCTCAGTGGCGCAAGCGCCCTTTCAGGGCACCTCATCACAGCGCCTCACTCTATGCGCTGGTTGGCGGAGGCTCTATACCCCGCCCGGGTGAAATATCACTGGCACACAATGGCGTACTGTTTCTGGATGAGTTACCGGAATTTGATCGCCGCGTCCTTGATGCGCTGCGTGAACCTATTGAATCAGGCGAAATTGCGCTCTCCCGTACGCGGGCTAAAGTGACTTATCCTGCGCGCTTTCAGCTGATAGGCGCAATGAACCCCAGCCCCACCGGGCATTACCAGGGCAATCACAACCGCTGTTCACCACAGCAGGTACTGCGTTATCTCAGCCGGTTGTCAGGGCCCTTTCTGGACCGCTTTGATTTGTCGCTTGAGATTCCGCTGCTGCCAGGCGGTACCCTGAGTCAGCAGGCTGTCACCGGCGAGAGCACTGCACAGGTCAGGGAACGGGTGCTGGCAGCCAGAGCACGACAGCAGGCGCGCGCTGGCAAAATTAATGCCCATCTTACTAATGCGGAGATCGCGCGCGACTGTGCGTTGTTACAGGCTGATGCAGAGTGGCTGGAAGGAATACTTAATACGCTGGGTTTGTCGGTGCGTGCATGGCAGCGCATCCTGAAAGTGGCCAGAACCATCACCGATCTTGCCGGGGAAACACAGATAGTACGGCCACATCTGCAGGAAGCGGTGAGCTACCGCAGTATCGATCGTTTAATGATTTATCTGCATAAGACGCTGGAATAAAAACGGGGCCGTTCAGAGCCCCGTTTTATCAGTCATCACTGTCGCTGAAATCTTCAACCGTATCCATCTGCGGCTTGCCACCCGAGAGGGTGTGAAAGCGCTTAGGACGCTTGATGCGGGCGATATACTTAGACCAGACGCGCTCTGCTTCGGTCAGCGGCTCACGTTGTCCGCGGCACACTTCAAGAAACGACCGCTCTTCTTCTGTTACCGGTTCGCGTTTTGCCAGATCAAGCTCATTAAAAGCGTATCCGTGACGCTCCAGAAGCTGGGCTTCTTTAATGGTGAAATCACCGTGACGTGAAAATCCACGTGGATAATGTTTGTTATCGAAGAAACGATTTGTTGTTGCGAAGCTTTCCGCCATTTTACACGCTCCTGATTCTCATATGGCCGTGCTATTTATGGCGCGGAGTATTAGATAGGCTTGACAGAGTGTAAAACAAAACATTTAAATCAGTACGACAAACAAATTTTGGGAGAATAGTGTGGATACGGAATTACTGAAAACTTTTCTGGAGGTGAGCAGAACGCGTCATTTTGGACGTGCTGCGGAGGCGCTGTACCTTACGCAATCTGCTGTCAGTTTTCGCATCCGTCAATTGGAAAACCAGCTGGGCGTAAATCTCTTTACCCGCCATCGTAATAACATCCGCCTGACTTCAGCAGGTGAGCGGTTATTACCTTATGCGGAAAGCCTGATGAGTACCTGGCTGATGGCAAAGAAAGAGGTTTCGCATACGCAGCAGCATCATGAGCTCTCAATCGGTGCCAGCGCTTCCCTGTGGGAGGCTTATCTCACGCCCTGGCTTCAGACGCTCTATGAGAACCGTGAGAGCCTGCATATGGAAGCCCGTATTGCCCAGCGTCATCTGCTGGTTAAACAGCTGCATGAGCGGCAGCTTGATCTGCTAATCACCACGGAAGCGCCAAAAATGGATGAGCTGACCAGCCAGCAGATTGGTCATATTTCACTTGCTCTGTTCCGGGCGCGTAAAACGGAAAAACGCGAGAAGTATGATTATATCAAACTGGAATGGGGCGCAGATTTTCATCAGCATGAGAGCTATTTGTCGAGTGATGATGTTCCGGTATTAACCACGACATCGGCACATGTAACGCGGGAACTGTTACACACTACCGGGGCCTGTGCTTTTTTACCCGATTCCTGGCAGGGAATATATAACGATATTGTGCCGATCCCTGATACACCGGTAGCGGTGCGTCCGCTATATGCCGTCTGGCTGCAGAATAGCGATCAGCAAACGCATATCCGCCAGCTGCTCAAATTTCCGGTTCTGACGCACTGAGATAGCAGATTGAGAAGGGTCTGAAGCTGTGAAAGCGGGCGCAGACTCTTTCTTTTTTTGAAAGGATGCAGAAGGATCCTGAATTTCAGGCAAAAAAAAATCCTTTGCCGAAGCAAAGGATTGTTTTCTGGCAGGGGCGGAGGGACTCGAACCCCCAACACCCGGTTTTGGAGACCGGTGCTCTACCAATTGAACTACGCCCCTAAATAGGGTCGCGGAACGGTCGGGGCTTCAACCCGCGACCCCCTGCGTGACAGGCAGG
>NZ_DJJN01000004.1:240471-413461 GCF_002434165.1 Pantoea sp. UBA6567 | reverse complement strand
TCCGCTTCTGGCACAAAGCGGACTGACGCACAGGCCAATGTCCGCTAAGAGCGGGGAGCGGCCGTTTACTGAACTGCCTTAATCAAAGTTGAGTAAGGAATTGATGGATATCTTTGCGACTAGCTAGCTTTATTTTGTTCCCGGGACTGACTTTTGAAAAGACAGAAAGATGGCCCTCATAACTACTCGACCCGGTTCGGATTTCATATAATGAGGCCCATTCCAGCAAGGCCTCATAATCTTCAACAGTTCCATTGTTCCTTACTCCTCTAACTTTAATGTTTTCAACACATTCACCTGGCTTAGGCGTCAGCCATATAACATGAGAGGCGTATAAAGAGACTTGATCAGCAATCCAGCCATAAACGCCCTCAATAACCCAGCGTTGTTTATTTGCTATTGCAAGAACATCTTTAAGCACTTCAGCCTTTTCCCTGGCTCTGCCGTAACCATCTTGTTCCCAGTAAAGAGTATCTAAATCTGTAACAGGTAACTTTTTGAATTCAGAGATACGTGCAGCAAGCCAGCTTTTGCCTGAACCGCTGTTTCCCATGATTAGCATACGCTCTAACTCATTGCACATGTTTAAATTCCTGTCATGAATCATTTCTGAAAACGTATGATATATAGAACTAAAGGCAGTAAAACCCGTTTCTGCAGGGTTGGCATTCTATGTATGCAGATGTTGAATACGCAACAAATGGCTGGCCCAGGCGCATTTTCTGCTGCATTGGCTGCAATTCTTTGTAGTATTTCTTCACGGAGAAGCCGGGTAGCCACAGATGCATTTCCGCAAAATTCAGACAACAACCCTGATATCAAAAAACCTCATCCGGCAGCGTGCTGTGTGTAAGTCGATGACCTTAAAACCCGCCATCTCCGCATCCTCTTTTTCTTTGCCAGGATCTCTGGACATTCTCTCTTTGTGAAGTGGTCCTAAAATATACTCGATAAATGCAGATGCAGGCTCAGCCTGCTGTGTCAGATAGCTCCCTCCGGTTTAAGAACCCGATATATTTCTGGCCAATCCGGTGCTACCGGATGCCAGGGGCACCGCAGACTTAATCACATTTGATACAGTTCCATATTAACGGGCAGGTTTTCATTTATACGCCAGGCAGTCGGTTAACTTACAAAAATCGTTATATACTCACTGATATAGCGGTAAGTAATGATGCCTGCCCTATCGACAGCTCTCCGAAAATTTCATGTTGGTTAAACGGTGGATCCTGGTGAAGACAACGTTCACCTGCGCAATGTTATTGCGCTGCTATGCCGGTATATGCCGTAAATGAACAACCTGCGATGGGCGTTAATGCTTTGCCAGACGCACCTTTTGCAACCGACAGGAAAGCGACGTTATTTCCAGGCAACTCAGCTTCTGACAGGGATATTTACTAATGAAAAGCCTGCAATGGGCACTACCGCTTCTGGTCGTAAGCGCTCTGGCGTCGGCTCAGACAGTCACTGACGACAGCGGGAATAAGATTGAATTGAGCCAGCCGGTGCTGCACATAGCCGATGCCTGGTTTGCCCACCACTCTCTGCTTATGACGCTGGGCGCCGGCGATCGGATTGTGGCAACCGTAAACCATCCGGCGGACCGGCCGTGGATGTTTAAGGTACAGCCATCGTTAAATCAGGCGCTCCAGGCACACGGTAAAACCTTTAACAGTGAAGCGCTGGTGGCACGCAACGTTGATGCGATTTTTGTACCCGCTAACGATCCCGATGCAGAGTCTTATCGTCTGGCCGGTATTCCCGTACTGGCAATGAATTTTGATGATTTTGACTCGATGAAACGCTCACTCACTACCACGGCTCAGGTGGTCGGCACACCGGCAGCGGCCGCGCGAGCCCGGGCTTATAATCGCTATCTGGATACGCAAATCGCTGCTATTCAGACCAAAACGGCCGCGCTTGCGGAGAGTGAACGCCCGCGCGTGCTGCATATTCAGTCGCTGCATCCGCTGAAGGTAGATGGCCGGAATACCCTGATTGATACCTGGATCAGGCTTGCGGGTGGCCGGAACGTCGCCGCCTCCGTGGATGGCAATATGCGCCCTGTTTCACCGGAGGAGGTGATACGCTGGGATCCGGATGTGATTATTATCGGTGCCGGCGCGGGAACCCTGGCTGACTCTGACTACAAATCGCTGTTCGCCAGCGTAAAAGCCGTGAAGCAGCAGCAGGTGTGGCAGAATCCATCGGGTGTCTTTCCCTGGGATCGCTACGGCACTGAAGTCGCACTGCAAATCCAGTGGGCTGCCAGAAAACTGCATCCGGCGCTGTTTGCAACGCGCGATCTGGTTGACGCCACTCAGGAATTTTACCGGACATTTTACGATTACCCGCTGAGCAAACAGGATGCGCAGCGTATTCTGCAGGCACTGCCTCCAGGTTGAGGCAGGCAGGATTTTGCAATATTCGTTGATAAGCTGTGGTATCCAGACCAATTAAAGCGGCGTTATGGCTGCGCAACACTTTCCAGCAGACCGCCGAAGAGCAGAGTAAACGCCTGAATAGCTTTTGGTAATGCCTGTTGTGGATTACCGCTGGCAGCGACCCATAGCGCGGCATTCAGTGCCGCGCCATTTAACAGCCACGCAGCCGCATCCGCATCGACTGATTTGATTACGCGACGTTCAATCAGATCGGTAATACTCTCACGCGTAGCACTGAGGCAGTTATTCTGACTCGGCCATTTTGCAGGATCGCCAAGAAAAGCGGGACCATCAAGCAGCACAATGCGCCGGACCTCTTCATCCAGCGCCATCCTGATATAGGCTATCCCTTCAGCCAGGAGCGTTTGCTGGTCGTTATCGGAGTGAACCGCTTCACGTTTAGCGCGTTGCGCCATTTCAGAATCGATCTGCGTCACTACCGCGGCGAGCAAGCCTTTTTTATCCCCAAAGTTATGGTAAAGCGCCCCGCGCGTCAGACCGACACTGGCAGTCAAATCGTCCATTGATGCAGCTGCAAATCCCTTTTCAGCGAACGCTTTGCGCGCAGCTGCAATCAACTTTTTCCGGTTTTCTTCCATCGTTTCTGTGCGGCGTCTGGTAACCATATACTTCTCCTGCTGCTAACGCCGCGCATGCCATTTGACATACGCAGCGTATGTGTGATTAATTTTACATACGCCGCGTATATTAATTGTTTTATTTATGCTGCGCATCCCCTGTTGTTCTCCCACAAAGGAGTCCCTGTGACCCAGCCAACACCCGTTTTTCCTGCTCATCGCCATGCTCTTTATGAACAGCATGGTTATTCTGCAGCAATCCGCTCTGGCGATTTATTATTTGTTTCCGGGCAGGTGGGTAGCCGCGACGACGGCACCCCGGAGCCGGACTTTGCAACCCAGGTACAGCTTGCCTTTGAGAATCTCAGAGCCACGCTCGCTGTGGCAGGATGTACGTTCAAAGATATGATTGATGTGACTACTTTTCATACCGACCCGGAAAACCAGTTTTCAACCATCATGCAGGTGAAACAGACTCTTTTCCCGGCGCCGCCCTACCCCAACTGGACCGCCGTGGGCGTTAACTGGCTGGCAGGGTTTGATTTTGAGATAAAGGTTATCGCCCGCATTCCTGAGTCTCAGGCATAAAAACGTTGCAGAGCAATATCAGGGAGAGCCAGCTTACGGCTCTCCCTTTTTGATCCGCTCAGTCAGCATTGCATAGCTGTCTGTCGCCCCGGTGATAGCCTCCTGCTAAAAAAACGTTGACGAGGTAGAACGATCGTTCTACCTTAAAGCCATGAACAAAACATCAGGCAGTACCCGGGAAAAAATTCTCAAGAGCGCTGAGCAGCTGATTTATCAGAACGGTATCCACGCCATGGGAATGGATCTTCTGGTCAAAACCTCAGGCGTCGCCAGAAAAAGTATTTATCATCACTTCGCCAGTAAAGAGGAGGTGGCATCAGCCGCGCTGAGCGTGCGCGATGAGCAGTGGATGGCGTGGTTCAGAAGCGCGTCCGATCAAGGCAATACGCCGCAGGATCGCATTCTGAATATGTTTACCGCGCTGAAAAGCTGGTTTGAGTCAGAGGGTTTCCGCGGCTGCGCATTTATCAACACCGCCGGTGAGACAGGCAACCCTGACGATACCGTTCGCCAGATAGCGAAAACCCACAAGCAGAAGTTACTGGATTACGCCCTGGAGCTCAGCAAAGAGATGAATGTTGCACATCCCGAGGCGCTGGCCAGACAGCTGCTGATTCTGATAGAGGGCGCCATTACCGCGTCCTATGTTATGGGGAGCGGGAGCGCGGCCGACGACGCACGGGATATTGCGAAAATGCTGCTGGAGCAGGTTTCCTGAAGCCTGCGTACTCATCAAATTTGAATTAACAGGAGTTTTACCATGTCTGATTCATACCAACGCCCGCCGCTTCCTCCTTTCACCCGCGAAACGGCCATCGAAAAGGTGCGCCTGGCTGAAGATGGCTGGAACAGCCGCGATGCGGCTAAAGTCGCACTGGCTTACTCAGCGGACACACAATGGCGCAACCGCACCGAGTTTGCTCATAACCGTGAAGAAGCCGAAGCGTTTCTGGCCCGTAAATGGAAAAAAGAGCTTGAGTATCGTCTTATCAAGGAGCTCTGGGCGTTTGATGGCAACCGCATTGCTGTCCGCTACGCCTATGAATGGCGCGATGATTCAGGTAACTGGTTCCGCTCTTACGGCAATGAAAACTGGGAGTTTGAAGGCGATGGCCTGATGAAGCGCCGTTTTGCCTGTATCAACGATATGCCTATTAAAGAGAGCGAACGCAAATTTTTCTGGCCGCTGGGACGTCGTCCGGACGATCATCCGGGGCTGACTGCGCTGGGGTTGTAACGGCGGCAGGGCAGCTCGCGTGACTGCCCTGCTGCATGGGTTTATCAGCAGCTGGCTTTAGCGAGGTAGCGCTGCATTTCATCAGCAGGAACCATGCCGCCACCTGTCGCCCAGACAAGCTGCGTGGCCTGCTGCAGCTGCTGCGGAGTGATACCCTGCTGTGCCAGATAAGCGGGGCTTGCCGCGATGCGCTGCGGCCCCTGCATGCCCGCCAGCGCGGAAGGTTCCAGCTGAATACCTTCCGTTTCATCCAGCATGGCAAGCAGCGTAAACAGGGTGCGATCGCTGAGCGTATAGCAGCCGTCGATCAGCTGCGCCATCGCCCGGCCGACAAAGCCGGAGGCGCGGCCCACCGCCAGTCCATCCGCAGCGGTTTTATTGTCGATACCGATATCCTGCACCGCAATACCATCGTGCAGGCCGGTGCTCATTCCCAGCAGCATACAGGGTGAATGGGTTGGCTCCGCAAAAAAGCAGTGAACGTTATCGCCAAAAGCCAGCTTCAGGCCAAAGGCGACGCCTCCCGGGCCGCCACCCACGCCACAGGGCAGATACACAAAAAGCGGATGGGAGGCATCCACAGTAATGCCTTTCTCCTTCAGCTGCTCTGGCAGGCGCAGGCCGGCAACGGCATAGCCCAGAAACAGCGTGCGTGAATTTTCATCATCAATAAAGAAGCAGTCGGGATCGGACTCCGCCGCTTTGCGGCCCTGCTCCACGGCGACGCCGTAATCCTGCTCATACTCAATCACGTGCGCTCCACGCCTGCGCAGCAGCGCTTTCTTCCACTGACGCGCATCTGCCGACATATGAACGGTAACGTGAAACCCGAGGCGGGCACTCATTATGCCGATCGAAAGGCCCAGGTTGCCCGTTGAACCTACTGCTATTTTATGCTGGCTGAAAAACTGACGGTGCGCCGGAGAAAGCAGCTGGCTGTAGTCATCGGCTGGCGTGATAAGCCCCGCCTCCAGCGCCAGCTTCTCTGCGTGCGCGAGAACTTCGTAAATGCCGCCGCGCGCTTTGATGGAACCTGAAACGGGCAGATGGCTATCTTTTTTCAGCCAGAGTCTGCCTGGCAGCGGCGCACGCTGCGCCAGCCGCGCCTGCATCGCGGGTAGAGGTACCATATCTGACTCAATAATACCGCCGCTTTCAGCCGTTTCCGGAAAGGCGGCGGCGATCAGCGGAGCGAAACGGCGCAGGCGGGCTTCGGCATCTTCAGCCTCTTCACGCGTCAGTCCCGTATGCAGGAGCCCCCTCTCTGCCGTCGTCACCTGATCGTTAAACCAGATGGTTTCACGTAGCGCCCTCAGATCGCTTACCGCCGGTACAGACCGGAGTTTTTCAGTTAAATCAGTCATGGTTACTCTCATTCAGCCCGACGCATCAAAAGAAAACAGAGCGTTATTTATATGCACGCGGCTGCGCGGTGACAAACGATGGTTTTTCAACTTAACATGAGCTCAGCTAACTCAACAGGCGAGCACGCATTGTGCATTTTTATCTGCAACGTCCACGCCGGTTAAATAACTAATCGCTAAATCAGCAGCTTAAACAGTAAAGGTGAAAAATGTGTTCTCTGAGATGCGTGAAATAGAGGGTGGCCAGCTGGGACGTCTTTTCACCTTTGAAGCCGCTGCCCGCCACGGCTCGTTTGCCGGAGCGGCGGCGGCGCTGGCACTGACGCCCAGCGCTGTCAGCCACCGTATCAGCCAGCTGGAAAGAGAGCTCGGTATCTCGCTGTTCACCCGTTTACACCGCAGGGTGCTGCTGACCGAAGAGGGTGAGCGGATCTTCAATGCCATGAGTACCTCACTCGACTACCTCAACCGGGAAATTCAGGGCATCAGAAATCAGGGATCCAGCGGAAGGCTTACGGTTTACAGTCGCCCGTCGTTTGCGCACGCCTGGCTTGCACCGGCGGTGGCCTCTTTTCTGGAGCAAAACCCCGCTATCGATCTCGTTATTAATACCGGAAACGAACCGGTCGACCTGCATAAAATGGGTGCCGATCTGGCCATCTGTTTTGATGCTGACGTGCCGGACAGATTTCACCTGGACCCGCTGATGGATGAACATATTATTCCGGTTTGCAGCCCGCGCTACGCTGCACAATTCAGGCTGACGGACTGCCCGGAGAATCTCCGGAGCTGTCGCCTGCTGCACGATCGTCAGGCGTGGAGTATCGATTCCGGAGAAAATGAGTGGCGGTTGTGGGCAGCGCATTTTGACGTGGATATTACGGCAGCGCGCCGTGCCGAATTCGATCAGGCAGAGCTTGCGGTTGCTGCAGCGATAAACCATGCCGGCATCGCGATGGGACGTAAGGCGCTGGTGAAACAGCGTATCGCCTCTGGCGAACTGATAACGCCTTTCCCGCGCCTGGCGCTGCTGTGCAGCGAACGGTATTACATCGCTACCCGCGCCGACAGACGCTGGCCAAAAACAGAAACCTTTATCCGCTGGCTGCAGGAAACCGCGGCGAAAGAGAAATAATTACGCTCATAGTATCGTCACGCTGGCAGAGCAGGATCACGGCGTAAACCGCGCTATTTTTAAGCAGATCGGGTATAATAGCCGGACACTTGCCCACCCTTTTTATCCTCAGCGAAACAGGCATATGGCATTTCAGAATCCGGCTCAAAACTTTATCGAAGCGCGCCTGAACCTGGGTGATATCGTCTCGCTGTCGCCCTGGTCCACCTACCTGATGCGCAGTGATACAGCCAGCCCGGAGGCGGGTATCGTCAAAGGCTCAGTGCTGGCAGTTGATCGGGCACTGACGCCGCGGCACGGTCAGATTATTGTGGCGGAATTTGAGGGTGAACTGGTGCTGCGCAGGTTACTGCTGAAACCCGTTCCGGCGCTGCAGTCGCTGGAGAGGTCCGATGCTATCGTTCTGCTCGACGAGAACCAGCCGCTGCCGGTGTGGGGCGTGGTGGCTTATGCGCTCAATGATATCGCGGGCCAGGGTTTCACCGGGCCTGCAGGAGAATAGGTATGTTTGCGCTTGCTGATGCCAACAATTTTTACGCCTCCTGTGAAACCATTTTCAGGCCCGATCTGCGCGGCAAACCCGTTTGCGTGGTATCAAATAATGATGGCTGCGTGATTGCCCGTTCAGCTGAAGCAAAGCGCATGGGTATAAAGATGGCCGCCCCCTGGTTTAAGCATGAACGCTATTTTCGTGACAATGGCGTACACGTTTTCAGTTCTAACTATGAGCTTTATGGCGATATGTCGGCGCGGATGATGGCAATACTCGATGAGATGGCTGCCGGGCAGGAAGTCTACTCTATCGATGAAAGCTTTCTTGATGTCACGGGCATCAGCAGTTATATGCCGCTGGAGCGCTTTGGTCAGCAGATGCGCGAACGCGTTCGCCAGGAAACCGGCCTGACCATAGGCGTGGGCTTTGGCCCGACCAAAACGCTGGCCAAGCTGGCGAATCAGGCGGCCAAGCAGTGGACGAAAACAAACGGCGTGGTCGATCTCTCCGATCCCCTGCGCCAGCAAAAATTGCTGCAGCTGACGCGCATTGGCGATATCTGGGGTATTGGCTGGCGAATCGCCCAGCGTCTGGAAGAGATGGGGATCACCACCGGGCTGCATCTGGCAGAAAGTAATACCAGTACGATCCGCAAAAAATTTGATGTGATTGTTGAGCGCATTGCACGCGAGCTGCGCGGCGAATCCTGTCTGGCACTGGAGGATGCGCCGCCGCCAAAACAGCAGATCGTTAATTCACGCTCTTTCGGGCAGCGCATCACGACGCTGGATGATATGCAGCAGGCGGTTATGGCCTATGCGACCCGGGCTGCTGAAAAGCTGCGCCAGCAGGGCTCCCGCTGCCGTCATCTCACCGTCTCTGTGACGACCGGCCGCTATGGCGACGATCCCAGGTACTCTGCTACCGCGCCCGTCAGCTGGCAATATCCAACGGCGGACACGCGTGACATCGTCGCCTTTGCTTTGCAGGGGCTGAACGCTATCTGGCGCGACGGCTTTCGCTATGCCAAAGCGGGCGTAATGCTGAGCGACTTCTGGCAGTCAGGCAGCACGCAGTTTGATATGTTCAGCCAGCAGCAGCCGCGTGCCAATGCGGATGCGCTGATGACCGCTCTCGACGCCATAAACCGTTCAGGGAAAGGCAAAATCGGTTTCGCCAGCCAGACGACAGGAAACCAGGCGTGGCAGATGAAACGCAACATGCTCTCACCCCGCTATACCACTCGCCTGGCTGATATCCCTGTGATCCGATAGCAGGCTGTCGCGCCACCCGCTCCCGCTGCTGAGTGCTAAAAAGGTACTCACCGGATTTAAGCAGCAGAAAACCAGCTAAAGCCGGAGCGCCTCTGACAGTTGTCAGAGGCGCTTTATCTGGCGCAGAACGTTATGCGGAATACAGACCTTACCGACGGGCTGAGCGAGATAACAGAAAGCGTCAGCCCTGCTGCACTGCACGCTGTTCGCTCTCATTCATCGCGCGATGCAGGGTTGCAAGCAGCGGTTCAATGTCGAGCGGCTTGGTAAAAATATCAAACGCTCCCTCCTGAAACGTGCTGCGGCAGACGTCAAGCGTACCATACGCGGTCATAAGAATAACCGGCAGCAGCGGATGACGGGCGCGCTGTTCGGTCAGCCAGTTAAGCCCATCCATGCCGGGCAGCCGCACATCCACCAGCAGACAGCCGCGCAGCGGCAGCGCTTCTGCACTGGCAACGGCGTCGAACGTCGCCAGATCGCCGAAGTCAGCCACCTCGTAATCTACGGTTTTCAGCAGAAATCCCAGCGACTCCCTTACTGACAAATCATCATCCACTAACCACACTTTCGCGCTCATTCCATTACTCCGCCACCGGGAAAATTAACGTTATCTCTGCACCATATCTGGCGCGATTTATCAGCACCCGCTGACCGTTCAGGTACAGCGCCGGGCGCATTTGCAGAAAAACCTGGTACTGACTGGCGAAGACAGATTGCGGCTGCCAGCCTCTATTTCAGAAAAGTTCGTAGCCTGCCTCAGGGTTGTTCTTCCGTTATCGTGCAGCAGAAGCGACATGTTGCCGTAAGGCTGCAGTGCAATAAGAGAGGTCAGCCTGAACGATAAAAAGTGCCTGCAGCATGGCTGACAACAGCCTGCAGCACGGCTGCCGGAAACCTGTCGCGCGCAGCGCAATGCGCTGTTCCTGAGGCGGCAGCGGTGCTTCACTTAAAGATGCGCGATCTTTTCATATCCCTTCCCGGAACGCCATCGGCACAAGTCTGGATAACGCAGCCGCCAATACCACGATTAACTGGGGGATTCGCTTTAAAACATTCAGGCTTCTTTCTGTGGCAGGGGGTGATGCTCAGTCAGCCGTTACCCGCGTGCAGGGTGCTAAAACAGGTCGTATGGTTCGGCTGGCAGCAGCGTAAATGCCCGTTTCATTATGCGCGCCTCCTCTGCCGGACTGCGGCCAAACAGGCGTTTAAATTCGCGGCTGAACTGTGAGTCACTTTCGTAGCCTGTACGCGCAGCTGCCCCGGCTGCGGTCAGGTTCTGCTGGATCAGCATCAGTCGTGCACGATGTAAGCGCAGTGATTTAAGATACTGAATGGGTGAAGTTTGTGTAACGGTTTTAAAGTGCAGATGAAAACGCGGCACGCTCATGCCCGCCTCACGGGCAAGTTGCGTAACGTTTATAGGCTGCTGCCAGTTATCATGGATTTGCTGTAGCGCCCGGGCAATGCGGCCAAAATGGCCCTGATACGCCAGCGCGGCGCGTACAGCGGCACCCTGCTGCCCCATCAGAATGCGAAAGCAGATCTCTTCCACACGGGCCGGCCCCAGTATCCGCGCCTCAAGCGGATCCCGTAATGCCTGAAGCAGTGCCAGCGTACTCTGTAGCAGTGTGCTATCCAGCGGCGTGGAGATAATAGCGGCCGTCGCCCTCTCTTCACCCGCAGGCTTTGCCGGCACCTGCGCGATGAGTTTCGCCAGTACGTTAACGTCAAAACGGATCGCCAGGCCCAGCAGCGGCTCAGCGGACGTCGCTTCAGTCTCCGCTGAGAATGGCAGAGGCACAGATAATACCAGATAGTGTTGCGCGTCATAGCGGTAGACATTATCCGCCAGAAAGGCACGCTTAGCGCCCTGGCAGATAATGATGATGCCCGGCTCATAAAGTACCGGCGTGCGCGCCCACTGCTGATTAGCCCGCATAAATAACACGCTATCCAGCAGGGATTTTGTATATCCCTCCTGCGGTGCCAGCTGGTTAAGCAAAGTGCAAATCTGCTGTTGCACGTCATTCATCACACGTTCTCCCGGATAGTTGAATTCCTGCTTAGTCACAAGGCGCAGCGCGCGACTCGCTCTGCGAGAGGATCAGGCAAAGATGCGCAGTGAATAGGTCTGTTGACGTTTGCGGCATTTTTCAACAATAGCAGGGTACTTCACACGAGGAAAAAAAGATGACTGATGCAAAAGCGAAAGTAATTATTCTGACCGGCGCCAGCAGCGGTATCGGTGAAGCCATCGCCCGCTATCTGGCCAGGCAGGGTCACAGGCTGATCCTTGGTGCACGCCGGGCCACACGTCTGGCATCGTTGTGTGATGAGCTGCAGCAGCAGGGTGCCCGGATAGATTATCTGACGACAGATGTGACGCAGCGCGCTGATACACAGGCATTAGCCCGTCTGGCTATTGAAAAATATGGACGGATTGATGTGATGATTAACAATGCGGGCGTGATGCCGCTCTCTCCGATGGCTTCACTGAAAGTTGAAGAGTGGGACCAGATGCTGGATGTTAATGTGCGCGGCGTGCTTTACGGCATCGCTGCAGTACTGCCCGCAATGCAGCAGCAGCAGGCGGGGCACATTATCAATATCGCGTCAATCGGGGCGCTTACGGTCTCACCCACCGCGGCGGTTTACTGCGCCACTAAATTTGCCGTCCGCGCTATTTCTGAGGGATTACGGCAGGAGTCGTCCGCTCTGCGCGTTACCGTTATCAATCCAGGCGTAGTGGAATCTGAGCTGGCTGACAGCATCACTGACGATGTGGCCCAGGAGGCGATGCGCAGCTTTCGGGCTATCGCCCTTAAACCGGAATCGATAGCGCAGGCGGTCAGCTGGGCTATCGATCAGCCTGGCGAGGTTGACGTCAGTGAAATCACGCTGCGCCCTACTGCCAGCCCGTTTTAAGCCATAAAAATTCTGGCGATTTCAGGCTGAAATTTCAGGCATCGACGCGCGGGCGTCGTTATAACCAGCCCGCGCGCTTCAGCCGCCACCACATAATGCAGCAGATAAGCAGCGTTGATCCCAGCGCCACCGGATAACCAAAATGGCTGTGCAGCTCCGGCATGTCGGAAAAGTTCATGCCATACATACTGAATACAATTGTTGGCACAATCAAAATGGCGCCCCAGCCCGCCAGCTTCTTATTCACTTCACTTTGCTGTACAGAGACCAGTGCGAGGTTGACCTGCATAGCACTGGCCAGCGTTTCACGCATATCCTCTGCATCGATCATGACGTGATGCGCGTGATCCTGCACATCGCGCAGATAGGCGCGCAGATTTTTTGGGATAATATCTTCATGGAAACGAACCAGCTGCGGGCAGATTTCAGTGACCGGCATCGCGGCGTTGCGCAGCGCCAGCAGCTGGCGTCGCAGATGGTAGACCTGCTCCAGCGCGTGGTTATCAAAGCGCGTGGAAAACATCCCATCTTCGAGATTACCGATACGCTCGCTGAGCGTTTGTGTGATTTTACTGTAGTTGTCTACGATAAAATCGAGGATACAGTAGAGTGCATAGCCTGGCCCCTGGCACAGCATGGCGTGATTCTTTTCCGCTTTTTCCCGGATTGCGGCATAGCCTTCCCGCGATCCATGGCGTACCGTAATCAGGAAATTTTTGCCCAGAAAGAAGTGCGTTTCACCAAACGTGATGTGCTGCTGCGCCTGCATATACGCCGTTTTGACCACGATAAATACCGATTCGCCATACTGTTCAATCTTAGGACGCTGATGCGCCAGCAGAGCATCTTCGATCGCCAGCTCGTGCAGCCCGAATTCCTCCTGCAGCTTTTGCATAAAAGCGGGTTCGGGCTGGTATAACCCAAGCCAGACGAACGATTTATCTTCTTTCAGGATATCGCTGATCTCTGCAACATCGACATGCTCTTGCCGCTCGCCATGACGATAGACCACGCAGTTGACGATCTCATCTGCATGATTGTCGGTTCGTTCCTGCTTTTCCATTTTTGCCTCAATCCTGCTCTGGCTTACTCTGTCGCTCTCTGAAGGGATCCGGAAGCGACGCCTTATACTGTTAGGGTAGCAAAAGCCGTGGCAGGCGGATATTGCCAGCCTGAAAAGTCGTTACGGCACGCCCAGATAACGCAGTAATCCCGTCATCGCTGCGGCTCCTGCGATAACCAGAATCAACGGCGTCCGTCGCCATGCCAGAAAAACAGCAAACAGAACGCCTGCTACCCGTGCGATGCCGGCAAAGTGCGTTCCTTCAAACAGTGCGGTTGTGACCGCCACCGCCAGCAACAGGACCGTGGCAGCATCTGACAGCATATTGCGCGTTTTTTCTGACATCGGCAGCCGGCTGCCGAGACGGTATCCGGCAAAACGGATAGCGTACGTTCCGACGGCCAGCAGCGCGATACCGGCAATGACCAGACTATTGTCCATCTTTACGCTCCCGCCAGCTCAGCAACCCCAGCAGGGAAAAGAGCACCGGCATTCCTGCCGGTACAAAAGGCGTGACCGCGACAGAGAGTGCGGTCCCGGCCAGCGCCGGAATGCGTGTCCGCCGTTTGCGCAGCGCCGGAAAAATCAGCGCAATCAGGATCGCCGGGAAAACCGCATCCAGCCCGATGGCGGAAACGTCAGGAATAAAGCGGCCAATCATGGCGCCGCCGATAACGGTGAGTGGCCAGACCGCAAAAATACCGAGTCCGCACAGCCAGTAGGCAACCCGGCGCTGCTGCAGCCCCGGTTGCGAGATACCAAATACCACGCTCTCATCGTTCATGATATGGCAGCCAAGGAGGCTGCGGCCTCCCTGCCCCACCAGATCTTTTACCGCAATGCCAAACGGCAGATGGCGCGCATTGACCAGCAACCCGGCGGCGGCGGCAGTGAGCGGGCTTCCGCCACCAGCAACAATGCCGATAAACAGAAATTCCGAAGCGCCTGCCAGCACCAGCGTAGAGAGCGCTATCGGCACCCAGAGCGGAAAACCCTGTGCAGCGGCCAGCGAGCCATAGGAGAGGCCCACAATACCGTCTGCCAGACAAACCAGAACAATCGCTTTTATCACGCCGCGATCAAGCACGTTAATCCCTGCACGCATCACATATTGATCTCATACCGAACAGTAAAGACAGTATAATGAACGTTCAGAAATTGTTTTACAAGATGAACAAACGTTCGATAAAACGAACAGGAGCTACTGTGACACCACCGATTGATACTATTGCCGCCGGGCTGATCCGCGAGCGGCAGCGTGCCGGACTTTCACTGACTGAAGTGGCTCGCCGTGCGGGTGTGGCAAAATCAACGCTCTCACAACTGGAAGCGGGCAACGGCAATCCCAGTATCGAAACCCTCTGGGCGCTCTGTGTCGCGTTAAATATTCCTTTCGCCCGCCTGCTGGAACCAGAGGTAAAACGTCTGCAGGTTATTCGCAAAGGTGAAGGGATGATTGTGTCGGCTGAACTGGCTGATTATCAGGCGGCTCTGCTCGCCAGCTGCCCGCCAGGCGGGCGACGCGACCTCTATCTGGTGACCAGTCAGCCAGGCGCGCCGCGCGCTTCAAAGCCGCATCCGCCCGGTTCGGTTGAGCACGTTATCATTGCCCGCGGGCGGGCCAGGGTAGGACCCAGCGATGCGCCGGTGGAGCTGAATCCTGGCGATTACATCTGCTATCCCGCTGATGAACCCCACGTGTTTGAAGCACTGGAAGCCGATACCATGGCGGTGCAACTCTCTGAGCAGAACTGATATCGCCTGAGCCTGAATAAACGCGTCCTGCCTGACGTGTACGCAACGTTCACTGTAATCAGTAAAGCGCGCCCGTAACAGGCGCGCTTTATGGCGATCAGCGATTGACCAGTTTTGCCGGCAGTGCCAGCACCAGCAGGCAGCTGAGCAATAAACAGGCAGCAAACAGCCACAGCGCCCCGTCGCTGCTGCCGGTCATATCCAGCGCGATTCCCATAACAGAATTACTGACCAGGCCTGCAATATTGGCAATTGAGCAGGCGAGCGCAAAACCTGCGGCGGCGGCAGTACCGGTCAGAAAGGTTGCGGGCAGGCTGAAGAAAACCGGCACGGCACCAATAATCATCGCCTGCGCAATGGAAAATAGCAGCACGGTTACAGCCACATTACTGCTCCAGAAGGGCGCGCAGGCCATTGCGGCTGCACCGATGATAAAAGGAACAATAATATGCCAGCGGCGTTCGCGCAGCCTGTCTGAGCTGGCTCCAATCAGCAGCATGCCAGCCAGCGCGGCCAGACTTGGGACCGCCGTAAGATAACCAATCGTGGTGAGATCGGTGGAGCCTGCTTTTTTCAGCAGCGTCGGTAACCAGAAGCCCATTGCGTAAGCGCTAAGCAGTATGGAGAAATCGATTCCGCCCAGCATCACTACCCGCAAATTAAGCAGGCCATCCCGCAGCCGGTGTTTCGCCTCAGCAGCTTCGCCCGCATCGCTGCGGAGTTCATCAGCAATGACCTGTTTTTCCTGAACGCTCAGCCAGGATGCCTCTGCCGGGCCATCCGGCAGCATTCGCAGCGTCATCAGCCCCAGCAGAATACTCGGCAAGCCCTCCAGCAGAAACAGCCACTGCCAGCCATGCAGCCCGTGCAGTTTGTCGAAGTGCGTCATGATCCAGCCTGATAGAGGGCCGCCGATGATACTGGAAAGTGGCAAACCCAGCATAAACAGCGCAATAATGCGGCCGCGTCGCCATGAGGGAAACCAGCGGGTCAGATAAAACAGCACGCCCGGCAGAAACCCTGCTTCTGCCACGCCCAGTAAAAAGCGGATCGTATAGAACTGACCGGGAGTTTTTACCAGCAGGGTAAACGCCGAGAGCACTCCCCAGCTGATCATGATCCGCGCGATCCAGATCCGTGCGCCGGTGCGTTGCAGAAACAGGTTGCTTGGCACTTCAAACAGAATGTAACCCACAAAAAACAGACCCGCACCCAGACCAAACGCCGTTTCGCTTAGCGCTAAGTCGCTTGCCATCTGCAGCTTGGCAAAACCAATATTAATGCGATCCAGGTAGGCTGCCAGATAACACAGGCAGAGAAACGGGATCAGTTTTAACGTTATTTTTCGATAGATGGCGGCACTTTCCCGCCGCGACTGGATTACTGAAGGATCGGCTACTGCGCTCATCACTCTCTCCGCGTACCATGACTCTGAACAGGGACGGTCAACCGGGTAGTGTGTCACCCGTTCGCATAAATATGACCGCGCGAGAGTAGCGGTAATTATCACCCTGCGCCACTACTTCCTGCGGCGGGCGAGCGGCGTGGCGGTAACGGGGAGATCGGCGTCGCGGATCACGCCAGCGTGTCCCTGCAAACGCAGCAGGCGCGCGGTATCAAGCAGCGAGCGGGCGCCGCTGTCCCCTTTTAACTCACTAAGTGCCGGGCCATATTCTGCCGCAAAGCCTACCGGGTGGCCGGGTTTGTTCTGCCAGCAAAAACGGGCCTGGGAGGCCCCTTCGGAGAGTGCGCCGGCGATACGCTGATGATCTTCTGCAGTAACCCATGCCATATCGCCGGGCTGAATCAGCCAGCCAGACCAGTGCGGCACAGCGCGAACGGCAGCGGCAATCGTCTCGCCGCTGCCTGCACTGCTGACACACAGCACCGGTATCGCCTGCGCGGCAGCCAGCGCCCGTATCGCGGTATATTCAGGTCGCGTTACCAGCAGAAGCGGCAGCCCGCTGTGTTGTGCTGCATGCAGCGTCATACCGAGCACAGGATGGGGTGTTCCGGTGCTGTCAGGCAAGAGGGCAAGCAGCTTATTGCCTTTTCCGCCCGCCTGCTGAAAACGTGTTCCCTGCCCTGCTGCAAGGATGATAATGCCCGGACTTTTCATGTTGCTGGCTACCTGAAAATCGTGAGGCGCACAGTATTGCGCGCCTCAGGGCAGTTAGCGACGGTTTTTCCATACTGTCTGGATATTGCAGAACTCGTGTACGCCAAAACTGGAGAGCTCACGGCCATAGCCGCTCTTTTTAACGCCGCCAATCGCGACGCGCGGATCGGATGCGCCGTTGCCGTTGATAAATACCGCTCCTGTTTCCAGCCGCTCTGCCAGCCAGCTGGTCACCGACTCATCGCGGCTCCAGACGGTGGCACTCAGACCGAAATCGCTGTTGTTAGCCAGCGCAAGGGCGTGTTCTGCATTACGCGCCGTAGTGATTGCCGCGACCGGGCCAAATATTTCCTGCTGAAATGCTGTCATCTCCGGCGTCACATCAGCCAGAATGGTAGGGGCATAGTAATTTCCTTCCCCCTCAATTTTATGACCGCCCAGCACCAGACGTGCGCCCTCTTTGAGCGTTTGCTGCACCTGCCCATCCAGTTCATCACGCAGATCGTAGCGTGCCATCGGACCGATAAAGGTCTGCTCATCAAGCGGATCGCCAATTTTTAGTGCGGTTACGGCCTGGCTGAAACGCGCTTCAAACTCGGCGGCGATACTCTCTTCGATGATAAAGCGCTTCGCTGCCATGCAAACCTGTCCGGTATTCTGATAGCGCCCCACAACGGCTGAAGCGACAGCAGCGTCAAGATCTGCGTCGGCCAGTACGATGAAAGGATCGGCACCGCCCAGCTCCAGTACTGTTTTCTTCAGTACCGCACCGGCCTGTGTTGCGATAGCGGCGCCTGCGCGTACGCTCCCGGTGACTGCAACGGCTGCAACGCGTGAATCGCTGATTGCTGCTGAAACGCCGTCGTTATCCGTATTGATAACGGTAAAAGCACCGTGCGGCAGTTCTGTTGCCTCAAACAGTTCAGCCATCAGATAAGCCGATCCCATTACGCTGGGTGCATGTTTTAACAGATAGGTATTGCCGGCAAGCAGCATGCTGACAGCGCCACGCAGCACCTGCCAGTAAGGAAAATTCCACGGCATCACAGCCAGTATGACGCCCAGTGGTCTGAATGACTGCCACGCCTGCTGACCCTCTACCGGAGCTGGTTTATCAGCAATCATGGCCGGGCCATGTTCGGCATACCAGTCACATAAGCTGGCACATTTCAGGACTTCTGCACGTGCCTGGGCAACAGGTTTACCCATTTCCCGTGTTGCCATAGTGGCCAGTTCATCCTGACGCTGACGCAGCTGTTCACCCAGCTGACGCAGTACCTTCACACGCTTTTCAATCGTTGTATTACGCCACAGCTCAGCGGCTTCAGCGCTCTGTGCAAGGGAGCGATCAAGTTCCTCAGCGGTCTGGAGTGGATACGTTGCGAGAATGGCACCCGTTGCAGGATTACGTGAAATTACATGGTCAGTCATCAGAATTCCTCAGTACATGGCTGTTGATCATGCCTGTTACGATACGCCTGATTACTATTGATATAAAATGAATAATATTGATCAAGTTGTTCTCTTATTGAAAGCAATTAAGAGAGAGTGTCTGCCGTGGGATCCTGAGTTATCCACTTATACATAAACCAGATCCTAATAAGAGATCATAAAGAGATCAAAGATAGATCCTAAGAGATCCCCGATCGTCGCAGGCCGCACCACACAAGGCCTCAAAGGGTGATCATGTTCACTATAATCAGTAAAGCATTCACTGTAATCAGTGCTATATTCACTGTACTCTGTGGAATGTTCACTATAATCAGTGCTAATGTTCACTGTAATCAGAAAACGATCCCTTTCATCCACAAAATGAAGATCTCATGCCATGGCAGACAAAGAGAGTAAAAACAAGGCGTTACTGGAACCTTTTCTGTCGGTGACAAAAAACAGTGGCGAAGTTATCCAGCTCCATCCTAACAAGAATAATACTGTCCAGCCTGTGGCACTGATGCGTCTGGGATTGTTTGTTCCCACCCTTAAATCCACTGCTCGCGGCAAATCCGGGGCTATGGCCTCCACTGATGCGACCAAAGAGCTGAAAAACCTCTCGCTGGTAAAAGCGGAAGGGTATGAGAAGATCACCATAACCGGTGCCAGACTGGATATGGATAACGATTTCAAAACCTGGGCAGGGATTATTCAATCCTTCTCCCGTTATCCGACCAAAGGCGACACGGTTACGCTGCCTTTTATCGATTTCGTTAAGATGTGTGGTATTCCGTCAGCGAACTCTTCTGCGGCCCTGCGCAGGCGTCTGGATGCCTCATTACGGCGCATTGCAACCAATACGCTCTCCTTTGAAGGTAACGGCAAGGCTTATCATACTCACCTTGTACAATCTGCCTATTACGATCGGGAAAAAGATCTGGTGCGCATTCAGGCCGATCCGAAGCTGTTTGAGTTATATAACTTTGATCACAAGGTTCTGCTTCAGTTGCGGGCCATTTCGCGCCTGAAACGTAAAGAGTCTGCTCAGGCGCTCTATACCTATCTGGAAAGCCTTCCTGTTAATCCGGCCCCTATCTCGCTGGCGCGACTGCGTATGCGTCTTAACCTGGGATCGAAAACCACCACGCAGAACCATGTGGTGCGGCGTGCTATGGAGCAGCTGAAAGAGATAGGCTATCTCGACTATTCCGAGATTAAGCGTGGACGTTCCGTGTTTTTCATCATCCATAGCAGGACGCCCAAGCTGGATGGTATCGGAAATCTGGAGAGCATCGACGTGCTGGATGAGATCGAGTTTGACGACGAGTCGTGATGTTCACTGTAATCAGCAAAACATCTTTTCCCGCCGCTGTGCCGTATCAGCCGTGCAGCCCTACTCTGCTCCTTAATGTTCCCCATGCAGGCTGGCTGTTCACTGTAATCAGTAACGTTCACTGTAAACAGCAGGCTTCTTTAGCCAGGCTGGGAACAATCAGGCACGGTATGCACCAGACGTGGCATAAATTGATAGTAAGCACTAACATATCTTTTCAGGCAGCTTAATCCCGCTCTGTTTACTGATTACAGTGAACGCCTGCTAACCCTCTGCCCTGCCCCGCTGTGACCACTGTATAGAGTACACAGCTGCTGTTCACTGTAATCAGCAGAGGGCCAGATAGCGTTACGACAGCTGAAAGCAATACCTTTTACGGCCCGCTCTATTGCCCAGGCCGCCTGCGGACCTGTCTGCTGATTATAGTGAACGCTGCCAGCGATAAGACGGGCCGTTACTGACTACAGTGAATGTGGCCAGGCTTTACTGCAGTGAGAGCGGGCATCCGCTACTGATTACAGTGAACGTGCTGCGTATAGACGATCCAGGCGCCAGTGATACTAAACGACCGCGTTCTGTGGCTCTCCTGATTACAGTGAACGTTACAGCCAGAGAGAGGCTAATTTGCCGGAGAATGCTGACTACAGTGAATGCTGCCGAAGAGGGTCTCCTCTGTTTTTAACAGCTGACTATTGACTACAGTGAACGTGCAGAGAGATACCGGCCAGAGCCTGCTTCACACAGCGTGTTTGCAGCAGCCTGCAGTGAATCTTTTACTGATTACAGTGAACGCTGCGCCCTCATTTACTGATTACAGTGAATCTTTGGACTTCCGACTTATATCTGAACGCCTGCAACTTTACGTTTGCTGATTACAGTGAACGTTTAGCGGCTACTGATTACAGTGAATGCTGCGGGCAATACATTCTGCAGGCATAATTAAGCATTCCGGTTTACAGGATAAGTAATTGCCTTATGTGCAGGATTTAAGTATAAAGTCATAAATCCTACATGTGTGGAGCAGGTATGGCTAATGATGAGAAGCAGATTCTGAAGGTTGCTCAACGTTCAGAAAGAATGCTGATGAGTCTCACCGAGCAGATTCAGGCGCAAAAAGAAGAACTCAAAGAAAATACGTTTTATCAGGTCTATGCGAAAGCCGCGCTGGCTAAACTGCCAAAACTGACGCGCGCCAGCGTTGATTATGCGGTCAATGAGATGGAAGAAAATGGCTACGTGTTTGATAAACGCGCTGCCGGCAGCTCCACCAAATATGCGATGTCGATTGAAAACATTGTCGATATCTACCATCACCGGGGCGTACCTAAATATCGCGATCGCCACGCGGAAGCCTATACCCTCTTCGTTGGCAATCTGAAAGGTGGCGTCTCCAAAACGGTCTCAACCGTCTCGCTGGCACATGCGCTGCGGGCGCATCCGCATCTGCTGTTTGAAGATTTACGTATTCTGGTCATCGATCTGGATCCGCAATCTTCGGCCACCATGTTTCTGAATCATGAACGTTCAGTGGGTCTGGTAGAAGCCACTGCCGCCCAGGCGATGCTGCAGAATGTCAGCGGCGAAGAGCTGAAAAGCGACTTTATTGTGCCCTCAATCATCCCGGGCGTGGATGTACTGCCCGCTTCAATTGATGATGCGTTTATCGCTTCACGCTGGGAGGAGCTTTGTCATGAACACCTGCCAGGGCAGAACGTGCACGCTGTGCTGTATGAAAACGTTGTGGCAAAGCTCAAAAAAGATTACGACTTCATTTTTATTGATAGCGGCCCGCATCTGGATGCGTTTCTCAAAAATGCGATTGCTGCTTCTGATTTGCTGATGACGCCCGTTCCGCCTGCGCAGGTCGATTTTCATTCGACGCTCAAATACCTTACCCGACTGCCTGAGCTGGTAGAGATTATTGAAGCCTCAGGGGCTGAATGCCGGCTGCAGGGCAATATCGGCTTTATGTCGAAACTCTCCAACAAAGCCGATCATAAGATGTGCCATAGCCTGGCTAAAGAGATTTTCGGTGGCGATATGCTGGACGCGGCGCTGCCGCGGCTTGACGGATTTGAGCGCTGCGGTGAGTCGTTTGATACGGTGATTTCAGCTAACCCTTCTACCTATGTGGGCAGCAGTGAGGCACTGAAAAACGCGCGATCGGCTGCAGAGGATTTTGCCAAAGCCGTATTTGACCGTATTGAATTTATTCGTTTGAACTGAGGTTAAGATGAGCGCAAAACGCATTACTATTGGCCGTACTTTCAGCCAGTCACCTCTGCAAAATGAACACACTGCTGCAGAACATACGCAAACGTTTGTGCTGAATACCGGCAAACGCGCGCTGTTCTCACTTCAGCACGTCTCTGCCCGCGATGTGGAAGCAAAGACTTTTGTCGTGCAGGAGACCAACGGTCGCGATCAGTCTGGCCTGACGCCAGAATCGCTGCGTGACATCATTCGTACGATTAAACTGCAGCAGTTTTTTCCCGCCATCGGGGTAAAGCGCGGTGAGCGCATCGAAGTACTTGATGGCTCCCGCCGTCGCGCTGCCGCGCTGCTCTGCAAAACGGGTCTGAGCATACTGGTGACTGATGAGGATATCTCTGCCGAAGAAGCACGTCGCCTGGCTCAGGATATTCAGACTGCGCGTGAGCATAATTTGCGTGAAGTAGGTCTGCGCCTGCTGGCTCTAAAGCAGAGTGGCCTGTCGCAAAAAGAGATTGCTGAGCAACAGGGACTGTCACAGGCTAAAGTGACACGCGCCTTACAGGCCGCGAGTGTGCCGGCTGAACTGATCATGCTGTTTCCTAACCATGCTGAACTCGCTTATCCGGACTATAAGCTGCTGCTGCAGGCATGTGAAAGGCTTCAGGAGAAGCAACAGAGCATAACCACGCTGGTAGAGACTATCAGCGCGGATATTGATGAGATTGCCTCTGAAGATGGCCTGGCTGAAGATGAAGTGAAGAATGCCATTTTGCGTCTGGTGCGCAATGGCAGTAACGCACTGCTTGAGGCTCCGGGAAAAGAGAAAGTCGTGACGACGTCGCTCTGGGACTTTGCTGACAAAGATCGCTTTGCCCGGAAAAAATCCAAAGGGCGCACCTTTAGTTATGAATTTAATCGCCAGCCTAAAGAGCTACAGGATGAGCTGGATAAGGTCATCAGCAGCACGCTTGCTAAATATCTGGAGCAGTAAACATACCGCCTGCGGGCGGTTTATTTGCTTTCGCCACCCCTTTTTCACGCCTAAGTGATTGTCAGTTATAGATTTGAGCTAAAAATTTCAGCCTGAAATCGCCACTGTTTCAGGCTGTTTTACGTAACAAAAGAGAGCCTTTATCCGGCAGGATGACGCATTCCGTTACAACCGCACCCGCACGGACCCTGCTCCGGCTTTACCAGTTATGATAAATTAGATGATAATAATTACTATTCAGTAACGAACGGAGTTCAAATGAAAGTTATTTGCGGCGTGGCGCTGAGCCTGGGTGTGGCTTTATCAGCGTCAGCCACCACCTATCCACTGACCATCACCGATCTGGATGGACAGCAACATACGTTTTCTAAAGAGCCTCGCCATATTATTTTACAGGATGGGCGTGATGTACTGACGCTGGCTCTGCTCGATCGTGATAATCCTTTTGAACGCATTGTAGCCTGGAATAACCTGCCTAAAAAACAGGATACGCAAACCTGGGAAATGCTGAAAGCACGCTGGCCGCAGGCGGAAAAAATTGTTGATATGGGATTCAACGATCAGGGTCAGGTCAACCTTGAAAGCGTGCTGGCGCAGCAGCCGGATGTGATGATTGCACAGTTACGTGCAAAACCGGCGTTGATCCAGTCTGGTGTGGTCAGGACGCTTGAAAATCTGCACATCCCGGTTGTGTTTGTAGACTATGAACTGCACCCGGCGCAGAACACAGCTAAAAGTGTTTCTCTGCTTGGGCAGATCCTTAACCGCGAAGAGCAGGCCCGGGACTATACAACTTTCTATCAGCAAAAAATGTCCGCTATTACGAATAAAGTCAGCGGCATTGAAAAGAAACCCACAGTGTTTATCGAGCCTATTGCCGGCAACAGCGATAACTGCTGTTTTACGCACAGTCATAACGGCTGGGGCGGACTGGTCGAAGCGGTAGGAGGCAAAAATATCGGTTCTGCACTTTTACCGGGCAACTCAGGTTTTGTTTCGCTGGAAAAAATCATCGCGATGAAGCCTGATGTCTATATCATGACCGGTTCTAAACGGCCTAACAGCAACGTGTTACCGTTTGGCTATGGGGTTAAGCCTCAGGAGGTCACTGCAACCTTCCAGACCCTGACGCGCCGTACCGGCGTGGCACAGATTGAGCCGGTGAAGCAGAACCGGGCTTATGGTATCTATCACCATTTCTACAACCATCCGTGGAATATCATCGGCATGGAAATCCTGGCGAAAGATCTCTATCCGCAGCAGTTTGCCGCACTGAATCCGGTTGCCGATTATCACCAGCTGGTTAAAACCTTCACGCATCTGCCAGATGACGCTATTACCCTGAGCTATCCTGACAATAACTGATTGAGCCGGGCGGCCTTAATGCGCCGCCGGCAACCTTCTTTGCCTGGCATCTTCCGCTGTGCAACTCATCTTATTCACTGTAATCAGTAAACCATACAGATGCTCCGCGTCTGCCAGCGAGAAATCTCTGAAAGCAGTGAACATCGTCACTATTAACATTCTCATTAATCCACGTCGCGAGTAAGCTTATACTCTATAACAGGCCGGACGGGCTGACGGCAGATTCTATATGGGAGAGAGTAATGGCAGTTAAGATGATTGCAGTAGATATGGATGGCACCTTCCTTGATGATAACAAGCACTATAATCAGCAGCGTTTTGCCCGCCAGTACGCACTGCTCAAAGAGAAAGGGATCCGCTTTGTTGTTGCCAGCGGCAATCAGTATTATCAGCTGCAACACTATTTTCCTGATATCAAGGATGAGATCGCGTTTGTTGCTGAAAACGGCGCCTGGGTCTCAGACTGCAATGAGGAACTGTTTTGCGGAGAGCTGGCGCCTGAGCGGGTAGAGCAGATCCTGACTATCCTGGCGAAAGAGCCTGATATCAGCGTCGTGGTCTGCGGCCGCAACAGCGCCTATGTGCACAACTCTATGCCTGAACATGTGGTGAATAAACTCAGCAATCACTATCGCCGGCTGGAAAAGCGCGACGATCTGAGCAGCATCGACGACACCATTTTTAAATTCTCATTAAATCTTGAGCATGAAGGCGTTGAGGCGCTGATGGCGCGGCTGCATCATGAGCTGAGCGCAATTGAGAACATTATGCATCCGGTCTCCAGCGGATTCGGCTTTATTGACCTGATTATTCCTGGCTGTCATAAAGCGCACGGCATTGCCATGCTGCAGCAAAAATGGGGCATTGATGATTGTGAGGTGCTGGCGATTGGCGACAGCGCAAATGATATCGAGATGTTGCGACAGGCTTGCTACAGCTTTGCCATGGATAACGCTGCCCCGTCGGTTGCGGCAGTCGCCCGCTATCGTACGCAGAACAATAACGAAGAGGGCGCACTCAACGTCATTGCGCGCCTGCTGGCCCGGGAAACGCCGTTTAACTAAGTCTGACCTGACAGAGCCGCCCGCGGCGGCTCTGTTACTCCTCTGACTCAGCTTTAAGCCGGGCAGCGTGCAGATTAGCCTCCATACTATCCAGCGCGGCCTGGTTCTTAAGCCCCCACGTATACATCTCCTCCACCGGTCGGGCAAATGTCATTCCCAGCGGGGTGAGCCGGTAGTCGACTTTAGCAGGCGTAACGTCATATTCCCGCCGTTCAACCAGGCCGCGCTGTTCCAGCGCTTTTAGCGTCTGAAACAGCATTTTTTTTGATATGCCCTGCAGGCTGCGCTGCAGCTCGCCGGTTCTGGCACAGTGATCTGGCCAGTGATAAAGCGCATGCAGCACCATCGTGCTCCATTTGACAGAGAACAGCTCCAGCAGTCTGCGCGGAGGTGAATCCGCATAAAAGACCAGTTTACCCTCTTCCCAGGCTGGCATGCCTGACTCCTTATAAGGTCACCGTTTGGTGCCTACTGTTAATTCTTTTTCGCATTCACTATAGTCTGCCGCCTCTCAGCTTATTAAGCCATCTTTGCCGGAGGCACAATGAAAATCAATGCACTGGTTGCACATAATGCAACCGCACCCCTGACGTCCGATAGCGTCGCGCTGCGCCCGCTGCAAAAACAGGATGTCAAAATTGAGATCCTCTATTGCGGCGTCTGCCATTCTGATCTGCACATGGCGCGTAATGAATGGGGCGTCAGCCGCTATCCGCTGGTACCGGGACATGAGATTGTTGGCCGGGTAACGGAGGCGGGCAGTGAAGTCAGCAAATTCAGGCCAGGCGATCTGGTTGGCGTTGGCGTAATGGTGGATTCCTGCCGGACCTGCCATTTCTGTCAGCAGCATGAAGAGCAATATTGTGAAGCGGGTTTTACCGCGACCTATAACGGGACCGACAAGTACACCGGCGGCACCACCTGGGGAGGATACGCTGAGAGCGTAATTGTCGATGAGCACTTCGTGGTCGCCGTTCCGCAAAATCTGCCACCAGCCGGGGTAGCACCGCTTCTCTGTGCCGGGGTTACGGTCTGGTCGCCATTACGCCATTTCAATGTTAAAGCAGGCGACCGTGTGGGCGTGGTTGGACTGGGCGGACTTGGACACATGGCGGTTAAGCTGGCCAGCGCAATGGGGGCAGACGTCACTCTGTTTACCACTTCTGCCGCCAAGCGCGACGATGCACTGCGCCTGGGGGCCAGTCGGGTAGTGGTATCTCACAATGAGGAGGAGATGGCAGCCTGCCAGACTTCGCTGGATATCATCATCAATTGCGTGGCAGCTCCGCACGACCTTAATCCCTATCTTGCCACGCTGAAAACCAATGGACGTATGGTGCTGGTAGGTATTCCGGATCGGCCACATATTTCGCCGGATATCACCCCAATGGTTTTCCGCAGGCTGAGCATCACTGGCTCTTCAATCGGCAGCGTACAGGAAACGCAGGAGATGCTCGATTTCTGCGGCCAGCATAATATTGTGGCGGATATCGAGACTATTACCGGGGATGAGATAGAACAGGCATTTGAGCGTATGCTACGCGGCGATGTGCACTATCGCTTTGTCATCGATATGCAAGCGACTCAATGGTAAGTCTATGATTAACAGCGATTTCAGCCTGAAATCGCCAACAGAGGCTCTTCAGGTGACATGTTAAACGATGTAATCTGAAAAAATAATCTCTTAAGCCGGGCTTTACTGGCAGTCTGAATAGTGCAGCATTTATTTCAGGCTGTCAGATTTATCCAGCTTATCTGTTTGATAAGTATGATTATTTTATTAATGAAAGGATGATGGTAAAAACAGCCGTTGTGCGCCAGCGTAATTACATAAGCACGGTAACTTCAATCGATAAGGGGGAAGCGTCAAAATAATTCGCTGTTTGCGCCTTTTTCCCGATAAACTGCGGTTCCTGTTGATCAGATTTATCTTAGAATGAACTATTACACCCCTGATGATGATCATCTGAAAAAACGATCGAGACGTTTCGTCCGGCGCATGTTTTTTATGCGTCAGCTCGGTACTGTACTCTGTTTCTTTCCTATTCTTTCTGTGCTGCTCGATACGCAGCGCGAGCTGTTCTACAGCGCTTTACTGTTCATTAATGCCTTTGCCTGGCCGTGGCTTGCCTGCCAGCGTGCACTGCGCGCTGAAGATCCGACCAGCGCTGAACGTAACAACCTTACGCTCGATGCCGCTTTTGGCGGGATATGGGTGGCGCTGATGTCGCTCACTCCGGTGCCCTCGGTGATTATCATGGCCGTACTGGCCTCAGATCGCTATGCGGCGGGAGGCAGTACGCTTCTCATCTCCGCTATTAAAGCGTTTATAGTGGCTTTCCTGTCGGTGTGGATACTCGATGGTGCACGGATAGAGAGTGCCTTTACGACGCAGACGGTGTGGCTGACGCTGCCGCTCGCCAGCTGTTACATGCTGGCGCTGAGTATCGCTTCTTATAATCTGACCTGGCAGCTGCGCAAGCGTAATCGCGAACTGGAGCGCGTAGCTCTGATGGATCCGGGCCTGCAGATCCCTAACCGACGGCTATTTGAACGACGGCTGGAGAGTGAGTTTTTAAGTACGCGGCGTGGCGACAGTAACGGCTATCTGCTGCTGCTGGATCTGGACCATTTCAAGGCCGTCAATGACACCTGGGGGCATGAAGCCGGAGACTTTCTGCTGGCAGAAATTTCCGCTCTGCTGCGCAACTATGTCGGTATTCAGGATATACCCGCGCGTCTGGGAGGTGATGAGCTAAGCGTTATTGTTCACCATGCCAGTGATGAAACCGTGGTTGCTCTCGCCAGGCGACTGCGTGAAAAAATAGCGCAGGTTGCTTTGCCTGCCGCTCCTGATTTTCACTGCACGGTTAGCATCGGTATCGCTCCTGCGAGCAGCGCTGATTCTCTGCGCGACTGGCTGCGCCATGCGGATGAGGCCCTCTATCAGGTAAAGCGGGCAGGGCGTAACGACGTTCTGCTCTGGAGCTGAGTAACACAAGTCTGCGCCAGGCTAACGCAGCTGGCTGTCTTTACTGCCCCGGCGATTATAACCGCTACTGCTGGCTTCTTTCTTATCCAGTTCAGACTGACACTGGATACAGTAGCGTACGCCGGGCAGTGCCGCGCGACGTGCTTCGGGTATCGGTTCTCCACACTCATCACAGAAGCGTGCACTGTCACCCTGCTTAAGATGACTTCGCGCCCGGGCGATAGCATCATCAACCGTCGCATCAATCTGTTTCTGGACTGCGCCATCTTCCGACCAGCCACCTGCCATAAAGCCCCCTTATCGTTGCTGAATATTAACTATAGTCAGCGGTGATGCACGCGTCGCACTTTGCGTGCGGTTGCAGTCATCCCTCATTGCTGCCTCCTCAAACGAAATACCCGGCATTTGCGCAGGCAACGATAAGATGCATCATTAATGCAATTTTTCTTTATTAAATATAGAGTTAGGTCGTTTATTATTTAAAATGCGTTGTAGTATGGGTTTATATTTTTAATAAAAGTGTACAAAGGGTTGTGCGTTGTACAAATATATCCATTCATGTTGCTGGTTAATAAAAATGCCATTTGTAAGTCAGTCAGAAAATATAGAACGTTTTTTTGTTAATAAAGCGAAGCGGTAAAAAAGGGTATCGATCAAGTTTTAATCGAAAATTCTTCTCCGAATGAAAAAATAACTCTCCTGACAGGTCAATTCTTTCGCGTAAGCGAAGCGTAAACGATGTCAGGAGAGTGTCATTTTCAGAATTAAATGAAGTGCAGAGATATCGGGCTCTGTATAAGTTTACTTACGACGGCTGATCTTCCCTCCTTTTCTGCCCGCTTCAATAGCCCGTTCAGGATCGTTTCTGAAGTTGCCACCGCTGACCTGGCCGCCCTTGCGGCCTGCCTCGGCAGCACGTTCTTTGTTAGCAGCAAAGTTACCTGCACCACCGCGGCGTGGTTTGGTTTTTTCAGCTTCTTCCGGGTTATTGCTGGAATCCTGCATTTTTTCCTCTCTGTTCATGCTGACTTGTGGCAAAAATAAATGTAGCGCTGTTTTTACCATGTTCAAGACAGAATTTATCCTGACTTTTTAATTTACGACGGGTCGTTTGTTTAAGTAAGAATCGATCTTAAGCGATTCTGTTATCTTAATCTTACGCAGGTGAATAGTTAGCATTTTACTTTGATAAAGGAAAGCGTTCTTTGCGTCCTGAAAAGGTTTAATGAAAAGTTGTGACAATTAGCCGGGCACAGCATTACGTCATGCAATAAAAGGGTGCAGGTATTCATTTGCGCTTCGTTTATTTTTTTCGTGACAGAGTATTGAGGACCGGAACATAAGCCGGGACTAAAAATAGACAGAAAATGATAGATGATAACAGGCGTGTTTATCGGGGCAGGGGAGGCCAGGCTGCTGGCCGGGTCAGCAGCCAGCTGTTCAGAGATCGATTGTCAGGCTGACGGTATGGCTGCGGGAGCAGCAGAGTGCAATACACTGGGAGGGCGCCGCTTTTTCTTTGTCAGACTGAACCGTATCGCGATGGTCCGGCTGGCCTTCAGTAACAGGTGTCAGACAGGCTCCGCACATACCCATTTCACATGACAGCGCAACCTCCACACCCTGTTCAGTCAGCACTGCTGCAATGGAACGGTCCGGCGGAACCAGCCAGCTTCTGCCCGATCGCGCCAGGGTTATAGTGAACGCTGCGCCTTGCTCAGTTACCTGCTGCGGTGCAGCTGCTTTAAATGCCTCTGTATGAATCGCCTCAGGAGGCCAGCCGCAGGTTTCAGCCTGAAGCTGCAGATGGGACATAAAAGGCAGCGGACCACAGAGATAGATATGTGCGCCGGGCTGATAGCGAGCGATACTCTCAGGCTGATGAGTGCGGGCGCTGACACCCTCACTGCTGTACCAGATGTGACAAATGCCGTGCGCAAAATTCTGGTTCAGGAGTGCTGCAAACGCCTCATCGCCCCGCTCTCTGAGATAATAGTGCAGTTCAAACGCCTGGCCTGCTGCCTCCAGCGCCTGTGCCATCACAGAAAGCGGAGTAATGCCGATGCCTGCGGCCAGCAGGATAACCTTCCTGGCAGCGACCAGCGGAAAAAGATTACGTGGCGGAGAAATAGCAAGCTGCATGCCCGGGCGCAGCGTTTCATGTATGTAGCGCGACCCACCGCGCGACTCAGCCTCAAGCGCCACGCAAATTTCATAGCAGTCACGTCTGTTTTCCGCTCCGGTCAATGAATATTGCCGGATCATTCCCGGCTGCAGATGCACATCAATGTGCGCACCTGCCTGCCATGCGGGCAGCAATTGCCCGTCTGCCGTCATCAGCCTGACGCTCAGGTTACGGCGGCCCTGACGCCAGATGCCGTCTGTCACCACATTAATCAGTTCGTTCATTGCCGCCCCTCACACCAGAAAAAATTCACCAAATCCCATACGTTTTAGCCCACGCCGGTAGGCCACTGAACTGCGATCGGCCGGAATATGCGCCTCCAGCGTAAGATCCAGCGGCAGACGTTCAGGGCGCTGGGTCTCCACCATCAGCCGATCCTCCTCAAAAACGCGCAGGTTAAAGGCGTGCACCTCTTCCGGAGGAATGTGCAGATCAAAGTTGCGTGCGATAGGCGCAAACATGCGCGTCTGGCGGGCTGAAACCGGAGAGGCAGCATTCATGATTGTCAGGCGGGCGTCGCCAGGGAAGAAAATGGTCAGCGTGGCCGTAAAGGGCAGATGCATCTCAAAACGTCGCAGCCACTCAAAGCCGTCGGGCGCCTGCTGCGGGCTGCCGGCAGCAAAATTACTGACGGTACTCCAGTAGTCCACGCTAAAGCCGTAGTCGGTTTCAACCGGGTTATATGCCGGCACCAGCTGGTTAGCCGCATCGGCAAAGGTGTCCGTATGCACCCAGGCAAAATGCGCGACGTCCAGAAAGCCCTCTACCTGGCGGCCGGCAAAGCCTGCGACATCAAATCCAGGGCAGTTGATTTGCTGAAACCCGCTGTCATCCCAGTGCGGCATCGTCGGCAGTTTTGCCGGCTGTTCACTGTCGGGCGCCAGACAAACCCAGATCAGTCCAAAACGTTCCGTCACGGCATAAGAGGTAAGATGCAGTTTGGCAGGCACCGGCTGGTCCGGACTCGATGGAATACGGTTACACCGGCCATTTTCCCCAAAACGCAGGCCGTGATAGGGACAGATAATGCCCTCATCATCATGGAAACCCAGCGTCAGCGGTACGCCACGATGTGGACAGATATCACGTGCGGCCACAACGTCCCCCTTAATCCGATACAGCACCAGCTGTTCATCCAGCAGAGTCGCCTTCACCGGCGCGCTGCTGATATCGCCGCTGCGCGCAACAGGATGCCAGTGACGCGCAAGGCGCAGCCAGTCTTCGGGATCAAAAGTGCAGTGGGCGGGCGGTGTCGGACCGGACATAGTTATCTCCTGATAATCAGTTCACACAGCGTGATAAACATAATGTTTGTCAGGACATTGTTATTACGCTTCTGTGTTACGATCCATCGCTAAGATTACAGTCTGCTGTTGCAAAAAAGTGTACAGGTGCACGATGAGCCCATTCTCCCGCTTCGCTCTCTATTTTACCGAAGTCGCCCGCAGCGGCAGCCTGCGCAAAGCGGCAGAAAAGCTGCACGTGTCGGCCTCTGCGATCAACCGGCAAATTTTGCAGGCAGAGGCCGCCTTTAACACGCCGCTGTTTGAGCGTCTGCCTGAGGGTCTGCGTATGACCACTGCCGGAGAGTTGCTCTACAGCGATCTCACGCGCTGGCAGCGCGAATTTCGCGTTACGCGTCAGCGGTTCGATGAGATACAGGGGCTAAAACGTGGCAATGTCACTCTGGGAATGGTGCAGTCTCTGACCCGGGGCCGGATAGCTGAACGGATAGCGGCAATGGCGCAGACGCACCTCTGGCTGAATCTGACGCTTACCGTTGATAACAGCCAGCGCATCAGCCAGCTTATCCGGCAATCTGAAATCGATTTTGGTCTGATCCTCGACCCGGATGGGCAGAGCGGCCTTAATGTACTGGCTTTTGCCGAACTGGAAATGGGCGTGGTGATGAACAACCGGCATCCGCTCAGCACCCGTGACGCTGTCTCGCTCAGTGAACTGAGTCACGAGCGGCATATTCTGCCGGGCGACTCACTGGTTGTTCATGAGCGCGTCGCTGCGCTCTATCACCGGCAGGGATTCCAGCCTGAAAATGTAATCGGCTGTAATGATATACGGCTTATCCATACGCTGGTGGCGCAGAACAGCGGTATCTGTGTGCTGAGCCTGCTGGATGTCATGACTGAGGTTGAACAGGGTGAGTTAAGCTTCGTACCGCTCAGGCACAGCGTTATGCGCCCCCTGACGCTGGCCTTATGCACCGCACCGTCGCGACAGCTTTCGCGCGCGGCGCAGATGCTGATTCAGCAGATGACAGAGGTGATTGACGCGATGAGTGTCACTCAGCGCTAAACCGGAGAGTAGCTGCCGGTGCCATCCGGCCAGGGTGTAAGAAGATCAAAGCCGTTATCCGTAACCGCAACGGTATGCTCCCACTGCGCGGAGAGGGAACGATCTTTGGTCACTACCGTCCAGCCATCACTCAATACGCTGGTTGCCGCTTTGCCGGCGTTGATCATGGGCTCAATAGTAAAGATCATGCCGGGTTCCAGCGCCAGGCCTTTACCGGCCGTACCATAATGAAGCACCTGTGGTTCATCATGATAGATCCGTCCGGTGCCATGACCGCAATACTCGCGCACAACCGAGAACCCTGCGCCTTCAGCTACCCGCTGGATGGCTGCACCGATATCGCCCAGCGTGGCGCCGGGTTTAACCACGTGGATACCCGCTACCATGGCATCGTATGTGATATCCACCAGTCGTCTGGCACGAACTGAAGGCTGGCCCACAAAGTACATACGACTGGTATCGCCATACCAGCCCTCTTTGATGACCGCGACATCAATATTAATGATATCGCCCTCTTTCAGTCGTTTCGGGCCGGGGATACCGTGGCAGACTACATGATTAACTGACGTGCAGACCGTGCGGGTATAGCCGTGATAGCCGATATTTGCCGGCGTGATGTTTAAAACATCAACGATATAATCGTGACAGAGACGATCCAGTTCGTCGGTGCTGATACCCGGCTTCACATGAGGACCAATCATCGCCAGTACGGCAGCAGCGGCCTGGCCCGCGGCGCGCGCCTGTTCAATTTCAGCGGCATTATGGAGCGTAATATTCACGATGCTTTCTCCTGAGTCAGAAAGAGAGGATGGTTTAAGAGTGCGGCCAGGTCGCTGCCCCCGTCGCGCTCTATGCGCATGAGCAGCCGGACCAGCGCCTGATGATCTTTGTCAGGATAGAGTTCCGCCAGCATGCCCATTTTCATCCAGTGTTCCGCCTGTGCGTTGACTGAACGGCTCAATGCGCCGCTGGCGATACGCAGATTTTCGTGCATCAAATCGGAAATTTTCACAATGCCCATCGCTGTGCCTTATATGTTTTATATATGAAGCATATACTACCCGCAATAAAGAAAGAAACAAGGTGCCTGCAGCGAATACAACAAAGCCGCAGCCGTTAAGGCAGTGGTAAAACGCACATCAGGCCTGTTAATTGTTTACTCTTTATCCTGAAGCGAGCCTCTCAGACATGCAGTAAAAAATTTCAAGTATCGGTTTAACCTTTTATTATTCATGTGGTTAGAGAGAAGGGAAGGCTCTGGTCCGATGTTAGTGACGGATTGTTTCTGAATGGAAATAAATTTTGTAGTATCTTTTTAGCGGTATGAAAAGCCCTTTCTCCAGATGTAAACTGACCCGGCGACCGCAAATATGAACAAAGCAGATGATAGTGAATGGGTAGACATAGTAATAGGCGAGGCGGTAATGGCTCTGTTCAGTGAGGAGTTACCCGTCTCTTATGATGCTTTGCTCAGCAAATTGCAGGAGATGCTGGCAGCAGAGAAGAGCGCCGCAAAAACCCGTTCACTGTTTTTTGCCATCCGGGAAATTCAGGGAGCAGAGCACCCGGCGATCAACGTGGCATCAAATGAACAGACTTTGCACTAAACGTTGAGGCGTACCGCTCCGTCATGACTTATTGCTTTCTGGCTGTCAGGGCGCGCGCCGCGCTCGCGTAGATCTCTTTCATCCCATCCAGCGCCTCTTTTTCCTGCTGGCGCAGACGCGTCAGAATGTTATCCGTACTCAAAGGCTGCCCTGATTTACGTAAAAACGAAACGGCGCGCCCGATGACGGCATGAATAGCACTGTTGTTATCCAAAACGCTGAGTTTCACGCTTTATCCCTCTGCCTGGTTTTCTGATATTCATGGCTGCCACTACATACTCTGCACAGATCAATTCCTGAGCAGAGTGCTTCTTATTTGCGCTCAGGGCAGTGCCCGATGCAGCTTCTCCCGCAGGGCTGCCACTCTTACGGTAAGATCGTGCAACTCTTCATAGGGGGTATCCATTACCGATATCATATCGGCGGGCACGCCGGCGGCTTTGCTTTTAAGCTGCAGCCCTTCATGCGTCAGAAAAATGCGTACCCGGCGTTCGTCTCCTCCCGCATCACGTTTGCGCAAAATAAAACCGGCCGCTTCAAGTCTCTTCAGCAGCTGGCTGAGCGTGCCGGAGTCCAGCCGCACACGTGCGCCAACCTCCGATACTGTCACCTCATCTTTTTCCCACAGCGCCAGTAAAACCAGATACTGGGGATAGGTAAGCCCAAGCGGTTTTAGTCTGGACTGATAAAGCTTGGTCATCGCCAGCGATGCAGAGTAGAGCGCAAAACAGAGAAACTGGTCGACGGTGACCGGTGCATCAGAAAGCGCACCATCATGCTCACCGCTTTGATCATTTATATCAGTACACATTCACAATCCATTTTAGTGAGCTGGCCGGCAGGGAAAACGCACGCTGCGTCCGGGCAGCCACAAGTATTGAATCAAATTAAATTGATGTCAATGTAACCTGGCACAAACGCTGTCGCCGTCGCGGGTCTGGCAAACTGGCCTATGCTTACAGCCGGAGGCCGATATGTGTGGACGATTCGCGCAGTACAGCAGCAGAGATGACTATTTTATGGCGCTGGGTATTGCGCCGGACGAAATCCAGTACGATCCGTTGCCCATCGGGCGCTACAACGTTGCGCCTGGTACCCGGGTATTACTGCTCAGCGAACGCGAAGAGGCGCTGCAGCTGGATCCGGTCTACTGGGGATATGGACCAGAGTGGTGGCATAAGCAGCCTTTGATTAATGCCCGCAGCGAAACCGCGGCCAGCGGCCGGATGTTTAAGCCTCTCTGGGAACAGGGCCGGGCGATAGTGCCGGCTGATGGCTGGTTTGAGTGGAAAAAAGAGAAGGGGAGAAAGCAGCCGTTCTTTATTTATCACCAGCGTAAAACGCCGCTGTTTTTTGCTGCCATCGGTAAGGCGCCGTTTAATCACGTTCAGGGGCATGAAGGCTTTGTCATCGTGACCGCCGCCAGCAATAAAGGCATGGTCGATATCCACGATCGCCGCCCGCTGGTTCTGACCGCAGAAGGCGTTCATGAATGGCTGAGCAGCAGCACCTCTGCGCGTCGCGCGCAGGAGATTGCTCATGAAGCTGCTGAGCCGGAAGAGGCATTCTGCTGGCATGCGGTGACCACGCGGGTAGGCAGCGTACGTCAGCAGGATGCTGAGCTGATTGAAGAGATCGTGCCGGAAAAGTAGTGGCTGATACATTTTATCTATTGAAATGAAAACCGGTGTCCGGTTGCAGCCAGCGGTATGCCATTCAATAATCGAAGCATGACAACTTATCGCGTTAGAGTCGGGTATCATAACCCGTCAGCCCTGACTTTCAGGCAACTTGATGAACTGCTGGAGCCGCAGCGTTTCTGGCGTACTGCTACTCACACCAGTCGCTTCCGGTACTATATGGAGTATGAGTATGAATCTGACGTACGTGACCTGTGCGCAGTCTGCGCGCTGGCTTACTCTCAGGCCTGCCGCGTGCGGCGGTGTCCGCTGGTATTAGTTGAGGAAATGTCTGCCGCTGTGACGCAATAAGTTGTGCGTACCGATGTTCTCTACGGCGCAACAGGCGCAGCGGCATTCAGAATTGGCTCAATGAGCCAGGCCGTTTTTTCACCTACGCTTCTTTCTGTATTTATTCACAGAGGAAGCATAAATGACGAACGAACTCAGCAGGAAACCCGTTGCCGATCGTGCCGAGGCAGACGCATTTTTCCCCTCCGACTACTCGCGCGATCGGTTTACCTCTCCTCTATCCGATCTGGAGGGCGCAGACTATCCGGCGCCCGGCGACGGAAGCAAAAAAATTCTGGTCCTGTGTGCTGATGAACGCTATCTGCCGCTGGATAACGATACGCTGTTCTCAACCGGCAATCATCCGGTGGAAACGCTGCTGCCGATGTATCACCTGCATCAGGCGGGCTTCGGTATCGACATTGCAACGCTCTCTGGTCAGATGGCAAAGTTTGAACACTGGGCCATGCCCGGAGAGGATGAAGCGGTATTACAGTTCTATCAGCGCTACCAGTCAGCCTTCCGCTCTCCGCTCAGGCTGGCAGATGTGTTAGCGTCCCTCTCTCCTCATAGCGACTACGCGGCAGTGTTTATCCCGGGCGGGCATGGCGCGCTGATCGGCTTACCGGAGAGTAAAGAGGTGGCGACATTGCTTCGCTGGACGCTGGAAAACGACCGCTATCTGATCTCACTCTGTCACGGCCCGGCGGCGTTTCTTTCACTCGCCGGATCCGATAATCCGCTGGCTGGCTATGAAATCTGTGCTTTCCCTGATGCGATTGATAAGCAGACGCCGGACATAGGCTATATGCCAGGCCATCTTACCTGGTACTTCGGTGAGAAGCTGCGCGCAATGGGTCTTCATATTATCAATGAAGATATCAAAGGTACGGTACATCGCGATCGCAATGTTATAACGGGCGACAGCCCTTATGCTGCAAATGCGTTAGGCAAACTTGCTGCAGAAACGTTGCTGAAAGCTTACGGTTAAGGCGTCTGATTTCCCAGGCCCTGACAGGCATCTTTGTCAGGGCTGATATTTCTTCCTGATTAAAATTCAAATCGTAAACGTATTTATCTGTTTTATTTTTTATAAAAAATAAGCTATTTATCGGCGAGGTTAGCTAAAACTTTAGCACTTTATTATAATATAAGCTTTTCCGATATATAACGAGCCAGGGTGTTTTTGACATACCTGCTTTAATTTTTATCTTGTTGTTATTAAATGATTTATGTTTATTTGGCTTTGGCAGTTACGCAAGAATATATCGTCAATACACTTCCTGTAAAATAACCCTGAGCAATCTATAATTTTTCACTTCATCAGTGCCTGCAATAACCGGCAGGCCCGGATGCAGAGTGGCTATCTCATGGATGAGCAGATTGCACCGTTTAATAACAATAATTTTTATTCAGAATTGCTCACTTAAGGCTCACCCAGGAATATTGCATGAAAAAGATACTTAACACGATTAATTTGCCAGCGAAGTTTATTTTGCTGGGACTGTTTGCTCTCGGGCTGTTTATATTTCCAACCTGTCTATTTATTCAAAGCGGGAACCAGGCCATTGATGCAAAAAAGCTTGAGCTTACCGGCATACCGGTTGAAAAGAAGATGCTATCACTGATTAACCTGGTCCAGCGCCATCGGGCAGAAAGCGCTATTGCTATTGCGAGTGACGATCCAGCCCGAGCGTCACGCGTGGCGCTGGCAGAGGAGGCCGATGCGCTCTACAGCGGTGTAGTGACTGTACTGGGCGATAACGCGGAGGCTGCGCAACCGCTGGCGCGTTTGAATAAAGCTGACGGCGAGTGGAAAAAACTGCAGGCAGAGTTGGGCAATAAGCAGCTTTCGCTGGAAGCGAGCCTCAGCCAGCACGCCAGTCTGATTCAGACATTGTTAATAGCCAATCAGGACATCCTGGATTTTTACGGCTTGTCACTGGACAGCGACTTAAATACTTATCAGCTTATTGTCAGCATTTTCAACCGGTTGCCGCTATTAACAGAAACCCTCGGGCAGATCAGAGCAAGCGGCACATCGCTGATTGCGTCTGGCATGGGCGCATCAGAGGCAACGCTCAGCCAGATGGACTTCCGGCTGCAAAACGGCAACGTAGCGCTGGAGCAGTTCAGCAACAATATGGATAAAGTTTTTACTATTGAACCGGCGCTAAAAGCGCTGTTTGCCAGCGGAGAGACCACCGCCGTGCAGCAGGCGCAGGATGCACTGGCGCTGGCCAATACTGTTTTTGTATCCAAAACCAAAACCGTCACGCCGGCAGAATATGTCCGGGTATTCACTGAGGCGATCAATCAATTTGCCACACTGGGAACACAGAGCGCCGATCGGCTTTCGGTTATGCTTAGCCAGCAGATCGATGCGCGCCGTCATGCGCAATATAGCCTGCTGGGCGTACTGTTCGCGGTGGCGTTACTGGCTGTCTGGGTTGCCGTTATGATATCCCGCTCGATTACGCGCCCGGTGGAAGAAGCCGTTAATGCTGCCCGTCGCGTGGCAGAGGGCGACCTGACGTGTCCGGTTAACATTACCGGCAGCAATGAAATGGGGCAGCTGCTGCAATCATTGCAGTATATGCAGCAGCATCTTGCCGGGCTGGTCTCAGATATCAAGGAGAGCGCGCTGACGATCGCTTCATCCTCTGAAGAGATCGCAAACGGCAATGGAAATCTCTCAGCCCGGACTGAAGAGCAGGCCGCATCGCTGGCAGAGACCGCCGCCAGCATGGAGCAGATGGCATCCATTATCAGTCAGAATGCTGAAAATACCCATCACGCCACGACCATGGCAGAAGCGGCAACGCAGGCTTCATCGCTCAGCGGAGAGGCAATGTCGTCAGTGATGGACACCATGGGGCGTATCCGGGGCAGCTCGGCCAAAATTGAAGAGATCACCAGCGTTATCGACAGTATCGCTTTCCAGACAAACATTCTGGCCCTCAATGCGGCAGTAGAGGCAGCCAGAGCAGGGGAATCGGGTAAAGGCTTTGCCGTCGTCGCAGCAGAAGTGCGCTCGCTGGCGCAGCGTTCCGCTTCTGCTGCCAAAGAGATTAAAGAGCTGATTGCGCACTCGGTCAGCCACGCCGAAGAGGGAATGGTGATGGCCAGAAATGCCGGTGACAAAGTGAAACAGAGCGTAGATGCTATTGGACAGACGGCGCAGCTTATCCGCGATATATCTGCCTCCTCTCAGGAGCAGAGCAGCGGGATTTCGCAAATTAATATCGCAGTAAACCAGATGGATCAGGTGACACAGCAAAACGCAGCGCTGGTTGAAGAGTCTGCCTCTTCAGCAGGCGATCTCGCAGAACGCGCCTCGCGTCTGCGTCAGCTGGTGGCTGTTTTCCACACGGCGTAATCTTTGCGACGATGCGGGCGCGTCCCGCATCTGCTCGCGCAGTAAAAAAGCAGAGAATCGTTGCGAACCAACACGATTTGTCAAAAAACTTGTCTGCAGCGGATTACAATCCCACCCCGTTTCGCTTATTTACTGCGCTTCTGTATGATTCTGAAAAAATGCGATTTTGTGCACTTTTACTGGTTTTTACTGGAAACGTAGCTTTAATATTGACAGTAATTCAGCCAGATTATTTCAGACAGGATTATACGTAGCTGCCGCCGGCTGATAAAGTAGACAGGTACACTCACGTAAACTGGAGTATTTAATGCTAACCACAATCATTTACCGTAGCCACATCTCTGCGGATGTGCCTGTGAAAATTTTGCCGGGTATGGTTGAGAAGGCGAGTCTCCTGAATGAGTCACACCAGGTTACCGGTATTCTGCTCTTTAACGGTACACATTTCTTTCAGATCCTTGAGGGACCTGAAGAGGGTGTTATGACGATCTACAATCGCATCTGTGCTGACCGTCGTCATCACAATGTGGTTGAACTTATGCGTGACTACTCCCCTTATCGCCGTTTCGGTAATTCCGGGATGGAGCTGTTTGACCTGCGCGAACATGACCAGTCAACCGTACTTCAGGCGGTACTGGATCGCGGTACTTCACGCTTCCGGCTGACCTATGACGATCGGGGCCTGCAGTTCCTGCGCACGTTTGTTGAATCGCGGGAAAAAGAAAACTATTTCGAAGTGCTGCCTGCCGATCTGTGGGATTTTATTCCCGACATGACGGGATCGCTTCAGGAAGAGCACGGCATTCATTTCCGCCCGGTTGTGGATCCACTTGGCCGCGAGATCACCGCACTGGAGGCTATTTCTGATAGTCCGGAGAGCGCAGGTGAAGATGAAGATAAGTATATTGCTAATCTGAACGCCGTACGCATGGCGCTGATGAAGGCGGGCAAAGCCTGTCCGGATGGCATGACGCTCTATCTGACTATTCTGCCTATGACGCTGGTTGCGGTGCCTAACGCGGTTGACACTATCACGGACGCCATTAAAAACGCCGGACTGGTGCCGGAACAGATTATTCTGGGCGTCAGTGAAACGGAAGTTATCCCGGGCCTGAATGATTTTACCGAAGCGGTTAAGCAGCTGAAACAGGCAGGCATCAGCCTGTCGATTGATAACTTTGGTGACGGCTCTGCCGGGCTTTCACTGCTGACTCATGTGCAGCCCGATCGCGTGCGTATTGCTTCCGGAATTATTCGCGATGTTCATCGCAGTGGTCCAAAGCAGGCTGTCGTTCAGGCTATTATCAAATGCTGTTCAGCGCTCGAAATCAACGTCATCGCTTCTGGTATTGAACAGCCGGAAGAGTGGATGTGGCTTGAGGCTGCAGGTGTTATCGACTTCCAGGGCTCGCTCTTTACCCCGCAGGGCACATCCGTGTCATGGCCGGAATATCGCGCGGCGATGTAACGCTTACTCTTTCACTATCAGTATCAGTCTGACCGACCGGCACATCAAAAGCCGGTCGGTTGTTTTTTGTCATACCCTTTCCGGCTCTGCTCTTTTTTCAACCAGAAAAGATCTTTTCTGACAGCACTGCTGCGATAAATATGTGAAATTTATAAGAAACGCTCAGGCTCGCTGCGGTTCAGGGTTACACACTAAAATTCTGTGGTAAACTTTGCGCCCCCGAACCTGCAGGCGGACACATCATGAAAAAAGAATTTGAAGAAAAGATGACGGAAATTTTGATCGGTGAGGCGGTTACTGACTTACTTGATGCTAATGCAGCCATTTCATGGACCGCTTTACTTGATCGTCTGCGCGCTGGTCTTGATAAAGAGACCGATGAGCATCGCATCCGTGCCGGATTGCGTGCTATCGACGAAGTCAGACGTGAAATGCAGGTTAGGGCGTCTGAAAAAGCGATCGGGACTGAATCTGATATACGGCCTGCACGCGGAAAAATGCATTAAAATTGATTTAAATCAAAGACTCTCTAAGGTCTGACGCTAAATTGTTTCCCGGGAACAATTTCTGTTAGACTGTATGCTTATCCACCTACGGACGGAGGTCATGTGAAAAATGACGCAGCCGCCGAAGATATCTACGCCGTTATTGGAACGGTTGTGGCGCGCCTTCTTAAGCCGGACCAGCATCTGACTCTGCATGAGATTACTACTGCACTGCATCACATGGGTGAGACAGCGACAGGGCAGGATGTTCGTGAGGCCTGCCGTAAAGCTGTCATTTTGCTTGCTCGTCAGATGCACTAACTAAAGCTCACGCAGTATTAACGATCAAACAACAGTCCAATCAGTGCCTGATAATGCTGCTCTTCTTCGGCGCTGGTTGCTGCTTCAAGACGACCAAGCAGTTTTGTGCATAACGCCTTACGGTTAAGGTTTTTGCCTGAGGTCAGAATTTCAACTACCAACTGTCCCAGCGTTTCCTGCTGGCTCAGAGTAGAAGCTTTGTTGAAATAGTTAGCGATGTCACTAGCGGATGATGGATGCTGTACCATATTCTGACGCATAGTTAGCCTCGTTGTAATAAGTAAGTTGTACTGACAGAGGTAAAGTTATACAACTAACTTTTACTTGTACAGCTTTTTCTGCCACTAATTTATCGCCTGCGATCTTTTCATTCTTATTTTTCTTTTATATCAAATAGTTAAATGAAATTTTTTGAGTGAAAATTTTACTTCTTCTTTGTACAGCTTCTGCATTGAGACGTGTACAACGTGGTTGCGCTGATATTCTGCTAACTCTCTTCATCGTCACCTGAGGTAAAACGTATCGGTTTAGCCGATAACGCTGCCTGTTCATGACGTAGTGCCTGGGCCTGCCACTCTGTCTGAGTTTGGTGAATTCGCTCAGGCTGTACAAAATTTTTCAGCCAGCTTCTGGCATCGGCAATTTGTGCCAGACGCTCATCGTTCTCTTCTCTCTCTGCCATGCGACCCAGCTCTGCGATCAGGGCCTGAACGCTGATATCCCGATCGCCCAGTGCCAGATTGAGTGTCGCTTCGCCAATAATGACGTGACCTACTACCTTTTCATGAAATAACACTTCCGCTCTCCTCATCATAGTTTTGTAATGATTTTAAAGTGTAATGAGCAGCAATACTTCTACAATACGCTGTAAACGATCAGCTGAGTCCCGATGCAAAACGTATTTGATGATTCTGAGATACAGGTTTGTAACGTACTGATAGCGTGCAGCATCATCTATTCATGCAGTGTAAACCGGCTAAAGGCAGAATAATCTTAAAAAATTTGAACGTTATTCATCGCTGTCTGTTTCAGCTCTGGCGCTTTTTCAGACGTTGCATGCCACTTTTTATAGCCCGCTGATTGCTGATGATTACAGCCTGGTCATGGGAGACAAACCTGAACCCGGTTAACAAAAGCCACGCTTTAGGACAATTGCCCGCTCTATACTCAGGCCTGGGTCTGCATTTATTCTGATAACTGCAACCCTGGCTGGCGTGCTCTGCTTTTACTCTATACGTGTGTTAAGCATGGCACGCGCTTACCTTATTAGCTTTATATCAGCAGAGTAAATTTTGCGCATGCAGGAGGGTGAGAGGTTAATGCTCCGGATTATCAGGAGTGAGGGGAAGGGTACTGATGATCACTCTGCGCAGCAGATGGCTGTCAGGCTGGCTGCCCCAGCAAAAGGTGATCCAGTGTTCACAAAATGCGTGCCAGTCAGAAACCGGCACCAGCGGTTTGTCGCGACGTGTCCCGTCCCACACATAGACATAGTGATCGCGATCGCGCAGTGCCCAGGCAATCATACTCTCCCACATCACCTTTGCCGCATTGGTCTGAGCGCTATCGGTAACAATAATTGAACGCGTATGCAGGAAATAACAAAAAAAACGACGTGCCAGGCCATGCACCGCCTGTTCATGCTGCGGCTGACGCGTGCGCCAGACCATAATCTGAATGCAGGCGCGTAACGGCGAGGTAAAATCCTCTGTTTCTTCCAGCCTTACTGCATAGACCGTTTCAGGTTTCGGTTCCTGGGTAACCAGCCGGTATTGTTTATCCTCCGGACAGACATAGAGCGCATAGCCAAAGGGAATAATAAAGCCTGGCAGCTTAAATACGCGCGTCTTACCTGTAAGAAAAGCACAGGTATCGTCCCGGTTTGGCACTTCACGGCTCAGAATCTGATTAAAGTGCGTATCAGGTAAGGTGATGGGCATGTGGTTATCCGCTGTCGTACGTTCCAAAAGACCTCCCTGAAAACCGGAGTGGATTTGATCATCAGTTTGAATGAGTAATAAGCTGGTACAGCAGGAAAAAGTGTAGCCGGAGATAAGGTTATAAGCGTCTGCTCAGATACGCCGTAGCAGGGCGGAGGTGTCGTCCATGACAGTTTCTCCGGCCGGTAAACGCTTGCGCGTAACCGATAAGGTTATCTTTATCGTCGTCTTCCAGCCGGAGCCGGATTACGTCCATAGGCGTCAGTTCTTTTCGTCGTTCAGGCTTGTCAGTGTCTGCAAATAGGGCACGTGCGGAACAACGTGCTCGGGTTTATCGAAACTTTTCAGCCAGCTTCTGGCCTCTGAGATCTCAATAAGACGGGCATCGCTGCCACCCGCATTTGCCATTGATTCGAGCTCATTAATCAGTGAACGAACGCTGATCTTTTTTTCGCTCAGTGCAAGGCTGAGTGCCGCTTCGCCGATAATGACATGACCTATCTCGTCGTGTTGAATAGACAAACAAACCTCCTTTACGATTGCATGATAACCTCACCACTTACTGTAGGCGTAACGGCAGAATTTGCCGGATATATTTTGAAATTTCCCAAATCAGCTAGCAGAATTTTTTGATCGAACGCTTTTTAGCCAATGAAAATTCTGCGGGCTTTCGCCAGCGACCCTTCTGAAATTCTGCAAAAAAAAAGCCCGCGCAGGGCGGGCTAACAAAATGTTGAAGAGGATTTCTCTCGCTGAAAACGCATCCTGTGTGTTGTTTGCCAGAATAGGCTGGCTCATACACTATAGATGACAAATCATTTTAAATTGGGTTTTAGCTGTAAACCCGACGAAAATCTGCGTTGCTCATCGGACCAGCATAAAATAGGGCAATAAGCTAATCAGGCAGGCTATAAGCAGTTTACAGAAATGGATAACCGGGCCAGAGGTAAGTAGATAACAACAACCCGTGAAATTAACAAAAAAATGCCTCCGCGAGGAGGCAAGGTAGGAGTTACTCAGCTCAGTGCTTAGTTGGATTTCTCACTGAACACTTTAAGAATAGAGAAATTTGTCAGTTTTTCCGACTCGCTTAGGAAAAAATTATACATACAAAACTTATAGTTAGCATGATTACTGATTAACTATATGAATAATATGGCTTTAGTTTGTGATGAAATCGTTTTCTAAGAATTTACTTATATTTTCATTAACCTGCTCATATCACCCTTTCTAATCTTATTCTTCAGGTAGCGACTTTTCTGTGGATGGATTTTTAACCAGGCTCAGTACCGCACACCTTTTGATTTCATATCTGAAGTGCGCCACCGACTGCAAACCAATACAAATATGCGCCTTAAAAGAGGCGTGATTGTCACTTTTGACAAAAAGCACAGGGTGACGCGTGCTCCATTGAGAGTCATCCTAAAACTTACGTTTCGCTTGATGACTGGCGAGAGCTTGCCAGGCTTAGGAGTGTCATTTCCATCAGATAAGGAGAAATCATGTCACGGTTTGCAGATAAAGTTGTCGTTATTACTGGTGCAGGCTCAGGTATTGGCGCTGCATCAGCACAACGTTTTGCTGCTGAAGGGGCATCAGTGGTGCTGGTGGGAAGAACTGAAGAGAAGCTGCAGAAAGTCAAAGAGGCTTTACCTGCCGGAAAACATCTTGTTGTTCCCTGTGATGTTTCAGATGCCGGGCAGGTCAGGCAGCTTAGTGAAAAGGTGAACCAGCACTACGGGCGCGCGGATGTACTGGTCAACAATGCGGGCAGTATCGTTCAGGGCAAGATCCATGAAGTCTCTCCTGATGACTGGAAAAAGCTGATGGGCACCGATCTGGATGGCGTCTATTACTGCACGCACTACTTTATGCCAGCCCTGCTGAAAACCAAAGGTAACGTTGTCAACATCTCTTCCGTATCCGGACTTGGTGGCGACTGGGGAATGAGCGTATATAACGCGGCCAAAGGCGCTGTGACCAACTTCACGCGCGCACTGGCGATGGACTATGGCTCAGACGGCGTCAGAGTCAATGCTATCTGTCCGGGATTTACGTTTACTGATTTAACGGAAAACGCAAAACAGGATGAGGAGCTGCTGGCACGCTTTTACGACCGCATTCCGCTACGCCGTGCGGGAGAGGCTGATGACATTGCGGGCGCAATTGTCTTTATTGCCAGCGATGATGCGCGCTATATCACGGGCGCTAACCTGCCGGTTGATGGCGGTTTAACGGCATCGAACGGTCAGCCAAAACAGGCCTGATAGCAGCAAAAAAGCCCGCGCAACTGCGCGGGCTTATCTTTGACGTCACACAAACTATGAGCGTGGGATCTCAGACACTTCTTTGACATCAGCTTTATTAATCTGCTGTTTAACGCCGTTGGCATCAACATAACCCAGCAGTCCTGATTCCGCTTCTTTTGGCTTACCATCGCTGACAATAGTACGACCATCATTAGTATGAATCGCATAGGTGGTGCGGGTGCAGCCGGTAAGGGCGGACAGGGCAATAATCGCTGCTACTGGAAGTAAAATAACTTTCTTCATTGTACTCTCCTTGATAGATGGATCAGTTATTCAGTTCACTCATGTTCGTGATTTGATCACGATTGATCTGCTCAGTTTTGCCGGTTTGCGCGTTTTCATACGATACCAGCCCGGTATCGCTATCTACCTGTGGTTTACCACTGGTAATAATGGTGCGGCCATCAGTCGTTTTAATCGCCTGGTTAGACGAGCAGCCGGTTACGGCTAAAAGAGATGTCAGGACTGCGGCAGCAACAACCATTTTTTTCATCATATTTCCCTATTTTCTGGACACGTTATAAGAGGAGCATAGTCCATAATTTCCGGGGGTGGTCTGACCTTGATGATTTTTTTGTGCAATAGATGCGGTGAACAGCAGGGGAGTACGGCCGTAGCGGAGCATATATTTTGCTATCCTTCCGGTGATGCCTGAGAAACAGATAAAGGCAGGCGAACCATCAGAAAAGAGACAGGCTTGTTAAGAAAATTTTGGCTAAAGAGAGGGCACGCCACGGAGGCGCACTTTATAGCCCGCAGGAAAACGAGTATGCAGCGAGCTGACGCAGATAAAGTAAATAAATATTATCAGGCCGCTTCTGCACGCCCTAAAAGCAGATTGAAAAGATTCTCATAATGCATCTTCTCACTGGCATCTGTACATTTATCCAGCCGGGAAAGTAAAGCGATACAGAGCGCTTTGCGATTAAGAATTTTATCAGAACATAAAATATCTTTAACCATTTCACCCAGCAATTCAAATTCTGTGGACTGACGTATTCTGGCCTGCTCTTCAGCGCTGACTTTATCCATTACGGGAAGATAATGATTCTGGCACATAGTTCTCTCTTATTAATTTAACCGGCTGATGGATGGGCACTGAAGCACTATTAATTCATTTTCCTGGCCAGCAACCGAATAACTTTTTCGCACGCCTGCTGCATTTCAGGGCTGTCCGCTCGTAAGCCTGTTCGGTATAACGCGCCGATGATCTCCTGCAAAGAAAGCGTTTCACCCGGTTTTAAAATCTGTGTAATTACGTCACCCAGTAAAGCGTACATCGCTTCCGCATCTTCTGAATCGTCTTGCTGCACATAACCCCCGTCCATTTTTAAAATTGCTTGATGTTTGTAATATGTCAGGGACGCCTGTTACTGAAAATCGCGACGACAGCACAGTAGCTTAATTAGGAAATGCGTATTTCCTAATAGCGCAGCAGCGTTAATCCAGCAGGCGCAGCGCCATCTTAATAGTTTCTTCGCCATTAGTCACATCCTGAATTTTGCCCACTACGCGCATACCAAACGCAATACAGAGCAGTAAACCGGCAGTCGTATCGGCATCCAGATGACTTGCTATAGAACCATCAGCCTGGCCCTGCTGAATCAGCGACATCAGGAAAGCGCGGTTGCGCAGCACTGCCTGGCGTACCAGATGAGATAACTCTTCATCAAGCGTCTGCAGCTCCACGGTGCTGCCCACCACCAGACAGCCGCGCCGTCCCTCTATCTCGCTGGCGGAATCGAGATAGAACTGGAGTAGCTCAGCGACGCGTTCACGACCCGTAGAGAATGCGTTCAGACGTTCGCGCAGATCGGTATTGCGAATGGCAATGTAGCGCTCGAACACGCGCAGAAAAAGCGAGCGCTTGTCCTGAAAAGCTTTGTAGATACTCCCCGCAGTAAGCTGCATAGCATCACCAAGATCGGCAATAGAGGCAGCGTGAAACCCTTTCTGGCGGAAAATGATCATCGCATTATCAAGCGCAACATCAATATCAAAATTGCGCGGCCTGCCGCGTTCGCGGGGAGCTGTGGCAGAGGATTTTACTGGTGGCATTTTCAGCCCTTATGAAGCGATTATTTCCAAATTATCCCGGTTGCGTCCGGGCCGGTCAACGCCGGAGATTTGCGCTAGAGTTAAGTGGTTAAATTACATCGTATTGCGATAAATATTTCAGCCTTTGTGACAGGGAGATTAGCATGAAAGATGTCTTTATTGTGGGTGGTGCAGGAAAGATTGGTCGTGAGCTGGGTCAGCAGCTGACCCGTGCCGGCGTGACGGCACGGGCGTTGTGTCGTACCGCTGAGCAGGAAGCCAGCCTGCAGCAGCAGGGTATCCAGGCTGTCAGAGGAGACCTGGTTGCCCTCGATGAACAGCAACTCACCGAACTGATGCAGGGATGTGGAGTCGTGGTCTTCACCGCTGGTGCCGGCGGAAAAGGCGGAGAGGCGATGACAAATGCCGTTGATGGCGACGGGCTGGCTAAGTCAGTTGCAGCCGCACAGCGGGCCGGTATTAAACGCTTTATTCTGGTCTCCGCCTTTCCGGAAGCGGGGCGTGGCAGGCAGCTTTCTGACACTTTTGAAAACTATATGCGCGTAAAAAAACAGACCGACGTGGTTCTCGCCGCCAGCGCGCTTGAATGGGTTATTCTGCGTCCCGGCACGTTAACAGATGAGCCGGCAACCGGCAAAATCAGCGCCGGACCGGCAATTGCCTATGGCACGATTGCCCGTGCCGATGTTGCAGCCACCCTGGCGGCGCTGGTCCATCAGCCTGCCGTATCCCGCGTCATTATTGAGCTGACGGCGGGAGAGACACCCGTTGCAGAGGCGATAGACGCGCTGGTTTCACGCTAACCGGTTCAGCCGCGAGGAGACGTTATGGCACATTTACCGGATGCGCATCTGCAGGCAATCTGGCAAAAGCTGACTCATGCGGTCAGCGCGCGCTCACCCTTTACCCTGATGCAGCTGGCCAGCGTGGCAGAGAATGCACAGCCTAAGATCAGAACCATAGTGCTGCGCGATTTCAGCCTCGCGCCAGCTTCCTTACTGTTTACCACTGACGTGCGCAGCGCCAAAGTGCAGGAGATGAGAGATAATCCGCAAGTTTCGCTGCTGGGCTGGGATGCGGAGAACAGCTTTCAGCTGCGTCTTGAGGGTAAGGCAGGCTGCGTGGATGAAGGCGAACTGCGCCGTACCGTCTGGCAGAAGCTGCGGCCCGCTGCGCAGCAGTTATTTTACTCGCCTGATTCACCCGGTGAGATCCTTGATGATCCGGATGCGCTGCGTAGCGGACACGCCTCCGCTTCGTTAGCTGACCCCCCGGAAAATTTTACGCTGATACGCATCATGATAGAGCGTGTTGAGTCGCTTGATGTTAGTAGCGAACCTCATCAGCGCTGTGAGTTCTTACTGCAGGCGAACGGATGGACAGGACGGTGGCTGGTGCCTTAGCTCGCCTGACTCAAATATTTTCAGCTAAGTGAAAATGTGGATGTTGAGATTTATTCATCCTGATTAAACGGGGTGCAGATTAATCGCGCCTTAAAAAACATAAGGTTATGCGCCTTTCGGTTCACGCCTGCCTTCATTTCAATTTAGTTATGGGCTTAATGAAGCCGCTGCCCATCTGAACATGAAAAAGCTTCAGGTTCGGTGAAATTTAATCACTTTTTTTCAGCAGGGGAGTAAGGCATAAAAGAGTCAGCCCATTGAGGAAATGGTTATATCAAATCAGCATTCAGCGTCGGTTGTACAGGCAGACAGAGAAGCAGGTTTACATCAGAAATTGAGGTGAGAAATTACGATGAACAAAGAATTTACCTTTTCAATTAAAAGCCTTCGTTTTGACGAAAACTATAATCCTTCTGCAAACACGCGTATCACGACTAACTTCGCCAATCTGGCAAGGGGTGAAATGCGTGAGGAAAACCTGCGCAACGCACTGAAGATGATTGATAACCGCTTTAACTCGCTGGCGCACTGGGACAACCCGAAAGCTGACCGCTATGCCGTTGAGCTGGATATCATCTCTGTTGAGCTGAATATCGATCCGGCGGGAAATGAAAAGCCGTTTCCGGTCATCGAAGTCCTGAAGACAACCGTAGTTGATAAAACAAGCGGGCAGCGCTTTGAAGGCGTCGTCGGGAACAATTTCTCTTCCTGGGTGCGCGATTACGATTTCAGCGTTGTGTTATCTGAGCACAACAAAAACCAGGCCGGTTTCAGTACGCCGAAAAACTTCGGTGATCTGCACGGCAATATCTTCAAAGGCTTCGTCAGCTCAGATATCTATAAAGCCAGCTTCAGCAAGCGTCCGATTATCTGCCTGAGCGTCTCCAGTAAAAATACCTATTACCGTACCGGTAATCATCATCCGGTTCTGGGGATTGAATATCGGCAGGACGCGGATTCGCTGACCGATCACTACTTTGCCAAAATGGGCCTGCAGGCGCGCTATTTCATGCCGCAGGGCAGCGTTGCGCCGCTGGCTTTCTATTTTGCCGGCGATCTGCTGCGCGATTACAGCGATCTGGAGCTTATCAGCACCATCAGCACGATGGAGACGTTTCAGAAAATCTATCGTCCGGAGATCTACAACGCGAACTCAGCGGCCGGACAGGAGTATCAGCCGAGCCTGTCACACAAGGATTATTCACTGACACGCATCGTTTATGACCGTGAAGAGCGTACGCATCTGGCGGTTGAGCAGGGTAAATTCACCGAACAGCATTTTATCAAACCTTACCAGACTCGTCTGGAGCAATGGTCTGCTGAGTTTGCGCACTGATTAATGGAAAAAAGGTTATCTATAGTGAAAAAGTTATTACCGACATCGACGTCTGGCAGTTTACCGAAACCTTCATGGCTGGCGCAGCCGGAAACATTATGGTCCCCGTGGAAACCGGCGGGTGACGATCTGGCAGATGCCAAGCGCGATGCGCTACGTCTCTGCCTCGACGACCAGCTGCGGGCCGGTATTGATATCGTCAGCGATGGTGAGCAGACGCGTCAGCATTTTGTGACGACGTTTATTGAGCATCTCAACGGCGTGGATTTTGAAAAGCGCGAAACGGTGCGGATCCGCAACCGCTACGATGCGAGCGTACCGTCGGTGGTAGGTGAAGTTTCACGCACTAAACCTGTATTTGTTGATGATGCAAAATTCCTGCGTCAGCTGACCACTCAGCCGATCAAATGGGCGCTGCCTGGCCCGATGACCATGATCGACACGCTGTATGACGGTCACTATAAAAGTCGCGAAAAACTCGCCTGGGAGTTTGCCAAAATCCTCAATCAGGAAGCCAAAGAGCTGGAAGCCGCAGGCGTGGATATCATCCAGTTTGATGAGCCTGCCTTCAACGTCTTCTTTGATGAGGTTAATGACTGGGGTATTGCGGCGCTGGAGCGTGCCATTGAGGGATTACAGTGCGAAACCGCTGTACATATCTGCTATGGCTACGGCATTAAAGCCAATACTGACTGGAAGAAAACGCTGGGTTCTGAGTGGCGCCAGTATGAAGAAATTTTCCCGCGCCTGCAGCGCTCAAATATCGATATCGTCTCACTGGAGTGCCAGAACTCCCGCGTGCCGATGGAGCTGATTGAACTGATCCGCGGGAAAAAAGTGATGGTCGGTGCCATCGATGTGGCAACCAATACTGTCGAAACGCCGGAGCAGGTAGCGGAAACGCTGCGTAAAGCGCTGCAGTTTGTCGATGCGGATAAGCTCTATCCCTGCACCAACTGCGGTATGACGCCGCTGTCGCGTCAGGTTGCTCGCGGCAAGCTGGATGCGCTGAGCGCCGGTGCTGATATCGTGCGCCGCGAACTGCTGGGCCAGTAATACGCCTGAGGGTGTATCAGGGCTGACGTCTGACGTCGGCCCTTTTTTTTATCATTCTTAACCGCGCCGTACGCTTTTGCGGCTATCCCGGCCAGGCGGCTCGCCAAACAATCGGGTATATTCGCGCGTAAACTGCGTCAGGCTCTGGTAGCCCACCTCCAGGGCAACAGCAGCAATATTTCCCTGCCGGATAAGTAACTGCTTACGTGCGGCACACAACCGCAGACGCTTTTGATATTGCAGCGGTGAAAGCCCGGTGCTGGTTTTAAAGCGGCGGTGAAATGCGGAAACGCTCATGCCAGCCAGGGAAGCGAGCAGCGTGGCGCTGAAAGGGTCGCTGTAACAGGCCTGAAGATGGGTAATCGCCTTACGCACATTGGCAAAGTGCCCGCTGTGGTCCGCTATCTGTCGCAATACTCCTCCCTGCGTGCCGCTTAGCAGGCGATAAAGTACCTCCCGCTCCAGCAGCGGCACCATGATCGCTCTGTCGTCCGGTTTTGCTCCGGCACGCAGCAGACGCAGCCAGGCGTCAGTCAGCGCCTCTTCTGCCTCACCCACCGCAAAACCGCGCTGCGCAGCTGGCATAGCCGTCGCCGGCAGCTGGCACATCAGCTCGCTTACGGCTGCAATATCAATAGTCAGCCGGATAGCCAGATAGGGAGCGGTTTCGCTGGCAACGGTGACTTTGCCGGCTGCGGGCCTGTATCTGCGCGCTGTAACACTTCGAACGCCAGCGCACTCAGCGTCTTACTCATCATGGTATCGCGTTTACTCCTGCAGCGGTCATCCTGCATAAAAGCAGAATCGGGCAAAAATCGGGCAGATATGCTGGCGCGAGCACGCTCCGGACATATTACTCTCAGGATCGAACGGTCTGCGCAGCCTGCAGCATGGTGATGTTATGACAGAGAGAGGATAAGAATGGAACTGAATAACCGGGTAGTCATCATAACAGGAGCGTCGTCCGGCATCGGCGAGGCGACCGCGCGTGCAGCACTACAGGCGGGCGCGCGCGCGCGTCGCTATGCTGGCACGCAGGCGCGAACGCCTTGAAGCGCTGGCTGTTCCGGCCACACGGGCGCTGGCAATCGCCAGTGACCTTACCCAATCAGAAGCATGCGCGCGGGCCGTTCAGCAGGTTATCGCCAGCTGGGGCCGGGTCGATGTCGTGATAAATAATGCCGGGCAGGGGCTGTACGCGCCGGTGGAAGCGATCGACGTCAGCGACTTCAGAGAGGTGCTGGCGCTCAATCTTATTGCCCCGCTACAGATGATGCAGGCGGTGGTGCCCGTTATGCGTCAGCAGGGAGGCGGAAGTATAGTCAACGTCAGCTCGGGTGCCACACTCGGAACATACAGCGGCTCTGCTGCCTATACCAGTGCCAAAGCGGCGCTGAATATGCTTTCGGCGGTTGCGCGTCTGGAGCTGGCTTCAGCAGGTATCAGCGTGTCACTGCTTTATCCTTTCGTAACGGCAACGGCGTTTTATCATTCGGTAAAAGCGGGACAGGCCGGGGCCTGCGCTCAGGCGGCAGAAAGTGCTGCGCTTTTGCACGCGCCTGCGCTGGTGGCAGAGGCTATTCTGGATTTGGTACGCAGCGGTGCAGCAGAAGCCGATCTGGTTCCTGTCGCCTTTGGCGGCAGCTGGCAGCCTGAGAACGAGTGCAGATGAAAATAAGTGTGCGGCGGCGCAGCAATATGCCATTCGCGCGTTGCTTCCGGCGTAATGCATCCCTTACGTTAGCGGCAGGCCCGTTAAACACAGGATTCCGGCAATGGCGGATGGAAGCAATACGATTACCGATTTAAGAGCGCTTGCAGCGTGCTACGGCGCGGTGGCGAAACCGTCGCTGACCAAAGTCACCGATCATATTCACCCGGCGTATCGTCCCTTTATCGCCGCCTCACCCTTTGTCGCGCTGGCCACCAGCGGACCGGATGGGCTGGACGTTTCACCCAGAGGCGATCCGGCAGGTTTTGTGCATATTGAGGATGAGCGCACGCTCTTGCTGCCGGACAGACGCGGCAATAACCGTATCGATAGCCTGCGCAACATTTTGCATGATAATCGGGTAGCGCTGCTGTTTCTGATCCCGGGTATCGGGGAGACATTGCGCGTAAACGGAACCGCCACCATAAGCGTCGATCCCGCCTTACTTACCCGCTTCGCGATGAATAATCAGCTGCCAAAAACGGTGTTAACCATCACCGTTGAGAGCGTCTTTTTCCAGTGCAGCCGGGCCATCATTCGCTCCCGGCTCTGGGATCCGGCGACGCAAATTACGCGGGAGGCGCTGCCAAGCACCGGTTCCATACTGAACAGCATTTCGCAGGATATTGACGCCGGCGCCTACGATGCGGCACTCCCTGGTCGCCTGAAAGAGACACTCTATTAATCCGGCCTTATGCCGCACAGCAACCTGCACTCTACAGCCTGCCAGCAGGCTGTTTTCAGTTCCGCAGACTACCGGGTTCTCAGACGGTAAATATCAGCAAAGTAAAGATGGCCTTTACGGGCATACTGCGCCTGCAGGGTAGCTTTTTCGCTTTCGGTGAGTACATCTCCATTGAGCAGGTCATGAATAAAGGCTTCGCGAACGTAAACTTCCATGTACCAGTCGCCGGTATAGCAGTTCTTCCATGCGCCTTTATCGATATCTTTTACCCGGTAAGACGGGTTCACGTGAAAAAAGAAAAAGAAGTTACAGACGGCAAAAATGGCACAGCAGACGACATACTCAATTGTGCCGAAGGAGTCGGAGTAGAGTAAAAGTGCCATGGTCAGCACAAACAGGAAACACATCAGGCCATACAGGCCCGGGTACTGACGGATAAACGATACGTCGAAATAGGGTCGATCGTTGCGTTTTTCCGCGCGGTTGATGCTGTCCAGCTCCTGCTGCAGAAGCGCATTAAGTTGATTGCTCATGTTTTAAACCTTATCTGCCCATAATGATGGAGTTAACGTTTTACTGGCTGTTGTTAGCGTCACGCTGCTAAATCGCCATACCGGAAAAGTGGATGGGATCGGCCAGCATGGCGGCCAGAATTTTCAGGCCCTCTTCACACTGCTGCCGCGACTGAGAACCGCCCAGACAGATGCGCAGCGCGTCAGCAGGAAGATTACCAGTGCAAAACGCGGCACCGGAGACGGCGCTGATCCCTTTTTCACGCAGCTTTGCCGCGATGTCGGAGGCGTTGGCGTTGACCAGACCGGGCAGCGGCAGCCAGAGGTGATAGCCTGCGCTGTCAGCCTCAAACGGGTATCCGGTCAGGCAGGCCGCTGCAATCTGCTGGCGGATGCCCGCCTCCTGTCTGATAGCGATCAGCATGCGATCTGCCGTCCCGTCATTGATCCACTGCCGCGCCAGCGCATTAGTGAGCGGGCTGGACATCACCGTCAGCGCCCGCAGCACGCCGGAAAGCAGCTGCATCATCTGTCTGTCAGGGCCCTTCACAAACGCGATCCGCAATCCGGGGCCAAAGCACTTCGACAGGCCGGTAAGATACCAGGTCAGTTCCGGTATTAATCCGGCAAACGTTGGCACCGGCGCATCGCTGAGCGCCGCATAAGCGTCATCTTCAATGACCGTAATGTTATAGCGCTGACAGCACTCAGCCAGCGCCCGCCGGCGCGCTTCCGGGATCGTCATCGTGGTCGGATTTTGCAGCGTCGGGTTGATATAGAATGCGCCGATCTCGCCGCTGCGACACAGCGCCTCAAACGCCAGCGGATCGGGCCCCTGCGCGTCACAGAGCACCGGCTGCAGCCGCACGCCCAGATGACTGGCAATCGCCTTCATGCCAGGGTAAATCAGGCTGCTGACACAGACCGCACCTTTCCTGCGCTTCAGCAGCGTCATGATGCCCATCAGAGCGCTGTGAATGCCCGGACAAACCAGCACGTCGGCCTCGCTCTCTACGTGAAGTTTGCGCCCGATCCAGCGCATCGCTGCTGCTTTATCCTCTGCCGTCCCGCCAAAATCCTGATAGCGCAGCAGACTCAGCATGTCGGTCTGGTTAAAAAGGTTGATGGCTCCTGCGCGCAGCGCTTCCTCAACGGCGGCACCGGCAGGCTCTGTCGGCGCATTCATGGTCATTTCATAAGTGCTGGCAGGCAGAGCTGAAGAGGCTGATGCCCGTGCACGAATAAAGCTGCCGAGTCCGGGGCGTGAGTCAATTAATCCTCTGCGCCGCGCTTCCGCATAACCGCGCGTTACCGTGGTGTAATTCAGACCCAGCGTTTCAGCCAGTTCACGCAGCGGCGGCAGACGGTAGCGTGAAGGCAATTCGCCTGTACTGATGCCCTCTGCAATGAAATCCGCGATGCGCAGATAGGCCGGACGTTGCGTCTGCTGCTGAAGCAGGGCTGCCCAGCGCGTAAAAAGCGGCGTAATCATATTAAATCCTGTCTCAGGACGTTACGCAGACAGGTATATCACAGCCATAATCAAGGCGTAACTTGATTGCATGGTTGATTGCATCAGTTTTTCCATTTGACTCACTTTGCGTGTTATCTGTACAGCGACAGGACGGGGCAGATTGCCGTAAAAGGAGGCTCTCGCTGCCCGCCGCGGGGAATAACGCTTTACCGATTAAAGATTGCAGGCGGGTCAGCCGATAACGCTTCTGTGCTGCGTCAGTTTTTGTATCGGGTCAGAGAAACAGCGACGTTTTGCCAAATCAGGCAGGCGTAAAATGATTCTCTGACTATCATCGTTCTTTTACGCGCGTGCAGGATAGCAAGCCGGGCGATCGGGATATCTGCCACAATACGTTTTATGCTCTTTGAGTATCGTCAGAATAAACCAGGTCCAGCTATCATGAGCACAACGATCAAACCTATCTTATCCGCCGTTTGGTCCACCAACGCCCTGGGGATCTGCGTCACCAGCCAGGAGTGCCCTGCCGGCCTGATGCCTGCGCTCAAAGGCGTCACGCTACGGGAGTGGCTGAGCATCGCCCAGGCTGATGAGGATGCAAAAATTGCGCTGCTGCTGACTGCGGCCCTGGAGCGCGTACAGCCTTTTCATATTGAAGTGCCGATCAACTGCCTGGATGGCACCCTGCGCCATGTCATCGTGTCAGGATTGCCGGGCGAGCGGGCGGAAGCGCCACACCTGCGGTACAGCGGTTTCGTACTGGATGTCACCGGACAGCGTAAGGCGCTGGAGGAGGCGCTGCGCACGGCCGCTGAATATCGCCTGCTGATTGAAAACAGCACGGATCTTATCGCTCACTGCGATGCCGAAGGGCGGTATGTCTCAATTTCTCCCTCCTACAGCGAAATGATTGGCTGGTCAGCCGAAGAGATGCTGGGCCAGCGGGTGACGGACTTTCTGCACCCTGACGATCGCGCACCTGCAGCCGCGGTGCTGAGTGCTATTTTCGCCAGGGGGGAGCAGCCGGATGTGGTGGAGGTGCACAAACGTCATCGCAATGGCCACTATATTACGCTTGGCACAAAAGCCTGCGGCGTGACCGATCCCTCCACGGGAAAGAACATCGGTGCGGTACTGGTATCGCGCGATATCACCCGCGACAAAGAGAAAATGCTGCAGCTGGAGCAGCAGGCGATGCGTGACGCGCTGACCGGCCTGCCAAACCGCTCCTGGTTTTATAAGCAGGTTGACGCCCTGCTCGCACAGCAGCAGGAGCAGCGCCTTGTCACGGTGCTGTTTCTCGATCTGAACGGATTTAAAGCCGTTAACGATTCAATGGGCCATGCGGCAGGTGACACGCTGCTGTTACAGATAAGCGAGCGGCTGCAGAGCTGCCTGGCGCCGGATGAGTCGGTTGCCCGACTCGGCGGCGATGAGTTTGTGGTAGCAGCCCGATGCCGCGATCGCCGGGAGGCCTCTGCGCTTGCTGAACGTCTGATTGCCAGCTTCAATGCCCCTTTCAGCATCAACAGCAGGACGATAAGCATCGGGGCCGCCATCGGCATAAGCCAGGCGCGACCTGCGACATTATCCGCTAAATTACTGATTCAGCAGGCTGACACCGCCATGTACCAGGCAAAAGCCCGCCGTGACGTCGCATACCAGTTTTTCTGCTTGCCCTCGCATCTGTGACGGGCATCAGGCTGGCTATCAGGATTAAATCGCCATTCCCTCCTCTCTGACCGGGTGGCTGAAACAGGTTATGCGCACGATAAAGCAGCTCGCAGCTTTCGCTGGTTTATGCATTTGGCTAATCGGTGTGGCTGTGATTTTTCTGAGTGTCGGGTTAATAGTGTATGTTAATAAACGGTACTTTTATTCTTTTCATTATTTTTAATAACTAATTGGTTAATGAATTTTTTAGCTCCGCCGAAATAAATCTATGTGAAAGGCTTTTATCTTAATTTATGATTTATGCGCTAACGAAGCGTAAGCCAGGCTGGACAATGCATTAGTAACGTGATGTTATTGTCTGCGCATTGATTACTTTTATCTGACATTTCCAAAATAAATACGCTCTGCCGATGCCTGAAAGCCGTGTTCTGTTTTCAGGCTTTGCTTTTTTCTCAGCTGAGGAAAATATCGTGTTTAAATTAAATCCTGTACTTCTGGCCCTTATTGCAGCACAAGGTATGATGTTTCCGGTTTTAAATGCATCGGCGGAGATATTAAAGCCCTATACGCCTGAAAATAATGATTATAAAGCGGGTGCATTGTATTTGCGTGATGGTTCAGTGCGGACGCTGACCGGGCTGCCGCAGTTCACGCCGGGGGTGAGTGGCGTAACCCGCACAACGCTGGGTGAGCTGCAGCGTGAGGGCCGGATCGTTACCGATACGCTCACGGGGCAACCCCGTATTAACGTCGGGCAGCAAAATCTGAATATCGTTATTCCCGATCCCGAAAACAACAGCTATAAATCCTTTCATGTTTATGACAGCTTAGCCTTTACAGATTTACCAGAAATTAATACAGAGACACAGGCAGAGGACTTTTATGCTGTAAACGATCGTCAATATATAGATGCCCGCATCGCCTCAGTTACGCGCGGCACGCTTAATATTAATATCGGGCGACCTGAAAAAATCGCAGGTTCGGACACAAACCGCTGGTCAATGGCGGCCAGGCAAAGCCAGCTTTTTACCACGGCACAGCGCGGCCATCTGAACTGGAACAGTAATAATCGTGTTACTTTCACCGCCGTTGAGGCACCTCCCGCAAATAATCAACTGACGCTGAGCAGAGATAGCGTGGTGAGATATACCGGGACTTTTAGCGTAAATACGCGGGATGGCGAAGTCACCACGTTCACGGTAGCCTCCCTTGCGGAATTAAGAAATTATAATGACTGGTTAATCAATCAGCTGCTGAATGACAATATTACGCAGGAGGAGTATGGCAACGCGTTTAATAAAGCGTTTTCGCTTAATGAAGGCCGCGTGGTTTATCGCACCGGTGCCGGCAACCGCCGCGATGAAGTCAGGCTGCCGGCGGGCGACCGGATAGTGCTAAGTGCGAATGGTCGTGACGCCAGCGTGAAAATTTCTGCAGGGCGTACGCTTGAGGTCATCAACGCCAGCACGGCGATGCAGGCCAGCAACGGCGCGACCGCAATCATTGATGGCAAGCTCGCCGTGACCGCCACCGGGATTGCTGAGAGCAGGGCGCTGGCACTTCTCTCGGGCAGCACCGGAATCAACAATGGCACGCTGAACGCCGGCTTCCTGAATAACGCCAGCGGCACGGGTGTCGACAGAAGCACGCTGGGCTATATCGGTAAGGCCGTTGCGGTAAAAAACGGCAGCCGTTTTACCAATAATGGCGTGATTAATCTTGCCCCCGGCGATGCGCCTGAAGGCCAGGAAAGCAGCGCCATCTGGATTAATCAGGGCAGTGCGATTAACCGCGGCAGCATCAACGTCGGCGTCACGGATGTGGTTAATAACAGTTCAGCGGCAGGGGTTACGTTAGGCGCTGCAGGGCACTTTATTAACACGGCACAAGGCACCATCGCCATCGGGCGCTCGCCGCAAAACCGCAAAACGGACAGAACGCAGGATGTCGCGGTTACGCTGAGCGGCGGCGTCAGTGCTATTGAGCAACGCCACAACAGCAGCGCGATCAATAATGGCCGTATTGTCATCGGCTCCCGCGTGCAGAACGCCGTGGGTATGCGCGTGGAAAATGCACCCTCTGCGCTGACGCTGAATAACGGCGTTATCGATATCAACGGACGGGCACAGCCTCAGCCGCTGGAAAACATCGGCATGCTGGTGCTGAATGCCGGGCAGTACGGGCGGGTGGGCAACGCAGGAACAATCAATCTTAACGGTGATAACAGTACCGGCCTGCGCATCCTTGCCATGCAGAACCATCGCGCCAGCGCCTGGTCTACCGGCACCATCAATGTCAGGGGTCATGCTGACCTCCCTGGCGGCACGCAGAATACCGCCGTCTGGGTAACCGGCGAACAGGGCGCTCAGGCGCACGCCGCGCTGGGCGGACGGATCAATTTACAGGGCGATGCGGCTATCGGTGTGCGTGCAGATGGAAACGCCCGGGTGGAGGTGGCCGCCAGCGCGGTGCCGCGCGCCGGAGAGGGCCGTAATCAGATCAGTTTCTTTATCAGTGGTCCGGACGCACGTCTCCGGCTGCCCGCCAGCGGCCGCTACGCCACCTCCAGCCCCGACGGTACGCTATTTCGCTTCGCGGATGGCGCAGACTTCAGCGCCAGCGGTACTACGCTCTCGCTCAACGCACCGGGCGCCACCGGTATCGTGGGCAGCGGCAGGGGCAGCGATATTGTGACGCGTGATGCAACATTCAATGTAGGTGCTGGCGCCAGCGTCATGCGGATAGAAGGCGGTGCGCAGGGTACACTCAGTGCTGCCACCCGGCTGCGCCTGACGGGCAAAGGCGCCAGTGCCGCAACGGTTGACGGGTATAAATATGATCTGAGCGGCCGCAATATCAGCGCTGATTACCTGCCGGATAGCCGCACGCTGCTGACCAGCCATGCCGCTATCAGCGGGCTGGCGGATGCGCAGGTGGGACTGGCGGCAGTAAACCAGGCGCAGCTGGTGAATACCGGTCGCATCACTTCAGGAGGAGAAGGATCGGTGGGGATCCTCGCGCGCCTGGGGGCGAAAGTCATCAATCAGGGCGATATCAGCGTGACGCGCGGGGGAACCGGCTTATACGCCGGGGGATTCGCCACCCCCGGGGAGAACCTCCCGACCACAGAAATAACCACCCGCGGCGTGTTAAATGTGTATGGCGGATCGGGCAGCCAGCAGACAACGCTGGGCGCGATCGCCAGCGGCGAGCAGGCGGTGCTGAACCAGAACGGCATTATCAATCTGTACGGGGCCAATGTGATTGGTGCCCGCGCCGAAAAGAACGCCATTATCAACAGCGGGGCAACAAGTCGCGTGGTGTTTCATCATGCTAACCAGGTCGGCTATCAGGTGACGGACACGGACAGTATTATTTTCAGCAGCGGAGGCAGCACAGACGTCAGTACAGCCGGCTCAACGCTTTACCAGGCCAGCAACGGAGGCGATGTCTATGCGCGTGAGCCCGGTACGGTAACGCTGAGCGGGGCTGATACGACCGGCGTGTCGGTCTCCGGCAGTACGTCTTACGCCTACCGCACTGACAGGTATAACGTGAACGGCAGAGGGGCTGCGGCGCTGCGCGTCTATGAACGGGGTGAGGGGATTGTCACCAGTCCCATTGCACTTAACGGCAACAATACCAGCGGCGTAATAGCGTCGGGCGATCGGGCAACCGTCTATGCCGCTTCTGACATTACCGGTCGCGGCCGGCAGATCACCGCTTTCGACGCGGGTTATTATTCAGCGATCTTCAATCAGTATCAGGGCGTGGTGAATTTAACCGGCCCTGAAAGTACGGGCGCGCGCGTGCACGACAACGCGTCATTTCTTAACTTTGGCAGCGTGCGTATCGCCTCGGGCACCGGCATCGATGCCAGCAGTGGTTATGGTTACTACTATCCGCGCGAGAGCAGTCGTCTGCAGGTAGATGACGGGATCGCCGCGCTGCGGGTCGGCAACAGTGGCGGTCTGGCGGTTCAGGGTGATGGTCAGGGCTACAGTACCATTACCGCCAGCGGACGCGCCGATGGCGTGCTGCTGGATAACGGGGCGCAGTTTTTCCAGGCCAGCGATATCACGCTGGGCGCTTATGGTCGTGGCAGCGTCATCAATAACCGTGCCGGAATTACCGCTATTTCACTGCAAAATGTGCGGCTGGAAACCGGGCGCGGAGCCGGTATCCGTTCAGCCGTCTCTTTTGACGGCGAAGGGAGTGCGCAGATTGTCACAGGCGAAGGCGGAACCGGCTATCTGTTTGCGAATGAAGATGGTTCAGCAACGCGTAACGATCTGTTTATCGGGCAGGGCTATTCCATCACGGTGCCCGGTAAGGGCACCGCCATACGTGCCAATACAACCGGAGATGTTGTCACCGCAGGAACGATTGCCATTGAGTCCGCTAACGGCGGATCCGCCGTAGTGACGCGCACCGCCAGGCGGGTGATTAACCAGGGCAGTATCACGTCACAAAGCCTGGTGGCACCCATCATCGATTTGCGCGGCGGTGCGTCGGTCTTTATCAATGAAGGCACCGTGACGGCACCCAATCCGCAGACTGTGGTGGTGGCGGGTGGAGCGGCCCGGGATGTTGTTGCCCTGCTGGACGGCAGGGTAACCGGCGATGTGCATACCGGTAACGGAGAGGATACGCTGATTGTCACCGGCGGCACGCTGAAGGGCAGTCTGACAATGGGCAGCGGCGTAAATAACCGCGCCACCGTACAGAACATCAGCCTGGAAAATACCCGGCACATCACCACGGCTGGTGGCGCAGGCAGTACTCTCAATCTCCATGACATTACGGCGCGCGGCGGATCTTTTGCCAGTGACGATCCGGTAAAAGGCACCAATATTGGCGCCGGCTGGAGCACGCTGAATTTTTCCGGCACCCGCTGGACGCTGACGGATAACCTTCGGCTGGCGCACAGTACCATCAATATTGACGCGGATTCGACCCTGCTGGCAGGGGATGGTATTCAGCCGCTGCTGCAGGGCGGAAGCGCCACCTCGCTGCAGGTGAATAACGCCGGTACGCTGGATTTGACCAATGGCAGCAGCCAGGCCAGTAACTCGCTGACGCTTAACGGCGATCTGGCTTCGGCAAACGGCACGCTGCGGCTTAACTCTGCGGCCACCCGCAGCGATATATTGCGCGTTAACGGTAACGTCAGCGGCACGACGCTGATTGATGATGTTCTGCGCGGCGCGCCGCAGCTGGATCGCAACGGTGACGGAATCATCGGGCCGGCGGAGGGGGTTTCGCTTGCGCAGGTGTCGGGCAGAGCCGCTCCGCAGAGTTTTGTTCTGAAGCAGGGGTATGTTGCTTCAGGCCCGTGGCAATACAGCCTGTATAGTTTTGCCCCAGGCAGCAGCGCCGCCAGTGAACGTCAGCTTAGCGGCAGCGGTAATGATTTCCGCGACTACCGTCTGGCTAACACGTTTGTCTGCGCAGACGGCGAGCTTTGTCAGCCGCGGCCAGGCAATGGCAAAACCGGCCTGCGCAGGGCGGTAACGCCGCAGCTCCCGTCATATATCTCAGCGCCGGTTGGCCTGGCACTCTATACGCTGGCGATCACGGACGATCTGCACAAGCGGCTGGGCGAGCTGCGCCAGCAGCACGATCCCGATGCAGCGGGCGGTGAGATGTTTGTTCGCTACCTGGGAGCCAACCTGCACTATCAGAGCAACCGTGGTCTGAGTCACTACGGCTATGACGCTGATCTTGACTACAGCGCGGTACAGCTCGGCGGTAACGTCATCCGACTGGATGGCGCAGACGGTAGCCTGCGCGGCGGTATCGCCTGGACGCGCGGCAACACGCGTATTCGTCCGCACGCGGTGGATGGCTACAGCTCAACCGCTTTCGACAGCGACAGCGTGGCGCTGTATGGCACCTGGCAGCATAGCAGCGGCCTCTATGTTGACAGCTCGCTGTCATGGAACCGCTATCGTGGCGAAACTGACATCATGCGGCAAAAAGCGGTGGCTTCGCCAGAAGGCAGCGGCTGGGCGGCTTCACTGGAGTCAGGCTACGCCATTGAGCTGACGCAGGGATGGCGTATCGAACCCCAGGCGCAGCTGACCTGGCAGCGTCTCGATATGGACAGCCTGACCGATCGGGATCAGACGCGGGTTTCCTGGGATCGTTATGAGCAGACCGTTGGCCGGCTCGGGGCGCGGCTGGACCGCACGTGGCAGGATGAGAGCCTGCGGCAGTACACGCCTTATCTGCGCGCAAACTACTATCGCGGCTGGGGCGGAACGGCGAAAACCCGGGCCGGCTCTGCTGACGGCACGGAGAGTCAGCGTTTTGACAGCGGTAAGTTTGGTCAGATGTGGGATGTCGGCCTTGGCGGCACCGCGACGCTCACCCGGGATGTATCACTCTATGCCGAAACCGATTATCGCAAAGAGGTTAACGGGAACGGCGCGCACGGCTGGCACTACAATGCCGGTGTTCGCTGGTCGTTTTAAGCGGCGGCCATTGCCGGCCTGAGCAGCGTTTCAGGCCGGCTGCGGCAGGTTTACCGCAGCCGCGCTGTTCAGCGACGGCTCAGGGCCAGACGGGCAGCAAAGGCCAGAAAAATGGCGCCGGTGGTACGATCCATCCAGCGAATGACCTTCTCTTTTCGCAGTATCGTTGCCAGCGGGCGCGTGGCGCTTATCAGTGCCATCGACCAGCTCGTCCCGATCACAATATGGATACCGACCAGAATAAAGGTCCAGAGTACCGGTGAGTGACCCTGCGGAATAAACTGCGGTAAAAAGGAGACATAGAAAATGCCAATCTTAGGGTTGAGTGCATTGCCGAGCACGCCTTTCAAAAACCAGTTTGAGCCTTTTTTAGCGGTATTATCCGCCAGCGTCAGCTGCTTTCTCGGACGCAGCAGCATGTTAATGCCCAGCCAGCTCAGGTAGAGCGCGCCACAATACTTCAGGATGTCGTAAGCCAGTTCCGACACTGCGATGAGCGCCCCCAGCCCGAACGCCACGGCGGCTCCCCAGACCAGACAGCCGGTGCTGATACCCAGCGCCGCGTGAACCGCCTGTTTTCGTCCCTCAACCGTTGCCGTTCTCAATACCAGCGCGGTATCCAGGCCCGGCGTCAGAGTCAGTAACAGCGCGGCAAAGCTGAATGCCAGCAGCGCATCCATTATGGTCATCATATCTCTCCTTCAGGCAACAGGTTGTTCTGGTCGCAGGCATCCATCTGAGGCAAACCTTTACTCAGGCTAATCCGGGCTGCTGAGCAACGGACGAGTGCAGCAGCAGCTTTTCGGCCGACGGGCGAACGGCTTATACAGCATATAGCGTTTACGATAAACGCTCAATTATCGCCAAAGAGCAACACGCACCTGCTGCGTTACCCGACCCGGAAAAATAAATATCATCCTGGCAACGGCCGTCATACAGAAATAAATATCAGATGCAGCGATCTGCTGTGAAAAAGTAGAAATGCTGCCTGTGATAATAAAACCGGCGGGTGGTTTGAAGGCAGTATATATATATTTACGCGCGGCGACGCCTGCCGCTGGCTATAACGTGCGGCCGCTTCGCAGGAAGCGCTCGCGCTACCGTGAATCGCCCGGCAGGCCGTTGTATTCAGGAAGAAAGTGGCCGTTTCGACATCACGCACGTATCACCGGACCGGACAGCCGGCTGCGGGTAAAAGCTGTCTGCCCGCATAATTAAAAAATCTCCTGAAAGAACGTTGCTTTATTTTTATTCTGAACTATCTGTTTATAGGGATATCCGGTTATTTTTTATTTCACGAGGACTAATGTATGAAACGTAAAATAATGGTCGCTGCTGCTCTGTTTCTGGGAACACTTGCCTCTGGCTCTGTTTTAGCCGCGCAGGAGATCACTAAAGAACAGGCCAGCCAGTATCAGGAAGTGGGCAAGATAAGCTCGATGAAAGAGCAGACTGCGCCTTCAGATGCCAAAGCCGATCTCTCCAAAAAAGCAGATGAACTGGGCGGTAAATACTACGTCATCACCTCTGCAAAAGAGGGTTCAAAGATGTCAGCTACCGCTACCGTCTATAAATAACAGCGGGTCTGTTGTATGCAAACGGCAGGCTATGGATGGCCTGCCTGAATGGCACCGCGATCTCTCCCGTAATCATCGCTGATCACCTCCTGCACTCTGCCTTTCTCTGAATCGGTATAACCTAAACCACCGCTATTTCCGGGTTTTAACTCCCTATATCACTGAATATTATGATGTTTACATGAAGTTACATTTGCAATGGAATCTTTTAGAGAATTGCTAAAGCAAATGATTATCATTGTCTTTCTCATATGTTGCGGGCCTCTGCCTGCCTGCGCTGAACGGATAAATATAAAAACAGCGCATCACTGCTTAACCTAATACCAATGTTTAAGAGAGAGTTTATGGCTTTTTGTAGCAGGGAATCAGGGTTCAATAACCTCTTCAGCATCTCATTACTGGCACTGACCGTGCATTCCCTTCTCACTCCCGCCCGGGCGGCAGAGGAGGATGCGCAGGAGATGATCGTCAGCACTGATTCGGCCGATAACAGTGCGCTCAGTAACCAGAACTATGCGGTGCAGACCACCCGTGCGGGCACTAAGCTGATGCTGACACCGCGCGATGTACCGCAGTCTCTTAGCGTCGTGACACAGCAGCGCATGCAGGATCAGGATTTGCAGTCGGTTAATGATGTATTAACCAACGTTACCGGCATATCCACTAATCTTGTCGACAGTGAACGCTCTGAGTACTATTCGCGCGGCTTCAAAGTCAGCAATTTTACGTTTGATGGTATTCCGGCTTTAGTCAACGACGCATGGAATTATGGCGATGCGGCTTCCGACTCCGCTATTTATGACCGCCTTGAGATCGTGCGCGGTGCAACCGGCCTGATGACCGGCGCAGGCAGCCCGGCGGCTTCAATCAACATGGTGCGCAAACATGCCGACAGCAAAATCGCCACCGGAACGCTGAGTGCCAGCTATGGCAGCTGGAATAAGCAGCGTTATGTGGCCGATCTCTCTTCTCCGCTGAACGGGGATGGCAGCCTGCGTGGCCGCATTGTAAGTGGCTACACTGACCAGCAGAGCTGGCTGGATCGCTATCAGAAGACCAAAAAGTTTATCTACGGCGTCATTGATGCCGATCTCTCTGAAAGCACCACCGTGTCACTGGGATATGACTACGAAGATAACAACACCGGCAACCCAACCTGGGGCGGTTTGCCGATGTTTTACAGTAACAATGCCACCACCCATTACGATCGCAGCCTGAATTCAGCAGCCAACTGGGCGCGGTATAATACCAACTCCCGTAAAGTCTTTGCCGATATTGAACATAACTTTGATAACGGCTGGAATGTTCATGTTAACGGCACGCACGCTGAAAACACATTCAGCGATAAGCTGCTCTATGTGATGGGCAATCCCTATCGGGAGAGCGGTGAGGGTACGACCGGCTACGGCAGTATGGATCGCGGCAAACGTAAACTGGACTCTGTCGATGGCTTCGCCAGCGGCCCGTTTGAGCTGGCTGGTCGTCAGCATCTGTTAATGGCGGGTGCCAGTTACAGCCGGCAGCACAATGCAACGTATAGCCAGGATGGTTTCAGCGATGCAGAAGCGCGTGAGATCACGGCAGCCGATATGGGTATTTTTGATAACCACTGGAGCGGTAATGTAGCGGAGCCGGCGTGGCAGGGCTGGTATCGCAACGCTAATGACACGGTGCGGCAGAAATCCGTTTACAGCGCAGCACGTCTGTCGCTGGCCGATCCGCTGTCACTGATTGTTGGCGCGCGCTATACCCAGTGGAGCACCACCGGCAGCAGCGGAGAGGCGACTAAAAATAACACCACGCCTTATGCAGGGCTGGTGTATGACATCAACGATACCTGGTCCGCCTATGGCAGTTACACTGCTATTTTCCTGCCGCAGACTTATCGCGATACCCGAGGCGGCTACCTGTCACCCGTAACCGGAAAAAGCTACGAAACCGGGCTGAAATCTGCCTGGAACGATGGCCTGCTCACCGCCACCGTGGCGATATTCCGTATCGAAGAGGATGATGTCGGTCAGGCACTTGATGGTGTCTACCTGAATGGCAGCGAGCAGGCTTATGTCGCCGCTAAAGGTGCCGTGAGTAAAGGCGCCGAGTTTGAACTGAATGGTGCACTGACTGATAATCTGCAACTGACATTTGGTGCCACCCGCTATGTTGCGCGTGACAAAAGTGGCCGCTTTAACAGTTACCAGCCGCAGACCTCCTTTAAGCTATTCACCCGCTATCAGCTGGCCGCTATTCCTGACCTGACTATTGGCGGCGGCGTTAACTGGCAGAATCGGGTATTTAAGGATGTGACCAACGCCAGCGGTGAGAGCGTACGGGTATATCAGGGCAGCTATCCGCTGGCATCGCTGTTTGCGCGCTATCAGGTGAATAAACAGGTTGCGGTACAGGCCAACCTCGATAATCTCTTTGATCGCCACTACTACAGCTATATGAACAGTTACGTCTATGGTGAGCCACGAAATATGAACGTCAGCGTTTCCTGGCAGTTCTGACAGATCGAATAGTCGATATTCACATTCAGGCATGCAACACGCTGACATGCCTGAATGCTTCCACTATTACCCGCCCGCTTCTCTTCTTTCTGCACGCTCAAACCGCTCATCTATACTGATTATTCCAGCAGGCATGCTGCTGGCAGTATAGATCCCAACACTCAGATAATGTGACCATGTAAATGTGCTTGTTAAATAGCGCGTTCCTGCCTTATATCCCGGCGGAGCGTAAGAGCAAATAGATCTCTCACTATCCGGAAAACCAATAATGAAAATAACGCGTTTTGTTTATTCTGCCCTGATTGGCGTGGTCGCCAGTTGCCGTTCAATGACGCCGATGGCGGCTCTTGCTGCGGCACGTCTTGCGAAGCGCAATACGTCAGGCGCTCTGCTGCTGCTGGATCGGCCGCTCTTTAAATATGGGGCGTTAGCGATGGGAGCAGGGGAGCTGTATGGCGACAAAATGAAATCAGCACCGGACCGCACTGTGTTTCTTGGCCTCTCGGCGCGCGTGGCCAGTGCCGGGATTGCCGGTGCCGCGCTGGCACCTCGTGGCGAAGAGAAGACCGGGGCCGCGGTGGCTATTTCTGCCGCGGTGCCACTGGCTTATGCCACGCTTGCAGCCCGCAAAAAGGCGATAACAAAAATCGGACAGACCCGAAGCGGCCTGATTGAAGATACGCTGGTTGTCGCTCTTGGAGCCGCCGTGGTCTTCTTTGCCACGCGTTCTGACCGTCACTAAACGCCTTCCCCAGCCTGACAGAACAGGAAGTTTGTGATGGGGGTGGGGCAGGTTATTTATCTTTTGCCCGTTCTGATTGGTGTTGCCTGAGTTAACAACCGGGTGTCATCCCTGACAGTTTCTCCGGCCGGTACGCGTCGGACGCGCCCGTTATGAGGCTGGCTTATCTTCGTCGTCTTCCGGCCGGGGCCGGGCAACGGTTAGTGATGTTTTCCGTCGTCGTCCGGGTCTGCTTTCATCTTTAAGTGCAGCCCAGCCTTGTCGCGCATATCAGTTTGAGAGAAACCATTGAGCCAGTGTCTGGCTTTTCTGATTTTCTCCGCCCTGACCGCGTTAGTAGCGTTACCAGCCATCAAATCCAGCTCCGCCGTCAGGGTTCGCTGGTTAATGTCCTGTCCCGCCATTGCAAGGTTGAGTGCTGCCTCTCCGATGACAGGTTTCTCCTGATCGTCGTCGTGATCAAACACTGAATACACCTCCTGATACGAGTCAATGACAACCTCACCGGTAACTGTAGTCCCAAAATGAATACGATGCCTGCCCGAACACGCGACCGCTTAAGGCCGCAGGCTTCACGTCGCTTAAAAGCCGCACTGCTTAAGCGTTGTTTACTCTGCGGTAGTTTTGAACACTAAGAGAGGCGTATGACGTCCGCTATGAGCGAAAAGCGGGCCTTTAATTATGAAGCCTTATAAGCACCCTTGCCGATTGATGGATTCCGCCTGTTCTGTAAATAAAACTAGATCGATGAATTAAAGTAATCGTAGCTTTTAGCCAGGCTCATCGCTAATTTTCTGTTGTCATCAAAACTTAGGGTTGATTTGCACCTCAACCATAAGGACGAAGTATGTCAGATAAGAAACGTATAGCCATTACCGGTGCGTCAGGGAAAATTGGCAGGGTCACAGTAGAGTGGCTTGAAAAAGCAGGGTATGACTTGTTCCTCATTGATAAGAAAGAACCGTCAACCAGCAAACATCCGGCGATGATTGCGGATTTAGAGGATTTTGGTGCAACACTTGACGCCCTTTCCTCCGTCGGGGAAGACATCTATTCACGACCCGAACCTGCAGCTTTTGATGCTCTGGTTCACCTCGCCAGTATCCCCCATCCCCGGATGATCCCCGACTCTGACGAGTTCAGAAACAATATGCTGGCCACTTTCAACGTATTTGAAGCATCCAGGCGTCTGGGGATTAAAAATATCATCTGGTCATCGAGCGAGGTTCCTACCGGCGTGCCTTACGATCGGTGGGCGCCCCCATATGTGCCGATTGATGAACACTACCCGGCACGGGGGATTAGCATTTACGCGCTGACGAAAGTGCTGGGTGAGGAAATGGCCCGTCAGTTCTGCCTTAATAACGCTGATATGCGCATTACCTGTCTCCGGCTTTCTAATGTTATGGGGCCGGATGAATACGCCCGGTTTGAAAGCTGGCAGGACGATCCGGCCGTCAGGTTATGGAATATGTGGACCTACGTTGACGTTCGTGACGTTGCCCAGGCGATTGAAAAAGCTCTCGAATATGACGTCAGGGGCAAAGATGAGTTCTTTATTACCAGTGATGTCACCTGCATGCGAATCCCCACAAAGGAACTTCTCGACCATTACTACCCTGAAGTTGAGCAGCGTAAACAATTTGCAGGCAATGAATCGGTGCTGAGCAGCGAAAAGGCAATGCGCATCCTGGGTTATCATCCGGCTTACCGCTGGACCGACAGTATCTGATGATCCCTTTGTTACCGGCCTGTACAGGGCCGGGTAAACCGTCTCAACAGGAGAATGATATGAGTGAGAAAAAACTGGCTCTCATAACCGGCGCAAGTAACGGTATTGGCCTGGCGCTTGCGGAAGAATTTGCGGCTAACGGATACGATCTTGCCATCGTGGCCCGGGATGATAAAAAGCTATCAGCTACACGCGAACATCTGCAAAAACACTTTTCAGTTAGCGTACACTCATTCAGTGCTGACCTTAGTGAGTATGATCAGATAATCGGCCTGCAGACCAGAATAGATGCGGCCGGTTTAAACCCCAGCGCGCTGGTTATCAACGCCGGCCAAGGCCTCGGCGGCGCCTTTATTGATGGTACCGATCTTGAAAAAGAGCTCAGGTTAATCCGGCTTAACGTTGATGCTGTGGTTCATCTTTCTAAAATATTTATCCCGCGGCTCGTTGAAAAAGGCAACGGGCACGTTCTTATCACCTCCTCGCTCTCCGGCTCGGCACCGATACCTTTTGAAGCTGTTTACGGGGCGTCGAAGGCTTTCGTCAACTCCTTCTTTTACGCCATACGTAACGAGCTGATGGGAAGCGGTTTGTCGATGACGCTTCTGATGCCCGGGGCAACGGAGACAAACTTCTTCAAAAATGCAGGGCAGGCAAGTACGACGGTAGGATCCATGAAAAAGGACGATCCGAAAGAAGTAGCCAGACGCGCCTGGTATGCCCTGATGACAGGGCATGAATTTGTCTACGGCAGCGAGTATGCCGAGTACGAGGGCGAGGTGATGAACAGAATGATGAGTGAATCACACAAAGCTCAGCGTCATCGCATTATTTCTGAACCCAATTCTGCCACGAAAAAGTAAATTCACACGGCGCCGGGCACAAGCCTGGCGCCTCTTTCAACAGGGATAAGCGTCCAGAGATGAGTTACGCGAAGATCCCCCGCGAAATGATGACTTTTCGTCTGCCGTGGCGTCGGGTTGCAACGTTTTGTTGAATCACTCTACACTCAACATCCTTCTGGCGCGATTCCGTGCAATGTCCTTTGATATAGCATTGAATTTTAATCAACGGTTTAACTTCATGCCTACCAGACTTTCCACCAGGCTCACCCGAAGCGATCTGGCTGAGCTCAACGCGTTTCTTATTACTGAGAAAATGCGCAGTTTTACCAAAGCCGCCATAGAACTCGGGATCACGACATCTGCGCTGAGCCATACCATACGTAATCTCGAGACGCGCCTGGGCGTCAGGTTGTTAAACAGAACAAGCCGCACGGTCTCTCCAACCGAAGCAGGCGCAAGCCTGGCATTACGTCTTGAAACAGGGTTTAAAGAAATTGGCGACGCGCTTGAGGAAATTAACCGCATGCGCGATCGGCCTGTGGGAAGACTCAGGCTTAACGTGCTGAGTGACGGCGCCCGCCTCATCATGGCACGCCATCTTCCGCGCTTTATCAGCAAGTATCCGGAAGTGGAGATCGAAATCAGCGTTGATGACAGGATGGTCGATATCGTGCAGGAGGGATTTGATGCCGGAATTCGCTTTGGCGGCACCGTCCCTGAAGATCTGGTTGCAGTTCGGCTGGGCGAAAAGCTCAGGTGGGTGGCGGTAGCATCGCCACGCTATCTTTATCAACATACTCTTCCTGCCATACCTGAAGATCTTCGCTTCCACGACTGTATTCAGTTACGCACCGGGCAGGGCGTTATCTACAAATGGGAATTCCGGAAGGATGAAGACTATCGCGTAGTCGATGTCCGGGGACAGCTTTGCGTGAGCGAAACGGCGCTGGCAATTGAGCTGGCCCTGTCAGGCGCCGGCATTGCCTACTGCCTTGAAGACAGGGTTCGTGACCACATTCGTGACGGCAGCCTGAGGATTGTGCTCCCGGAATGGGCACCCGTTGAAGAGCCTATGTATCTTTACTATCCCGGTCACCGGCGGGTTCCACAAGGGCTGAAGGAGCTGATTGCGGTGCTGAGAGAAGAGATAAAAAATGAAAAGAGAGTAGCTGATAAATAATCTGATTTATTGCTATGGGTAAGTCCGCTCCTGGTACGAAGCGGTCATTAGTATCAAAAAACTGATGGCCCCCTCCGGCTCTTCGGCGTTGCCGGATCTTCAGCCTCACCCCCGCTAACCGGCTCTGCCCGATCCCTCCGGAGTTAGGGCCTGCGCCTGACTTTTTTGAGGGCTTTATTGGTTATCTGGCATCGAAAGCGCCGCGTTTACTGACTCACTGGATGCGTTCTCACTCTAAAGACTGGACGGGGGGATACCGGGAGTATTTTTCCATCAGCAACGGCGCCTGTTTTGTCGTGCCGGGATTTGAGGGCAAAAAACACTTTCAGATCCTGTCCAGGGGCTTTAGCGCGGAAAAGTCGGCCGGGGCTGCAGGGTCAGCACCATGTTGTTCGTACCGAAATGTCTGGACGTGGCCTGAATCATTGCGACGCGGGCAGCAAGTTGCCCGCTATATCCGCAGTCAAATGTGCATGTTGTTAATTATAAAGCGGCTTCATATGGTTATACCGGGATAACGCAAGAATACAGATATCAACATAAAGATGAGTTTTACTGACCAAAATTCTTTTCTGTCACCGTTGCTGTGGCGCAATTTGATTGTGGACTTAATGAGGCTAACATCCGCTTCTGCCACAAACCAGACATACAGACGGCGTGAGCGAATCTCAGATCGGGTCTTCAGCACCAGAGATCATAGCTGGCAGTTCGCTCACCAGTTTATCTACCGCCAGCCTGACCTTAAGAGGAAGATAAGGCATTTGCGGCCATACGGCATAGACCGGCTGTCTTTCAGAAGAGCAGTTTTTTAACACCTGTACCAGCTTGCCATTGATAAGCTGTTCCCGCACAAGCCAGTCAGGCAGCCAGGCGATCCCTCCTCCTGCAACGGCACTATCTCTTATACCCTGCATGTCATCCATTATCAGCCGGGCGGATGGCGTCATTTCATACATCCCTTTATCACCATTTTTTATACGCCATTTAAGAATGCGTCCTGCACTGAGGTAGGCAATCACGGCATGCTGCTGCAGATCCTCCGGTAAGACAGGTTCTCCCGCTTCACGCAAATATGCCGGTGATGCACATAAAACCATGGCGTGAGAGGTTAGCTGGCGGGCTATCAGGCTACTGCTGTCATCCAGCATGCCAATCCTGACAGCCATATCAAAACCCTCTGCTGGCAGGTCAACCTGGCGATCGCTGAAAGAAATTTCCAGTGCCAGCCCGGGATGCTCTTTTGCCAGCGCGGCTAATAGCGGTGCCACACAAAAATGTCCGAACAAAACCGGCACAGAGACTCTTAGTTTACCGCTTGCCTGCAGCTTGCCGCCTTCCAGCATCTCCTCTGCCATTCTGATTTCATCCAGCGCCCGACGGCAGAATTCATAATAGAGCGCGCCTTCATCCGTCAGGGTCTGACGACGGGTGGTGCGGCTGAAAAGCGTAACGCCCAGCCTGCCTTCCAGCCGGCCGATGGTTTTTGCTACGGCCGAACGCGTGAGGTGCAAGTTTTCGGCGGCCTGAGAAAAACTTGCTGACTCAGCAGCAGCCACAAAAACCGGAATGCCGCTCATTTCACTTTTCATATTGTCGCCTGACAGGAATCAATAGAGGGAAATATTATCGCCACTGTCAATGCACAGGCAATGTAATAATGAAGCTCTATCGTTCTAACCCAAAAGGAGTCGCAATGAAACGCTTAATGAAATGCTGGAGCCTGGACAAAACAGGGCGTCAGAACCTGAAGCTCACGCACACAGATATCCCTCAGCCAGGCCCGTATGAAGTGCTGGTGCGTGTAGAGGCCCTCTCTTTGAACTTCCGCGATAACGCCATTATCGAAGGAAAAATGGGTAATGAGATGACGATGCCGCTCACACCAGGGTCTGATATGGCGGGTGTAGTTGAAGCCGTGGGGACGGGGGCTACCCGTTTCAGCGCAGGCGATCGAGTTATTTCATCTTTCAATGCAGAGTGGATCGAGGGTCGCCCAGTCAATAATGCTAAAAACCCTGAATACAACTCGCTCGGCTATGCTCTTCAGGGCGTAATGGCTGAGTATGTGGTCATGAATGAGGAGTGGCTTGTTCGCGCGCCCCGGACGCTTACTGATGCTGAAGCCAGCACATTGGTTTGTGCAGGCCTGACGGCCTGGGTTGCCCTGGTTGAACGTGGCGGCCTGCGCGCCGGTGAAAGCGTGCTGGTTCAGGGGACGGGTGGCGTGTCGCTATTTGCACTGCAGATTGCAAAAGCCATGGGGGCGCAGGTGTTTGTCACCTCATCCAGCGATGAGAAGCTTGCAGCCGCAAAAATGCTGGGCGCAGATCGCGGGATTAACCGGAAGAAAGAGGACTGGGTGGAGGCCGTATACCGCCTGACCAGTGAAAGGGGAATAGATCACGTTATCGATACGGTCGGAGGGCGCAATGTTGCCGATTCAGTTCGCGCAGTGGCTTCGCACGGTCGTATCTCGCTGATTGGCATGATGGACACGCACGATGTTTCTGCATCCGGCGCTCTGCTTCTGCTGAAATCTCCGACGCTGCAGGGCATTGGGGTAGGGCATCGTCGGGCCCTTGAAAATTTTGTCAGGGCCGTTGATGAGATTAACTTAAAGCCGGTTATCGATAAGAGTTATTCATTCGACCAGCTGCCGGAGGCGCTGGAACACCTGGAACAGGGTGCATTCGGGAAAGTTGTGATTAACGTGATTTAAAAACCGGGCTTCAGTTAAAAATGTATTCAGGGCCTGCAATGCATCCTGCAGGCCTGTCGGGAACGAAACTTCTCTCGTCCGCTGCGCTCAGTGAGGACGTTTTCTGAGTGCGCGATAATCAACCTGCCACGCATTAAGCTTGTTATAAAGCGCTGTCCGGGAGATCCCCAGCTGTTGTGCAGACTGACGCAGGTTTCCCTTCTGTTCTTCTAACACCTGAATAATGTGCGCGCGTTCCAGATTCTGCAGCGAGGAAAGCGCCTCCCCACTCACATAAGCGGCGGTCATCTCCTGCAGCGAGTCGGGTAGATCTGCACAGGTAATCTCTAAGCCTTCACATAAGTTGACCAGGCGTTCGACGACATTTTCCAGCTCACGCACATTGCCTGGCCACTCCCGGGACTGCAGGTCCGTCATCGCGTCAGACATGACCACAGGAGGCGTGCGTTTCAGACGCGCGCACAGTGCCCGAATGAATGCGTTAACGAGCTCCGGAATGTCTTCGCGGCGCTCACGCAGCGGTGGAATATTTAATGAGATCACATTCAGGCGATAATAAAGATCGCGCCGGAAAGCGCCTTTCTCTGCGGCTTCGAGCAGATTGCAATGTGTTGCCGCAATAATCCGCACGTTGACTTTTACTGGCTGCGCCGCCCCGATACGCTGAACTTCGTTCTCCTGCAGCACGCGCAGCAGACTGGTTTGTGCCTCAAGCGGCATCTCGCCGATCTCATCCAGAAACAGAGTGCCACCGTCCGCCAGTTCAAACTTGCCTGCGGAACCACCACGACGTGAACCTGTGAAGGCGCCATCTGCGTAACCAAACAGTTCACTCTGTACCAGATCGCGCGGCAGGGCGCCGCAGTTGATAGCAATAAATGCCTCCTGCCGCCGCGGGCTGGCGTTATGAATGGCCTGAGCAAACAGCTCTTTGCCGGTCCCGCTTTCACCGCTGAGCAGCACCGTACTGTCAGTGCGGCTGCTGGTACGCGCTTTCTGAATTGCCTGCTGCAGGCAAGGGGCGTGCCCGCGGATCATCTCAAAGGTGTAACTGGCACTTACGCCCATCATCCGGCGGGTGATAGCACGGATGCGCTGATTTTCACGCAGAGATAACACGCGTCCGCCATCCGGTGCCGGCATCAGGGAAATCAGGCAGGAGAAGGCGGGAACGCCTTCCGGCATAAACTGCAGTTCACGGTCATTACAGAAAGGCATGGTCAGCAGCGATCCACCCTGCGGCTTTAGCAGAGCATCAATTGGTGTATCCTGCGGGTCAGGATCGCTGAAAATCTGGCGTGCATAACGGTTGAGTGTCTTAATACGGCCCTGTTTATCGCAGACAATCACCCCCTCATTCAGCGTTTCCAGGATGGACTGCTGTTCTGCCAGCAGACGGCGCAGCGTCAGCTGTTGCCCGACAGCGTCCGCTGCCGCCTGCACCGTGCCAAGCGTATGCGCGTTGAAGTTATCTGGCGTGGCGGTGAGAGTAAGCACACCGATCAGTTGCCCGCCGGCATCGCGGACGGGTGCTGCCGCACATTGTCGGCTGCGTCTGCGCAGATCGAGTTTCCAGTTCTCTCCGCTCAGCACGTAGACCAGTCGTTGTTCGATCAGGCATCGCGCAGTGCAGTTAGTCCCCAATACCTCTTCGCGCAGAATACTGCCGACCGGGGTCAGATCGGCGCCGCAATAATGCAGCGTGACGCCATGCGCATCAGTGAGGTTGATATGGCCGTCCGGATTATAAGCCAGCAGATTTTCCATAATACTGCGCGCGACCAGAATCAGTTCGGCATTATGTTCAAGAATGGCGTTCAGCTCACTCGCTGGCGGAGCAGTATAGATAAAGCTGCAGGGATCGATAGCCCGCTGTTGCGAACGCTGCCATGACTGCAGAATGCTACGCCGTACCGCTGGCGGTTGTTCACCCTGAATAAAACGCTGCCAGCTCTGCCATAACAATGCGTCCCAACTGTCAGCGTCTGCTCTGTCTGGCAGGCTGAAAATCGCATCGCTCTCATCTCTTAATAACCGCTGCTGTTTCACGAACATTCCCCCCGCTCTATGAAATGTCCATTTTATTGACATGTTAAGTTGACATGTAAATTTTGTTTCCACTTTGTGAGCTATAGCTGTGCGGATCCTCACAAAATCAGGCGGGTTTTTGTTGGCATTGGCTTTGCAACAGGAGATTCAACTTCATGATCCCGACTGCAGAAGGAAATTAAGCCGCTATGCGCAAACATAATTTACGCCTGATTTTGTATATCTGTTCCATTGCCTCGCTCAGCGGTGTGATTCTGGGTTATGACGCTTCGGTAATCTCCGGCGTGATCGATCCGCTGACCGAGCATCTGGCATTAACGCCGTGGGAAAGCGGCTGGGCGGTGTCAAATGTCATTATCGGGTGTATCGCTGGTGCGTGGGGTGTGGGTTTTATGTCCGATCGTATCGGGCGCAAACGCACGCTGATCGTGACCGCCATCCTCTTTGTGCTCTCAGCAATAGGTTCAGCGCTGGCCAGTTCTCTGACCGGGTTTGTTGTCTGGCGGCTGCTGGGCGGTCTGGCGGTAGGAATGGCGTCGGCCATTACGCCCTTATACATTGCAGAGGTATCACCCAAAGATTTACGCGGGCGCATGCTCGGCCTGCAGCAGATGCTGATGGTCGGCGGACAGGTAGCGGTCTATATCGTTAACTACCTGATTGCGCGCGGTATGCCGCATCAGTGGATTGTCAGTGAAGGCTGGCGCTGGATGCTGGCCTCTGGCGTGATACCCTGCGCCCTGTTCCTGCTGCTGGTGCCCTTTATGCCGGAGTCGCCGCGCTGGCTGGCGCTTAATGGCAAAACAGAGCACGCCCGTGAGGTGCTGACCCGCCTGTCAAATGCGCAGCATGCTGAACGACTGCTGCAGGAGATCCTGGCGGCCAGCCAGCACGACAATGCCTCCCCCGGCCAGCGCAGCATCCTGCGTGATGCACGCGTCCGCTACATTCTGCTGATTGGCTGCGCCATTGCCGTGTTGCAACAGATATCCGGTATCAACATCCTTCTCTATTACGCACCGTCGCTGCTGCAAAATATTACTGCCAGTACGCAGGCCTCCCTGTTTCAGAGTATTTTCCTTGGCCTGGCGCTTCTGGCAGGCGTGGCGATTTGCCTGAGCACCATTGACCGCACAGGACGGACGCCGCTGCTGCGCTGGGGAGCGCTCGGATGTGCATTCTGTCTGATGTTTACAGCCTGGGCATTTATCACTGAGGCGGGCGGGCTCCTGCCGATAGCGGGTCTTGTCGCTTTCATCCTTATTTTTGGCATGTCATGGAGCCTCGGCGCCTGGCTGCTTATCTCTGAAATCTTTCCAAACCGTATCCGTGCAGTGGCGATGGGCTTTGCGTTTGCCTCCATGTACCTCGCAAATTTTATCGTTACCCAGAGCTTCCCCATGATGAACCGCAGCCGGGTGCTGATGGATAACTTCCACGGCGCTTTCCCGCTGATGTTGTGCGCGGTGGGATGCCTGGTGGCGTTCTGGTTTGTTCGCCGGTTTTTACCGGAAACCCGGGGCGTTTCTCTTGAGCATATCGAGCCGCTGATGCTTTCCAAATCCCGTCGTTTCGCCGGACAGGCGCAGCGACACGATCAAAAACCCTCTTCGCCCGCGTGGGCAAAAGCGAAATAACAAGGAGTCTTTATGAACCAGCAAACAGTCCGTGTAGGGTTAATTGGCGCAGGGCGCATGGGCAGCTTCCATGCTGAAAACCTGGCGTATCGTGTACCCGGCGCCACTCTTGCGGCCGTTGCCGATCCCTTTCCGGGCGCCGCAGAAAAACTGGCAAGTCGTCTGGGCGTCAGCAAAGCGTACAGCGATTTGCATGCGCTTCTGCAGGATACAGAGATTGATGCCATCGCTATCGCCGCGCCGGCACGCACTCATGCCGAATGGGTGATTGCTGCGGCGAATGCCGGTAAGCATGTTTTTTGTGAAAAACCCATGGCCGTTACGCTGGAAGAGGCAGACCGCGCGATTGCCGCGGTGAAGCAGGCAGGCGTGGTGTTACAGGTGGGCTTCAACCGTCGCTTTGACTCCGGATTTGCGGCGGCAATTGCAGCCGTAAAAAACGGTGAGAACGGCACCACTCAACTCAGCCGCTCGGTCACACGTGACCCTGGTCTGAACGATCCGGCACCGATCCCGCAATGGACCATTTTCCTTGAAACGCTTATTCACGACTTCGACACGCTGCTGCATTTCAATCACGGCGCGAAGCCGGTTGAAGTGTACGCGCTGGCTGATGCGCTGGTGCGTCCGGATTTCAAAGATAAGGGGCTGCTGGATACCTCGGTGGTGACGATTCGCTTCGATAATGGCGCTATTGCCATCGCTGAGGCTAACTTTCAGGCGGTGTATGGCTATGACGTACGCGGTGAGGTGTTTGGCAGCAAAGGCATGCTGCAGGCGGGTCATATTAATGCCAATCACTGCGTACGCTACACCGCCAGCGGCATTGAAGTTGATACATCGCGTCTGGACTCAGACCTGCTGCGGGAAGCATACGTTGCGGAAATGAGCGAGTTTGCCCGCTGCATCCGCAGCGGTGAGACGCCCCGCGCCACCGGTGAAGATGCACGCAATGCGCTGGAGATCGCGCTGGCCTGTATTGAGTCAGTTCAGCGTAATCAGCCCGTCAGGCTGGGAGATTGCTGATGGCCGGTTATCAGCTTTCCGTCTGCGCTGAAATGGTATTTCCTGAGCTGCCATTTATTGAGCGCGTAAAACGTATTCACGAGCTCGGTTTTGGTGTCGAAATCTGGGGATGGGCGAATAAGGACATTGAGGCGCTGGCAGCGACCGGCGCGCGCTTTACCTCAATGACCGGCTATCTGAGCGGTAATTTAACTGATGAGGCAGAGATCCAGCAGCTGCTTCAGAGCGCTGAACTCTCGCTGGCAGTGGCTGAACGGCTCAACTGCCCGGTACTCAATCTGCACGGTACCGGCCTTGATGAGCGAGGTCTGCCGGTTAAACCTGTAACCACAGTGACCGGCGCAATGTGGCTGCAGGCCGCAGATACGCTGCGGCGCGTGGCGCAGCTCGGCGAGCGCGCCGGACGGGTATTCACACTCGAAAATCTCAATTTACCGGTTGACCATCCGGGCACGCCGTTTGCCCTTGCGGCCGATACGCTGGCGCTGGTGGAGGCGGTCAGCAGCCCGGCGCTGAAAATGAATCTGGATCTCTACCATGCACAAATCGGTGAAGGCAATCTGATCGCGCTGCTGCGGCGCTGTGGTCCGGCAATCGGCGAGATTCAGGTGGCTGATGTACCGGGTCGTCAGCAGCCCGGTACAGGTGAAATCAACTATCGCGCCATCGCTCGCACGCTGCAGGAGATGAACTATCACGGAACCGTTGCGCTGGAGGGCTGGGCAAGCGGTGACAGCACAACGGCGCTTCAGCAGTTCCGGGACCACTTTATGTTGTAAGCGTTGTCCGTCGGGTATTTGCCTGTTACCCGACGGTAACTATTTCCAAAAAAACGACCTTAACCCCTACAGGAATAGATTATGAATATCAGAAACTTTCTGCTTTGCCTGTTTTCGCTGGCGCTCAGCGTGGGCGTGAACGCCAAAACTTTCACCGTGGGTGTGGCGCTGGCTAACTTTGACCTTAATTTTGTCTCTATCCTGCGTACCCGGATGCAGCAGGAGCTTAAAGCAAACCAGCTCAACGGACAGTTTGTTGATGCAAAAGGGGATGTGGCGCTGCAGGTTCAGCAGGTGGATGATTTTATCAATCAGGGTGTGGACGCTATCATCCTGAATCCGGTCGATACCCAGGGTGTATTGCCGATGATAAACGCGGCAAAAAGCGCCGGTATTCCGCTGGTCTTCGTTAACCGCAAGCCTGAAGTGAAACTGCCTGCCGGTATGGCCTATGTTGGTTCAGATTCGGCGCTGGGCGGCGAAATGCAGATGGAGGCCCTGGCTAAAAAAATGAATTACAAAGGTAACGTAGCTATTCTGATGGGGGCGCTGTCAAATGAAGAAGCGCGCGAACGGACCCGTGCCGCAGAAGCAGTCATAGCCAAATATAAGGATATGAAAGTCATTGAAAAGCAGACGGCAAAATGGCAGCGCAATGAAGCCGTAGACGTTGTTTCAGGCTGGCTGCTGAACCAGCGTCCGATTGACGCTATCGCCGCCAATAATGATGAAATGGCCATAGGCGCCATCATGGCTCTGAGTCAGGCAAAGAACGAAAAAATTCTTGTTGCCGGCATTGACGGAACACCTGATGGTCAGCAGTTCATCAAAAACGGCAAAATGGCGCTGACTATATTTCAGGATGCCAGAGGGCAGGCCACCGGCTCAGTTCAGGTGGTAAAAGCATTGCTGAATAAGCAGAAAGCAGAGACGCTTAACTGGGTGCCTTACCAGCTTATTACACCTGAAAATTACCCCGCATTTTCTGCTGCTAACTGAAATTCTGATTTGTCAGGTACGTGCACAACACGGCCTGGCAAAATCCTTCACGCCTGTTAAGACAGCAGCTGCAACCACCTGAAACGATCTTTTCCGGCATTTTTTCATATCCTCTGCTCAGGCCGGGTAATAGCGGTCAGACTGGCAAAGTCAGATTTATCTTCAGCACGGCAGGCTCAGTAATATACTGTTCTGCAAGCGGGATAACCGGTGCTAAACACCCGTGCAGTGAAATGTGAGAGGGCTGTTGCTATTCCCTGAAGCACTCCTAATTCGTGACTTTATTACAAATTGGTCACTCGTTGTCAATCAGTGATGGTTAAGTTAAGCTAAAAAAATGAATAAACAAATGATCAATCACCCCGGCAGGGGACCTTCAGAGCATGCTATCCGCGATCAGGTGGTCGCAGCCGCGACAGAGCACTTCGGCCATTATGGTTATGAGAAAACAACCGTATCCGATCTGGCCAAAGCGATAGGATTTTCTAAAGCCTATATCTACAAATTTTTCGATTCTAAACAGGCTATTGGCGAGCAGATCTGCTCCAATCGCCTGAGTATGATCATGGATATCGTTAATGCAGCCATTGCCGATGCCGCAACGGCATCTGAAAAAATGAGGCAGATGCTCAAAGCGCTGACCCGGTCCGGCAGCGATCTGTTCTTTCACGATCGAAAGCTGTATGACATCGCCGCTGTGGCCGCCCGCGACAGATGGCCATCGGCGGCGCTGCATGAAGAACGCCTCCGGCAACTCATAGAAAATATCATTCTTGAAGGGCGTGCTGCCGGAGAGTTTGAACGGAAAACCCCTCTGGACGAAGCTACGCTGGCGGTGTTTATGGTGATGAGGCCCTATATCAGCCCGGTTCAGCTGCAGTACAACCTTGATACCGCGGAGTCTGCTGCGGTGCTGCTCTCATCGCTTATCCTGAGAAGCCTTTCACCCTGATTAGTGACCGTTGACATTTACGGTCACAAGAATAAGAATGCGGTTACTTTCTTTTCAATGTAACCAGGTAACGCATGTTCAGGATCACACCCGCTGGTCTTGCTGTCTGCCTGTTACCGCTGGCCTTGGCGGCTTGCGGTGACAACGCTGGCACAAACGATCCACGTACGCAGCCGCCTCTTGTAAGGGCTGTAAACGTGGCTGATGCTGATAATACTCTCCGTTCATTCACCGGCGTGGTTGTTGCGCGCACTCAGAGCGACTCTGGCTTTCGGGTACAGGGAAAAATCCTTGAGCGTCTGGTGGATACGGGCCAGACGGTGAAACGCGGGCAGCCGCTGATGCGCCTTGATCCTGCCGATCTCGGCCTCCTGGCACAGGCTCAGCAGCAGGCCGTTAACGCTGCCCGCGCCCGCGCCAGACAAACTTCTCTGGATGAAGCGCGTTACCGGGGGCTGGTGGCGACGGGTGCTGTTTCAGCGTCAGCTTACGATCAGATCAAGGCCGCGGCGGACTCCGCTAAAGCCGACCTCAGCGCGGCAAAGGCACAGGCTGACGTGGCGCAAAATGCTAAAAGCTATGCTGTTCTGCTGGCAGATTCGGATGGCGTCGTTGTGGAAACGCTCGCTGAGCCGGGTCAGGTTGTCAGCGCAGGTCAGCCGGTGGTCAGGCTTGCCCGGGCGGGACAACGTGAAGCGCTTGTTCATTTGCCCGAAACGCTCAGGCCAGCATCCGGAAGTCAGGCTGAAGCGACCTTGTACGGTGATGGAAATCAGTCTGTCAGCGCCCGGCTTCGCGTACTTTCCGATGCCGCCGATCCATTAAGCCGTACTTTTGAAGCGCGATATGTGCTGGAAGGGGCGCTGGCTGACGCACCGCTGGGCGCCACGGTCACGCTGCGTATTGCCGATGCAAAAGCTTCAGGTAAGGTCATGCAGGTACCCATAACTGCACTGTTTGATCAGGGTAAAGGCGCGAGCGTTTGGGTAATTGAAGAGCGATCTGCACGTGTAACCCGGCGGGCTGTGCAGGTAGAAGGTATCAGCGACGATAACGCCAGAGTGACCAGTGGGCTCAGTGCTGGCGAAGAAGTGGTTGCGCTTGGCGCTCACCTGCTGCATGACGGTGAAACCGTCCGCGTGGCACGTCAGGGTGATGGCAGCATTGCCGGAGGCCAGCCGCATGAGTAATTCCCGTTTCAATCTCTCTGCGCTTGCCGTCCGTGAACGCTCAATTACGCTGTTTCTGATCATTCTGATTACGGTCACAGGCATCCTCTCTTTTTTTGCGCTGGGGCGGGCAGAAGATCCGCCTTTTACCGTCAAACAGATGACGATTATTACCGCATGGCCGGGTGCGACGGCACAGGAAATGCAGGATCAGGTTGCTGAACCGCTGGAAAAGCGATTGCAGGAGCTAAAGTGGTACGACCGTACTGAAACGTATACCCGTCCGGGAATGGCATTCACCCTGCTATCGCTGCAGGACAGCACGCCACCCTCACAGGTGCAGGAAGCGTTCTATCAGGCCCGTAAAAAGCTGGGTGATGAGGCAAAAAATCTGCCTGCAGGCGTCATCGGACCGATGATCAATGACGAGTTTTCGGACGTCACTTTTTCCCTCTTCGCTTTAAAAGCGAAAGGAGAGCCTCAGCGTTTACTGGTACGCGATGCAGAATCACTGCGCCAGCGGCTTCTTCATGTGCCGGGTGTGAAAAAGGTCAATATCATTGGTGAGCAGACCGAACGCATCTTTGTTTCCTTCTCTCATGACCGGCTGGCCACGCTGGGCGTTTCTCCCCAGGAGATATTCGCAGCGCTCAATAACCAGAATGCCCTGACGCCGGCAGGCTCCATTGACACCCAGGGCCCACAGGTATTTATTCGCCTTGACGGGGCGTTCAGCAAACTTGAGCAGATTCGTAAAACGCCGATTGTGATCGGTGGCAGAACGCTGCTGCTGTCGGACATTGCCACCGTTGAACGAGGCTATGAGGATCCCGCTACGTTTCTCATCCGTAATCAGGGTGAACCCGCTCTGCTGCTGGGAATTATCATGCGTGAGGGATGGAACGGCCTTGAGCTGGGGAAATCGCTGGATGCGGAAGCGGCCAGTATCAACGCATCCATGCCGCTGGGTATGACGCTGACGAAAGTCACCGACCAGTCGGTTAACATCAGCTCAGCCGTCGATGAATTTATGCTTAAGTTCTTCGTTGCGCTGCTTGTGGTCATGGTGGTCTGCTTTATCAGCATGGGCTGGCGGGTGGGCGTGGTGGTGGCTGCTGCGGTGCCGCTGACGCTGGCGGTGGTTTTCATGGTCATGGAGGCATCAGGTAAAAACTTTGACCGTATCACTCTGGGGTCACTGATCCTGGCTCTGGGGCTTCTGGTGGATGATGCCATCATTGCGATTGAGATGATGGTGGTAAAAATGGAGGAGGGCTACGATCGCATCAAAGCTTCCGCCTATGCATGGAGTCATACTGCCGCCCCGATGCTGGCTGGAACACTGGTGACGGTGGTGGGGTTTATGCCTAACGGCTTTGCACAGTCTACCGCCGGTGAGTATACCAGTAACATGTTCTGGATTGTCGGTATCGCCCTGATAGCGTCGTGGGTAGTAGCCGTAGTGTTCACGCCCTATCTTGGCGTAAAAATTCTGCCAGAAATCAAAACCGTATCAGGTGGCCACACCACAATTTACGATACCCCGCGCTACAATCGTTTTCGCCGGTTAATTGCGCACGTTATTGCACGAAAATGGTTAGTCGCCGCGACGGTCATCATCATCTTCACCGTGGCTATTCTCGGCATGGGGCTGGTAAAGAAACAGTTCTTTCCGACATCAGATCGTCCGGAGGTTTTGATTGAGGTTCAGATGCCTTACGGCACCTCAATTGAGCAGACCAGCAAAACCACGGCGAAAATCGAGGAGTGGCTGAAAAAGCAGAAAGAGGCAAAAATCGTCACCTCTTACATTGGACAGGGCTCACCCCGTTTCTATCTGGCAATGGCGCCTGAGCTTCCCGATCCCTCTTTTGCAAAGATTGTTGTTCTGACAGAGAGTCAGGATGCCCGGGATGTTCTCAAGCACCGGCTGCGTGAGGCTGCAGCCAGCGGACTCGCTCCTGAAGCACGCGTCCGCGTAACACAGCTGGTTTTTGGCCCCTATTCACCTTATCCGGTTGCCTGGCGGGTCATGGGACCTGATCCGGATAAACTGCGTGAAATAGCGGGCGAAGTAGAGGCGGTTATGCTGGCCAGTCCTGATATGAGGACCGTCAATACCGACTGGGGGCAACGCGTGCCGACGCTGCACTTCTCGCTGAATCAGGATCGTCTCCAGGCTGTAGGACTGACGTCTAATGTCGTTGCGCAGCAGCTCCGGTTTCTGCTCTCTGGCGTACCTGTGACATCCGTTCGCGAAGATATCCGTTCTGTAGAGGTGATGGGGCGTGCAGCCGGCGATATCAGGCTCGATCCTGCAAGGATAGCTGGATTTACCCTGGTGGGATCATCAGGCCAGCGCATTCCGCTGTCTCAGACAGGCGACGTTGAGATAAGAATGGAAGATCCCGTACTGCGGCGTCGCGATCGAACCCCGACGATTACCGTACGGGGCGATATTTCAGACAGCATGCAGCCACCCGATGTTTCCACGACAATCCTGAAAAAATTACAGCCTGTTATCGCTAAGCTTCCGGCCGGATACCGCATTGAGCAGGGGGGGCCAATTGAGGAGTCGGGTAAAGCGACTAAGGCGATGGCGCCGCTGTTCCCGATCATGATTGCCATTACGCTTCTGATTATCATTCTGCAGGTGCGGTCAATGTCAGCGATGGTGATGGTGTTTCTGACGGCGCCGCTGGGGCTGATTGGTGTGGTACCGACGCTGCTGCTGTTCAATCAGCCGTTCGGGATAAATGCGCTGGTCGGGCTGATCGCCCTGTCGGGGATTCTGATGCGCAACACATTAATCCTGATAGGGCAGATCCATCACAATGAGCATGAAGGGCTGACGCCTTTTGAGTCCGTTGTCGAAGCCACTATTCAGCGTGCCCGTCCCGTTGTACTAACGGCGATGGCCGCCATCCTGGCCTTTATACCGCTCACGCACTCGGTTTTCTGGGGAACGCTCGCCTGCACGCTGATTGGCGGAACCTTTGCCGGAACCATTATTACGCTGGTTTTCCTGCCTGCTATGTATGCCATCTGGTTCAGGATACATCCGGAAAATAAAAAATACGCGGAAGTAAAAGCCGCAGAATAACGGTTATCCGCAGGGGGACCCCCGCGCATTGGCTCAAGTCTGACATTACAGGTGCTAAAAAGACGGTGCCCGGGGGAACGGGCCCGTTGCAGCAAGGTCCCGGCGCTGAATCGGTCGGGACTTCTGCCAGCACAGGAGGCGGTCAGGCCCGCTTCTGATCGGTTTCTTTTCCTCAACGGTTTGGTGTAACTTCGTCGCTGGGATACTCGATAAAACCGCATGAAAATAGCAGGATGATAATGATTAAGCTGACGGGTCGTTTGGTGTGTAAAAGTGCAGAAGAAGCGGATCTTGTTCGCCAGTACCTTCCTGAACACAAGCAACTAACCAGGAAAGAAACCGGATGCGTATCATTTGAGGTTACTGAAACAGCAGACCCCCTGGTCTGGACCGTCGAAGAGCTTTTTACAAACCAGGCTACTTTTGACGCCCATCAGAAAAGAACCAGGGCTTCGGTCTGGGGAAGAGAAACCAGCGCGATCGCCAGAGAGTATGAAATCTCAGAGAGTGAGTAACTTTACCGAAACCGAATCACGATACGTTTATAAAAGGCCGCTACCCAGCGGCTTTCTTACATCTGCAGATAGAGCCGCATCAAACATAACATCGCTGTTGCGAATCAAAGAGCTCTCAAAGTATAACAACGCATCAGGTTTAGAATTCTTACGCGGTCAACAGGTAAAAACCAATGATTTCTAAGGCTAATGCTGAGCATTATGTATGGGGTGATAAGTGCGATGGCTGGTATCTGGTAAACCGGCAAGACATGCTGATTATTCACGAAAAGATGCCGCCGGAAACATGTGAAAAGCGACACTACCATTCGGTATCCAGACAGTTTTTTTTCGTTCTGGATGGTGTGTTGACCATGGAGCTGGAAGGAAAAGCGCATCGAATTGTCGCTCAGCAGGGCATCGAGATCCCCCCTGGGTCAAAGCATCAGGCCAGAAATGACACGGATTCCGCAATCGAATTTATCGTCATTTCACATCCAACACCGCGCGGAGATCGAACAGACCTTACCTGACTGTGTCTTAAAAAACGTTTCTGGTTGCGCTACTCAAAACGCCCCGGAGCCTTTTAAAGGCGTAAAGGGCATTTCCGGCACCTTTGCCATCCGATGAAAAACAGCCTGAAGATTCCGATGGAGTACATGGCTATGCACTGTCAACGGCTCGCCATTGATGAGTGCATTCAGGTTTAGTCATCTCCGCTTTGAGTGAGAAGCGGACATTAGGACAATAAATAAGAAGTTCTGTATGGAAATTATTTTAATGCGTCATGGAAAGCCCGCTTTTACAGCTTCTGCGAAAGTAACGAGCCGTGAAATGTGCAACTGGATTGCAGAATATGACCGTTCTGATACAGGAGAAGATACACCGCCCGATTCCAGCAAATCATTAGCGGTCAGCGCATCGCGAATCATAAGTAGCCCTCTTCCCAGAGCACTTTCTTCCCTGAAAGCATTAGGGCTTGAACCGGAGGTTATTGATGAGGTGTTCAGGGAAGCAGATTTGCCGGTATTTCACCTGCCCGGTTTCAGGTTATCTCCAGCCGTGTGGGCTGCTTTTTTTCGCGTTATGTGGCTAAGCGGCCTGTCCCGTAATGTGGAGCGTGTGGGAAAAGCTAAGCAACGTGCTGCTCAGGCTGCGAATAGCCTCGTCGGGTTGGCAAAAGCATCCGACGGGCCTGTGCTTCTTATGGGACATGGGGTGATGAATCGGCTAATTGCAGGGGAACTGAGGTCTTTGGGTTTTAAAGAATATTGTAGTCAGGGTAATGGTTACTGGAACGCGAGCATCTACAGACTTCAGTAATTAAAGATATCGGGTTGGGGGCACGTCCGGAGTCTCCAGACATTGAAAATTAGTAGTTTCGCTTTCGGCACAAAGCGGACAGCCAAAGCCTTAACCTAAATAGAATTTCATATTATCAATGATCTGTTTTGCCAGGATAGCGTGGTCCATTTCCCAGCGTGCCGGGCTGAATAATTCTGCTGACCACACGCCATCAAAACCGGTGGCTTTAACTGCATTGCTCCATGCCTGAATATCAATATCTCCTTCGCCGGGCATATAAGCGCGCAGCACCGTTTCGTTCCATTCTTCACCAGGGCGGGGCTTACGGCCATCACAAAAGTGCACGCCGTAGATAAGGGCAGGATCGAGCTGTTGAATATCTTCCGGCGTAGTATGCCCGGTCGCAAAGAGGTGCCAGAAGTCGATGACTAAACCGATATTAGGTGCATTTATACGCTGAATCACCTTCAGTGCCTGATTGAGCGTGTTGAATCGCGTATGCGCGATAACCTCAATCTGATAGCGCACCCCATATTGCTGGCCAATAGTGGCAATCTCAGCAATATTTTCGGTAATAATATCGAGAATTTGCCTCTCTGGCAGATGATCAATGCCGTGCTGCGCCAGAATCTGAATGGTTGGGCAGGCCAAATCCGCCGCAATCTGCGTCAGTCGCCTGGCTTCAGCCAGCATTTGCTGCTTTTCTGCGCCCTGATAGCGTTCAATATTTATCAGGGCATTAAGACACAAGGTCTGTAATCCATGACCCCGCACCAGCGTGTTAAGTTGTGCAGTACTGCCGCCGTGATCGAGATAACGCAGCAATTTATCATGCAAAAACTCCAGACCATCATAGCCCGCTTCCGCAGCTATACGTGCTTCAGTAACCACATTGCAGTAATGGGTTGTAATACCGTGAAGAGCTTTGAGCATAATTTCCTCTGAATCAGAATTTAATATAGCGGGAATCAACAGGAGATAGAAAGCCTGCATACGGTCACGCAATATTACCGGATGCGTCTTAAACTGTATGAGAAAAAGAAAACCGGAAGCATCTCAGAACAGATCAGGGGCAGGGTGATCGTGCCGCACACAAAGTATCCATGTAACTTATCTTTTTATCTGCCCGGTTATCCAGAATTTTTTATAACGGGCAGGCGGAATGCCGACAAGATTATGAAAGATTCGGTGGAAATTGTTTACGTTATCGTAGCCTACAGCACTTGCTACATCTATGACTCCCAGGTCAGTGCTTAATAATAAGTTTTGTGCCTCGCCGATACGGCGGCGGGTCTGATACTGTTTTGGGGAATAACCCGAATAGGCTTTGAAGACATGTGCCAGATAGAACTGATTCATATTCATCGCTGCAGTAATCGAACTCAGGGAGATATCTTCTTTATAATGGTTGTCGATATAGTCCTTCACGCGCTGCCCTAATAATACGCTGGTGCTTTCCTGTTGCGGTTTGCTTTCTATCCAGATATTCCGGCACAATAATAACAGCACGCTGAGTAAGCTATCGCCAATTTCTGTGCTGTACAGACGCTTATTACTGACATGCGACCACATCTGTTCAAACGACTGGCAAATTTCATGATAATAATTGCCGGCTGGCATGACCGCGGTTTGCGAGCGAGGCGTAAGGACGTTCAGTGGCAAACCATCGACCTTCAGTTGCTCAACGCCACAGCTGAATATCAGCAGGTCATCTGAGGCTTCCGGGCATTCATCATGAAGCACGCTGGCATTGAACAGTAATATATCGCCAGATTTAACGACATAGCTACGGCCGTCGATATTATAAATACCCTTGCCTGAGCGGATAAACATCAATTCAAAGCGTTCATCATGTTTGTGCATTACGCGAGGAATCGCTTCCTCTTTGCCTTCAGCTTTGCAGATGAAGCTCAGGCGCGGTCGCAGGCCACTGTCGAAGCCGCGTGCGGAAGGATGCTCGTTAAGACTGAAGGTGATCATAATGTCTCCTGTCGTGATGGCGCTATTCTGACACGACTTTACGCGCTGGTAATCATCAACTTTGCTTTTTCTTCCTGACTAACCCACTGATATATAATGCCAGAATGAAATTCCTTTATCCTTAACTCTCTTTAATTGTTATGACCGCTCTGGTCACGCAAGGAGACATGATTGTCATCACGTTCTTTAAAAAGCAGCCGGATGCACTCATTCAGATAAAGACAGTAACAAGCTAACTCTGTTAAGAGGGGTATTTTCATTAAACGGTCAATAATCATCAAAATTGCTATTTTATTTCTTACAAGTAAGCCACCACAGTGGTGGTAAAAATTGACTTTTCAAACTCTCTTCAATCTTGCTATGTCAATGTTCATATTTGACGGCGTGATGATTATCACTGCTTTTCACGAATGTAATTAAAAATATTTGATCGCCAGCACGCTGGTAAATAGTACGGAGAGACGTGTCTGGCTTTTGATTTTCACTTTGATATAACGTTGTCGTAACGTTTGAGGGTCACAGCAGCCTCTTCACGCTGAAATTAAAATCATACTTACACAGCCAGTAAGTTAACTGCTCTTTTTAACGTTTTAAAACAACATAGCTTTATTCTGACTATAAACGGCTTGCAACGGTATTACCTTACAACCAGATGGAAAAACTATGTATAACAAAACTCACCTGCAAAATCCTAAGCGCATGCGTTTGATTACGCTTGTATCAACCATTGGCGGCTTATGTTTCGGTTATGACACCGGCGTTATCTCCGGCGCATTAATATTCATGAAATATGATATGAATCTGACACCGGCTCAGGAAGGATTTATCACTTCATTTCTGCTGTTTGGTGCCGCGCTGGGCTCGCTATTTGGTGGATATTTATCAGATAAGCAAGGACGTCGTAAAAATTTGCTTTGGGTGGCAGCTGTTTTTATGTTCGGCGCGTTAGGCACGGCGTTTGCGTGGGATGTGCCATCAATGATTGTTGCGCGTTTTATCCTGGGCTTAGCGGTGGGCTGCGCTTCTGTAACCGTACCCATTTATATTTCCGAACTGGCACGAGCCGATCAGCGCGAGCGGTTAGTCACCGTCAATGAGCTAATGATTGTTACCGGCCAGTTCCTCGCGTATTCCGTTAATGCAACGCTTGTGAATGTCTATCCCGAGTTGCAGCACAACTGGCGCATTATGCTGGCTATTCCGGCACTGCCTGGCGCGCTATTGTGGATCGGTATGCTTATGATGCCGGAATCACCGCGTTTCTTTATTCGTCGCGGTGAAACTGAAAAGGCCATAAGCGTATTGAAAACGCTTCGCCTGCCGGAAGAAGTTGACCGCGAAGTGAAAGATATCCAGCAAATCGTCAAAGCCGATCAGATGAAATTAAACCTGTTTGACGAACTGAAAAAACGCTGGGTGATTCAACTGGTGTTAACGGGCTTAATGATCGTACTCGCAACTCGCGTTACCGGGGTCAATACCATCATGTACTACGCGCCAACGGTATTGAAAGCCACGGGCCTGGGCGATGCGGCAGCTGTCACTGGCGCAGTAGCCAATGGCATTATCTCTGTACTGGCTACCCTCCTTGGCATGGCGTTAATTGGCAAACACTCACGCCGGAAAATGTTTTTTACCGGACAGGCCGGCGTCACGCTGAGCCTGCTACTGATTGGTTTAGCGTTTAAGTTCCTGTTTCACACTGAAGTTGTGGATGGTGCAGAAATTCTGCATGCGAATTTTGCCAGCGCACCCTATGTGATCCTTGGCTTGATGCTGGTTTTTCTGGTGTTCATGCAGGGCTGGATAGCACCGGTGTTCTGGCTGATGCTGGCAGAAATCTATCCTCTCAGAATGCGCGGTATCGGTATGGGCTTTGCGGTATTCGGTTTGTGGATATTCGATTTCATAATCCAGTCTATTTTCCCTTTCCTGCTGAACCATTACGGAGGCGGCCTGACCTTTGGCTTCTTCGGGGCAACTAACATCATTATGTTGATTCTGCTGGTGAAATATCTGCCGGAAACACGCGGTCTGACATTAGAACAAATCGAAAAGAAATTTCGTTTCTAACGCTTTAGTAACTGAGGGTAAATAAATGACTGTCAAAATTGGCCTGATTGGTCTGGGCATGATTGGCCAGGATCACCTGAAACGTTTTCAAAATACAATTACTGGCGCGCAGGTTACTGCTGTTTGCGATATAAACCATACGGCAGCCGATGCGGCGGCCAGAGAATTTAACGCTACGGCATTTTATGATGCTGAAGAGATGATTAATTCGGAGCTGGTCGATGCAGTGTTTATTTGCTCAATAGGCCCGGTTCATAAAACGCAAATCCTTGCGGCATTTAATGCCGGCAAACCGGTATTTTGCGAAAAGCCGTTAACGCCCACTGCTGATGAATCAGCAGAAATTATTGATGCTGAAGTCAGAACCGGTAAGCGTCTGCTTCAGCTTGGCTTTATGCGCCGTTTTGACCCGGGTTATCAGGCGCTGAAAAAGACAATTGATGACGGCAAACCGGGCGATATCCTGCTGATCCATTGCGCGCACAGAAATCCCTCTGTGCCGGAAAGCTATACGCTGGAAATGGCGGTGAATGATTCCGCCACGCACGAAATCGACATTATTCGCTATTTGCTTAATGAGAACATTATTTCGGTGCGCGTGGATAAACCGCGTAAGAAAACCCGGCGTGCGCTGCCGCATTTACAGGATCCTTTAATCATAATTTTCGAAACCGAATCGGGTGTGCGCATCGATGATGAGCTGTTTGTGAACTGCCATTACGGCTATGACATTCGCTGTGAAGTGATTGGCGAAAACGCGATTGTCGCGCTGACTGAACAGCAGCTGATTAGCACGCGTTCGCTGAATGGTAACGCACAGCATATTGCACAATCCTGTATGGAACGTTTCGCCACGGCATACGATCGGGAGGTGCAGCATTTTGTTGATAACGTGCGTAACGGGCGCGAGATGAGCGGCCCCTCCTCATGGGATGGTTACGTAGTGGCGCTGGTTTGTGATGCCGGTTTAGCCTCGCTAAAAGATGGCGAAAAACACGATGTCATTATTCCACCGCAGCCCGCCCTTTATCGTTGATTAATGCACTCTTGCGCCACCAGTGAGGAATAAGTGATGTTGAATTTAACGGAAGACGCGCTGCATTTGCAGTGCCGGGCAACGCATAAAAATGAGGCAATACACATTGCCGCCAGCGCCCTGGAAAAAGCGGGTTATGTCAAACCCGGCTTTGAACAGGCAATGCTCTTACGGGAAAAGAGTGTTTCAACCTATATTGGAGCAGGTATTGCGCTTCCCCATTGCGCAAAGGAAAACCTCGATCTGGTTATTCAATCTGGCTTTTAGGTGTTTCAGTTTCCCGATGGCGTAAGCTGGGGTAAAGGGAAAATTGTTTTCATTGTTGTCGCTGTAGCTGCAACGAAAAATGAGCATATTCAGATTCTGGCGGATATTGCAGATTTGCTGGGTGATGAAGTTAAGACCACCTTATTAGCGAATGCCAGAACTAAATCCGGGTTTATCGATCAATTCGAAAGAGCGTAACGCACGCAAAATATTGGGGATAATAGAATGGAACTTGCATTGTGTACTGATGTTCTGGCGGATTTACCTTTTCCGGCAATGCTGGACAAAGTTAAAAGTTATGGGATCAGTGGTGTTGAAATGACCGCAGGCGGCTGGTCACCCTGTCCACATGTTAAAACTGAAGCGTTATTAAATTCGCCTGAAAAGCTTGAGCAATTCAAACAGGAACTGGCTGAGCGGGAGATGCGTATTGTCGCGCTGAACTGTTCTGGCAACCCGTTAGCGCCTGGTGAACTGGGCGAAACCCATACTAAAAGCAGCTACAGGACAGTAGAGTTAGCAGGCAAGCTGGGTGTTAAAAAAATTGTGATGATGAGCGGTTTGCCAGGCGGCGGGCCAGAAGATCGCGTGCCGAACTGGATAACATCAACGGTTTCATGGCCGGATTACATGCCGGGTGTAATTGACTATCAATGGAACGATGTCGCCATTCCATGGTGGAAAAAGTTTGTGCAGCACGCAAAGCACCATGGCGTAGAGCAAATTGCTATCGAAGAGTTCCCCAGTCAGCTGGTTTATAACCCATCCACCTTACTGCGTCTGCGTCACGCCGTAGATGACATGATTGGCATCAACCTGGATCCCTCTCATCTGATCGCTATGGGTGCCGACCCCATCGCAGCAGCGCGTAAGCTGGAAGGTGCGGTTTTTCATGTTCATGGTAAAGATGCGCGAATCGAGCGCGGTCTGGCCGACATTGATGGACTGATGGAGTACCAGCCCGTTACCGATACCAGAACCCGTACCTGGAACTATGTTGCTGTAGGTTGCGGGCAGGATCTGAAATGGTGGAAAGAGTTTTTTTCAGTATTGCGTATGACTGGTTATAACGGTGATGTGTCACTTGAAATGGAAGATCTGACGATGAGTGTTGAAGCTGGTCTGCAGACGTCCATTGATGCCTTACTCGCCACCCTGAGTCGCTAGAAGCGCAGTGCCTGTCAGTAAAGGCAGGCACGTCACCGGACGCCGCAAAGTGATTCTGTTCAGAAGGAATAGCCTCCTGTAAGGTTTCGCTCAGCGCAGGCAGACTCATGGAAGTTCAAAAATTAACCAGGGTGGCAACCTCACAGGGGGCGCGTCAGGCGCGTCAGCGCGCATTCGACAAAACCGGTGGCGTTTAACTCTTCATTAGAATGTTCAGCCGCACAGGAAGCGCTCGCTCAATCTGTTTACGATGATAAGGAGAAAGCTTGCGCCATTCTTTTGCCTCTTTTAGCGTGCGGCCACATCCTTTACACCAGCCTTTCGACTGATCAAAGATGCAAACGTCGGTGCAGGGAGATTTAATGGCCATACCGGTTCCTCAAAAGTTTCTTGCCTGTCTTCAGTACACTTTCATAAGTAAGCAGTGGAAAGAGAGCCAGGTCGTTTATAAATAGAGTGGTTAAACATATTGTATGTTTATGGCACCGTTTCCCCGTCGGTTAACCAGTGCGTGAACTTTCCATGTGGAATGAATAAGCGCTGGCGTCAGAACGCTCTCCGGAGAGCCTGTTGCAATAACTTTGCCCTGCTGCAGAACGACCAGATGCTGACAATACCTGGCGGCCAGATTCAGATCGTGCAGCGCAATAACCACCGTTACAGGCAACGCAGTAATAAGCCGCATTAATTCGAGCTGAAACTGAATATCCAGATGATTTACCGGCTCATCAAGCAGGAGGATATTGGGCTTTTGCGCCAGCGCGCGTGCAATCTGACAGCGCTGTCGTTCACCGCCTGATAAGCGCTGCCACGGCCGGCTGACCAGACTGTTTAACTGCATCTGTGTAAGCGCTTCCTGCACCGCATGATTATCCGCATCCCGCCATCGACTGAATGCGCTGCGATGTGGCGTGCGCCCCAGACGCACAATATCAATGACGCTCAGTTCGTTATCAGCTTCTGCATGCTGTGGCACAAAGGCCAGCTTCCGTGCAAGGTGGCGGCGTGGAAACTGGCAGAGCGACGTACCGGCGATTTGAATACGATTGCCGGAAGCGGGAAACAAACCCGCCAGCGACCTGATCAGCGTTGATTTACCGGAGCCGTTCGGCCCAAGCAGCCCAACAGTCTGCGCAGGTCCGGCGCTAAAACAGATGTCTGACAGGATAGTGTTGTTTTGCAATTCAACATCAAGATGAGTGACCACAATACTCATATCGACTTCCCCCGGTTGCTGTAGAGAATAACGGCAAAAACAGGTGCACCGACCAGAGCAGTCACCACGCCGACAGGTAAGACCTGATGCGTTATCAACGTTCTGGATAGGAGATCGGCGAGGATCATAAAATGACTGCCAGCAATAAACGTTACGGGAATGCTAACCAGATGCCGGTGGCCCACCAGCATCCGCGTTATATGAGGAATGACCAGGCCGATAAATCCGACAGCGCCAATCGAACTGACGATAACGGCCGTGACCAGAGCGGTAACCAGCAGTAGCATTATGCGGACAAAAAGCACACGCGTGCCCAGTGTGGCCGATATCTCAACGCCAAAAGTAAATGTATCCAGCGATCGTGCATGGCCAATAACCAGCATTAAACCGGCAAGTGAAACAAGAGAACAGAGTATGGCATCAGGCCAGCGCACGCCGCTGAGGCTACCCAGTAGCCAGAACATCACACCGCGCGACTGCTCGGCATTCGCGGCGGTACTGACAATATAAGAGGTCAGTGCATTAAACAGCTGAGTGCCCGCCACGCCAGCGAGGATGATTCTTCCGGTGTGATTCTGTATGCCGCCAGATAACAGCAAAATCAGCCCAAACGCCAGGCATGCACCGGTAAACGCGCCGGCGCCGACAGTGACAATCCCACCGCCAACGCCTAACAGCATAATACAGACGGCACCGGTTGAAGCACCGGCTGAAATCCCCAGCAGATAAGGTTCAGCAAGCGGATTACGCAAAACGGACTGTAGCACCAGCCCGCACAGCGCCAGTCCGCCACCGCTGCTGGCCGCCATTAACGCTCTGCTCATTCGATACTGCCAGACGATGCCCGCCTCAACCGGCGGGAGGTCATAATGTGACAGGCCCAGCCCGTTGGCGATCGCCTGAGCGGTAACGGTAAAAGAAACGGGCATGTCGCCTGTTGAAGCGGCTAACACCATCGTCACAGGCAGGCTGAGTAAGCCTGCCAGAATGACTATCGCTGTCTGCGCTGGCGAAGAGATCTTATTTGCCATGTTCGTTTCTGTATGCGGACAGTTGTTTGCCAATTAGCTCTACTGCATCCACGTTGCGCAGTGAGGGATTGAGCGACATTGCCGGTACGACGATGATGTGGCCTTGCCTGACCGCATTGATTTCGCGCGTGACAGGGTCATTCTGGAGAAAGGCCTTTTTTACCGAGGCGTCATCAGCGGGATAAAGCCGTCTGTCCATACTGGCGATAACGATCACGTCGGGCTGAGAGTGAGCAATATGCTCCCACGTCACCGCAGGCCACTCCTCTGAAGAGTGAATGATATTCTGCAGGCCAAGGGTCTTGCTTATCCAGCCCGGCGCGCCGTCATTACCCGCCACCCACGGATCGCCTTTCAGCCGGCTGCTGGAAAACCAGAAAACGACGTTAAGCGGAGGTCCTGTCTGCGCGTCTGCCTGCTGCTGCGCGTGAGCGATCCGATCCGCCAGATTCTTTTTGAGCGCCTCTCCGCGATCGGCGACATCGAAAATTTGTGACAGTTGAGTGATCTCATTCATGACGGAGTTCAGCGTATAAGGCGTAGTACGCGCGCCGTCGCCGTTCGACATCTCTGTGACGGTTTTGCCCGTGCAGTCAGCAGGGGATATCCATGTTCTGATGCCCAGTTGCTCAAATTGTTCACGCGTGGCCACTTCACCCTGTGGACCGACATGCCAGCTGTACTGCGCCAGTACCAGCTCTGGCTTTTGCGCCACAACCGTTTCAAACCCGGGCGAATTATCAGCAAGGCGCTTCAGGCCTGCGGCCCTGCTTTCAAGCTCGGGCGGAAGCTTGCCGAACCAGACCGAGGTGCCGGCAATCGTTTTTTCCAGCCCCAGCGCCAGCAGAAGTTCAGTTTCGTGCTGTCCAATCGTAACGACGCGAGCGGGCGGCTGCCTGAATGTTTCAGAAACGCCGCAGTTCTCAACGGTCAGTGGCCAGGTGCTGGCGAATGCGGTTGTGCACGAGAAAGCCATGAACGCCGGAGCGAGCATTTTAAAAGGAAATTTCATCATCATCTGCCAATGTAACGTTATAACATAACATTATCAGATTTTTATCTGGCTTTTGTCAATCACCGGCGAGCTTTGTAGCCTGCTGCAGTATCTGTTTTCCCGGCAGGTAGCGCGTGTAAAAAACGCTCTGAAATACCTGGCGTTAACTCAATACGCATTTGAGTCAATGACAAGCGCGAAGGTTATGTTATAACATAACAATAAATAAATCTGTCGTCCGGCTTGTTTGTCAGCTCGCTGGCGACCACGAACTCAGCAGTTCATTTCAGGAGAGCATGTCATGTCTGATTGCACGCCACACGCTGGCCAGTTTAAAAAGTTACCTGTTACCGTTCTGTCCGGATTTCTGGGCGCAGGGAAAACGACGTTACTGAATCACATTCTGAATAATCGCGAAGGCCGTCGCGTGGCCGTTATCGTCAATGACATGTCAGAGGTCAATATTGACGCAGCGCTGCTCAGAGAGGGCGGCGCAGAACTGTCGCGCACAGATGAAAAGCTGGTAGAGATGAGTAACGGCTGTATCTGCTGCACGCTGCGCGAAGATCTGCTGCTGGAAGTTAACCGGCTGGCGCAGGAAGGGCGCTTCGATAATCTGGTGATTGAATCCACCGGTATTTCTGAACCGCTGCCGGTGGCGGAAACCTTCACATTCGCCGATGACAGCGGCCAGAGCCTCTCCGAAGTTGCCTTGCTTGACACCATGGTAACGGTTGTTGATGGCTACAATTTCCTTCGCGACTATGAGTCTGATGAAAGCATCCAGGCTCGCGGCGAGTCGCTGGGTGAGGAAGATGAGCGCACGGTCGTGGATCTGCTTGTCGACCAGATCGAATTTTGCGATGTGTTGATCCTGAACAAGATAGATTTGATCAGCGAAGCAGATAAAACGCGTCTGATGGCGATTCTGCACTCTCTTAATCCCCGAGCCAAAATCGTTAACGCCGAATTTGGCAGGGTCGCACTGGATAACGTACTAAATACCGGATTATTTGATTTTGACGCGGCGGCTCAGGCGCCGGGCTGGCTCAGGGAGCTACGGGGCGAACACACGCCTGAAACAGAAGAGTATGGCATTCATAACTTCGTCTTTCGCGCCCGTCGTCCGTTTCATCCGGACCGTTTCCTGAACGTGATTGAAAACGATATGAAAGGCATTGTGCGATCGAAAGGCTTTTTCTGGCTTGCCAGCCGGCCCGGATATGCCGGCTCCTGGTCTCAGGCGGGAGGCGTGAGTCGTCAGGGGCTGGCAGGCATGTGGTGGGCCAACGTGCCGCAACAGCACTGGCCGGAAGATAGAGAGTCACGTGATTACATCATACAAAACTGGGCTGAGGATACCGGTGATGCGCGACAGGAGCTGGTCTTCATTGGCATCGGTATGGATGAACCTCAGCTTCGGCTGAAACTGAACAGCGCGCTGTTAACCGACGAAGAGATGCAGGCCGGGTCTGACAGCTGGGCAACGCTTCACGATCCTTTCCAGCCCTGGTTCAACTGATTACAGAAAGCTGGCTCAGGGCCAGCTCTTCTGATTTGCTGCTGCCCTAAGGGGATATGGTTTTTGGTCTGTAATTTGATCGCGATTGAGTGCTACTGGTTTGATCCAGTGCGAAGGATGGTCAGGAAAATTTGCGCCTGTCAGACAAGTTTTGACTATTTTGAATAACAACGTGTTTGCCTCAGGCGCTGCGTCAGAAACTCAGCATCTTAACGAATCGGGTCAGAAAGTAATTAAATGTAATGTGTGATCAGGTAGACGGAAACTCCATTTGTAATCGATTACTTTATGCATATTCAAAAATGTAATCGATTACTTTAAATTGTGAGGAGAGTATGACTACTACAGCAACAGGCAGGGAGGAGGCAATGGCACAACAGCGTTTACTGATCCCTCGCCTCTCATTGATGATGTTCATGCAGTTTTTTATCTGGGGAAGCTGGTCCGTTACGCTCGGGCTGGTGATGGCGCAGCATAATATGTCGTTGTTGATTGGTGATGCTTTTTCAGCAGGGCCGATAGCCTCGATCCTGTCTCCTTTTGTGCTGGGCATGCTCGTAGACCGGTTCTTTCCTTCGCAAAAAGTCATGGCGGTAATGAATCTTGCCGGCGCGGTGATCCTGTGGTTTATTCCGTCTGCGTTGGTGGCCGGGAACGGTGCGCTGCTCATCGCCCTGTTATTTGGTTATACGCTGTGCTTTATGCCCACCCTGGCGCTTGCCAATAACATTGCCTTTCACAGCCTGGCCCGCAGCGACAAAAGTTTTCCGGTGGTGCGCGTGTTCGGGACGATTGGCTGGATTGTGGCCGGCATCTTTATTGGGTTTGCCGGCATTTCTGCCAGCACGTCGATCTTCACCGTTGCATCGGTCTGCTCTGTGGCACTCGCGATCTATAGCCTGACGCTACCCCATACCCCGGCACCCGCCAAAGGGTTACCGCTAAAGGTCCGCGATCTGTTCTGCGCGGATGCGTTTGCACTGCTTAAAATCCGGCACTTTTTTGTGTTCGCGCTGTGCGCCACCCTGATCTCTATTCCACTGGGCACCTACTATGCCTATACCGCCTCATGGCTGGCAGACGCCGGCGTGTCAAATGTCAGCACCGCGATGTCCTTCGGTCAGATGTCTGAAATTTTCTTCATGCTGGTGATCCCATTACTGTTCCGCCGCCTCGGCGTGAAATACATGCTGCTGGTCGGGATGCTGGCATGGTTCGTGCGCTATGCGCTGTTTGCGATGGGTATGAACGATGAGGGCCGCGCGCTGATCTACCTGGGCATTCTGCTGCATGGTGTCTGCTACGACTTCTTTTTCGTGGTGGGGTTCATCTACACCGACAGGATCGCTGGCGAAAAGGTCAAGGGGCAGGCGCAGAGCATGGTAGTGATGTTCACCTACGGCATTGGCATGCTGCTGGGCTCACAGATTTCTGGCGCACTTTACAACAACCTGGTTGCCGGCCAGGGCACGGCAGAAAACTGGGCAACGTTCTGGTGGGTCCCGGCTATTGCAGCAGCGGCGATCGCCATTCTTTTCCTCTTCTCCTTTAAATACCGGGATGAAGCGGTTTGATTAACCGGAGGTGTACGTGAAAACGTTAAAAGGACCTGGCATTTTTCTTTCGCAGTTTATCGGACAACAGGCCCCGTTTAATTCGCTGGAGGGGCTGGCGAAATGGGCTGCAGACCTGGGATATCGGGCATTGCAGATCCCCTGTAATCATCCGGCCATTTTTGACCTTGAGCGTGCTGCAGCCAGCCAGTCCTATTGCGATGAGGTCACGACATTACTGGCAGGATACGGTCTGGAAATCAGCGAGCTTTCAACGCATCTGGAAGGACAGCTGATTGCGGTTCATCCTGCGCATGATGCGGCATTTGATGGCTTTGCGCCGGAACACGTACGCGGAGATAACGCAAAGCGCACGGCCTGGGCTATTGAGACGGTAAAAAAGGCTGCGGCGGCTTCGGCAAAGCTGGGGCTGCGCGCGCATGCAACCTTTTCCGGTTCGCTGGCGTGGCCCTATGTCTATCCCTGGCCGCCGCATAATCCGGCTCTGCTGGAAGAGGCGTTCGCCGAACTGGCGCGCCGCTGGCTGCCGGTTCTGGAAGAGTTTGATCGTCACGGCGTTGATCTCTGTTACGAGCTTCATCCGGGTGAAGACCTGCACGATGGCGTGACGTTTGACCGTTTTCTGGCGGCGGTGAATTATCATCCACGCTGCAACATCCTGTTCGATCCCAGCCATCTGTTGCTGCAGCATATCGACTATCTGCAGTTCATTGATATTTACCATCAGCGCATCAAAGCGTTTCACGTGAAAGACGCCGAGTATCTGCCTAACGGTCGCAGCGGCGTGTACGGCGGCTATCAGCGCTGGATCGATCGTGCCGGGCGTTTCCGCTCACCGGGCGACGGTCAGGTTGATTTCAAAGGGATCTTCAGCAAGCTGGCGCAGTACGACTACGACGGCTGGGCGGTGCTCGAGTGGGAGTGCTGCCTGAAAGAGAGCGACACCGGCGCACTTGAGGGAGCCGAATTTATTCAGCGCCACATTATTCCGGTTGCCGATCGCGCATTTGACGACTTCGCCGCACGACAACAGGATACCGCCGGGGTACGCGCCCAGCTGGGTCTGAAATAAGAGGGGATTTAAGTGATTAACACAGGGATTATCGGCACCGGTTTTATCGGACCGGCGCATATTGAGGCGTTACGCCGTCTCGGCAACATTAACGTGGTGGCCATCTGTGATACCAGCCAGAGCGCGGCCGAGGCGCGTGCAGCAGAGCTGAACGTGCCGCACGCCTACAGCGACGTCGCGGCGTTTTTACAGCATGAAGGGCTGCACGCTGTGCATAACTGTACGCCAAATCATCTCCATGCAGCAATAAACCGGCAAATCATCAGCGCCGGCAAACATGTTTTCTCTGAAAAGCCTCTGTGCATGACCATGGATGAAGCGCGTGAGCTGGTTGAGCTGGCTGAAAAGGCGGGCGTGGTAAACGGGGTCAGCTTTGTCTATCGCCAGTTTGCCATGGTACAGCAGGCAGCCAGTATGGTGCGCTACCAGCAGCTGGGGCGTTTGTTTTCGGCTCAGGGTAGCTACCTGCAGGACTGGATGCTGGAAGAGACCGACTATAACTGGCGCGTGGATGCAGAAAAGGGCGGCGCCTCGCGGGCCGTAGCGGATATCGGTTCGCACTGGTGCGATACCATTCAGTTTGTCACCGGACGTAAAATCGTGGAGGTGATGGCCGATTTATCGATAGTCTGGCCCACGCGCAAAGCCAGCCTGGCTGCCGCCGGCACTTTTGGCACGCAGAACGAGGAGGCACAATATGAGTTCCGCGAGGTCACCACAGAAGACATGGGCTTTGTGCTGTTCCGCTTTGATGACGGCAGTAAAGGGAGCTTTAGCGTCTCGCAGGTTTCAGCCGGTCGCAAAAATCGCCTCAGCCTGGAAGTGAATGGCAGCCAGGCGTCGCTGGCCTGGGATCAGGAAACGCCCCAGCAGCTGTGGCTGGGATACCGGCATAAGGCTAACCAGCTTTTGTCAGACGATCCTGCCCTGATGAATCCTGACGTGGCCCGCCGCGCACGTTTTCCCGGGGGACACATCGAAGGCTGGCCGGATGCGTTCCGCGCCATGATGCAGCAGTTTTATCAGGCAGTGGAGCAGGGAAGAGCGCCTGCTCCGCAGGATACCACCTATGCCACCTTTCGCGATGGTGCTCAGGTGATGGCGATCGTTGAAGCCATCGTGCAGAGTCACAGGGAACAACGCTGGGTCAGCGTTAATTGCTGATACACAACCCGGTCCGTCCTGCACAGACCGGGTTAACTTATTGTTCGCGCGGTTTTATGGTAGCCTGTGTGCTATATGTTTCGGTCCGGATCCTTCCATGTCCATTCAAAAAATCGCCCGTCTGGCGGGTGTTTCCGTTGCAACGGTGTCACGCGTATTAAACAACAGCGATACGGTTAAAGACGCCAACCGCGAAAAAGTGCTTCAGGCCATCAAAGCGAGTAATTATCAGCCTAACCTGCTGGCACGCCAGTTGCGCACCGCGCGCAGCTCAATGATTCTGGTTATGGTGTCCGACATTTCGAATCCGTTTTGTGCCGAGGTGGTCAAAGGCATCGAAGAAGAGGCAGAGAAGAACGGTTACCGCATTCTTCTGTGCAATTCCGGTTCGGACATTGAGCGCTCCCGTTCCAGCCTGCAGCTGCTGTCGGGGAAAATGGTTGACGGTATCATTACCATGGACGCTTTTAGCAAGCTGCCGGAGCTGAGCCATCTGATTGCTGATACGCCCTGGGTTCAGTGCGCAGAGTATGCTGATGCCGGTGACATATCCTGCGTCGGCATTAACGACAGCGAGGCATCACAGCAGGTGGTGGGTTATCTGGCGGATCAGGGTCGCAGACGTATAGCCCTGATAAATCACGATCTCAGCTATAAATATGCGCGCCTGCGCCAGCAGGGATATCTGTCTCAACTGGACGAGCACAATCTGGACTGGCAGGGCATCAGCTATGCCAGTGAACTGAGTTTCAGTGCAGGCAGGCAGGCAATGATGACTCTGCTTGCCGCTGATGAGATCCCTGATGCGGTATTTGCGGTATCAGACACGCTGGCAGCGGGTGCAATGGCGGCAATACAGGCCTCTGGTTATAGCGTGCCCGGTGACATAGCGGTAGCCGGGTTTGACGGCACTGAGCTGGCGGAGATGATCTCGCCGCCGCTGACCACGCTGGCACAGCCCTCGAGGGATATTGGCCGTGAAGCTTTCAGGCTGATTCAGCAGAAGATAGACCAGCCTGACTCCGCGGCGCAACGCGTCATTCTGCAGGGCCACCTGATTAAGCGAGCCAGCGCATAAACAATCTTAATGCGGCTGTTTTTGCAGTGCGGCCCGGAGGTTACGCAGTGACGTGCTGATAATGCTCCACGCGTCTTTTGGTTTGTCATGCTCAATGATAAACCACTTTACGCCGCTGTTTTTGGCTGCAGGCAGAATGGCTGACCAGTCCAGTAATCCCTCACCCAAGGGCGCAAAGTTCATTTCATCGTCCCGGATGCCGATTGAGGCATTGTCTTTAGCGTGAATGGCATAAACCCGTCCCGGATAGGCTTTGAGAAAACGAAGCGGATCCTGACCACCGCGCGATACCCAGGCTGCGTCCATCTCAAGTTTGAGATTATCCGGTGAAGAGTGATTCAGGATAATTTCCAGTGCCGTTACACCCCCATATTTTTTCATTTCAAAGTTATGATTGTGGTAAGCAAGTTGCAGGCGATCATGGCGCAGTTTTGCTCCCATCGCATCCAGACGTCTGGCAAAGTCGATCCAGCCCTGAGAACTGTCAGGACGATCCTGCGGCTCAATCCATGGGACAACGATAGTGCTATTGCCAACTGATTTATTAAAGGCGACCGTTTCGGCGTAATTTGTTTCCAGTGCTGAAAGCTGCACGTGCGCTGAGGTAACGGTAAGATCGTTCTTTTTCAGCAGGGAGCTTAACTGTTTAGCGCTGAGGTCGTGCGTTCCGACTATTTCTACGTGCTTAAACCCGGCATCATGCGCCATGGCAAATTGTTTTTCTGCCGGACCGGCATTGCGCAGGGTATACATCTGCAGAGCGATACTGTCATCCACATTCACTGCCAAAGCAGCAGTGGAAGTCATTGCTGTTGAAGCCAGAAGGCAGGTGCTAAAGACTAAGTGACGAAGCATAATTTTTCCCGTTTCCAAAAAGTAATCGATTACAAAAGTAACGCAAAAAGTAATCGATTACTTTTGGAGTGCGCAACGGATACAAAAATTTGTGACTGAACTCATATCTTAAAGCAGGGTGGTTCTGGAAATTTGCGGCAGCGTGATTTTCCGGTATTTAAAATTGCGCGTCATCACATCATTCTTATCCAGATTTTTCGGAGAATGGCAGGCCTTCCATCCATGTTCCTGAATCCACAGAATCTGAACAGGCCTTTCGGGGCCTGGTTATCTGGCAGAGCATTGCGTCTGCCTGCTCAGAAATAGTTCGATAGTGTGCCGCTGTACACCTGTATAACAGGCTCTATTTTACCTTCAGGCACTCTTTCGCCGCTAATCCTGTTAGCTTCAGGATGATAACCCGCTCAGTGAAACTTTTAATGCTTCAAGAAAAAGAGTTACGCGGCAGGGAAGATAGCGTTTAGTTGGCAATAGTGCCCAAATTGCCAGCATGTGTGGCTCTGCATCTTTCAGCGGTATTTCGATAAGCTCGCCTTTCGCCAGCTCCTGCTCAACATCAACTTTTGTCAGCTGAGCAATTCCGGCCCCTGCTTTACACATTGATCGTACACCCTCAACGCTATTACAGGTGAATCGTGGGTCAAAAACATAATTTATGGTTGCGGTATTCTGTATAAACGTCCATTGCGCCACCATTGCCGTTTTGAGACACCAGTGATCAGAAAGGTCTGCCAGAATTACAGGCTGGCCATATTACGAAATATATTCTGGTGATGCACAAAGGATACGCGGGTTATTACTGAGTTTATGTGCAATCAGATTGGAATCTTTGAGTGGTGCCACTCTTATCGCTACGTCATAACCTTGCCCTACAATATCAACCACGTCATCGCTAAGGTTGAGATCGATTTTCAATTTTGGATTTTTTTTCATCAATTCCGGAAGCAGGGGCAGAATGTTGCGCCGGCCAATACCTGACGGAGCCGACATCTTTAGCAAGCCTGATGCCCCGGCAATTTCATTATTGAACATGACCCGGGCGCTTTGTTCCGCCTCGGTGATAGTTCTGGCGTAGGGAAGAAACTCTTCACCTTCACTGGTTAGCGACACAGCACGGGTTGTGCGCTGAAACAGCCGTACGCCCAGATCCTTTTCAAGCTGAGCAAGGTGCCGGGAAACGGTCATTGCGCTCATGCCCAGTCTTCGCGCAGCCCGGCTCAGGTTACAGGTTTCAGCAAGAACGATGAATAATTCAATATGCTTTACATTCATTATATCTGATTCCGTTATACAGTGATGCTTTAAGTCGCGTTTATATTCTCCTTCAGTCTCTATTATAATGGCATTCATTATAATTAACTGAGAGTATTTTCCATGCCACATACTTCACTGTTCGATACTGCTTCTATTGGAAATGTCATATTTAAAAACCGGATTATGGTCGCTCCCATGACGCGTATTTCCGCTTCGGAAAGCGGTGTGCCGGGAGAAAAGATGCTGAATTACTACACCCGGTTTGCGCGCGGTGGATTTGGCGCCCTGATTACTGAGGGTATCTATATCGATACGGCATGGTCGCAGACCTATGCGTTTCAGCCGGGCATAGTTAATGATGAGCAGATATCAGGCTGGAAACAGATTGTCAGGCATTCTCATAACGCCGGTGCGCGCATTATTGCTCAGCTGATCCATGCTGGCGCGCTGTCTCAGCACAATATTTATCGCCCTGGTACCGCGGCGCCTTCAGCCATAAAACCTAAAGGTCAGCAGCTGGAGTTCTATCATGGTTCTGGTGAGTACGGCATACCTGAGGCACTGGGTGAACAGCAGATTCAGGCAATTATCACCAGTTTTGCTGATAGCGCCGGGCGGGCCGTGAGCAAGGCCGGATTCGATGGAGTGGAGATTCATGCGGCTAATGGTTATCTGCTTGACCAGTTCCTGACAGATTATACCAATGCGCGCAGCGATGAATGGGGTGGGACACTCGAAAATCGTCTGGCTATTACGCTAAGCGTTATCCGCGCGGTGCGCAAAGAAATCGGTACGGATAGCGTGCTGGGCGTCAGAATTTCGCAGGGAAAAGTAAATGATTTTCATCATAAATGGAAAGAGGGTGAGAGCGGAGCCAGAACAATTTTTACTCTGCTTGCCGCAGCCGGCGTCGATTACATTCATATAACTGAATACAAATCGTGGTTGCCTGCGTTTGAAGATGGTCAGAGAAGTCTTGTTGAAATTGCGCGGGAAGCGGCTCCGGATACTGTGATTATCGCTAATGGCGGCCTTGATGATGGTAAGCTGGCAGAACAACTGCTCGGTATGGGCGCTGATTTTGTTGCTATCGGTAAGGCTGCGCTGGCTAATCCTGACTGGCCTCACAAAGTTGAGAGCAATTTACCGCTTGAGAGTCTGCCTGAGGATATTCTTTCGCCAGTTGCGGACATAAAGGTAAAAGAACAGATCTGATATTCAATCTGCGCAGGTGATATCAGAAGATAAATAGTGGATGACGGAACAAAGAAAACTATCGGTTTTTTTGAGATGCATGGCATCTTTACGCGTCCGTGAGCAGGTTGCCCCTGCTGAATGAGTAAACGTTCTGTCTGAAAAGTCCGGGTCTTATTACCAGGGAGGCCCGGACTGATATAAAACCTGCCTGTTCAGTTGATTAATATAAAATATCTTCATTGTATTTTTTAACACGAGCTGGTTTTTTTGCGGCTCGCTTTAAATGATCTTATCGTGACCTGTCTCCAATAGATTGCGCGGAATTTAGCGCGGTAAAATCCCCTCTCTTTATCACTGTCTATACTGATTAATGCACTTCTGATTTCCCTGCATGGCTGCGTGCGGTTAATAGCCAGACGTCAGCTACCTCATCGATATTCCGGAGAACAATATGCATAAGAATAAAACGTTGAAAACAGTACTGGTTCTGTCAGCAGTTGTCGCCATGTTCAGCACAGCTGGCGTATATGCTCAGACGCCAGCCAGCACCGTGCAGGATGGTGCTGCAGGCCAGAGCGCAGCGGGCGGCAAACTGAGCGCCAGCGATGAAAAAGCGCTGAAGGATATGGCGCAGGCCAATATCAATGAAGTCGCTGCCGGCAAAATTGCGCTGACGAAAGCGGAAAGCAGCGAAGTGAAGGCCTATGCACAAAAAATGGTAGACGATCACAGCGCTGCGCTGACCAAAGTTCAGACGGTCGCCGGGCAAAAAGGCGTAACGCTGCCGACTGAACCGGATGCGAAGCACAAAACGATGGCCGCTCAGCTGGAAAAACAGAGCGGTGCCGCATTTGACAAGATGTATATGACTAACGCCGGCACGAAAGATCACAAGATGGTGCTGTCGACCCTGCAGAGTGACGCCAAAATGATTAAGGATCCCGATGTCAAAGCACTGGCTGACGCACACACGCCGGTTGTTGAAGAGCATCTGAAGTCTGCCGAACAGATGTCACAAGCCGGTAAATAACTATCTTGCGCGCTCCCGCAACCTGCGTTGATGGCGTTGCGGAAAAAAGCGCTGATGAGTGTCAGTTATGAAGAGCAGGCGCGGCGCTTATTCGTTAAGTCGCCGCCTGATATCCGCCTGGCTGCAGTCCCATGCTGACACTCACCTGCAGGCTATTGTGTTCACCATCTTTATTGGCCTGATTCTCTCATCGGCTTTCTCTGCGCTGGTGGTTTACGCTCAGGAAATTGAACCGGGTCGTGCAGGGAGGGTCACCGGGCTCATGTTTGGCGTCAACGGGCTCGCCGCCGCCGGTCCTGGCAAGATGGCAGATATATACGGCATTGAGTGGGTTTATGGCCTGTGTGCTTTCCTGCCGCTGCTGGGCTGTTTATGCCGGATAAAAAGCGCAGCCGATAATACCCTATAAGCGAGATTGCTGAAAAAGGGACAAACCGGGCTATTACCCGGTTTTATCGTTGGTATAACCGCTCGCACGCGGCATATCTACTGGCGGGTATGGCTGACGGACCAGATGAGATAAAACAATTAACGTCCTGTTCACACATCCTGTTCGCGCAACGTTTTACCAACATTGCCACCCGGATGAACGTTCAGCAGCCGCTTCTGATCGAAGCCGTTACGCAGCATAATGTTGCCGCACAGCGCATCAAACACCGCCAGCACCAGCACAATAGAGGTAGTGGCTAACATATTAAGCGGGTCGATTTCACGCTGGATATGTGTTTTAACCACCAGCGTGGCGGCGCGGGCAATGGCTGAGTCCGGGTTCTCCGTCACGCTAATAATCGTCACGCCTTTGGTTTTAAGCGTCGGTAGCAGGCGCGTCAGTTCTTCAGAGTTGCCGCCTCGCGATATCAGGATCATCAGGTCGTTGCTGCGCATGAAGCCCAGATCGCCATGGGCCGCATCGGTAGCGCTGAGATACACTGCCGGCTGCTCGACGCATGCCAGCATGTGGGCGATTTTTCGGGCGGCGATGCCCGAGGTGCCAACGCCCGTCACGGCAATTTTTCCCTTGCAGCCGGTGATCAGCATCAGCAGCTGCTGCCAGGTCGCGGCATTGAGATGAAGCTGCAGCGCCAGTAACTCCTGACTGTAGGTCTGCCAGCCCTGACACGCCAGGGCAAATTCTTCATCCGCATTCATTGCGTTTCCCCCTGCATCAGATGCCGGTATTTCATACTGTCATGATACATCTCATGGAAGACGCGATACTTACGATCGTAATACTCTTTGATTTTGTTTGTCTGTGGCGTGATGGTCTTACCAATGCGGCTCATGGCAGCCATCGCTTCTGGCAACGATTCATAAGCGCCCGCCGCGACGGTGCCCATCATTGCGCTGCCAAGCAGCATCGCTTCACTCTCTTCCGGCAACAGCATCGCGCAGCCCGTCGCATTGGAATGCTCCTGCACAAAGATTGGGTTTTTGATGCCGCCACCACACGCCATCATAGTATCAATGCAGTAACCATTCTGGTTCATGGTTTCAATAATGTGGCGAGTGCCGAGCGCCAGCGCCTGAATGGTGGCGAGGTAATGCAGCGCCATGTCTTCCGGCGTACGTGATAATTTCAGGCCCGTCAGCGTGCCAGTCAGCGTCGGGTTGGCGCGCGGTGAGCGATTGCCGTGAAAATAGGGCAGCATATGAATGTCTTTAGTCAGAAACGCAATATTCTCTGATTCGCCCGCCATGCTGCGCAGAATGCCGTTGAGAACCTCATAGATGTTTTTACCGCTGTCTTTACCCTGTTTAAGCAGATCCTGATAGCAGGGATGCGACTGAATCACATGATCAATCAACGCGCCGGTAGTGGATTGTCCGCCTTCATTCAACCAGTAATCCGGCAGAATTGCCGAATAATACGGCCCCCAGATGCCGCCGATATAGCGCGCGCTACGCGACATCGCCATATGCGCCGTAGATGTGCCGCCAATGAGTGCGATGCGGTTGTCAAAATCCGCTGATTCGCCGGATACACCAATGGCGCCAAGAATGCCAAGACTGCCTGCGTGAGCATCAATAATCGAGACGCTGACTGCGGTACCCGCTATCAGTCCCATCTCTGCGGCAGCGCGCTGTGTCAGCCCATGCCCCAGCGGCTCACCCATAGCTTTCACTTCGCTGCCGATTTTTGATGCGTTGTTTTCCAGCAAATCGTCCAGACCGATCTGACGAAAATAGCCGGGATCCCAGCGGTCTTCGTGACCGATATATGTCCATTTGCAGACGGTGGAACATAACGAGCGCGTGGGGTCCTGCGTGGCGCGCCAGGTAAGAAAATCAGGCAGGTCGAACAGATGTCCGACGTTGCTCCAGGTGGTCGGCATGTGCTGTTTTAGCCAGAGCAGTTTGGGTGTCTGCATCTCCGGAGAGATAATCCCGCCGACAAACTCCAGTACGCGATGGCCGGTGGCATTGATGCGTTCTGCCTGAGTGATGGCGCGATGATCCATCCATACAATAATATTTTGTTCACTGCGTCCTGATGGGCTGACAGTCAGGGGATTGCCCTCTTTATCCAGCACCACCAGCGAGCAGGTCGCGTCAAAACCGATGCCTTTCACCTGAATCGGGTTAATATCCGCCTGACTGACTACGTCTCTTACCGCGTTACAAACGGCCTGCCAGATCTCGTCGGAAGATTGCTCAACAAAATCGGCTTTCGGGCGGTATAATGTGATCTCACGGCTGGCCTGACCGAGCATACGACCACTCATATCGAAAACCCCTGCGCGGGCGCTGCCGGTTCCTACGTCTACGCCGATAAAATAACTCGCCATGTTCTTTCCTTTTTTTAGAAAGCTTTCGCTTATGATTTTCTGTTTTGCAGAGCGATAAACAGGATCAGAACGCATCCCCACAGCGCCATGGTCAGGTAACTGCTGACGCCCATCAGATTCAGGCCGCTCTCCAGCATTTGCAGAACGATTAGCGCCAGCATCAGCCCGAGGACCCGGCCAAAACCGCCGTCAGGGTTAATTCCGCCGAGCACAGAGGCCAGAATGGTCACCAGTAAATAGGCATCGCCGTAACCCGCTTTCGCCGAGTTAAATTTGGACATCATCAGCAGTGCTGCACCCCATCCGAGCAGCGCCGAAAGCACGTACACTGCGATGGTGACTTTGTGCGTATTAACACCGCTAAAGCGCGTAGCCTGTTCATTGGAGCCCATCAGATACAGGCTGCGACCCAGCGTGGTATGTTCCAGCAGGACCCACAGCAGCAGTGCTACCAGCAGGAATAACAGCAGCGCAACCGGAATGCCCATCAGGCTACCGTTACTGAGATACTGAATGGCCGCTGGAAAACCGGAAAGCACTGTGCCGTTGGTCAGCAGAATATTCAGCCCGGCGATAAGTGTCATAGTACCGAGCGTCGCCAGAATTGGCGAAACGCCGATATATGCGATCAGCGCACCATTGAGCACGCCAATGACTACCGCTACGGCCAGTCCGGCGAGCATCGCCAGTGCGAAATAGTGCGGCTGGTCAGGGTGGGCCACCAGAATGGCCGCCATCACCAGCGAACAGGCATTGGCACCGGCAATGATCGAAAGGTTGATACCGCCGGTAAGCATGGTAATGCCCATCCCCAGCGCCAGCATGCCCAGAATCGGTAACTGTGAAGCGATTGACTGGAAATTGCCGACGCTGTAGAAGCTGCCGCCCAGCGTAAACGAAAACAGTACGGCAACGGCTACGATAATCAGTAACTGCAAACGAATGATGCGGTCGCCGGGGAAGAGTCGGTTTATGGTTGTCATGTCACATTCCCTTTGCCAGTTTGCGTTTTTCATTCCAGGCGGTGCTGCTGATGCTGACCAGAATGATTACGCCGCTGAATACCTGATGCCAGTAAGCTGAAATGCTGAGTAAGGTCAAACCATTCTGCAGGAAGGCCAGCAGCATCACGCCCAGAATGGTGCCGGTCAGCGAACCACGCCCGCCGGTCATGCTGGTACCGCCTAAAACTACAGCGGCAAGGACCGTCAGCTCATAACCGAGCAGGGAGTTAGGCGCGACTGACTGAGTGATTTGCGCCTGCACCACGGCAGCAATTCCCGCCAGCAAACCCATAAAACCGTAGACGTAGAAATGCAGCCGCAAAATATTCAGACCAAGACGCGAAGCAGCATCACGATTGCTGCCCATAGCGTAAATCTGGCGACCCACGCGGGTCCGGTTCATCAGTACCCCGGTGGCGATGATCACCCCCAGCAGGCTGAGAAGCGGCAGAGTGAGGCCATAGTCGTAGCCGTCGGCGGCGGTAAAGGAGAACCAGTTAATGCCGTTCATAAACCAGTCGGGGAAACCGTACAGCCAGGTGCCGTTAGTGAGATACACCAGCAAACCGTAGAACAGGTTCAGTGTGGCGATGGTGATGATGATGGCCGGCACGCGCAGCCAGTAAACCAGAAAACCGTTGACCAGCCCAAGTAGCAAACCGGTACCCATCGACAGAGCAAATGCCAGTGGGAAGCTGCCACCGTGATGGATGATGTAACTCGCCATAACGTATTGGCCGATGGAGGTTACGGCCGGGAAGGAGATGTCGATACCTCCGGCGATCAGCACCACAAACAGACCGCAGGCCAGAATGCCGAGAATGGCGTAGCTGGTGGCAACGTCCGTCAGGTTCCCCAGCGTCATAAATTCGCTGGTGCGGACGCTCAGACCAATCACCAACAGCAGAACCAGTAATCCCAGCCAGAATTCGTGCTGTGAAAACAGTTTCGAGAGCGATTTATTACCCATTAATCACCTCCGCAATCTGCGCTTCGCTGCTCTGATACGGCGCAAATTCCGCTACCAGTTTACCTTTGCGCATTACCAGCACGCGATGGCTGTTGTAATACGCTTCCGGGATCTCATCGCAAATCATCAGCACCGCCATGCCGGACTCCGCCAGATCGCGTGCGATGCGGTAAATTCCCTCTTTATTGGCAATATCCACACCGACCGTCGGCGAATCGAGGATCAGGATACGTGGCCGCGTCGCCACCCATTTGGCGATGGCGATACGCTGTGCATTACCGCCGGAAAGCGTCTTCACGGGCAAACTGCTGTCCGAAACTTTAATGTTCAGATCGCGGATCAGCTCTTTTACTACCAGGGCGGCTTTGTGATGATCCATCAATCCTGCGCGGGTATGCAGCTTGTCGAAAATGGATACCAGCGTGTTATCGTAAATGGATTGCTCCATTATCAGCCCCTGCGTCAAACGGTCTTCTGACACATAGGCAATACCGTGCCGGATAGCATCGCGGTTAGAGTGGAATTTCACCGTATTACCGTTGATGCGGATCTCGCCGCTGTCTGGTTGACTCATGCCAAACAGACTCAGGCAGAGTTCCGTACGCCCTGAACCGAGCAGACCAACAATCGATGCGATCTCGCCCTGGCGCAGCGACAGCGAGATATCATGATACTGACCCTTGCGGCTCAGATGGCTGATCTCCAGTAACGGCGTAACTTCGGCAGGTGCCCGGTGCGGCAGGTGGCTGTAGGTAAAGCGCTGACCGGTCATCAGGAACGCCAGCTCGTTGCTGTCGAGTTCGCTCGCCGGCCAGGTGCCGACCAGTTTGCCGTCGCGCATCACGCTGATACGGTCGGCCACTTCCATTACTTCATCCAGACGGTGGCTGACAAACACCACGCAGATACCGGCGGCTTTCAGCTCACTTACTACCCGCAGCAGGCCATTGACCTCAGTGCGGGTCAGTGATGCCGTGGGTTCATCCATGATCACCAGCGTGGCATCAGCGGCGATGGCGCGGCATATTGCCACTAACTGGCGGTCGGCGATTGAAAGCTTTTCTACTTTACGATCCGGATCCAGAGAAACGCCGACCCGTTGCATCGCCGCCACAGCCTTTTTGCGCATTGACTCACGATGTACCCAAAAATCACCGCCCGGAAGATAACGATTAATGGCAATATTTTCGGCTACCGACAGATTTGGGAAGAGAGACAGATCCTGATAAATAACCTGAATACCGTACCAGGAAGAGAGCTGCGGCGTCAGGGTATGAAATAGTTTTCCATCCAGCGTAATCGCCGCGCCTTTTTCCGGCTGATAGACGCCGGAAATAACTTTAATTATCGTGCTTTTGCCACAGCCATTCTGACCGGCCAGACAATGCACTTCGCCTTTATTGAGCGTCAGGCTGACATTATCCAGTGCTAATACGCCGGGAAACTTTTTACTAATTTTCTCAAGGCTGATAAAGGCTTCAGCAGGGGCAGGGGGCGTGTTGAGCGTATCCATCACAGATCCTTAAGCATTCCGGTTATATTCGGGCTGGGGCTTTGGCTGCACTTACTCCTGCGGATCACTGACGAATGTGATCGCAGGAATTCATGCACACCCAATCCGGGTTATACAGGATATAGGTTTTCAATCTCTCAGTAGAAATTCAGATACAGCACAGCATACAACGCCGTATCTGTTTCTATTTGCCTGGTGTAGCGCGGGAGATAATATATCTCCGGAAAATAAAATAATTAAAATGGCCCATCAGAAGCCAAGTGATTTCGCATTCTCTGGTGTGACTTCAAGAATTTTATTAAAGCGAATCACTTTTTTGTCCATATCTACATCGGCTTTGCCCAATTTTTCAATACTCAGCTCTTTAGTCACCTCTTTACCCTGAAGCAGCTGATCGGCAACTGTCACCAGGGCGTAACCGGCATCTTTCGGATCCCACAGCAGAACTTTCTTAATATCACCGCGCATCAGGTAAGGAGCCGCCTGGCCTGGCATAGCGATACCGACAACTGCAATTTTGTTTTTTGCACGTTTCTGCTGAACAGCCTGACCGGCACCGATAGGACCGAGCGAGCCGAAACCGATAATCCCCTTCAGGTCAGGGTAGGTTTTCATTAAATCCAGAGTGGTGGAGTATGACTTATCGATATTTTCGGCCACCGGCAGACGTGAAGTCACTTCATGCATGTCCGGATACTTCTCTTTCTGATATTTGATCGCAGCATCGGCCCACGCATTGTGCAATGGCACGGTCAGAGAGCCGACATAAATGGCGTAACCCCCTTTGCCACCCATATCTTTTGCCAGCTCATCCATGTTGGCCTGAGCATATTTCTGGCTGTCGATGGTTTCGACATCCCACTGGCCAATTTGCTGATCCGGCGATTCATGCGTTAATACCACGATGCCCTGATCGCGGGCTTTTTTCAGCACCGGTTCCAGCACTTTAGCGTCATTGGGTACCACAATGATTGCGTTAACTTTTTTAGCGATCAAATCTTCAATAACTTTGACCTGCTGGGCCGGATCCGGGGTAGACGCACCGACCTGGTATGCGTTGACATCCAGTTTCTGCGCGGCTTCTTTTACGCCGACCTCCATACGGGTAAACCAGGGAATGCCCGTAACTTTGGCAACGACGGCGATATCGTAAGGTTTGGCGGCAAATGAAGGTGTTGTAAATAACATGCATGCTGAAACCACACATGCACTGACTAATGCGAGGTTAAATTTCATTTCGGTACCTTTCTTATGAGGTTCTGATAAAGGGGACAGGCGACAGCTTTCACATCCACGTTCTGAGATTAACGTAAGGGGGTATCGCTTTTCGCTCGCCCTTGAGCGAAATGTGAGCAATGCCCATATTTGTTAAATTTAATGGTTTTCTATGTAAAAAATAAGTTATAAAAATCCGTTTTGAGTCGGGTTGCTATTTTACGGGGCCGAAAACCTGCATTTTATTAACATAAATTAATAAATATATTAACAATAAATTAACTTAACGGACCATCGGCGGTGTTTTTATCATCAGTCTGGTAGCGGCTATGCTTTTTATTTGAACAGAGTGTGAACAGGGTCACGAAGGCAGCGGGCAGACCCCGGTTTCGCCTTGCGGCAAACCGGGAAGCGACGTAAACCGTCCGGTTGTGGCGCTAAGCGGACTGACATCGGGCTGATGTCCGCTATGGGCGAGAAGCGGACATCATGACGGTGTGACGTGTGTATTAAGGTATTTACTTTTTCATACAGTGATTATCACCTGACATATCATCTCATCGATCAGTATCAATCCTGGACAAAGTAGTGGTGCGTCATATGTTTATCGCGTTAGTCTGACCGCCTGGAAGGACCATAAGCAAGAAGCGTTGTATGGAAATTATTTTAATGCGTCATGGAAAGCCCGCTTTTACAGGCTCTGCGAAAGTAACGAGCCGTGAAATGTCCAACTGGATTGCAGATTATGATCGTTCTGATACAGGAGAAGATATACCGCCTGAGTCCAGTGAATCATTGGCGTTCAGCGCATCGCAAATCCTCAGTAGCCCTCTTCCCAGAGCACTTTCTTCCCTGAAAGCATTAGACCTTGAACCGGATGTCATTGATGAGGTTTTCAGGGAAGCAGATCTGCCGGTATTTCCTATGCCCGGTTTCAGGCTATCACCGACCGTATGGGCTGTTTTTTTCCGCGTCATGTGGTTATGCGGCATATCCCGTGACGTAGAGCGCGTCGGAACAGCAAAGAAACGTGCTATTCAGGCTGCGGGTATCCTTGCAGCGTTTGCAAAAAGATCTGACGGTCCCGTGCTGCTTATGGGACATGGAGTAATGAATCGGCTAATTGCAAGGGAACTGAGGTCATTGGGTTTTAAAGAATATCGTTGTCAGGGTAGTGGTTACTGGAACGCAAGTAGCTACAGGTTTCAGTAAGTAAATATGGAAAGGGCATATCTGGCCTATTCAGACATTGGAAATGAGTCGTTTCGTTTCCGGCACACAACAAACAGATACAACCGCTACGGTTCGTTTTGATTGAAAATTATACTATCAGTCGTTGTGCTGCTTGTCTGGGGACATGTATGCTTTCTGCCCCTTCTGAATGTTAAGAAACACATATGCTCTCTACGTCAGGATCATCTTCCTGATGCCTTAGCACGCGCTATACCTGCATATGCACGCTCACAATCCGCAACCACAAAGATAACCTGCATCGTCATTTTTACGGCCGGACCGGTGAGAGCTGCTCTACCCAACGCCGGGCCGTGACCGCGTAGTTCTGACATAGAAATCAGCTCAACAGTTTTTCTGTTCTCCGGAGCACGTCATCCAGGGTGTCTAAGCATACAGGAATAGAATCTTTTCTGACTGCAACAGCAGTACCCGGGTCCGGACAGTAGTATGTTCAATTAAGCCATTCAGATATGTTTGCTCACAGCGAACATTCAGGTTTTCTATAATTGATATTGGTTTACGATGCAGTCGCGCACAGCAGGTAATTGTATGATAAAAAAAGCAGATCACGTCGGATTTTCAGTCAGAAGCATTGAAGAGTCATTATTTTTCTGGACTGATATTCTTGGCGGAAAGTTATTACGCGAAGGAAAAATGTCTGGGCCTATCATTGATGAAGTGACAGGCGCAAGGGGCGCTGATGTGCGAATGGCGTTGCTTGAACTGGCTGGCATCAAAATTGAATTACTGCAATACGATAACATCAAACAGCCAGAAGAACCTTCAGTACCTTATATCCCTGGCTATGCTCACCTTGCATTTATAGTTGAGGATATTGATACGCTCTTGAGTAAAGCATCTGAGTATGGCTGGAAGACACCAGGTAAACCTCAGACAATCTTATCAGGCCCCATGCAGGGAACCAGAGTAATCTATTTACAAAGCCCCGATGGACAGACACTAGAGTTGATGGAGCAGGGTCAATAAAGTCCACATCGTGTCACCGCGTACTGGTATGACGCACATGCAGGCGGTCGCCGGGTCAGGCATCATTCTGCAGCGCGACGGCCGGAGCTGCTGAACAGGGCTGGACTATTCAAGGTCAATCACACGCAGTCCTGACCAGCACCGCTCTCCGGCACCGGTTATCAGCACGACGGGCGCCTCACTGAAGCTGCTCAGCAGGGTGCATACCCGGCTCATTAAATCCGTAATCTTTTCAGAACCCACGTAGACGAACTCGTCCGTCGGCAGGGCATACGTGAACCCCCGCCTGCAGACGACGCTTCGTGAAAAACCGTTCTCATGCATGGCAAACATCATCTCAATGTGCGCTTTTTCGGTCTGCTCCTTTAACTCAATCCGGACTGTATAACTGGCCATAGCGATACCTGACAGATGTATAATTTAAGATAACTTAAATTATAGGTGTTCCTGAACAAATGACGGGCAATTGAGATATGTCCTAAGCAAATGTGCTTACTGTTCTGAGCCCCCGTCCTGATCAACTCCGGGAGAACTCAGCCCGCTGCGTACCTTAACGTCCGCAAAGAGCGAAAAACGGTCGCACTTTAGTCTTGTCTGGACGGAATTGTAACCGGCACTTTTATTACCCATTGTATCCATCCCTTTACGCTCTAACCCATTATGATAAATCTGTTTCTAAACCTGGAATGTTTCTCGTTTATCACGGGAAAAGATAATAAGGATCTTCCTCATGGCAATAAGTATACAAACCCCTCTTATACATTCACTGCCCTTAAGCCAGCATTGTGGATGCCTTGTCTGGCTTAAAATGGAATCTTCCCAGCCGACGGGATCGTTCAAGCTCAGAAGTGCAGAGAGCATTTGTCGCCATTATGCGGAAAGGGGCGCAACAGCTTTCATCAGTTCATCGGGCGGCAATGCAGGCATAGCGGTGGCACATTGCGGCCGCAAACTGGGGCTGCCGGTCACTGTGGTTGTGCCGGAAACCACGTCTGACAGGGCAAAACAGCTTATTGAACAGGAGGGTGCAAGAGTTGTTGTGCACGGAAAAGTATGGAGTGAGGCGAACGACTACGCCCTGTCACTGGCGACGGATGACATTATCTGTGTACATCCCTTTGATCATCCACTTTTGTGGGAAGGTATCAGCACAATCGTGGATGAGGTCATCAGCGAAGGGGTAACGCCTGATGCGGTAATTCTTTCTGTTGGCGGCGGGAGCATGCTGTCCGGTATCGCTCAGGGACTGGTGAAACATCAGCTTGGTCATATTCCGGTTTACGCCGCAGAAACCCAGGGTACGGCCTCTCTTCGCGCCTCGCTTAATGCCGGCAGGCTGGTACGTCTTGATAAGGTCAGCGGCATAGCCACGACGCTGGCCGCAAGCCAGGTGTGCGAAAATGTTTTCAATGTGGCCAGCCGTATGGACGTCAGAAGTATGCTGGTTTCAGACCAAGAAGCGCTGAATGCCTGCCGGTGCTTTCTCGATGACCATCGGGTGCTCACTGAGCCTGCATGCGGTGTATCACTCTCACTTTTGTACGACAAAAAAGTCTTATTCAAGCCGGCTGATAATGTACTGGTCATCGTATGCGGCGGGGCCTCTGTCACGCTGGAAGGGATCACGAGCTGACAGAAGAGCGCATTTATCCTGCCAAAGTTTATGAGCAAAAGGATGGGCGAACTGCCCGGTTAATTAACTTGTTTTAAAGTGAGTTATGCCCTCTTTGGCACAAACAGACTGGCGCGTGGGTCAGGTCCGCTATGAGCGAGCAGCGGACATTTCACTTATGACAGCTGAGTGGTTCTAATACGTTGAACATAACTGACGTATTGCGCTCTTGAAGTCAGGCCAGTGAAGTGTTCCCTCACCATATCCGTTAACTCGAAAATACAATCGAGATGTGTACTATCTGCCACAACCCGACTGCTTACATTCGGATTGCCGCAGTTCCTGAAAAATTCTTCCATACGGCTTACATCAAACAGTTCATCATGCTCAGCAAGCATGATTGTTACTGGAATAGAGATTTCTTTAAGTTGCCTTTCAGGATTACGAGGGGTGAGGGCGTTAGCCATATTAACGCTGTATGTCTGAACAAAGTCAGGCCTTGCATTAATAACCTCACAGGGGAAATTAAGCCTTACTCCTGCACGACGTCCACATAGAAAACCTGCACTCATAGCATTGATTATGAAGCTCAAACGGTTTATCGATGCAAAGGGAGAGGAAAACTCGCGGTTCAGAGCAGGAGGTGAAAAAGGACCTAATGCTGGGGCTAGCAAGATCAGGCTTTCAACAACCCTCGATAGAGAGTATCGGGTAAAGTAATTTATCAGCATACCGCCTCCACTGGAGTGCCCAAGCAAGTGAATTCTGGCATCAGGAAAAGAGGTTCGGACATAATCAATGACGACATCCACATCACGCCAGATTTGAACAGGACTGGAAGCTTCTCCCCGGACACCTACCGAACGACCGTGACCACGGATATCGACGAGACAAACACAGACGGGCAGATCGGAACTCAACTGTCGTGCAAGAATGTCGTAGCCAGCGTCAGAGTTGACCCCGCCACCATGGTAGACAATAAGAACCTCATCAAGGGCTGCCATTGGCCTGTATACCCGGATATATAAATCATTGATCCGGCTTTCGGTGATGTTATCAGAAGGGAGTAATGAAGCGTTAAATTGCTCATAGCGTTCGACAAAACGGGTGAAGTCAATCACGTCCTGAATTCCTTATTCAATCGGATTCACTACCTGTGAATTTGTGTCATGAAGCATGCACGATTTACTGTATGCATGAGAGTCTTTTTTACATAAAAGTGCCTGATGCACCGCCTGAAAAGCCCTCAGCGCGGTTCTGCAGCCCGAAGGCTGTTTTCGGTATTTTTCCTGTCCGAAATACTGACAAATGCCCCTGATAATTCCTGTATATCTGTATGGTTATGCAGTGAAAGCTATTCTCCACGGCTTAGTGCATGCAGATGCCGGAAACGTCCGCTTCTGGCACAAAGCGGACAGTGTTTCCTGCCTCACGTATCGTGTTCCGATTAGCCAGAAATATCAGTTTCATTTTCCGGTACGCCAGCTCTGACACGGGTTGCCACCAGACTGGCTGCGAGTATAAAGACGAGGCATAACAGCGCCTGCACCCGAAGGGCAATATGGTTATCAATCAGAACGCCCATGATGACCGGAGAGGCACCACTGGCAAGCACGGTACCCGCCTCAACAGCCGAGCGCACCTTTGCCAGTTGCGCGGGGCCAAACAGCTGTACCCATAGCGCAGTCGCCAGTGTGGACGCAATGGCTGACGATATACCGGTCATGATGAGATAAAACGGCGTGACCCACACGCTGTTACTGAGCCACAGCGCCAGCATGCCAGCGCCCTGCGGCAGCAGAAACCACGGCAACAGACGGCGTGGCGTCAGCCGGTCTATCAGCGGACCAAATGATAACAGGGAAACCGCCTGCGTTATCGCGTAAGCAATAAACCACCCTGCAACCCACGACAGCGCCCATCCTTTCTCCTCTGCCAGACGCGCCTGATGGAAAAAGAACCCTGTGGTGATGAAAGGTGACGCCAGCACTGCGGGCAGAGCAAAAAGCAGATTCCGGTTCTTCCATACTGACGCTTCGCGAACCTTCTCTGCGCCCCGCTTTCTGAACGTCCGCAGCGGCTTTTCGGCAGCGCGCGGAAGGCAGCTGACAGCCAGCGCAACGCCGGCCACCAGAACCGCAGCGTTTATCAGCCAGGCAGTGCGCCATCCCGTCAGAGCGTTAATCTGCACGGCAGCCAACGGAAACAGCGCCTGTGCGAGCGACAGGCCCAGTGCGATAGCACCCAGTGCCTTGCCAGCATCAAGCGGAAACTGGCGCGCAGTCGCCGTCAGGGCGGTATGCACCATCAGGCCTTGTCCGCCGAGGCGAAGCAGGTAAAAGCCTGCACAGAGCGTCCATGCCGCCTGCGCACCGGAGACGAGCAGGCACGCCGTTATCAGCAGCAGGGTAACGGCCAGGGTGAATCGACGGGTAGTGGTGTAGTCAATCAGCCGGCCCGCCCATGTCAGGGTGACGGCACTCATCACGGTGCCCGCGGCATAAAGGCCGCCCAGTCCGCCGTCGCTGAGCCCGAATGCCTGACGCAGGTCCTGCCCGTAAAGCGATACGAAGTAAGTCTGTCCAAAACTCGACATGGCCATCAGTATCGCGTCAAAGGCGAGATGACTGCCGTGCTGATACATAAAGCGAAACAGCTGACGCATGGTATTCCCTGAGCACGGCTGACAAAGGCGCCGCACAAATGAACTGCTCCGGGACTTGTGTTCCGGAGGCTCGTTATGAAAAGGGTCTGCGATTGCAGGCCCGTAACGTTTACCGCAGCATCAGCAGCGGATAACGGCTTTCAGCCAGCATCGCCGTGGTGTGACTGCCGATAAAGAAGCGGCGCAGCCGGGAGTGTCCCCAGGCTCCCATCACGATCAGGTCCGTTCCGTTCTCCTGCGCGTAACGGCACAGCCCGCGCGAGACGGATTCATCCTGTATCAGCCGTGACTCTGCATCAATGCCGGCTGCCTGCAGGATGTGCTGCGCATCATGGAGTGAAGCATCGTCGCCGTTCACCATCACAACATGGCAGGCCAGGCCGCGAAGCAGCGGGCTCACGGTCAGCCGGGTCAGGTTTCGGCGGCTGGCCTCGCTGCCATCCCAGGCAAAAAGTACCCGGGATGGCGCAATAAACGTTTCCGGCACAACCAGCACGGGCGCTTTCTGCAGGCGGATGACGCTTTCCAGCTGGCTGCCCACCGTATGTTCTGCGCCCCGTCGTCCGAGCACCATCAGCCTGACGTCATCCAGCCCGGCAAGGATTTCGTCCAGTGCGCCGTGCATCTGCAGCTGGCGTACCTCCGGGCGTCCCGTCCGGGCCAGCCGTTCAGCACAGCCGGCCAGAATAGTTTTCCCCTGCGCCATAAGCAGGCGGCTGCGCTCACCCTCCACGCGCACAAGCGCTTCGGTCAGCAGCTCTTTGCTGTCGATGCCAATGCTGCCGCTCAGGTCAGAGACGGCCGGATGACCGTCTTTTTCCAGCACGTGCAGCAGGGCCAGCGGCGCGGAAAGGCCGGCGGCGGCCCACGCCGCGTAGTCACAGACTGGCCCGGTTGACGGCGAACCATCCACGCAGGCCACAACGGTATTGTTCATAGCTGTAACTCCTGTCAGTTAGTGACCGCCCATCAGTTTTTCCGCTTCTTCCGGCTTGTCATGCACGCCGAAGCGGTCAACGAGGGTACGGGTGGCGTCGTTCATGCCCGGTATTTCTACCTCAGCGCCTTCGCGGCGGAACTTAATTACCGCCCTGTCCAGTGCGCTAACGGCGGTGATGTCCCAGAAGTGGGCGTGCGTGACGTCAATGACCACGCGCTCTGCCGCTTCCCTGAAGTCAAAGTGGCTCATAAAGCGATCGGCGGAGGCAAAAAAGACCTGGCCGGTCACGGTATAGATCCGTGTCTCACCCTCCCGTGATGATCTGACCGTCATAAAGCGCGCTACCTTAGTGGCAAAGTTCAGCGAAGCAATCAGCACCCCGGTCAGCACGCCGAAGGCCAGGTTGTCGGTGGCCACCACCACGACCACGGTTGCCAGCATGACCACGCTGGTCGAGAGCGGATGGCGGCGCAGGTCGGTGATGGATCGCCAGGAGAAGGTGCCGATGGAGACCATGATCATCACCGCGACCAGCGCCGCCATCGGGATCTGCGACACCTGATCGCGGAGGAAAATAATCAGACAGAGCAGCACCAGCCCGGCCGTCAGGGTGGAGAGGCGCCCGCGCCCGCCGGATTTTACGTTAATCACCGACTGACCAATCATGGCGCAGCCCGCCATGCCGCCGATAAACGCCGTGCAGACGTTGGCGATGCCCTGCGCCTTGCACTCGCGGTTTTTGTCGCTCGGGGTGTCGGTCATGTCGTCCACGATAGTGGCGGTCATCATCGACTCCAGCAGTCCCACCACGGCAAGGCCGGCGGAGTAAGGCAGGATAAACAGCAGCGTATCCAGGTTCAGCGGAATGTCCGGAATGAGGAACACCGGCAGGCTGTCGGGCAGCTTGCCCATGTCGCCCACGGTGCGCACGTCCAGATGCAGCCACATGGAGATGGCGGTCAGCACCACGATGCAGACCAGCGGGGAGGGAATAGTTTTATTGAGGTACGGAAAGAGGTAGATGATTGCCAGGCCTGCGGCGGTGAGCGCATACACGTGCCAGGTCACGTTGGTCAGCTCCGGCAACTGTGCCATAAAAATCAGAATGGCCAGCGCGTTGACGAAGCCCGTCACGACCGAGCGCGACACGTAGCGCATCAGACTGCCAAGCCTCAGGTAGCCGGCAGCCAGCTGCAGCAGGCCGGTTAGCACTGATGCCGCCAGCAGATACTGCAGGCCGTGATCTTTCACCAGCGTTATCATCAGCAGCGCCATGGCGCCGGTAGCCGATGAAATCATGGCGGGACGTCCGCCAAAGATGGCCATAACCACGGGAATACAGAAGGCCGAGTAGAGGCCGACCTGCGGGTCGACTCCGGCAATGATGGAAAACGCGATCGCTTCAGGAATGAGCGCGAGCGCGACGACAATACCGGCGAGCACGTCACCACGGACGTTGCCCAGCCAGCCCTTACGCGTCGAGGACAGCAGCATAGTAATTTCTCAGATTTTAGATACAGTCAGCCCGTGAGGGCAAAAAATTCAGGGACGAAAAAGCACATCCGCAGACGGGATGTTTTTGAGTGCGCGACTGAAACTACTCAGTGCGACAGGGGAGGATGACGACTCAGGGTGGCGTAAGACGCATGATTTTTGAGTTCTCCTTTACGGCAAAAGGATGCCTTCAGGACTGCAATAAGCCAGCGAAACCCGGCGCGGGGCGCTGACGGCGAAGCCTGCCCCTCTCAGGACAGGCACTAAACTATAAACAAAAACGGTGAGAGGTCAACGTTTCAGCAAGCGGAACAGGGCTGCGAACAGCGGTACCAGCGTGTATATTAACCATGTCTGCGCATGTCACCGCAGAAACATACATGGAATCAGCCTGGTATTTATATATGAATTTATGCATATGTATTGACGGCATTTGCGCGTAAAGTCACACTGGCTTTTTACGCCAGCTACCCGGAGTTATCATGCCTCAGCTTTTTCCTCTTCAGCTTTTTAAGGGGCTGTCTGACGAAACGCGTTTAAAGCTTGTCCTGCTTCTGCGTGAAAAAGGTGAGCTCTGTGTATGCGAGCTGACGCTGATACTGAAAGAGAGCCAGCCCAAAGTATCCCGGCATCTTGCGCTACTCAGAGACAGCGGCCTGCTTATCGACAGGCGTGACGGCAAATGGATCCATTACCGGCTGTCCCCTCACATGCCCGCCTGGGCTGCAGCCGTGATTGAACAGGCTTATCTGTGTCAGCAGGATGACATCCAGCATCTTAGCCGGCAGGCTGAGCGGGACAACGCTACGACCAATGGCAAACCTGTCTGCATTTAAAAATTTACCTATACATATATGCTTTTCCATATTTAACGTTTCTGGTTGCGCTGTGCTTATTCTGTGAGGTGCAGTAGTGAAGGAGGGACTATGTTTCTGGCAGGTGCAATTTTTGTTCTGACGCTGGTGCTGGTTATCTGGCAGCCGAAAGGACTCAGTATTGGCTGGAGTGCTGTTATCGGGGCTGCGCTGGCGCTGCTGACGGGCGTGGTGCATATCGGGGATATTCCGGCGGTCTGGCAGATTGTCTGGAACGCCACGGCCACGTTTATCGCGGTTATCATCATCAGCCTGCTGCTGGATGCATCCGGCTTTTTTGAGTGGGCGGCACTGCATGTTTCCCGCTGGGGAGGCGGCAGAGGCAGGCTGCTGTTCACGTATATTGTTCTGCTGGGCGCGGCGGTGGCGGCGCTGTTCGCCAATGACGGCGCGGCGCTTATCCTCACGCCGATTGTCATCGCCATGCTGCTGGCGCTGGGCTTCAGCCCAGGTGCCACGCTGGCATTTGTGATGGCGGCTGGGTTTATCGCGGACACGTCCAGCCTGCCGCTCATCGTATCGAACCTGGTCAACATCGTAACGGCGGATTTCTTTACGCTGGGCTTTAGCGAATATGCGTCCGTTATGGTGCCGGTGAATATTGCTTCCGTAGTGGCTACGCTGGTAATGCTGCACATGTTTTTCTGCAAAGATATTCCGGCAGGTTATGACCTGACAAAGCTAAAAATGCCCCGTGACGCTATCCGTGACAGGCGGACCTTCAAAACCGGCTGGCTGGTGCTGATTCTGCTGCTGGCCGGTTTTTTTGCGCTGGAGCCGCTTGGCGTACCGGTCAGCCTGGTTGCGGCAGCGGCGGCCTTCATTCTCTGGCTGGTTGCACGCAAAGGACACGTTATCGATACCCGTAAGGTGCTGAAAGGTGCACCCTGGCAAATCGTTATCTTCTCGCTGGGCATGTATCTGGTGGTATATGGTCTGCGTAATGCCGGCCTGACGGATGATCTCTCAGCCATTCTGAACCGCTTTGCAGAGCACGGCGTCTGGGGGGCAACGCTGGGTACGGGCTTTCTGACGGCCTTTCTGTCATCGGTCATGAACAACATGCCCACCGTGCTGGTCGGGGCGCTCTCTATTGACGGCAGTACCGCTCAGGGCACGGTAAAAGAGGCAATGATTTACGCGAACATCATTGGCTGCGACCTCGGCCCGAAAATTACCCCGATTGGCAGCCTGGCAACCCTGCTGTGGCTGCACGTTCTGGCGCAAAAAAATATCACTGTTAGCTGGGGCTATTACTTTCGTGTTGGCATCGTGATGACCCTGCCGGTGCTTTTTGTGACGCTGGCCGCGCTGGCCCTGCGCCTGTCTGTTTAAACGTGATCCGGGCTGCGTGCATGCAGCGCCTGTATGGAGTATGACTGATGACTGACATTACTATTTACCACAACCCGGCCTGCGGCACGTCCCGTAACACCCTGGCGCTTATCCGCAATAGTGGCGTGGAGCCAGCAGTGATTTTATATCTGGAGACGCCGCCGACACGCGCTGAGCTGCAGACGCTGATTGCAGATATGGGAATCAGCGTGCGCGCACTGCTGCGCAAAAATACGGAACCGTTTGAGCAGCTGGGTCTGGCAGAGGATCGGTTCAGCGATGACGAACTGCTGGATGCTATGCTGGCTCACCCCATTCTCATTAACCGTCCGGTGGTGGTAACGCCGCTCGGTACAGCGCTCTGTCGTCCGTCTGAAGCCGTTCTGGATATTCTGCCTGATCCACAGAAAGGGGCATTGATGAAAGAAGATGGTGAACAGATTATCGATGAGCACGGAAACCGTATCGGCCACTGACACCCTGGCATTCCGCCAACAGAGCGGGAGAGGCAAAAACAGCTGGCCTTAAACGACGGCGGGAAGGGGGCAGTCTGTGCCTTCATCTTGCTTCCGACCAGAGCACCCGCACGCGCAGTTCTGCAACGGTCGGAGACGTGTCCGGAGCGTTATCAGCGTCAGAAGTTGGTTTTATCAATAACGGCGACGTTATGCTTTCGGATTAATTTCCGTCATCAGCCATTGCTCAAAAGCATGCAGCGCCGTTTCATTTATGCCTGTTGAAGCCGGTTTTATTAAATGAAAGTTTTTGCTGAGTGAAGCAGACTCAGGCCAGGGAGCAATAAGCTCGCCGTTAGTTAACTCTTTTTCGACATATATCCGCGGCACCAGTGCAACGCCCTGTACTGACAGCGCTGCGGCGATAGACATTTCGTGCAGATCATAGCGGACTCCCTGCGCCGGGTTATCAAGTTCAATTCCGGTTTCCTGCGCATAGTACTGCCATGCCTGCGGATTCTGAAGACGGTGAATGCGAGGCAGCTCATTAAGCGGCACGCTCTCTTTTTTGTTCTTCAGAAGTGCCGGATGGCATACAGGCAGCAGCGTTTCCTGAAAAAGAAACTGCATATGCATACCTGCCCATGCCGGATGATCGAAATGTATTACCGCGTCAAAACCACTGCCAGCGAGAATAAATGGATCTGTTCTGGCGGCGATGTTCACACTAATTTCCGGATACAGGGTATAAAAGCTTTTCAGACGCGGGATTAGCCAGCGGCATGAAAACGTTGGCAGGGCAGCAATCTCCAGAGTCTTACCGCCTTCTGGCACACCTATGACCGATTGCGTATCTCTTTCCAGCCGGTCAAGCGATTCGCGTATTTGATCTGCATAGCGGGCGCCAACTGAATTGAGCGTAACGCGACTTCCGCTGCGATCAAACAATCTGCAGTTTAACATGGACTCAAGGCGGGCTATTTGTCGACTGATTGCGCCTTCGGTAAGTGATAACTCCTGCGCTGCCCGCGCAAAATTTCCATGCCTTGCTGCGGCTTCAAAGGCAAGCATGGCTCGACTGCTGGGAATTTTTCTTAGCATTAATACGGCCTGATTATTGATACAAAATTCTTTACAGTGACAAAATATCATTAATCAGTGAATTAATTTCGATTTAAATCGGGAAAACAGTTGCTTAGCATGATGAAAACACATCAGGCAAGCGGGCGCCTGCCAGCACTATTATGAGGTATGCATGCACGGTGATAGTTTCCCGACCTGTCAGGTTGGCGGTTATCAGGTTATTGCGCTGAGCGATGGCACTATGGCGGCCACGCTTGATCTTCTTTCAGGTATTGACGTCGCAAAGGCTGCAAGTATCCAGTGCGCTGCCGGGATTGAGAGACAGGGTGATATCCATATTAACGGTTATCTCATCCGTGGATATGGACACACTATTCTGGTAGATGCGGGCGCTGGCGGGCAAAACAACGTGGGTGGGAGGCTTAAGGAGAAGCTGACGATGCTCGGCATTCTGCCTGATGACGTAGACAGGATATTACTGACGCACGGTCATCCCGATCATATCGGCGGTCTGCTGCATGAAAACGGAGAGCCGGTATATAAAAAAGCTGATCTCTATATTCATCCCCTTGAAATTGCGCACTGGCAGGATAATGAAAAACTACAGAGAGCCAGTGAGCGCGGCAAACATAATTTTGCACTGTTCCGAAAAGTCCTGGCCGCCTATGCCGGGAAGATACGCCTGCTTGATGAAAATGAAGTTGTGCAGGGCATTCGCCCTGTATGGCTGCCAGGCCATACCCCAGGACACACCGGATTTCATATTCATTCCGATAAAAAAGCGGTGTTAATATGGGGAGATGTCGTTCATTTTCCCTATATTCAGTCAGCAGTTCCCGCTGTTTCAATCATGTTTGATGTCAATCCTCTACAGGCTGAAGAGACAAGGAAAAAAGCGCTGCAACAGGCCGTGGATGACAAACTGATTATTGCCGGTATGCATCTGAACCAGACAGGATTCTGCTGTTTCCAGCGGTCTGGAGATGGGTATCTGCTTTGCAGGTTACATCAGGAATAAAAATACAGGTCACTCCCTGTCCGCTTTAAGCAAAAATCGGACGTTGACGTTGTTTATATAAATCTGGTTGGTGTTTTTTTGCATTAGTTCAGAGATGAAAAATAGTGTGTCGGCGATTTCCCCAGTGCTTTTCTGAACATTGTGATAAATGCGCTGACCGAATCATATCCCAGCGTTCCGGCTACGCGCTGCACGGACTGACCTTCTGCCAGATGGCTTAGAGCAATCATTAAGTGCAACTGCTGACGCCAGCGACCAAAGCTCATTCCTGTCACGTCTCTGACCAGTCTGGCCAGAGATCGTTCGCTGGTTGCAAGGTCCGCAGCCCACTGTTTTAACGTTCTCCGGTCATCAGGCACATTAAAAAGTGCCTCAGCCATATACCGGATTTTAGGATGGTCGGATACAGGCAGGTGAAGCGCTTTAACCGGCACATCCGGTATATGTTCCAGCAGTACCGCTGCAAGCCTCGCGGTTTTATCGTCAGGTAAATAAGCATGTTCCTGCTCTGCCAGAAACAGAATCAGCTCGCGGACCAGAGGGGTAATGGCAAGGGTACAGCAGGTTTCCGGCATCGCTGCCGCGCCGGGTTCGATAAACAAAAAGCAGGTGGCCGCATTCTTCGTGACCCGGCAACTGTGAGGTATTTCTCCCGGTACCCAGACAGCATGTCCCGGTGGAACAATCCATAGCGCATCCTGAACCTCACAGCTTACTGCACCGCGTAAAGCGAGAATAAGTTGTCCTTTACGGTGAGCGTGTGGACTCTGCCCGGCATACTCGCCAGACGATAATACATGCAGGGCGACCGCAGCCTGACTGAAAGCATCAGCATCAAACTCATCCGGTGAGGTCACCGGTTTTTTATTAACTGGCATGATTTAGTTATATGTTGTCAGGTTATCTATATTCTGTAACTTATACCTCCTTTAAAGTCTTTCTTTTTTTAGAGAAAGCAGAATTTATGTCCCGCATTACGAACAAGTGGTCTTCTGTCATACTTGTGACCGGCATCCTCTTTATCGCCATTAACCTGCGTGTTCCTTTTACCGCTATCGCACCCGTTTTAGAGTCCATTCGCCATGATTTTGGGCTAAGTATCACAGCCATTGGGTTACTTAACTCGCTGCCTTTGCTGGCCTTTGCCGCTTTTTCCCCCCTGAGCGCATCCATTTCCCGCAAGTACGGCCTGGAACGAACCCTTTTTGGTGCCCTGATCGTGATTTCAGCGGGCATCCTGCTTCGCTCCACAGCCAGTGTCTGGGCGCTTTATGCCGGAACAGTATTGATAGGTATCGGGATTGCCCTGGGCAATGTCCTGCTGCCTGGCCTTATCAAGCGTGACTTTTCTGACAGGATGGCTTCCGTAACAGGGGCCTATTCCATCACCATGGGCGCGGCTGGTGCCATTGGCTCTGCCATTGTCATTCCTCTGACGCAGCGCTGGGGCTGGAACATCGCGTTAGCCATGCTGGTTTTTGCACCACTCTTTGCGCTGTTTTTATGGTTGCCCCAGTTAGCGAAGAAGCATCAGCTGCCAGCAGCGGGTGAGAAAAAAGCAGCGACCGTCGCGGTCTGGCGATCGCCTCTGGCATGGCAGGTCACCCTGTTTATGGGCCTGAATGCGATGCCGTTTTATGTGGCGGTCGGCTGGCTGCCTGCCATTCTGACGGACAGTGGACTCTCTTCCGTTCAGGCTGGTGAGGTACACGGCATCCTTCAGCTGACCACTGCCATACCCGGCCTGATTCTGGCAGCCACGCTGCGTCGTCTTAACGATCAGAAATTAGCTGCTGCTGGCGTCAGCCTGTTAACCGCGGTGTCCTTTATCGGCATCCTGTATCTGCCGAATCTGGCCATGCTGTGGGCGGCGCTTCTCGGCTTCGGCTCAGGTGCCAGCATGATGCTGGGTCTGACCTTCATCGGACTGCGTACTAAAAACGTCGATGATGCTGCCGCGTTGTCAGGCATGGCACAGAGTGTCGGTTATCTGATGGCGGCGATGGGACCGCTGTTGCTGGGCAAAGTGCAGGAGCTGTCCGGAGGCTGGACGATGCCATTACTGATGACCGCAGCAATCGCAGTCGCAGGCGCCTGCACCGGAATGGCTGCCGGACGCAACGCTCACCTGGAACCTGCACAGCAGCCGGGCTAAATTCACCGATACAGCAGGGGAAACGATCGGGTCCTCTGCTGAGGGTGCTGTTGATTATTGTTCTAAAGGCGCTTCCTGTTACCGGCGCCCTCTTTTACCGGAAAGATTGCTTCTCACCTGCGCCTTCGTTAAAAAGTCCGGAAACCCAGTCAGCAAAAGCACGCACGGCGGGAGAAAGAAAACGCTGATGCGGATAGAGCATCGTCACCGGCACGGAGGGTGGCTGCCAGTCCGCCAGAACTTCGACCAGTTTGCCTTGCTGCAGATCCTTCGAAATCACATTCTCAGCAAGCTGTGCCAGCCCAAATCCCTCAAGACACAGTCTAATGTAGAGTCCCGTTTCGTTGACGGCTGCATTCCCCTCCACCGGAACAGAGAGGGTCTCAGCGCCTTGTGTAAAACGCAGTTCATTAGTGCGTCTTCCCGAACCGGAAAAGTAATGAATCGCCCGATGCTGTGACAACGTTTCAGGCGTTTCAGGAACACCGAACTCCCTGAGATAGTCCGGTGAGGCACAGGTCACCCAGCGAAACCGGCCAAGCGGACGGGCAACCAATGTAGAGTCAGTTAATTCACCGGTTCGTATGACGCAATCCACCCCTTCCTGCACAAGATCGACCTGCCGATCGCTCACACCAATCATCAGGTAAATATCCGGATAAAGCCGGTAAAAGTTTTTCAGGTTTGGCATGACGATGAAATGGGCGATCCCACCAGGCATATCAACCCGCAGCCGCCCCCGGGGACGGCTGATGGAATCACTCAGGCTGGATTCGCTATGTTCAATCAGCGACAGGATTTCTCGGCATTGCGCCAGATACTGCAGACCTTCAGGAGTAAGGCTGACCCGTCTTGTCGTGCGGTTCAGCAGACGTACCTGCAGGTACTTCTCCAGGTTTTTGATCGTGCTGGTAACAGTCGAAGAAGGCAGTGACAGCGTTTCTGCCGCGCGCACAAAACTTCCGGCTTCAGCAATCCGCATGAAAATCTGCATAGCCTGAATCCGATCCATCATCCTTTCCCTGAGTAAAAACTGAGTCTGATTATTCGCGAATTATGAATGATAAAAACGGTTTAGACATCTTTTTAAGGTTAATAGCGTCGCGTATCGTTTCCTTATTGATTAGGAAAGAGGCAGGTTAATGACCGATTACATCAGAAATATTGTTAACAATCAGAATGTCACGTTACAGGCTACGTTGATTCGTGGCGCGACGATACTGAGTATGGACGAGAGCGTCGGCAACATGGAGCGCGGTGACATCCTCATCAACGGCTCAACGATTACCGCCGTGGGTCAGAACCTTGACGCACCCGGTGCTCACGTCATTGATGCCACAAATATGATTGCCATGCCGGGGATGGTCGATTCTCATCGTCACGCCTGGGAAGGTCAGCTGCGTCGCATCAACCCTAACGCAACCTGTCTGGACGACTATAGCAATGCGACGCACTTTTCATTCGCCAGATATTACCGCCCGGAAGATATCTATGTCGGTAATCTTCTGACGGCGCTGGGCGCGATTGATGCGGGTATCACCACGATGATTGATAACTCACACAACAGCCGGACCGCAGCACACGCCGATGCCGCCGTTGAAGCCCTGCTTGATGCCGGTATTCGCGCTATCCATGCTTCCGGCGCGCCGGTGGCCGGTGAATGGGATAAGGCGCACTGGCCTGGCAACTGGCAGCGTCTGCAGGAAAAATATTTCAGGGATAATCCTGAGAGTCTTGTGACGCTGGGCGTCATGGCCCAGCTGGAGCCGGAATTGTGGGCTGAGGCCCGCAGGCTGGGGCTGCCGATTGTCACCGAGTTCTTTGGTGCTGAAATGGCCTCCGAACTCGATTCACTGCATCAGCAGGGTCTGCTTGGCCCGGACAATATTTTCAACCATTGCACAGCCCTGCCTGATAAGGGATGGGAGATTCTGCGCGCCGCCGGTGTCCGGGTCAACGTCTGCCCGCGCTCAGATTCGCACTATGGGATCGAAAGCGGGATGTTCGCCATTGAAGCCGCGCAGCGTCATGGCATCAATCCTGGCCTTAGCGTGGACAATGAAACGTCTTACAGCACCGACATGTTTATGGAAATGCGAGTGGCGTTCTATTTGCAGCGTGTGATGGGTATGCATAAGCAGCACTGCTGTGATTCCGGACATTCGCTGACAACGCTTCCGGCTGCGCAGCTGCTTAAATCGGCAACCGTTGATGGCGCGGTTTGTGCCGGGCTGCAGGATAAAATCGGGAGCCTGACGCCAGGCAAACAGGCAGATTTGATCTTGATTAACGCGGCTGACCTCAACCTTTATCCCAACGGAAATGCGTTTGGCACGGTGGTACATGCTGCTGAACGCAGCAACATTGATACCGTGATGATCGGCGGGCGCATCGTCAAGCAAAACGGCAAAGTGCTGGGTGTGGACAGCAAGCACCTTCGCGCCGCCATCGATGAATCACGCGAGCACCTTTTTGCCGCAGCAGGGTATCAGCCAGACATCTTTGCGGAAAAATTCCTGCCGCTGGTTCAGGCAAACTGACAGAGACAGACAGCATGAGCGCGATTTATTACGTGGTAGCGTTTGCGGCAGGTCTGGGGATTACGCTTCAGACGACCCTGAACAGTCAGCTCGCAAAAGGGCTCGGCGGGGATCCTGTCACCGCCGCGTGGTTTTCCTTTACGGTCGGGGCGTTCAGCCTCGGAATATACTCGCTGCTGCGTGGGGGACTCTTCATCTCCCTTGCAGCTATTCCTTCGCAGCCTGTGTGGAGCCTGGCGGGCGGACTGATCGGTGCTTGTGCATTATTCAGCTATGTCGTGCTCGCACCCAAAATTGGTTTTTCAGCCCTGCTTGGACTGGCGATTGTCGGACAGCTACTCTCATCGCAGATCATCGACCATTTTGCCCTGATGGGCGCGGTAAGGCGGTCAGTCTCGTTGCTGAAGCTGGGAGGAGTGCTGGTCATGCTGACCGGGCTCGCCATCATGCTTTTCGGCGACCGGCTCTCTGCACGTTTTCTGCAGTAATGCCTTTATTCACGTTTAGCAACCCGCAGTGGAATGCTGAATGGGGAGGGAACCGTGTTATCCGTTACCACCCGGATGGGACCACCGACACTATTCTGACCTCACCTGGGATCCAGTGCACCTGCCCGACACTTGCCGGTGAGAGGTTTACCCGTCTCTATTGCACCACTGCTTCTGTGGGACTTACTGTGCAGTCTGAATATGACGGTGTACTGCTCAAAGCTAAATCTGATGTCAGCCCCGGATTATCTGAAAACCGCTTTGCTGCACATACATTCCATCAGCTTTGATACTGATAAAACTTTGACAGTTCAGGCTCAAAGGCAATATCCGCTTCTGGCACAAAGCGGACGGGCGGCATTAAAAGACTCGCTTTGAGCGAGAAGCGGACGTCAGGATCGTGGCAAACGGGTAGCTTTGCCCTATTAAATATAATCATGCTGTTATGAATCGGCCTCTGAGTTCCGCCTCATGAGAAACCCGTTAACGTATAGCGCAGCGGTGTCCGCTGCCTGTTTGCTGAACCCGCAGCTTTCAGCGCCGCCGCCTCTCATCCCGATTCGAACATACATTACGCAGCTATATTATAGCTTGCTAACTATATCCATACAGCGCAGATCTGTCCGGGTAAGACCTGATGGGGAGAGACTTTTTCTGACAAGAGCAAGGCCGCGTTTTTATAAAAAGATTGTGCATTCGACGCTGAAAATAAGGCTAATGTCTCCAACGCCTGTCTGCGTGCCTCATTTTAGATAGCGTTGATAACCAGGCTGCCAAAACCGTTACCAAAGTACTCTGGCAAAGTGAACACAGCGTCGACGCTTCATCAGAAGCGGCGAGTCTGTCCTTCAGGGCTGTTGCTTACTGGTCTTGTACAAGCCTGTTATCCAAACTTAACTTAACGTCTCTGTTGCGAATCGAAGAGTTCTCAAAGTATAACAACTCATCAGGTCGGAAATTCTTAAGCGAGCAACAGGTAATAATCCATGATTTCTAAGTCTAATGCTGAGCATTATGTATGGGGTGATAAGTGCGATGGTTGGTATCCGGTAAACAGACAAGATATGCTGATTATTCATGAAAAGATGCCCCAAAAACGTGTGAAAAGCGACACTATCACTCCATATCCAGGCAGTTTTTTTTTGTTCTGGATGGGTTTCTGACCATGGAACTGGAAGGGAAAGAGCATCGTATCATTGCTCAGCAGGGCATTGAGATTCCCCCTGGCTCAAAACATCAGGCCAGAAATGGCACTGATGCTGCGGTCGAGTTTATCGTCATCTCCCATCCAACACTGCGTGGAGATCGTACAGACCTTACCGGGCAGTGATTTAACGAAGAGTGTCTGGCTGCGTTGCTCAAAACACCGCCGGGCTATTTCTTCAAACCCTTTTGCCGCACTTTTTTCATTTCAGCCAGAATAGTGAATTGCCAGGTCAATCATGGTTCTTTCTTACTGTGTATATCCAGTGGAGCAATAGCCTGTTGCAGATGTTCCAGAAACGCCTTTACTTTTATCTGCAGGTATTTTTTGCCGGAATAGAGCGCATATAGCACCAAATCTTCGGGCTGGCGGTTGCAGGTGATTTTAACGAGGGAACCGTTATTCACTTCTGACTCACAGGCATGATGAGGCAAAATGGCAAAACCCACTCCTTTCATTGCAGCGGCTTTAGCCATCTGTCCGCTGTTCACCTTGTAGCCGGACTGCACCTGAACGGTATGGCCGTGTTCAAATCTCCACGGCATTCCCTGAAGTACCGACATACTGGTAATGCAGGGGAGTTTGGTCAGTTCATCAATAGATTGCGGTAAGGGATAACGTTCCAGAAGTGTCGGGGCCGCGACCACACAGCTCGGCCAGCGAAGGATCTCCCTCGCAACCCAGCTAGAGTCCTTCAGTGGCCCACGCCCAAAGCGTAATATCAGATCAAAGCCGTCCAGCAGGCCTTCTGTTGGATCCAATTGCGTGTCACAGCTGAGCTGGATTTGAGGATGCCTGATGCAGAAGTCAGCGAGGATATCTGCCATGAATGGCAGATCTGGTGTAATGATCTTCAGGTGCCCTGTCAGTGAATCACCAGACAGGGCAGCTTCTTGCAAAGCATGATCTAATCCGTGAGTCAGCGGAGTAATGGATTGATATAGCTGTCTGCCGGCTGCGGTTGGCATTATTCTGCGCGTTGTACGCTCCAGCAGACGCACATGAAGGAGTTGTTCCAGTAAAGCCACATGTCGGCTGACATTAGACGATGGCAACTGAAGCTGCTCTGACGCGCGCTTAAAACTCAGCTTTTCATAAACAACCTGAAAGCTGATCAACCACTGCAATTCACATTTTTCAATCATCAATTATCCCGGAAAATGAGATTAACAAAGCTATAGCTTTGTATTTATCAACAATCAGAAGGTCATTACAATTTTTATTCCGTTTCGTACAAGGAGAATATTGATGACCAGACCTAAGAAAATTGCCATCGTCGGTGCCGGCATTGCAGGAATGGCACTTGGCATACTCGCGACCCGACAGGGCCATCAGGTCAGCCTGTTTGAGCGTGGAAGAAACGTGTCTGACATGGGCGCAGGCGTGACATTATGGCCCAATGCCATGTTCGTTATGCATAAGATGGGTCTGGACGAAAAAATTAAACAGACAGGAGGTGTACCGTGCATGATGCGCCAGTTTGATAGAAATGGTTGCCTCCAGACGCAATTCGACATTTCAGCAGTAAATTCACTTTGTGGTTTTCCGAGTGTGACAGTGTTACGGCGTGAGCTGATGGGCTTACTGGCCAGTGCGTTTGCGAGTCTGGGCAGAGAGATTACGTTCAATCGAGCAATCAGTGCAGCGGACGTAATGAAGCTAAGCCAGGCGTTTGATCTGGTCGTCGGCGCGGACGGTCGCATGAATTCGGTTGTCCGCCAGGCATTATATTCGGAAGAAGTCACACCTCGTTATCATGGTTTTGTGAATGTAATCGGGGTGGCAAGACAGCCAAAGTGCCTCCTGAACAATGCGATCGATGATTTCCGTGGTCAGGGTGAGCGTTTTGGAATCGTTCCGGTAAAGAATGAGTGGTGCTATTGGGCAGGGGCCTGGAACACGCCTGCTGATAATAAATTTTCTCAGGCATACTGGTACGATGAGCTAAATCAGCGCTTTCAGGACTGGCCTGAGCCGGTGCGGAAGGTGTTACTGTCATGCGACAGAGCATCTGTGAAGGGTATATTGGTGCATGATGTCGATCCGCTTCCTTTTTGGCATAAAGATAATGTCTTACTCATCGGGGATGCGGCTCATGCTTCTCTGCCCACCTCCGGGCAGGGAGCGTGTCAGGCGCTGGAAGATGCATGGCGTCTGACATGTATACTGGAAGAGATAGAGGATCCGGTCATTGCTCTGCAACACTTTTACCACCAGAGACACAGTAAAACTGCCGCAGCGCAGCTGGTGGGAAGGCAATTAGCGAAGAAAATTTTTTCTGAACAACCCGAACCCCTGCTGCCTGCATCCACTTTTTCCGTTGCACAACTCAGTCAGTTCTGGATGCAGGGTTTAAACCTATAGCCTTCTGAAACCAGATCAAAGAGAGGCGGTAGGGTTGCAGGTCAGACTAAGAGCAAACGGGCGAAGTTATACCGTCATAACGCCGCAAGGATTGCCGCTTCTATTTTTTCCGGTGAGGTGATGGGGGCAAAACGTCTTAACGGCTGGCCGTCGCGTCCGACGAGAAACTTCGTAAAGTTCCACTTGATTCGCCTGCCCGCGAGGCCAGGTAATTCCGTCTTAAGATAATCAAACAGCGGATGTGCTGCGGCTCCGTTAACCTCGGTTTTTTCAAACATCGGGAAGCTTACCCCGTAGTTAATATGGCACGTCTGCGCAATCTCACTGGCAGTGCCGGGCTCCTGCTTGCCAAACTGGTTGCAGGGGAAACCGAGTATCACCAGCCCCTGTGCCGCGTACTTCTGCCAGAGCGCTTCAAGGCCCGCATACTGGCGCGTAAACCCGCAGTGGCTGGCGGTATTCACCACCAGAACCAGCTTACCGGCGTAGTCAGACATTGAAACCGGCTTACCCTGCAGGCGGGTTGCGGAGAATTGGTAAAAAACGGTCATGCGGGTGGCCTCAGATCTCAACAGATTCTGCGATGATATCATCAACATCCTGCAGGGTTTACCGCTGTTAATGATAATCAGACGCCGCAACAGTAAAACAGGCATACTTCAGGTGCATTGTTGCACGAGGTGAGTGAATGGAAAGGATCACAGCGCTTATCGTCTTTGCAGAGACGGCAAAGCGAGGCAGCATAACGGCGGCGGCAGAGCATCTGGGCCTGTCGCGGGCTATGGCATCACGCTACATTGCGCTGATGGAGGAGTGGACAGGTTCGCGTCTGCTGCACCGCACGACACGCAAACTCAGCCTGACCGTCGCCGGCGAGCAGGCACTGCTGCTGTGTCAGGAGATCAGGACGCTCGTCGACGGACTTACCGCGATGGGGCCGGGGATCACTGCCGTACCGAGAGGTAAACTGAAAGTCACCGCTGACGCCCTGCTGGCCGAGTGCTGCCTGACGGGCATGCTGATCGATTTTCTGCAAATCTACCCGGAAATAGAGGTTAATCTGCAGGTTACAGGCAGGTCGCTTGATCTGGCAGAAGAGGGGATCGATCTGGCTATCCGCATCGCCGCCACACTCGCCCCGGCGCTTTACGCGCGTCACCTTGGATACTGCTCCTCAGTGCTGTGCGCCAGCAAAGCCTATCTGGATAAACAGGGCACCCCCGGCAGCCTGCGCGAGCTGCAGGATCATAACTGTCTGACCTATAGCTGTTTTGGTCATGCGTGGCGGTTTCATCATGAAAATGAAGTCATCGACCTGCCCGTAACAGGCAGTATCAGCACCAATGAAGCAGCGATTTTGCTGAAAGCGGTAAAAATGGGGGGCGGAATGGCTGTGCTCCCGCTGTTTGCCGTGCAGGAGGAGATTGCAGCGGGCAGGTTAGTCAGGCTGCTGCCGGAATATGAACCCGATCGGCTGGAGGTCAGTGCAGTCTATCTCACGCAGAAAAAGATGCCGCAGGCGCAGCGCGTATTGATCGACTATCTGGTCAAGCACCTCAGGCTGCCCTGAGGTGCGTCTCTGCGCTTCGACCATTAATAACCCACGGTAAAGCGCTGGTTAGCGTGCGCCGGGGTTTCAATCTCATCAGCCATCGCAATGGCGTAATCTTCAAACGAAATGCTGCTACCCTGCTCATTGGTCAGCAGCGTATCTTTCCCCAGGCGAAATTTACCGGTGCGTTCGCCCGCCGTGAACAGGGCGGATGGCGAAAGAAAGGTCCAGGTAAGGTCATGCTGCGCACGCAGTTTTTCCAGAAAGCGCACGCCCGCCTCAGCTTCCGTTTTGTACATTTCCGGGAAGGTGGGGGTATCGATCACTTTTACGCCTGGCGCAACTTCCAGGCTGCCTGCGCCGCCAACAACGTAATAGCGTTTTACACCTGACGCTTTTACCGCGTCGACCAGTTTATCGGGATCGCTGGCGCTGAAGTGTACTGAGCTGATCACGGCATCGTGCCCGGCCAGCACCTCTGCCAGCGCCTGCGGATCGTTGATATCACCCGCGGCCGGAATAACGCTTTCAGCTGGCGAAATCTTATCCGCATTGCGCGCAATAGCCGTTACGGTATGGCCGCGTGCAGTCAGTTCGTGAAGAATGCGGGAACCCGCCTGTCCGGATGCGCCAATCAATGCAATTTTCATTTTGCTGCTCCTGAGTGTTATCGGGCCTCTGAGGCCGTTGCTGATAACACACACTCTATCTGTACGCTGCAAAGTGATAAACAGCACTCCAGGAGACAAACTGTTGCATAAAATGAGCGAATCACCTGTTTATGCTTAAGCCGGGGCAGGGCGTTGCGGGCGATTAAACGAGAGTGTGAAATATCTGAAATTATCGAATCTGGTGACGATGTCTCAGGATAGTGATGCTGACGCCGCATAATTTGGTCAGCCGTTGCCAGCCGGGTTGAGGTCTGTCAGCTATGATTGTTTCACCGGTTTAAAAAGGGAGAAATAGCATGAAATGTCCGGCATGTGGCTCAGAAGCTTTTGTTTACGACACGCGAGATGTACCGCTCAATACAGGTAATCCCGATGACATCGTACCCGATGTTAAAGGCAGCCATTGCATGGCCTGCGCCCAGGTGATTATGGATAAGGCTGAGGCTGATTCATATCTGGAAAAGGTTAATGCGCTGGAAGCTGCGGCAGCTGATACAAAGTGACAGAAGAGCCCGCACGCTGCGGGCGCTTCATGCCTTACAATCCTGTCAGCGTAATATGCTTTTTTATTGTCAGCGCTTTATAGAGGGCTGCAGCCAGGCCGCAGGGTTCAATTACGATAGTGCCAGCCAGCTTCTGTTCAGACGCCGTACTAAATGATTTGATGCGCAGCAGAGTATTAATCCCATTCACGCGCTCCAGCTCTAGCACAGCCAGCACCCGATGCTGCATTTCGCTTACCTCCGCCACTATTACGCTGACGCTGGGTGCCACGCTGTTATAGATGATGTGGCAGCGTACGCCGTTCAGATTAACGGTATCAATGATCTCATGATACAACGGCATGACTTCTTTGGTGCAGGGTACGGACGCAGCAAACATAACAGATCCCTCTAACGTGGAATTTTATTGTGCAGCCAGCATAGGCTATCTCTCCGGTGCGTAAAGGTACTGTTTTTGCAGGCAAAAAAAGCGTGCAGGCGTGATGATCACAAACGTTATCGCCGCCTTCATATTAGAGTGGTACTGATAAAAAGCGAAGCGTGGTGGCTTTATCGGGGATTAGTGCAAATTTGACTTAAAAAAAACCCGCGCAGGGCGGGCAAATTATTCCAGAAATTACCATCTTCGTACGCGCGTGCATCGCATGTGCAGTGCGCACTCAACAGATTACAGTCTTAGTCTTAAGCTAACTTTAAGATTATTCTTTGCCCGAAACGATCGTGACTTTTATTGCGGCGCGTTTCTGAACGTTTCAGATATCAACGCAGAAGTGACGTAACCGCATCGCTCTGCCGCCATTGCCCGTCGTCGCGGGCAGGCGCCAGAGGAGATGAACAGGGCGCGCATCCGATCGCTGCAGAAACGGTTGCGCCGGTTTGCTCCCGTATTATGAAAAGGCGAATGCCGGTGCTGCGGCTGAGTCGCCGGTCGCTGCCGGGGCGGTTTCAGGCTCGGCGGTGAGAATAAATTTCGCCGCCAGCTGGCTGAGCATCTCTGCCTGATCCTGCAGGGACTGCGAGGCGGCAGAAGCCTGCTCCACCAGCGCGGCGTTCTGCTGCGTTACGTCATCCATCTGATTGACGGCCTGCTGAACCTGCATTATGCCCTGACTCTGCTCAACGGCGGCGGCGGCAATCTCGCCCATCAGAGCGCTGACCTGATGAATGGCATCATTCATTATCTGCATATTCTGGCTGACGTGGCTGGCCTGTGCGGCCCCGGCTTCAGTCAGGCGATGTGCGTTTTCAATCAGCACTTTAATTTCCCGTGCCGCAGACGTTGAACGCTGCGACAGGTTCCGCACTTCACCGGCAACAACGGCAAAGCCTTTGCCGTGTTCGCCGGCGCGAGCGGCTTCGACAGCAGCGTTCAGCGCCAGAATATTGGTCTGAAAAGCGATCCCTTCTATCAGCGAGACAATCTCGGTGACGCTGCGTGAGCTGCTGCGGATATCACCCATGGTGGTGAGCAGGGTAGTGAGTGACTGGCTGCTCTGTTCCGACAGCGTACTGGCATGTTCTGCCAGACTGCTGGCCTGACGGGTATTATCAGCCGTCTGGCGTACGGTTTCGCCCAGCTCGGTCATGCTGGCAGCGGTCTGCTCCAGCGAAGCCGCCTGCTCTTCTGAACGTGCCGAGAGATCCTGATTACCGGCGCTGATTTCTGCCGCTGCTCCGCTGACCGAACGGGACGCGTGCTGCACCGCCGACAGCGAGGTGGCCACGTTACCTATCAGCGTGTTGAATGCCTGAGCCATATTACCCACCTCATCGCGGCGCGTAGCGTCAGCATTCAGAGTCAGATCGAGATTATCACTGGCGCGCAGCATGACCTGACCGGCGTGGCTCAGGCTGCGACGAATGCGCAGCACTGTCAGGGTCGCGAAGATACCAAAAACAACGACCGTCGCGACCACGCCGGCGATGGTGGCCCACAGGACATTATGGAATGTTGCGCGGTTGGCAGCGCGCAGCGTATTGCTGATAGTGATGTTCAGTTCCAGCTGCTGCTGATAGCCGCGGATAAGCTCCCGGATAGCGGCGCCGATCCCCTGTTCGCCTTCAATCAACGCCAGACTGACCGCGTTTTGATGCTGACGGGAGGCGCTGAGAAATGCCGGAAGGTGGTCGTTAACGCGTTGCAGGCTGGCGTAGGCGATTTCAGTAAGGCGCTTATCCTCCTCGCTCGATATATCATGCGCGAGATAATAATCGGTATGCGTTTTCAGCAGCCCGAGCTGTTGATGAATGCTGCTTTCCACTACCGGGAGCGCGCGCTCATCAGGCTGAGACTGATGCTTATAGAGCAGCAGCGCCAGCTGATTGCTCTGATCCACCAGCTCACTGAGATCTTTTATTGAAGGGATGGCATTGTCCTGTACGAATTCAAAGCGCTCCTGAAAGCCTGAGAGCAGGGAGATAGCCAGAAGAGCCTGTAGAATAATCGCGCCGAACAGCATAGAAAATGTGAGCAGCAGGCGTTGCGAGATGGTCATATTATTATCCTTAATAGCGTTACACCCCGGCGCAAAGGCACACAAAAAGCAGGGTCGATGGATGTTCATCGGCAGCAGGATAAAATAGTTAAGGATTTTTTCGTGACGGCGTTAACAGTTAGTGCATCAGGCGGGTAAAAATGCGGAGCCGGCGATCGGCTCCGCGGGGAACGGGTTACGGACGGCGGAACAGCGCCAGGCTGCGCCCTTCCAGTTCGAAATCCTGCTCCTGAGTGATGACCAGGCCCTCATTGGCGGTCTCTGACGTGGTCAGCTCCAGCACCCAGCCGCCTTCACCAAACTGCGGAATGCGGAACGGCACATTGCCTTCAAACGGGTTAAACAGCATCAGCACGTCGTGCCAGATGCCTTCTTCCGGCTGCAGATCGGGACGGCCAATATAGACGCCCAGCGTGGAGCCTTCTTCCCACTGCTCCGACTGCTGGAAACCACCGCCGGCGTTAAACCATTTGATGTCCATGCCGTCGCGCCAGCTTTCGCGGCGCAGCAGCGGCTGTTTAGCACGCAGGGCAATGACGCGTTTGGTAAATTCACGCAGCGCGTCAGCCGACGGCGGCAGGTTTTCCCAGTGGAGCCAGGAGATATCACTATCCTGACAGTAGCCATTGTTATTGCCCATCTGGCTGCGACCAAACTCATCGCCTGCCAGCAGCATCGGCGTACCGTGGGAGAAGAGCAGCGTGGCGAGGAAGTTGCGTTTCTGACGTTCGCGCACGGCGATAATTCCCTCATCTTCGGTTGCGCCTTCAGCACCGTAGTTATATGAGCGGTTATCGTTATGACCGTCGTTGTTATCCTCGCCGTTATCGTCGTTGTGTTTCTCGTTGTAGGAAACCAGGTCATTCAGCGTGAACCCGTCATGGGCGGTAATAAAGTTGACGCTGGCCCACGGACGACGACCGCGCTGATCGTAGAGATCGCCGGAACCGAGCAGGCGCGCGGCGAAGTCCGTCGAGACGTTGTCACCTTTCCAGTATTCACGCACCGTATCGCGATATTTATCGTTCCACTCCGCCCAGCCCGGCGGGAAGCCACCAACCTGATAGCCGCCAGGGCCGATATCCCACGGCTCACCAATCAGCTTGAGTTTAGACAGCACCGGATCCTGCGTTACCGCGTCAAAGAAACCGCCGCGCTGATCGAAGCCCTCCGGCTCACGGCCGAGGATGGTGCCGAGATCGAAGCGGAAGCCATCAATATGCATCGATTCTGCCCAGTAGCGCAGCGAATCAGTCACCAGCTGCAGTACCCGCGGATGCGAGGTATTTACCGTGTTTCCGGTACCGGTGTCATTGATATAGTAGCGATGCTGATCCGGCAGGGTGCGGTAGTAAGAGAAGTTATCGATCCCCTTGAATGAGAGCGTCGGGCCAAGCTCATTGCCCTCGGCGGTGTGGTTATAGACCACATCGAGGATCACTTCGATACCGGCATCGTGGAAGCCGCGCACCATATCACGAAAGCCCTGAATACCGCGCGGGCCAAAATAGCGCGTGGCGGGGGCAAAAAACGCCAGCGAATTGTAGCCCCAGAAATTTTTCAGGCCTCTGTCCAGCAGATGCTGATCGTCCGGGAACCAGTGCACCGGCAGCAGTTCTACTGACGTAATACCCAGGCTTTTAATGTAATCCACCGTGGCTTTATTGCTCATGCCATCGTAGGTACCGCGCATATTTTCCGGGATCAGCGGATTAAGCTGGGTGAAGCCTTTTACGTGCGTTTCATAAATAAGCGTCTGAGACCAGGGAATGGATGGCCGGTTCTGATCCTGCCAGTCAAACTCATTCGGGTTTACCACCCGGCATTTAGGCGTAAACGGACCGCTGTCGCGGCTGTCAAACGTCAGATCTTTATCTTCATGCAACAGTTCGTAAGCAAAATGCGCTTCGTTCCAGTCGATATCGCCCTGCAGTTCCCGCGCATACGGGTCGATCAGCAGTTTATTCGGGTTAAAGCGATGACCGTTTTCCGGATCATAAGGTCCGTGCACGCGATAGCCATACAGCGCACCCGGCTGCAGGCCGGGCACATAGCCGTGCCATACTTCATGCGTATATTCCGGCAGATCAAAGCGGGCAATCTCATGCTGACCGCTTGGATCGTACAGGCAGAGTTCAACCCGCTCAGCGTGTGCGGAGAAAAGGGCGAAGTTAACGCCTTCCCCATCAAAGTTAGCGCCGAGCTGATACCCTGTACCAGCCGTAATCTCAACAGGCTTACCGTTTGACATTTAATCCTCTCCATTCAGTGAACAGATATGCAGGCATAACTTCAGTTCCATCAGTCAGGGTTAGCTGCTGAGCAGGACCAGCGGTGCGCTGTAGTTCAGGTTTTCCAGCGCGATGCTGTCGGTGATAGCGTAGGTTTCTCCATTCAGAACGTTTAGCCACTTGCGGTGCGACAGCGTTTCGCTCAGCGCAACCGAGACGTCTGCCCACTGGGCATCAGCAAAGATCAGGCGCGGAGCAATTACAATCAGTGCACCTGTTTCAGACTGACGGGCATAGGCCACCACTTTTTCTGCATGTTCACCGCTGGCCTGCAGCGCTTCATAGTCGCCAAAACGAAAGAGCGCAGCGTGGTCGCGGCGCAGGTGAAGCAGGCGCATAACCATCTGCTGTTTCAGGCTGCCGCTCAGCCAGCCCTGCTGACTGGTAAAGTCAGGGAAGGCGTCAGCATCAAGCTGGCTGACCAGAGTTGCAAAATCGGGTTCGCGGCGGTTGTCCGGATCGACCAGGCTGAAATCCAGCGCTTCGCAGCCCTGATAGATATCAGGCACGCCGGGTGCCGTGAGTTTGATCACCGTCTGGGTAAAGCTGTTCACCAGTCCGGCGCGAATAAACGGCTGCAGCGCCTGGGAAAAATCAGTGAGAAACGCCACGTTCTCCGCAGAGAACAGATGACGCACGTAATCCAGTACCGCATTTTCATAGGCTTCGTTACTCTCTGCCCAGTCGGTACGCAGCTTCGCTTCGCGCAGCGCCTTTTCCACAAACGGAATAAAGCGTTCGCACAGCGCGTCCAGTCCGGTGCGATCGTCCGGCTGCAGCGTAGCGGGCCAGACGCCAGCCAGCGCCTGATAGAGCATCCACTCAACGGCGGGTTCCGGCGCGGGGCCATCCGCCAGCTCCTGTACGCGCTCCTGATTAAGCTGCTGCCAGCGCGTCACGTTCTCTGCCCACTCATCCGGCGCTTCGCTCAGGGTATAGAGCCGCGCGCGCGCATCCTCTCCGCGTTTGGTATCGTGCGTGGAAGTGCTGGAGATAGCGTCAGGCTGGTGCTGAAGACGGGTCTGCATCTCCTGATGAAAATGTGCCAGTGAGAACGCGTGCGGCAGCGGCTCTGCACCCACTTCATTAATCGCAAGCGCCACGTGATTGCGGAAAAACAGCGTATCTTCAACCGATTTCGCCATCAGCGGTCCGGTCAGCTGCTGGAAACGGGCGCGGAACTCCGCTGCCAGCACTTCACCCTCTTCACTGACTGCACCCAGCAGCAATGCCTGCAGGAAGCTCAGAGCAGCAGGGGACGCGCTATGTTTTACGCTCTCAAGCACGCTGAGCAGACGCTCCTCGCCCGCCAGCGGCATACCCGCTGCCTGACCATAAGTGCGATAGACCGGAAAGGCAATCAGCAGCTCGCGCAGCGCCACATGCAGCTCCGCCTCACCAAAATTGCGGTGCTCCAGTCCGGCAGCATCGGTTGCCAGCGAGAGCAGTCGGCTGAATTCGCCGGCAAAATTACGATCCACCATCAGCTCACGCGCCGCGCGCAGGCCCGCTTCCACATCATTACGCTCACGCGTGGCTGACTCATAGGCGAGACGCAGCGTGTCGATTTTTGTATCGTCAATCAGCACATGCGAGAGCGCCGCAATAAACTCATAGCCGGTTGTACCGGAGACGGGCCACTCTTCCGGCAGCTGTTCACCGTCGGCCAGAATTTTCTCTACAGTGATGTAACACCCTTCACCGGCCGCCGTGCGGAGCTGCTGCAGATAACCCAGCGGATCGGCGAGGCCATCAACGTGATCGACACGCAGGCCGCTGACCGCGCCGCTGCGCACCAGCGACAGGATAAGACGGTGCGAATCCTCAAAGACCACCGGATCTTCGACGCGTACGCCTGCCAGCCCGGTGATCTCAAAAAAGCGGCGATAGGAGAGGGCGCTACGCGCTTCACGCCAGTTCATAAGCTGCCACGGCTGCTCCTCGTGCAGCTGAGTAATGGCGGTGGGGTCCGTCAGCGCCAGCAGTTCTGCTTCACGTCCCTGCCAGCTCGCAGGCGTCAGCGGATAGTAGCTGTCGAAATACGCCAGCGCCGGTTTACCGCTCTGCGGATCGGCTTTAATCGTGATCTCACCTTTTTCCACTGCGCGATCGAAATCGTCACCGAGAAACGGCAGCGTCAGTCTGCGCGACCAGTCGATATCAAAATAGCGCGCATACTGGCTCTCCTGTCCATGCTCAATCACATCACGCCACCAGGCATTCTCCAGTGAAGCCGCCATATGGTTAGGCACAATATCCAGGATCAGCTCCATGCCGGCGGCCTGCAGCGCTGCGCTCAGTCGATCAAAGCCCGCTCTGCCGCCGATAGCCGGATCGATTTCGTTGGCATCGGTGACGTCGTAGCCGTGCGTTGACTCTTTCGTCGCGGTAAAAATGGGTGAAGCATACAGATGGCTGATGCCCAGCTTCTGCAGGTAAGGCACCAGTTCCGTGGCACGATCAAAGGTCATGCCGTTGCGAAACTGAATGCGATAAGTGGAGGTCGGGATAGTCATGCTGCTGCTCCTGGTGCCAGACGGACAATAATGGCGTTCTGCGCGAGTTCATGTTGCTCCTGCGGCCAGGCAAACAGCGTTTCGCCTGGCATATCAGGAAGTGCCTGAGCAGTATTGCCCAGATTAAAAGCCATAGAGATCGTGCCCTGCGGGAAGCGCCACTGCACGGCGACGTAGCCATCACCGGTCGCCAGTACCTGACCGCTGTGACCCCCGGCCGTCGCCAGCAGCGGAACCAGATGCTGCTGACGCAGCGACAGCAGCGTGCGCGTCAGCGCCAGCCAGGCTTTGCCCTCGCAGCTGGTCGTCTTCGCCCAGTCGAGCTTTGAACGCCGGAATGTCTCTTCCGCGTTGGGATCCGGCACCTCATCGTCATGTCCGGCATGGCCGGTAAACTCGCGTGCACGTCCTTCACGCACCGCTTTCGCCAGATCGCCGTGAAAGTCGGTAAAAAACAGAAACGGATTAGTTTCACCATATTCTTCGCCCATAAACAGCAGCGGGATATGCGGTGACAGCAGCAGAGCCGAGTAGAGCACTTTGGTACGCGCCTCTCCGGCCAGCGTGATCAGGCGATCGCCCTGTGCCCGGTTGCCCACCTGATCGTGATTCTGAATAAAATCAACAAACGCCACCGGGGGCTGGCCTGCACTCGGTACGCCGCGCGTCTCACCGCTCTGGGCCGAGACCTCACCCTGATAGGCAAATCCCTCGGTCAGAATACGCGCGACTTTTTTCTCCGGCGCATCGGCAAAATCCTGGTAGTAGGCGTGAGTTTCACCGGTTGCCAGCACATGAATAGCGTTATGGAAATCGTCGTTCCACTCTCCGCTGAAGAGCGGAGTATTGCCCTGTTCATCGCGCGGATGCAGGAAGATCACGTTTCGTGAATCTTCCGTGGTGAGGTGTGCCGGACGGTCCGGGATTTCATGACGAATGCGCTCTGCAATTTCAATCAGCACATGTTTATCTGAGCTGTCTTCAATCTGATCGATAGCGTCAAAACGCAGGCCGTCGAGGCGATACTCTTTCAGCCAGTAGAGCGGCGCCTCAGAGATGTAGCGGCGGGCCGCATCCACATCGTAGGCGATACCGGCCCCCCAGGGGGTCTGGCGCTCTTCATGGAAAAACTGCGGGGCCAGCAGCGGCAGATAGTTGCCTTCAGGACCGAAGTGATTCAGCACAATGTCCAGCACTACGGAGAGGTTAAGCGCATGCGCCGCGTCAACAAACGCTTTGAAATCATTCGGGCTGCCGTAAGCGGTGTGTGGCGCATAGAGCAGGACGCCGTCATAGCCCCAGCCGCGATTACCGCCAAACTGCGACACCGGCAGCACCTCAATCATGGTGATACCCAGCTCAGCCAGCTGCGGCAGTTTTTCAATAGCTGCACGAAAGGTCCCTTCAGGCGTAAAGGTTCCGATATGCAGCTCATACACCACCGTCTCCTGCCATGGACGTCCGCGCCACTCGGTCTGCTGCCAGCGGTAGCTTTGCGGATCGATGACCAGTGACGGACCGTTAACCTCTGCTTTTTGCGCCCGCGAAGCCGGGTCAGGCACCACGCTGCCATCGGCCAGCACGTAGTGATATTCTGCACCTGGCGTCACCCCTGACTGTGACAGGGTAAACCAGCCATCTTTTTCCGCCTGCATAGGATAATCGGTACCGTTCAGGCGCAGGGCTACCTGCTGCTGACCCGGTGCCCAGAGACGAAAACGCACGGTGCCGTCAGCCAGGATTTCAGCACCCCAGGATTTTTCCAACGTTGTGGATTCCATTCTATTGCCTCGTTAAGCCCCGCGCGGGGCAATGGACGACATCAAGCGATTCGCATTTCCGAAATCATTTACTCTATGAAATAAAAGGCTAATCACCCCGGTAATGAAGAAAGGTCTCAGGTAAAGTGCTGAGTACCCTGAAAATCATAGCCTATATTTGGAAATATAAGTCCGGGCGCGCCGTAAAGTCGTTGCAGAAGTAAATTTTCCGATTTGTGCGGCAAAACATTTATTTTTTGCCGTCATAGGCTACGGTTATGGTTACGCATGTAAGCGATGCGCCAATAAAGCCAGACGGCTTTCACCGTCAAACAGGAGAGCACTTATGAACGAAGATCGCATCAGTGGAAACTGGAAGCAGTTCAAAGGAAAAGTGAAAGAGAAATGGGGTCAGCTGACTGACGACGATATGGATGTTGCCGACGGCAAACGCGATCAGCTGGTGGGCCGCATTCAGGAACGCTACGGCTACGGTAAAGACCAGGCAGAAAAAGAGCTGAAAGACTGGGAAGATAGCAATAAGTATCACTGGTAAGTCTCAGCTTCCCGGCACGTTCGTGCCGGGATATTTTGTTTCAGCACATCGCCTTTTCCCGCTACGTTTATTCCTCTCCCGCTGCTATTTCTGCGCTGGCACTCATCAGTCGTTATTATAATGGCCGCTTATGGTCGTCTTTATTTAAACTCAGCAGCGCGACAAAACTAATCAGTGCGGTAATCATCACGTACCATGCCGGAATATCCGGATTTCCGGTTTGTTTGATCAGCCCTGAAATAATCAGCCCGGCGCAGCCGGAAAATAACGCGTTTGAGAGGGCATAGGCGAAACCCAGGCCGGTGTACCGCACCCGCGTGGGAAACATCTCTGCCAGCATGGCGGGTCCCGGGCCTGCCAGCATGCCGACCAGCGCACCAGCCACAAAGACCACCAGCGCTTTCGTTAACAGCCCGGAAGCGGGATTTTGCAACACCCCAAGCAGCGGAAGGGCGAAGATCAGCAGCATAAAGGTGGCAACCAGCATAATGGTACGCCTGCCGATGCGATCGCTCAGCCAGCCGGCGGGCAGAATAGTGGCGGCAAAACCGAGGTTTGAGATCACGGCAATCAGCAGCGCCTGATTAAAGCCGGTATGCAGCGTGGTTTGCAGATAGGTTGGCATAATCACCAGATAGGTGTAGCCCGCCGCTGACCAGACCATCAGGCGGCTGATGGCAAGCGCAATGGCGCGCAATGTGGCGGTGAAAGAAGCGCGTTCCGGCGCCGGAGCCTGCCGCACAGCGTTAAACTGCGGCGACTCATCCAGCCCGGCCCGCAGCCAGAGTGCAGCGCCTCCCAGCGGCAGCGCCAGCAAAAACGGCAGTCGCCATCCCCAGGCGAACATCGCCTCTTCACCGATAAGCAGCGGGATCAGCGCGACGGTCGCCGCACCGGCCAGCAGGCCGCACGCCACCGTTAGCGACTGCCACGCACCATACAGGCCCCGTTTGCCTGGCGGGGCGGCTTCCGTCATCAGCGACACCGCGCCGCCATACTCGCCACCGGCAAACAGGCCCTGCAGAATACGCAACAGCGTCAGCATTAACGGCGCGGCAAGACCGATAGCCGCATAGTCCGGCACCAGCCCGATAGCAGCCGTCACCAGCGTCATCATGATCAATACGCCGATAAGCACCGGTTTACGTCCGTGACGATCGCCCAGCCGGCCAAAAATAATCGCGCCGAGCGGACGGAAAAAGAACGCCACGGCGAAGGTGGCCCAGGTCAGGATGATACTGGTGCCGGCACGCTCATCCGGCAGCTGGAAAAAGTGCCTGGCAATAATCGGGGCCATAAAGCCATAAACGGCAAATTCATACCATTCGATAAAATTGCCAACCGAACCGGCGACGATAATACGTCGATGCGCTGGCATCATCTGAGCAGGCATAGCCTATCCTTATAGACAGAAGCGTAGAGAAGAGAGCTGTAAAGCGGCATTAAGGCATAGATTTCAATGCGGTGTCTGTGAGGCGCACGCAATTGCAGGCAAAAAAAAGGCCACCTGAAGGTGGCCAGCGTGACAGCGTATCAGGCAGGTTTTTGCTGCTTTTTGTGTTTGCGCTGCCGGCGCAGTTTATCAATCAGGCGATGCGCTTCCGCACGGGTGGCGACCGCAGGCGATGACCCCTTCAGTGGTTTACGCGCCGTTTCGCTCAGCGTCAGCACCGTCAGCAGGCCAATAACTCCGGCGCCCATCATGTAGTAAGCAGGCATCATTTTGTTGTGCGTGGTATCCACCAGCCAGGCTGTGATTAGCGGCGTGGTGCCACCAAACAGTGAGACCGAAAGGTTGAAGCCAATCGCCAGCGCGCTATAACGGATATCGGTGACAAACAGTGCCGGCAGGGTGGCAGGCATGGTGCCGCTGAAGCAGGTATGCAGCAGACCAAGAATCGCCAGTCCGGCAAAAACCCAGTACATATTACCGGTACCCAGCAGCATAAACGCAGGGATAGCCAGCACAATCAGGCCCAGCGCGCCAAAGCCGATAACCGGCTTGCGGCCGAGACGATCGGTAAAGTAGCCCCACATCAGCGTCAGTGGCATCATGATAAACATCACCACCATCACCAGCAGCAGGCCGGAGAGTTCGCTCAGGCCGAGGATCCCGGTAAGGTAGCTTGGCATATATGCGGTCAGCATATAGTTGGAGACGTTGAACAGCAGCACCAGCCCGATACACTTCAGCAGCGGTTTGCTCTGGGTACGCAGCATCTGCCACAGCGTCAGCGGCGGCTTGTTATGCTCCATCTCTTCACGCTGATCCATATGGTCTTTAAATGCCGGCGTCTCTTCCAGCTTCAGGCGAATATAGAGACCAAACAGACCGAGTGGTGCCGCGAGAAAGAACGGAATACGCCAGCCCCACGACATCATCTCATCATGCGGCAGGTACGCAATCATCCCGGTTACCAGGCTGGCACCCAGCAGATAGCCCGCCAGCGTGCCAAATTCCAGGAAGCTGCCCATAAAACCGCGGCGCTTATCGGTTGAATACTCGGCAATAAAGGTTGCTGCACCGCCATATTCGCCGCCGGTTGAGAAGCCCTGAACCAGACGGGCTACCAGCAGCAGAATCGGCGCCGCAATGCCGATACTGGCATAGCTCGGGATAAGACCAATACAGAAGGTGCCGATGGACATCATTACCATGGTAAAAGCGAGGACTTTCTGACGGCCAAAGCGATCGCCCAGCGGTCCGAACACCATACCGCCAATCGGACGCACGAGGAACGCGGCGGCAAAGGTACCAAATGAAGCGATAAGCTGCGCGGTATTGCTGGCATCGGGGAAGAAGACCTGACCAATAATCACGGCCAGATAGCTGTATACGCCAAAATCGAACCACTCCATGGTATTACCAAGAGCAGCTGCGCCGACGGCGCGTTTTAAAAGTTTATTGTCGATGACGGTAATATCATCAACGGTCAGATCGGGTTTATTTACTGTTTCAGTGCTCATAGGCTTCCTTTGACAATGAAATAAAAGCGATCTTATAGCTTTCGCAGCCGGTTATTGCAGGGTGGAAAAGAAAGCTATAAGAGGCCGAAAGGCGAACACCTTAGGAGATAATTTTTCTTTACGCAACTTTGTGATGTATATCACTGGCAATAAGCGTAGCGCTGAAGTAAAGAACTGTCAAAAAGCGCGACGGCGGGATAACAGGTTATCGCGTTAATTGAGATTACAGAGAGATAAGACGCGATATTATGCTGGTCACCGAGCCTGTCTGGGCAGAAATATCGTAAACCAGAGATATTACTCTGTGATATACCGGTGGGCAAAAAAACGTCATTGATTGACAGCTGCATCAACTGCTGTCAGCTAATGTCAGGATAATTATCCTGGCCCTTCGCTTGCTGCCGCCAGCAGTGGCACAATAATGTCACTCAATGGCGTAGGCACACCTTTGCTGCGTCCATACCGCTGTATAACCCCGTTGCGGCACTGCCACTCCAGCGGTCGATCCGCCTGCCGGTCAGCGAGAATAGAGGTGCTCAGATCGGCTGGTGCGCTCTGCAACCCTGCCACTATTTCGTGTGTGACGTTGTCACTTAGAGTTGCCCCGCAGGCGCGCGCCACGTTAAGTGCTTCACTGAGATAAGCCAGCGCCAGTTCAGCAATATCTCTCCGGTTAAACATGCCTGCCCGGCGATTTGCCAGCACCATCAGGCCCGCTACCGCATTCTGTAACAGCTTGCGCCATGCCACAGAGTGAAAATCAGCGCTGAGATCGGTGCTGCAGCGCGTGCCCGCCAGAGCAGCAACGATGCGTGCTGCGCCTGGCGTATCGGGCAGCGTCAGCCGCGGCCGGGCGCGCAGCCAGACAGAGGCGTCCGCTTCGCGCTGAGCCGGAAACCAGACCACCGAAGGAATAATTTGCGCGCCATTCACCAGCGGCTGCAGCTGCGTCTGCTGTTCAATGCCGTTTTGCAGCGCGCACACCACGGTATTCTCATTGCATAATGCCCGCAGCCAGCCTGCACACTGCGCCACCTGAGTGGTTTTGACCGCAACAAACAGTAGCGTAACCGCATGACGGATAGCGACAGGATCGGTCAGCACCGGACCCGGCACCCGGATTTCGCCGTCGTCATGACGCAGCCTCAGGCATGCATGGGGCGTACGGCCACAGAGCAGCGGCGGGCGCCCGGCTTCATGCAGGGCAGCTGCAACGGTGGTGCCGATAGCGCCAGGGCCGAGCAGTGCGACAGAGGAGTAATCTGACATATAAAGACTCCGGTTCAGGCTGATATTCTGCTGATAACAGAAGAGGGAAGTGCTAAGTATTATTCACGTTCGCGCAGTTGGCCGCCTGAAGCGTAATAAAACAGGTTTCTGAATAATTCTCTATGGCGGTCGCCTTTTTTTAGCGGACAATCAGTAACGTAATTGTTTCCGCCGCTGCGCTGGCATCCTGATTCATATTAACTATGTTTATGACTCAAAGAATAAAAGGATGCTCTATGCGTAATCTTATATTGAGTGGATTCACCGTATTGTTGCTGTCAGGATGCGGCGCGAATAACAGTGCGTCACCGGTCAACGCTCCCGGTGCGCCCGTGGCGGGTAAAACCGCGCTGCTGGAGAGCGGCGCGGCCGCACTGCAGTCGCGCCCGCCGATTGATGCCATTAACACCTATCTGGATGGATTTCACTACTACTGTGGTGATAAACAGGGACAGATGGAAGCGCATCACTATGTCACCATTCTCAACGATGATGTGATGCAGGCAGTGATCTTCGACGGCAATAAAAAAGATGCCAAGCTGATGGGCGTTGAATATATCATCAGCGAGCGGCTGTTTAAGCAGCTTCCGGCGGGCGAGAAGAAGTACTGGCACAGCCACCGCTATGAAGTGAAATCAGGCTCTCTGATTGCGCCGGGCATCCCGGACGCCGCTGAACATGCGCTGATGGGCAAAATCGTCAATACCTACGGAAAAACCTGGCACACCTGGCATACTGACCGCGACAAAACCCTGCCGCTGGGCGAGCCAGCGCTGATGATGGGCTTTACCGCCGACGGAGAGATGAACCCGGCGCTGCTGCGCGATCGTGACCAGCGCTTTGCCGTCGACACGCAGAAAATTCGTGCGGCGCGCGCCGATCTCGACGCGCATCCGGTGGCCGCAGGCGCTGATAACTGCCAGCGCGTACATCAGGCGCACTGATCGCCACAAAATCTATCCGCAGCGTTCGCCCTGCGGATTTTTTTCGCCTGCCGCCCCCGAACCAGGTTAAAAAGAGAGATCGTTTTTCTCTGCCGTAAGGAACCAGACGTATTATGACGCTCAAACGTTATTTCACCAGCGACCAGCTGACGCTTACCACCCGGGTATTACGCTGTGAACCGCAGGATGATGGCCGCTTTCGTCTCATACTCAGTGAAACGCTGTTTCATCCGCAGGGTGGCGGACAGCCCTCCGATCGCGGAACCCTTGCCGGCGCGGCGATGCTGCAGGCGCTGCAGGAGGGCGACGATGTCGCACACTATACCGATCGGCCGGTTGAACCAGGCGAGGTGGAGCTGGTGGTGGATGGCGAGCTGCGCGAGCTGCACTCGCGTTACCACTCCGCGGGTCATTTGATCGCTTATGCCGGAGAGTCATTTGGCTGGCGTGGATATAAAGCCAACCACCGGCCAGGGGAAGGTCGCATTGTTTTTACCGCGCTGGATCAGACTCAGCCGGTTACGGCAGAGGCGCTGATGCAGCGGGCTGCAGCGCTGGTGGCGGGCAACTACCCCCGCGTGCTGGGTGAAGAGGCGGGAAAACGTATGGTGAGCTGGGGTGAACTGACCCCCTATGCCTGCGGCGGCACGCATGTGCTCAGCACCGGGGAGATCGGTGACATTGTGATTGGCAAAGTAAAAGAAAAGAAGGGTGAGCTCACGGTACAGTATAGCCTGAGCCACTAAGCGGCATCAGGGGGGACTCCGTTCCCGCCCTCATGCCTGCGGCGTTAGCTTTTTCTCAGCCGTGATCCGTCAGCGACTGCGCTGCGCAAATCAGCGCCAGATGGCTCAGCCCCTGCGGCATGTTACCGCGCCACTCATCGGTACGAACATCGAACATCTCATTAAAGGTTTCAACGTTGCCACGCTGACAAAGTTTGTCGAGGATCTCTTCCATCGCCTGCTCTGCCTGTGGAATATCACCCAGCGCGGCCAGCGCTTCCACCAGCCAGAAAGAGCAGGCAATAAAGGTACTCTCCTCCTGTTCCACACCGGAGTAGCGATAAACCATTGCGCTGTTGTGTCCCAGATCCTGACGGATAGCGCGATAGGTCGCGCGCATGCGCTCAGGATTCACCTGGTTGCCGTAACGGTGCATCAGCGCCAGCGCCGCATCCAGTTTATCTTCGCTGTCCGGGTAGAAGAGATAAGCCTGTCTGGCCTCGCTCCAGCAGTGCGCCTCCACCCACTCGCTGATGCGATCGCGTTCGCGCTGCCAGCGCTCAAGCCAGGTCGGCTCAATATGTTTCGCCTCTGCCAGCGCCACGGCGCGATCCAGCGCCAGCCAGCAGGCCATTTTGGAATGCGTATAGTGATGCTGATCGGGCAGCTCCCAGATCCCGCAATCCTGCTGACGCCATGAATCAGCGCAATGATTCGCCAGCTCACCCAGCATGCGCGAGGTAGAGAGATCGAGAATGTGACCAGCCTGTATAAACAAATCGGCGGTGGCGAGCATGTCGCCATACATACTGAGCTGGAGCTGATCGCGCGCATTATTGCCGATGCGTACCGGCTGTGAATGGTGGTACCCCCGCAGCGGCGGATAAGATTCAGCCGGGACTTCATCCCCTTCGAGCGTATAACAGGCGCGCAGCGCGGTGCCGTGACGAATAATCGTTTTCGACAGCCATGAGAAAGCAGCCTTACAATCTTCCAGCGCGCCCAGAAACACAAACGATTTAATAATCAGGCAGGCGTCGCGTACCCACGCATAGCGATAGTCATAATTTTTTTCGCCGCCGATACCTTCCGGCAGGGAAGTTGTGGCCGCCGCCGCCAGCGCGCCGGTAGGAGAGTACCAGAGAAATTTCAGCGACAGCGCTGAACGCCGCACGTGCTTTTCATAGCGCCCCTGATAACTCAGGCTGCGCGTCCAGTCGCACCAGGCGGTGTGGCTGGTTTCAATACGGGTATCGATAGCGCTTAAATCCGGCACCGCCAGCGGTTCGCGCTCGGTGACCAGCAGAGCAACCAGCGCGTGACTGCCGGGCGAGGTTTTGAGCGTGGCAGCGATACGTTCATCGTACCGCTGCGTAATATGCCACGCGTCACTGGTGCGCAGCATCGCCATCAGATCGGCAATATGATAAACATCGCCCTGTTCAGTGCAGTCCCGCCACGGCGAGCAGGTCTCAGCCAGCGTACCAAAGCGTAACGTCAGCGTCAGCTCAACGTGGCCCTCGATCCCTTCAACGCGCCGCGCCAGCTCACTCCACGGCAGACGACCGGCCAGCGTGCTGTTTAATGATTCAGTCAGCAGGACTGAACCCTCTGCGGTGATAAAGGTGGTTTCCAGCACGTTACTGTCAGCGCGATAAGCGCGTTCGGTGCGGAAGGGGGCTGCGGGTACAATCTGGAAAAACCCGCCAATCTCCGGATCGAGCAGGCGGTCAAACAGCGGGGCGGAGTCGAGATTAGGTGCACACCACCAGTCAATAGCCCCATCCGGTGCGATAAGCGCAACGGAACGGCCTTCCCCGATGGCAGCGTAATCTCCAAGGCGCGCAAACCCTTTCTCGCGCATCGGCGACTGCAAAATCTGGTTATTCATCATGCTTCCCTGTCAGCTGAAACGACAGCGTGGCTGCCACAGGGGCAGCCACGCTGATATCGGGCAGAATGTGCTATTACAGCGTGCCGGTACCGCCGTCTGAGCACCATACCTGGCCGGAAGTAAAGCCGTTCAGGTTTTCAGCAAAGGTGACATAGAGCGGCGCGATTTCCACCGGCTGGCCCGGACGGCCCATCGGTGCACCGGAACCAAACTGCTGCAGTTTCTCTTCCGGCTGACCACCGCACGCCTGAAGTGGCGTCCAGTATGGGCCCGGTGCCACAGCGTTAACGCGAATCTTCTGTTCCGCCAGCTGTTTAGCCAGCGCTTTAGTAAAGGCGGCAATTGAGGCTTTGGTCTGCGCATAATCCAGCAGAATAGCGCTTGGCTCATAAGCCTGAACGGAAGAGGTATTTATAATAGAGGCGCCCTCTGGCAGATATTCCAGCGCGGCTTTAGTGATCCAGAACATCGCATAGACGTTGGTCTTAAACGTTGCGTCAAAATCTTCCGTCGAGAGCGTGCGAATAGATTCATTAAACTGCTGACGTCCGGCATTATTAACCAGAATATCCAGGCCATCGAGTTTTTCAGCGGCTTCTTTAACCAGCTGCTGGCAAAACGATTCGGAACGGATATCACCCGGAATAGCGACGGCTTTACGTCCTTCAGCTTCAATCAGCTTAACCACTTCCTGCGCATCTGACTCTTCAGCAGGCAGATAGTTGATGGCAACGTCTGCGCCTTCACGAGCGTAAGCGATAGCCACGGCGCGGCCGATACCTGAATCGCCGCCGGTGATTAGCGCTTTACGTCCGGTCAGGCGGCCTGAACCGCGATAGCTTGTTTCACCGTGATCGGGACGCGGATCCATTTTACTGGCTAAGCCGGGGAAATCCTGCGACGGCGTGTTAAACGGCGGCTGCGGATATTCATTAGCGATTAGCGTTTTGTTAGTGAACGAATTCATAACGGGCTCCTTGTACAGTGAACGTGTAGAAAATAAGCCTGGCAGAGATGTGATATTTGTCACGTAAAAAAATTACGAATGAATTTTATTTGTGCAATATCCATGCAGTGCGGGAAGTTATTTTTCCTTACAATTTCACTAACGTAATGATTATTTATCCCCTCTTAGTCCACATTTAGAAAATAAGCGAGTCGGCAACATTGCAGAGCAGAAAATTAGCTCTAAGCTCATTGAATAACTTTAATAAATTCCCGGCGTTTTACCGGGATAAACATAATGAGCACTGTCGTCAACGAGGCGAAAATGAGCGAAGCACTCTGTACCATTATTTATAACGGGGAACGGCTGAATGGCGCAGCGGATCAACCGCTGATCGATTTTCTGCAGCAGCAGGGAAAAAAACTGCCGCACGTCTGCTACCACCCGGCGTTGCCGCCGCTGCAAAGCTGCGATGTCTGCTGGGTCAGGGCTGACGGAGAGCAGGTGCGTGGCTGTACCCTGCGGACTTATGAAGGCTTGCAGGTGGTCAGTGAAGGCGCCGACCTGGCTGCTGCACAGCAGGAAGGTATGGACCGTATTCTGAATCGCCATGAACTTTACTGCACGGTGTGTGAGCACAATACCGGCGACTGTACGCTGCATAATGCGGTAGCCGATATGCACATGCCGATTCAGTTCTATCCCTATGAACGTAAACCCTACACGAAAGATCACAGCAATCCGTTTTATACCTACGATCCCGACCAGTGCATTCTCTGCGGACGCTGCGTTGAGGCGTGTCAGAACATAGAAGTCAATGAGACACTCTCAATTGACTACAGCGCAGAACATCCGCGCGTATTGTGGGATGGCGGGACGGAGATTGCCGGATCGAGCTGCGTCAGCTGCGGTCACTGCGTCACGGTTTGCCCGTGTAACGCGCTTTTAGAAAAAACCATGCAGCCCGATGCCGGTCCGTTTACCCGCATGGATGAGGATTTAAAGCGGCCGTTTATTGATGCCATTAAAAAAATGGAGAAGAGCATCGGCATGGAGCCGATAACCGGCATCTCACTGATTGATGATGCTTTGCGCAAAACAGAAATTAAAAAAACCAAAACGGTCTGCACCTACTGCGGCGTTGGCTGCAGCTTTGAGGTCTGGACGCGCGATCGCCATATCCTGAAGGTGCAGCCGGTCGCTGAGGCGCCGGTAAACGGCATCTCCACCTGCGTAAAAGGCAAGTTTGGCTGGGATTTTGTTAACAGCCCGAATCGCCTGACCACGCCGCTTATCCGGGAAAACGGAGCATTCCGGCCTGCCAGCTGGGAAGAGGCGCTGAACCGGGTGGCGGAAGGGCTGCGTGCCGTAGCGCATCAGCACGGCGGCGCAGCAATTGGATTTATTGGCTCCAGTAAAGCCAGTAATGAAGAGGCCTATCTGACGCAAAAGATCGCGCGCCTGATTTTTGGTACCAACAATGTCGATAACTCTTCACGCTATTGTCAGAACCCGGCTACCCAGGGGCTGTTCCGCACCGTGGGTTATGGCGGCGATGCCGGCACGCTGCGCGATCTGCAGCAGACCGATCTGATTATCACCGTGGGCAGTAATCTTGCAGAAAACCATCCGGTATTCGCCTCGCACATCAAACAGAGCCATAAACATCACGGGCAGAAACTGCTGGTCGTGGATCCGCGTAAGCATGAAATGGCGGAGCGCGCCGACTGCTATCTGCGTATCCGGCCCGGTACCGATATGGTCTGGGCCTCTGCGATGGCGAAATATATGTTCGATCATCACTATGCAGACGACGCGTTTCTGGCTGAACGCGTTAATGATGTTGACGCCTACCGCGCCTCGCTCGCGCCGTTTACGCTTGAGATGGCGAGTGAAGTAACCGGTCTGAGCGTGGAGGCGCTCACCGAGGCAGCGGAGATGATCGGCCAGGCAAACAGCGCCTGTATTCTCTGGGCGATGGGTATCACGCAGCACAGCCACGGTGCCGATGCCAGCACGGCACTCTCTAACCTGCTGCTGGTGACCGGCAACTATGGTCGCCCCGGCACCGGTGGCTATCCGATGCGCGGCCATAACAACGTGCAGGGGGCCAGCGACTTTGGCTGCCTGAGCAATGTTTACCCCGGCTATGAAAGCGTAACGGATGATGCGGTTCGCGAGAAGTGGGCGCGTGCCTGGCAGGTTGCGCCGGAAGCGCTCTCTGATGAAGAGGGGCTGGATAACTTCCTGATGATTGAGCACGCCCACGATAAGCAGCTGCGCGCAATGTACATCATCGGCGAAGATACCGCCTTTTCAGACGCTAACTCCACCAAAGTGGATGAAGCGTTCAGCCAGCTCGATTTTATGGTGGTGCAGGACATTTTCATGAGCAAAACCGCGCGCTACGCCGACGTGGTGCTGCCCGGCTGTCCGAGCCTGGAAAAAGAGGGCACATTCGTCAATACCGAGCGCCGTATACAGCACTTCTCCCCGGCGTTTGCTCCACTGGGTGAGAGCCGGCCTGACTGGCAGATTCTGACCGATCTCGCCGCGCGTCTCGGGCATCACTGGCGCTATCCAAACCCCGGCGCCATCATGGCGGAGGCGGCGGGCATTGCGGATCTGTTTGCCGGTGTGAGCTATGAACAGCTGGTAGGCTGGCAGTCACAGCTCTGGCCGGTGAAAGCAGATGGCAGCAGTACGCCGCTGCTCTATACCGACGCATTTGCGTTTCCGGATGGTAAAGCGCGTCTCTATGCGCTTGAGTGGCAGCCGCCAGAAGAGCAGCCGGACGCAGAGTACGATCTGCTGCTGAATAATGGCCGCATGCTGGAGCATTTCCAGTCCACAAACCAGACCGGGCAGGGCGGACGCATCATGTCGCTGTCACCCAACTGGTTTGTGGAGATCTCGCCGCAGCTGGCGGAAGCGCGTCAGCTGCAGGAGGGTGACTGGGTTGAAATCCGCTCGCGGCGCGGCGCGCTGGAGGTGCCGGTGGTGGTGACCGATCGTGCCGCAGGGAACGTGCTGTTTATCCCGATTCACTATGGCAAACCCGGCGTCAATGGTCTGACCGGTAACCACCACGACCCGGATGTGAACACGCCGGCTTACAAAGAGATTGCCGTCAGCCTGCGTAAACTGGCGCGTCAGCCTCAGCCGCATCCGCTGCCGTTGCATAACTTCCGTCACGGTCAGCGCACGCCGCTGGATCACCTGCCGGTTGAGGTGAAATGGCAGCAGCCGGAGTACCGTTTGCCCCCTGAACATGTTTCGCACCCGGAGAAAAGCTAATGGCCGAACCGCTGGACTACCAGCCTGAACCTGCGCGCACTGAACCCACCGCGCAGGAGTCACTCAATACGCTGCTGGAGAATCTGCATCAGCACGGCTTTCTGCGTCTCGCCAATGACGTGGTTAAAGCGAACAACGACATTGGTAAAATTCTTGCCGGCGGGCTGAATCGCCCCGGTACTCAGAACGCCATCCAGAACATTTCGCTGCTGTTTATGATGCTGAGCACTATTCCACCCGAGCGGTTTAATCATGTACTGCTGGCGCTGCGCGATGCGCTGGTCGCGATGAAGCCAGCGAGCGAGTCTGTTCAGCAGGAGAAAGCTGCGCCCGGCATCAGAGGAGTAATGAAACTGCTGAATGATGAAGACCTGTGGCAGGGTGTGCGTCCGCTGCTGTCGGCGCTGGAAGTTTTTTCGCGCGAGATGCAGAAAGAGGAGGAGACCCCGATTACCCGCTACAGCGGTAAGCCGACCCGTGAATAGTCAGGAGTGGGTGCTGCTGATTGCCCGTGGTCAGTTTGCGCTGACCATGGGCATGCACATTACGCTGGCAGCGCTGACGCTGGGCCTGGCGCCTTTCCTGGTCTGGTTTGAAGCGCGCTGGCTATGGGGGAAGCGCCCTGAAGCGCGGCAGGCGCTGCAGTTCTGGATCAAAATTTTTGCCCTGACGGTGGCTATCGGCACCGTCTCTGGCGTCGTTATGGAATTTCAGTTCGGCACGCACTGGTCCGGGCTGGCGTCACGCGCGGGCGGGGTGATAGGCCCGCTGATGCTGTACGAAGTGCTTATCGCCTTTTTTCTGGAGTCCGCGCTGACCGGCGTGATGCTGTTTGGTTTTGATCGGGTTAAGCCTGGCGTCCATTTCACCGTGACCTGTTTTGTGGCGCTGGGCGCCGTGCTGAGCGCGTTCTGGATCCTTGCGGCTAACTCCTGGATGCAGACGCCGGTTGATTTTCATCTGACCGATGATGGCCGTCTGCTGCCCGACAGCGCGTGGACGCTGCTTGCTGCTCCCTCTTTTGGCTGGCGTCTGGCTCATATGCTGCTCGCCTCGGCAATAAGCGTCAGCTTCCTGCTGGGCGGCGTAGCCGCGTGGCGCTTGTGCCGTCAGCCGGATGAAGCGGCCAGCCGTCTGATGCTGCGCAGCGCGCTGACGGTAACGCTACTGGCGGTACCGGCGCAGATTGTAGTGGGCGATCTGCATGGTGAAAATACGCGCACCTGGCAACCGGCTAAGCTGGCTGCCATCGAGGGGAGCTGGCACGCTCCGCCGCCGGGTCAGGGAGAGCCGCTGCGGCTGTTTGCCATTCCGGATCAGCAGGCGCAGCGCAACCACGCTGAACTGGCGATCCCGGCGATCGGCTCCCTCTACCTGCGTCACAACCTCAGCGGGCATATTAAAAGTCTGAGCGAGTTTCCGGCAGAGGCGTTGCCGCCCGTGTTACCGGTGTTTTTTGCGTTTCGCCTGATGGTGGGATGCGGCGTACTGATGCTGGTGGTTAGCCTGGCGGCCAACCTGCAGCGCTGGCGCGGTCGTTTATACCATTCACCGCGCCTGTTGCGTCTGCTGACGCTGATGTCGCCTGCCGGGTTTTTGGCGCTGCTGGCTGGCTGGGTGGTCACGGAAATGGGACGCCAGCCCTGGACGGTTTATGGCGTGTTACGTACTGCTGACAGCCTTTCGCCGCTGTCGCTCAGCAGTACATTGGTCATTTTTATCGCTATCGTGCTGGTCTATACGCTGGGTTTTGCGGCTGGCCTGCTCTATTTAGTGCGTCAAATCAACGCACCGCTGCCTGACGATGCCGACGTGGCAGCCGAGCACGTTGAAACACCGGCCTGAGGAGCTGATGATGCTTGCCGATCTCTCTGCCGCCGTGCTGATTTTTTCACTGCTGATGTATCTGGCGCTGGATGGCACCGATCTTGGCGTGGGCATGCTGTTTTACGCTTTCGACACGCCACAGCAGCGGCAGTGGATGGCACACAGCCTGCTGCCGCTATGGGATGCTAACGAGACCTGGCTGGTGCTGATGGCCGGGGGAATGCTGGCGCTTTTTCCTGCGCTCTATAGTCTGCTGCTGCAGACGCTGATGGTGCCGGTATTTCTGCTGCTGCTGGCGCTGTTTCTGCGCGCGCTGGCGCTGGCGTATCGCGCGCAGGTGAGTAGGGCATGGCGTGTCTGGCTTGATCGGTTGATGATAGCCAGTTCGCTGGCCGCAGCCTTTTTGCCCGGCTGGATAAGCGGCCTGATCCTGGTTTCGCGTCCGCCCGCCGGAATTATTATCGATCTCTCGCTGGCACCGCTGCTGTGTGGTGCCGGCGTGGTGGCGGTCGATCTGCTGCTGGGCTGCTGCTGGATCTGCTGGCGTCTGGATGAGGCGGCGGGAGAACGCGCCCGGTCACTTGCCGTGCTGGCATGGACCTGCGCGGTGATATGTCTGGCTGGCGTGATACTGCTGGAGCCTACGCTATGGCAGCTGAGCTGGCAGCGCGCGCCTGGCCAGCTTATTCTGATTGCGATCCCGCTGCTGATTGTGCTTCAGGCCATATTACTCTGGCGCGAAGCGATGGTGGCGCTGCTGATAACAACGCTGCTGCTTGTCGGCGCAGTGGTCATCGCCCTGGCGTTCGGCCTCTATCCGTGGCTGCTGCCGTTTCAGCTGCGTATTCAGGAAGAGGCCTCGTCGCCGGTGACGCAGGGCGTGGTGCTGACCGGCATGCTGATTTTCCTGCCGCTGACGCTGGCCTACCACAGCTGGTCCTTTTGGGTATTCAAACGCCGCCATCAGCGCTGAGTTTACGGCTGGTCAGCGGGTATACGCATAAACCAGGTTCCCTGCAGCGGCATGCGTAAAAAATCGCGAAACAGCGTTTCCAGCGTCTGCTGAGGATCGACGTCAGCGAAACGCTGCGGATAGAGCGTTTTAGCCATAAATTCTGCTGCAACGACGTGCCACGGGCTGAGATAAAAATTCATCCACAGCGCGCCCGCCTGACCGTTATGCAGCGCCTTCAGCCCGCGCAGCCCTTTCTGCTGTCCGGTCAGCTGCTGAAAACTCTGCAGTGCAACATCAGGCGCGATCTCCGGTCCGAGCTTCAGCCGGCCACTGCTCTGATTGTCGCTAAAACCGGTAGCAAAGTAGTAGTCAGGCTGCGCGGCAATCACGCTCTCTTCACTCAGGCGGGCAAACACACCCTGCCGGGTACGGGCGGCGATGTTGTCGCCTCCGGCCAGGCGCAGAAGCTCGCCCAGACTGCCGTTGATTGCCGTCACGCAGCACTCATTGCGGCGTCCCAGATGCAGGTGCAGCAGCACTTCAGGGCGCGCACCGTGAAAATCAGCAAGCCGCTCCTCAATGACCCGCATATGGGCGGCGTAAAACCGGTTAAATGCGGCTGCCCGCGCCTGCTGATTAATCACATCACCCAGGATCTCCACGCTGCGCCGGGTATTCTTCAGCAGCTGAACGCGCAGGTCGATCTTCACGACCGGAATGTGTGCCGCCTGCAGTACCGCAAGCAGACGCGCGTCAGCATCATCATAGCGTGCCAGACTGGGTAAAATGACGACGTCGGGGCGCAGCGCAATAACCTGTTCCGGGTTGATCGCCGCCGGGCCACCGCTGCCAAGTGACGGAACCGCCTCTATTTGCGGAAAACGTCGCGCAAAGCTGCGCCACATCTGCGCATCATATTTCTGCAGATCGCGTGGCCAGCCCACAATGTGCTGCAGCGGATTTTCAGGCGCCAGCAGCGCCAGCGTATAGAGCATACGGCTTTCGCCAAGCACAATGCGCTGCGGGCGATCGGGTATTGTCACCAAATGACCGTCAATATCGGTGAGCGTTTTTGCCTGCGCCAGCGGGCTGAGCAGCAGCCAGGCTAACAGCAGCAGGCTGGCGAAAAAGAGTGAATCAGAACGCAATGCTCGCCTCCGCCACCAGATTGCGGGTCTCGCCTTCGCGTACGCGCAGGTTGCCACCGCTGGAGGTGTAGTAGTGTTTATCAAACAGATTATTCAGGTTCAGCTGAAGCCGGGTTTTATGCCCGGAAAGGGTACTGTTCCAGGCAATAAAGGTGTCGGCTACCGTATAGTCAGGCAGGGTAAAGCTGTTCTCCGGATCGCCCGCGCGTGAACCGACATAGCGGGCACCCCCCCCGATGCGGAAATCACCCGGAATGCCGGGCAGCGCCAGCGTGTGGGTGAGCCAAAGTGCACCGGCGTGACGGGGAGCGTTCTGCAGCCGGTTGCCGTTATTGGCCCTGTTTACGCCATCGTCAGCGATCTCCGCTATATCATAGCTGTAACTGGCGCTGATCTCCCAGCCGGCAGCCACTTCCCCGTTAAGCTCCGCTTCAGCGCCTGTGGATCGCGCCCGGTTGATAGTGCGCGTGGTGCCATTGATGCTGAGTGACATATCGCGCTCATCAATGCGGTAAAGCGCCAGGCTGGCAAACAGCGTCGGCGTGATTTGCCACTTGCTGCCCGCTTCCCAGCTGGTGCCCTGTTCAGGTTTGCCCACCCGTCCCGCATCATCCACCTCGGTTGAGGGGGTGAACGATTTGCTGACGCTGGTATAGAGCGAGATATCCGGCGTCAGTTTGTAGATCGCGCCTGCCTGCGGCAAAAATTTGTTGCCGCTGCTCTCCAGCGTCGGCACGATTGGATCGGACCCCTTTGAGGCGCGCTGTTCATAATGCTGATAGCGGCCGCCTGCCACCAGGGTCCAGCGATCGTTAATCGCTACGCTATCTTTGGCGTAAAGCGAGCGGCTGTGAATGCGGTTCAGCAGCCGCGCATTTGCGCGGCGCTCGGTAGTGGCATCTGTGACCGGCGCAAGCAGATCGTAATGCGGTTCGGCAAGCGTAAACCCGCGATTTGCTTTGCCCTGATACTGCCGCGCCCGCAAGGTCTGATTCATCTCATAATCGGTGCCCGCCACCAGCGTGTGCGTCATGCCGGCAAGCTGCTGCGTACCGGTCAGATCCCAGGCGATATATTTTGTCTGATGATTAAAACCGCGATTGGCGTCAGCGCGACGCGTCACAACCCCGCTGTCCGGATCGATGGCGGTAACGCGCACTTCATTATTATCATACTGGCGCTGGTTCCAGCCCAGCGTCACACGCGTGCTCCAGTCGTCACTAAACTGCCAGTCGTAGTGGGTATTCAGCGTTTTATTATGGCCCCAGGCGTGGCCAGCTTTATCATCCAGCCGATCTTTGTAGCCGATATCAACCGGGCGGTTATGGATAAACGCCGTACCGCGATCGTAAGGAATAGCATACTGGTAATCTTCGTAACTCAGCAGAAAGCTGGCTTTCTCGCCATACCACTGCAGCGAGGGTGCGATGAGCCGGTGTTTATCACGACCAAAATTGCGCCAGTAATCCTGGTTCTGCTGCTCTGCGACCAGCCGGAAAGCAAAACCGTTATCCAGTGGTCCGGTGATATCGAACGTACCGCTGCCGCCGCCGCTGCTGGCGGTCCGGCCGCTCAGCGCGGTACGCCATTCATAAAGCGGTTTTTTGCTGATGATATTGATGACGCCGCCCGGATTCTGGATGCCGTAGAGCAGTGAAGCGGATCCTTTCAGTACTTCAACCCGCTCCGTTGCTGCGTTGACATTGAGGCCCTGACTGCTGCGTATGCCATCGCGATAGATCGAACCGTCGCTGTTGCCGCCAAACCCGCGGCGCACAAAGCCATCTTCCGTGCCTGCCAGCGTATTACCTTCGCTTACGCCGCTGACAAAGCGCATCGCCTCCGTCAGGCGACTGACCTGGTAATCCTCCAGCTGTTGCGGCGTTACGATGCTGACTGACTGGATCTCATCAAGCCGCGCAACGGGCAGTTTGCTGCTGACGGTGCTGCTGCCGGCGCTATAGCCGGACGCGGTTTCACTATCAGCCTGAACCGTGAGCGTGGTTTCCTGCTCTGCGGCATTGGCCGTAACGGAGACAGGGATAAGCCCCTGTAGCGCAACATATAACGCAGGGCGTAACGCCTTTGGCACAAAAGTAGAGGAAATAAGCATGTCAGCAAACCTGGTAAAGACGGAGTGTTCCGTCATAAAGCCATCGGCAAAACCTGCCGCGCGCGGGCAGGCAGAATAATCATTCAGCGGCCGCAATGCAGGCTTGAATGTAATTGAGAATCATTCAAACATGAAAGAATGTAGTAGTAAACGGATATAATGCAGGTAATACTACATTTATCCGGAATCCGCCTAATGACGGTATATTTAAATATTAATGTTATAAATCAGTATATTAAGCATTAAAATGCGAAGAGGTTTCTCGTTCTGTGAGTAAAGTGAATAGGGCGCATCTCATTATCATGAGACCAGCCACTACAACATATCCGCCTTTCACAGCGGGTAATGTCAGGAGCCTCAGCCCATGGCGCTGAAAAAAAAGGGTGTCCGGACAGACAATTTTGGCGACCGCTGCCGGGCTCGTATCGCCAGTCTCTCCCCCCGGCTGCAGACGGTCGCCCGCTATATTGATGCGCATCGTGAGAGCGTGGCGGAAGCGACGGCTATCGATATTGCCGCCGCAACGGGAACGTCTGATGCGACGGTGATCCGTGCCGTACAGGCGCTGGGCTTTACGGGCCTGCGCGATCTTAAACTCACGCTGGCGGAGTGGGCGGGGCCGGCCATTAACTCTGCGGCAAAGATGAGCGCGACCGTTAGCGAACTGGCCTGCGATATTAATGCCAGCATCGATTTTGTGCTGCTGGGACACCAGCAGGCGTGTCACGCGCTGGCACAGCCCGAAAACCGTCAGGCGGTGGCACAGGCGGTGGCGTTGCTAAGCGAAGCGCGTCAGGTCGCCCTCTTTGGCATCAACGCGTCAGGTATTCTTGCGGACTACAGCGCCCGTATGTTCAGCCGTATCGGGCTGCCCGCCACAACCCTGAACCGCACCGGCATTGCGCTGGCAGAGCAGTTGCTGAGCCTGCAGCGTGGTGATGTACTGGTGATGATGGCGCAGAAATCGGCGCATCGTGAAGGGGTCACGGCGTTAAAGGAGGCGAGAAAGCTGGGCATTCCTGTCATTCTGCTGACGCATGCGATGGAGTCTGCCTTTGCGCGCGAGGCTGATATCGTGATCAATGTACCACGCGGCGGGGAGGGAGGACGCATGCCGCTGCACGGGACCGTGCTGGTCTGTCTTGAAATGCTTATCCTGTCGGTTGCCTCAGTCAATGCCGGACGCACGGTGAAAACCATGAAGCGGATTCAGGAGCTAAACCGATCGCTTAAGCCCGGTACTAAACGCTAAGTGTGAACCGATCGTGAATATCCGGCGCGCGCAAAATTCACGAAAAATAACACCTGCTGGTGCGGTTTTATCGCTATAAATTCAGGCAAAAGAAGGAGTTCTTGTGCGTGCATTTCTGACAACTATTACCCTGTTTATAACACTCGTTCTGACCAGCCCGGTTAGCCTGGCGGCAGACGCCATGGCGTTCTGGTCAGCATCGCGGCACGGGGCCAACAGTTTTAACCGGCTGCCGCCTGACAGCAAATATTTTACGGCTCTGCATGACTACGGTGCCAGCTGGGTACGGCTCTCCTGGGATAAGTGGCCCACGCAGCAACGCGATTTTTTGCTGGGTAACGCAGATGAGTATCGCAGGCTGGACGCCGGCGATCTGCAGACGCTTATCCACACCCTCGACCGCGCCTGGGCAGCGGGCCTGCGCGTGGTTATTACGCCTCTCTCTCTGCCCGGCATGCGCTGGGCGCAGAATAACGGGGGAAAATTTGACGATCGGCTCTGGCAGGATAAAGCCTGGTGGGAAGCCAGCGTGCGCTACTGGCACGATCTGGCTGCTGCTCTGCACCATCATCCCGCTATCGCCGCCTATAACCTGATCAATGAGCCCGCGCCGGAAAAAAATGGCGGACTGGCAGAGCACGCCAGCAGCGAGGCGATGGCGCGCTGGTATCAGCAGCAGCGTGGCGGAAGCCGCGATCTGCCGGCGTTTTATGCCGCGCTGATAGCCGCTATTCGTGAAGCAGATGCCGTTACACCGATAATGGTCGACAGCGGCTGGTATGCCGCCGCCGATGCGTTTGACTACTGGCCTGAGGCGCTGCACGACACGCGCATACTTTACAGCGTGCACATGTATGAACCCTATGCTGCGACCAGCGCACCCAACGCCCGGCGTGAAAAACCCTGGCCCTATCCGGGTTACGTACCTTTCGGCGAGGATATGCAGCAGTGGGATGCGGCGCGTGTCGCGGACTATCTGGCACGCCCTTTTGAATGGGCTGCGCGTAACGGGATCGATAAGCGGCAGCTGGTGGTTAGCGAGTTTGGCTGCGTGCGCACGCTGGCCGGTTGTACCCGGTACCTGGAAGATGTGCTGACGGTGCTGGACAGCCATGACGCGCACTGGGCATTTTATAGCTTTCGTGAAGATAGCTGGGACGGCATGGATTATGAACTGGGTCGTCAGAAAGTGCCGTGGCGCTACTGGCAGGCGGCAGAGAAAAATCTGCCCGATCCCCTGCCGCGCAGCGCCACAAAAGAGTTTGAGCCGATACGCAAGCGGCTCGCCGGTCAGTAAGGCGTGCCGGGCCATGCGGCC
>NZ_DJJN01000004.1:0-240411 GCF_002434165.1 Pantoea sp. UBA6567 | reverse complement strand
GCCGGGCCATGCGGCCCGGCACGCCCCGCCTCAGGCGATAGTTTTGCGATTGCTGAGCAGATCTTTCACGCTCTCTGCTACCCGCTTGCCCGCCAGAAAAGCGTGATCCGAATTGTAATACTCCCATTCGCTGTAGCGCCCGGCCAGATGGATACTTTGCGTGGCCAGCCAGCTACGGATCAGCGCCACGTTGGCACTGCGCGCATGATCGTAAACGACATAGGCGTACGGCATGTTTACGATACTGCTGGTGAGGATCTCATCATCCTCATTGATAATGCCTACCCGGATACAGTCATCGATACAGCGCTGGATCAGCGCTTCACCCTCACAGGGCAGCGGTTGATCGTCACGCCAGGTGATTTCACAGGTCAGACCGAATCCGCCCGGAGGATTACAGTGCGGGCTGGCATTACCCTGCAGAAAGATGCGATGGAACAGCGTGTCTCCCGGATAGTAAATCCAGTGCTTTTCACTGATCGCCGGACGTCCGATACCAAGATTAACGCAGCACACAGAGGTATGACGCAGCTGAGAAGCCGCCTGCTGTACCGCCTGCGGCGCGCGGGCGCCCATCAGGCGCACCAGTTCCGGTAAGGGCAGCGTGCTGATGAGCTGGTCATACTGCAGATGCCTGCCGTCGCTGAGCGTGACGCTGCGCGACTGCGGCTGAATCTCGGCTACCGCCGTTCCGGTCTCAAGCGTACAGCTAAGGTGAGGCAGGAAACCGTTCATCAGCGCCTGAAAGCCGCCGCGCAGCGGATAGCCGAAGCGCGCGTTGGGCCCGACCGGTTTCTCCAGCGGCGCAAGCGCACCGCTGACGATCTGCGCCAGATCCGGCAGGGGTACGCGACCGCCCAGCCACGAGGTCTCCATGCTGGCCAGCGGCGTTTTCCACAGTTTACGGTTATAGGGAACGGCAAAATGACGGGCGATGCCTTTGCCCCAGACGCGATAGATAAAATGTTCAAAATCTTCACTGTCGCGCTGTTCAGTGATGCAGCTCTCATCCGCTACCACGCCGTCGGCGCAGCAGTCGCGCGATGCGTCTGCGCCAGGCAGTATGGCGGTATCGTTTTCTGCCGCGCCGTAGCGCGCTTCAATCGCGCCCAGCACACATTCACTAATCACCTCCGCCGGCAGGCCGTGCAGCGCTGACTGGAACGGGTAGCGCGTATAGACATCGTGGCTATAGACCCAGGCTTCGCGCATCTGCCAGTGCTGATTCTCACCCAGCAGCAGATCGTAGAGCTCCAGCACGTAGGGATCGTTGGAGAACATGATGTGACCGGCATAGTCGAAGGTAAAACCCTTATCTTCGATTGACCGGCACCAGCCGCCTGGCGACTCATTTTTCTCCAGTACGACGGCCCCTTTACCGTAATGATAACCGGCACTCAGGCCGGTAGGCCCTGCGCCGAGGATAAGACATTCAACCGGATGCAGCGTGACCGGCTGCGTGCGTTCAGCGGGTGCAGCGGCCTGCGTCGCAGGCCGGGCGGGCTGACGTTTAATGGCGCTGAGGTGCTGCTGCATCTGCGCCACCGTATTATCCCAGGACGTCGCGGCGACTACGGCAGCCATCGCTTCAGCCTGCATATGACGCCGTTCAGCTGTCTGGCGCAGAGCGTGTTCGCAGCCCTGAATAAAGGCTTCCTGCGAATCGGCTATTGTCACGACGTCAGCATACTGGCGCGCTACGTCAGCGATCGCTGTGCTGACAATCGGCAGCTGCGCGGCCATGTACTCCAGAACCTTTGTCGGGCTGATAAAGCGCGTGGAGGCATTGAGCGCAAACGGCATCAGGCAGACATCCCAGCCCGCCAGAAACTGCGGCAGGGCGGCATAAGGCTGCTGTCCGAACCAGTGCAGGTTTTTACGCTGCGGCAGCGTCGCAGGATCGATCTTGACCACCGGTCCCACCATGATGATCTGCCAGTCAGGGTGCGCGTCAGCCAGCGCGGTGACCAGCGGCAGATCCATGCGCTCATCAATCACACCGTAGTAGCCGAGGCGCGGTTTAGGCAGAAACTGCTGCAGCGGATGGCCGTTGCTGCGGTCGAGCGCCTGTGCAAAGTGCCCGGCATCCACGCTGCTGGGAAAACAGTGAACGCGCGAGTGACGATCTTTTTTCGCTTCATACAGGCTGCGTCCGCCGGTAAAGACCAGGTCAGCGCGGCTCAGAAGAGCCGATTCGCGCTGCTGCAGCTGACGCGGCGCCTGGTCAAACGCGGAGAGTTCATCCATACAGTCATAAATGATCCCGCGGCTGTTAAACGCGCTAAGCAGCGGCAGCGCCATTGGGGTGTAGAACCAGACCAGCGGTTCAGTGCCAGGCTCCAGCAGGTTGCTGAGCAGCGGCTGCAGTAGCGCAATCTGGTCGTCATGAAAACCGGGGGCGTGTATCGGCGTATGCGGCTCGACCACGGTGACATTGGCCGCCGGCTGCGAGGTGCGCAATCCCGCTTCACCCGCCTGATAAACCGGCTCTTCAATAAAAATAATCCGGTGGTGCTGTGCAAGGCGTGAGAGCACATGCTGCGGCCGCTGAAACACAAATCCCCAGCGCAGATGACTAAATACCACCAGTACAGATTGATTCATGACGAACTCCTTTGGCCCAGCGGCCGGTGTGAGAAACCCCTGAAAACGCGCGAGTGCGCGTTGTGATTGCCGCAGCGCGGCAGCATAAGCGTGGTTAAGCAGGCGAACGTTTTGCGAATCGCTATCCCACAGACCGCTATGCGGCCAGTGCGTAATATCTTCCCAGAGAGGCCGATCGATAATCGGGTAGAGGCAAATGCCGCGAATATCGCAGCCTGCCAGCTGCGCCTGCGCGACCTGGTCGGTAATATGGGTTATCCAAGCCGCGCGGCCGCTGCCGACGTGGCTGGTTTCTGCCAGCAGCAGGGGGCGCTGATAGCGCGCCGAGAGACGGGCAAGCATGTCGGATAACGGAATGCGCCGGGCATCATCCAGATGCCACTCCAGCCGCTGGCCGGTCTGCGCCAGCCACTGGTTACCGTGATAATAGTTGGCTCCGATCAGATCCAGATAGCGCGGCGACCCGCCCAGCTCCGGTTCACGCAGCCCTGCCAGCATATCCCACGCCTGATACTGCGCGGCCGTCAGAGCGGCGGCGTGCTGTTGTGCGTGCTCGCTTTCATCCTCCGGCACCACATGAATAATGGGATCGCAGTGCAGAAAACGTGCGCGCGGATCGACGGCCAGAATGGCATCACAGCCCGCCAGGGCAGCGCGTACCAGCTGCCGCTTAATGGCATCGGGATCGCTATCGGCGTTGTTACCAAAGAGTCCTACTGAAATACCCCAGGCGAAAAAAGAGAGCTCGTTAACCGGTGAGTAAACCGGGGGCAGGTCACGGTAAAATCCGGCCAGACAGGTCGCAACCTGATGGCAGAACCGCGCAAAACGCGGCACAAATTCAGGCGAGAACAGGGTGAGATCGTCCGGCCAGCCATAGTGGCTCAGCGTCCAGTTCACCTGAATACCCTGCTCGCTGGCCGACTGCATGCAGCGGGTCAGCCGGGCAAAGGTACGCTGTGGATCGGCTTCAGCCAGCCGCCAGCCCACGCTTTCACGCACTGACCGAATATTAAATGCAGCGAGCGCGGCATAATCCGTTGCAATATGCACGTCGTGTGCATTGATTACATTCATATCAAGTGCAATCCCGGCGGGATTAATATGATCGGCACCCTCAAAACCGGCCTGCCAGAAGCTGGAAAATGGCAACATTTAATTCTCCTGGAAAACAGGACAAAACAGCAGCCCTGTAAAGTAAATTACAGGACCAGCTTTAGTTGAAATTTATCAGGGCTGTGACTGGATAAATAAAAAGGCTGCCAGCGGGTTACACGACAACGTCAGGGCAGCGGTAAAAATTTATAAAGGTTGTTTGAGGAAATTATAGTCAGGCGCCGGGTTTCAGCAACCCTGTGAAGTTGCTGAAAAAAAAGCAAAGCGGCAGCCAATGCTTTGCTTTATTGACTGCTGATCCTCTCTTTTTTCGGCGAATAACGCTATTTTTCAATGGCTACAGTAGAAAAATGGAAAAATTACTATTTCAGCGAAGGATAATTTATTCGCAGCGATTTTTGATTTGCGCTTCACGTTTTTTAATCCAAAAAAAAGCTGCCGCTATGTTCAACATGTTGAATGGCATAATAATTGCGCCTGACGTTTTTTATTTGCAGCACTTTTAGGTTTAATTTTTGCGGCTCTGATTAGGCTGCAGAGAAAAAATTGCGTTACGTATTAAACCGGCCGCTGAGCAAAAGCTGCTTCGGCCAGCGCTGCAAGGTAGTGTGCAGCAGGCAACAGCACATCATCGTTAATGCGAAACGCAGGGTGATGCAGAGGCCAGGCTTCACCGGTGCCAATCATGATAAATGCGCCGGGTATGTGCTGCTGATAGTAAGCAAAATCTTCGCCAATCGGGGTGGCAGCAATTTCACGTGCGTCCAGCCCGTTAAGCGCTGCCTGCTGCAGGGCAAACGCTGTCCAGTGCGCATCATTTATCACTGCGGGTGGCCCGGCCTGCCAGGTGATTGCTATTTCAGCCGCAAACGCTGCGCTGATACCTTTTACCAGTTCACGAAATCGCTGTTCAATACGTTCGCGCGCTGCGGCGGAAAAGGTGCGCACGGTGCCTTCCAGCCAGGCGCTTTCCGGAATGACATTCCACGTGCTGCCGCTGTGAAGCTGGGTAATCGAGAACACAGCATTCTCTGCTGAAGGGAGGTTACGGCTGATCAGCGTCTGGACTGCAGAGACAATGTGCGCGGCAATCACAATAGGGTCGTTACCCTGATTCGGGTGTGCGGCATGGCTGCCGGTGCCGGTGATCTGTAGCGCAAAGCGGTCAACGGCGGCGGTCAGGGCGCCCGCCCGGCTGCCCGCCACACCTGCCGGCAGAGAGGGATCGTTATGGAGACCAAATATGGCAAACGCATCCTGCAAAGCACCGCTGGCAAGCACCGCGGGTGCGCCTTCACCGGTCTCCTCTGCTGCCTGAAAAATAAAGCGCACCTGGCCAGCCAGCTGTGTTTCGCGGGATTTCAGCAGAATGGCTGCGCCCAGTATGGCCGCACTGTGAAAATCGTGACCGCAGGCGTGCATGACTCCGGGATGCGCTGAAGTAAACTCTACTCCGGAGTGCTCTTCAATCGGCAAGGCATCAATATCGCCCCGCAGCACCACCAGCGGACCGGTTGCGGGACCCACTTCAGCGACCAGTCCGGTTGTCAGCGCCAGGGGGAGAATACGGATATTGTGCGCCTCCAGCTGCTCACGAATGCGTTGTGTGGTGGCAAATTCCTGGTTTGACAGCTCCGGGAAACGGTGCAGCTCCTGCCGGAAAGCGACCAGCTGTTCTGTTAACTGCGTTAATTCTGACGGCGACATAGTTTGTTCCTTTCTCACGATTACGCTGCGCGGCGTGCAGCACGTTATCCGGGGAAGGTAACAGCAGAATGAGGGAGCGATATATCTCAATACCCGCAATGATATTGCAATAAGTGAATAACAGCAGCGGCTTATCGGTTCAGGGTTATAAAGAAGGGTAGGAGGAGTGGCGAAACCAGCCCCGGGAAAGTGAGGCTGGGAAATATGCGTGTCAGCTAATCAGATTAAAAAATCGTCCAGCGATGCGCCGGCATCAATAGCGCTCTTAATCGGAGAAGGCGTGCGACCCTGACCGGTCCACTGCTTTTCATTACCTTCTTCATCGGTATATTTGTACTTGGCCGGACGCGGCGCGCGTTTAGCTTTAGGTTTAGTTTCTGCCTGGTTTAATTGCGCAAGTTCACTAATATCGATGCCATCATTCATCAGCATCTCTTTGTATAACGCCAGTTTTTCTGCTTTTTCGCGCTGAGCAGCATTATCTGCTTCAGCTTCTTCACGGCGTTCTGCAACGACCACAGCGAGCTTTTCCAGCATCTCATTTAATACCGCTACTTCAATATCACGCGTCTGAGCACGCAGTGTACGAAGATTATTCAATGCCTTTAGTGCATCGCTCATGAATATAACCCTTATTACTGATGTGAAAATTTGAAAGCGCGCATTCTACGATATTTTTTCTCAAATTAAAATATGCTTCAGGGCGTTAAATCCGCTGTGTCGCGTAATTATCAGGCTCATGGAGTTATCACCTGCATCAGAAATTTATTAGCCGCAAACTGAATATTTAACGGACACCAGAATTTATAAAGTGGTCACGCTACCGGCAGATCGATCTTTCCGCTGTTATACCTTCCTGGGCGGCCTGCCCATGCCGGCGCCCGGCGCAACGCTATGGCGGCCGGCAGCAGGCGGTGACTTTCTGTCGCGTTTTGTAACGAACCGAACGGATAGTCATGCAGTTTGTTAAGCTAAAAAAGCTTAAATCCGTATTAATCAATGAAAATTATGGTTTTTTATCGGATTACAGGGTGTCAGAAGCAGTAACAATTTCTTGCAATAGTAATCTAAATGAGTATATTTCTCATTTGCTTTCTTAGCTATGCCTGCTCCAGGTGACCGGCAGGGTGCGCTGACAGATAAACTAAAATGAGAATTAAGGATGGCTATGTCTTCTAAACCGATGCGCGTCCGGGCTGCGGCTGCAACGGCACAACCTGCGCTGAAAATGTCATTGCTGGCGATGCTGATTGCAGCCGGTGTTGCACAGGCGGCGGAACAGACCCTGATGGTGGAAACCAGCGCGTCTGACGTGGAAAATCAGAACGATCGGGATTACAGCATACCGGTAACGCGCGCAGGCACAAAAATGGCGCTGACGGCGCGCGACATTCCTCAGTCGGTATCGCTTATCAGTAAACAGCGTATGGCCGATCAGCAGCTGCAGTCGCTGAATGATGTTCTGTCCGACACTACCGGTATCAGGGGTGTTTCGGCGGATATGGATCGTACCAGTTACTACTCGCGCGGCTTTCTCATTGACAACTATATGGTAGACGGGATCCCGACCGCGTTTGCATCGCGCTGGAACCTGGGTGATGCCCAGACCGACATGGCGCTTTATGAGCGGGTCGAGGTGGTGCGCGGCGCGACCGGGTTACTCACCGGGCCAGGTAATCCTTCTGCGTCGATTAATATGGTACGTAAGCACGCTGACAGTAAAACCCCCACCGGATCGCTGGAAGCGAGCTACGGCAGCTGGAATAAACAGCGCTATGTTGCCGATCTCTCTGCGCCGCTCACCCCTGAGGGTAACGTGCGCGGGCGCGTAGTGGCAGGTTATGAAGATAAAAACAGCTTTATTGAGCGCTACGGTTTTGAGAAAAAATTCATTTATGGCGTGATAAACGCCGATCTGACTGAGAGCACCACGCTTTCCGCGGGCTACGAATTTACGCAGGTTGATACCGATTCGCCGATGTGGGGTGGGGCGCCGCGCTGGTATACCGATGGCAGCCAGACGCATCTGCGTCGCGGCTATAACACTCAACCGGAGTGGGCTTACAACAATAAAGAGAACCGCAAAGTTTTCGTCAATCTGCAGCAGAATTTTGATAACGGCTGGAACATTACGCTCAACGGCACGCATAACGAAATGCTGCTGGACAGTAAACAAATCTATCTCGACGGCTATTTCAATAAGGTGACCGGTGCAGGCAGCTCTGCCTACGCGAATTATCCGGTCATCGGCGGAACCGGTTATAACACCGGCAAGCGAAAAGTGGATGCAGTAGATGCCTTTGCCAGCGGCCCTTATGAGCTGCTGGGACGTCAGCATCAGCTCATGCTGGGGGTTAACTACAGTCGTCAGGATAATAAATATTACAGCGCCTGGACCAACATCTCCTCTGCTGAACTGGGTAACTTTAACGACTTCAACGGCAACTATCCGGAGCCTGACTGGTCGCCGCGCGAACCTGCCACGGACAGCCAGCTGGTGCGGCAGAAATCAGTCTATATGGCTACGCGCCTGACGCTCGCCGATCCGCTGCATCTGATTGTCGGGGCGCGATATACCAACTGGAACCGTCAGGGCATTACCTCTGAACTGGAAGAGAACAATACCACGCCGTATGGCGGTCTTATCTGGGACATCAATGACGCCTGGTCAGCGTTTGCCAGCTATACCTCGGTCTTTCAGCCGCAGGATAATCTGGATGCCAGCGGCAGTTTCCTGACGCCAGTTGTCGGTAAAAACTATGAGACCGGGGTTAAATCGGACTGGTTTGATAGCCGTCTGACCACCACGATCTCTCTGTTCCGAACCGAGCTGGATAATGCGCCGGTTGATACCGGACGTTTCAGCGAGAGCGGAAGCGCTATTTATGAAACCACCGATGGCGTTGTCAGCCGCGGCGTTGAATTTGAGATCAACGGTGCGCTGACGGATAACTGGCAGATGACGTTTGGCGGTACGACCTACATAGCAAAAGACAGCAAGGGTGAGGCCTATAACTCCCAGCTGCCCCGTACCTCTTTCAATCTCTTTACGCACTATCGCCTGCCTCAGTTCGATAAACTGACGCTGGGCGGCGGCGTTAACTGGCAGTCAAAGACCTGGAAAGATATCGGCGGACCTGAAGGTAACGGAACCTGGCGTGTGCGTCAGGGAAGTTATGCGCTGGTGGACCTGTTTGCCCGCTACGACGTGACAAAAAATCTCTCCCTGCAGGCCAACCTGAAAAACCTGTTTGATAAAGAGTATGACGAGAATGTGGGCAGCAGCGGCATCGTGTATGGCGAACCGCGCAGTTACTCGGTAACGGCGAGTTACCGCTTCTGATCCCGGCAGGCGCGTTCTGAACGCGCCTCTTCTCCTCAGGCGGCTAATGGTTTATACCCATCGCACTCTGCTCTCCTCTTAGGCTAAAGCGCATTCAGGCTGAATAGATTTTTTAATCTCCGGACAAAGTAACGCACCTTACTGTTTAACGCGGTTATGCATTGATGCGCCTCTTTTGCGTACATCACAGGCGGTCGCATGTATAGGCGTCCGGTTATGAACCAGGTCTGCAGGGTGCGCCTTCGTTTAATGGCATGATAATTAAGAATAATATCCACCATATTTACACTCTCCGGCCCGTTATTAAGGATTGCATCTCTGTCTGGTATCAGATAATGCCAGGCTGGCTAATGTTATCAACGTTAATCAAAAGACGATTTAATAGTCGTTAATTTCAATTGATTGATAATGTCCGCTATGCATTCAGACAGGGAATTTTTAATTAGCAGGCTATAAGTTAGTGCGGTTATTTTAATATCTGCCGTAAAAATAATTAATATAAAATAACATGCTGAAATGATTTTCGGGGAATAATCCGAATAACCAATATGAAGGCTAATAAAGCATTATACTCGTCGGGCGATCTGCAATTTTTAACTTTTTGAATGCCGGGTTTGTAGTGCTTAAAGTTTATGGCCGGAGTATAAAATGAAAATCATCATTAGCGGCAAGGGATATCCCGAAAAAAGAAATATTGTTACTGATGTTAAGAAAACGTATATCGATTTTCACTCCAGAAATATCTGGACGTATATTAATGCGTTTCGTGGGAAAATTCTGAAACGCAATAAGCTGTTTATATTTTCCGCGCCGCTATGGTCAGCCGGTAGCGAAAAAAAGGTAGTTCATCTCTTTAATGAAGTGGCAACCAGCCGCGAGCGCTGGGTGTCAACCTTTGAAACCGAGCTACCGCGGGTATTGCCGGTACCGGGCGTCGCCAAAACAGCTAATCCGCTGTTAAAAAAGCTGATGTACTATGTTGCAGCACCGGAATGTGCCGGCATTATCGCCATCTCAGAGGCAACGCGAAAAATTGAGCTGAAACTGCTGGACGCTTTTCCCATTGAGCGGGAAGCGGTTAGCGACAAATTGCACGTGCTGCATCCGCCGCAGCCGGTGCTCTATGAGGGCGGACGCACGCCAGCGGCCGATAAAATGATCTTCACCTTTGTCGGTAATGAGTTCTACCGCAAAGGCGGAGCCGAAGTGGTAATGGCTTTCTCCGAACTGATGGACGAGGGTGTGATATCAGCTGACCAGATCGGCGTTAACCTGATCGGCGACATTAAAAAGCAGCATAATATTGCGCATCGTGAGTGGCAGGACGATGCCGCTTTCCATCATCAAATTGAAACCCTGATAGCTGAGCGCTCCGTATTCACCCATCATACTGCATTGTCCAATGATGAGGTGATGCAGCTGCTGCGTGAAACGCATGTCGGATTGCTGCCGACCTGGCAGGATACCTATGGCTTCTCCGTGCTGGAAATGCAGGCGTGCGGCTGTCCGGTGATTACCACTAACGTCCGGGCGCTGCCGGAAATTAATCCGGCTCAGAGCGGCTGGCTGATCAACTGTCCGCTCAACGATATGTTTGAACTGAATGTGGATACGCTGGCGGAGAAAATGGCGCTGCGCATATTAATTGTGTCGCAGCTCAAGGCACATATTAAGGCGATACTTGAAGACCGGATGCGCGTCGCTGATTATTCAGCGGCAGCCGTAAACAGGATCCGTCAGCACCACGATCCGGATAAATTTAACCGCGCGCTCTCTGCCATTTATGGCGCAAAAGATACGCATGGTTCATTTGATCGCAGTGAAGCAGGCGCACTCAAACGCTCTTAATCTTTATCCGACAGCTATTCTTTTTTTAATCTGACTCCTGCAGCTGCTGCAGGAGTTTTTTTATTTCTGTTCCGCCCAGCCGGGTGATATGCGCAAAACAGCAATAGAACTAACAATATGATGTTTTACGTAACGGAATCATAGCCTGCAAACTAAACGCCATATTCATCAGGACAAGGACAGGGCGTATGTCTTACCAATTAAGCGTGCTCGATAAGTCGCCGGTTGCGGCAGGAGAAAATGCGACACAGGCGCTGGCGCGCTCGCTAAAACTGGCGCAGCGGGCTGAGAGCTGGGGCTATAAGCGCTTCTGGGTCGCAGAACATCATAACAGCGAGCAGCTGGCCAGTCCGTCACCTGAATTGCTTATCGCCTGGATCGCCGCGCAGACGCGCACCATACGCGTCGGCTCTGGCGGCGTCATGCTGCAGCACTACAGTCCCTATAAAGTTGCAGAGAACTTTAATCTGCTGTCATCGCTGGCACCGGATCGCATCGATCTCGGCGTCGGTAAAGCGCCCGGCGGTTTGCCGCTTTCAACGCGGGCGCTTCAGCTCGGGGTTAACCTGGCTGAAAAAGGCAGTTTTGCTGAACAGCTGGCGCTTCTCGATAGCTGGCTGAACGCATCTCCCTCCGCTGACGAAGAGACGCTGCGCGCCACGCCACAGCCACCGCATCCCGCCAGCCGGTTTCTGCTGGGTGCCAGCGAAGCAAGCGCCGGGCTGGCCGCAGAGCTGGGCTGGCAGCTGGTGTTCGCTGCACACCATAACGGCGATCCGCAGCTGATGGCGCGCGTTCTGCAGCACTATCATGCCCGCAGCCGCGGCGGCCGTGCGCTGGTAGCGGTTCAGGTGGTTGTGGCGGATTCGCCGGCAGAGGCTGAACTGCTTACCGATGCGCTGCGTCTTTATCACGTCAGCGTGAAAAATGGCCCGGCGGTTAACGTTGCCAGTCTGGAACAGGCTGAACGTTACGTACGCCAGGGGGGATACGCGGATTACGTCATAGAGCCGCGCACGCCGTCACTGCTAAAGGGCACGGCTGCACAGGTGCATGCTCAGCTGGAGTCGATGCATCATCGCTACGGCATTGACGAATTTATTATCGATACGCCACTCGCTGACGAAGCCGCCCGGTTTAAATCCCTGGAGCTGCTGGCCACCGCGCGACTGGTTGCGGCCTGAGGATAGCGTAATGATCCGCTCCGCTTTTCTTATCTGCTGCTCATTCTGGCATCGCTGCGAGCGATGTTGCCCGGCACCGATCTGATTCTGCCTGCATAACAACGTTTACCTTTTTCGCCCGGCAACCTCTGCGCTGCCGACGGCTCTGCTTTGTCAGGAGTTTATAATGAGTAAAAGAGAATTACGTCTCGGTACGATATTACACGGCGCGTCAGGCAATATGTCCGCCTGGCGGCATCCGGCTGCGCAGGCTGACGCCAGCATCAGTTTTGACTACGCCAGAAAAATTGCGCGCAAGGCGGAAGCGGGCAAACTCGATTTTCTGTTTGTCGCTGACGGTCTCTATATCAATGAAAAATCGATTCCGCACTTCCTCAATCGCTTTGAACCGCTGACGCTGCTCTCAGCGCTGGCGGCGGTCACAGAGCATCTTGGCCTGGTTGGCACCGTCTCAACCTCTTATAGCGATCCTTTTACCATCGCCCGGCAGTTCGCCAGCCTCGACCATCTCAGCGGCGGCCGTGCCGGCTGGAACGTTGTGACCTCGCCGCTGGAAGGATCGGCAAAAAATTTCTCGCGTCAGCAGCATCCGGAACACGCGCTGCGTTACCGGATTGCGGATGAGTATTTGCAGGTGGTGAAAGGCCTGTGGGATTCCTGGGAAGAGGGCGCCTTTGTACGCGACAAGCGCAGCGGTCAGTTTTTCGATCCGGCCAAGCTGCATACGCCCGATCACCGCGGCGATTTCTTTCAGGTGCAGGGGCCGCTGAATATTGAGCGTACGCCGCAGGGGCGACCGATCATTTTCCAGGCGGGCGCCTCCGGAGACGGACGGCGGCTGGCCGCGCGCCATGCGGATGCAATTTTTACCCACCATGCGACCCTGGAAGAGGCGCAGGCGTTCTGGCGCGATGTTAAACAGCAGCTGGCCGAAAACGGACGCGCCGCGGATGACCTCCATATCTTTCAGGGCGTCAGCGTGATCGTCGGTGACGATGCCGCAGATGTTGAGCAGCAGTATCAGGCTACCGCGCAGCTGGTCTCAGTGCCGGATGCGCTTAATTATCTGGGGCGGTTCTTTGACCACCATGATTTCTCACGCTACCCGCTGGATGAACCTTTCCCAGAACTGGGTGATATCGGTCAGAACAGCTTCCGCAGCACTACCGATGAAATAAAACGCAACGCCCGCGTGCGCGGTCAGACGCTGCGCCAGGCCGCGCTGGAAGCGGCCACGCCGCGGCCGCTGTTTCACGGCACGCCAGAACAGGTCGCCGATGGCCTGCAGCACTGGTTTGAACAGAAAGCTGCTGACGGTTTCATTATCCAGGGCGGAACGCCCGACACGTTTGAACGCTTTGTCGATCGGGTTATCCCGCTGTTGCAGGCGCGCGGACTAAGCCGGCGCGACTATCCGGGCACCACGCTGCGCGCCAGTCTGGGTCTGCAGACCCCCGAAAATCAGTTCACATCATAATAACGATCAGGATGAATGCTATGCAGAAAAAATCATTGATAGCGCTGCTGTTACTGGGGCTAAGCAGCGCTGCCGGGGCGGAAAACGTCGCCGTTAACGGGCAGCAGGTCAGCGTGGAGGCGAATAAGACGCCCATTAACACTGCAAAAAATGCAGCGGCTATCGCGCAGATCCCGGCCGGACACCGGTTTGCTGTACCTGGCGCGTTTACCGTGGCGGTGGCCGCCCTTAATTCCCCTCCGCTTACGGTGTTCAGCGACGACAACAAAACGCTGCTTGGCAGCGAAGTGGATATGGCGCGTCTGGTGGCGGACAGCCTCGGCCTGAAGCTCAACGTCGTGCCAACCTCCTGGGAAGACTGGCCGCTCGGCGTGGCGTCCGGCAAATATGACGCGGCGATCACCAACGTAACCGTCACAAAAGCGCGTAAAGAGCGTTTTGATTTTGCCACCTACCGCAAAGACTCACTGGGCTTTTATGTGAAAAAGAGCAGCCCAATCGTTTCGCTCAGCAAAGCAGAAGATATTGCCGGCCTGCGCATTATTGTTGGCTCCGGGACCAATCAGGAAGCGATCTTACTGGCGTGGGATCAGGAAAACCGCGCAAAGGGCCTGAAGCCGTTTATCCCGGTTTATACCAAAGATGACGCAGCGCAGACGCTTTCACTGCAGGCCGGACGTGCGGATGCTTACTTTGGCCCCAACGTCATCGGCGCCTGGAAAGCGGCGCTCAACGGGCAGACCAGGCTGGTGGGCAGCGTGGACGGCGGCTGGCCTAAAGCGGCGCACATTGCAGTGACGGTGAAAAAAGATGGCGGGCTGGTGCAGCCAGTCAATACGGCGCTTAACGGCGTGATACAAAACGGCGACTACGACAAGGTGCTGAATCGCTGGGGCGAAGGCATTGAGCGGCTCGACCGCTCGGAAATCAATCCACCGGGCCTGGGCGACTAAGGGGGCAATATGCATTTTTTTCGTGATGTTTCACCCGCAGCGGCAGAGCTGCAGCCGATTATTACCGGCCTGTTTGGTGAATATGCTGCCCGCTATGGCGACTATTTCAGCAGCCAGAATGAGGTGGAGCAGGATGAGTGGTTTCTGCCTGCGCAGGGAGGCCTGTTTATTGTACTGGAGCGGGATGGCGAAATTATCGCCATGGGCGCCTACAAGCGCTATGACGCACAGACGGCGGAACTGAAACGCATCTGGACGCGCTCCGATCTGCGCCGTCAGGGCCTGGCACTACTGATCCTGCAGGAGCTGGAGCGTCGTGCGCTGCGCGCCGGCTATCAGCGTGTCTGGCTGACCACCGGCTTTCGTCAGCCGGAGGCGGTGCGCCTCTATATCGGCCACGGCTATCAGCCGCAGTTTGCCCTGCTGGAAGATATGGAGATCTACGGCCGGCCGCCGCACGACGGCCGCCTGCGCTTTCTGAAGATAATTGATGTCCACGCTGCGGCACAGGCGAGCTGAGGAGCCGAAAATGAGTGAGACGCAAAAACTGACCGTGGTGCCGGCACGCTATCCGGCGCGCAGCCTGGGCGCCGTGGCGGCGCTGTTTATTCTGGCAGCGGTGGTGGATTCCATCGCGTTCAATCCGCGCTGGGAGTGGGGGGTATTTGCGCGCTGGTTTTTTGACCCGGTGATCCTGAATGGCCTGGGTCAGACGCTGCTGCTGACGCTGGCGGGCACCGTACTGAGTCTGATTTTCGGCGGTCTGCTGGCGCTGGCCCGGCTCTCCTCCTCGTGGCTGCTGAGTACGCTGGCGTTTGGCTATATCTGGCTGTTCCGCTCGCTGCCGCTGATTGTAGTACTGATCATTCTCTATAACTTCTCCTATCTCTACGACACCTTATCGCTGGGGATCCCGTTTACGCCCTGGTCGTGGGGTCACTTCCAGACCATTAATGTGCTGGGCCAGTTTCCGGCCGCGGTGATTGGCCTGACGCTGGTGCAGAGCGCCTATAGCGCAGAGATTATCCGCGGCGGGTTCCTCGGCGTGGACCAGGGGCAGTTTGAGGCGGCGTCAGCGCTGGGACTCTCTTCTTCGCGCCGGACCTTCCGCATCATCCTGCCGCAGGCACTGCGCGCGATCATTCCAACCACCTTCAATGAAATCATCAGCCTGGCCAAAGGCACGTCGATGGTTTACGTGCTGGCGATGCCAGAGCTGTTTTACACCATTCAGATGATCTACAACCGCACTCAGCAGGTGATCCCGCTGCTGATGGTGGGCGCCGCCTGGTATCTGATTATCACAACGGTGCTGTCGCTGTTGCAGCACAGCGTTGAACGCTCGCTGGCGCGCAGCGTAACCCGCGAGCCGCAGTCATCGCGCTGGCGGCAGTGGCGTAATCGTTATTCAACCCCTGCTGTTATTGAGGAGCGCTCTCATGTCCGAAGCCATTGATTATCGTCCGTCCTATGCTGCCGGGGCGGTTACCATCACCGGCGTCAGCAAGTCGTTTGGTAAACACAAAGCGCTGGACGCGGTCTCGCTGTCGCTGGCGCCGGGATCCGTAACGGTTATTCTCGGGCCTTCCGGTTCGGGTAAGTCAACGCTGCTGCGCACCATCAATCACCTGGAGCGGGTCGATGAGGGCTTTATTCAGATTGATGATGACTATATCGGTTATCAGCGCCGCGGCGATAAACTCTATGAGCTTAAAGAGCGGGCAATACTGCGTCAGCGGGTCAACGTCGGCTACGTTTTTCAGAACTTCAATCTTTTTCCGCACCTGACCGTGCTGGAAAACCTGATTGAAGCGCCGATCGCACATCGTCAGCTTACGCGACGTGCGGCGATTGAACGCGCCGGTGAGCTGCTGGACACGGTGGGACTGCGGCATAAAGCTGACGCCTGGCCGCGCCATCTTTCGGGTGGTCAGCAGCAGCGTATCGCGATTGCGCGTGCGCTGATGCTCAATCCGCGCGTGATGCTGTTTGATGAGCCGACGTCGGCACTGGATCCGGAGCTGGTGGGTGAGGTTCTGGACGTCATTAAAAAGCTGGCGCGCTCCGGCACCACGCTGGTGATTGTGACGCATGAGATTGGCTTTGCGCGTGAAGTGGCAGACAACGTGGTGTTTATGGTTGACGGCCGCGTGGTTGAGCAGGGCAGCAGCGTGCAGGTGCTGAATCAGCCACGCCACGAGCGCACCCGACGTTTTCTGGCGCGGGTGCTGTAATGAAGCGGTTCGTCCTGACGCTGGTGGCATCCGGCCTGCTGTTTTCAGCCGCGCAGAGCGCGGCGCTGGATGCGGCTAATAATGAAACGGCGATTCATATCGCCGCCGATCCGCAGGCGATAGCCAGAATTCCGGCGAACTATGCGTTTGTTCACCCCGGCTTTCTGACGGTCGCAACCAGCGCCACTAACTCACCGCCCATCGGGTTATGGGCGTCAGATAACAAAACGCTGATTGGCAGCGATCCCGATATGGCGCGACTGCTGGCTGAAAGTCTGGGCCTTACGCTAAAGCTGGTGCCCGCCTCGTGGGAGGAGTGGCCGCTCGGCATCAGCGCCGGACGCTATGATGTTGCCATGTTTAATATCGCCGTGACCGAGGAGCGTAAACGCAAATTTGACTTTGCCACCTATCGGGCTGACAACCACGCCTTTGCCGTACGGAAAGGGAGTCCCATCTCTGCGATTACCGGACGTCAGGATGTCGCGGGCAGGCGCATCATTGTCGGGTCCGGTACTAATCAGGAGAAGATCCTGCTGGGCTGGGATGCGAAAAACCGCCAGGAGGGATTAGCGCCGGTGCAGCCTGTCTATCTTAATGATGACGCTTCTGCCACGCTCGCGCTGTTGTCCGGACGCGCCGATGCCACCTTTGGCCCGCAGGCGGTGGCGGCGTGGAAAGCGGCGTCGCGCGGGCAAACAGCGGTTGTTGGTCACGGCCCGTATCGGGCATGGGTGGCCGTCACAACCAAAAAGGGTAACGGGCTGGCCCCGGCGCTGCAGCAGGCGGTTAATCATGCCATCGCCAGCGGACAGTATCAGCAGGTACTGACGCGCTGGGGAGAGCAGGATGAGGCGGTAGCGCAGTCGCAGATCAATCCGCCGGGCATCGTTTATCAGTAAAGACGGGTCGCACTGCGGCCCCGTTTTTCACCCTGATATTTTTTCACCCAGCCTATCACCTCTGCCGCTGGCAGAGGCCGGGCAAAGTAATAGCCCTGGAAGAACTGGCATCCGCGACTGCGCAGGTAGTGAAACATCTCTTCACTTTCAACGCCTTCAGCCAGCACGTTCAGCCCCATTTCGCGCGTCAGCTCAATGGTTTTATGCACCACAATAGCGGCAGATTCATTTTCAAAAATGTGCATAATCAGCGACTTGTCAATTTTAATATCATCAATCGAAAAATCGCTGAGCGATTTCAGCGAAGAGTAACCGACGCCAAAATCATCGATCGCCCATTTTACGCCGAGCTGGCTGAAGTGCGCGATAACAGAGCTGATATGCTGCTGATCGTAGATAAAGGTGCTTTCGGTGATCTCAAATTTAAGCCGCTGTGGCTGGATCCTGTAACGCGAGAGCAGCAGCAGAGTTTCAGCGGTAAAGTCGCGATGCATTAGCTGCAGAGGACTGATATTGACAGAAAACACCAGGCTGTCGCCGTGCCGGAGACTCTCCCAGGCAGCCATATGCTGCAGCGTGCGCTCCATAACCCATCGGCCAATCTCAATCATCAGGCCACTCTTTTCCGCTACCGGGATAAAAACGTCCGGTGAAATAAATCCTTTAACCGGATGTTTCCAGCGCAGCAGAGCTTCAAATCCGATCAGATGTTTACCGGTATCCACTTGCGGCTGAAAATAGAGTTCGAGCTGATCCTGGCTGACAGCGGCAGAGAGTTCGCGCTTTATCAGGTCAGTTTCAGAGTAATCGCCGCGAAAGGTCAGCGCGGTCAGCAGCAGAGAAAGTACGGGCACGATACAGTTAACAATGTAGAAACTGGCTTCCGCCGGCAGCGCAAAATGAAACGATCCCTGCTGCCAGGTCAGGCCGGTCAGGGTAAAAATGAGGTAACAGGCGAGGCAGATTAGCGGAAATATTTTGCTGAGATAGCGCGGCTGCTGCCGCAGGACGAGTGCCGAGCCGATGGTCAGCGCGATCAGATAATTACACGCAGAAGGTTTAACGGCAGGATGGTCATTGTCCAGCAGCAGCAGAGCTGTAATGATAAACAGCAGCGCATGCGTGACGATCGCCAGATGCCGCTGCAGTTTGCCGTGAAAGGCAACGGCGCAGATATAGAGGCCCAGCGCCACGCCCAGATAGTAGAGCGACGGTATTGCTGGCGAACGGCTATGGGCGTTAAGCAGCGCCATATAAATGCCTGAGGTAGTGCTGGCCACACCCGCAATCAGCAGCGTAAAGCGCAGCTTCTTTTCTGCGCTCTCTCCCTTCAGGCTAAAGGGCAAATTACGTACGCGCGAATAGCCCGCAGTCAAAAACGCGATCATCACTCTGCTCTGTAATTGATTAGTTTTATTGTATTCAGGAGCGCTATCTTAGTGCTAAGCGAGACGGCTGTCACAGCGCTTTTTCTGCACGTTGATCTGCTCCGGAGATTTGACATTAGAGATGATATTTATGCGTGGCGGGGGGTTATCGCGCAACTTTTCACGGAAGCGAACCGCTATCTGCCTGCGCTAAATTGCGCGCGCGGTTGTTCCTTCCGCCGGTCACAGAGTAGAATCACTCCCGGCACAGGCTGATGTGCTAAATATAACAACAGGCGGAAAACAGCCGGATCACCTCACTAATGCAGTTTAACCCTACTTAACATTACTGGTTGCAATGAAAATTCGTTTCTTATCGGCTAACGAGCTCAAACTTTCTGAAGTGCGTACCATCCTTGAACCGGTAGGGGTGGAAGTGGTGCCTATCGCGAGGCGGATTGAGGAGATCCAGACGGAAAATGAGGTTGAACTGGTACGCGATAAGCTCACTAAAGCGTTTTCCATTATCGGGCGGCCGCTGTTTGTCGAGCATACCGGCCTGTTTCTGGACGGGCTTAACGGTCTGCCAGCCGGACTGACGCGTATTTTCTGGAGCCGGCTCAATGCCGATCGCTTTACCAAACTGGTACGCGGCCTTGATACGCCCTGCGTGACGGCAAAAACCGTGCTGGGGTATTGCGATGGTCGCAAGATGTATCAGTTTGAAGGACAGCTGCGCGGTCGCATTGCGCCAGAGCCGGCCGGGCCGCAGGAGTTTCAGTGGGACTGCGTGTTTATCCCGGAAGGGTATACGCAGACCTTTGCTGAAATGGGCGATCTAAAGAATGAGATCTCCAATCGGCGCCTGGCGCTGGATCGCTTTGCCGCCTTTCTCAAAACCGCGCGGGGTTATGTATGAAGCCTGAACTCAAACGCGCCTACGATGCCGGCAAACTGATCCTGTTTGCCGGTGCCGGCATCTCCCGCAATCTTGGCCTGCCGGAGTGGCACGAACTGATTGCCCATCTGGCAAAAGAGCTGGGCTACGATCCGAAAATATTCAACACCTACGGGACACACCTGTCGCTGGCGGAGTATTACAAGCAGCGCAAAGGCTCACTGGGGCCGCTGCGCAGCTGGATGGATCGCGAGTGGCACCGGCCCGATATCGATGTGCGTAGCTCCGAAATCCATACCATGATCACCCAGGGTAATTTTTCGCGCATCTACACCACCAATTACGATCGCTGGCTGGAGATGGCTCACGAGGCGCACAACGTCCCCTATAGCAAAGTGGCTAACGCCGCCGATCTCGTCTCACTCACTGAAGATAAGCGCCACATCATTAAACTTCACGGCGATTTCGATGACGATACCTCGATTGTGCTGGATGAGAGCAGCTATTTTGAACGTCTCTATTTTGATTCCCCACTGGATATCAAACTGACGCACGACGTGATGGGTAACTCGGTGCTGTTTGTTGGCTACAGCATCAGCGATTTCAACATCCGCCTGCTGTTCTACCGGCTGACTAAAATGTGGGGACGAACCGGACTCGCAACGGCCCGGCCTAAATCGTATCTTTTTACCAATCGCAATAATCCGGTGGCTAAAGAGGTACTGGGGCAGTGGGGAATTGAGATGATTGTCTCGGAAGAGGATGACCCACGAAAAGCGCTGGCCACCTTTCTGGAGGAATTGCTTGCCTGAAACGCGGGCAGACTTGCTCATCGCTGCATAACAGAATATACTGTATATAAATACAGTTAATGAGGTGCATCATGGCAGTCGAAACCAAATATGTTGTAGTCAGAAAAGGTGAAGAGAAGATGACGTTTGCCAGTAAAAAAGATGCCGATGCCTGGGATAAGATGCTTGATATGGCAGATGCCTTTACCGACTGGCTGCAGCAGATCAAGCCAGAGCTGGCGGATGCGGAAGCGGAAACCTGGGGCATGCTGCTGGCAGAGCAGAAAGACGCGGTACAGCATATTCTGCGCACCAGCAAACTGCCTGATGCGGCGGCAGACAAAGATGCTAAATCTGAAGTGAAAGAGAGTGATTCTGCCCCTGAAAAAAAGGTGCGCGCGGTTAAAGCGGCCTGATCGTTGTGATGCACCCCGGCGCCGTCTTCCTGACGGCGTTTTGCTGTCGCCTTACTCACCTTTGCTACTTTCTGATTAAGCCTGAAAAAGCCCGGCATGCGGGCCATTTTATCAGTGTGAAAAGAGTGAAAAGGTTCCCGAGTAGTAGCTCACCATCCAGACAACATAAACCAGCCACACCAGTAAAAAACCGGTTAACCCCATTTTACCTGTCATTGTATGCTCCTGTAATCGTAAGGGCGGAAAGCCTGCAGGAGATACGTTGACAGCAGTTGCGCACAAAGTTCTTGCGCCAGATCAACCCGCCAGTGAAATACCTAATTAATCCCCAGGGGCGGCATTTATATGTCAGGGTCGCATTAATGCGACCCCTACGGGCATCGATATTGATTATTTTTTAATCCGGGTGCGGATGCCATCAAGTTCAGCACGGTTGAGCCGATAGAGTGATAAAGGATCGCTGGTGGCCCAGGATGTGGCGCAATTATTGCTCTGATTTGCCAACCCCAGGAGCGCCATCATGGCCACAAAAGCACTTATAACGCGAAAAATGCGTACCCGTACTCAGATGCTGCTGACGGGCGCGGTCACAATTACCCTTGGTTTTGCTATCACCATCGGCGTGCTCAGCTGGCAATCCAGCAGAGAACAGAAGTCGCTGGCGGAAAACTATCTGCAGCAGATTGCGCAGAGTCAGGCATTGCAGATTCAGCAGGAGCTGAGTTACGCGCGCGATGTGGCGCATAATCTGGGACATAGCCTGATTGCGCTGCCGGCGGCAGGGATCAGCGATCGGAAGGTGGCGGACCAGCTTCTTATCTCCACTCTGCGTGACAACCCCGATTACCTCTCCATCTCTGTGATATTTGAACAAAATGCGTTTGATGGCCGCGATGCGGAGTTTGTCAGTCAGCCTGGTGCTGCACCTCAGGGACGCTACGCCTATTTTGTTGATCGCGACAGCAGCGGCAGCTTCAGGCTGCATCCACTGGCCTCCATGCTGACGCCAGGACAGGGAGATTACTATCTGTTGCCACAAAAAAGTCGTAAGGATACGCTGATTGAACCTTACAGCTACGCCTATAACGGGGTGCCTGTGTTACTCACTTCCGTCGCCGCTCCCATTATCAGCCAAGGTAAGCTCTGGGGCGTAGTGACCTCTGATATCTCACTGGCGGCGCTGCAGGCGCGCATCAACAAGATCAGGCCCTGGGAAGGCAGTGGCTATGCGATGCTGCTCTCCAGCGGTGGCAGAGTGGTTTCCTATCCGGACCAGACGCAAACCGCGAAACCCTGGCAGGGAGAAACGCATGGGTTCAGCCGTGCCGTTACTGAACAGCATGACGCCATACTGGGGGAAGCGGCGCTGATAACATGGCAGCCAGTGACTATCGGCAGCAGCGACCAGCACTGGTATCTGGGTGTCGTTGCACCGGTGAGCAAAGTGATGGCGGCGGCGCACCGCCAGCTGATGCACGCGCTGATACTGATGCTCATCAGCATCGTTGCCGTGAGTTTACTGCTGGGATGGGTGTTTAGCCGGAAAGTGCTTAAGCCGATTGGCGGCGAGCCGGCCGAAGCCACGGCTATTGCGCTGGCGGTGGCCGGCGGCAGACTTGATAACGCGATTCCGCTGGTGTCACAGGATCGCAGCAGCCTGTTTTACGCGCTGCATACAATGCAGACGCAGCTGCGCGATATGGCAAGCCAGATTCAGGACGCCAGCGCATCAGTGCGGCAAGGCGCGGGCGAAATCGCCAGCGGCAACCTCGATCTTGCATCGCGAACCGAAGAGCAGGCGGCTGCGCTGGAGCAGACCGCGGCCAGTATGGAGCAGATTACCGCTACGGTGAAACACAACGCGGCAAATGCGCATCAGGCAACCACGCTGACAGAAAATGCCACGCATATTGCCAGCTGCGGCGAAACACTGGTGGGTGAAGTGGTGCAGACGATGGCGCAGATAGATAACAGCGCGAAAAAGATCGGCGACATTACTGCCATTATCAACAGCATCGCATTTCAGACGAATATTCTGGCGCTCAACGCGGCGGTGGAAGCTGCACGTGCCGGCGAGCAGGGGCGTGGCTTTGCCGTCGTGGCCTCTGAGGTTCGTAATCTGGCGCAGCGCAGCGCCAGCGCGGTGAGAGAGATTGCTGCGCTGATCGAGGAGTCCGGGGAGCGCGTCAGCAGCGGCGTCGGGCTGGTTCAGCGTGCCGGTAAAACCATGACTGAAATGACACAGGCGGTAAACTCCGTGCGCAATATTATCGATGAAATTGTTATCGCATCTGATGAACAGGCGCGCGGCATAAGCCAGGTGACCATTGCAGTGAATGAGATGGATAGCGCTACGCAGCAGAATGCGGCGCTGGTTCAGCAGATGTCGGCAGCAGCAAGCTCACTGGAAGATCAGGCGGCGCAGCTCGCTCACACCGCCGCACGTTTCACATTAAGCTGACTGACGCAGCCCGGCCACGTGCCGGGCTGCCGTTAGCGCGGCTTGCGCGAAGGCATCATGCGCAGCAGCGTATTGTCCTTAAACAGATAATGATGCGCCAGCGCCGCCAGCGCGTGCAGGCCGATTAACCAGTAACCCAGCGGTACCAGCGTTTCATGCCACTCAATCAGCGTATCGGCCAGGTCGGGATCGGGCGCGGCGCTGACCGGCATCGAAATACCAAATAGCCACCAGTCGCGGCCAAGCCAGAATCGGGAGAGAATGCCCAGCACCGGCAGGGTAATAAACAGCAGGTAGATCGCCAGATGAGTAAGGTGTGCCAGGCCGGTCTGCCAGTGGGCGGGCTTCGGCACAATAGCCGGCGTGCGATGGCGAAACCGCATCACCAGACGCGACAGCATCAGCAGCAGCACGCAGCTGCCAGCAGAGAAGTGCGTCACCACCATAAAGAGACGCTGCCAGGAGCCGCGCGGCGCCAGGCCGCGAAACTCCATCGTGCAATAAGCGAGAACAATCAAAATAAATGTCAGCCAGTGAAGCAGAATCTGCGCGGGGGCATATTTTGTGCTCATTATTCCATTCCATTCGGTACGAAGCGGTAGCGCTACAATAGCCGAAAGCAGAGTGAAAAAAATGCCCTTTCTGCGTCATTGCTGCCTGAAACTCAGCGCCGGGCGACCTGTTGCGCCTCATTGCCTGACTTACCGGCCGCCGCAAGCTCACTGTTGAAATGTGCGGTCAGAACGGAGTAGGTCTCCTCAGCTTTCATACGATAGAGCTGTTCAGAGGGATGAATACAGTCAGGTGACATCAGCGACTGCCACTCTTTCATTTGCAGAATACGCTGATACTGGCGTGCCAGCGGCAGCGACTCGGCGCGCGCCAGTGCGTCCAGCTTCGTGACATAAGGCGCAACGTTCCACTTTTTTGCCCCGCCACAAATCGGGTGCGGCTCCTGCAATACCACCTGTTTACCCTCTTCGCGGGCAATCGCGATCAGCTCCGTCATCACTTTAGTATACTGATCCGGGCTGACGATATATTTCGCTTCGGTATCTTTGAAATGAAAGTGTCGCGCATCGTTGGTTGCGAAGTTCAGCAGGATTATTTTAGCGGGCGAGCGCTGCATCTCTTCACGCCAGCTTTTATTCTTTTTATAGAAGTATTTCGGGTGCAGTAAATCCATTGCCTGTGCAGAGGCTGCGCCCTTATTTACCACGCGGATGCCCGGGCCATACTTTTCGCCAAGCCACTTATTTATCAGGGCAATCTCATTGTCTTTGATGTTGATGTTATGTTGTTTGCCATTCTCTCTGACTGCCATTGCGCCCAGCGTACTTGAACCACCGTAAGCTTCAATAATAAAGTTATTACTGGTATCAGGCGTCGTTGCCCATGCGGTATTTTGCAGGATAAATCCGGTAACCAATAATGAAGCAAAACGAATCAGTGAATAAGGCATAGCAAATTTCCCGCCTGGTGAGGCTCAATAATATTTAATGGATCGAATAATTAAAACGTAAAATGTAACCATAACAGCTGTGATGCAGGTCATACAATCTTAAAGCATCAGTGAAAAATCAAAATCAGGTTAATTCTTAAACTCTGGTAATAACGCTGTGAAATTATTTGTTTAATCAGCATGATGTGCATAGTGACTATAAAATAGTCTGGACCTGATTTCAGGAGGGGGACAGGGGACTGCTCTGGAGTCTCAGGATGACCACGCTAACCATTTTTATGATTTTCACCTGTCAGGCCAGGATGTAGGAAAAGCGCTCAGGCTAGCGGAGCCGGGCTTCTTTGTCAGTAAGGCCGCCTGCCAGCGCGGCATTAACCCGGTTCAAAGCATTAACTCTCTAACACTTTCAAACAGATAACGCTGCTTTACTGAACAGGTCCGTAAAAAAGTTACAACTTTTACACAATAGCGAAATTCCGAATCGTTAGTCACAGGAATGTATACAGAATTTTCTGGTATTACGCCGTCCATGATTCCCCTATATTCCGCTCACTATCCCCATCAAGGTATGCGATGTGAAAACACAATCCTTTTTGTCCAGCCGAAATATCGGTCTGGATCTGCTGCGTGCCGGGCTAATTCTGGAAGGTGTCTTGTTACATGCCTCAAGAAGTTTGCCCGGCGAGAATCCCTGGTATTATACGGCGCAGCGCGATCCCGCTGAGATATTTACTGCGCTGTTGAGCATGTTTCATACCTTCAGGATGGAAGTCTTTTTCTTTTTATCAGGGATGTTTTCCGCCCTCATTATTCTCCGTAAAGGACAGCAGTTTTTTACCGAGAACCGTCGCAAGCGCGTATTTATTCCGCTTATTTCAGCCTATCTGTTTATTCCGCCACTGATGTATTTTATCTCTGGACAGATAAATGACCGCCCCTACTCGGCGGAAGGCTGGCTGAACAGCTACACCATGATGCATCACCTGTGGTTTCTGGTGTCGCTGAGTATTATGTCACTGGCCATACCCGGCAGCTTTTATCAGTGGAGCGCGCGCCAGCTGGGCAAACTCTCACTGCCTGCGCTTATCGCGCTACTGGTTGTGCTGGGTAACGCCTGTTTTGTGCTGAAATTCCTGGTAAAAGGGCGTGGCGAATTTATCGAGCTGATTCCGATTACGGCGCGCTTCCTGGTCTACTACACGGCAGGCTATGCGCTCTATATCAATCGCGAGAAGATTGCGCATTACGCAAACAGTAAGCTGATGAACAACTGGCTGATTGCCGCGCTGGTGGCTGCCGTCTGGGCGGGCTGCTACTACGTTGCGCATAATCATATCGGCGGCGTGGTGAAGTACGTGCCGGTAATGATGGGCAGCGTGCTGTCCGCCATGCTCTCTTACTGGATGGTGTTCACCTTTGAAAAAATCCAGGTTAAAGAGAATCGCATACTGACCGCTATCGTGGATTCAGCACTGATCATCTATCTGCTGCACTATCCGGTGGTGATTGCGTTCTCCTGGCTTATTGATGACTGGCTGCCTGCCAACTATGCCGTTCTGTATGTGCTGATTGACTGTGCTATCGGTATTGGCCTGAGCGCCGTCTGCTACTGGTTCATCAAGCGTTCACGCATTGCCTCTTTCATGTTTGGCCTGAAGCCAAAAGCGAAGAAGGTGCCGGTGCCGCTCGAAGCCCGCATGTAATCCGTTTTGCCCGTCAGCACGCCTGCTGGCGGGCCCTGCTTTATACCGCCCTGAACCCGATTATTCTGACGGATACCGCAAATCCCCGGTCACAATCTGGTAAATGCCTCTCTGAATGTCTACACCTTTCCTGCAATACCACGCCGCCTGCGGATAAGCCGCACGCGTAGTCCGCCCGTCTCGTCGCCAGCGTGGCGATCGGGTATTTCAGGAGTCTGATATGCCTCATTCCTGTTTTACGCCCCTGGCGCTTGCCGGTGCCATTGCTGCCACTCTTGTTGCCTCAGCGCCTGCTTACGCCTGGGATAGTCTGACTGTATTTGGCGATAGCCTGAGCGATGGCGGTAATGTCGGTCGCTTTACGTATGATGGTGCACAGCATCCCCTCTATGACGAAATTCTGGCAGCAGACTCTGGCCTGTCGCTGCGCCCTTCATCGCAGGGCGGAAATAACTACGCTCAGGGCGGCGCCGTGACCGTTCCGGCGCTTAACCCGGCGTTTAATACGCAGGATCAGCTGGCGCGCTGGCTGCAGCGTAACAACGGCCGCGCGGAGCGCAATGGTCTCTATATTTACTGGGCAGGTGCCAATGACATTGCGGCGGCGGTGCTGGCAAATCCGCTGACTGCGCCGCAGACCGTTGCAGCCAGCGCCAGCGCGGCGGCGGCACAGGTTCGAACGCTGCTGGATGCAGGTGCGGGTACGGTAATCGTGCCGAATGTGCCGCAGCTTGGCACAACCCCGCTGATGATTGAGACGGTGCTGCAGCTGACAGGCCCCCTGGCAGATTCAGCGCTGCAGGCGGCGTTTCAGTCGCTGAACGCGACGCCTGTGCTGAGTCAGGCTGCCCGCGAGCAGGCTATTCAGACCGCATTCAGCCGTGCGGCGGGAGAAGTCTCTGCGATCCCTGCCGTACGCGATGCGCTGGCGCAGCAGCTGTTCGCGCTCTGGCAGGTGCTGAGTGAGCAGGTGACGGCACTCTCTGATGGATTTAACCAGCAGGAGGAAGCGGGGCTGGCTGCGCTTAAAGGCAATATCGTGCGTGCTGATATCGCTGGCCTGCTCAGCGAAGTGATCGCGGACCCCGCGCGGTATGGTTTGAGCAACACCATCGGTATGGCCTGCCCGCCAGGCACATCCGCCGCCCAGTGTACGTCTGCCACGCCAGGCTTCAGCGAGGCGCAGCGCTTTCTGTTTGCTGACCGGCTGCACCCCTCGCCAGCGGTACATGCGATGATTGCCGATTATATCCGCTCGATTCTCGATGCACCGGCGCTGGTCTCATCGCTCACCGCAGCGCCAGCAGGCGCGGCCCGTGATATGCAAAATACGCTGGAGGGGCATCTGCAGCAGCAGCGTCAGCAGGCGCAGAGTACCGGTGAGTTTAGCCTGTTTGGTGGCTACGCCGGGCAGCATGCTGACTATCGCCGCAGCGATCTGCTTACGGGTGATGCCACGCAGGCCAGCCTGACGCTGGGTATGGGATATCAGCTAACCGATAGCTGGCAGGCGGGTCTGGTGCTGTCACGCAGCGACCAGCGCCAGCATCCTGACGATCGTTACTCATACAAGCTGCGCGGCAATCTGGTGGCGCTTTACAGCCAGCTTACGCTGTTCGAGCAGGGCTGGATCAACGCAGACGTGCACTACGGCGATCTCAGCTATGACGCTATTGAGCGCCGTGTTCAAATCGGGCCGGCCACCCGTACAGAACAGGGAAACAGCAGCGGTAAACTGCTGGGCTTTCGCGTGCAGAGCGGCTGGGATTTCCCGCTGACCGCACATCTCTCTACCGGTCCGGTTGTGCGCTATGCGCTCGATTACGCGCGCGCCGGTGGCTACCGTGAAAACGGAGAGAGCAGTACCGCAATGCGTTTTTCCGATCAGACCCGGCATACCCGGACTGGCGCAGCCGGCTGGCGTATCGACACCACGCGGTGGCCCGTCAATCCCTGGGCGGAAATCAGCTACAACCGTCAGTTTGGTGATGCTGAGAGCAGCGTTCGCGGTGGACTAAAATCAACGCGCACGGCTTTTACCCGTACGGTTAGCAATGGCGATGATAGCTGGCTGGAGGCGGCAGCGGGTGCCTCGGTGCCGCTGACTGACGCCGTCAGCGCGTTTACCGGCGTTTCTGCGATCGGCGGCAACAGCGATCGGCGGCAGATAACATGGAATATAGGCATTAATGCCACCTTCTGATCGCTGAGAGCGCCGTCTGCTGCAGATATCCGCTCACGCGGATGCGGCTGGCCGGTACAGCCCGGTGAATAACAGGTATAATCTGCCAGATTAGCCAACAGATTCAGGATCGGAAATGTCTAAACTTACGCTACAGGAGCAGATGCTCAAAGCCGGATTAGTCTCCAGCAAAAAAATGGAAAAGGTGCAGCGTACGGCTAAAAAGTCACGCGTGCAGGCGCGTGAAGCGAAACAGGCCGTTGAAGAGAACAAAAAAGCGCAGCTTGAGCGTGATAAGCAGCTTAATGACCAGCAGCGTCAGGCGGTGCTGGAAAAAGAGTATAAGGCGCAGGTAAAGCAGCTCATTGAGATGAACCGTATTACGACTGGACGGGGTGATATCGATTTTAATTTCACCGACAACAATCTGATTAAAAAAATTACCGTTGATAAAACGACGCAGACGCAGCTTATCAACGGGCGTCTGGCGATTGCCCGGCTGGTTACGGAGAAAAGCGACTACGCCATTATTCCGGCCAGCGTGGCGGATAAAATTGCGCAGCGCGACGCCAGCGCGATTGTGCTGAACAGCGCGCTGAGTCAGGAAGCGCAGGATGAGGACGATCCATATGCTGATTTTAAAGTGCCGGATGATCTGATGTGGTAAGCGCTCTGGCGTTCAGAACGGGGCCGGCAGCTGCAGATGCAGCGGCTGCTGGCTGACCGGATGAACAAACCGGATCGCACTGGCGTGCAGCATCAGACGCGGCGCCTCTTCTGTTCCCGGCAACTGCCGGCCACCATAAAAGTCGCAGCCCAGAATCGGGTAACCCAGCAGCTGGCAGTGCAGACGCAGCTGATGGGTACGTCCGGTTTCGGGCATCAGCATCACCCGCGTCAGCGGCGGCCCTTCAGGCGGGCAAAGGCGTGCAGTTACCTGATAACGCGAGCGCGCCGGTTTACCCTTCACCGGGCACACCGACATCAGCGGAAAGTGCGCGGGATCCTTTGCTATCGGCGCATCTATCACGCCTTCGTCATCGGGCAGATGACCGCACAGTAGTGCGGTATAGGTTTTTCCCACCCGGCGCGTACTGAACTGCGCGGAGAGCGCAGCGTTGATCGCTTTGTTCCGGGCGATGATCATCAGGCCGGATGTGCCAAAGTCGAGCCGGTGCACCAGCGAACAGCCGGGATAGCGCTGCAGCAGCCGGTAATGCACCGAATCGTTATTTTGCGGATTCTTACCGGAGAGGCTCAGCAGACCGGCGGGCTTACCTATCACCAGCAGGTGCTCATCCTGCCAGACTACCGCGATCTGTTCATGGCACGGCGGTGCAATAAACGCGTCAAAATCAGCAGACATAGCACATCCTAATCGGGCTAACGGGCGCTGATGATAGCGGATTGATGCGGGTCAGTCGCGGCTTTTCCAGCGGTTCTGCAGATAGCGCACGGCCTCCTGCGTCTGCGGCTGCGACAGATACCCTTCCCGGAAGAGAATGGTGCCATCCACATCCGGCAGCGACTCATTCAGCTCAATCTGCTTTTGCAGTTCGGGTACCCCATTCTGACGCGTCCAGTCGGGCTCCATTTTAGACGCCACGCCCACTTTATAGAGCGCAACGCCAATGTAGAGCTGCACCGGCGTCGGACGGACCACGTCCGCCCACCAGCGGGTCAGCACGTCATAGCGCGCTGCTGCGCGGGCAAACGGCCAGTAAAGCTGCGGCGCGATATAATCCAGCAAACCACGCTGAACCCAGAGGCGCGTATCGGCGTAGGCCTCGTCGTAGGCGGCTGCCCCGCGCGTATCGGAACCCGCCGGGTCGTGAGAGAGATTGCGCCATACTCCAGCCGGACTGACGCCAAACGCCACGCCGGGCCGCACTTTTTTAATCGTGCGTGAAACCTGTTCAATCAGCTGTAGCGTGTTATTGCGCCGCCAGTCAGCTTTAGTGGTAAAACCGGCGCCATATTGCCGAAAAGTCGCGCTGTCATTCAGAGGAGAGGCCGCGGTTTCCGTGTAGAAATAGTCGTCAAACTGCACGCCATCCACGGCGTAGTGCGAAACAACTTCAGCCACGATGCTGGTGATCCAGTCGCGTGCGGCGGGAATACCCGGGTCCAGTACCAGCCGGTCGCTGGCAGTGCGGATCCAGTCAGGATGCAGCACATAGACGCTGGCAGGCTGCTGCGCCAGCGTACGCTGTAGTTCGCGCAGGGTGCCGGGTTTGACGTTAGTCGAGACGCGATAGGGGTTAAACCAGGCGTGCACTTTTATGCCACGCTGATGGGCTTCTTTCAGCAGAAACGCCAGCGGATCGTAGCCGGGATACTCTCCGATATGGCCGGTCAGGGTATCGGACCACGGCAGGATCTTTGAGGACCAGAGCGCGGTACCGTCAGGCTTGACCTGGAAAAACACTGTGTTGATCCCGAGCTGCTTTAACTGGTCCAGTTTTGCGATAAGCGACGCCTGCTGCAGACGCACACGCTCAGCGGGTGCAGCCGTCACCGATGTCACTGGCGGCCAGTCGAGGCGCGAAACGGTGGTGAGCCATACGCCGCGCATCGGCACGCGCCGGGCGTCCGGAGCAGGCGTTACCGGCGGCTTTGCCGCGGGCGGCAGCGGCAGCGGCGTCACCAGCGACTTCGGGGGGGTACCGGCACAGCCTGCCAGTAGCAGCGCCAGCGCAGCGGTGCGCAGCAGCGCTGTCAGATGAAAACGCGATAAACAGGCTATGGTAAACTCCCTTTATAAACGGCTAAAACTGGCGCTGCCATTGTCAGGGCATGCGGCAGAAAGTCAACCTTAACGGGTGGTGCAGTGTCGCCATCCACGCGCGGGAATAAAAAATATGCAATATGAAGATCTCTATCGCCGCATCGGACAGATTATTTATAGCTGCGGGCCTGAGAACGCACGTCAGCTGACGGTACAGGCTGAACTGTTTGCTGATGAGGAGGGGGGACAGTATCAGTTTAACTATCTGGATGAGCAGGGCGAACCTGACTGGTTTGAGCCTGATGCGCGTGCCGTAGGCGACCTGACGGAGGCGCTGAGAGCGTTTCAGCACTATTTCATTGAGCATGAACTGTCACCGGGCCAGCCCGTCTGGACGCACTGCGTGGTGAAAATTGATGTGCCGGAGTCAGCCATCAGCATCGACGTATACTGAAACCGGGCATCCCTGCCCGGCACTGTGACTCAGGAACGAACGGCGACCATTCTGGCGTGGCGGCGTGCCGCGCGTTTGCGGTGTACCAGCCGGCTGGCAGCCAGCACCAGCAGCGTCAGAATAGCGGTTGCGATGATCTCCGGGCGATGCTGCTGATTAAACAGCATGGAGCCCAGCACGCCGATGATAAACACAATGGTTGCCCAGGTGAGTCCCGGGAAGAGCCACATGCGGTAGCTCAGGACCTCACCACGCGCCTCGCGCTTTTTACGCAGCACCAGGTGAGAGGCTGCAATAACCAGATAGACCAGCAGCGCAATGGCTCCGGAGCTGGCCAGCAGGAACTCAAAGACGGCGCTGGGTGCCACGTAGTTGGCAAATACCGCCAGAAACGCCGCTGCGGTTGAGAGCAATACCGCAACCCATGGGGTACCGCTGCGCGTGGTGCGTGATGCGGCCGCGGGGGCATCCTGACGGCGCGACAGCGAAAACAGCATACGCGAGGCGGTATAGAGCGCAGAGTTCAGGCAGCTGCAGACGGCAATCAGTACCACAATATCGACAATCAGACGCGCGTGCGGGATGTTCATTATCTCCATAGCGGTCTGATAAGAACCGTTCTTCATCAGCGCCGGACTGTTCCACGGCACCAGCGAAATCACCAGGAAAATTGACAGCAGATAAAACAGCGCGATACGCCAGATGACGGAGTTAGTCGCCTGGGTGATCTGCTTTTTCGGTTCACGCGACTCCGCTGCGGCAATGGTGACAATCTCCGTGCCCATGAAAGAGAACATCGTGGTCAGAATAGCCGCCAGTACGGCGCTGATTCCGTTTGGCATAAAGCCTTTGGTATCCCAGAGATGTGAGATCCCCTGCGTATTGCTGCCGGGCAGCAGGCCAAATACCGCCAGGCTACCGGCGACCAGGAAGCCGACGATTGCTACCACCTTCAGCAGGGCAAACCAGAACTCAAACTCGCCATAGTTTTTCACGCTGAACAGATTACTGATGGTCAGAAACGCCGTAATCGCCAGTGTATATTCCCAGACGTCTACCTGCGGAAACCAGCCGTGCAGGATAGTGCCGGCGGCGTTAGCTTCAAGCGGGATCACCAGCACCCAGAACCACCAGTAGAGCCAGCCGATGGTAAAACCGGCCCAGCGCCCCAGCGATTTATCAGCATAGGTGGAAAAAGAGCCGGAATCAGGCGAGGCGACGGCCATTTCAGCCAGCATGCGCATAATCAGCACCACCAGCGTACCGGCGGCAATATAGGCGAGCAGCACCGCCGGTCCCGCTTCGGCGATGGCGTGACCGGATCCGACAAACAGGCCGGCCCCGATAACGCCGGCAATAGATAGCATCCTCACGTGGCGCGGCTTCAGGCCTGGTGCCAGTACGTCGGCATTCTGAGCAGTCATAGTTTTTTCTCCGAATCGTCTCTCAGGCGACGTACAGCGCCGCCTGGCGTGAAGGTGGACAAGTCAGGCCTGCAGCGGACAGGCCTGAGGTGCAGCGCGGTTTAACGCTGCGGAGTGAGCAGACCGCCGAGAATATCGAGCGCCTGACGGAACTGCGCGTCCGGAATCGTCAGCGGATAGAGGAAGCGGATGACGTTACCCTGCGGTCCGCAGGTCAGCAGCAGCAGCCCCTGCGCCATCGCCTGCTGCTGCAGCGCCTGTGCACTCTGCGCATCAGCAAACTCCACGGCCACCATGGAACCCAGCGCGCGGATATCGGTAATAGCAGGCTGCGTGGCGCGTACTCCCTGCAGAAATTCGGTCAGCGCAGCGCCAAGCTGTACGGAGCGTTCGCAGAGCTGCTCTTCGGCGATGACATCCAGCACCGCGTGCGCTGCCGCAATAGAGAGAGGGTTACCGGCATAGGTTCCCCCCAGGCCGCCGGGACCGGGCGCATCCATAATTTCTGCTCGTCCGCTGACGGCGGAGAGCGGCATACCGCCGGCGAGGCTTTTTGCCATAGTGATAAGGTCCGGCTCCACGCCATAGTGTTCCATGGCAAAGATTTTTCCGGTGCGGCCAAATCCGCTTTGTACTTCATCAGCAATCAGCAGAATGCCGTGCCGATCGGCCAGCGCGCGCAGCTGCGTCATAAATTCAGGGGGGGCGATATGGAAGCCACCTTCGCCCTGGACCGGCTCCAGCACGATCGCGGCCACATCCTGCGGGGCGATATCCTGCGTAAAGAGGTCATCCAGACTTGCCAGCGCATCTGCTGTGGTGATGCCGGTGACGCTGTTTGGATAACGGGCGTGGAATACGGAGGCGGGCATCGGGCCAAAGTCGCGCTTATAGGGAGCCACTTTGCCGGTCATCGCCATGGTCATAAAGGTGCGGCCATGAAACGCATTGCCAAAGGTGATGATACCGTGACGCCGCGTGGCGGCACGCGCAACCTTAACGGCATTCTCTACCGCTTCAGCACCGGTGCTGAAAAACGCGGTTTTCACTTTACCGGCGATAGGAACCAGATCGTTAATGCGTTCCGCCAGCGCAACATAGTTCTCATAAGGCGTGACCTGGAAAGCGGTATGGGTAAACTTCTCTAACTGATCTTTGATGGCCTGCACGACGCGCGGATGGCGATGGCCGGTGTTCAGAACCGCAATACCGCCGGCAAAGTCGATCCAGCTATTACCTTCAGTGTCGCGCAGCGTGGCGTTTTCCGCCTGCTCAACAAACCACGGGCACAGGTTGCCGGTGCCGCGTGGCAGGGCGTCATCTTTACGTTGTTGCAGCTGGCTGTTTTTACCTTCCATAACCTTTCCTTAGCGATAAGCTTCTTTACAAATCACGACAAACACGCTTATTTATGCCTGCAGCGGCACAGGTTGCCAGAGCCAATTCAACGAAAAAGGATGGAGCCAATTGCGGAGTTTGTATGCCGATCATGTTCTGGAACGTCTGCAATTTGTTGCAGAGGGCACGCTGCAGCAGCGCCTGCTTATCTGCATGCAGCAGGCGATTGCTGAAGGTATTTTCCCGCGCGCCTCGCGCCTGCCCGCCACGCGCGATCTGGCACGCGAGCTGGCGGTATCGCGTAATACGGTGCTGAACGTCTATGAAAATCTCATTGCGCAGGGATACGTCACGGCGCGCACCGGCAGCGGCACCTGGATTGCTGAAACGCTGCCTGAGGGGTGTCTGAACAGCCCGCAGCGCGTTCCTGAGCCTGCTGCCGCGTTGACAAAACCTGCTGCGCTGTCGCGACGGGGGGCAACCCTGCTCGGCCACGCCAACGCCTCACCGTGGCAGTGGGGCGCATTTGTTCCGGGCGCGCCCGATGTGCGTCAGTTTCCGCATAAGCTGTTCAGTCAGATCCAGGCGCGGCTGAACCGCGATCCGGAGATAGAGCGGCTGATCTACAGCAGCAGCGGAGGCTGTCCGCTGCTGCGTCAGGCGCTGGCGGAGTATCTCAGCGTGGCGCGTTCGGTACGGGCGGACGCCGACCAGATTATTATTACCGAGGGTGTGCATCAGGCGGTGGATCTGGTGACGCGCGTGCTGTGCGACGCGGGGGATCCGGTCTGGATCGAGGAGCCGGGCTACTGGGGAACGCGTAATTTGCTGCGCATCAACGGCCTTAAAATCCAGGCGAAAGCGGTGGATGAGCAGGGCATCATTCCAGATCTGACGTCGCGCAGTAAACCGCCAAAAATGATATTTGTGACACCGTCACACCAGTATCCGCTGGGCGTACATCTTAGCCTGGAGCGTCGCAGGCAGCTGCTTGATTTTGCGCGAAAACATAAAAGCTGGCTGGTAGAAGATGACTACGACAGTGAATTTCGTTTTTCCGGCCAGCCGTTTCCGTCGCTGCAGGGCTTTGAGGCGGATGCACCGGTTATCTATATGGGCACGTTCTCTAAAACGCTCTATCCGGCGCTGCGGCTGGGCTATCTGGTGGTGCCAAAAGCGCTGGCACAGCCGCTGCGGCTGGCGGCAGCGGAGCTATACCGGGGCGGTCACCTGCTGATCCAGCGTGCGCTGGCAGAGTTTATTCAGAAAGGGCATTACATGGCGCATATCCGCCGCATGCGCAAGCTTTACAGCCAGCGGCGGCAGTTTCTGACCGGGCTTATCTCCCGCTATCTTGGGGAGGCGTTTATGCCTGCGGTGAACTATCAGGCGGGTCTGCATCTGGTACTGGCGCTGCCGCAGGGGTGTGATGACGTGGCGATAGCTGCGCTGGCGCTCAGGCGCGGCGTGAAGGTGCGTGCGCTGTCGCAGTATTATATGCATCCGCAGGAGAAACGCGGTTTACTGCTGGGATATGCCTGCGTTGACGAGCGTCAGTGTCAGGATGCGTTTGGCGCGCTGAGAGGCTGTCTGCTGGAGGCGGGCGTGATCGCGCGTGGCAGCGGCACGGAAAATCTGGCATAAAAAAAGCCGGCAACCCGTGAAGGTTGCCGGCCTGATGTCAGCCGGAGAATCAGGCGCTCAGCAGCTGATCGGCGGTTTTTTCCACCAGAGCCAGCAGCAGCTTGATATCATCCAGCGTCACGGTCGGATTCAGCAGCGTCAGCTTCAGGCAGGTCACACCCTGATTTTCGGTCACGCCTACGTTAGCGCGGCCCGACTCCAGCAGCACATCGCCGATGCGCTGATTAAACAGGGCAATCTGCGCGATATCGGTGAGCTGCTGCGGACGATAGCGGAACAGCACGCTTGCCAGCTGCGGCTGCATCACCAGCTCCAGGCGCGGTGTCGCTTCAACATACTGCGCCACTTCCTGCGCCAGCGTGACGCCGTGGTCGATAATTGCCGCATACTGTTTCTGACCCAGCGCTTCCAGACCCATCCACAGCTTCAGCGCATCGAAGCGACGCGTGGTCTGCAGCGATTTAGAGACCAGGTTTGGTACGCCCGCCTCTTCATCAAACTCAGAATTCAGGTAAGCCGCCTGATAACGCATCAGTTCATAGTGACGCGCATCCTTCAGCAGAAATGCGCCGCAGCTGATGGTCTGGAAATATTGCTTATGGAAGTCCAGGGTAACGGAGTCCACCATTTCCAGGCCATCCAGATAGTGGCGATACTTCTCTGACAGCAGCAGCGCGCCGCCCCATGCCGCATCCACGTGCACCCAGATGTTACGTTCAGCAGCAATGGCAGCAATTTCGCGCAGCGGATCGATAGCGCCTGCGTCAGTGGTACCCGCCGTAGCAACAATCGCCAGTACCTGTTCGCCATTCGCTTCAGCCTGCGCCAGTTTGGCCTGCAGATCGTTGACGTCCATGCGCGCAAAGTCATCCGACTTCACCTGAACCACTGACTGATAGCCGTGGCCGAGCAGCGCCATGTTCTTCTGTACGGAGAAGTGCGCATTTTCAGAGCAGAACACTTTCATCTTACGCAGATCGCCGGTGATGCCATCCTGCTGCACCGAATGTCCCTGGCGGGCAAAGAAGGCATCACGCGCCAGCATCAGGCCCATCAGATTGCTCTGGGTGCCGCCGCTGGTAAAGACGCCCGCGTCGCCGGCAGCGTAACCCACCTGAGCACGCAGCCATTCAATGAGTTTGACCTCAATGATGGTCGCTGATGGGCTCTGATCCCAGGAATCCATGCTCTGGTTTGTGGCGTTGATCAGAACTTCAGCGGCCTGGCTTACCACCAGGCTTGGGCAGTGCAGATGCGCCACACACTGCGGGTGGTGCACTGACAGGCTGTCTTTCAGGAAATACTCAATTGCGCGCTCAATCGCGGCCTGGTTACCCAGGCCGTCAGGATTGAAGTCAAGCGCAATTCGCTCGCGCAGTTCGGCAACCGTTTTGCCCTGATACATCTCAGGCTGTTGCAGCCACTGCACAACCGCGGCGCTGCTCTGGGCAATCGCCTGCTGATACGCCTCAATGCTCTGCGCAGAGGCGGCCAGAATCGGGTTCACTTCACTCATTTACTTTTCCAGTCAAACAGGTTTGACGCCAGCGCCCAGCAGCGCCTGCTCAAATTTATCCAGGAATACAGCCAGCTCTTCGTTTGTGATAAGCAGGGACGGCAGCAGGCGCAGGACAGAACCGTGACGGCCGCCGCGCTCCAGAATCAGGCCCGCTTCGAAGCATTTCTTCTGCAGCAGCGCAGAAAGCTCGCCATCTGCCGGGAAGCTGCCCATGTGATCGGCTGGCTCATCAGGCTTAACGATTTCGATACCGATCATCATGCCCATGCCGCGAATATGACCGATAACCGGGAAGCGCTGCTGCATCTCTGCCAGCTGTGCTTTCAGCCATTCACCCTGTTCCGCAACTTTGGCAGCAATATTCTGCTCGGTCAGCACTTTCAGGGTAGCCAGACCAGTCGCCATCGCCAGCTGATTGCCGCGGAAAGTACCGGTATGGTGTCCTGGTGACCAGGCATCAAACTGCTTTTTAATGCCCAGCACAGCGAGAGGCAGGCCACCGCCAACCGCTTTTGACATCACGATGATGTCCGGCTCAATGCCGGCGTGTTCAAAGGCGAAGAATTTGCCGGTGCGGGCAAAGCCTGCCTGAACTTCATCCAGAATAAGCAGGATGCCGTGCTCCTGCGTGACTTTGCGAATGCGCTGCAGCCACTCTGCCGGTGCCGGGTTCACGCCGCCTTCACCTTGGACCGCTTCCAGAATAACGGCTGCCGGCTTGCGCACGCCGCTTTCTACGTCATTGATCAGGTTATCGAAGTAGTAGGTCAGCGCTTTCACGCCTGCGTCGCCACCGATACCCAGCGGGCAGCGGTACTGGTGCGGATAAGGCATAAACTGCACTTCCGGCATCATGCCGTTAACCGCTTCTTTTGGCGACAGGTTGCCGGTCACCGCGAGCGCGCCGTGCGTCATGCCGTGATAGCCGCCTGAGAAACTGATAATACCGCTGCGGCCGGTGACTTTTTTCGCCAGCTTCAGCGCAGCTTCAACGGCGTCCGCGCCGGATGGGCCGGTGAACTGCAGGCAATACTCTTTGCCCTGGCCTGGCAGCAGAGAAAGCAGAGATTCAGAGAATTGATCTTTCAGCGGTGTGGTCAGATCAAGAGTATGTAACGGCAAGCCGCTGGTAATGACATTTTGGATGCTCTGCAGAACATCAGGATGGTTATGACCAAGTGCCAGCGTCCCTGCGCCAGCCAGACAGTCAAGATATTGCTTATTCTCAACATCCGTAATCCACACGCCGCTGGCTTTAGCGATGGCTAAAGGCAATTTGCGCGGGTAACTCCTGACGTTTGATTCAAACTCAGCCTGACGGGCTAAGAATGCGTCGTTGTTTCCGTTGAATGAGCTGGCACCAAAATTATCAATACGGACTTTATCCGTCATCATATCTCTCCTTCAACCGGGGCTCGCAGTGGCTGGCCGATTGACTAATTGAACAAAAAAGTATCAGTAATGTAAAAAGCGCGGCCAATATAGAGCCTTTTGCCTCACATCACAATGATTAATTTTGTGTAGAATTGTTTATTCTTTTCATATACGAATCATAACGTTGGACAGAAACTGGCCGCTGTTATTTCTCCGCTAAAATAGCCAGCTTTAAATTATTGAATGAATAAAGAGACTTATACCCGCCAGTGAAAGCCACGGACCAAACGGAACAGGGCGGTCTGGCCGCTGAAAACAGTAGGGTTTGATAAAGATCACAAAAATCAGCGCGCTGCCGCAGGCGATAAGCAGCAGCGCCGGCAGCGACGTCCAGCCAAGCCAGGCACCCAGCGCTGCCATTAATTTTGCATCCCCCAGTCCGATGCCGGGCTGATTTCTCAGCAGCTGATAGCACCAGCCGGTAAAGCGAATCACGCTATACCCGGCCGCTGCGCCGGTAACGGCATCACGAAGCGTACCGGGCATCGCATCACCGGCATGCAGTAGCAGGCCAAGCCAGAGCAGCGGCAGCGTAATCGCATCCGGCAGCAGTAGATGCGTCATATCGATAAGCGAAAGCGCCAGCAGTGACCATGCCAGCAGCAGTGCGGCAATCAGGCGGCTGTCCGCGGGCAGCAGCTGCATCAGCAGCAGGGCGATCAGCGACGTCGCGGCCTCGGTAACCGGATAACGACAGCTGATAGGGCCATAGCAATCGCGACACCGGCCGCGCAGCAGCAGCCAGCTCAGCACCGGGATCATGTCATACCAGCGCAGGGCGCGTTCACAGTGTATGCAGCAGGAGGAGGGAGCCAGCAGGGAAGTGAACGTGGCCGCCCCGGCGATGTGTCGTGGCAGCCGGTACACCACAACGTTAATAAAACTGCCCGTCGCCAGCGACAGCAGCGTCACCATTACCAGCATCATATTCTCCTCCTTCTCACATGACGTAATTCATCTGTGAGTAACCTACCTGATATCCGGCGAGTGAGGTATTTAAAATCAATATTTTCAGCGAGTTGCAGAAAAAATTGCGCGCCATATCCAGAAAAATCAGCGTGTAAAAATCTCAACGGCAGCCCTGCTTTTTGTCATACCGCGCTCTGCACAATTATCAATCAACCCTAAACGCTGAAGAAGTTGGCTGAGTAAACACTGCAAATTTAATGTTGCGTTAAGTTTCGTTGCTTATGGTGATTACGCAGGAAAAATAGCAGGTGCACTAATGTTTTAGTCGATCGGCTATGTCAGCGCTGAGCCAGTGAACGGGCGTGATGTTAACCGGTTTTTCACTATAACACGTTGAGAGTGCGTTGAAGTTGCGCAGAGTGACAGGTGCAGAGTTTATTCCTGCATTGTGGTCAGAGCATAATTGATAAGGTGGATTTATGTCTTTCTTACCTTTTTCGCGTCCCGCTTTGGGCGAAGAAGAGCTGGCCGCCGTCAGTGCGGTGTTCGCTTCAGGCTGGATCACCACCGGCCCGAAAAATGCTGCGCTGGAGCAGGCTTTCTGTGAATTGACTGGAAACCAGCACGCCATTGCCGTCAGTTCAGCGACTGCCGGCCTGCACGTTACGCTGCTGGCGCTGGGCATTCAGCCCGGAGATGAAGTGATCACCCCTTCGCTAACGTGGGTCTCTACGCTCAATATCATCACGCTGCTGGGAGCCACGCCGGTTATGGTTGATGTCGACCGTCATACGCTGATGGTGACGGCACCGCAGATTGAAACGGCGATCACACCACGCACCCGGGCGATTATTCCGGTGCATTACGCCGGTGCGCCGGTAGATCTGGCGTCAATCTGCGCGCTGGGTGAGCGCTACGCCATTCCGGTGATTGAGGACGCCGCACACGCAACCGGCTGCCACTATAACGGCCAGCATGTCGGACAGCGCGGCACGGCGATCTTTTCACTGCACGCCATCAAAAATATCACCTGTGCCGAGGGCGGCGTTGTTGTAACGGATGATGCTGAACTGGCCGACCGGGTGCGCAGCCTGAAGTTTCACGGCCTGGGGGTGGATGCCTGGGATCGCGATACGCACGGGCGCAAACCGCAGGCAGAGGTGATAGCACCCGGTTTTAAATACAATTTGCCCGATATCAATGCCGCTATTGCGCTGGTTCAGCTCGGTAAGCTTGAGGCTATCAACCGGCGCCGCCGGGAGATTGCGCAGCGCTACCTGCAGGCGCTGGCGGATACGCCTTTTCTGCCGCTGAAACAGCCGGACTGGCCGCATCAGCACGCCTGGCATCTGTTTATCATTCGCGTGGATGAAGCTACCTGCGGCATCAGCCGCGATGCGCTGATGGAGGCGCTGAAAGCGGAGGAGATCGGCACCGGACTTCACTTCCGCGCGGCGCACACGCACAAATATTATCGCGAGCGTTATCCGCATCTTTCCCTGCCTGACACGGAATGGAACAGCGAACGTATCTGTTCGCTCCCGCTGTTTCCTGATATGCAGGATGAGGATGTCAGCCGGGTGATCGGCGCGCTGCGTACGCTGGCAGGAGGCCGCCATGCTGGATGAAAAACCGCTTCAGAAAATCTCTGTGGTTATCCCGGTCTATAACGAAGAGGAGAGTTTGCCGGAGCTGGTACGCCGCACCAGCGCAGCCTGTAGCACGCTGGGTCTGAACTTTGAGATCCTGCTGGTGGATGACGGCAGCAGCGACCGCTCGGCGCAGATGATCGCTGATGCCGCTGATATGCCAGGAAGTCACGTCGTCGGCGTACTGCTTAACCGAAACTATGGTCAGCACTCTGCGATTATGGCGGGCTTCGCCCATGTATCGGGCGACCTGATTATTACGCTGGACGCCGATCTGCAGAACCCGCCCGAAGAGATCCCGGCGCTGGTCAAAGCTGCGCAGCAGGGTTACGACGTGGTGGGCACGGTACGCCAGAACCGGCAGGATAGCTGGTTTCGTAAACGCGCCTCACGCGCCATCAATCAGCTGATCCAGCGCGTGACCGGCAAAGCGATGGGCGACTATGGCTGCATGCTGCGCGCCTATCGCCGGCATATTGTTGACGCCATGCTGAACTGCCATGAACGCAGCACCTTTATTCCCATACTGGCCAATACCTTTGCCCGCCGCACTATCGAACTGCCGGTCGCACACGCTGAACGCGAGTTTGGCGATTCCAAATACAGCGTCATGAAGCTTATCAATCTGATGTATGACCTGGTGACCTGTCTGACCACGACGCCGCTGCGCCTGCTGAGTATTGCTGGCAGCCTGATTGCGCTGGCGGGCTTTGCCTTTTCGATAGTGCTGGTGATCTTACGCCTGTTTTTTGGCGCCGGCTGGGCCGGCGACGGTCTGTTTATGCTGTTTGCAGTGCTGTTCATTTTTGTCGGCGCGCAGTTTATCGGGATGGGCCTGCTGGGCGAATACATCGGGCGTATCTACAACGATGTACGCGCGCGGCCGCGCTATTTCATTCAGCGGGTGATCCACCCGCAGCAGGAAACTCCTCAGGTTCAGGAAATCAAACCATGAAAACAGTTGTTTTTGCCTATGCGGAAATGGGTTGCGCAGGAATCAACGCGCTGCTGAAAGCGGGTTTTGAGATTGCGGCGATCTTTACGCACACCGACACCGGCGCAGAGAGCCATTTTTTTGATTCCGTCGCGCGCCTCGCCGCTGAGCGCGGCATTCCGGTGCATGCGCCTGAAGAGGTCAATCACCCGTTATGGATTGAACGCATCCGCGCCTTGCAGCCTGACTATATTTTCTCCTTTTATTACCGCGCCATGCTGAGCGACGCTATTTTGGGATGTGCGGCACGCGGCGCGTTTAATCTGCACGGCTCGCTGCTGCCCGCCTATCGCGGACGCGCACCGCTTAACTGGGTGCTGGTTAATGGCGAAACGGAAACCGGCGTGACGCTGCATCGCATGGTTAAGCGGGCCGATGCCGGTGACATTGTCACGCAGGAAAGGGTGGCGATCGATGAGCAGGATGACGCGCTGACGCTGCACCGTAAGCTGGTCGCCTGTGCTACGCAGCTGCTGGAAGGTACGCTGCCAGCGCTGAAGCGCGGCGAGATTGTAGCCCGGCCGCAGGATGAGCGGCTGGCAACCCGGGTCGGACGCCGCACGCCGGAAGATGGACGTATCCGGTGGGAGCAGAGTGCGCAGCAGGTGAATAATCTGGTGCGCGCGGTAACCTGGCCGTGGCCCGGTGCTTTTGCCTTTGCCGGTACGGTGAAGTTTATGGTGTGGAAAGGACGTGTGCACGCCGGCACGCCGGGTGCCAGAGCCGGGACCATACTCTCTGTCGATCCGCTGCAGGTCGCCTGCGGCCAGGGCGCACTGGAAATTATCACCGGCCAGTGTGACAACGGCGTGTTTATGAATGGCAGCCAGCTGGCGCAGAGCCTGGGGCTGGTGCCCGGCGCGCTGCTTTACTCTGAGCCGGTGGCGGCTGTTAAACGCCGCACGCGGGTGCTGATCCTCGGGGTGAACGGCTTTATCGGCAATCATCTGACTGAACGCCTGCTGCAGGATGATAATTTTGAGGTTTACGGGCTGGATATCGGCTCTGATGCGATAAGCCGTTTTCTGAACGAGCCGCGTTTCCACTTTGTTGAGGGCGACATCAGCATTCATTCTGAATGGATTGAGTATCACATCAAGAAGTGTGACGTGGTGCTGCCGCTGGTAGCGATTGCTACGCCGATTGAGTACACCCGTAACCCGCTGCGCGTATTTGAACTCGATTTTGAAGAGAACCTGAAAATCATTCGCGACTGCGTTAAATATAAAAAACGCATCATCTTCCCTTCTACCTCTGAAGTGTACGGCATGTGTACCGATCGGCATTTTGATGAGGATAGCTCTAACCTGGTGGTCGGTCCGATTAACAAGCAGCGCTGGATCTACTCGGTTTCTAAACAGCTGCTCGATCGGGTGATCTGGGCCTATGGTGAAAAAGAGGGCCTGCGCTTTACGCTGTTCCGCCCCTTTAACTGGATGGGCCCCCGGCTGGATAACCTCAATGCTGCACGCATTGGCAGCTCGCGCGCCATTACGCAGCTGATCCTCAATCTGGTAGAGGGATCGCCCATCAAACTGGTGGATGGCGGGGCGCAGAAGCGCTGCTTTACCGATATCCGTGACGGCATTGAGGCGCTGTTTCGCATCATTGAAAACCGCAACGGTAACTGTGACGGGCAGATCATCAATATTGGTAATCCTGAAAATGAAGCCAGTATTCGTGAGCTGGCGGAGCATCTGCTGGCAAGCTTTGAGCGCCATCCGCTGCGCGACCGTTTTCCGCCGTTTGCCGGGTTCCGCGAAGTAGAAAGCAGCAGCTACTACGGCAAAGGGTATCAGGATGTGGAGCATCGCAAGCCCTCGATAAAAAATGCGCGCCGGCTGCTGAACTGGGCACCGGATGTGGATATGGATACCACCATCGATAACACCCTTGATTTCTTTCTGCGCACTGTTGAACTGCAGGAGAAGCCATGAAAAAAGTGGGGCTGCGGGTCGATGTTGATACCTGGCGCGGCACCCGGCTGGGCGTCCCGGCACTGCTGGAACAGTTCAGCCTGCATCAGCTGCAGGCGAGCTTCTTTTTCAGCGTCGGGCCGGACAATATGGGGCGCCATATCTGGCGCCTGCTTAAGCCGCACTTTTTTCACAAAATGGTGCGCTCGCGGGCGGCATCGCTCTATGGCTGGGATATTCTGCTGGCCGGTACCGCCTGGCCAGGACGCCACATCGGACGCGGCCAGGCGGACATTATCCGCGCCACCGCCGATCATCATGAGGTTGGCCTGCACGCCTGGGATCACTTCGCCTGGCAGACCTGGGCGGGCGTCTGGTCAGAAGAGCGGCTGGCGCAGGAGATCGGGCGGGGCAGGCAGATGCTGGAAGCGCTGACAGGTGACGCCGTCACTTGTTCAGCCGTTGCCGGCTGGCGGGCAGACAGCCGGATTATTGCTGCAAAAGAACCTTTCCATTTTCGGTACAACAGCGACTGCCGCGGCAGCGGCCCGTTTATCCCGCTGCTACCGGACGGTACAGAAGGCACAGTACAGATCCCGGTCACGCTGCCTACCTGGGATGAAGTGGTGGGGCAACAGGTGAGTGCTGCGCGCTTCAACGATTTTATCCTTGAGCGCATGCAGCACGCTGCGGGCACCGCGGTTTACACCATTCATGCCGAAGTTGAGGGGATCGCCGCGCGCGACGCCTTTAGCAACCTGCTCGATCGCGCCCGGCAGGCCGGTATTCACTTCTGTCCGCTCAGCGAGCTTCTGCCTGCCGATCTCTCCACTCTGCCGCGCGCGCCTGTGATACGCGGCCGGATTGCGGGTCGGGAAGGGTGGCTGGGCTGTCAGGCAGAAAACTAATCAGGGAGTTCTGATGCGTACAGGCACCAAAATTACGCTGCTGCTGATGCTGTTTGCGCTCTATTATCTGCTGCCGGTTCCGTTTCGCGATCTGTGGCAGCCCGATGAGCTGCGTTATGCAGAGATCAGCCGCGAGATGATTGTCAGCGGCAACTGGGTTGTGCCGCACTTTTTTGATTTGCGCTATTTTGAAAAACCTGTCGCCGGCTACTGGATAAATAATCTGGGCCAGCTGCTGTTCGGACACACTAATTTTGGCGTCCGCGCCGGCGCGCTGTTCAGCACGCTATGCAGCGGCCTGCTGATTTTCTGGCTGGGATGCCGGATGTTTGCCAGCCGCAACGTCGCCCTGCTGGCCAGCACCGTTTTTCTGACCTCGCTGCTGGTTTACGGAATCGGCACTTATGCGGTGCTGGACCCTGTTCTGCTGCTGTGGCTAACGGGAGCGATGTGCAGCTTCTGGTACGCGGTTCAGGCACGCACATTCCGGCAGCGCTTCTCCGGCTATCTGCTGCTGGGTGCGGCCTGCGCCATGGGGTTTATGACCAAAGGCTTCCTGGCGCTCGCGGTTTCGGTGCTGGCGATTGTGCCGTGGATGGTGTGGCAGCGCCGCTTCACGGAATTGCTGCGCTGGGGGCCGCTGGCGCTGCTGACCGCAGTACTGCTGAGCCTGCCGTGGGCGCTGGCGATAGCGCAGCAGGCGGGAGATTTCTGGCACTACTTTTTCTGGGTTGAGCATATTCAGCGTTTTGCTGAAGAAAACGCGCAGCACAAAGCGCCTTTCTGGTACTACCTGCCGGTGCTGGTTGCGGGCACGCTGCCCTGGCTGGGGCTGCTGCCCGGCGCGCTGATAAGCGGCTGGCAGCAGCGTCGCCAGCAGGCAGGCGTGCTCTATTTACTGAGCTGGGTCCTGCTGCCGCTGCTGTTTTTCAGTATTGCAAAAGGCAAGCTGCCAACCTATATCCTGCCCTGTTTTGCTCCGCTGAGCCTGCTGATAGCAGGTTATGCATCAGGAAACAGCGCACGCTTAAGCACCGCGCTGCGGTTTAACGGCTGGATTAACCTGCTGTTTGGCGCGCTGACCGCGCTGGCGGTGATAAGCGTACTGGCGCCGTGGGGGCTGGCACACCGGCCGCTCTACAGCAGCGACGAGAAGCTGCGTGCGACTCTGGCTGCGCTCGCTTTTACCGGCTGGGCGCTGGCGGCAGGTGTCAGCCTGCGCACCGGGCGCTGGCAGCTGGCGGCGCTCTGCCCGCTGGCGCTGGCGCTGCTGGTGGGATTTGCTATTCCCGACCGGATACGGGACGCCAAACAGCCGCAGAACTTTGTCCGCCACATCCAGGAGCGGCTTGCGCAGAGCCGCTTTATCCTGGCGGATAATCCCGGCGTCGGCTCGGCGATCGCCTGGCAGCTCAAACGCAGCGATATCCTTTTTTACAGCAGCAAAGGCGAGCTGGAGTATGGTCTCAGCTACGCCGATGCCCGAAAGCGCTACGTTGCCGGAGCGGAGTTTGCCGACTGGCTGCGCGTCCATCGCAGAGAGGGTGATGTCGCGCTGGTACTGATGCTGGATGCCGGACAGAAAACGCCGGATGCGATGCTGCCGGTGCCGGATGATGTCTGGCAGCAGGGACGGCTGGTTTATTACAGCTACCGTCGCGCGCCATGAATCTGCTGCTGATTGTTCTGGTCAGCCTGCTCAGCTGTGCAGCCCAGCTCTGTCAGAAGCAGGCCGCGCTGATGGCGTCAGGCGGCAGGCGCATGGCGCTCTGGGTCGCGCTCAGCCTGCTGCTGCTGGGGGCGGCGATGCTGCTCTGGCTGCTGGTATTGCGCAGTGTGCCGGTCAGCCAGGCCTATCCGATGCTCAGCCTTAACTTTGTGCTGGTGGCGGCAGCCGCACGCCTGATCTGGCGCGAAGCCTGTACGCTGCAGCAGTGGCTGGGCACGCTGCTGATTGTCGCGGGGGTGGCGCTGATGGGGAGTCAGCTATGAAAGGTACAGGGCTGGCGCTCGTAAGCGTCGCGCTGGTGACGCTGGCGCAGCTGATGCTGCGCAGCGCGATGATGGAGTTTCCCGCGTTCAGTGCGCTGCTGCAGGGCGGCGCACGCCCTGTGCTGATGCTCTGCGCCGGCCTTGCAGCCTACGGGTTATCGATGCTCTGCTGGCTTACCGCGCTGCGCTATCAGCCGCTCAGTCAGCTCTATCCGCTACTCAGTCTGAGCTACGTACTGGTCTGGCTGGCTGCTGTCGTTCTGCCGTGGTTTCATGAGCCTTTTCGCTGGAGCAGTCTGGCGGGCGTAGTACTGATTGTGGCGGGCCTGCTGGTGGTATCGCTGCCGCGCGGTAAAAAACAGGACTGCTGATATGCGCTTAGTCAGCACGATACGGGGCTGATGTAAATCACTCAAAGAAGCAGCGGAGCCGCTCAGCCTGATGTTTTAGTATCCCTTCAGTTGCCTTCCAACCCGTACGCATCAGGACTGAATATGACCGGTAAACTAAGCAGCGACCGCCTCTGTATTAATCGCAAAATTGCTCCCGCTCTGAGCATCAGTGAATTTTTTGCGCTGGTGGCAAAGCTGGGGCTGCACAAGGTTGAAATCCGCAATGACATGAAAAGCGGCAGCGTGACCGACAATCTCGGTGGCGCGCAGGTCAGCGCGCTGGCGCGCGAGCACGATCTGACTATCGAAACAATCAATGCGGTTTATCCGTTTAACCAGCTCAATGATGAGGTTCTGGCAAAGACCCGCGGCCTGCTGAAAGACGCAGCTGAAAGCGGTGCCAGAGCGCTGGTGCTCTGTCCGCTCAACGATGGTGCGCCGGTCAGCGACGCACAGACTATCGATGCGCTGCAAACGCTGGCGCCGCTGTTTGCAGAATACGGCATTCAGGGGCTGGTTGAGCCGCTGGGCTTTCCGCAGAGTTCGCTGCGTTCTGCCGCGCAGGCGCAGCAGCTGATCAAACAGGCCGGGGTGCCGTTCAAAATTGTGCTGGATACCTTCCATCATCATCTTTATGAAGGTGCCGAAGCGGACTTTGCCGGGCACGTTAACGTGCATGAGATTGGTCTGGTTCACCTGTCCGGCGTGACCGATACGCGGCCGGCGGCAGAGCTGACGGATGAAGAGCGTATTATGCTCAGCGCCGATGACAGACTGCAGACAAAACAGCAGGTGGCCCGCCTTGAAGAGATGGGGTATCGCGGGATCTATGCGTTTGAGCCTTTCTCATCGGTGATGGAGGGCTGGAGCGCTGCTGAGATTGAGCAGCAGATCCGCAGCAGTATCGACTATCTCAACCGCTAACCGCAACCGGCTCAGGAAACAGACTATGACACTCAATATTGGCGTAATTGGCACCGGTGCAATCGGTCGTGAACATATCCGGCGCTGCAGTCAGGTGCTGCAGAACTCGCGCGTAGTGGCGCTGAATGATATCGACCGCCGTCAGTGTGAAGAGGTCGCAGCTGCGCTACAGCTGCAGGCGGAGATCTACGACAGCGCGCACGATCTGATTAATGCGCCTGACGTACAGGCCGTGCTGGTGACCTCCTGGGGTCCCACTCATGAAGAGTTTGTACTGGCAGCGATCAAAGCGGGCAAGGCGGTGTTTTGTGAAAAACCGCTGGCAGTGACGGCGCAGGGATGTATGAACATCGTTGAAGCGGAGATGGCCGGCGGTAAAAAACGCGTACAGGTCGGCTTTATGCGACCCTATGACAGCGGCTACCGCGCGCTCAAGCAGGTGCTGGAGAGCGGGGAGATTGGCGCGCCGCTGATGCTGCACTGCGCGCATCGCAATCCGGAGGTGGGTGACAGTTACACCACGGATATGGCGATTACCGATACGCTGATCCATGAGCTGGATGTGCTGCGCTGGTTGCTGAATGATGATTACGTCAGCGCGCAGGTGATCTGGCCACGCAAAACGCGCCACGCCAGTTCACACCTGAAAGATCCGCAGATTGTTCTGCTGGAAACGGCGCAGGGCACGCGCATTGACGTCGAAATTTTTGTTAACTGCCAGTATGGTTATGACATTCAGTGTGAAGTTGTCGGAGAAAGCGGCATTGCCCGGCTGCCGGAACCTGTGGCGGTGCAGACGCGCAGTAACGCAGCGCTCTCTGTGGCCATCCTGACCGACTGGAAAAAGCGCTTTATCGATGCATACGATGTGGAGCTGCAGGCGTTTATCAACAATGTGCTTGCCGATGAGCTGACCGGGCCTTCTGCCTGGGATGGTTATGCGGCGGCGGTAGCGGCAGACGCCTGCGTCGCGGCTCAGAAGAGTGGCGATATTGTTCAGATTACGATGCCACCCCGTCCGGCTTTTTATCAGTAACCCCGCCTGAACTGCGCGCCTGCTCTGCAGGCGCGCTGCTGTCATTATCTGCTTACAACCCTGCCAGTCTGTTTTTGCGTTTTGTACTCTACATACTAGTACATGATGTGTATCATCCCGCCTTTGCTAATTTTCTGAGTCGTCTTAATGTCAGTACCTCAACTCACGCCGCGCCAGCCCTCAGTCTGGTGGGGCGCTATGATCATCTGTGGCACCGTTGTGGGTGCCGGTATGTTTACGCTGCCTGTGGTTATGGCAGGAAGCTGGTTTGGCTGGGGCGTGCTGCTGCTGTTTATCAGCTGGGGCGCGATGCTGCTCTCCGGCCTGCTGTTTATGCGCGTCAGCCTGCACTATGCTGCCGGCGCCGGCTATGACACGCTGGTGCGCGATCTGCTGGGACGCGGCTGGGCAAGGCTCAACGGGTTAAGCATCCTGTTTGTACTGGGTATTCTGACCTACGCCTACATTTCAGCCAGCGGTCCGGTCTATCAGCACTCCCTTAATCAGCTGGGACTGCCGCTGACAGCGGCCGGTGCGAAAATTGCGCTGACGCTGCTGGTTGCAGGGGTCGTGCTGCTCGGCACGCGTGGCGTGAGCCGGCTTATGACCTTCTGCGTAGTGGCAAAAATTGCGCTGCTTATTATGCTGTTTGGCGGACTCCTGATGCAGGTTGACAGTGCCTCACTGCTGCAGCCAGCGCCAGAAGGCAGCGCTTACTGGCCCTATGCGCTCGGCGTGCTGCCTTTCTGCCTGGCCTCTTTTGGGTATCACGGCAATATCACCGGGCTGGTGAGCTATTACCATCGCGACCGGCGCAGGATCGCACGTGCGCTGCTGCTCGGGACCCTGATGTCGCTTGCGCTCTACCTGTTCTGGATCGTCAGCACGATGGGAAACCTGCCGCGCAGCGCGTTTCCGGGTATTGTTGCGCAGGGCGGGGATATCGCCGCGCTGATGGCGGCGCTGGGCTCGCATCTGCAGGTGCCGGCATTAACCCTGATGCTGTCGCTCTTTTCCCATTTTGCCGTTATCGCTTCGTTTCTTGGCGTCACCGCAGGATTGTTCGACTATATCGCCGACCGTATGGGGCAGGGCGATACGCGCCGGGCGCGTGTGAAAACGGCGCTGCTGACCTTTTTGCCGCCGCTGCTGGCGTCGATTGTCTGGCCACACGGGTTTGTGGCGGCCATCGGCTATGCCGGATTGTTTGCCACCCTGTGGGCGGTAGCGATCCCGGCCTTGCTCGCATTACGGGCAGAAAAGCGCTTCGCTACGCATAAAAAATCCTCGCTGGCGATTACGCTGGTACTGCTATTTGGGGGGCTGAACATTGTGGCGTGGCTGCTGAGCTGGATGGAGTGGTTGCCGCGATTTGGCGGAGGCTGACAGGAGAACGCGCTGGCCTGACGCCAGCGCGTTTTAACAATCAGTTACCGCGATAGGTTGAGTAGCCATACTGGCTCAGCAGCAGCGGAATATGGTAATGCTGATCGCTCTTCTCAAGGTTAAAAATCACCGGGATTTCCGGAAAGAAAGTCTGCTGATTAACTGACTTATAATACTCCCCGGTTTTAAACACCACGCGATAAATACCTGACTGCGCCATTTTATCTTTCGGATAGAGTGCCGGGATCCGCCCCTGCGCATCCGTGGTGGCTTCTGCCAGTTTTGTCCAGTTATCGCCTGCTTTCTGATCCAGTTCTACTTTTACGCCAGCGGTGGGGATGCCGGTCTGCAGGTTGAGCACGTGCACGCTCACCGGGTTTTTCATGGTATCGGCCGCGGCGACGCCAGCGGTGCAAAGTAAAACAGCAGAAAGCAGAAGGTGTTGAGGTTTCATTTCATCGTCCTTTAATGTGAATGCGTGAAATGAAGCATAGAGGCTAAGGGCCGGAGCGCCTCACGCTGGCCACAATCTGTGAAATTTCCCAGAGGGGTGCGGCAGGCGGAGCGCCTGCCGCAATGGATCACTTGCCGTTCTGTACCAGAGTGCCTTTCAGACCGTGCGGCTCTGAACGCAGATACTGCGGCGGAGCCTTAACGGTGGCGCCCAGCTCAGCGGCAGCGTGCCACGGCCAGTGCGGATCCCAGAGCATGCCGCGCGCCAGCGCAATCAGGTCCGTATCACCGGTGTGCAGGGCCTGTTCCGCCTGCTGCGGATCGGTTATCAGTCCGACACCGATTACCGGGATATCCACCACTTTGCGAATATCGCGCGCAAAAGAGAGCTGATAGCCTGGGCCGATATCGATCTCCTGATCGGGCGACAGTCCGCCGCTGGAGACGTGAATATAGGCACAGCCTGCGGCGGCCAGCTCCTGGCTGAACGCAATAGACTGCTCATTATCCCAGCCGCCTGCGACCCAGTCAGTTGCTGAAATACGCACGCCCACCGGTACTGAATCTGGCAGAGCATCGCGTATCGCCTGAAACACTTCCAGCGGATAGCGCATGCGGTTTTCCAGCGATCCGCCATATTCATCATCGCGCTTGTTACTGAGCGGAGAGAGAAACTGATGCAGCAGATAGCCATGGGCAGCATGCAGTTCAACCAGTTCGATACCGATGCGGACCGCGCGCTGCGCGCTGTCAACAAAGGCCTGTTTCAGGCGCATCAGCTCCTCTTTACTCAGCGCGTGTGGCGCCTGTTCGCCCGACTGGTAAGCCTCTGCGGAGGGAGCCACCGTCTGCCAGCCGCCCTGTTGAGCCGAAAGCTGCTCGCCGCCTTCCCACGGCACGGCACAGGAGGCTTTGCGACCTGCGTGACCCAGCTGGATACCTATTGGCAGGGTTGCCCATGGACGGATATCCTCCAGCACGCTGGCCAGTGCCGCCTCAGTCTCATCGTCCCACAATCCCAGATCGCCCGGCGATATGCGGCCGATATCCTCAACGGCTGTTGCTTCGATAATCAGTAAGCCCGCACCGGACAGGGCAAGCTGCCCCAGATGGATACGGTGCCAGGCGGTGGCTTTACCCGCCTCAGCGGAGTACTGACACATGGGCGCAATAATAATGCGATTCTCCAGCGAGAGCTGTCCCAGTTTCGTGGCGCTAAATAACAGACTCATCTTAACCTCATGTTTTCAGGGGATCTCAGGTGAAATAAGTGTAGATGGTCATCGGCGAACGGAGGCGGCCCGGCACAGGGATTCTGTTTCTAAGCGTTAACCGGAAAGATTTGGCTTTCTAGTTACAACATGCTACTTTACTATAAATACACCCTCTGCAGCCGCGGCAATGATATCGCCTGACAGGACTTGCGGTGGCCTTTAATTTACCTCTGAAGCGAGCAGAGATAACGATAAACAGCGGCATCCTGCGGATCCGGCCTGAAGCGCTGGCCATTACGACACTGAGCACAGATGGTACGATAGTGCCGGTTCAGTCCAAGTTCGCATAAAATACGCAGCCAGCCATTGGCTCCGTAGCACTGTTGTTCATAGATTTTTTCCCGCATCTTCTTAACGTCGAGACGCAATAACACAGCATTCAGATCGCTGTACTCAGGATGTTTTTTGGTTTTACCTATCCGGGTAAACATGAAATTGCGCATATAAAAAGGCGCTACGTTCTCTTTAACCTGAATAAGCAGATCGTCTACCTGCTCCACAAAAATCGTATAAATCATAATCCTGAGATAGAGCATAAACACCAGATTGTCCTGCTGCTGCGTCTGCTTGACCGACAGCGTACCCAGCTCTACGACTTTCCGGTTTTCCAGCCCGAGGGCGGCTATCTCTGCACCAAACAGCAGGGAGCAGGGCAGCTGCTGGTTTCGCTGAGCAATCACGCTGATTGTGCCGAGGATCTCCTGTTTTTTACGCGCCAGAAACAGGGTGCTGTCAGGATGAAGCAGGCCTTCGTTATAAAGGAACAGCGCACGCTTGCTCTTGATAATACCGCTACGCTGGTAGGCGCTATGCGTGACTTCCATGCCTTTCAAAAAATCGAGAAAAGCGGTCGCCGGCGCAATATCGATCAGCTTATCGCTATCATTAAGCAATCTGCATAGTTTGAGCGTTCTTTTACTCAGAACGCCATCGGATACTGCGCTGACAGTCACTGATTTCCTTAGCGAATCCACAATTATCCCTGACAATAGATTTTAGTATCGCTAATGTATTCAGGGTATCTAATGATTGGAATTAGTTTTGATCGAAAATTTAGTAATCACTGCTTAAAGTAAAATCTGTTATTCAGCTTAAAGAGCAGCAGCGCCACTGCAGCATTTTATGCTTAATGTTAAGCGGTATGTCGCACGTGCCTGTGGCCTCAGCGCAGTCTTTCAAAGTGTCTGTAACAGATAATACTGGAAAAAACCTGCTGAACGTTCGCTATAGCCGCTTGTCATTTTAAGAGCAATGTTTTTGCCTCGCACATGATTTTTAACATCACAATTTACAGGGGTATGACCAAAAATAATTAAATACCCTTTCTTATTAAGCAGCGTAATAAGTTTATCGATAACAGGTGCTGCCTGATCGTGTCTTATCACTTCATGATTGGCGAAGCGGCAAAAAATAATATCATACCTGTCACGGTCACAGGATTGCATAAAGTCGCTCTGTACAACCTGCGGCAGCTGCTGCCTGGCCTTCAGGACCATTTTTTCCGCGCGATCGGCAGCGAAATAGTTTAGACGGGGAAGCTTTTGTTTTACTGAGTCAAGGAAGGTTCCGGTAGAGCAGGCCGGGTCAAATACGCGGCAGTCGGGAAAAGCAATCTCACGCAGCAAATTTACGGTATGCAGGCGGAAGTGCGCTTCCTGTATGTCCAGCTTCTCCGGTGTACCGGCCATCTGGTCCCAGAATGATTCCGGGCATATAGCCTCATTCCCTTCATCATCCAGCGGCGGCCATGGAAAGTGGATATTGTAATCCGGGCAGGGGGGAAGTAATTTTTCACGCCACGCCGGATCGTCCAGCACTCTGATGCCGAGGGTTATTTCATCTTTGGTTTCATCCAGCGAAATGAGCGGGCCTTTTATCATATCGGGAAGAATGATGCTGTAAGCCACGTGGCTTAACGGCTTTCGTATGCCGGCAAAAATCGATTCAGAGGTTGTCATGATAAAAATATCATGCCGTTCCCGATTCGGGACCCGGATGTAAATCATTCTACTCATATCTGATCCTGATAGCTTCGGCAGGGAATAACGACGTTACCCAAACTGACCAGGGCAAATCGCTCCATACCGGGCATGACGGCACAGGCCAGTGATACGCCGGCAGGATCGCTGTCTATTTCTTTAAGCCATACAGGCAATCCGGCCATTTCGCACAGGATTGTCAGGCGGTGAAGGTGCTCTTGCAGAGTCAGTTCAGCGCGTTTCTCTGGCAGCTCAACGCTGACAGAAGCGAGGCTGCCAAAATCGGCAACAAGGCTGCGATATAATTTTTCATGCTCTCTCAGGTTATGCTGGTGTTTTTCCAGTTCCTCAGTAAAGCAGGTAAAATTATCGGCCAGTTTATGCAGCTGGACCAGTTCTTTGATAGCCCGGGCAACCGCATGGTCAGCATAAAGTGAACAGCCAGCGCCGTAGATGTTTATCCCCAGGCGCGGCTTACTCTTACAGTAAGCAAGATAAACAGGAGGCAGTGACGGTTCTGAGGCATCAATAATATTGATTTCATCCTCTAAAGCAGACTGAGCATCATTGAAAATTTTTTCAGCTGCAGGGGGCAGTGAATCCGTATTAACAAGTCGAACCTCTTTTTGTGTACCATAGAAAAATGTTTTTGCCAGCAGGATACCTGTGCAGTGCCGCTCTATTATTTCTCCGATGGCGTGAATCGCTGCTTCAGTAAAACCATAACCCGCAGCGATACCTGCATTACTGGTATAGCGTCGCGCTGCGCTATAGTCTGTAGTGTCTCCCTGAATGATATGGCTGAAATATTCGCAATCCGTTAAAAAAAGAGGCCAGAGCAGTGACGCACAACCCTTTTTATCTGTAAATTCCACTGCTGCAATTTTGGCGGGTGATGATTTCGCAAGAATAGTCAATGGCAACATCCCGCGAAGTTCTGCCTGCTGAATGACTGACCCGAAGGGATATAACCTGCTTTTCTCTCTGAGTGCCGGAAAGCTTCTGTAATGTTCATAAGCTTCATAGAGTGCACCAACACTGGCTTCCTCTGCATAGCCTTTACCGCAGCCAGAAATCGGTTTGGTGCCACTTTCCCTGTTTAACAGCGTAACCGTAGCTGAAAGCGTATTGCCAAAGTTGTCATTTTTTATCTGAATATTCTGGCGGGAAAAATAACGCTCTATTGCGTTTCTTGACCGGGTAAGGGTGACAGATCTTTCAGGCAGGATAGTCATGATAAATGTCCATATTAAAGCGGCACAATAATGTGCCGCTGAAATGTTAGTCTTCAGACTGACTCTCTTCATCCGCCTGCGAGGCGGACGCTAACACTTCCTCTTCTTCAATAGTGAGTACGGCTTTGTTTGCATTCTCGCTATTGCTGTTGCTGATGCCTGAGTTTAAATATCCCATGATTAGACTCCTTTATTAGCAAACCGCTGATTGCGGCAGGGATATATTTAATTAACGTTCACTCTGAATTCAAACCCTGAATAATATAAATGTGCGCCAGATCAATTTATACTTATTGAAGTTTTTGGCAGTTTTATCTTTAATTTTTCATATTACTTTCCCGGAAATATTACTATTTATAAAATAATTCCTTGCCGCTTTATCGTTCATTTTCCGGGTGATTGATTTCAAAGGTAATATGAGGATTTTTATCTGCACGGCTATGCCTCTTTTTTTCTAAATAATTTCCTGATGGAGTTGCATAAATCAATCATCTCTTATCCCAGGGGAGGTCGGGTTCAGTAAGAAAAAATGTTGATTATTTCCCTCGCCATAAAAAAAGACGGCCCGGGGGCCGTCAAACGCCCCAGCGGTGGTTAAACACCGGGGCAGCGAGGTCACACAATGATGAAGAGGTTAGCCTTTAACACCGCCCGCTGTCAGACCGCTGACCAGCCAGCGCTGTGCCAGCAGGAATACCAGCGTAATGGGAATGGCAGACAACACCGCAGCGGCGGCAAAGTCGCCCCAGAGATAGTTCTGCGGATTTAAATATTGCTGCATACCAACGGCCAGCGTATAGCTGTTAACGTCACGCAGCAGCAGCGAAGCGACCGGCACTTCGGTGACCGCGGCGATAAAGGCCAGAATAAAGACCACTGCCAGAATCGGCACCGACAGCGGCAGCAGCACCAGACGAAACGCCTGCCAGGGCGTTGCGCCATCCAGCGCGGCCGCTTCTTCCAGCGAGCCATCGATGGTTTCGAAGTAGCCTTTAATGGTCCAGACGTGCAGCGCAATGCCGCCAAGATAGGCAAAGATTACGCCGCCGTGCGTATTGAGTCCGAGAAAGGGCACATACTGACCGAGCCGGTCAAACAATGCATAGAGCGCGACCAGCGACAGCACCGCCGGAAACATCTGGAAGATCAGCATACCTTTCAGCAGGGTTGCGCGGCCGGCAAAACGCATGCGGGCAAAGGCGTAGGCACAGGTCGTGGATAGCGTCACGATACCCAGCGCGCTTATCGCTGCGATCTTCACCGAGTTCCACAGCCAGAGCAGTACCGGGAAGGGTGGCGGTGTGACGCTGCCATCCGGCTGAGTAACGCTGAATCCCAGCGCCAGCTTCCAGTGCTCCCAGGAGATCTGCTCCGGGATCAGCGAGCCGGTCGCAAAATTGCCGGAACGCAGTGAAATAGCGACCACCATCAGCAGCGGAAACAGGATGGCGGCAATAAAAACCAGCAGCAGCAGATGCGTCAGCAGCAAACGAAGCTTTTGTGATTTGGGTTGTACCATTGCCATAATTTTTCCTCAGTCAAACTTCATGCGCACGGCTTTCAGGTTGATGACCGCCAGTGCCCCGACCAGCATGAAAATCAGCGTTGCAATCGCCGCCGCGAGGCCAAAGTCCTGCCCGCCGCCGCCCTCAAACGCAATACGCCAGGTGTAATTGACCAGCAGATCCGTGTAGCCGGCGGGCGTGGTAGTCCCGATCCGATCCGGTCCGCCGTTGGTAAGCAGCTGCACCAGAACAAAGTTATTAAAATTAAAGGCAAAGCTGGCAATCATCAGCGGCATAAGGGGCTTAAGCAGCAGCGGCAGCGTGATGCGGAAAAAATTCTGCAGCGGACCCGCGCCATCCATCGCGGAAGCCTCATACAGATCGTCCGGGATAGCTTTTAACAGCCCCATGCACAGAATCATCATGTAGGGATAGCCGAGCCAGGTATTCACGATGACCAGCATGGTACGCGCCAGCGCGGGATCGCTGAACCAGGCAGGCTGGACGCCAAACAGCGCCTTGAGCATGACGTTAACTTCACCAAAACTCTGGTTAAACAGCCCCTTGAAGATAAGGATGGAGATAAAAGCCGGTACGGCGTAGGGCAAAATCAGCATCACGCGGTAGATAGCCTTACCGCGCAGCGCTTCCCACTGCACCAGACAGGCCAGCACCATGCCCACTGCAACGGTCAGGATCACCGTCACCAGCGAGAAGATCAGCGTCCAGCCAAAAATGGCGAGAAACGGTTTCTGGATCCCTTCGTCAGTAAAGACGCGAACAAAGTTTTTCCAGCCCGCGTTAACGGTAAATCCAGGGCTCAGCTGTTCACTGCCCCAGCTGCCGTCAGCCGCAATCTGCTGGTAAAACCCCGTGTCCTGATTAGCCTGATAGCGTACGCCAGTTTGCTGATTTTTCAGCACGCCCTGGTGCCCGGCAACATAGAGCGGACGGGTACCCGAGAACTGGCGTAAGGAGCTCATCACCAGCTCACGTCCATCCGGCAACCGGGCACGGATCTGGCTTAGCGCCTGGCGATGCATGGTGATGACTTTCAGCGTGGCGCGCTGAGTAGCGGGCAGCGGCGCCTGCTGCAGCGTCAGGGTCTGTACGCTGCCGAAATCGAACGGCGTGGAGACGTAGCGTTCATCGCTGCTGCTGTCGCTGAGCACCAGCTGCCAGCGCCGATCGGCCGGGTAGAGCGCAAAATTCAGCCCGGCGCCATCCTGATACTGCCTGCCAAGCAGCACCTGCTGCGCCCGTTCCTGCGAAAGCTGATTGGTACTGCTGTAATTGGTGAACGCGATAGCGATAGTGCAGGCCAGCGGAAACAGCACAAAAATAGCCATGCCGGCCAGGCCCGGATAGACATAGCGCCAGGCATAAGCGCGGCGATTAGCATAAATCCAGATGCCGGTTGCGCTGACAATCAGCGTCATGAGCGCAAACAGGTACTCTCCCTGCACATACATCAGCACCAGCAGATAGCCGACTAACAGACAGCAGCCGCCAACCAGTACGCCTTTCAGCATCTGGCTGTACCGTTCCGTTTTTCCTGACATGATCCGAAATTCCTCAACAGCTGATAAAAAGCCGGACAGCGCCGGCTTCAGACAGGGTTTACTTGTTCAGACGGGTCTGCGCATCTTTCAGCGCGGCGTCCACGCTCTGGCGTCCTTTCAGCGCGTTAAGGGTGGCAGTGCGCATGGCGTACCAGAAGGCGGACATCTGTGGGATGTTTGGCATGATATCGCCGTTCTGTGCGTTGCTCATGGTGGCGGCGATACGCGGATCTTTCTCCAGAATTGCCTGATACGATTTCAGCGCCACGGCGCCCAGCGGCTTATCTTTATTGACCGCCTCAAGCCCGCTGTCGGTCAGCAGATAGTTCTCCAGAAACTCTTTTGCCAGCTCTTTGTTGGGGCTGGCGGCGTTGATACCGGCGCTCAGTACACCGACAAAGGTTTTAGAGGGTTTGCCATTGAGCGTTGGCAGGGTGGTCACCCCGTATTTGATGCCGCTCTTGTCGATGTTGCTCCACGCCCACGGACCATTAACCGTCATCGCCGTCTGCCCTTTATTGAATGCCGCTTCAGCGATGGAGTAGTCGGTATCCGCATTCAGCACTTTGGCTTTGACCTGATCCACAATGAACTGCATGCCCGCTTTCGCCCCGGCGTTATCCACGCCGGTGTCTTTGATATCAAATCCACTTTGCGTAGGTTTGAAAGCATAAGCACCGCCTGCCGCCAGCAGTGGCCAGGTGAAGTAAGGCTCCTGCAGGTTAAACATGATGGCGCTCTTGCCTTTGGCGCGCAGCTGCTTGTCCAGATCGGCGATGGCTTCCCAGCTTTTTGGCGGTTCGGCGACCAGATCTTTGTTATAAATCAGCGAGAGGGACTCGACCGATACCGGATAACCAATCAGCTTGCCGTTGTAGCGCACCGCATCCCAGGTAAAGGGAAACAGCTTGTCCTGCACATTTTTGTCAGGTGAGATCTCCGCCAGCAGACCTGACTGCGCATAGCCGCCAAAACGGTCGTGAGCCCAGAAAATGATATCGGGGCCATCACCGGTGGCGGCCACCTGCGGATACTTCTCCTCCATCTTATCCGGATGTTCCACGGTGACTTTGATGCCGGTCTCCTGCTCAAATTTTTTGCCAACCTCGGCCAGTCCGTTGTAGCCCTTGTCACCGTTGATCCAGATAACCAGTTTTCCCTCTTCGATCTTTGCGAGAGCCGAAGCAGAGAACAGCACGGCGGAGAGCGCGGAGAGGGCGAATAAGCGCGAGACGGTTTTCATTGTCATAAGTCCATCCTGTAAACGAAAGCGGGAAGTAAGCGTCCCGTTTATTGTCAGGTTCTGCAGCACGGTTTCATCCTCCTGCTCTCTACGCCTGCAGGCGTAAACGCGTGATCCTGCCTGCAAAAATCCCTGTTTTTATGGGCTGGCGCACACTTTCTCTCGCTTTTTTCTGCGTCTGACATCACAAAAATTTCTTCATCCGGCAGCTGGCAGCCGGCACGCATCCTTTCTCCTCCTCCCGGCTCATCCCCCGTGCATTCACGTTGTGGTGGAGGATGTCAGCGGCTGCCGGGGCTTTCATGATGAGCCACAGAATCGGCCAGCAGTCATATCAGCCAACAGGGCACGTTGAGAGGAAAATTATTATGGCGAGCGTTGCGTTACGTCATGTCTCCAAAACATGGGGTGAAACCGAAGTCTCGAAAGATATCAATCTTGAGATTGCCGAAGGTGAATTTGTGGTGTTTGTCGGACCATCCGGCTGCGGTAAGTCGACCCTGCTGCGGATGATTGCCGGGCTTGAAACCATCACTAAAGGCGACCTGCTGATCGGCGGCAAGCGCATGAATGAGGTACCGCCAGCAGAGCGCGGGATCGGCATGGTGTTTCAGTCATATGCGCTTTATCCGCATCTGGACGTTGCGGAAAATATGTCCTTTGGCCTGAAGCTGGCCGGCGTCAGGCGCGCCGAGATCCAGCAGCGTGTAAACCAGGTAGCCGAGGTGCTGCAGCTGGCGCATCTGCTGGACAGGCGGCCCAAAGCGCTCTCTGGCGGTCAGCGGCAGCGGGTGGCGATTGGCCGGACACTGGTGGCTGAACCGCGCGTTTTTCTGCTCGACGAGCCGTTATCCAACCTTGATGCCGCGCTGCGCGTCCAGATGCGCATCGAAATTTCGCGACTGCATAAACGGCTGAAGCGCACCATGATCTACGTTACCCACGATCAGGTAGAAGCGATGACGCTCGCCGACAAAATTGTGGTGCTCGAAGCAGGGCGCATCGCGCAGATTGGCAAACCGCTGGAACTTTATCATTACCCCGCCAATCGCTTTGTCGCCGGATTTATCGGTTCCCCGCGGATGAATTTCCTTCCGGTAAAAGTAACCGCCACCGCAATCGATCAGGTTCAGGTGCGTCTGCCCAACAATCAGCTGGTCTGGCTGCCGGTCGAGAGCACCGGCGTGCAGATCGGCAGCAACATGTCGCTGGGTATCCGGCCTGAGCATCTGCTCTCCAGCGACATCGCCGATGTCACGCTGGAGGGAGAGGTGCAGGTCGTTGAGCAGCTCGGCAATGAAACGCAAATCCACATTCAAATCCCCGCCATCCGTCAAAACCTGGTTTACCGCCAGGAGGACGTGGTGCTGGCAGAAGAGGGCGCCCTGATGGGCATCGGCCTGCCGCCGGAACGCTGCCATCTGTTTCGTGAAGATGGCAGCGCCTGTCGCAGGCTGCATCAGGAGCCTGGTGTGTACCCTGCAAAACAATAAAAGCAATGATCTCAGGAGATAAATAAATGATAACTCTGCGCAAACTCCCCGTGGCGATCGCTATCGCTGCGGGTACCCTGTCCGCCTCCTCTATGGCGGTGGACTTCACCGGTTACGCCCGTTCCGGCATTGGCTGGACCGGCAGCGGCGGTGAACAACAGTGCTTCCAGGCGACCGGCGCACAAAGTAAGTACCGTCTGGGTAACGAATGTGAAACCTACGCCGAGCTTAAGCTGGGACAGGAAGTCTGGAAGGAGGGCGATAAGAGTTTCTATTTTGACACCAACGTTGCCTACTCCGTATCGCAGCAGAATGACTGGGAGGCAACTTCACCTGCCTTCCGCGAAGCCAACGTTAAAGGCAAAAACCTGATTGATGCTTTGCCGGGCTCTACTATCTGGGCCGGTAAGCGCTTTTATCAGCGTCACGACGTGCATATGATCGACTTCTACTACTGGGATATCTCCGGTCCCGGCGCAGGCCTGGAAGATGTTGACCTCGGCTTCGGCAAACTCTCTTTCGCCGCCACGCGCTCATCAGAAGCGGGCGGCTCCTACACCTTCTCCAGCGATCGCATCCGCGACTACGCAACCAGCACCGCGAACGACGTGTTTGATGTGCGCCTGGCGGGTCTGGAGACCAACCCGGATGGCGTGCTGGAACTCGGCGTCGACTATGGCCGTGCTAACGCGCGCGACGGATATCGTCTGGAGGATGGCGCGTCCAAAGATGGCTGGCTCTTCACCGCCGAACATACGCAGAGCATGCTGAAAGGCTACAACAAGTTTGTACTTCAGTACGCAACGGACGCGCTGACTTCGCAGGGCAAAGGGCTGCCGCAGGGCACGAATATCAATAACGACGGCAAAATGTACCGCGTGCTGGATCACGGTGCCATCTCGCTGGCCGAGCGCTGGGACCTGATGTACGTCGCGATGTATCAGAACACCGACCTCGATAATAATCGCGGCAACGAGTGGTACACCGTGGGCGTGCGCCCGATGTACAAATGGACGCCTATCATGAGCACGCTGCTTGAGCTGGGCTACGACAACGTGAAGTCGCAGCAGGTCGGCGATCGCAACGGGCAGTACAAAATTACCCTGGCCCAGCAGTGGCAGGCGGGCGACAGCATCTGGTCCCGTCCGGCGCTGCGCCTGTTTGCAACCTATGCCAAATGGGATGAGAAGTGGGGCTATAGCAAAAATGCCGATGGCAACCTGACCACGCTGGCCGCTGCTGACAGCACCGGTAACGGCCTGTTCACCAACAGCCGGGGCGACAATGACGAGTGGAGCTTTGGCGCACAGATGGAAATCTGGTGGTAAGCCTCAGCGTTACCCTGTAACAGAATGGCCGCACCCGCCGGTGCGGCTCACCGATTAGGCAGCGCTGGCCATTGCCTGGTGCCGGCGCTGCCTCCAGCTATCAGAGATAAAACGATGAAAAAAACGCTTACCGCGCTCTGCCTGAGCGCTGCGCTGCTGACCGGCGTTACGCTGCCCGCTGTCGCTGATATTAATCTGGTGCCGCAGGATCTCTCCACCGCACCCGCCGTTTCACCTGAAACTCTGCAGCGCCTGAACTGGCAACCTGCTGACACGTCGCGTGCGGTAACCACTCAGCTGCGCGACAGCGGCACCGGAGATACTCTGCCGGGGATCCGTGGTCCGGTTGCGGCGTATAGTCTGCCAGCCAGTCAGGGTGAGCTGACCGTTACGCTGAGCAGTGAGGTTGCTGACAACCGCGTGTTCGCGCCTAATGTACTGGTGCTCGATGAAAACCTGCGTCCGGCAGCGTGGTTCCCGTCGCAGTTCTTTGCTTACCAGCAGCCGGGCGTCATGAGCGCCGATCGTCTTGAAGGCGTAATGAAACTGACCCCTGTGCCGGGACAGCAGAAAATTTATCTGCTGGTCTTTACCACCGACCGGGATCTGACCCAGACCACCACGCTGGTCGATCCGGCCAAAGCTTACGCGAAAGGCACCGGCCATGCGGTTCCTGATATTCCCGATCCGGTTGCCACACACAGCCAGAGCGGCAGGCTGAAGCTGAAAGTCTCCACCAGTTCCGCGTCCTCTATTCTGGTCGGCCCGCTGTTCGGTTCATCGGCATCGGCTCCGGTTGTGATCGGCAATACTCAGGCGCCTGCGCCCGCTGCCGTGCGTCCTGCCTCTGCCGTGAAGCCGGTGCCGCTGGAAAACGACACCGAAAGTTACTTCAATCAGAATATCCGTCAGGCGGTCAGCCAGGGCAACATTGATAAAGCGCTGAAGCTTCTGAATGAGGCCGAGCGACTGGGGTCCACCTCAGCGCGGCAAACGTTTATCAGCAGTGTAAAAGGCAAGGGGTGAACCTGCCCCGACAGTGCTGAGTTGCAGCACCTGGTGCGCTCCGGCGCACCTTTTTTATTGCAGAAACCGCCCCGGTCCGGGGCGTCTGATCAGGGGTGCCGCTGACGCACGTGACTGACCTCCTGCAGCAGGTGCGTAATCCCTTCATCCGTAAACATCGCCTCCAGCGACAGCGTGAGCTTGCGGCGCCAGTTAGGGTAACTGTCCACCGTACCGGGCACGTTTACCGGCCGATCCATATCGAGCCACTCCTCCGGCTGCAGGCCAAGCAGGGCGCTGTTACTGGCCGCCACCAGGCGGTGAACCGCACGGTTTATCGCGCGGCGCATGGGCGCACGGCCGCGCTGAAGCGGATAGCGGTGTGCCAGCGCTCCCTGCTGCTGCAGCGTATGCAGCAGCGCCTTTTTTGCCGCCGCGCGCTCGCGGTACAGACCCGCCAGGATCGCTTTATCCGGATAGAGTCCCAGCCTGCTGCCCAGCGTTAAGTCATCACTCTGCCACCAGCCGCGCAGGGTAGGCATATCATGCGTGGTGACAACCGCCATCGCCTGCCGTGGCCAGGCTTCCGGCGCGCGAAACGCGCGCGTTGCCGTCTGCTCAAAGTAGAGCACTTTGTAGGAGTAGACGCCGCTGTCGCGCAGCTTAGCGACAATCGCTTCCGGTACGGTGCCCAGATCCTCACCTATCACCATACAGCGATGGCGCTGGCTCTCCAGCGCAAGAATGGCCAGCAGGGCATCAACCGGATAGTGAACGTAGGCGCCCTCAGCGGCCTTCTCATGTTGCGGGATCCACCAGAGGCGCAGCAGTGCCATTACGTGATCAATGCGCAGCGCGCCGCAGTCGCGCATATTGGCCCGCAGCAGATCGATCCACGGGGTAAACGCACGCATTGTCAGGATCTGCGGATCCATCGGTGGCAGCCCCCAGTTTTGCCCCAGCGGCCCCAGAATATCGGGCGGCGCACCCACGCTGGCCTGCAGACAATAGAGATCGCGTTCGCGCCAGGTCTCTGCGCCATCCTGCGCGACGCCCACCGCCAGATCGCGGTAGAGGCCAACCGGCATCTGCTGCGCGCAGCACACGGACCAGCAGGCCGCGAACTGAGAGGCAGCCAGCCACTGCAGCCAGAGGTAAAAGCGTACTTCGTCGCTATGTTCAATACGAAACGCCAGCACGGCGGCGCTGTCGGGATGCTGATACGCTTCCGGCCAGCTTTTCCAGCCGTACAGCGCAGGATTTTTGGCGCGCTGGTGCGCCTGCAGCGCATCAAACAACGCCTGACTCAGCAGGCTCTGTCCGCCCGCTTTAACAAACGCATCAAATTCCTGCATTACCGGTTCATCCGGCGAACGTCGCCTGAACTGTCTCCAGGCAAGGCGTAAGCCCGCCAGCTTTAGCGCGGTAACGGCGGCGTAATCCACGTATTCGCTGTCACGCGCGGCCGCAAGCCGCTGTTGGGTATCAGGCTGCTGCCACCACGCCTGCGCCGCCTCACTGAGTCTGAAATCCTCCACGCTATTGACGTCGATATAGAGCACATTCAGCCAGCGGCGCGAGGAGGGGCTGTAAGGGCTGGCACCCTCAGGATTAGCCGGAAAGAGGGCGTGCAGCGGATTAAGCCCGATAAATGCGCCGCCGCGCTGCGCGATCTCTGCCGCCATCTGGCGCAGATCGCCAAAGTCACCGATGCCCCAGTTATGCTGCGATCGTAGCGTATAGAGCTGCACGCAGCAGCCCCAGAGCTTGTCGCCGGCCAGCAATGCCGGTGGCTCATAGCAGCGCGGTGGCGCAACAATCAGGCTGCAGCGCGACAGCAGCGCCGGCTGCGTCAGGGTCAGCTGATGATAGCCTTCCGGCAGTGCCGGCAACCGCAGCGTTTCACCAGGCTGGCACTCACCTGACCAGCGCTCGCCCGCTTCACTGGTCAGCTCCCATGCTGCCGCCCCGCTCAGCGCTGGCTCTACTACCACGGCTTCTCCGCCACGAAAAATTGCTACCGGGGGCAGCGCTGACGGTGTAGCGAGAGGCGGCTGTATGATCGTGTGCAGCCACTGCTCGGTGGCGGCCGGAATGCGGCGCGGCCTGCCGTGAGCATCAATATATTCCGGCGCGATCAGCGCTGCCGGAGTAAGCGTTGTCATTGTCATCTTCAGCGCACCGCCTGCCAGATTCGTTGCTGATAGTCACGAATAGCGCGATCGGCGCTGAACATGCCGCAGCGTGCGGTATTCAGGATCGCCGCGCGGGTCCAGGCTTCACTATCGGCCCAGCGTTTTTCTGCATCCTGCTGCGCATTGAGATAGTGACGGAAATCGGCCAGTACCAGATAAGGATCGCCACCCTCCGCCCCGAGACTTTTCACCAGCGCATCAAATGCCGTGCAATCGCCGTCGCTAAACGTGCCATCCTCCAGCGCCGTCAGCACCTGATGCAGCTGTTTATCTTTTTTGCGCCAGACTGCCGGGGCGTAGCCCGCGCTCTTCAGCGCGCTGACCTGCTCCACGGTATGGCCAAAGATAAAGATGTTCTCGTCGCCAACCTCGCGGGCAATCTCCACGTTAGCGCCATCCAGCGTACCGATAGTCAGGGCGCCGTTCAGCGCCAGTTTCATATTGCCGGTGCCTGACGCTTCTTTGCCGGCCGTGGAGATCTGTTCCGAGAGATCGGCTGCCGGGATCAGCCTTTCTGCGACCGAGACGTTATAGTCCGGGATAAACACCACTTTCAGCCGATCGCCCACGCGCGGGTCAGCATTTATCGTCATGGCAACTTTGTTAATGGCATAGATAATATTTTTGGCCAGCGCGTAACCAGGTGCAGCTTTTGCGCCAAACAGCATCACGCGCGGCGCCAGGTTGGCCTGCGGATCGCTGACCAGCGTCTGCCACAGCGCAATAATATGCAGTAGCATCAGATGCTGACGCTTGTACTCATGCAGCCGTTTTATCTGTACATCAAACAGCGCGTCCGGATTGATCACAATGCCGGTTTTCTGTTCCACCCACTGTGCCAGATCGCATTTGTTCTGCTGTTTGATGGCGCGATATTCTGCGCGGAATGAGGCGTCCTCTGCCAGCGGCTCCAGCGCGCGCAGCGCGTCGAGATCGGTCAGCCAGGGTTTATTCAGCGAGCGGTCGATCAGTGCAGCCAGTGCCGGGTTGCACTGGTTGATCCAGCGGCGCGGCGTCACGCCGTTTGTCACATTGTGGAATTTCGCCGGCCAGAGCGCGTGATATTCCGGAAAAAGATCCTCTGTCACCAGTTTTGAGTGCAGGGCAGCAACGCCGTTAACGGCAAAACAGGTCACCACGCAGAGGTTAGCCATACGCACCTGATGATTATGCACCACCGCCAGTCTGGCCCAGATGGCAGCATTACCGGGCCACTGCGCCTCAACCTGCTGCTTAAGTGCCGCATTGATGGCATTCACAATCATTATGTGGCGCGGCAGCAGGGTACGGAACAGCGTCAGATCCCAGCACTCCAGCGCCTCCGGCATCAGCGTGTGGTTGGTATAGGCGAAGGTGCGCTGCGTCAGCTGCCAGGCGCTTTCCCAGCTGAAATCATACTCATCCAGCAGCAGGCGCATCAGTTCCGGAATCGCCAGAGTGGGATGCGTATCGTTGAGCTGAATGACTTCGCGATCGGCCAGCGTGTCAATAGCGTGACCCGCCTGCTGATGGCGGCGCAGAATATCCGCCAGCGAACAGGCGCACTGGAAATATTGCTGCATCAGGCGCAGTTTCTTACCCGCCTGATGGTTATCGTTAGGGTAGAGCACTTTAGTCAGCTTCTCTGCATCAATGCCCTGCTTTTCCGCCCGCAAAAAATCGCCGTTATTGAACCGCTGCAGGTCAAATGGCTGCGCGTGGCTCGCCTGCCACAGGCGCAGCGGCTGAACCACCCCGTTCTGGTAACCCACAACCGGCAGATCCCAGGCCTCACCCTGCAGCTGAAACGCCGGGATCCAGCGGTTTTTTCCCTGCTCAGTTTTCACCTTGCCGCCCAGATTAACCGTTACTGTCAGCGCCGCATTATGGCGAAACCAGGGGTAGCGATTTCGCCCCCAGTCATCCGGCCGCTCCTGCTGCGCGCCGTCGCTGAAATGCTGCCGGAACAGTCCGTACTGATAATTGAGGCCATAACCGATAGCGGGCTGACCCGTGGTTGCCATCGCATCGAGAAAACAGGCGGCCAGGCGGCCCAGACCGCCGTTTCCCAGCGCCGGATCGATCTCCTGTTCCAGCACATCGCTCAGCGACTGCCCCTGTTGCTGCAGCAAATCGTTCAGCGCCGGGTACCAGCCGAGGTTAAGCAGGTTATTGCCGGTCAGACGGCCGGTGAGAAACTCCATCGAAATATAGTTAACGTGGCGCTGCGGTCCCGCTGCCGGCTGCGCGGGCAGTTCAGCCAGCAGTTCGGCAAGCGCACCGCTCAGGGCATGCCACCACTGCTGCCGGCTCATCGCCTGCGCGTCGGGCAGGCCAAAGCGCTGCCACTGTCGCGTCAGGGCAGCAGAAAAACGGTCGGAATCAAAAGGTAACTGGGTCATGGCTTAAGCATCCGTCAGAGGAAGAGGTCAGCGTGCATTTTGCCTGCGCCGGTTGTGTATCTCCTCCTCCCCGGCACTATTCAGGCAGGAGGATAGAGAGGGAGGAGAGGGTAAGGAAACTCCGAAAGCGTGACAGGAGTGTGATACCCCTCGCTTTTGTTAAGCCGCGCTGCTGAGTTCGCTTGCATTAAGATGGCGTATGGATAACGTGTATGTCGAATAATTACGAAGCGTAAAATAATACTGCGCAGACGTTAACGGAGGAGCGTGCGTCGATGTTGATCCCGTCAAAACTGAGTCGTCCTGTGCGCCATGACGCCATGGTGGTCCGTAGCCGTCTGCTGCAGAAACTGAATGCCGCCGCCGTTTACCGGTTAGTGCTGATTACCAGTCCCGCAGGGTACGGTAAAACCACGCTGATTTCGCAGTGGGCGGCAGAAAAGCGCGACCTGGGCTGGTATTCGCTGGATGAGGGGGATAATCAGCCGGAACGGTTTGCTGACTATCTGATTGCTGCGCTGCAGCAGGCCACTCAGGGCAGCTGCAGCCGCAGTGAATCACTGGCGCAAAAGCGGCACTACGTTAATCTCAATGCGCTTTTCTCGCAGCTGTTTATTGAGCTGGCTGACTATCAGCGTCCGGCCTGGCTGGTTATTGACGATTACCATCATATTACCAATCCGGTTATTCATGAGGCGATGCGCTTTTTTCTGAAGCATCAGCCGGAAAATCTGACCCTGGTGGTGCTGTCGCGCGGTCTGCCACAGCTGGGCATCGCCAATCTGCGCGTGCGTGAACAGCTGCTGGAGCTGAGCAGCCAGCAGCTCGCCTTTACGCACGATGAAGCTAAACAATTTTTTGATAACCGGCTGCAGGCGCCACTGCCCGGTGAAGAGAGCGACCAGCTGTGTGATGATGTGGCTGGCTGGGCGACCGCACTGCAGCTGATTGCTATCTCAGCCCGGCAGGGCGCAGGCTCAGCGCAGGACTCCGCGCGCCGTTTATCAGGCATCAACGCCAGCCATCTCACCGATTATCTGGTTGAGGAGGTTTTGGATACTGTCGATGCCGATACCCGCCAGTTCCTGCTGAAGAGTGCGCTGCTGCGCTCGATGAATGATGCCCTCGTGACGTCAGTCACGGGTGAAGATAATGGCCGCATGCGGCTGGAGGAGATTGAGCGGCAGGGGCTGTTTTTGCAGCGCATGGATAATGCGGGCGAGTGGTTCAGCTACCATCCGCTGTTTGGCAGTTTTCTGCGCCAGCGCTGTCAGTGGGAGCTTAGCGCGGAGCTGCCGGCCCTGCATCGTGCGGCGGCGCGAGGCTGGATGAGGCAGGGTTTCCCGGGCGAGGCGATCCACCATGCCCTGGCCTCGGGTGATACCGATATGCTGCGCGACGTGCTGCTGGAGCACGCCTGGACCCTGTTTAATCAAAGCGAACTGGCGCTGCTGGAGTCTTCCCTGCGGGTGCTGCCATGGCCACTGTTGCTGGAAAACCCGGAGCTGGTGCTGCTGCAGGCGTGGCTGATGCAGAGCCAGCATCGTTTTTCCGAAGTTAACAGCCTGCTGGCGCAGTTTGAACAGCAGCGCTGCTGTGAGATGGATGCCTCTCTGCAGGGCGAGCTGCACGCAATACGCGCTCAGGTGGCCATTAACGATGGCAATGCGGAAGAGGCCGCGCAGCTGGCGCGTCTTGCTCTGCAGCTGCTGCCGGCGTCGAAAAGCTACAGCCGCATTGTCGCGACCTCTGTCCATGGTGAGGTCATGCACTGTAAAGGAGAGCTGGCTGATTCACTGGCGCTGATGCGTCAGACAGAGCAGATGGCGCGGCAAGAAGAGACCTGGCACTACGTTCTCTGGAGCCTGATCCAGCAGAGCGAGATTCTGTTTGCGCAGGGATTTTTACAATCGGCATGGGAGATGCAGGAAAAGGCGTTTCGTCTGGTTCACGAACAGCATCTCGCACAATTTCCGCTGCATGAGTTTCTGTTACGCATTCGCGCGCAGCTATTCTGGGCCTGGGGTCGGCTTGATGAAGCCGAACAGGCGGCTCGCAGTGGTATGCAGGTACTGCGCGGCTTTCCTCCGCAGCAGCAGATCCAGTGTCTGGGACTGCTGATCCAGTGCTCGCTGGCGCGGGGTAATCTGGATAATGCCCGGTCGCACATTACCCGTCTGGAGAATCTGCTCAATAATGGCACGCTGCATATCGACTGGATCGCCAACGCGGATAAAGCGCGTATCCTTTACTGGCAGCTGACCGGGGATAGCGCCAGCGCCAGTCAGTGGCTGCGCGTTACCTCCCGGCCGGCCAGCGCCAATAATCACTTCTTACAGGAGCAGTGGCGTAACGTGGCGCGGGCACAGCTTCTGGCGGGCGATCTGATTCAGGCGGAAGTGATTCTGGATGAGCTGAATGAGAATGCCCGGACGCTTCAGCTCACCAGCGATTTTAACAGCAACCTGCTGCTGCTTAATCAGCTTTACTGGCAGACTAATCGTAAACCCGATGCACAGCGGGTGCTGATTGCCGCCCTGAAGCTGGCGCGCAGTACAGGGTTTATGAGTCAGTTTGTGATTGAGGGCGAGATCATGGCGCAGCAGCTGCGGCAGCTGTTGCAGCTTTCGGTGCTGGAAGAGATAGATGAACATCGCGCCCGCCGCATCCTGCACGAAATTAATAAGTATCACCGGCATAAATTTGCCCATTTTGATGAGGGCTTTGTCAGCCGTTTACTCAACCACCCCGATGTTCCGGAGCTGGTCCGCACCAGCCCACTGACGCAGCGCGAATGGCAGGTGCTGGGTCTGATCTATTCCGGTTACAGCAATGAGCAGATTGCCGGCGAGCTTGATGTCGCCGCTACCACCATCAAAACCCATATCCGCAACCTCTATCAGAAGCTGGGAGTGACCCATCGCAATGAAGCCATGCACGAAGCGCGGTCGATGTTGAGACTAATGGGGTATGTGTAAACGTCGTTAAGCGATACGCAATCCCGTATTACGCGCTATACCTTACCAGTACGCTTTTTTTACCCATTGGTGAGGTGAAGCATGAGTTCAATCGCATCAGCGACAGAACAGGCCAGCGATCTGTCTGCATTTATCGGAACCCACTTTGTTTATACCTACGACAACGGCTGGAAATATGAGTGGTATGCCCGCAATGCAACCACCTGCGACTACCGCATTCATCAGGGGCTGGTAGGAGGCCGCTGGGTTACTCATCAGAAGATGCATGCGGTGCAGTTTGCGCCCGGTATCTATAAGGTTGACTGGCATGAACCCACCGGCACCTGCGTAAGCCTGCTGTTTGATCTCGAACGTAAACTTATTCACGGTACGATTTTTTTCCCGCAGTGGATCGCCGGGGAGGGGCAGCATCCGGAAAAAACGATCTGTTATCAGAATGAATTCATTGAAGATATGCAGCGTTTTCGTGACGAGGGACCGGCCTATCCCTATATTATTATCCCGGAATTTGCTCAGGTCACTTATATGAAAAATGAGGGGCCGGACAATGACGACGTGATCAACATGGCACCGGGACAGATGCCGGCAAATTACTTTGAAAATAAATAACGCTATAACCGGAATCTCCCACTTTAAGTGACAGCGTCACTTACTGCGGGTTGTTCCGGTTATCAATATAAGTTTTCATTTCCTGACATTATTAACTATTAAAAGCAGTTGGTTACAGGCATCCTTGCCAGACTTCGCTATGCTCAATAGTGCGCTACGCTAACATTATGTGCCTTTACGCTGTGAGGTAAGAGAAGGATGCTGCTGAGAAAAAAGAAGTTACGTTCGCACAGCGAAGATCGCCTGCTGGCGCTCACGCTGGCGACCACTGCAGGTATACTTAACGCCATGGCATTCGGTGCTTTTGGTTTTTTCCCCTCCCATATGACCGGTAACACCTCCCAAATCTCCGCTGAAGTTTCAGGCTCCGATCTGCAGGATCTGCTGTTTCTGGCCGGCTTAATTCTGGCATTTGTCACCGGCTCAATGATCGCGCGCCTGACGGTTGCCTGGGGGCTTAAACGCAATATCAGGACCATTTTTTGTCAGGTGCTTTTCATTGAGGGACTGCTTCTGCTACTGACGTCAGTGGTGGAGATCCTGTGGTACTCAGAACGTAACAACGGTGAAATCCTTGTCACGCTCGGCCTGCTGATGGGGATCCATAATTCCACCTCGACACAGCTCTCGTCTGGTCGCGTACGCTCAACGCACGTAACCGGTACGCTGACCGATGCCGGTATTGCGCTGGGCTCGTTTCTGCGGGCAACGTTCAGCAGCAGCGAAGCGGGGGAGCGCCATCTGCATCGCAAGCTTCTTTATACCCACCTTGTAACCATCTTCTCTTTTCTTACCGGCTGCGTGGCGGGCTATCTGCTGTTCCGGCACTTTGGCTTTAACGCAATGGCTATGCTGGGAATCGCGCTTTCGCTGATTGCAGCAGGCGGCATCGCCCGTACGCTGCATCTTACCGGCGTACGTTTCTGGTAACCCGACAAACTACACAGCACTCCGGTGCTGTTTTTTGCTGATAAAACCGGCAACGCTGGGTGAATTCTGCAGGGTAACCAGTGCTGCAATACCTGCAGAATTCACGTAGCGACGCCGGTTTTTTGAGCTGAAGCGCCACGTCCATCATCACAACTCCCGTCAATACCCTCTTTATAAGTTCATATAAGTCCCATTATATGAACTTATGTACATAAAAGATCATTAGCAGTGACAGCCGCTGTTCTCACTGAGCACTACGCGGGGAGTAAACAAACATAATCGCTAAGGTATTGGGATATGCACGCCGTGCCCGAACAATTTTCTCTGCAGCGTTTATCCGCAGGCAGGTTGCAGTAGAAGAAAGATATCGTGTTTCACTCATTTCTGCTTAAGCTCTTGCCTTCAGTGAAACGGCGCGCGTGATAACGGAGTGAATGAGCAATTAACACCAGCTGCTCACGTTGCCCACAGGCTTCAGTTGACACCCTGCAGCGGGTCAGGCTTGAAGCTGGTATTCAGAACCGAGAGGTCAACAGTTTTGGCTGCCCGCTCTAAATCATAAGCGGCCTGAATGCGCAGCCACATCGCAGGCGTACTGCCAATCACGGCCGATAATTTGATCGCCATCTCTGGCGTTACCGCCGTTGCTCCCGATACTATTCTTGAAGCGGTAGAGGGGGCTACAGCTAAAGCACGTGCCAGTTCTCTGATACCGATCTGAAGATCTTCCATAATATCGGCAATGATTTCACCCGCGTGCGGGGGGTTGTGCATAGTCATTAATGATAATCCTCATAATTCAGAATATAGGCGTCACCATCTTTGAATTCAAAAGTGATTCGCCAGTTTCCTGTCACCGTGATAGACCAGATACCTTGTCTGTCACCTTTAAGAGGATGCAACCTGTAGCCACTAAGGTTCATATCCTCAATTTTCTCAGCCAGGTCAATTACCCTCAGGCGCATACGTAGCCGCTTCTCATGAGCTGCGTTAATCTTGCGGGTAGAGCCGGTTGTATAAAATTCTTCAAGTCCTTTATGTAGCCAGGTTTTGATCATCCTTGTATCCCAGTGTTGCTTAACAGGGAACACTATAGCATGTGTTGCATGGTAAGCAACATCTCATGGCGTGTAATTTAAGAGATGAACGTTAAGATAAAAAGGGAGAATAATTGTCTGGACTAGCGGGGCTACAGATGAACTAAAAAGATAGTGCATTTAACATAATCATGATTATGCGCACTTAAACGCGTGTAAGGCACAGCGCATATTCGCGCGTGCCTTACACCTTGCCGGATAAGTTTATCTGCACCAGACTATTTTGCCGTCAGCATGCCGTGCGGATCCAGCACATATTTGGCGGCAACGCCGGCGTCAAACTGAGCGTACCCCTGCGCCGCTTCTTCAAGCGGGATCACTTTGGCATTAACGATTTTCGCAATCGGCAAACGATCGTGCAGGATGGCGTTCATCAGCTGCCGGTTGTAACGTACCACCGGGGTTTGCCCGGTATGGAACGACTGCGCTTTAGACCAGCCGAGACCAAACTTCAGGCTCAGGGAGCCTTCTTGTGCTGATTTATCGTGCGCGCCCGGATCTTCCGTCACATACAGACCCGGAATGCCGATATTACCGGCCACGCGGGTGATCTCCATCATCTGATTCAGCACCACCGCCGGCTGCTCCTTGCCAGAATGGCCGCGCGCTTCAAATCCGACGGCGTCGATAGCTGAATCGACTTCCGGCGTACCAGTGACCTGCGCAACCATCTCTCCCAGGCGGTCATGCTGACTCAGGTCGATCGGCACAAAGCCCATTTTCCTGGCGTGCTCCAGACGCTCTTTGTTGAAGTCACCTACCATTACCACCGCCGCACCGAGGATCTGTGCTGATGCCGCCGCGGCCAGACCAACCGGACCGGCGCCTGCAACATAGGTGGTTGAGCCGACGCCCACACCCGCATTGATCGCACCGTGAAACCCGGTCGGTAAAATGTCTGACAGCATGGTCAGATCCAGAATTTTCGCCAGTGCCTGGTCACGGTCAGGGAATTTCAGCAGGTTAAAGTCCGCATAGGGCACCATCACATATTTCGCCTGCCCGCCTACCCAGCCGCCCATATCAACATAGCCAAACGCGCCGCCCGCGCGTGCCGGATTGACTGTCAGGCAGACGCCGGTATCGAGTTCACGGCAGCACCGGCAGCGCCCGCAGGCAACGTTAAACGGCACAGAGACAATATCACCGACGTTAAGCATCTCAACGTCAGCGCCCTTTTCGATAATTTCACCGGTAATTTCATGGCCGAGCACCATACCCGCAGGCGCGGTGGTACGTCCGCGCACCATATGCTGATCTGAGCCACAGATATTGGTGGAGAGCACTTTCAGGATCACGGCGTGCCCAATCTTCTTGCCGGCCGGATTAGCAAAGACCGGATCGGCAATATCCTGCACCTCGACTTTACCTGGCCCCTGATACACCACACCGCGGTTGGAATTTGCGCCCATAAAATCTCCATTATATGTTGATATGCACATTAACTGCCGGACACTTACGAAACCGTAAGATAATAAAGAGTGATGACGCGTTAAATCTAATACGCAATAGTGCGTAATTAAACAGGGAATGGATTACGCGTGCCGGAGTTGTGACTGGCTTCATGAATGCAACAAGTGGATATACAGGAAAACCCATTAAATACATGTAGATAAATATATTAATTTTGAAATATCCGCGTTATGTCGCAAACTGACAGTACAATGTCGCACAGTGATACGCTATTAATTAAAACAGTTATTCGGGCAGGGAATTATTATTATCTCACCTGCCATTTTCCTGCTTATATTTGAATAGAAGATAGCGTAATGAATGGCACGCATTATTTACGGTGCGGCGGTTTCTCAAACCATGGCGTGATCAGTAAATGCGGGATAGCGAGCGCGGCCAGCGCGGCAAACAGTGAACGCACGCCGGCGGTATCGGTGGGCTGCATCATAAACATGATCAGTACCGCCAGCAAAATAGCTGCCGTCAGCACCGGCCAGACGGCACGCAGGTAGTCAGCGTAATGTCTGAACCCCAGCAAATCGCGCCGTTCGCGGGTCTGCGGTAGCGCATGCAGGATCAGAAAGCCTACAGAAAAACCGACAAAAGGCGGCAGAAGCAGCAATGCCAGCGTCCCGGCCAGCAGACGCCTGTCGCGCCGTACAATGCCTGTCAGCAACAGCGCTGCGGCGGTAAAGCCGCCCGCTATAGCCAGACCCGCAGTCACGCTATCCGGCATGGCAGATGCCAGCCCGGCCTGATGTAAAATCGTTCTGTACGCTGTCAGATGCAGCGCGGCAGGCGTTGCAATCAGACTGATGCCGCGCGCCAGTCGTTCAGCCAGAGAGCCGTGCGGCGCATCTTCCAGCGCAAAATGGATGGCAGAGGCGAGCAGAAAGCCCGGTAGCGCGATTGCCGGACGCCAGTGCCACCAGAACAGGCACAGCACAATCACTACGCCGTAACCTGCCAGAAAAGCGCACTGCTGTTCGCGCCTGACAATCTCAAGATCGCTTGCACCGTGCGCCATGCCGATAATGCCAATGGCCACGACGGCAAACAGCAGCTGAACCGGCAGCGGGCTGAAAGAGGCAGCCAGAGCTGCCCCCCAGAGCGTCAGCCAGCCGGTATGCTGCCGCAGGATCATACCCGCACGGCACCATCGCGTTTTGCGTAGCGCAACGCTTTTTCCAGATTCGCCGCCGCGTAAAAGGCGTAGAAAACTTTGGCGATAATATCGAGAATCAGAAATGCCCAGATTGAAGCAGGATCAGAAATGATCTTCAGCCCTTCCGGCCCGATCAGAAATACCACCGGATAGATAAACCAGACCACCGTCAGCAGCGCCACGTTTTTGTTGTAGGCGCCTGCCAGTGCGCTGCCCCGCTCCGCCGCCATCGTACGCAGCGGCCCCCACAGCAGATAGATCACGCCGAGGAATGCAGCGCAGGACCAGAAATACCAGATCCATTTTCCTGCTGCGGTTTCCGCCAGCGAGGAGACAAGACCGGTCACAATCATCATCACATCCAGCACGATAATAGCGGTCAGAAAGCCGCCCATCTCGCCTGGCTTGCCATGCTCATGAAAGGCCAGCATAACCAGCCCCGCCAGCAGAATCGGCGTGGTCACAGACCAGTCAGCATAACGCGCCATATAGACCGTCGTGCCGCTGTCCAGGGTGAGGTTGCCATAGCCAAACGCCATTGCCAGATACGCCGTAGCGGCAATAAAAGGCACTGATGCATGCATCAGGGTGTGGTGACGGGAGGGAAACGTTTTACTGCCGGTGGCGTAAATCGCCAGTGATGCAAGCGCCATCACTGAAAATCCAATGAGAAATGCAGTCTGATCCATGTTGATTGCTCCTGTACAGCGGCGTCATTATCACGCCCGCTGCGCTGCCATAGAAAATTAAAAGGTAATGTTATATTCCGGGAGAGAATACGCTTAAAGTATATGGCGCTATTTGTATTGTGCCATTATTCAAAGCCATGATGGTCTTCAGGAGAAAGAACTGGCAAAAAGTATCGTCCTCCGCGGGATATTATTTGTTTTTAATCAGGCATAAAATGTAATTTTTTATGTAAAGAAGAGTATACAAAATAGACAATTGCGGTTTAATGAAACAGAAAGTTAATTAATTTACTTTAAAATCAAAAATATAAATAGGTGCTGCTGCACCAGCCTGATGTAGTGCACAAAAGGGATTGATGCAGGAAATTTATTTACCTGCATCTCTGATTTTCATTTTCTGCTATCAAAGCAATAACGCTGCTTTAGCGTGCAATAAACCTTTCGGGGAAGTCGGGAGAGAGGTGCTTAACGTCGTCATAGCGGCCAAAAAGGCGATAGCGGTTGCGGGCAATAAGGTTATATATCGCGTTGCTTACCGCATCGGGGAAATAACGCAGCAGCGCAAAAATACGCCAGCGACTGTGAAGGTTTTTTATTACGCGACAGATTGCCTGGGCGCGCAGCCAGTGTCCGTTTTCACCAATCAGCACGATGGTGCGGATATCGTCAACGGGCATGCTGACATGACGCAGCAACGTTTTGCCCTCCTCACTCTGCACGGTGGCAAACCGTACCCGCCGATCCAGCCGGTGTCGCAGCAAAAATGCCACCCAGCCATTGCAGAGTTTGCACACGCCGTCGTAAAGCACTACCTGTTCACCAGGCCTGAGATAGGGAATAGTCATGTAAGCGCCCACGGGATGAAGCGGCGGCATCCTCCTGACGCCGCCAGCCTGCATTAATCGATCAACTTCTCCAGGGAAAGCGGCAGATCGCGAATGCGCTTGCCGGTTGCGTGATAAACAGCATTACTGATGGCCGCAGCCATACCCACAATACCCAGTTCGCCCACGGCTTTTCCGCCCATCAGCGTGGCGTGATGATCCGGCTCACCCACGTCGATAGTGATAATTTCCGGTACGTCAGCGTTAACCGCAATCAGATAATCGGCGAGATTATTGTTCACGATGCGGGCGTTACGCGGATCGACCGCTCCACCCTCCAGCAGCGCCTGCCCGAGCCCCATCACCATTCCGCCAATCCACTGGCTGCGCGCCAGTTTCGGATTATAAAGCCGTCCGCTGTCAAAGGCAGAGACCATACGTCTGACGCGCACCGTACCGAAATCCTCGTCAACGCGCACTTCAACAAACTGGGCACCCCAGCTGTGTGAAGAAAATTCTTCCGGCGTGGTCATCCGCGACATCGAGTGCACCGCTTTATCACGCTCCTCTGCACTTTCGTCCGGCTTAAAGGTACCGTCCGTTACCGCCAGCGTCTCTTCACCGCTCAGCCGCACCAGATCGCCCAGCGATACCGCCCGCTCCGGCTGACCTTTCAGGCACACGCCTCCTGCGCAGAGCGTCAGCTGCTCAGCGTCGGTCTGCGGGAACGGCGCATCTGAAGAAGCACCTGCCAGCGCGTAGAGCCGGTCACGCAGCGCCACCGCCGTCTTATGCACGGCACCGGTCAGGTTGCCGGCCAGCTGCGAACCGCCCGCAACGCCGGCACGCGGCAGCCGGGTATCACCCAGTTCGACTTTAATGCGGGTAGAGTCAAGACAGAGCACTTCTGCCGCTGTCTGCGCCAGAATGGTGTAGGTTCCGGTGCCGATATCAGCACCTGCACTCTGCACCACCAGCTCACCCTGACTGTTGAGGATCAGGCGCGCCTCAGCCGGGGCTTTGTTTACCGGATAGGTTGCCGTTGCCATGCCCCAGCCAATCAGCTCGCGGCCTTCGCGCATTGAGCGCGGTGCCATAGTGCGATCTTTCCAGCCGAACGCTTCAGCCGCTGCGCTGTAAGCCTCTTTCAGACGGCGCGTACTCCACGGCAGATTTTCCTGCGGATCCTGTTCTGCATAGTTGCGCAGACGCAGCTCCAGCGGATCGATACCCAGCGCATAGGCCATCTCATCCATCGCCACCTCAAGTCCGAACGCGCTCGGGTTCTCGCCGGGCGCACGCATCCAGCCTGGCGTAACGGTGTTGATAGCAGCCACATAATGACGCGAATAGACGTTTGGCACATCGTAGATACGTCCGGTGACTTTGTTTGTCCCTTCCGCGAACGTGTCAATGAGCGAGGTATCGCTCAGTCCTTCATGCAGGATCGCCAGCAGTTTTCCATCCTGTGCGGCACCCATCTCAATAGTCTGCTGCGTCGCCGGACGACCGCCCAGTCCGGTAAAGGTCTGCGGGCGCGACAGCGCCACTTTCACCGGACGCGTCAGCGCGCGCGATGCCACGCAGGCCAGCGCCACATGGGTATAGGGCACAGGTTTTGATCCAAAACCGCCGCCCACATAGGGAGAAATCACCCGAACCTGCTGCTGCTCAATGCCGAGCCATTCAGCTATTTCAGTCTGTGCTCCCATCACCCACTGGCTTGGCTCCCATACCGTGAGCGCATTATCCTGCCATGAGGCGATGCAGGCGTGCGGTTCCATCGGCATGTTATATTCACGCGGTGTGGCGTAGCAGCTTTTGATTTTCACTTCTGCCTGCGCCATCGCCTGCTGCGCATTACCCATTTCAACGGTAGCGCTCTCCTGGCGCTCTGCTGCCGGATCGTCCATCCAGACCAGCGGCTTCGCTTCCTCATAGCGCACTTTCACGAGGCTGGCAGCCCAGGTCGCCTGCTCAAACGTTTCTGCCACCACCAGCCCGATGTTCTGACCGTTATGAATGATTTTGTCATCCTGCAGCGGTGTGTAGGTAGACTGCGCCGCGCCGCCGTCAGCAATGGCGGTGGGCTTGTTGATCTTCAGCGGATTGAGATGGGTATAAATCGCCACTACGCCAGGCTGCTGTTCCGCCTCTGCGGTGTCAATATCCGTCATCCGGCCGCTGGCGATAGTGGACTGCACCACCACGCCATACAGCATATTCTCAGGCTGATACTCCGCCGCATAGCGCGCGGCGCCGGTGACTTTCACCACGCCGTCGCCCCGACTGCGTCCGGCACCGAGTGCCTGATAGTTCTGTTCCTGCTTGTCCATACAATTTCCCCGTTACGCCTTGCCGCCAGCCTGAAGTAGTGCACGTGCAATCACGCGCGGTGTCAGCACTTTTTTGTGCTGATTCTGCGGCAGAGTTTTCGCATCCTGCACGATACGCTCTGCGGCACGACGCAGCGTCTGTTCATCAAACGGCTGGCCGCGCAGCGCCCCTTCCACCTGCTGCGCCCGCCAGGGTTTTGTCGCCACGCCGCCGACGGCGATACGCACGTCGCGGATCCGGTCGCCATCCAGCTCAATACCGACAGCAGCGCTGGCGGCAGCAAACTCATACGAGCTGCGATCGCGCACCTTCAGGTAGTGCGAATGTTTAAGCGCGGCGGTGCGCGGCAGTTCCACCGCGATAATCATCTCATCGCTGGCGAGATCGTGCTCGAGATGCGGCGTATCGCCGGGCAGCAGATAGAACTGATCGATCGGGATACGGCGCTCCCGCTGTGCGGCATTGCGCACGATAACCACGGCATCAAAGGCGGTCAGTGCGACAGCCAGATCGCCCGGATAAACCGCAATACAGCTGTCACTGGTACCCAGAATGGCGTGGTTGCCGTTAATGCCCTCCAGCGCGGCGCAGCCCGAGCCCGGATTGCGCTTATTACAGGCGCTGAACGTATGCGGATCGCGGAAGTAAACGCAGCGGGTACGCTGCAGCAGGTTGCCGCCGATGGTGGCCATGTTACGCAGCTGCGGCGACGCCGCCTGCCACAGGCTGTGATAAATCGCCGGCGCTTCACGCTGACACTCTGCGTGATGCTCCAGTTCACTCATGCGCGTCAGCGCGCCAATGCGCAGGCTGTCAGAGCTGAACGCAATTTCACGCATCTCCTGCAGGCCGCTGATATCCACCAACGCTGCAGGCTGTTCCACGTCACATTTCATTAAGTCAATCTGCGTGGTGCCCCCTGCCAGAAACCGGCTGCTGGCACGCTGCTTCTGCTGCAGCGCCTGTTCAGGGCTGCTCGCCGCAAGGTAGTCAAACGGATTCATCGCGCCTCCGAACTGAGATCGGCGGCGGCCTGCTGAATAGCGTCGACGATATTAGGATAAGCACCGCAGCGGCAAAGATTACCGCTCATATATTCCCGGATCTCATCGGCAGATCCGGCATGTCCTTCGGCAATGCAGGCGGCGGCAGACATGATCTGCCCCGGCGTGCAGTAGCCGCACTGAAACGCGTCATGCTCCAGAAAACGCGCCTGAACCGGATGCAGCGTGCCATCAGGTCGCGCCAGACCTTCAATAGTGGTGACCTGCTGCCCGTTGGCCTGTACAGCCAGCGTCAGGCAGCTCAGCACCCGCTTGCCATTGATATGCACGGTACAGGCGCCGCACTGGCCCTGATCGCAGCCCTTTTTTGTACCGGTCAGCGTCAGGTGTTCACGCAGCGCGTCCAGCAGCGTCACGCGCGGGTCGACGCTAAGTTCAATGGGCTGCCCATTGACTTCGAGGTGCAGTTGTATGTTTTCTGACATGGCTCATTTCCAATAGTGAAAGAATCGATCGGGATGCGCGTTTAGGATCTCTTAATAGCGTGCGCACCCGCTAAGTCTAGACGCTGAGCGCATTTCGGAAGGCGTTGTCAGAAAAAAGTACAAACTTTGTGGGGGATTAGCGCAAAAATGCCATAGCGCAAAGGGCTATGGCTGCCGGAACGGGCTTACTGGCGTGCTGCAAGGCCATTTTTATGGCGCACAATGTCCGCCATAATCGATAGTGCGATTTCTGCCGGCGTTTTGCTGCCAATATCCAGCCCCACCGGCGCGTGAATGCGCGTCAGCTGCTCAGGGGTCAGTCCGGCGATCTCCGCCAGACGCGACAGCCGCCGGCTGCTGTTGCGCTTCGAGCCCATCGCGCCGAGGTAAAATGCCGGCAGCATCACCGCTTCCATCATCGTCAGGTCATCGATTCGCGGATCGTGGGTCAGTGACAGAATCGCCGTTGCGCTGTGACACCCCTCACGCTCCAGATAACGGGCCGGAAAACAGCGTATAATCCGCACGCCAGCCTGTAACTCCGCACCCATATTCTCCAGCACCTCATCGCGATGCTCGCAGACCAGCGTCTCAAACCCCAGCGCCTGCGCAAAGTTGGCGCAGTAAATGCCTACGCTGGAGAGACCGGCGATAATCAGGCGCGGCGGCGCAGAGAGCGTCAGCGTAACCTGGTTGCCAGTAATGTGCGCTGCGGTCTGCTGCGTATAGGGGTGCGTCTCTATGCCGGCGCAGGGGTGCGGCAGCAGCAGCGTTTTACTGATGGCTTCGGCCCGAACCAGCGCATCGTGCATCTGACGCAGATAGTGAATGGATGCCGCTCCCTGCGGCAGCTTTTCCACCAGAATATCCAGCACGCCGCCGCATGGCAGTGCCCGGTCAGGCGTCAGCCCGCCATCGCCATAGCGCACAACAGCGCTCGCCTCGCTGAAAGCATCTGCTGCTATGCGCTGGCGAAAATCCTCCTCCACACAGCCGCCGGAGAGCGAGCCGCAGAAGTGTCCATCGGCGCGGATCGCCATCATGGCGCCCGGCGGACGCGGCGAGGAGCCAAAGGTGCTCAGTACGGTACAAAGCCATACCGGATGTGCTTCTGCCCAGTGCTGCGCGGTTTCAAGAACCTGCACATCAAGGTGATACATGAATTGCTCCGTCGTAATGTCCCCCTTTTTTACCTGCAGGGACCTGAATCTTCCTATGAGTAAATGTCACATTTGGCGTTTCGTCTAATCGGCGCGAAATTTTTCCCGCCCGTGACGTTTACCGGCCCCGCCCGCTGCGTCACAATAGCCGGTTCGTATAACGCAACCCTTTACAGGAGTGGTATGAAACCTCTGTTTGTCTACGGTACGCTGCAGCCCGGGCACGATAACGCCTGGCTTCTGGAGCAGATAGGCGGCGAGTGGCTGGCCGGCAGCGTCAGCGGCACCTATTATGCGCGGGGCTGGGGCGCTGCCGCGGACTTTCCCGGCGTGGTGCTCTCACCGGAGGGCGCGCGCGTACCGGGCTATCTGTTTTTCTCGCCGCATCTCGACGCGCACTGGCCGATGCTCGACGCGTTTGAAGAGGGATACGATCGCGTGCCGGTCGCCGTGACCACCGACCGGGGTGAGCAGATTAGCGCCTGGGTTTACGAGCTGCAGCCCGCGACAGAGTAACTATCCTTATCGGATCAGCTGATAAGGAGAGATTATGATTACGCTCTGTACTGCCTGCGGCACCTCTTACGCCGAACCGTCTCCCCGGCGCTGTCCCGTCTGTGAAGATGAGCGCCAGTTTATTCCGCCAGGCGGACAGCGCTGGATAGCGCAGGCGGATTTACGCGCCGCACATACCAACCGATGGCAGCAGCACCTGCCCGGACTGCTTTCGCTGCAGAGCGTGCCGGCATTTGGCATTAATCAGCGCGCCTTTCTGCTTTGCACTCCGCACGGCAATATTCTCTGGGACTGCATCGCCCATCTGGATGACGCCACCGAAACGCTGATCCATGCGCTGGGAGGATTGCAGGCGATAGCCATCTCTCATCCCCACTACTACACCACGATGCAGGACTGGGCCGCCGCATTCAGCGCACCGATCTGGCTGCATGCCAGCGACAAAGCGTGGATTATGCGCGACAGCCCGTGGATCCGTTTATGGCAGGAGGAGGAGCATGCCCTGCTGCCAGGCATCACGCTGCTGCGTCTTGGCGGCCATTTTGCCGGTGGCACGGTGCTGCACTGGCAGCGTGATTCGGGGGTAATGCTGAGTGGCGATATTTTGCAGGTAACGCCAGGCGCGGATGCCGTCTCGTTTATGTGGAGCTATCCCAATATGCTGCCGCTCTCTGCCCGGGTGGTGCGCGACATGATGCAGCGGTTGCAGAACCGGCATTTTGCCCAGCTTTACGGCGCATTTGACGGCCGTGAGATCCTGCAGGATGCCGATAGCGCCGTCGCACGTTCCGCGCAGCGCTATCTCAACTGCCTGAAGTAGCGCATAACTTATGCAGTAAAAGCATAAGCCACCTGTTAATTATGGATGTACAGACGTCTGGACGCATATTATAGTCCGGGGCTGACAAGAATAAGGATGCTGCAAACATGAAAAAACATTTACTGACCGCGCTGCTGGCCGCTTCTGTTACGCTGCTTAGCGCCTGCGACAATAATAACGACGAAAAAATCAAAGTTGCGATCAACAGCGGCCCGGATGAACAGCTCTGGCAGACAGTGAAGCAGGTCGCCCATGACAAATATAAGCTGGATGTTGAGGTGATTGCGTTTAACGATTATGTGCAGCCCAACGAGGCGCTCTACAATAAAGACGTGGATGCAAACGCCTTCCAGAGTCTTCCCTATCTTGAGATGCAGTCAAAAGAGCGCGGTTATAAATTTGCGGTAATCACCAATACCTTTGTATTCCCGATTGCCGGCTACTCCCGCAAAATTAAAAGCCTGAACGAACTGCCGGATGGCGCGACGATCACGCTGTCAAACGAAGCCACCACGCTGGGTCGCAGCCTGCTGCTGCTGCAGGCGCAGGACCTGATTAAAGTGAAACCTGAAGCGGGTCTGCTGCCTACCACGCTGGATATCACTGCTAATCGTAAAAAGCTGAAGTTTGTTGAAGTTGATACGCCGCAGCTGGCACGCACGCTGGACGATCCGCAGGTCTATCTTTCCATCATCAATAACAACTTTGCGGCGCTGGTAAATCTCTCCGCCTCACGCGACGGTATGTTTATGGAAGGTAAAGCATCGCCATACGTCAATGCCATTGTGGCGCGTGAAGATAATAAAGAGAGTGCGAACGTGCAGAAACTGAAAGAGGCCTTCCGCTCGCAGCCGGTACTGGATAAAGCCAACGAGATTTATAAAGGCGATATTATCAAAGGCTGGTAAACGCTGCCTGCTCCACGCCTCTTCTCCGGAGAAAGAGAAGAGCGCGTCATTATTATGTTTTACTGCTCTTCTGAACTATCTGCCGTGGCGTTCCGTCCGGGCCGCCACGCTCTTTTTTAATTAGCAGGCATGATAAATGCAGCATCCGGCTTTGTGCATTGCTTCACAGTTACGGTAAATAATCCTCCGGTTAAATCCTGTAACTGTTTTTTGAATTCTGATCCAGTCAATAGTAAAGCCCGGAAATTAAATAAGTGTCATAACAGTCGGCTAACCTTTAAACCTGATAAAGAACAGGGTTATGCCTTCCTGTTTTTGATCACGCTGTTATTTTATCCTGTTAAAAATCGCCACCTCGTTTTTTTGCTTTCTGCGCCCGCAACGTCTATAAAACCAACAGAATTTGCCTTAAATATCGTCACGCCTGCCCTGCCTGAACATAAAGCCAGGCACTTAGTTCATGCTGAAAAACATTATGCGCTTCGTGCTTTCCGCTCTTTTAGCGCGGTGAATTCATCATGTTGCTGAAAAATCGTTTACCGGAGGATGTATGAGATTCACCCTGAATCCCATTGCGTTAGGAATAGTGGCAGTACAGACCGCGCTCTGCGTCCCATTTGCCAGCCAGGCTGCCGCTCTTGGTCCCTACAATCCCCGCGATAACGATCAACAAAACGGCGCGCTGATTGTCACCAGCGGCAGCCAGACCCTGACCGGCAATCAGGCATTTGAAACAGGCATTGATGGCGCAACAAATACGACGCTCGGGCAGGTCAGCATCGTCTCTGGCGCCGGATTTATCGATGGGGCGAGACTTGATACCGGCCCGCAAAATTTTGCTATTACCGTGCCGGATCTCACCACAGGCGGCAATACGACCTTTCAGGTTTTCGATTCAGCCAGTCTGGTAGCACTGGCACCGGTTAGCAGCACCACCGTGGTGCCGGACCTGCAAAACGTGAATAACAATCAGTATATTAACGCGCGCGTAGCGGATGTAACCGGCAGCGGAAGCTCGCTGGATGTCGCTATCGGGCAGAGCAATGCCAGCAGCAGTGCCAGTACCAATGCCTGGAGCATGGCGGCAAAAAACACCACGCTGTTTCAGGCCAGTAATGGCGGGGTGATTAACTGGAACAGCAATAACCGTATCACCTTCACCGGTTCAGCAGCAGATGTAGCCGGAAGTGGCGCAACTGACAGTCTGAGCGTGCAAAACCTCGCCACTTACCACGGTAGCTTCAGCGTACAAACGCTGGATGGCAGGCGCACCTCTTTTAACGTGACCAATGCCAGTCAGCTGCAGCGCTATAACAACTGGCTGGTGAGTCAGCTGCAAAACGGCAATCTCGCCACGGCCAGTTACCTCAGCGAATTTAATAAAGCCGTCACCCTCACTGATGAACAAATTGTTTACAGCGTCAGCGCCACGCCGCCGGATGAGATCACACAGCCCCTGGGTAACCGTATCGTGATCAATGCTGAGGGTGCCGGTTCACAGATTAATGTTGCCGCAGATAAAACGCTTGAGGCGGTCGGCGCGAACGGCGGTGCCGTGCGGGTTTCATCCGGTGCCAGCGCCACCATCGATGGCAAGCTGGCCAGCCGGGGTACGGCACTCTCGCTGGATGATGCCAGCGCAACTAATAGCAGCAGCGGGGTGATCAACGGCGGCTTTCTCAACCGGATTGACGGCACCGGTGTGGGCGCGGCCAGCAGCAACGCGACGGCGGTTACGGTGCAAAACAACGGCAGCTTTACCAATAATGGCGTGCTGAACCTCGGCACCACCGGCAGCAATCTTGCCAATGGCGTCGCTGGTATCCGGCTGGATACCAGCGCGCAGGCGAGTAACAGCGGGAATATTAACGTTGGCGTTAATGGCTCGGCCGCACGCGGCACCACCTCTGGCGTTCTGCTCACGGCCGATAGCAGCCGATTTACTAATAACAGCGCGGGCACCATTTACATCGGACGCGGTCCGCAAAACAGCCTGAGCGATAGCGTGGCGGAAACCGCGATGAATCAGAGCGGTCTGACCAGCGGTATTGCCCTGCTGGCGAATGGCAGCGCGATCAGTGAAGGCAGCATCGTACTGGGTTCCCGCGTGCAGAATGCGGCCGGCATGTCCGTCAGCAGTGCGAACAACGCCACGCTCATCAACAGCGGCACTATTGATGTTAACGGCAGTGCGGCGCGCGTGCCGCGCGAAAACACCGGCATGCTGGTCAGTAACAGCAGCGGTACACTGGAGAATCGCGGCACTATCAATCTCAACGGTGTTAACGGCACCGGCCTCAAAGTACTGGCTGGCAATGGCAGTACGGCGGCAGCGAGTTCCACCGGTACGATCAACGTGGCAGGCGGTGCCGATCCCGCCAGCGGCACACGCAACTTTGGCGTCTGGGTAGAGGGACAGGGTAGCGGCACAGCACAGGCTAATGTGGATGGGCGCATCAATCTGACAGGCAACGGTGCAATTGGCGTACACGCACGCGGTAATGCCACCGTGAATGTTACCGAGGATGCGATCCCGGCTTTCAGTACCGGCAGTCAGCAAATCGGCTTCTTTGCCTATGGTCCGAATGCGCTGATTAACGTAGCGGATAACAATGCTTTTGACGTCACCACCCGTAACTCCACGCTGTTTCGTATCGAACAGGGTGCCGAATTTGATGGTTCAGATACCACGCTGACTGCCTCCGGCGCGGGAGGCGTGGCGATCAACGGCACCGGTGCTGACGGCACCACGGTTAACACCCGTAACGCCACGCTGAACGTCAGCGGGATCGGTGCGACGGGCGTAAATATTGAAGGCGGTGCGCTGGGCAATATTGATGCTGCAACCACTATTAATCTCACCGGCAGCAATGCCATCGGGGCGATCGCCGACGGACAAAAACATACGCTGACCGGTGCCAGCAGCCGCGCTCCGGTTGCCGATACGCGACTTATTTCAGCGGCAGAGCTTGATTCGGCGCAGGACGCTATTACCGGCTATCTGGCGCGTAATCGCGCCCGGCTTACCAACAGCGGCAATATCATCTTCAGTGGCGCCAGCACCACCGGGATGCGCGTGGAGAGCGGTGCCAGCGGCAGCAACAGCGGCAATATCAGTATCAGCGGAGGCGGCAGCGGCATCGTGGTTAATAGTGCGGGCAGCACGTTTGCTACCACCGCCAGCAATAGCGGTAACATTGATGTCAATGGCGGCAGCGTACGTAATCGCACGCGCGGCGTGACGGCCAGCGGCGCACTGGCCGTAGCCACGCTTGATGCCGGCACGCTTACCCTGAATGGTGTCGGTGCAATGGGTGCTGAAGCGCTCAGCGGTGCACAGGTTAATATCGCCGCGGGATCAACGCCGATCTTTAACAACAGCAATCAGATCGCTTACCATGCAGCGGGTAGCGGCTCTCGTATCACTTCGGCAACGCGTGCGCTGGACATCACGACTGCGGGCTCCACCGGCTACCGCATTGACGAGGGGGCAGCGCTCGGTTTCACCGCCGCGAGTACGCTCAACGCCAGTGCAGCAAACGCCACCGGCGTCATTGTTTCCGGCAATGGCAGCACGCTAAACAGCACGAACGCCAGCTTTACCGCCAGCGGCGCAGGCAGTACGGCGATTCGCATCGAGGGAGGCGCGACAGCCACGCTGGACCGCAGCAGCACGCTTAACCTGAGCGGCGAGAATGCCGTTGGCGTACTGGTGAATACACTGCGCAGCGACCTCAGTAATGCGCTGGATGGCAGCGCTGCCGCAACGCGGGTTACCAGCAACGCCAGTATCCGCGGTGCCGGCGTTGGTGCCACGGGTTTCGATATCACCAATGGCGCTACCCTGATCAACAATGGTGCGCTTAGTCTGAGCGGAAATAACAGTATCGGTATCCGCTCCCGTGCCGGCAGTACCTTAACCAATAACGGTGTGGTCACAATCACCCGCGGCACCGGGCTGGATGTTGCCGGTCGCGGCAGTACGCTCGCGCAGGGTGGCATCATCACTGTTGAAAACGGCGTAGCCGGTGTGCGTATCAGCGAGGGGGCCAGCCTGGCGCTGACCGGTCTTAATACCGCAATTACCGCGCGCGGTACTGCCCACGGCATTTTACTGGACGAGGGGGCCGCCGCGCTCAGCGCCCGCGATGCCAGCATCAATGTCTCCGGCAGCGGCAACGGCATAGAGAACCGGGCAGAACTCAGTAATGTCACGCTCAGCAACCTGACGCTTAACGTCAGCAACGGCAACGGCATTCGTACCGGCGTGGCGTTTGATCCCGCTTCCACCGTCACGGCAAACGTCAGCGGCAACGGCAACGGTCTGAACATTGCGAATGCCGACGGCAGCACGACGCGTGGCGATCTGACGCTGGGTTCGGGCTACGTGTTCAACGTCACCGGCGCAGGCGGTAGCGGGATTCGGGCCAATACCACCGGTGATATTTTCACCGCTGCCAGCGTGAACATTAATAATGCCGCAGGCGGATCGGCGCTGATCTCCAGTACGGCTGGCACCATTGTGAACACCGGAACGCTCCGCTCCGCCAGCCTGAGTGCACCGGTTGTGGATTTACGCGGTGGTAAGACGGTGTTCGAAAACTTCGGCACGATTATTACCGCCACGCCGCAAACTCAGGCGGTGGCTGGCAGCAATGCCGATGACGTTATTTTGCTGACCGAAGGCGAAGTGCGCGGCGATATCAATCCCGGCGGCGGATCTGACACCTTTCGCTGGAGCGGCGGCTCGCTCAACGGCAGCCTGACAATGGGCGATGGTAACAACAATCAGGCCAGCGTCAGCGGCGTCAGCCTCAGCACCACTTACCATCTCACCAGCGGCAGCGGAGCCGGCAACAGTCTCACATTCAGCCAGATCGACGGGCGTGGCGGCAGCTTTAGCGCCGACGATCGCAGCAAGGGCGTCAATCTCGGCACCGGCTGGAGCACCATTAACTTTGCGGATGCGCGCTGGACTCTGACCGATAATCTGCAGCTGGCACGCAGCACCATCAACATTGACAGGGCATCCACCTTGTACGCGGGTAATAATGTACATCCGCTGCTGGCTGGCGGTACGGCCAGCTCGCTGGTGGTTAATAACAGCGGTACGCTGGACCTCACCAACGGTGCCGGTTCACCGGGCAATACGCTGGACATCAACGGCTCGCTGGTGTCGGCGGGCGGTCAGGCCAACCTGATCACCCGACTGAACGAAGGGGGAGCGCCTGGCAATCAATTTACCGATCGCATTAACGTGACCGGCAACGCCAGCGGTACCACGCTGCTGAATGTGCAGCCGGACGCAGCCAGCAGCGGTGCGCTGACCGATTTCAATCGCAACGGTGGCGTGGAAGGCAATGAAGGTATTTCGCTGGCGCAGGTAGCTGGTAACGCGGCTGCCGGCAGCTTTGCGCTGGCGGACGGCTATCTTGGGGCCGGACCGTGGCAGTATCGTTTATACACTTTCGCACCGGGCAGCAGCGATCCGGCGCAGCGCCTGGTCAGCGGCAGCGGGAACCGCTACTGGGATTATCGCCTGGCAAACTATCTCATTTGCGAGAACAGCAGCAGCTGCCAGCCTGCGCTGATTACCGATGCCTTTGGTAGCGAACAAACTTATGACGCGCGTCCGGCCGTGGTACCACAGGTGCCCTCTTATGTTTCAGCGCCCGTGGGGCTGGCTTATTATACCGCTGCCATTGTTGATGACCTGCATAAACGTCTGGGTGAGCTGCGCCACGGAGAGCGGCGCGCTGACGACAACGGCGGCGAGATGTTTCTCCGCTACATTGGTTCTGACCTGAAATACCAGAGCGATCGCAGCTTCCGCAATTACGGATACGATTTTGATCTCGATTACAGCGCAGTCCAGCTCGGTGGCAATCTGCTGCGGCTTGATGGCGATAGCGACTCCCTGCGCGGCGGTATAGCGTATACGCGCGGCAATACGCGCCTGCGCCCGAAGGCAGCGGATGGCTACAGCAGCACCACCTTTAACAGCGACAGCCTGGCGCTCTACAGCACCTGGCAACGTGATAACGGCTTTTATCTGGATGGGGTGTTGTCATTTGACCGGCATCGTGGTGACACCAACATCGCGCGGCAAAAACAGGTGGCTAAGCTGAAAGGAGACGGCTGGACCGCTTCACTGGAGAGCGGCTATCCGTTTGCTCTGGGTGACGGCTATCAGCTGGAACCGCAGGCGCAGCTGCTCTATATGCAGCTAAACATGAATGATTTTACCGACAAGGATGGCAGCAAAGTGCGCTACGGCGATTATGACCAGACGATTGGCCGGCTGGGCGCACGCCTCGATCGCACCTGGAGTGATGAGCATCAGCGCCAGTATACGCCCTGGCTGCGGGCAAATTATTACAAAGGCTGGGGCGGCGCGGCGCGGACATCGGTCGCTGCTGCAGATAATCCGGCGCTGGGCGCGACGTTTACCAGCGGGCGTTTTGGTCAGATGTGGGAAGCGGGCGCAGGCGGCACGGTGACGCTGCGCAATAACGTTTCGCTCTATGCCGAAGCGGATTACCGTAAAGCGCTCGACGGGAACGGTGCCAAAGGATGGCGCTACAATGCTGGCGTACGCTGGCAGTTCTGAACCGGCCGGAGACACAGGACGCTCCTGACAGGTCGTCCCGTGTCTCCCTGTACCTGCTCTCCAGGCTGACTGAGTCAGCACGCTGTTTATCTGGCTGTTAAACGCGCAGCGATATAAAAAACGCGTAAAAATTTGCGCTCCCGGCGTAAAAATGGTGTGTGAATATTCGCCACCCTCTCCCTGTCTGCGCCGAAAACCGCTATCTTCGCCGCTATAACTCCGGCGCTGAAGAGACCGCGCCTCTCTGTTAACCTGAGCAGGAAATTCATGAAACACCCGCACAAAGCCTCGCTGCCTGCCGGCATGCTGGCTGCTGCCGGTATCGTCTTTGGTGATATCGGGACCAGCCCGCTTTATACCCTGAAAGAGTGCCTGTCGATTCTGCCCGACGGCAGCGTCACACCGGCTGCCGTCATGGGCTTTTTATCGCTCATCTTCTGGGCGCTGACGCTGATTGTTACCCTGAAGTATGTCTGTTTCGTCATGCGCGCGGATGATGACGGAGAGGGAGGCATCCTGACGCTGATGGCGCTGGCGCGACGCGGCGTCAGCAGCAAAGTGGGGCACGCTGTGATGCTGGCCGGTCTCATCGGCGGCGCGTTCTTTTATGGTGACGGGGTGATCACCCCGGCGATTTCGGTGCTCTCCGCCATTGAAGGCATTGAAGTGGTTTCACCGGCGCTGGAGCGGATTGTGGTCCCGCTGGCGCTGGTTATTCTGACGCTGCTGTTTGTCATTCAGCGCCAGGGCACTGAAAAGGTCAGCCGCATATTCGGGCCGGTAATGTTTGTCTGGTTTGCCGCCATTGCGCTGCTCGGCGTACGCGGCATTTTGCTTAACCCGCAGGTGCTTCAGGCGCTGAGTCCGCACTATGCGCTCGACTTTTTGCTGAGCCACTCTGCGCTGTCGCTGGCGGCGCTCGGCATGGTGGTGCTGGCCGTCACCGGTGCCGAGGCGCTCTATGCTGACATGGGGCATCTGGGTAAAACCCCTATCCGCCTCGCCTGGCTGGTTGTCGCTATGCCGGCGCTGGTGCTTAACTATTTTGGTCAGGGCGCACTGGTGATGGCGAACAGCGCCGCGATCAGTAATCCCTTTTACCTGCTGGCGCCGGCGTGGGGGCAGATCCCGCTGATCGTGCTCTCTACGCTGGCAACGGTTATCGCCGCGCAGGCAGTTATCTCGGGTGTCTATACGCTGACGCATCAGGCGATACGGCAGGGTTTTCTGCCGCCGATGCGCGTTATCTTCACGTCGCATACCGAGTCAGGTCAGATCTATATTCCGGTAGTGAACTGGCTGCTGTTTACCGCAGTGATGCTGGTAGTAATAACCTTCCGTGAGTCGTCGGCGCTCTCCTCTGCTTACGGCATTGTCGTAACCGGAACGATGGTGATCACCGCCGGGCTGGCAGGCGTGGTGGCGCAACGCAACTGGCGCTGGCCGCTGCCGCTGGCGGGGCTGTTCCTGCTGATGATGCTGTGCATCGACGTGCCGCTGTTTATCGCAAACCTGATGAAGCTGCTGTCAGGCGGCTGGATCCCGGTGCTGCTGGCGCTGACCATGATGGCGCTGATGCTTATCTGGAGCAGCGAGCGCAACCGGCTGATCCGGCGTCTCGACAGCAGTCAGGCCAGCCTGCTGGCGCTGGTCAGCTCGCTGGAAAAAAGCCCGCCCAGCCGCGTGGAGGGCACCGCCGTGTTTCTGGCGCGTAAAGAGTTTGAGATCCCGCAGGCGCTGCTGCACAACCTTAAACATAACCGCGTGCTGCACCGTCGCGTCGTGCTGCTGCATATCCGCACCGTCGACACGCCGCGCGTGCATAACCAGCAGCGTATAACGCTGACGCCGCTTTCCGCCTCCTTCTGGCAGGTCACTGCCGCCTATGGCTGGCGTGAAACGCCGTCGATGGCTGAGATCCTGCACCTGTGCGGGCTGGAGGGCTTTGGCTGCTCGGTCAATGAAGCGTCTTTCTTTACTTCCCACGACACGCTGGTGATGAAACAGCGTCGTGGTCTGGCGCGCCTGCGCGGCGGCATTTTTCACTTTTGCCAGCGCAATGCGCTGCGCGCTCATGAACAGTTTCATATCCCGCCCAACCGCGTCATTGAACTGGGTGGTCAGCGCGAGTTTTGATCGGGTAAGTGCACCAAAACACAGCATAAACCTGTAAGCAGATGCAACCAGGTTGCTGTAAGAGTGACAAAGTTGTGGCAGAATTTTTCTTAACAACTTATTAGCAATTAAAGCTAAACCAGACGGCGCGGCAGAGTGTTTAGTCACTCTGTCGCCCGCGCTTTTTAAGCCGGGCAGAAAAATGCATAACGAACCCATACCGTGCAATTCTCTCAGGAGCAGGCCTATGAAAGCGTTAATCAATGATGTTATCTCTATTTTTACCCCGCAGGATATTCAGCCGGTGCTGGTGCGTGCCGATCTGACGCCACAGCAGATCGCTTCGCTGCGCCCCACCAGCGTAACCAGCGTGAGCTGGGCAACCTCAATGGAAGATCTGACCGATGCGGTGGTTAAAAAGACGCTGGCCGCCGGGGCAGCGGGATATCATATCAGTGATGTGGAGTCGCATGAGCCGGCGCATGACGGGCACCCGGTGCTGGCGGCGAAAGCGACGCTCTATCACACCGGTGATGAGATTGCGCTAAACGGCTAACGCTCTGCGCCTGCTGAATAACCGGCGGGCGCAATTATCCGCACTTTTATTTGCTTTAAGTTCAGCCTGTGGTTATAAAGAATAACCGCGCAACAGAAGCGGTTATCCTGCTGATATTGACATCGCCTCTCCCGCCTTATTTGCTGCTTATTTAACCTGAATATAATTATGTAACTTAATTAATCCGCGTAAATAGTTAAATAACTAAAAACAGGTTAATCTTTCCGTAACAATATTTTAATTTGCCATCCGAATTTTTAACGTTCATCTGCATTGAATAAAGAACAGGACTGGCATGAATCAGACCAAAAAAATTGTGTCCGCGCTTTCGCTGACCGCACTGCTTGTTTCTTCAGCGGTTCACGCTGAGAACGCACCAGAAAAAACCGACGTGCTGCTGATTGGCGGCGGGATCATGAGTGCCTCTCTGGGCACCTGGCTGCAGGAGCTGCAACCGGGCTGGAAACAGCTGATGGTTGAGCGTCTCGACGGCGTGGCGATGGAGTCGTCCAATGGCTGGAACAATGCCGGTACCGGTCACTCTGCTAACATGGAGCTGAACTACACGCCAGAGCGTGCAGACGGTTCAATCGACGTTAGCAAAGCGCTGGAGATCAACGAATCATTCATGATCACCCGCCAGTTCCTGACCAGCCAGGTTGAGCGCGGTGTGCTGCACGATCCGCGTTCGTTCATCAACTCTACGCCGCACATGAGCTTTGTCTGGGGTGATAAGAACGTTGAGTATCTGACTAAACGTTACGCCGCGCTGCAGAAAACCACCCTGTTCCAGGGCATGAAGTTCTCAACCGACCACAAGCAGATTGAGCAGTGGGCACCGCTGGTGATGGAAGGCCGCGATCCGGCACAGAAAGTTGCTGCGACCTGGACACCGGTCGGTACTGACGTCAACTACGGTGAAATTACCCGTCAGCTGATCGGCAGCCTGAAAAAAGATCAGAACTTCACGCTGGAAACGTCGTCTGAAGTCACCGATTTCAAACGTAACGGTGATAACTCCTGGCACGTTACCATTAAAGATGTGAAGAGCGGTAAAGATCGCAGCGTTGATGCGAAGTATGTCTTTATCGGTGCCGGCGGCGCGGCCATCAAGCTGCTGCAGAAAACCGGCATTCCGGAAGCGGATAATTACGGCGGTTTCCCGGTAGGCGGCTCATTCCTGATGACCGAAAACCCGGAGATCACCAGCCGTCACCTGCAGAAAGTGTATGGTCAGGCTTCCGTAGGTGCACCGCCAATGTCGGTTCCGCATATCGATGCGCGTAACCTCGACGGTAAAAAAGTGGTGCTGTTCGGGCCGTTCGCCACCTTCTCAACCAAATACCTGAAAAATGGTTCGCTGTTCGATCTGCTGAGCGCGACCACCACCAGCAACGTTATGCCGATGACCCACGTGGGTATCGATAACTTTGACCTGGTGAAATATCTGATTGGTCAGGTAATGCTGAACGATGACGACCGCTTTGCCGCGCTGAAAGAGTACTATCCGAACGCGCGTAAAGAGGACTGGAAACTGATCCAGGCGGGTCAGCGCGTACAGATCATCAAGAAAGATGCGGACAAAGGCGGCGTGCTGAAACTCGGTACAGAAATTGTCACCGATCAGCAGAAAACCGTTGCGGCCCTGCTGGGCGCGTCACCGGGTGCTTCAACCGCTGCGCCTATCACTCTGAACGTAATGAAATCGCTGTTCCCGCAGCAGTTTGCTTCACCGGAGTGGCAGGAAAAAATCCGTACTATCGTGCCGAGCTTTGGCCAGAAACTGAATGGCAATACCGCGCTGACGCAGCAGGTGTGGGATAACACCGCGTCTGTACTCCAGCTGACCAAACCACCTGTCATCAATATGAGCGAGCAGCAGGCCGCGCCGATGCAGGCTAAGCCGCGCGAAGAATCTGCTAAACAGGATATGGCGCTCTAATCGCGACCAGCCCTGAATCCCGAGCCGGACACTGTCCGGCTTTTTTTATGCCGGTAATCCGTTAGCGGAGCGCGCAAAATAGCTGTTGAGCAGTCGCCAGAGATAGTGCGCAGCGGGCGTCATGCGGTGATCGGCGCTGTGCAGCAGCTGACACTGACTCTCGCGCGCAATGCGGTGATCGAGCGGTATCGCGACCAGCCGATCGCAATCGTGAATGCTTCTCAGCGTCTGCGGCGTCATAAACGCCACGCCCTGCCCGGCCAGCGCCAGAGAAACGGCGCTGGTAAACAGGTTACAGCTACAGGCGGGCGTAAAGATGAGTCCTTCACTCCTGAACATGGCATTCAGATAGCGCTGGAGACCAAACTGCTCATCCATGCCGATGAGCCGGTGCTCAGCCAGCTGTGACAGCGTAACTTTATCCAGCGCGGCCAGCGGATGTGAGGGGGGCACGACTGCACAGATCGGACCGCGCCTGAAGCTGTTACAGCGAAGTCCGGGCGGGCCGGAGGGGCCAAAACTCACCGCCATATCCACCTCACCTTTTGCCAGCAGCGTCAGCGTGGTCTGCATATCTCCCGACTGAATATTCACAAAAACCGCCGGGTAAGCCTGAGAGAACTCGGCAATAACGTGACGGATCACTTCGTCTGCCATCCCCTGGCCCACGCGCAGCGTAACGCTGCCGCCGCGCATATGGCGCATATCCTGCAGCTGCCGCTCCAGCTGACGGCGGCGCTGACTGGTCAGCGCATAATCCTCTGCCAGCAGTTTACCCGCATCGGTCAGGACCACATTTCTGCCGCGTCGTTCCAGCAGCGGCAGCTGCAGCGCGCGCTCCAGCTGCGCCAGCTGGCGGCTGATGGCGGAAGCATTGACGCCCAGCGCATCTGCAGCGCGGCGGATCCCGCCGTGCATTCCGACCTCATACAGGTAGCTTATCGATTTTTCGGGATAGCTGGATAATGTCATACTTTCCGCTTATCTGTTGATCTGAGAGCAACAATAATAGCCAGCGCAGCTTATTTTTCTACCGTGTTTTTTCTGCGCATACTGCCTGTGCAAACCCGACAGACAGGAAAACTATAAAATGAAAGCGATTACTCTTTATCTGGAACAGCATGCCGCAGATATTCTGGCGGACATAAAAACGCTGGTGGCGGCTGAATCTCCCTCTGATGACAAATCTGCCGTTGACGCCTGCGGTGAAGTGCTGCAGCAGCTATTTCAGCAGCGTCTTAACGTGCGTGCGGAAATAACACCGCAGCAGCACTATGGTAATAACCTGAAATTTTCGCTGGGCGGACAAACGCCGCAGAGCACCATTATTGGCCATTTCGATACCGTCTGGAATAAAGGCGAGCTTACGCTGCGTGAAGAAGAGGGACGCCTGTACGGCCCCGGCATTCTCGATATGAAAGCGGGCCTGGTGCAGGCGATCTGGGCAGTACGCGCACTGCAGCAGCTTGATCTGCCAGGCTGGCAAAATGTGGTGTTTCTCTGCAACAGTGATGAGGAGCTGGGCAGCCCCGGTTCGCAGCAGTGGATTGAAACCCACGCCCGGGGCTCCGCCCAGGTATTTGTTGTCGAGCCAGCGGTAGCGGGCAGCGGCGCGCTGAAGGTCGCCCGCAAAGGCACCGGCCGCTATGACCTTACGCTGACCGGCCTGGCGGCGCACGCCGGCAACAATCCGGAAGAAGGTGCCAGCGCGGTGCTGGAGATGGCGCAGCAGATTCTGGCGCTGCACGCGCTCAACGCGCCCGAACGTGGCACTACGGTCAACGTCGGCGTTGCCAGCGGCGGCAGCCGGGCGAACGTGGTGGCGGATCGCGCGCGTCTGGAAGTGGATACGCGCGTCACCTCTGAAGAGGAGGCGGCCCGCCTGCACGCGGCAATTATGCAGCTCCAGCCGCATGACCCGCGCGTGACCCTGCATATCAGCGGTGAACAGGGGCGCCCGCCCATGCGCCAGAGCGCGGCATCACGCGCACTGTTTGCCCGCGCGGCGCACATCGGTCGTCAGCTGGGCCTGACGCTGGAAGGCGCCTCCGTGGGCGGCGGCAGCGACGGCAACTTTACCGCCGCACTCGGGCTGCCCACGCTGGATGGGCTGGGCGCCACCGGTGCCGGTATTCACGCGCGGCATGAGCATATTATTGTTGCGGAGGTGGTGCAGCGTACGGCGCTGCTGGCTGGCCTGCTGAGCGGAGAGACGCCATGACACAGATATCGCTGGAAAAACCGGACAGGGCTGTGCGCCAGCGGGAGGGCCTCAGCCCCTACCTGCTGCTGTTTATTATTCTGGCGCTGGCCGCCGTGGCGACCTGGATTATACCGGCGGGCGTCTACGATTATGAGACGCGCGACGGCATTAAGTTTGCCGTCAAAGAGAGTCTGCATGCGGTGCCGCAGAGCGGTGTGCTGCCGCTGGAGATCTTTATGGCGATCGCTGCGGGCATGGTTAAACAGGCCCCCATTATCTTTCTGATCCTGTTTACCGGAGGCGTACTGGCGGTAATCGAGAAAACCGGGGCGATAGCGACGGCTCTGCAGGCGCTGTCGCGCAGCAGCACGCTGAGTGATACGCGCATCATCATTATTTTCGCCGTGATTTTCTCGCTGCTCGGCACCACCGGCGTGGTCGTCAATGCGGTGGTCGCCTTTGTGCCGATCGGACTGCTGGTGGGGCGCTCACTCGGACTCTCCCCTATGCTTGGGGCCTCGCTGGTCTATCTGACCTGCGCCGCCGGATATAACGTCGCGATCCTGAATCCGGCCACCACCGGGCTGACGCAGCATCTGGCGCAGCTGCCGCTGTTCTCCGGCATGCTGCTGCGCGCCCTGACCTGCCTGCTGTTTGTGGTCAGCGCCGCGCTTTATCTGATCCACGCCGTGCGCCGTGCGCGTAAAAACGGTGAGTGCCGGCCCGCTATGTCTGCCGCTGCGGAGAGTATTGCTCCGGTAACCGGACGACATAAGCTGATTCTGGCGACCACGGCGCTGGCGCTGCTGCTCTTTATTGCCGGTACGGTGCGCTATCACTGGGGCACCCGTGAGATGTCAGCGATGTTTATTCTGCTGACTATTATCGTCGGACTGATGGGCCGTCTCTCAGGATCGGACATTGCCAACACCTTCCTGGCAGGCTGCGCCACGCTGGTCAAAGGGGCGTTTATCGTGGGGATGGCCGCTGCCATTTCACTGGTGCTGCAGCAGGGCAATGTCCTCGACCCGATCGTCGGATTTCTTTCCGATCTGCTGGAGCCGGTGCCCGCCTGGCTGGCAACGATCGGCATGTTTATCAGCGCCGCGCTGATCCACTTTGGTATCTCATCCGGCTCGGGAGAATCGGCGCTTCTGATCCCTATTTTCTCACCGCTGGGCGATAACCTTGGCCTGACGCGCCAGGTGATGGTGCAGTCGGTACTGCTGGGTGAAGGGATCGTCAACTGTATGAGCCCGACGTCCGGCGTGCTGATGGCGGTGCTCGCCACGGCAGGCGTTTCATTCGGTCAGTGGCTGCGCTTTGTTGCCCCGGTCATCGCAATCTGGTTTGTGATCTGTGTGGTGATGCTGCTGACAGGGGTCGCTATCAACTGGGGGCCGTTCTGACCCGACGCTTTTCAGGCAGCGCCGCCTGATACCAGGCGCTGCCGTATCCGGTGGCGGGGATCCGCTTATTTAGCGCGATCCTGTTTTCCCCGACGCCATATTGTTCTGGATCATCATTTATTTATTTATAAAAAGACGAACGTTAAAAATAGATATCAAGCTTCTGTGAGCCGTGACGATAGTAAATTGACGGCAGAGCACGCGTTCCGCCTCCCTCTGACCTGCATTTCATTATCTCACTAAAGGTGAATTTTATGGGCCTTGCTCACTCCCTCTCAAATATTAAAATCGGAAAGAAACTGGGAGCCGGTTTTATTATTGTGATAGCCGCCTCACTGGCAATCACTGTTATCGCATTTGATTGTTTTCGCAGCATTAAAGATAACTCAGCCCGGCGCACCGTGACGGTTGAGATGGTGAATACGCTCAGTAAAGCACGGCTGAATCGCACTCTGTATCAGTACACGAAAGATGAGCAGTTTGCCGTGCGGAACGTTGAGGCGCTGAAAGAATTTACCGCGCTTTATCAGCGTCTGGAAAGCTTTAGCTGGAACGCAGAGGGGCTGCAGAAAGTGAACCAGCTGGGTGAACTGATGCACAGCTATCAGGATCAGCGCGAAAAATTTATTGCCGCCGCTAAAGAAACCACCACGGCCTTCAGTGCAATTACGCCTGCCGCGCTGATTAAGCTGGCACATCAGCTGGAGTCGCTGAATCGCGGCCTGACGCCAGAGACCGCGCCGCCGGTTATGCAGCTTACGGCGACCCTCTACGATACCGCTAATATTGAAGAGAACTTCCTGAAAAATCCCGGCGAAACCAGCAGAGACGCCATCGCGGATAAATTTATCACCATCACCACCCTCACCGAACTGCTCGACAGTTTTAATCAGGGGGATATCACTACCGCAACGCAGGCCGTGCTGGCCACGGTCAATCAGCAGCGCCCCGCCCTGGGGCCCTACCTGAACGCTTTTAACAGCGAGAAAAGTGAATCCATCATCCTGACGGGCGCGGCGGAGCGGCTGAATGCGGGCGTGGCAGATATGTTCAGCTATCAGTCGCAGCTTTCTGCCTCGTTTATCAAAGGCGCTGAGTGGCGCATCGCTATCGCCGCCGCGATCTGCGTGGTGCTGAGCCTGCTGATTGCCTGGCGCATTACGCGCAGCATTACGCACCCGCTGCGTGAAACGCTCAGCGCGGCGCAGCGCATTGCCGCAGGCGATCTGACCACGTCGCTGAAAACCACCCGTGGCGATGAGCTGGGAGAGCTGATGCAGGCGGTTGACAGCATGAACCATAGCCTGCAGACGATTATCGCTAACGTGCGCAGCGGCGTCAGCAGCGTGGCGCGCGCCTCCGCAGAGATTGCCGCCGGCAATACCGATCTCTCTTCCCGCACCGAGCAGCAGAGTGCTGCCGTGGTGCAGACCGCCGCGAGTATGGAACAGCTGACCTCTACGGTGAAGCAGAACGCTGAGAATGCGCATCACGCCAGCCAGCTGGCGGCCGACGCCTCCGGCAATGCTGGCCGCGGCGGCGAGATTGTTCGCGACGTGATCGCTACCATGAGCGGTATCAGTCAGAGCTCCGGTAAAATTGGTGAAATCATCAATGTCATCAACAGTATCTCGTTCCAGACCAATATCCTGGCGCTGAACGCAGCGGTTGAAGCGGCGCGGGCCGGAGAACAGGGACGCGGTTTTGCCGTGGTAGCGGGCGAAGTCAGAAACCTGGCGCAGCGCAGCTCTGTGGCGGCAAAAGAGATTGAGACGCTGATCCGCGAATCACTGGATCGCGTCAGCGACGGCTCAGCGCTGGTGGATCGTGCCGGTACGACAATGAATGATATTGTGCAGTCGGTGACGCAGGTGCGCGACATTATGGGTGAGATTGCCGCCGCCTCTGATGAACAGAACCGGGGCATCTCGCAGATTGCGCAGGCGATGTCGGAGATGGATACCACCACCCAGCAGAATGCGGCTCTCGTTGAGGAGTCTTCTGCCGCAGCAAGCTCGCTGGAGTCGCAGGCGATTGAACTGGAGAAAACCGTGGCCATCTTCCGTCTTTCCGCGGAACAGGAAAATGCCGCCCGGGTTGCTCCGAAGCCCGTGCTGACGCCGTCGCCGGCTAAACCCCGGCCTGTGTCCACAGCGGACGCCAGCTGGGAAAGCTTTTAACCTGCGCCGACCAGAAAAAAGCCCGTAAGCGGATAAACCAGCTTACGGGCTGTATGTTTGCCGGCGTCAGGCTGTACGCCGGCCACCTATTATCCGATCAGAAATCGTAACCCACGGTCGCAACAATTGAGCGCTCAGCGCCCCAGTAGCAGTAGCCCGTGCCGTAGCAGGCGGCGACATATTCCCGGTCGGTGAGGTTATTGGCATTAACCTGTACATAAGCCCCTTTCAGCTGGCTGTTCCAGGCACCGAGATCGGCGCGGACCGACGCGTCAAACAGAGTGGCGGAAGGCAGGCGCCGGGTATTTTCATTATCAGCCCACTGTTTGCCGATGTAACGCACGCCGGCACCCACGCTCAGACCATAGTCAAACTGATATTTACTCCAGAGCGAAGCCATAGAGTTGGGGGTGACATATGGCGTGTGGCCATCGTTGCCATCCACCGAATCTTTATACCGTACGTGACTGAGGGTGTAGTTAGCGATGGTGCTGAGACGCGGCGTCAGCTGGGTATGCGCCTCCAGCTCCAGCCCCTGTGAATGCACTTTACCGGCAGGCACAAAATAAGAACCCTGCACAATACGGTTGCCGACATCTTTCTGCGTAAGATCGTACACCGCTGCGGTGTAGAGATCGGAGGTCCCCGGCGGCTGATATTTCACGCCCGCTTCATACTGCTCTGCGGTAGTGGGTTTCAGCAGGTTGCCGTTCTGGCCCGAGAGCGACTGCGGCGTAATAGCCTGGCTATAACTCACATAAGGTGAGACACCGTTGTCAAACGCATAAAGCAGCGCGGAACGACCGCCCACGTGGTCATCCTGACGCCGGTTTTTGGTCGCCTGATCGTAGTTCTCAGTCTGCGACACAATGCGGTCATAGCGGCCCGACAGGTCAAGATGCCACTTATCCCAGACCATCTCATCCTGCAGGTAGACGCCGGTCTGATAGTAGTAGCGCTGCGAGCGTTCGAAGGTATACACGTCGTTGGCACCCACGGAGGCCCCGGTCCGCGCATTCAGCTGACTGGCGTTGCCGCTTGCGTCATGCAGGTCGTTTTTATACTGATGGTATTCCGCGCCCAGCACCACTTTATGGTCTACTGCGCCGGTGGCGAAATCTGCTTCCAGCTGATTATCGATCGCGTACGCTTTCAGCGATGAGCGCGAGCCGGAGTAGTAGCGGTTCAGCAGATCTGAACTGTTCCCTGTCCAGCCGATTTGATACACCTGGTCGAGATCGACGTTTGAGTGAGAGTAGCTGGCATTAGAGCGGAACGCCCAGGTGTCATTAAAGCGGTGCGCAAATTCGGCGCTGTAGATCTGCTCGCGGCGTTTGAACTGGTCGAGTGAGCTCTGGCCGTCGTAGAAGCCATTGCTCAGCTTATAGCCGTTATGTTCGGTGATGCTGCCCTCACCCGGTACCGCGCTGTGGTAGCCGCCTGAGGGATCTTTCTGCAGATAGGCGCGCAGCAGCAGCGAGGTATCTTCCGACGGCTGCCAGAGCAGCGAGGGTGAAATCGCATATTTCTCCTCCCGCGTGTGTTCGTACTGGGTGTCGCTGTTGCGCGTAATACCGGTCAGGCGGAACGCCAGCTGATCGTTCAGCGCATCGGTGTAGTCAAAGGCGGCTGAAGTGGTGTTGTTGTTACCCGCCGAGAGACGGAAATGCCCTTCCTGCCGGAACTGCGGACGTTTTGACGTCTCCATCACCAGCCCGCCCGGCACCGTCTGACCATAAAGCGCAGATGAAGGACCTTTAATCACATCGATACGCTCCAGGAACCAGGGATCAACCTGCAGCACGTTATAGCTGCCGGGATCGCTCATGAGTCGCAGGCCATCCAGGAAGACATTGTCGACATCGCCACCGTGGAAACCGCGCAGTGATACCGTATCGTAACGCGACGCCGCACCGGCGAAGTTTGTAAAGGCGCCTGCGGTATAATTCAGCGCCTGATTTACGCTCATCGCGCCCTGATCTTCCATCTGCTGACGCGTCACCACTGAAACGGCCTGACCGGTAGTGATCAGCGGGCGATCGGTTTTAGTCGCGCCCTGGCTGGTTTTCGCCGTATAGCCGGTGGTGGGAGTCGTAGCCGTTTCAGCCGGCTGCGCGGTGACAACCAGAGTCTCAGCTGCATACAGCAGCGGTGATGCAGATAATGCGACGGAGCAGAACAGAACAGAACGCTTCAGAGTAAAAGGCACTCGCATGGTTAATTCCCTTAAAAACACGCAGTTCTCTCCGGTGCAGCCGGAGAGCCGATGGATGCCAGAGGCAATGGTAATGCTAATATTAATGAGAATTATTATCTTTTTGATAGTGGCATTTCAAGATGTGTCTGCAGTTAAATTTTCTGCCGGAAACCGGTTAAAAAGTGGGGGAATGGCTGAAAAGCGAGCCGCAGCTCGCTTTAGATAAATGCGTCAGGCCTGCTGCAGCGCGGGCTGCCGCCGCCGGTTTTCACGCAGAAATGCGCGGATCAGCCCCAGCCAGAGCAATCCGCAGGCCAGATTAATCAGGCTAAAGCCGGTACTGTAAAAGCTGAAATAGGCGTATTTTGCCGCTTCAATGCCGAGTGCAAAAATCAGAATTGTTACCATACCCACCATCGCTGCCACGCTGCCCTTGCCCGCCTGGCTGGAAAAAAGCGTCATACGATAGAGTCCGGCATTAACCAGTCCGGTGCCAAAACCATAAAGGCTCAGGCCGGCGGTCAGCCACAGATAGCTGTGCCGATCGGCTATGGTCGCGACTGCCGCCAGCGCAAGACCGGCTACCACCGGCCAGGCTCCCAGCTGCAGCGGTCGCTGGATCGGCAGCCGGCTGCTGAGGCGCCCCAGCGTCAGGTTACCGGCGATCATCGCCAGAAACACCGGCAGCTGCAGCAGCGCATACTCCATACGGCTCAGGCCGGCATCGTGCATCAGAATAACCGGCGACAGCGCTACCCAGGCGAGGCAGGGAATGGTCACCAGGCCGATTGCCAGCGAGCCGCGCATAACCTGGCGATCGCGCAGCAGCTGCCAGTAACCCCTGCCCAGCGCGCCGGGTGAGATCGAGCGCGTACGATCCCCTGCGGTTTCCGGCATAGTGCACCACAGGCCCAGCAGGGCCAGCGCCGTCACGCCGCCGAAGAGCCAGAACAGGGTGCGCCAGTCGCTGATAGTCAGAAAAGCGGCCCCGGCCAGCGGCCCGGCCAGCGGAGCCAGCAGCGCGACGTTTGCCATCAGCGCCATGATCTTCACGCTCAGCGCTTCACTGAACGCCTCCTGAATAGCGGCGTAGCCTACAGAGCCGATAAAGCACAGGCTGACTCCCTGCAGAAAGCGCAGCAGTACGAACTGCTCAATGCTCTGCACCCAGTGAGTGGCAATGCAGGTCAGCATAAAAAAAACGACGCCGCTAAGCAGCACCGGACGCCGCCCGATGCGATCGGAAAGCGGCCCCAGCAGCCACTGCAGCATCATACCGCCGATCAGATAGGCGGTTAGCGAAGCGGAAACCCACTCAGGTCCGGCACCAAACTCCTCAGTGACCAGCAGCATGCCGGGCTGGATCATGTCATGCGCGATATAGGTGGCGAATTCAAACAGTACCAGCGAGAGCGGAAAAATTATGCGGCGGCGCGTGAGCTGCGACACCGGTTCATACAGGGCCATTACCGATCCTTACCCGTTGCAGAATGATAAAAAACGCGGTTGCCGGAGCAACCGCGTCACAGATGTCAGCCAGCGAACGCCTTATCAGCGCCAGCGGGCAATCGGGTTATCCAGCGTACCGGCAAACTTGAGATTTTCCGCCGGGTCGGTGAGGTTAATCATCTGCTGATTATTCGCCAGCTGCAGCCGGTTAAGGCAGGAGCGGGTAAACGCCGGGGTAAACATATCAAAGCGTGCAAATTTAGCTGCCAGCTGCGGATGCGCCTGCTGATACTCTTTCACGCACTGCGCTACCGCCTGCCAGAACTGATCCTGCGACAGCGTACCGGCGTCGTGCAGAATGGCGCTGATAAAGCGGAAAATGCAGTCGAATACGTCGGTAAAAATCGACAGTAACTTGAGATCGTCCGGCACATCCACTGCCAGTCGGCTCACTTTTTCCGGCAGTTGCGCGTCCGGATCCATGACGGCAATCTCTTCACCAATATCTTTCATGTAGGCGCTGACCGGCACATTGTTCTCCAGCAGCACGATCAGGTTTTCGCCGTGGGGCATAAACACTAAATCGTGCTGGTAGAAGCAGTGCAGCAGCGGGCTGAGATAGCAGTTCAGATAGCGCGCCACCCACTCTTTTGCCGGCAGGCCTGAGTCAGCGATCAGCGCTGGTAACAGCGCCTGCTGGTGGTGATCAACATGCAGGAGTGCGGCCATCGTCATCAGGCGCTGACCCGGCTGCAGGCGGGCTGCCGGATTATCCCGCCACAGCGCAGCAAACATCTTTTTATAGGCGGAATCGCCGCTGATAGCCTGCTCGTAGTAACGGTTGTGATAGCCCACCGCCGCAACCTCCCGCAAAATACGGAAATCACAGCGCTGCAGCCACGCATCCCTGCTGACCAGCTGTTCCAGCCACTCGTTAATCGCGGGCGTGGTCGCCATATAATAGGGTGAGAGACCGCGCATAAAGCCCATGTTAAGCACCGACAGCGCGGTTTTGACGTAGCGCTTCGCGGGCTGACTGCGGTTAAAGAAGGTGCGGATCGATTGCTGCGCCTGATAGCGATCGTCGCCCTCGCCGAGCCAGACGATATCCTGCTGAGCAATATCGGCCGCGAATACCGTCAGCAGTTTGTTTTGCCACTGCCACGGATGCACCGGCATCAGGATATACTCATCCGCATTCAGCCCGCGCGCGCTCAGCTGCTCTGTAAACCGCGCCAGAGTCTCCGCGCCCAGCTCATCACGCATCAGCTGCTCATAACTCAGCGTACTCAGACTGGAAAAATGGGCGTTGCGCTGATGTACCGCAACCCAGATAAGCTGGACCGGTGCGGCGGCCTCTGGCGCAAAAGCGAGATAATCGCGGGCGTCAAAACCAATGCGGCCATTATTGGCGACAAAACAGGGGTGCCCCTCGGTCATTGCCGCCTCAATGGTCTGGAAATCAGCGTGCACCAGAGCCTGCGCATCCGGATTCTGCTTCTGCAGCTTATAGACGCTGCTGCTGAGCGTGCTGCTGATCTCTTCCATATAGGTTGCCAGCAGCGCCTGCGGAATGCCGATTTGCTGATTAAACTCCACGATAAACTGCAGCGCATCCAGCGTCAGCGGCCGGCCATTTTCCTGCTTCAGCAGTGACGCGGCGTCAATATTCCAGTGGTCCAGCGCCAGACGTTCTGCGCGGAACTGATAATGTGCTTCGCCGCCCGGTACGGCCAACGTATAGCAGCCTGCGCCGTTTTCAACGGGCGTAACCAGCTTTTCGTGGGCAAACTCGCTTATCGCTTTGCGGATCAGCATCCGGTTTGCCTGTGCCCAGTTATCGCCCGTAAGGTGGGATCCTGTCAGCAGCGCAGAGGGTGTGTTCATGGTCAAAATATCCTGCTCCAGAGCCTGTTGATAATCTTCCCGCTGGCAAAACGCCAGCCAGGCGGTTTTATGCCCGAGATCGAGCGTGTGCTGATAGCGAAAGCCGGCCCGTTTATTCAGCCGGTGAATTTTCTCATTGCGTACGTCAGGCTCCACCACCACGCGTCCGACCTGCGGCAGACTGAACAGGTATCCCATGGCAACGGTAAAGACCTGCCAGCTGAACTGCGGAATGGGTGTGCTGGCGGGCGCAATCAGAATATGCATCCCGTAATCATCGGGCGCGGCCGGATAGAACCGTCCGATTTCATCCTCGGTGGCGCGGTAGCACTCCATCAGAAACACCGGCTGCCCTTCACAGCAGCCAATCAGGGCGGCGTGGGGATTATTTGCGGTCAGCCCGTGATAAAAAGCGGCGACCTGCTCCAGGGTGTCGTTCTGCATGCCCCAGAAGCGGGCGTAGTCGCGCGTTACCCAGCTGTGGATCAGTGCGGCATCGGCGGCCTGCATCGGGCGCAGGCTAAAGGTGCCTGCCGGTCGCTGAACGCGGTAAATCATCTCTGTGCTCATGTCAGCGCTCCGTCTGTGCCGGGAAAGTCTGAAACGCGATCTGCCGCTCTATCGGATAAACCTCGCGTCCGGTAATTTCGCGCAAAATAACGGAGTTGCGATAGCAGGCCATGCCGAGATCCGGCGTCACAAAACCGTGCGTATGCAGCTCTGCGTTTTGCACAAAGATTTGATTGTGATGATCGATACTGTAATTACGCTGCACATCGTAGCGCCCCTGCTCGTCCCAGCGCAGCCGCTGACTGATGCCTTCGATAAACATCGGCGGACGGTAGTGATAGCCGGTTGCCATCACCAGCCCTTCGGTACGACGGGTAAAGGCGCACTCCTGCTCCTGCTGCCAGAGCGAGAGTTCAAACTCCCCTGCCGGCAGCCAGCGCAGATCGGTCAGCGCTGAGTGTGTGAAGAGATTGACGTCGAGCGGGCCGTCGAGCTGTTTGACGTACATCAGATCATAAATATCGTTGATCAGGCTGCTGTTGATACCTTTATAGAGATTCTTGTGGTCTGCATTCAGCCGGTCGCGCTTCGCCGGCGGCAGCGCATGAAAATAGTCCACCCACTCCGGTGAGGTCATCTCCAGCGTCAGCTTGGTGTACTCCAGCGGATAGAAGCGCGGCGCACGGGTGATCCAGTTCAGCTGATAATCAAACCGGTCGATATCGCTGAGCAGGTCATAGTAAATTTCAGCCGCGCTCTGACCGCTGCCCAGCACGGTGACAGACCGCTTCTGCTGCAGCTCTGCTTTGTTTTTCAGATAGTCGCTGGAGTGCGTAATATGCTGACGATGCGGCTGACTGCACTCCGGGAGCCAGGCCACCGGACCGGTGCCGAGGATCAGATGACGCGTCAGCCACTCTTCGGTCGCGCCGCTCTGATTATTCACCGCCTGAACGCGATAAACCGCCCGCTCCGCATCATAACTTACGTACTCAACGTGACGGTTCCAGCGCAGGTTACTGAGGCGCTCGCAGGCCCACTGGCAATACTGGTTATACTCTTTACGCATCAGGAAAAAGTCTTCCCGGATGTAGAATGAGTAGAGTTTTCCTTTCTCTTTCATGTAATTCAGCAGGCTGTAAGGGCTGGTGGGGTCAGCCAGCGTCACCAGGTCGGCCATAAACGGCGTCTGCAGGTGTGCGCTTTCCAGCATCATGCCGGTGTGCCAGTCAAAACCCGCATTCTGATCGAGAAATACGCCGTTGAGTCCCTCTACCGGTTCGCTGAGACAGGCCAGTCCAAGGTTGAACGGGCCGATACCGATGCCTATAAAATCGTAAACGGTGTTATTCATAACAGAGTTCTCACTGATTTGCCGCGTGGAGCGCGGTCGTGCGCAGCTGATCGCGCCCGTAATGCGCAACCAGGTTAATCACCTCTTCCAGATCTGCCGCGGTGGTGGCAGGATTTAACAGGGTGAATTTCAGATACTGCCGGCCGTCGACTTTCGTGCCTGCCACAATTGCATTGCCGGAACGGAACAGCGCTTTACGGATCGCAGCGTTGATATCGTCGAGCTGCGGGCCGCTGAGCGACTGGCGCGGCACAAAGCGGAAGATTTGCGTGGTGAGTTCTGGTGCGTGCAGCACCTCGATTGCCGGATGCGCGCGCAGCAGCTGATGCGCACGCTGTGCAAGGTCAATCAGCGAGTCAAACGCTTCACCCAGCGCGGCCGGGCCCATGATGCGCAGCGTCAGCCACATCTTCAGTGCATCAAAGCGACGCGTGGTCTGAATACTTTTGTTGACCAGGTTTGGCGTCCCTTCCTGCTGCGCGCTCAGTGGATTGAGATAGTCAGCATGGTGCGTAACATGTTTCAGATGGTCTTTGTTACGGACAAAGAACGCCCCGCAGCTTACCGTCTGGAAGAACGATTTGTGGTAATCAACGGTGACTGAGTCTGCCTGTTCAATACCGCGCAGACGCTGGCGGTGCTGTTCTGAAACCAGCAGACCACAGCCATAGGCGGCATCAACGTGCATCCATAATCCATTGCGCTGACACAGCGCGGCGATCTTTTCCAGCGGATCGATGCTGCCAAAATCGGTGGTGCCGCTGGTTGCTACCACCGCAATCGGGATCAGCCCCTCTTCGCGGCAGCGCTGGATTTCGTGCTCCAGCATACCCGCATCCATACGGTAATCGGCATCATGGTCAACCGGCACAACGGCATCGTAGCCCAGGCCGAGGATCGCCATCGATTTCTGGATACTGAAATGACTCAATTTAGACGTGAATACGCGCCACTTACCGGCGGTTTCAGGCAGGCCGCGATATTTGATCAGATGCCCCGGATGATGCGCCTCGCACCAGCTGTCGCGAGCCAGCAGCATTGCCATCAGGTTTGACTGCGTACCACCACTGGTGAAAATACCGTCCGCAGCGGCGGGCAGGCCGATACGCTCCAGCGTCCAGTCGATAACTTTTTGCTCAATTAGCGTACCGCCGGCACTCTGATCCCAGGTATCGACAGAACTGTTGACGGCGGCCATCACCTGCTCTGCCATCAGCGACGGCAGGACGACCGGGCAATTCAGATGCGCAACATATTTAGGATGGTGAAACCAGACCGCATCGCGCAGATAGAGCTGAGACAGCTCGGCCAGTGCAGCTTCGTTATTGCCCAGCGGAGAATTAAGATCCACACTGCGGAACTCGTCTGCCAGCTCGTGCGGCAGAATACCGCTAAACGGCTTTTCTACGCCCTGCACAGTCTGGGTCAGCAGCTTAAGCACCTCCTGCGTCTGTCCGGCCCAGGCGTCAAGTTGACGTTCGTTAAAAAGCCAGCTCTCCGGCTCGCCTGACTGTGGCTCAGAGGTTACGATTGGTAATGATTGCGCAGATGAACGTGTAAACATAATCCTTTCCTGTTACTGAAACTCTTCAAATCCTGCTGACAAATAAGACAACAGGTGTCATAGGCTCTGTTGCTTCTGCAAAAACCCAAAAAAAATAAGTTATAAAAATCATCAGCTTACGCCATTGAACGGCATACATGTGCAAAACAGCATTAGTCAGCCTTAAAATTTGAATGCGATTATAAATGATAATTATTATCATTCAATAGGGTAATTTCAGTAAATTTTACATCAACGTTTCTGAAGGGTGATTTTGTGATCTGTGTCACAATTCCACTTAAGGCACGGGAAAATACCCTTTCACTGTGTGGTTTTACGCCTCACAGATGATCAACGGGATGCAAAACGTTGCACAGGGCTTATCTGAAGGAGGCATTAAAGAGGATGTAATATAAGTGTTGCTAAACCGGAACAGGTGTGGCTTAATAGCGTCATCGGTTTGGAATACAGACCTTATGAAGCAGTTTTAGTAAAGCAGTCCTCAGTTCAAGTGTTATCCACAGATACCCCTTCTTCATGAGCCTCCTCCTAAGTGCCCAATAAGTAACGCTCTGATACAGGCCACCATCGCCATAGTTTATGGCTCATCAATTAAGGAAGTATCTATGTCTAACAAAATGACTGGTTTAGTAAAATGGTTCAACGCAGATAAAGGTTTCGGCTTTATCACTCCTGAAGATGGCAGCAAAGACGTGTTCGTACACTTCTCTGCAATCCAGAGTGACAGCTTTAAAACCCTGGACGAAGGCCAGAAGGTCTCTTTCACCATCGAGAATGGTGCTAAAGGTCCGGCTGCTGGTAACGTTACCGCACTGTAATCTGCGCTGACAATCGGCAGCGCTTACGATAGCGATGAAGACAGTAGTCTGAGCAGTTAAATGCTGCTGATAAAAAAACCCGCCTTGTGCGGGTTTTTTTGTGCGCGTAACCGGACTAAAAAGATCCCGACACCCGGCTGGGCGTATCGGGCAGGCACAAGCGCCAGTGAAATTCGCGACTTAGAAAAGTACGCAAACGCACTATAACACAGCTTACCCGCCGTCTCGCTTTACTTAGCTGTAAATATATGTGGCAGCGCTGCTACTTCTTCTTGCTGATAAGCGATTTCAGATCGGCAAACGGGTTATATGTCGCGGTACCAACCTCATCCTGTGCATCCTCTCCTGCCACCACTCGCGTACCATACTGATCGGCTTCGGTATATTTTGAGTGTTCATGATCGTGGCAGTAGAGGCAAAGCAGCTCCCAGTTGCTGCCATCTTCCGGGTTATTGGTATGATCGTGATCGATATGGTGTACCGTCAGCTCGCGCAGGTTTGAGTAAACGAACTCGCGCGCACAGCGCCCGCACACCCATGGATAAATTTTAAGTGCTTTCTCACGGTAGCCGCTCTCCAGCCGCGAGTAGTTTTTCGGAATAACTGCCATTAATGTATGCCTGTACTTAGCGTGATTATTTCAACGATCAGCAGGCTAGCCCGATTGTACGTTGATAGCAAGCAGCACGTTTTTTTAACGAACCGCCAAGTTAAAAAGACGCCTTAGCGGGCAATAAAACATGACTCAGATCTATATTTAAAATTTATTTTCTCTATGGCATTATATATACCAGCAATCATTGCTGTAACGTATTACTGCCTGCGGCTTTGTGCTGACTGGCATATTTTATCTGTGGAGAAAACCTATTGAAACCGGTTGATGTACAACCTATTAACGACATTAATCAGGCGATAGGACGCGCCGTGACTACCCTTATTGCAGCGGGCATGCCCGTTGAAAAATATGCCATTCTGGCGGAGTTACAAGAGTCTGAAGCGCAGGCTATTGATGGCGTTAAGAAAATTTATGGTGAAGCCATTCAATTTATATCAGTCCAGATGAGTTAATAGTTTATCTCCAGATATCTTACCTGCGCTAAATAAGCGCAGCGGTAAAATTATCGCTGCGCTTATTTGCTGTCCCACCCGTTTTTTTTATTTAATCAGCAGATGTCCGAAACGCAATCGCGTTTATAATGCATTCCTGCCACGTTATAAAGACGACCGTTCTGTCGCATTAGCCGGGCTACCCTGACCAGAGGCAGCATGCCACTCTGTGACCAGCTGCCGGATGAGTTCCGCCGCCGGCAGTTCGCGTACCAGTGCTGCTCCCTCTCCCGCCCAGTATGCCCCAAACCCTGCCTCGCCCTGCGCCAGTGCAGCCTTAGCCAGCGCCTTACCCAGTGAATAAGCCAGCGGATAAGCAGGGATCTCGGTGCGGGGGATATCGCGCGTAATAGTGCAGAATGCGTTGCGCAGCGCGCGCGCTTCACGACCGGAAATTGCCGCAGTCATGGTAGTACCCGTTACAGCGGCATACCGGAGCGCCTGACGCCAGGCGGGTGCAGTAGCGGATTCAGGGCAGAGAAGAAAAGCGGTACCGGCCTGTACGCCGCTGGCACCCAGAGCCTGCATTGCTGCGATTGCTGCACCGTTCATAATCCCGCCTGCGGCAATCACCGGCAGCGTAACCCGCGCACAGATGGCCTGTACCAGCGTCAGCGTGGAGAGCTGATGATCCTCCTCATCGACGGCAAAACTGCCGCGATGGCCACCTGCTTCATAGCCCTGCGCCACAATCATATCCACTCCCTGCTGCGCGATCGCTTCCGCTTCCGCCACGCTGGTGGCTGTTGCCAGGGTCACTATCCGGCAGGCTTTCAGCCGTCGCAGAGTATCCGCCGGTGGCAAACCAAAATGAAAACTCACGACCGCCGGACGCGTTTCCTCAATGACCTGCAGCACCGCTTCATGACCGCAAAAAGTGGGATAGATCTCCTCCAGATTCACGGGAACCTGAGCGCCGAGAGCAGCAAAACGATCGGCGAAACGTGCTATCCACGCCTTTTCGACTGCGTCGTTGCGCAGGGCGGGCGGATGGCAAAACAGATTGACGTTAAAAGGCTGCCGGGTAAGCGCCTGAGTCTGCCGTATAAGGCGTGCAGCCTCTTCCGCAGAGGAGGCGCCCAGTCCCAGCGAGCCAAGCGCACCGGCATTGCTGACTGCAGCAGCCAGTTCCGGGGTTGAAACGCCTGCCATCGGGGCCTGGATAATCGGATAGCGCAGATTTAATTCTTTACACAGGGATGTCGTCATCACAAAGCTCTCCGTCAGTAGCTGCCATTCTGCTTATCCGCTCTCTGTAGCAGAGATAACCTATATTTTATTTACATCTTTAACAAGCAGCCTGATCCACTCTGCTGCAGCGACATATTGCCTGACAGCGCAGCACCCGGCTGATTTCAGACCGCTGACGGTAAAATCCCCCCGCTGCGTTTTAATTAGAAAATTTACTCAGTTTTTGTTTTCCGCCGTCGATAACATATATTCAGCACCACATTTATTGCCAGCACCGGGAATCTGAACTTCAAAAAAAACCCCCTGACTGATGCCCGTTTACGCTTAACGGCTGCCGGCGCTCAGGACAACATGGAAATCGGGGGGAAACATCCGGCGCGGCACAGGCTCTGCGCTGAATGAAATTACGCGACCCTTTGTAAGGCGATCGCGCTACTTAACTGCACACTATCTGACAGAGGTCATCTATGTTTGGGGTGAAAACTTCACGCCTGGCGCTGCCGTTCAGCCACAGCGCCAGCGTTCATCGTGATATCAATGCTATCAGACAGCATGTTGCCTGGATTGAATTTACGCCGGATGGTGAAATTGTTGATGCTAACGCGCTGTTTCTGACGCTGACGGGGTATCAGCTGCAGGAGATCCAGGGCCAGCACCATCGCCTCTTCTGTTCACCGCTTTACAGTCAGACAGCGGGCTATCGCCGTTTCTGGCAAACGCTGGCGCGGGGTGAGTCAATCACCGGCATTTTTGAGCGCTTCGATCGTCAGCAGCAGCGTTTCTACCTGAGCGCGACCTACTTTCCGGTCAGCGATGATAAAGGCCGGGTGTATAAGGTGATCAAAGTCGCCAGCGATATCACCGCGCGCCATCAGGAGCTGGAGCATAAAGAGGCGGTTATCACCGCGCTGGATCGCTCCATGGCGGTGATTGAATTTACACCTGAGGGCGAGATCCTCAGCGCCAACGCCAATTTTCTGCAGCATATGGGGTATAGCAGTGAAGAGATTGTTGGTCAGCATCACCGACTGTTCTGCTATGACGATTTTTATCACGCTCAGCCCGATTTCTGGCAAAAAATGGCGCGCGGGCAACATTTTGTCGGTCGTTTTGAGCGTAAAACCGCCAGCGGTGAGCGCATCTGGCTGGAGGCGAGCTATAACCCGGTAGTGGATGCGGATGGGCGGGTCTATAAAGTTATTAAAATTGCCTCTGATATCACCGCGCGCGTGGAGGCCGCAAAGCGTGTGGCAGATATAGCCCTCACCACGTCAGGTGAAACGTCGCAAATCACCGACAACGCCAACGACGTTCTGGACGAAACCGTACGCAATTCAGGTCTGGTGGCCCAGCGGGTTAATGCTGCGACGGAAATTGGCGTTCAGCTTAATGCGTCTGCCAGAAATATTGGCGAGGTGGTTAACACGATTAATCTCATCGCGTCACAAACAAATATTCTGGCGTTGAACGCCGCCATTGAGTCTGCGCGTGCCGGTGACGCAGGCCGCGGCTTCAGCGTGGTTGCCGCTGAAGTACGTCGTCTGGCTGCTTCCACCGCTGCCGCGACCCGGCAAATTACCGAAGTGGTGCAGCAAAACAGCCTGCTGATAAAAGAGATGTATCAGCAGCTGGATGAGGTGCGTGAGTTTGTCGTAGCTGAGCAGGAAAAAATCGGCATGCTGTCGCGCAGCCTGCGGGAAATTAACAGCGGCGTTCACGAATTTGTTAACGTTATCCACCGCCTGGATGTCTGAAACCAGCGGGAGGCTTTCGCCTCCCGCCCGCTACTCTATGCCGCTGCCTGCGGCCGGTGCGACCGGCTGCCGTTTTTTCTGCAGCGCCCGGCGCAGCGCCGGCTCCGCGTAGCGGGTAATGACATACGCAACACCGGCCAGCACGATAACCATTACCGGCGGCATGATCATCATGACAGTGTCACTTTTGACATAGCGGTTAAGCTTAATCAGCATCGCAATCATCAGGTTTTCATGAATCAGATAGAGCGCATAACTGACAAAGCCCATAGCGGTAAAGAGTCGCAGCGAAAGAAAGTGCTGGATCCGCTGCAGCCTGAAGCTGGCGATGAAAAACAGCAGCATCGCTACCAGCGGCACCAGCGCGAGTGCCCCGCTGTTTTTCACGTAATAGCTAAAGTTGATCAGCAGCGCAACGGCTACCAGCAGATAGTGGTAGCGCCTGTCACGCCCATGCAGACGCTCGTAGACCAGACAGCCCACCATAAACCAGGCGTAATGAATAAATCCCAGTTTGGAGATGATATCCACCAGCAGCGGATAGCCGAGTGACTTAATGACTGACGCACCGGAAAGTAACAGCATCGGTAAAATCAGCGCCGGCAGGCAATATTTACGTCCCGCAGTGAAATAGACAGCGCCGATAATCAGATAAAACAGGGCTTCAACATAAAGCGACCAGAAAGAACCCGCCATAGAGTGAAACGAAATGCCGGTCAGCTGCGTCAGCGTTTCCGGATTAATAAACAGCAGACCCGGCAGCAGATTTTTCACATAGGGGGTCATAAGAGACCACTCCGGAAAAAATCCGCCGGCCAGAAAAAGCAGCAGGCTGGCAATAAGCATCGCCGGGAAGAGCCGCAGCCAGCGCTTCTGCAGAAAGCCCGAATAGCTCTCCGATCGGTCAAGCGTCATAAAAATAACAAAGCCCGAGATCATAAAAAAGAGCTGCACTCCAGCCCAGCCAAAAGAAAAGAGCGGCAGATGCTGAGTGGTGGCGACATAAGGCAGCAGTTCTGGCCAGCGCGCCCAGGCGTGATAGGCGATAACCATCAGAATAGCGAAACCGCGCATACCGTCGAGGTGAGTGATACGAGCCTGCATGATGTTCTCAGTGACAATAATAAATAGACATAAGTCAAATTAACATTGACGCAGATTTACATTCAATAAGGCTTATTCCTATTAAGATTAAATTTATATTAAGTAAACAGCAAAATGTTATAAAAATTTCTGGCTACTCATTCCGGGTATTTGATACCTCTGCTATGCCTGCAGAGCTGGCTATACTTGAACCTGAGCACTGAAACGCCCATTTATTCAGGTCCGTTTATTACATATCACCCGACAGATTCAGTTTTACTGCCTGCATCTTTTTATGCACCAGCTCTCCGGCAGGGCTGTCACAGCGCAACATCACGTTCACGCATCAGGTTTTGCCAGCCTGTGCCGATAACCTGAACATACTTTTGTAATGTCATTTTAACTGGCGTATTAAGCCTATGATAGCGATGACCTCTCTTGTCGATTCTCCCACACGCGGGCAAATGCGTGATCTGATCCGTCAGCCTATGATGATGATGGTACTGCTGATCCTGCTGGCATTTGCCGGGGCGTTTATCAGCCTGATATTTATCGCCAGCGATTTAAACCGCCAATCCGATCGCCAGCAATCTTTGCTGCTGGACAAAGCACTGCAGACGCGGCAGGCGGTCATGCAGTTTCACCTCTCTGATAACGCCGAGTGGGGCGAGGCGTACCAGAATCTGCATCGTACGCTGAATCGCAGCTGGGCATGGGATAATCAGAATCTTGGCGCCTCGCTGTTTGATACCTTTGCCTATGAGGGGGTATTTGTTATCTCACCGCAGGATGAAACGCGCTACAGCGTAATCCGTGGGCAGCCGGAAGAGAGAACGCCCTCTCTCTGGCTGGGCGCCGATCCCCTGCCCCGGATTAAAACGCAGCTGCAGGCGAGCGCGGGTAAAGCGATCAGCGACTACGTGCTGGCAAAGGGGCAGCTCACACTCTACAGCGCGGCGTGGATCACCCCAGGAGGCGACCGCAGCGTAACGGCGCTGCCTGGTCCGCCTTCGCTGATGATTTTCACCGATCGCCTGACGCCACAGAAGCTGCTTAAGCTGGGTCATGAGTATGGTATTCAGAACCTCCATCTGGATACCTCGCCTGCCGGCCAGCCAGCCTCTCCCGCTCTGCTGCTCTCCGTGGGTGACAAGCGCGTTGCGCTGGTCTGGCGCAGCGCAAATCCTGGCGGCGCGCTGCTGACCGGATTGCTGCCTCTGCTGGTGCTGATTATGCTGCTCTCACTGTTTACCGCGCTGATGCTGATGCGCAGCGCGCTGCGTAAAGCGCAGCTTAATGATGAGAGCGCCTGGCTACTGGGACAGAGCCAGCTCGCCCTGAGCGCCAGCGAACGACGCTTCCGTGACATCGCCGAAACCACTACGGACTGGATCTGGGAAATGGACAGCCAGCTGCGCTTTGTCTGGATTTCAGGGCGGTTTCCGGTCGTCACCGGTTTCAGCAGTCAGGAGTGGATACAGCGTACGCTGGCGGATTTTCTGCTGGATTACGCGAAATATCGCAGCCGTCTGACGCTGTTTCAGCAATCCGGTGGTCAGTTGACGCTGACCGGTTGCCGCTACCGCTCCGCGCAGGGGCACGTGCGCTACTGTAACCTGACGCTGAAAGAGGTGATGCTGACCCAGGGCGTCAGCGGTTTCCGCGGCAGCGCTACGGATATCACGCTCGAGTATGAGGCGCAGGCGCGGGCGCACTACCTCTCCCATTTTGATGAGCTGACCGGGCTGGCTAACCGGGTGCAGATGCAGGAGTTTCTGACGGGCAAACTCAGCCTGCCGTCCGATCCGCAACATCGCCTGGCGATTATCATGATCGATCTGGATAAATTTAAGCCGGTCAACGATATCTACGGTCACACCGCAGGCGACAAAGTTCTGCATGAGGTATCGGACCGTATCCGCGCCTGTCTCGGCAGTCACGGACTGGCGGCACGCCTGGGGGGCGATGAGTTTGTGGCGATCCTGCCTGAAATGAACAGCCGCGATCGTATTATCGCGCTGTGTCAGCAGCTGATAGCACGTATCAACGATGCGTTTGAGGTGTGTGACAACACGCTGCACATTGGCGCCAGTCTCGGCATTGCGCTGGCGCCGCAGGACGCCGATAACGCCAGCGATCTGCTGCGTTATGCCGATATCGCGCTGTATAAGGCGAAAAACAGCGGACGCAATCAGTGGGTCTTTTTCGATCGCGATATGGAAGAGAAGATTGTGCAGCGCCGCGAGCTGGAGCATGAGCTGCGCGATGCGATTAACAGCGAGCAGCTGGCGCTGGTTTACCAGGCGCGCTATGAGCTGGCAGCCGGACAGGTTACGGCAGTTGAGGCGCTGGTACGCTGGCAGCATCCGCGGCTGGGTCTGCTGATGCCCGATCAGTTCATCCCACTGGCGGAAGAGACCGGCCTGATTGGCGCGCTGAGCGACTGGGTGCTGCTGCGCGCCTGCAGCGATATTGTTAAGTTTGAGCCGGCGCTCTCTGTGTCAGTTAATATCTCAGCGACGGAACTCCAGAATGATGCGCTGCCGTCACGTATTGCCCAGGTGCTGCAGCTCAGCGGCCTGCCCAATCACCGGCTGGAGATAGAAGTGACGGAAAACGCGCTGCTGAGCGATCCGGAGAAAACGCTGGCGACGATGCAGGCGGTTAAAGCGCTTGGCGTAAAATTCCTGATTGACGATTTCGGCACCGGTTACGCCTCGCTCTGCTATCTGCGCGCGTTTCCGTTTGATGGCCTCAAGATCGATAAATCGTTTATTTTCCCGCTGGGTGAATCCCCGCAGGCGCGTCAGGTAGTAGAAAATATGATTGGGCTGGGTAAAGCCTATTCACTGTCGGTTACGGCTGAAGGGGTGGAAACTCCCGGACATATGGCGCAGCTGCAGGCGCTCTCCTGCGACGCGGTACAGGGTTACTATATCGGACGTCCGGGTCCGCTGGCGCAGATTGCGATGGTGCTGCCGGAAGATAGTCCGATGCGGAAAAATGCGGCGGTCCCTCGCCAGCGACATTTATAGCGGTTTATGCGCCGTCTCTTTCGCTTTCCACAGGGCAAGCAGCGTGATCAGCAGCGCCAGCGACACGTAAAGTGATACCCAGAGCGTGTTGCCCGACTCACGGTAAAGCGAGGTGATGATCAGCGGCGCGAAGCCGCCGCCGATGATACCGGCCAGCGTATAGGCGAGCGAAGAGCCGGCGTAGCGGACGTGGCCGGGAAACTGTTCGGTCACGAAAGCCGCCTGCGGACCATACATAATCGCATGGATCAGTAACCCGACGATTACCGCCAGCACAATCAGTACCGGCTGCGAGCTGTCGAGCAGAACAAAAAAGACAAAGCTCCAGATCACGCCCAGCAGTGCGCCAGCGATATAGACCGGGCGACGCCCCAGCCGATCGGATAAAGCACCAAACATCGGCACCGTAATCGCATTGCCGATGGCGCCGAGCATAGTCGCCAGCAGCGCTACCGGACGCGGCAGCTCCAGCACCGTGGTGACGTAGGTCAGCGTAAAGACCACCACCAGCGCATACAGCACGTCAGATCCGATGCGTGAACCACCGGCAATCAGCAGCGCGCGCGGATGATGGGTAAACACCTCTTTAAGCGGAGCCTGCGTGGTTTTATCTGCCTGTTTCATCGCCTTAAAGGTGGGTGTCTCATCTACGCCGCGGCGCAGCCACAGCCCAAACATCACCAGCAGCAGGCTGAGCAGGAAGGGTATACGCCAGCCCCATGCCTGAAACGCCTCGCCGCTCAGTGACAGGGTCACAAGCGTAATAAAGCCGGTGCCGATAAGCGTACCGCACGACGGCCCTACCTGCGCAAACGAGGCGTTACGCCCGCGCTTGCTGGCGTCACCATGCTCCATCGAGAGCAGTACCGCACCGGCCCATTCCCCGCCCAGCGCTATGCCCTGAATAAACCGCAGCGCGACCAGCAGCACCGGACTCCAGATCCCCCAGCTGGCGTAGCCGGGCAGCATACCCATCAGCGCGGTCGTGACGCCCATGATAACCAGCGTAGTGACCAGCACCGCTTTGCGTCCGGCCACGTCGCCAAGATGCCCAAAGATAAAGCCACCTACCGGACGGGAGACATAGCCAACGGCATACGTTGAGAACGCCAGAATGGTGCCGACCAGCGGATCGAAGCTGGGGAAAAATACATGATTAAACACCAGCGCCGCCATGATGTTATAGACGGTGAAATCGTACCACTCCAGCGCCGTACCGATAGAGCTGGCGGCTGCCAGCCGCCGGGTTTTACTGGCGCCCGTAGCGGCAGAGTGCGTGACGTCAGGCTGTGAAACCTGTGACAGTGCAGAGTCATTATTACTCATAGGAGATCTCCTGTCGGGTAAGCTGCCAGCTCAGCGCGTAGCGCTCTACATCAGCATGGAAAGTGTGCGCGGCCATAGCAGCCAGCGTGACAGAGGCGGTTTCATCAGCGCAGTGCAGCAGCAGCATGGCGTGCATTGGACGATCGGCATCGGTTTCGCGCGGCAACGGCGTGCTGAGTGACACATCCGGCGTCAGCAGGCAGGAGGAGATATAGCCCGGCACCTGCTGCAGCTGCAGCTGCCACGCCTGCAGCGCCGCGCCGTCAGTGGATGCGGGCAGGGTCAGAATAGCGAGATGCGCGCCCTGACCCCGGCCATGCCGGTGTGTCACTGCGCAAACCCGTCGCTTCGGATTAATCATCCGGTTGAGATTAGTGACTGACCATTCCGTCTGGCGCGTAAAGGCGGCGTGGTAGGCGGCGCTGGTAAAAGTCTCCAGCGATGCAGTTTCATAAAGCCCCAGATAGCGGCGCGCTGCCGCTACGGCACGATAACGCGTACCGCTGAGAAAGCCTTCGATGGCGACGCGCTCTTCAACATGCTCATGGTCATACCATTGGTTAAAATCAGCATCATCTTCGGGTGCCACGCTGGTGGCGACAAACAGCATACCGTGGGGATTATTCATGATGTAAACCTCGTTGCAGGGCAGATTCGGCAGCAGCGGCCCAGCTAAGCAGCGCTGCATCCTGGTTGTGAACTGACGCCAGCATCAGGCCGGCAGGCGCCTCGCCGGGCGTATGGCAGGGCAGTGAAATGGCGCAGCCATCCAGCATGTTGATGACGCTGGTGTTGCGCAGCATCAGCAGGTTGACTTCGCGGTAGCGCTCTTCATCATCCAGTTCGGCAATGGTGGGTGCGATCAGCGGCACGGTGGGCATCAGCAGCGCGTCAAAGGGCAACAGGAAATCGCTGACCTGCTGCTGCCACGTCCGGCGCAGCTGATACAGCTGCTCCGCATCCTGCGCCGTCAGCGCGCTGCCGCGCCGTATCCGCAGCAGCACCTGCGGATCGTACTCTGCCGGGGCTCTCTCCACCCACGCCTGGTGCCACTGCCAGGCTTCATACGCGGTGATACCGCCGCGCGCATTGAGGGTATCGAGCTCGTCCAGCAGAGGCATCGGCTGCTCTGCCAGCATCGCACCCGCCTCGCGCAGTATCCTGAGCGCGCGCTGCCAGGCTGCGCTGACGCTCTCATCCAGACCGTCGAGCACGCGGGTTTGAGGAATAAGAAAATGTGCGTCAGCCAGACTGCGCGGCCCGAGCGTCAGCGGTGCATCGGCGATAACGCTGTCCAGCAGCCAGCAGCTCCGCACGTCATGAGCAATCGTCCCGATACTGTCGAGCGACGGTGCCAGCGGCAGCGTGCCCCGCTGGTCAATACGGCTGGCGCTGGGCTTAAAGCCGGTCAGACCGCAGAGTGCGGCCGGAATACGTACTGAGCCGCCGGTATCCGTGCCTGCGGAGCCAGCTGACATACCGTCCGCAACCGCGACCGCCGCACCGGATGATGAACCGCCCGGAATGCGTTTTTCCTGCCGCCGCCACGGGTTAGCGGGCGTGCCGTAATGCGGATTAATGCCCAGCCCGGAAAAGGCAAATTCCGTCATAGTGGTTTTGCCCACGATCACAGCGCCCGCCTGCAGCAGGCGCTGCACAATAGTGGCGTCAGCCGTCGCGTGCGGGAGGCCGGGCAGCCGCGATCCGGCGAGCGTGGGGGAGCCTGCAACGTCGAACAGATCTTTAATACTGACCGGCACGCCATCAAGTGGTGAGCGCGCCGCGCCGCGTGCCCGGCGCGCATCGGCAGCGATGGCCAGCTGCTGCGCCTGCTCCGCCCATACCTGAGTAAACGCGCGCGCGCCCTCGCCCTGCTCCGCCTGAATCGCCGCCAGCGCCTGTGCCGTCAGCGCCACCGATGTGGTTTCGCCCGCCTGCAGCTGCTGACTCGCCTGCCATAATGTTGTCATAAGGCGCGTCTCCATCAGGCAATCACCGGCAGAGTGGAGAGGGAGTAGCTGTGCTCCAGCGTGCGGTTCAGCACCGGGTCGTGCAGCGCCATGCGAAACGCCGCGGCGGGACGAATACCGCCAATAGCCGATAATGTGCCGCAGGAGATCGCAAATCCCTCCTCTTCAGCCGTTTTACCTGAGAAGCGCGCAATCAGCTCCAGCGGAGAGAGGAGTGCATCAAGCGTGCCGGACTGGTAGGTGACCCAGTCGCCGTTTTCCATTATCCAGGCACGCAGCTCCAGCCGATCCCAGTGCGCGGCAACCTCCGCCATGCGCCACGCCTGCTGCGCGACTGGCTTCACACATACCTGTTTTGAGAGCGCCACGCTGAAGGTTTCCAGATGGCGATCGGTGTGGTCAGAGATCAGCGAAACCCAGCACTCCCCTTGGTGAAAAAAGACAAACGGCTCAGCTTCCCCTGACGTCTGCTCTCCCACCACATCCACGTTCGCCTGCTGGCTCAGCAGCGTCGGCGTAGCGCGATAGAACAGCGGCACTGCACCAGGAGCGGGCACACCCAGCGCCTCCAGTTCACGGATATGGTGCAATACGGCCTCACGATCGCGGCCGGCCCAGCCCGCGATAACCAGTCGGTTGATGGTAACGTCCAGCGCCAGAGGCGGGTTATCCTGCGTGGTGAAACGTAGCTGCATGGTTTTTCTCCCGGCTTGAAATGCCTGTGAAATTTCACTGTGATTTCAAAGTAGCCAATTTCATGCCAGGTTTTTGTGTAATATGTCTCAGTACCCAAAAAAGGATGTGCGTAATGAGTGACGTAATGGCTGAAAATGTGAACCCGCAGGCGGAGGGAAAAACGCTTTCACTGAATGAGCGAGCCTATCTGGCATTTAAACATCGCCTGATCACGCTGCGTTATAAACCCGGCGACTATCTGAATACCGCCCAGGTGATGGAAGATCTGCAGATGGGGCGCACGCCGGTCAACCAGGCGGTGCACCGGCTGGCTACAGAGGGTTTGCTGCAGATCATTCCCCGTAAAGGCGTCATGGTTTCGCCGCTCTCTATTGATGATGCACTTGAACTGATTGAAGTCAGGCTGGTAAATGAAGCGTTATGCGTCAGGCTGGCTGTGGCACGTATCAGTGACGCGCAGATTGCCACCCTGCGACAGCTTAATCAGCAAATCGCACATGCCGGTGCGGCGCATGAAAGAGAGACGATGATGCTGCTGGATCGGGAATTTCATCAGGTGCTGGCGGAGATTGCCGGAAACCGGCGTCTGACCGACATTCTGAGCATTATTCATGCTCAGGCACAGCGCTTCTGGGCAACCACGCTCTCCAGCGTCCGGCATATGGAAGAGGTGATCGCCGAGCATGAAGCGATCATCCTGGCGCTGGAGCAGGGTGACGTGCAACAGGCGGAAGCGGCGACGCGGGTACATATTCTCTCTTTCCGTCAGGCGCTGCTTAATCACTGAGTCGCGCGGGATAGCCAGGGACCTGCAGCCAGGGATTCACGCCGGATAAGCGTGCCGGTGTGCGGCGCGCCTGGCCTGATATCGCCGCCGTCAAGCATGGCGACCAGACGGGCGATGGTTTCATGGATCATCTCTGTCACCGGCATTTTCACGCTCGACAGCGCCGGAAGGGTATAGGGTGCCAGTGGAATATCATCAAATCCCACCACCGCCACCTGCTGCGGCACGGCAATCCCCCGGACGGCCAGCGCCCTGAGTGCGCCAATCGCCATTTCATCATTGCTTGCCACCACCGCGCTGAAGCGGACGTGCTGCGTCAGCAGCTGCTCAATAGCCATGACGCCCTGTTCCGCCTGCCAGCGCCCTTCCACCACCCGTGCCGAATCGAACGCAATGCCATGCTTCGCCAGCGCCGTCTGATAGCCCGCCAGACGCTCGCGTCCGGTAGGCGAATCAAGCGATCCGGTGATAAACGCAATCTCGCGATGCCCCAGCAGAATAAGCTGCTCAACGGCTGCCGCGCTGGTGGCGTGCTGATCGGCAAAAATGCAGTAGCTGGTATGCTGACGCAGGCGGCGGTTGATGACCAAAATCGGATGCCGGTGCTGAGCAATAATGCTGTCCATCTCTTCGATGGAAAGAAAGCGCGGATAGATGATGACGCCATCGCAGCGCAGATCGAGCAAAAACTCAATGGCGGCCCGCTCTTCTGCCGCGCTGTGCTTGCCGTCCACCAGCAGCAGCTGGCGCCCCTGCTGTTCAAGCATGCGCGCTGAATGCTGCATCATCTCGGTAAAGTAGCTGCCGCTATAGAGCGTATTGGTAATGACCAGCCCGATTGTCTGGCTGGAGCGCGTCGCCAGATTGCGCGCCAGCAGATTGGGCCGGAAGCCGGTTTCAGCGATGGCCGCATACACTTTTTCCCGCGTATCCTGGCTGACATAGCCGTTACCTGACAGAACACGTGACACTGTCGCTTTTGAGACACCCGCGCGTTTCGCTACTTCGGTAATAGTGGTCATAATCTGCCTGTTTAAGCTCTCCTGCGCTGAGTTTACCTAAGTATCGGGACAGACAAAGAAATTTATCTTTTGTCCCGCCGGGCGAGATCCGATCTGCGTCACAATTGCAGATATTAAATTTTAATTCTCTTGCCTGAACATAATGCACATCTCATGATTTTGTGAAACCGGTTTCTCATGAATAAAAAACAGGCAGCCTGCTGCCGGACAATCTTACCCTGAAAACTGAGACAGAAATCATGGCGAATAAATATGCAGACGCCGCCCGCTCCATTGTTGCTGCGCTTGGCGGCCTGGAGAACGTTACGGCGGTGACCCACTGTATGACGCGACTGCGTTTTGTGGTGCACGCACGCGAAAAGATTAATGATGCCGCGCTAAAAGCGATCCCGGGCGTAATGGGTGTGGTCTATACCGACACACAGTGTCAGGTGATCATTGGCAATGACGTAAACCTCGCTTACCAGGCGGTGCAGCAGCTCGGCACGCCCGGCGCTTCTGCCACCGCAGCCGCGCCGGCGCGGAAAATCACGCTGCGCCGCATCGGAGCCGGCATTCTTGATGCACTGGTGGGCACGATGTCACCGCTGATCCCGGCTATCATCGGTGGCTCAATGGTTAAGCTGCTGGCGATGATGCTGGAGATGGGTGGCGTGCTGGAGAAAGGCAGTTCAACGCTGATCATTCTCAACGTTATCGGCGACGGCGCTTTCTTTTTCCTGCCGGTGATGGTTGCGGCTTCAGCCGCGCTTAAATTCAATACCAATATGTCGCTGGCGATCGCCATTGCCGGAGTGCTGGTACACCCCAATTTTATCGACCTGATGGCGAAAGCCGCGCAGGGCCAGACGGTGGAGTTCGCGTTTATTCCGGTAACGGCGGTGAAATATACCTATACCGTGATCCCCGCGCTGGTGATGACCTGGATCCTCTCCTGGATCGAACGCTGGGTTGATCGCATCACCCCTGCCGTGACGAAAAACTTCCTCAAGCCGATGCTGATCGTCCTGCTGGCCGCGCCGGTAGCCATTCTGCTTGTCGGGCCGCTGGGGATCTGGATCGGCAGCGGCATCTCTGCGCTGGTCTACACCATTCACGGCTATCTGGGCTGGCTCTCAGTCGCCATTATGGGCGCACTCTGGCCGCTGCTGGTGATGACCGGTATGCACCGCGTTTTTACCCCTACTATCATTCAGACCATCGCTGAAACCGGCAAAGAGGGCATGGTGATGCCGTCAGAGATTGGTGCCAACCTCTCGCTTGGCGGCGCGTCGCTGGCAGTCGCGTTTAAAACCAAAAACCCGGAGCTGCGTCAGACCGCTTTTGCCGCCGCCGCCTCTGCCATTGTCGCCGGTATTTCCGAGCCGGCGCTGTACGGTGTGGCCGTGCGGCTGCGCCGTCCGCTGATCGCCAGTCTGATCAGCGGTTTTATCTGCGGCGCGGTGGCCGGCATCGGCGGACTCGCCAGCCACTCTATGGCCTCACCGGGCCTGTTTACCAGCGTCCAGTTTTTTGATCCTGCTAACCCCATGAGCATTGTCTGGGTGGGCGGCGTTATGGTGCTTTCCGTGGTGGTTTCATTTGTGCTGACGCTGCTGCTCGGCTTTGAGGATATTCCTGTTACCACACCAGCAGAAAAGCCGCAGCCGGCCACCGGCAATGTCGCCATCCCTACCCGTTAATGATTGAGGTTTTTTATGTCTGACACGCCATTCCCGGCCGGTTTTTTATGGGGCGGCGCTTTAGCCGCCAACCAGTCTGAAGGAAGTTACCTGGCCGATGGTAAAGGGCTGACCACGGTGGATATGATCCCACACGGCGCTAACCGTATGGCGGTTAAGCTGGGGCTGGAGAAGCGGTTTACGCTGCGCGAAGAGGAGTTCTATCCCAGCCATGACGCTATCGATTTTTATCATCGCTATAAAGAAGATATCGCGCTGATGGCTGAGATGGGCTTTACCGTTTTTCGTACCTCTATCGCCTGGAGCCGGCTCTTTCCCGACGGCGATGAGCTGACGCCGAATGCGGACGGGATCGCTTTTTATCATAAAGTATTCACCGAGTGCCGAAAATATGGCATTGAGCCGCTGGTTACGCTCTCTCACTTTGATGTGCCAATGCATCTGGTCATTGAATATGGCTCATGGCGCAATCGTAAAATGATCGATTTCTTTGCGCGGTACGCGCGAACCTGCTTTGAAGCGTTTGATGGCCTGGTGAAGTACTGGCTGACCTTCAATGAAATCAATATCCTGCTGCACAGTCCCTTCTCAGGCGCTGGCCTGGTATTTGAACCCGGCGAGAATCATGAGCAGGTGAAGTATCAGGCGGCGCATCATGAACTGGTCGCCAGCGCGCTGGTGACAAAGATTGCGCATGAGGTTAATCCGCAGAACCAGGTGGGCTGTATGCTGGCGGGCGGTAACTTTTATCCATGGTCGTGCAAGCCAGAGGATGTCTGGGCCGCGCTGCAGAAAGATCGTGAAAACCTGTTCTTTATTGATGTTCAGGCGCGCGGAGCCTACCCTGCCTACAGCGCACGACTGTTCCGTGAAAAAGGCGTAACCCTTGAAATAACGGATGAAGACGCAGCCATTCTGCGTCACACGGTAGATTTTATCTCGTTCAGCTATTACGCCTCGCGCTGCGCCTCGGCAGAGATGAATGAGCAGAACAGCAGCGCCGCCAACGTTGTTAAATCGCTGACCAACCCGCACATTGCGCGCAGCGCCTGGGGCTGGGGAATTGATCCGCTGGGCCTGCGCATCACCATGAATATGATGTATGACCGTTATCAGAAGCCGTTGTTTCTGGTGGAGAATGGCCTCGGCGCACGTGATGAGCTTACCGCCGCCGGTGAAATTCATGATGACTACCGCATCAGCTATCTGCAGCAGCATATTGAGGCTATGGCAGAGGCTATCGCCGATGGCATACCGGTGATGGGCTACACCACCTGGGGCTGTATCGATCTGGTCGCCGCTTCTACAGGTGAGATGAGTAAGCGTTATGGCCTGGTCTACGTTGATCGGGATGACATGGGCAACGGGACCCTGCAGCGCACGCGCAAAAAATCCTTCTGGTGGTATAAAAAAGTCATCGCCAGTAACGGACGCGACCTCAGTTCTGAATAATATGCGCAGGCCAGCCAGCTGGCCTGCTGCTCCCCCGAAATAGATCTGCTATTTCACAATAAACCACGTAATTAATTTTTTTATGAGCGATTTACTGTATTAGGCGTTCATCTAACCTGGTTACTTTCTTCACATCCGGTTTTATACCCCCTGGCGGCATCCAGGAATTGTATTACCGACTCACTAATCCCCTCTTCTAACTGCAAACAGTAAAGTCATAATTTTCACACCAACCTCAGGGCGATATTAACTATGGAACAAAATCCTCTTAATAAACTTTCACTTTGCGAAGCAACAGCGCATTTCCGGCCAGAGATAAATGCGCTGGTAGATATATTAAACCCGCCTGAATCAATCTGGGCCCGTTTAAAGTCCGTAGTAAATGCCTGGCAACTCTTTGAAAAAGAAAGCACTAAGTATGCTTTCATGAAAAAGTCACATTTAATAGCAACTCTTTACCGTGAACATACTTCAGGCATCTCTCTTGGGCGGTGCAATATTAAAAGAAGAGAGGTGGATAATGAAGGGACTGTGCGTGGCTCATTAAGATACAAATTGCCTGATGTTATTTCCATGGACGCCCCCCTTCCATTACATATGGTCGATGAAGCCGTTAATTTATTTAATGCCGGTGGAACACCAGATTTCAGACGAAATAGCTATGAAGAATTGTGCAGTTTCAGAATTACGCTCGATCAGCGAGCGCGTCTTCTGCGCGAGCATAAAAAACTCCCGGCAACCGACTCTCTTTTAACTGAAGATAAGCATATCAATTTTCGCAAGCTGAAATTGGATAACATATATATTCCCAAAGATATGTTCGAAAAGGCTGATTTTAGCTACAGCTCCCTTGGGAAACGAGATATTACAGGGCATAATCTTTCTTGGGCCATATTTAAAAATAGTTTAATGCAGCTTGATTTTTCCAGACTCTCTGACGAAGAGAGAGATATCGATTTATTCTTTAATCATCATAATAACCCAGAAGGAACGCCATTAACGGCATTACAGAGTATCGATAATCGCTTTGCTGATTTTAAAAAACAGCTGGCGCGAGAAATTATCAATGAGTTATCGCGTCAGGATATCACTTTGCAACAGCTGATTAGCACAGCCATACCGATACTTGAGGTTTTTGGCAAAGAACCTTTCTGTTCAGATCCCAGTATCAGGCAATGGCACGACAGGCTGACGGAAGAGTGGTTTTATTCTAATAGACATATCTCAGGCAGCAATCTGAACCTCTTATCTCATGCAACAATTGAAAATTTCCTTCGCCTTATAACGCATGACTCATCTTTATTGTCGCAAAAAAATGCATTATTTCATCAAATAATTGATCTTACAGTTTCTGAGAACCATGAAAATTCCAGTATTGCCGCTCGCGCTCAGGAAAGCTATGACCGCTATCTTCAGAGCAGAGAAGTTACGCCTTATACGCGCTTTGAACACTTCAGCCGCACCAGTGCCCTCTCTGAACCTACACAAGTTAATCTGCAGGGGAGTGATGCGGTAAATCTCGTGTTGATGCCTGCGAATCCAGGCGGCCCGGTTCTGTTAATGAGTCTTGATACCATGCGCGGCATGTTGAGGCCCGATCCGCTGAACCCCGTCTGGAACCATTTTTATCAAATGGATACGCCGCAAAACTGCTTAAAAATGGTTGAAATGAACCCGGAAAACCTGTTTCGCCGCAACTTTCCTCAGTTTCTTACTCCATTTCTGGCATAACAGCAGAAAAATACGTTAAGCAAATTGCTGGACCTGCTCAAACTGGGAAAGTTCCGTAAAGCTTTTGACAACGCAACCGAAGCAAAGTCCTCAACTGAAAAAATGATCGATAAAGCCACCGAATTTAAGCTGGAAGCGCACTTTCGCCCTATGCTGTACCCTGACGAGTACTGGAGTCAACTGACGCAACAACATGCGCGGGCAGTTACAGAAGCTTATGGGATAGCAGATGCATCGCCGCGAAACAAAGCAGAGTATTTTCTCTGCATATCTGCAGTATTTACGCGCCTCTCTTCCAGTTTTTACTTTGGAACAGAAACAGAATCGCCTTTGCCACTGCGCGCCTACGCTCATGCTTTAATGCTTCAGGCGGCAAAATTTGACCCAACAATTTTTGACTCGCCTTCTTTGCTTATCAAGTGGCAGAATCAATTTCAGGGAAGTAACGGATTACTTGAATGCACGGCGGCTTTGTCCCAGGGCATGTTTGACTATTTGAACAGAGTCTGTCCGCAAACCCTGGCCACGGTTCGCCCGCTGGCGTGGAGTTAACGTCGCGGCTCGCACAACCTGTGGCTACAAATGAGCGGTGGCAATAGACCGGTTTAAAAGCTTCATCCCGTACTGGTTACGCATTTCATGGCGTAAATGGTACTATCCCGCCTTTACTGACCAGGAAGAGTGCCATGCAGATAAAAGGATTTCCTGCCCCGTATTCAAAAGGATCCTGCCTTTGGCTGTGCTGCGCACTGCCTGCGCTGCTGGTGCTGCTTAGCTGGCCGATGGCATACGCCGCTGAGCATACTGCCGCTGACAATCGCGCTAACCGCATTGTCAGCGGTATCCTGAGTTTTACCCGCTGGCCACCTCCGGTGCAGGTGCCGCAGCTCTGCATCCTGGCCTCCGCCCGACACCTCACGCTTTCATCAGCCGACGCGCCGCCTGCCACGCCGTTCAGCGTCGTGCGCGCTGACAGCGCTGGCAGGTTATCCGCGCTGCACTGCGACGCGGTCTATTTCGGCACGGAAACTCCGGCTCAGCAGCACGCTGCTCTGGCAGCAATGCCTGATAAAGCGGTGCTCAGCATGGCGGAAAATAACCCTGACTGCGCAACCGGCGCCACTTTCTGTATGATTTTTGGTGAGGAACGTACCCGTTTTTCGGTGAATCTCGATTCACTGGCACGCAGCGGCGTCAAAGTCAGTCCCGATGTGCTGATGCTGTCGCGTAAAGAGAACCAATAAGATGAAATTTTTACTGAGAAAACGTCAGGGTTCATCACTGCGCGGTCGCCTGCGCCGCATCAGCACCATAAATGCGGCGGTGATCCTGCTGCTGTGCTGGCTGCTGATGACCTCGACCTCTCTCTACTTTATTAAGCGTTACGAAAACCGCAATCTGGCGCTGACGGCAACCACGCTGAGCACCAGTCTTACTGCGGCAACGGTATTTGAAGACAGCTATGATGCGCACAGTAAGATTGCCATGCTGGGTGACAAAGAGATGTTTGCGTCGGCGCAGCTGGTCACCGCCAGCCATACCGTACTGGTTGACTGGGTCAACCGCCGCGAGCACAGCGGCTTCTATGAAAAACAGCTGCGGCAGTGGATCTACGCCAGTCCGGTCACTGTTGATATACAGCACGCGGGTACCCGGGCCGGCAGCCTGACGCTGGCCGGAACGGTGAATGGCGCCAGCGAGTTTATCCACTACTCCATCCTGATCCTGACCTGCGGCATGCTATGCGTGCTGGTGATCTCTTTTATGCTGAGCGAGTTTCTCCATCGCGGCATTCTGCTCTCCATGCGCACTATCACGCGCGCCATTCACTATGTGATCCGCACCGGTGATTTTACCCAGCGCGTGCCGCCTGAGCCGATCAATGAGTTTCAGCTGCTCTCCAGCGATCTGAACGCGCTGCTGAGTGAGATGCAGACGCTGAAAGCATCGCTGCTGCGTGATAACCGTTCGCTGGCAGAAAAAGCGCTGACCGACCCGCTTACGGGTCTTGCGAACCGTTCTGCTTTTGTGGCGCGGCTGGCGCAATTGCTCGATCGTCCGTTAACGCCGCCGCGCTTTGCGCTGCTGTTTCTGGATGGTGACCGCTTTAAATGCATTAACGACAGCTGGGGACACGCTGCCGGGGATGAAGTGCTGAAAGCCACCGCTGAACGCCTGGCTGGCCTGATCTCAGAGGGCGATCTGGTTGCACGCATGGGGGGCGATGAGTTCGCAATGGTCCTGACCAGCCGCACCACCCCTGCCCGGCTGCAGGAACTTCGGGATGCCATACAGCATGCGGTACGCCAGCCTATCGCGCTCAGTGAAGACCGCACTATTACCACCTCAGTCACCATCGGCTACGCCTGGGCGCAGTCTGGCGACAGCGTGGCCTCACTGCTGGAGCGGGCAGATTTGCATATGTATAAAAACAAAAAACTGAATAAGGATCGGCTGTGAAAATCTATGGTTGCCTGATGGCGCTGATACTCACCTGCGCGGGCTGCCAGTCCGGCGGCTTTACCCGTGCCCAGGTTGCAGCGCTGCAGCAGGAGGGCTTTAGTCAGAACAGCGAAGGCTGGGGGCTGGGATTACCCAACCGCATCCTGTTTGGCATTAATGAGTCAGACCTTACCGCGGCCAGTAAACAGCGCATCGCCTCCACGGCAAGCCTGCTGGCAGCCACCGGCATTACGCATCTGCGTATCGACGGTCACACCGATAACTACGGCGAAGCGGGCTATAATCAGCAGCTTTCACTTAAACGCGCCAATGCCGTCGCGCAGCAGTGGGCCGCCGGCAGCGGCGTCCCGCGCGCGAATATTGTGACGCGCGGGCTGGGTATGCGGGTGCCGGTTGCCAGCAACAGTACCTCGCAGGGGCGTGCGCAGAACCGCCGCGTCGCTATTGTGATCGCGGCGCCGTAGCGTGACCACCGCGCTCCAGCGCATAGAAATAGAGCCGGTCGCGGGCGAGATTTTTCATTTTGACTTCGCACATGATATCGAACCGGTCAAACGAGAGCGCCCAGTCGTTTAGCGTCTGATTAAAGAAGTAGTCCGAATGCGCGCGCAGCTTCATTTTGGAGGCTGCCAGTGCGTTCTGATCGGGAAAACCGCTATCGGGGATCAATCCTTCCTGCGCAATCGAGTAGTGCAGCACCGGACGCACGCCGCGCCAGGAGTCGATAATCTGTGCAATCCGGCCATCGTCAGGTTTGATAAAGGCATTCTCTTTTACCCAGTGATGGTGAATATCCAGCACCACCGCGCACAGCTCGCGCGCCTGAAGCACATCATCCAGCGCGCAGGAAACCTCATCATTCTCTACCGTGAGCATATTACGCGCCTCAGGGCTGAGCCGCATAAACGCATCGCGAAAACCAGCAAACCCCTTTTTGCCGTTCATATGGATATTGATTTTAAAATCCTGAAAACGCTGTCCATAGCCCATCAGAACGGCACAGGTGGCATGATATTCAACATCCTCAATTGCACGCTCCACCACCCCCTCATTATCAGACGCCAGCACGGTATATTGTCCGGGATGAAACGAGAGCCGAATATTGCTGGCGCGCGCCAGTTCGCCACAGCGGGCAAAGAGCGGCGCCAGCTCCGGCATCGCCTCGCGGTAGAGTGGCGTAGCCTGCGGAACGGTATAGAGCGGCAGCAGATCGCTGCCGATACGCATCATGCGCAGTGCATCAGGCAGCGTGGCGAGCTGTTCCAGCAGAGCATAAAGATTGGTGAGGTTAGTACGGGCCAGCCCAATTAGCAGCGTGGCGGCGGCATCACCCTGCATGCCCAGAAAGCGGGTACGGGTGGTGCTTTTGAATGGAAAAGGCTGCTTCGCCTCATGATCGAAATACTTACACGCAAAACCCAGTTTCATAGAATTCCCCTTAACAGCAGCTAGTGAGTCTAGCTCTCGGACAGGAATGCGCGAGGCGGAGAGAAAAGAAAACGGGCAGCTGCATGGTCGCAGCTGCCCAGAGGGTTACATCTCGGGGAAGGTCAGATTACTGCCCGGTGCTTCACGATGCAGATGGATAAAGTTCAGGTGACGCTCATAGTGATCGAGAATATCGATAATCACCTGCTCCTTGTTGTAGTCCATCAAATCGTTGCCCTGGCTTCCTTCCAGTAAAAAGGTCTCCAGCCGGTAGTAGTGCGATTTACCGCTGCGGGCGCGGTAGGTAAAGCCGGGAATTGAATATTGCTGTGGCCAGACCTGATACATAAAGCTCTGCTCTTCACCCAGATCAACGCGCAGCTCAAGGTGCCCCAGCGCCTGCCCCTCTTCAGCCGGCATTTTCTCCAGCATTACGTGCGCCCCGCGCAGCTCCAGCTCTTTCGCCACATCTTCCATCGCCGGATAGATAACCGTTTCCATCATCCGCTGCGTGTAGCGCGTACCCGGATAGTTCATCAGGCGTGACAGCCGCTTCTTCCAGCTCAGGCGATCGCTGCTTGAGGGAATATAGGGCGCGGTTTCACGCACGGCACTGGCGCGGCGATGATCTTCTACCTTCAGCGATTTCCACAGGCCGGCCATCACAAAGAAGATCACAAAGCTAAACGGCAGCCCCATGATGACCGTGGTGTTCTGCAGTGCAGAAATCCCGTTGGTCATCAGCATGCCCATGGTCAGCACCCCAATCGCAATTGACCAGAAGATGCGCAGCCAGTTAGGCGCATCGCTGTTGATATCCTTGAGCTTTGAAGTGAAATTGCCCAGTACCAGTGAACCGGAATCCGCTGAGGTAACGTAGAACAGCATCCCGGTAATGGTGGCAACGGACGCGCTGAGTTTAAACGCCGGATATTGCGCCAGCAGACTGTAGAAACCGCGTTCGGCATGCGCCATCACTTCCTGCGCAAAGCCGGCATCGCCGTGAATAATTTCATACAGCGAGGCGTTACCGAATACAGAGAGCCACAGCAGCGTAAACGTAAAGGGAATGATCAGCGTGCCGAGCACAAACTGGCGAATGGTGCGGCCGCGTGAGATACGCGCCAGGAACAGGCCAACAAACGGCGACCAGGCGACCCACCATGCCCAGAAAAACAGCGTCCAGCTGTTCATCCACTGGGTCGGACGATCGAACGCAAAGGTATTCAGCGTCATCCCCATAAAGCGGTTGATATAGTCGCCAACGTTCAGCACCAGCGCGTTCAGCAGGAAGTCTGTTTTGCCCATAAACAGCACAAACAGGATCAAGCCGAGCGCCAGCGCCACGTTCAGCTCAGACAGAATCCGGATACCTTTGTCGACGCCCGATGTGACGGAGATCGTCGCAATGATCACCGACAGGACAATCAGCGCCATCTGCGCGGTCAGTCCTTCAGGGACGTCAAACAGCACCTTCAGGCCATAGTTCAGCTGCACTACCCCGATACCCAGCGTGGTAGCGATACCAAAAATGGTGCCGACTACCGCAGCGATATCCACGGTATGGCCAATCGGTCCATTGATGCGTTTACCAAAGATCGGATAGAGCGCTGAGCGAATGGTGAGCGGCAGATTATAGCGGTAGCTGAAGTAACCGAGCGCGATCCCCATCAATGCGTACATTGACCAGCCGGTCAGCCCGTAGTGAAACAGCGTCCAGACCATCGCCTGACGCGCCGCTTCCATGGTTTGTCCGGCCCCCTCCGGCGGCTGCATATATTGCGACACCGGCTCTGCAACGGAGAAAAACATCAAATCGATTCCGATACCGGCGGCAAACAGCATCGCCGACCAGCTCAGCAGGCTGAACTCCGGTTTGGATTGCTCCGGCCCGAGCTTAATCGCGCCATAGCGCGAGCAGGCCATATAGACCACAAAAACGATATAGAGCGTGGCGGCCAGCATGTAATACCAGCCAAACGTGGTTGAGACCCAGTTTACCGCTGTCTGGATCCAGGCGCCCGCAAGGTCGCTATAGAGAATGGTGACAAGTGAAAATGTCAGAATCAGTCCGGCCGAGGTGAAGAACACCACGGGATTAATTCTGTCCTTTTCACTGGCAGGTGGATTAATCATCGATAACCTCTGGTTAATTTCCTGTAACTACTCAATAAATTGATGCGATCAGTGTGGCTGATCTTGTTGTTGTACTCCCTGCTTTACCTCCGTTAGTTGGGCACGGTGATAAATCGCTACCAAGCGTAGCTCACCGTTTGGCTTTTGTAACAAACGAAGCACACCATCCTAACAACTTTCTTTTTTATATTGAACGTGCAATCAAAAAAAGTTTTAATAGGGGTCTCGATTTGAGGTGGAGCGGTAGTGATGCCAAAGGTAGGAATGCAGCCGATACGTCGCCGGCAACTGATTGATGCGACGCTTGATACCATCAACGACGTAGGGATTAACTACGCCACCATCGCGCAAATTGCCCGACGGGCTGGCGTCTCTACCGGCATCATCAGTCACTATTTCAAAGATAAAAATGGCCTGCTCGAAGCCACCATGCGTGATGTCACGCGCCAGCTGCGCGAAGCCGTTTCCATGCGGCTTAAACCGCTGGCAGACGCCAGCACCGAAGCGCGCCTGCTGGCCATTGTGGAAGGTAACTTTGATGATACCCAGCTGCACAGTGCCGCCATGAAAGCGTGGCTCGACTTCTGGGCAAGCAGCATGCATCAGCCGCAGCTGGGCCGGTTAGAGCGGGTCAGCAGTCGCCGCCTGTTCTCCAGCCTGGCTGCAGAGTTTCGCCGGGAAATGCCGCGCGAGCAGGCCCGACTGGCAGCTTACGGTTTGGCTTCTATGATTGATGGCTTGTGGCTGCGTGCCGCATTGAGTGGCAAGCCCTTTGATTTAGCGATTGCCAGAACGCTTACCACCCAATTTATTCGTCAGCAACTGGCTGACTCACCGAATCACTGAGGAAGGAGAAACCATGTCCCGATTCACCGAACAGCACCTCTACATTGATGGCAAATTTGTCCCCTCTGCAGCAGGTAACACCTTCCAGAGTATCAACCCTGCTAATGGCGATGTGCTGGCAGAAGTCCATGAAGCTGAGCGTGCGGATGTCGATCGCGCCGTTGAAGCCGCGAAAAAAGGCCAGAAAATCTGGGCTGCGATGACGGCGATGGAGCGCTCGCGCATCTTACGGCGTGCGGTGGAGATCCTGCGTGAACGTAATGACGAACTGGCGGAACTCGAAACGCTGGACACCGGTAAACCGTTCAGCGAAACCCAGGCGGTAGATATTGTCACCGGTGCTGATGTACTGGAGTACTATGCCGGGCTGATCCCTTCACTGGAAGGCCAGCAGATCCCGCTGCGCGACACCTCTTTTGTCTATACCCGCCGCGAACCGCTCGGCGTGGTGGCCGGGATCGGCGCGTGGAACTATCCCATCCAGATTGCGCTGTGGAAATCGGCACCGGCACTGGCTGCGGGTAACGCCATGATTTTCAAACCCAGTGAAGTCACTCCGCTGACCGCGCTGAAGCTGGCTGAGATCTACACCGCGGCCGGCGTGCCGGATGGTGTTTTCAACGTGCTGAACGGACGCGGTGCGGTGACCGGTCAGCTGCTGACCGATCATCCTGGTATCGACAAAGTTTCCTTCACCGGCGGCGTGGCCAGCGGTAAGAAAGTGATGGCAAACGCTGCCGGCTCGACACTGAAAGATGTCACGATGGAGCTGGGCGGTAAATCTCCGCTGATTATCTTTGATGATGCCGATCTCGACCTCGCTGCTGACATCGCCATGATGGCAAACTTCTACAGCTCCGGTCAGGTCTGCACCAACGGCACCCGCGTCTTTATTCCTGCAGCGGTAAAAGCGGAATTCGAGGCCAAAATCAGCGAACGCGTGGCGCGTATCAAAGCGGGCGACCTCGCCGATCCGGCCACGAACTTTGGTCCGCTGGTGAGCTTTGCCCATCGCGACAACGTAATGCGCTATATCGAATCGGGCATCAGCGAAGGGGCTACGCTGCTGTGCGGCGGTAAGCGCATGAGCGGCGCTGAATTTGATCAGGGCGCGTGGGTTGAACCAACCGTCTTTACCGACTGCCGCGACGAAATGACCATCGTACAGGAAGAGATTTTTGGCCCGGTAATGTCCATTCTCACCTATGAGAGCGAAGAAGAGGTCGTGCGTCGCGCTAATGCCACCGAATATGGTCTGGCCGCGGGCGTGGTCACGCAGGATCTTAACCGCGCGCACCGCGTTATTCACCAGATTGAAGCCGGTATTTGCTGGATCAACACCTGGGGTGAATCCGCCGCTGAAATGCCGGTAGGCGGCTATAAGCACTCCGGCATCGGCCGTGAAAACGGCGTGATGACGCTGCAGAATTACACCCAGGTTAAATCGGTGCAGATCGAAATGACCCGTTTTCAGTCAGTATTTTAATTGAGCTTACCTGAGGAGCGACTAATGGAATTTGATTACGTCATTATCGGAGCCGGATCCGCAGGAAACGTACTGGCTACCCGTCTGACCGAAGATAGCAATGTCAACGTACTGCTGCTGGAGGCGGGTGGTCCCGATTACCGCTTTGACTTCCGCACTCAGATGCCTGCGGCCCTGGCTTACCCGCTGCAGGGTAAGCGCTACAACTGGGCGTATGAGACCGAGCCGGAACCTTATATGAATAACCGCCGCATGGAGTGCGGGCGCGGTAAAGGGCTGGGTGGCTCTTCGCTGATCAACGGCATGTGCTATATCCGCGGCAATGCGATGGATCTCGACAACTGGGCCAAAGCGCCCGGTCTTGAGCAGTGGAGCTATCTCGACTGCCTGCCCTACTATCGCAAGTCAGAAACGCGTGATATCGGCGCAAATGACTATCACGGCGGCGAAGGTCCGGTCAGCATCACCACCTGTAAGCCGGATAACAACGTCCTGTTTGCGGCAATGATTGAAGCAGGCGTGCAGGCGGGTTATCCGCGCACCGACGATCTGAACGGCTATCAGCAGGAAGGCTTTGGCCCGATGGATCGCTTTGTTACGCCAAAAGGCCGCCGTTCCAGCACGGCACGCGGCTATCTTGATACCGCGAAGAAACGTCCGAACCTGAAGATCATTACCCATGCGACCACCGATCGCATTCTGTTTGACGGCAAGCGCGCGACCGGCGTTGAATACCTTGAGGGCGGCAGTAACACCCCGAAAACGGTCTATGCGCGACGTGAAGTACTGCTGTGCGCTGGCGCCATCGCCTCGCCGCAGATCCTGCAGCGTTCAGGCGTCGGTCCGGCAGAGCTGTTGCAGCAGTTTGATATTCCGGTCGTGCACGACCTGCCCGGCGTGGGTGAGAATCTGCAGGACCACCTGGAGATGTATCTGCAGTATGAGTGCAAAGAGCCGGTCTCTCTTTATCCGGCGCTGAAGTGGTGGAACCAGCCGAAAATCGGCGCCGAATGGCTGTTCAACGGTACCGGCGTCGGCGCCAGCAACCAGTTTGAAGGCGGCGGCTTTATTCGCAGCCGGGAAGAGTTCGACTGGCCTAACATCCAGTATCACTTCCTGCCGGTTGCCATTAACTACAACGGCTCTAACGCGGTTGAAGCGCACGGCTTCCAGTGCCATGTTGGCTCTATGCGCTCGCCAAGCCGGGGTCACGTGCGGATCAAATCACGCGATCCGCGCCGCCATCCGGCCATTCTGTTCAACTACATGTCGCATGAACAGGACTGGCATGAGTTCCGCGATGCGATTCGCATTACGCGTCAAATCATCAACCAGCCGGCGCTGGATAAATATCGCGGTCGCGAAATCAGTCCGGGAATCGACTGCCAGACCGATGAGCAGCTGGATGAGTTTGTGCGTAACCACGGTGAAACCGCTTACCACCCTTGCGGCACCTGTAAAATGGGCAGCGATGAGATGGCCGTGGTCGATGGTGAAGGTCGCGTGCATGGCCTGCAGGGGCTGCGCGTGGTCGATGCCTCCATCATGCCGCTGATCATTACCGGCAACCTGAATGCGACAACCATTATGATTGGCGAGAAGATTGCGGATAACATTCGCGGTCGCGATCCGCTGCCACGCAGCACTGCCGACTACTATGTTGCCGGCGAGCGCCCGGTGCGCGGTGAGCCTGTACGGGCATAACCTCTCTGCAGGGCAGCGCAATGCTGCCCTGCTTCATACCGTCTTATCCTCGCTGTGAAACATGCCACGACGAATGCCCGATCGGACCAGCCGACACTGAAGCTGAATGAGTTAGTTGATCAACTAACAGTATGTTGTAATTATGATAGTGTGGCAGCTTCATTTTCCGCGCCTGCTGCTGCCAGAAAATGCTGCAGAATGGCATTCCGGCGCTCTCCCTGCCGGGTCACAATCGCGATTTGGCTGCCGAAGCGCAGCCGCGAAGGCGCAATTGCACGCATCTGCTGCAGCTCACACCAGCGTGCCGCATAGTGATCGGGCAGAAAGCCGATATAGCGTCCGGTTAAGATCAGAAAAGCGATACCTTCCCGGTCAGAGGCTGTGGCCGTACAGTTAAGTGACCGATGCAGGGCAGCGGCTTCCGCGCTCAGACGGTAGCCAGGCGCTATCGCTTCATAGCGATGCAGCACCGCTGGATCCGCCTCATGCGCCTGGCTGAAAAGCGGGTGCGTACTGCTGCAGTAAAGACAGGAGATCTCTTCATAGAGCGGCGTATAGACCAGGCCCGACACCGGCGCGGTATAGGGCAGCGCGCCCACGTGCAGACGTCCGTCAAGCAAACCCTGCTCAATATCAGCGGCCGTAAGCATACTGATATTAATGCGGACTTCCGCACCCTTTTCGCGTAACGCTTCCAGCGCCTGCGTAATCTGCATACGCGGCTGCGTCACCAGATTATTGATAATGCCGATATTAAGTTCACCGCGCAGCTGTTTATGCATCTGATTTATTTGCTGGCGAAAATCCTCAACCGCCGCCATCAGGCTGGCGCTGTGGCGCAGGATCTCGCGCCCCTCATCCGTCAGGGCAAATCCCGCCCTTCCGCGCTGACAGAGCCGCATCCCGAGACGCTTCTCCAGATCGCTCATATGCAGGCTGATCGCCGAACGGGTAATGCCCAGCCTGCTCTCGGCAGCCGTAAAGCTGCCGCATTCGCTAACGACTTTAAACAGCCGCAGCAGACGCAGATCGAAATCGGTAACCTGCGCCAGGGTTTTAGGTTTCATTCAGGTGAGTTTTCCGCTGACTAAACTTAAGTTAATTAGCATTTAACTTAACCGATGCCTGATTGCAAACTCTGGCTATACACTCTGGAGAACCCGCCATGTCCGAACGCATAGATACCGCTTCCCTGAACCTGCAGTCGCACTGGATGCCCTCCAGCGCCAATCGTAATTTCCAGCGCGATCCGCGCTTTATCGTGGCAGCGGAGGGACGCTGGCTTACCGATGATCAAGGGCGACACATTTATGACAGTCTGTCAGGGCTGTGGACCTGTGGCGCTGGCCACACGCGCAGTGAGATCCAGCAGGCGGTAAGCCGGCAGCTCGGCGTGCTTGATTACTCCCCCGGCTTTCAGTATGGCCATCCGCTCTCGTTTCAGCTGGCAGAACGTATCACGCAGTACATGCCGGGCGATCTCAACCATATCTTTTTCACCGGCTCCGGTTCTGAAGCGGCAGACACCGCGGTAAAAATGGCGCGCGGCTACTGGCGCGCCAAAGGCCAGCCGGCCAAAACCAAACTGATCGGTCGCGCCCGCGGTTATCACGGTGTGAACATCGCCGGCACCAGCCTCGGCGGCATTGGCGGCAACCGCAAAATGTTTGGTCAGTTTATGGATGTGGATCACCTGCCGCATACGCTGCAAAGCGACCTCGCCTTCACGCCGGGTCAGGCTGAAACCGGCGGCGAGGCGCTGGCCAATGAGATGCTGAAACTGATTGAGCTGCACGATGCGTCAAACATCGCCGCGCTGATTGTTGAGCCGCTTTCCGGCTCCGCCGGAGCCATCATTCCGCCACGGGGTTATCTGCAGCGCCTGCGTGAGATCTGCACGCAGCACAACATCCTGCTGATTTTTGATGAGGTGATCACCGGCTTTGGCCGCATGGGACGCTGGACCGGCGCAGAGTACTTTGGCGTGACGCCGGATCTGCTTAACTTTGCCAAGCAGATCACCAACGGCGCCATCCCGCTGGGGGGCGTGGCCGCCAGCAGCGAAATCTATCACGCCTATATGTCACAGCCGCTGCCAGAGCATGCGGTGGAGTTTGCGCATGGCTATACCTATTCCGCCCATCCGGTCGCCTGCGCAGCGGCTATCGCCACGCTTGACCTGCTGGAAAAGGAGTCGCTGATAGCGCAGTCGGCTGAGCTGGCACCGCTGTTTGAACAGCAGCTCCACGCGCTGCGCGGTTGTCCGCACGTGGTGGATATTCGCAACTGCGGGCTGGTCGGGGCGATTCAGCTGGCGCCGCGTGAAGGTGATGCCACGCTGCGCCCTTTTGAAGCGGGCATGCTGTTATGGAAGGCGGGATTCTATGTTCGCTTTGGCGGCGACACGCTGCAGTTTGGTCCGATGTTTTCTGCTCAGCCTGACGAACTTGACAGGCTGTTTAATGCGGTAAGCGATGCGCTGTATCGCCTTGCTTAAGCGATTACGCCAGCGCTTTCGCCTGCTGCAGACGGTAATAGAGCAGCGACAGTAATATCAGCAGGCAGCCGAGCATCTGCCGGGCCGACATCGCTTCGCCATACCAGAGGGCCGCCGCCAGCACCGTCAGCAGCGGTTCCAGGATCATGATCAGTGCGGCATTTGCCGCGCTGGTCATGCTCTGTCCTTTCAGCTGCAGCCAGAAGCGCAGGCTGGTCGCCAGCAGCGCGCTGGCCGCCAGCCAGCTCCAGGAAGCCAGCGTGATCTCCTGCGGCCAGCTTTCAGAGAGCAGCGACAGCACGCCTGCTACCGCGCCGGTGCAGGCGAGCTGTACCGTGGCCAGCGGACAGACAGGGACCGTCGCGGCAAAGCGGGTGGTGAAACAGAAGTAGACTGCCTGAACCAGCGCGGCGCCGAGGAACAGGAGCTGGCTCAGTTCAAAATGGAGATCCTGCCTGAGCGTCAGCAGCGCCAGCCCCGCGATGCCCACCGGCAGGGAGAGCCAGAACGCACGCGCTGGCCGGCTGCGCAGAATAACCCAGGCAAAAAGCGGCACAAACAGCATTGAGAGGCTCATAATAAAAGCCCCCTCACCCAGCGAGCGCGTGGTGGCGACGGCATAAATCCACAGCAGCATATAAGCAGACTGCAGCAGCCCGCTCATCAGAACCGGCCTGATATTCCGCAGCGTATGGCGCAGCTCGGCGGCACGGCACAGCAGCAGCAGTACCACGCTGGCCGAAAGAAAGCGCAGCGCAACAAAGGCCAGCGCGGGCATACCAGCTATCGCTTCGCGTGAGCAGATCCAGCCAAATGCCGCGATGAGCGTGGTGCTCACCAGCAGGGCATCCGCCTGACGTTGTCTGGCTATCATTTATCTCTCCGCAGCGTGCGTAGTTGCCATCAGCTCTGGGCGCTCACCAGCCGGACGGCAAAACCAAAGAACAGCATACCGGTCAGCATGTTGGCAAATTTAACCAGCCGCGTGCGGCTGCGCAGGAAGCGGACCATCACCGCGCCCGCCACCAGCAGCACGGAGTAGTAGCTGAAGCTGATAAGCTGAATCAGCGCACCCAGCGTGGCGAACGCCGGCGCGGTATGAGTGACTTTGGGGTCGATAAACTGAATAAAGAAAGAGACGTAGAACAGGATAGCTTTAGGGTTAGTCACCCCCAGCAGTACCGCACGCAGAAAGTAGTTTTCTGCTTTGACCGGCTCAGCAGGCTGCGCATCCGCGCGCTGGCGCAGTGCGCCCATGATGATTTTGATACCCAGATAAAGTAAAAACATCGCGCCCAGATAGCGCACCATCATAAAAATGTGCGGGCTGGTGCGGATCAGCGTAGCAACCCCCGCCCAGGCAAGAAAAATCAGGATCAGATCGCCTGCCATGACGCCCGCAATCGCTTTAGACGCAGCTTTCATGCCGCGGCCCATGCCGGTGCGTAAAACATAGAGGCTGTTCGGGCCGGGTAACAGAATAATCACCAGCGCACCTGCCAGAAACGTCCATAAATCGATAATGCCTAAATCTTGCAACATCAGTGCCATAGCTCCATTCGCCGCGCGTTATTCGCACGGCGTAATCATAATATTTATACCGGGTTAACCAGACGACAGCGCGCCGCTGCCGCGCGCTATGTTAGCAGGTATCCCGCATAAATCGCACCTCTGTTGCGTGCGGTTGCCGTGCATGAGAAGGTCGCAGACAGCAGCACGTTCGTTGCTAAAGCGGGAAGCAGACCGGGGCATCCCTGCCCGGTTATTACACTTTGCTTTCAGGCAGTACGGTCAATACCGGCTGATGCCTGCGATGAAACAGCGGATAGGCGATGCTGGTTACAACCAGACTGATAATCCATGAGATATCCACGCCCGGGATCAGTTTTGCATAGGGACCGGAGAAAAACGCATTTTCGATGAAAGGAACCTGCACCAGGATCCCGGCAAAATAGACCAGCAGCGCCTGTGTATTAAGCCGCCCATAGCGTCCTCCGTCCGCCTGAAATATGGCTGCCACGTCGTAGTGCTGTTTATTGACGTAGTAGAAGTCGAGCAGGTTGATCACAATCCACGGGATCAGTACGGCGATCAGCGCCAGAATCAGGTTGATAAAAAATGCGACAAAGTTCTGCGACGCCGCCAGCGCAATCAAAATGCTGCCTGTCAATACCAGAGCGGACACCACCAGCCGCACCGCCGCCCCCGGCGTCCAGTGCGGACGGAAGGTCTGCACGGCCGTTATCAGCGATAACACCGCCCCGTACAGGTTCATGGAGTTATGACAAATGATATTCACCAGAAACAGGATCATCAGCAGCGGTCCCAGCCAGCCGGTGGCATGACGCACCGCCATCATGGCGTCATCCGCCGGAGCAATACTGACGGCCATCATGCCAAAGACAAACGCCAGGATAGTTCCGCCGCAGGCGCCGAGGTAAGTCGCCCAGAAAGGACGGGCGATCCCCACATCCGCAGGCAGATAGCGCGAATAATCTGAGGTATAAGGTGAAAAGCTGATTTGCCACACCGCACCAATGCAAAAGGTCCCGAACCAGCCTGCCGCGCTCAGCGATCCGCGCTGCCAGAAGTCTGCCGGTAGTGGCTGCGATAGCATCAGCGTCAGTCCCAGCAGCAGGGCCGCGCCCATGATCCATGCGCCAATTTTATTGATCCGGTGAATAAAGCGGTAACCTATCACGCCGATCGCTGTTGCCAGCACGGCGCCTAAAATCGTTGCGCTCGCCACCGGCAGCGCCGGAATGACATTGTTAATTACCCGGCCCGAAAGCGAGATATTGGAGATAAAGAACCCCAGATAGATCACGGTAGTAAAACTGATTACCAGCAGCGAACCATAGCGCCCGAACTGCGCGCGGCTCTGTACCATCTGCGGAATGCCGGTTTTCGGCCCCTGCGCTGAGGTCAGCGCAAGAAAGATGCCACCAAAGAGATGGCCGGCGATAATCGCAGAGAGCGCGGAAATTACATTAAGGTGAAACGTTTCGGTTGCGATCGCCCCGCTGACCACCGCCAGCGGAGCAATATTGGTACAGAACCAGAGCGTGAACAGGCTGTGCGATTTGCCGTGCCGCTCAGACACCGGCACATAATCCACCGACTTGTTCTCGATAAACGGCCCCTGACGTGATGATTTTTCCACCTTACCCTCCAGTTGAGATGCAGAATTATTATGTGTTGCAGATACATCACTGGCGTTGTCATGCCATAGCCATCCCGACGATGTGCGTCTCGTCTTCTCGCAGGAGAAACTGCTGGCGGTAAGACTCCTGATACTTAGCGATCCGGCGGGCGAGGATGTGAATGGCCAGCGCCGGAAAGGGAATTAACGCATGATAAATGGGTCGTCGATGGGCTCATCGCTGGTGCGCAGCCATACCGTTTTGGTTGTGGTGTACTCCAGCGCGGCGTCAGTGCCGCCCTCGCGCCCGAATCCTGATTTGCCATAGCCCCCAAAGGGTGCCAGCGGTGAGACCGCCCGATAGGTGTTCAGCCAGACCACACCGCTGCGCAGCTGGCGCGTGATGCGATGCGCGCGCGTCAGATTTTGCGTAAAGACGCCGGCGGCAAGACCATATTCGGTGCCGTTAGCCAGCCGCAGCGCGTCCGCTTCCCCGCTGAAAGTCAGCACCGAAAGCACCGGACCAAACAGCTCCTGCACGACACTCTCTGCTGCCGGTACGCTGCTGCAATCAAGAATAGTAGGCGGATAATAGAAGCCAGGCTTGTGAACAGGCTCATGCCCGATAATCAGCTTAGCGCCCTGCTCCAGCGTGCGGCTGACGACCTGTTCAATGTTCTGTTTCTGGCGCAGCGTGCAGAGCGGGCCAAACTGCGTTTCAGGCTGCTGCGGACAGCCGATCACAATGCTGCGCACTTTACTCACCAGCCTCTCAATAAACGCCTCTTTAATACTGGCTTCTACCAGCAGGCGCGAGCCTGCAACGCAGCTCTGACCCGAGGCTGAGAAGATCGCAGCCACCTGAGCGTTCGCCGCACTCTCCAGATCGGCATCGGCAAAAACAATAAACGGTGACTTGCCCCCCAGCTCCAGTGAGGTGCTGGCGAGATTCTCCGCGCTGCCGCGTATAATATGGCGTGCGGTTTCTGCGCCGCCGGTAAAAGCGATATGATCGATAAGCGGGTGTGCGGTGAGCCGTGCACCGCACTGCTCAGCAAAGCCGGTGATGACGTTAATCACGCCGGGCGGAAAACCCGCTTCATCAATCAGTTCTGCCAGCGCCAGAAGGGGAGCCGGAGCCACCTCTGCTGCCTTCACTACCAGCGTACAGCCAGCGGCGATCGCCGGGCCGATTTTAACCGCTGACAGAAACAGCTGGCTGTTCCAGGGGATGATTGCCGCCACCACGCCCACCGGCTCACGTCTGACCCACGTTTCCATATCGGGCTTATCGATACTTAACGTGGCCCCCTCCATTTTGTCGGCCATGCCCGCGTAATAGCGGTAATACTCCGCCACATAGGCGATCTGCGCCTGCGTCTCGCGAATAATTTTGCCGGTATCCAGCGTTTCAATGCGTGCCAGCCGCGCCGCATCCCGCTCAATCAGATCGGCCAGCCGCAGCAGCAGTTTACCGCGCGCGCTGGCGGTAAGCGCGCGCCATGCCTCTGACGTAAACGCGCGGGCAGCCGCCTCCACCGCGCGGTCAGTCTCCTGCTGTTCTGCGCCAGCGATAGTTGCCCAGGGCTCTGCGGTCGCCGGATTCAGGGATGTGAACGAGGCTGCGCCGGTTACAAACTGCCCGTCAATATAGAGTTTAAACGCGTCCATCTCTCTCTCCGCTTAGTGGAATTCCGGAACGACCTGCTCAATAAAGCGCATCAGCGAAGCTTTTTTGCGCTCAAAGGTCATACCGCTGTCGAGCCATAGCGCATATTCGTCATAGCCCAGTGCTTCATAGTTTTTCAGCCGGGCGATCACTTCGTCCGCCGTACCGATAGCCAGGTTCTGGCGCATTTTTTCCGCGCTGTAATAGGTGTTAGCGGCAATCTCTTCATCACTGAGTGGCGCAATAAGCCCCTGCGTCACCGGACGCTCGTTTTTAAACCAGGCGCCAAAGTAGTGGTAGAAGCGGTTCAGCTCCTGCGCTGCCTGCTGTGCATCCGCTTCATCCGCCGCCAAGAAACCGTGCTGCAGCAGCATAATTTTTAGCGGCTGCTCCGGAGCGTATTCCCGGCACGCCTCTTTAAACGTGGTAATCAGGCGCACAATCTCCTCGTCTCCCTGATGCAGCGGCGTGCACTGCACGTTACAACCCTGCTTAACGGCAAACTCATGGCTGTTGGGATCGCGGGCAGCCACCCAGATGGGGGGATGCGGCTGCTGTTTGGGTAACGGCGAGGACGTAGTGGACGGGAACTGCCAGAACTCGCCCTGATGAGCATAATCACCGCGCCAGAGCGCTTTTACTGCCGGCACCAGCTCCCGCATGCGCTGACCGGCTCCCCAGGCATCAAGGCCCGGCAGCAGACGCTCATACTCAAACGCATAGGCGCCGCGCGCAATACCCAGCTCCAGCCGTCCGTTAGTGATGATATCGGTCATTGCCGCCTCACCGGCAAGGCGAATCGGATGGGTAAACGGCGCAATAATGGTGCCGGTACCGAGGCGCACATGTCGGGTGCGGTGCGCAATATCCACCAGATTGATGAAAGGGTTCGGTGCAATGGTGAAGTTCATACCGTGATGCTCACCGGTCCAGATCGCATGCAGCCCGCCGCGATCGGCGATTTCGCACAGCGTCATCATCTCTTCGTAGAGCTTATCCTGTGCATCATCAGCCGAAACGCGCTCCATATGCAGAAACAGAGAAAGCTTCATACCACCTCCTGATGGGCTGGCACAGAGAACTGGCGCACCGAACCTTGCGCTTCATCGCCGTAATAGAGGCCATAATTACCCGCCGCATATTCACGCATGTAGCGTCCCAGCAGCGCCTGCAGCGCACCGTTAGCCACCGGTACTGCAGCCAGATCCTGCAGATCGCGCCACTCTCCCTGGTCAACTGCGGGTAGCGTACCGCCGGTGGGCTGAGCGCATAAAAAGACAATATGCTGCTGCTTTTTCTGCCGATCCTCCCACATGGAGTAGATAAAGCCCGGACTGGCGGCAATCTGCAGCGTGCTGAATACCTGCGTCAGCGTTTCATCGACGCTGCGGCCGCGCATGGTTTGTGCCGGTAGCTCATACCCCTCTGACTGCCTGACCAGCAGCACCTTACCGGCGGACTCGATAAGCGCACTGACCACAACATCCGGCCCGCTAATCAGCGACTCTGCCTGCTGATAAGGGGTAAAATAGGCGCCGCGATAGTAGCCCAGACCCGCCGTGCCGCTGGAAGCGAACTGCAGCACGTTACCAATCAGAATTGCGTGGTCGCCCGCGTCAATCACCTGATGCAGCGAACACTCAAACCAGGCCGAACTCTCATCAATCAGCGGCGTGCCCTGCTCTCCGCGATGCCAGCTGACGCGCGCAAACCGGTCGGCAATTTTCTGCGCAAACACGTTTGACGTCTCTTTCTGCTGTTCTGCCAGAATATTGACGGCAAAATGGCGGCACTGCGTAAAATGTTCAAAGTTAGCCGAACGTTTGTCGATGCTGACCAGCAGCAGCGCCGGGTCGAGTGATACCGATGAAAAAGAGTTTGCGGTGAAACCAATCGGCTCACCTTTAGCATCCCGGGTCGTGACCACGGTTACGCCCGTCATAAAGGCGCCAAAGGCGTCGCGCAACTCTCTGCGTTTATCTGCGTCCATAAGTTACTCCTGAATAGGCTCTTGTGACGTGACGGGGGCTGCAACCGGCTCAAGGAAAGAGAGCATCTCTTGCGTGACCCGTTCAGCATCGGTCAGATTCAACATGTGTCTGGCGTTATCGATAACCACCGCCTCACCGTAAGGTGCTGCGCCGGCCATCTGGCGTGTCATTTCCGGACTGGAGTTGGCATCCAGTTCGCCCGTCATGACCAGCACCGGACAGCGCATCTCTGCCCAGCGATCGGCATACAGCGAGTCGCCTTCAGCAAACGCCTGATAGGCGCGCGCATAGCCTGCCGGGCTGACCTGCTGCAGCCACTCGCCGACTTTGTGACGCAGCGGCTGCTCCTCCGGGGTGGCGCTGAACCAGCGCTCCAGTGGCGCATCCAGCTGGACATCACCGCTTGCCAGCTCGTGAGCGCGCTGCAGGACCGCAGCGCGGGCCGCAGCTGAGCGCCTGAAGACGCCGCTCATGACGATGGCGCGGCTGACAGAGTGCGGATAATCAATTGCCAGTCCGGCGGTGATCAGGGCACCCATTGAGTGCCCGGCAACCGCAAAACGCTGCTCTGGCTGAGTGGCGAGAAAGGCTGCCAGCCAGGAAACGTAGTCGGTCAGCGTCGCGTGATGCCCGAAGCCTGTGCTGTCGCCATGCCCGGGCATATCCACTGCGATAACCCGAAAATGGCGGCTCAGTACCGCTATCTGGGGAAACCAGGCTTCCGCATTCATGCCCACGCCGTGAATCAGCACCAGCGGAGTGCCGGCTCCCGCTTCGAGATAGCTGACCTGTGCTGACGCCTCAGACAGCGGCTGGATTTTTCTGATCATGGCCAAGCTCTTTAAGATCAAGATAACGGTTACCGATGCGATGATGCGGGCGGCCGCCCAGCGCAGCGCCCAGCGCAATCACGATCTCGTCGCTGAACGGGGCATCATTGATGGTGAACTGCATGGTCAGATAATGTTCGCGCGAGCCCTCATCTTCTGTTCCCATCATCGGGACGAGAATCGGGGTGTTGGCCGGGCCGCGCGTATTGTTGAATGCCAGATAGGTTTTGCCCTGCACCGCAGAACGGTAGTGATTACCAAAATGCAGCGTATGAATCAGCGCTGAGGCATGCTCCAGCTCGCCGTTCAGTCCGGTAACGGCACATTTGCCATAGGCGACCACACGATCGCCGCCCCCCGCTTCTTTAACGATTAATCCGGTCAGCAATTCGCCTAATACCGGCGCCATCTCACGGATTTCTGGTGCCAGATCTTCAACAAAGCCTCTGCCAGCCCACGGATTTTTGACCACGGCTGCAGCGGCAATCATCACCAGCGGCGTGCCCGCCGCTTTGCCGCCATCGGTATACACGGTTTCAGTGGTGACGACGGTTTTACGAATATCCGGATGCATGTAAACCCCTTTCAAGTTAACGGTTTGTTAATTGCTACTGATGAAAGGGGTATAGCATCGCCACTTTTGGGATGTCAAAACATGGTATACCATCATACAGTCATACCTTAATTGCCTGCTTTTTATGCGCCAGGATGCGCCAGACGCGGTCCTGGGCCATTTTTAGCGGGCTGCCAGTGCAGGTTTTAGCGGGTAGAAAATCAGCTATCGGAGTGTGACTGGCATCATAAAAGTGATGCAGGCCAGCGCAGCGGAAAAAAATCATGTGATTGATAAATATGCATTATTTTTAAAGCCCGCGCGGGAAAAGGGAATACTTCAGCGATAAGTGATAAAAATGTGAGCAATAACAAATTCCGGGTATGGCGGCGTCAGACGAAATCACAGCGCCGCTGAGGGCTTTATGACCTCAGACTCTGTTGCAGCCACGTCCGCGACGTTGCGTTAACTGCCGGAACAGTGCTAATAGTAAAAAAGAGCGCGCGCAGGGGGCTTCGCGCAACGGTTCTTAACGCGGGACAATAGGGAAGATCATGATTGCGATTCACTCCTTAAGGATTGAAAACACGCCGGTGACACTGCGGGAACTGGCGCTGGTCAAAGTAAGACAGGCAATCATCTCAGGCTATTTTAAAGCGGGCGATCGTCTGGTTGAACGCTCATTGTGTGATGAGCTGGGCGTCAGTCGTACCGTGGTGCGGGAAGTGATCCGTTATCTTGAAGCGGAAGGACTGATCGAAAACCTGCCTAAAAAAGGGCCTATTGTGGCGCGGCTCACCTGGGAGATTGCGCAGCAGATCTACAGCATACGTCAGCTGCTTGAATCTGCAGCTGCAGAAGATTGCGCCCGCAAAGCCACAACGGAAGATAAGCAGAAGCTGCACACCCGGCTGATGCGAATTGCCAGAGCATCTGAACATCATGACGATATTGAACGGGTTGAAGCGTCTCAGGCGTTTTATGAAACGCTGTTTTCGATTGCGGAGCATCATATCGCCTGGGAAATCGTGCAGCGGCTCAACAGCCGTATCAGCCGGCTGCGCGCCATGACGCTGCGCAGCCCTGAACGCCAGGTTGCCGGATTTGAACGTATGTCGCGTATCTGTGCAGCAGTTGAAGCCAGCGATCCGCAGCAGGCCAGAGAAGCGGTGATACAGCATCTGACGGAAGCTGCGCAGCTGGCAAAAACGATTCTGACAACGGAGGAGTAACCATGACCGCTTACTGGATAGCACACGTGACGGTGCATGATGCTGAGCGCTATCAGCGTTACCGGGATCTTGCACCGGCGGCCTTTAATAAATATCAGGCAACATTTCTCGCGCGGAGCGAGCAGGCGCTGACGCTGGAAGGCGAGAGCTATGGCCGGCATGTGTTAATCGCGTTTCCCGATTATCAGACGGCCGTGGCGTGTTACCACTCACCCGAATATCAGCAGGCGCGTGCTGCGCGTGCTGATATTGCTGACGCAACGATTGTCATTACCGAAGGATTAGCCTGAACCGGCCCGGCTGCATAAATTACTTATCTGTTCAGCAAAATTAACTCATCGAACAAAATTCGTACGTTCGCTGAAACGTTGCTATTATAGTGACGCTAAACAGCAATGCGTTGCTGACGAGAAAGTTTACCGGTTATCGTTCGCCTGCCCGCCTCGCGGGCTTTTTTTTGTCTGCAATTCAGACTTTGCCGGTCAGACGCGGGCGTTCCGGGCGAAATCCCAGTCCGATAAGACGCCCAAACAGGTGACGCAGGAACGGGTAGCGGCTGATGAACTGCGGCACTTTTGACGGCGCGCTGCGCGTGCGTTTTTTACTGCTCATCTTTATCTGCAGAAACTGCGTGGCAACCGTCGGAAACTGACGCCGCCGCTGGACTTTCTGTAGCGTTTTCAGGCTCACCCTGCCCCTGAGCAGTGAAGGCGTGAGCAGATTAGCGGTGGCCACCGCATCCTGGATAGCCAGATTCACCCCTACGCCACCGATGGGCGACATCGCATGCGCCGCATCTCCGATGCAAAGTACCCCTGCCCGGCACCAGCTGTCGAGCCGATCGATCCGGATCGACAGCAGGCGGAACATTTCCCAGTGCGTCAGCACCTGAAGCCGCGCTTCGCTAAAGGGGGCCACCTCAGCAAGCCGCGTAATAAATGCAGCGACATCGCCCGTTTTGAGCCGCTCAAACTCACCTTTTTCGATGGTATAGCCGCACTGCCAGTAGTCACCGCGATCGATCACAATAAAATTCTGCTTCGGTCCTTTATGGCCCATGCCGAGCGCCGGATCGTCGGGAAGCTTAGGGAGTGAAAACCACAGCACGTCACGCGGTGCGCCAAAACTCTGGCTGGTCAATCCGGCTTTAGCGCGTACCTGTGAGTGACGGCCATCAGCCCCGATCACAAGCGGTGCGTGAATAGTCTCTCCCTGTAACGTCGTCAGGCCGGTAACCCGGTCGCCCTCTCTGATAAAGTCAGCAAAGCCGGTCTCCTGCAGCAGCGTAAAATTGTCATACGCGCGGGCTTTGCGCGCCAGAAAATCAAGAAAATCCCACTGCGGCATAAAGGCGATAAAACGGCAGCGCACCGGCAGGCGGGAAAAGTCCGCCATGGTGATCTCTTCCCCACCTACTTCCGCCTGCAGCTTTTCAGCCCGCTGATGCGGCAGCGTTAACAGCTCATCCAGCAGACCAAGCTGGTGCATCACTTCCAGCGTTGAAGGATGAATAGTGTCACCGCGAAAATCACGCAAAAAGTCAGCATGTTTTTCAATCACAATCACATTTACGCCGGCACGCGCCAGCAGGTATCCCAGCATCAATCCGGCCGGACCGCCGCCTGCAATACAGCAGTCAGTATGGAGAGTTTTACCGTTGTGCATTCTGTCAGTTCCGCATCAATTTACTGATAATAATTATCATTTATATAGCATGTTATAGCGGTAAGGCGAGAATCCGATGCGCTTATATGCCCGTTTAGCAATCGCAGCGCTGCAATATTCTGTAAACATTAAAATAACCTGTTTTAAATAGTTTCCTTGCGGACCCGGCAGCTTATTCCAGGCTTATGAGATAATTTTTTACGCGAGATAAGCAGCCATGAAAGAGCAGAATCGGGATGTCGGCATTAAACCTTATGGCGGCTCAGCCGGCGGCTGGGGTGCACTGAAAGCGGTAGCAGATGCCATTCGCCGTCAGATGGCGGTGAAACAGGATGTGATTGCGTTATTTAAGGTCAATCAGCCGGAGGGATTTGACTGTCCGGGCTGCGCCTGGCCCGATCCGCGTCACGCCTCGTCGTTTGAGTTTTGTGAAAATGGTGCCAAAGCTGTCTCCTGGGAAGCGACCAGCAAACGCACCACGCCCGCCTTTTTCGCCGCGCACACCGTCAGCGAACTCTGGCAGCGCAGCGCGTTTGAACTGGAAGGTGAAGGCCGGCTCACGCATCCGATGAAATATGATGCCGTCAGCGATACTTATCAGCCCATTGAGTGGGAGACCGCGCTGCAGGAGATTGGCGCGCTGCTGCGCGGTTATGACGATCCCGATAGCGTGGAATTTTATACTTCCGGACGCGCTTCCAATGAAGCGGCCTTTCTCTGGCAGCTCTTTGCCCGCGAATATGGCACCAACAATTTTCCCGACTGCTCCAATATGTGCCATGAGCCCACCAGCGTAGGCCTGCCTGAATCCATCGGCGTCGGCAAAGGCACGGTAGAGCTGGAGGATTTCGATCACGCCGATCTGGTGATCTGTATTGGTCACAACCCTGGCACCAACCATCCGCGTATGCTGGGGACGCTGCGGGAGGTCTCTAAGCGTGGTGCAAAAATTGTGGCCATTAACCCGCTGCGCGAGCGCGGGCTGGAGCGTTTTACCTCTCCGCAAAGCCCGATTGAAATGCTCTCGATGGGGTCCACGCAGCTGGCCTCAACCTACTATAAAGTGCGCGTTGGCGGCGATGCGGCCATGCTCAAAGGGGTGATGAAAACGCTGCTGGCTATGCATGATAACGCGCTTGAAGCCGGCGAGCCGCCGGTTCTGGATGAGACGTTTATCCGTGAACATACTGAAGGCTTCGCGGCGCTGAAAGCGGATCTGGATGACACCAGCTGGGATCATATTCTGAAAGTCTCCGGCATGGATATCGCCGAAATCCAGAATATTGCCCACCTCTACGCCGCCGCGGAAAACACCATTATCTGCTACGGAATGGGCATCACCCAGCATCAGTACGGCACGCAAAATGTGCAGCAGATTGCGAACCTGCTACTGCTGCGCGGCAATATTGGCCGGCGCGGCGCAGGCATCTGCCCGCTGCGCGGACACTCCAACGTACAGGGCGATCGCACCGTGGGCATTACAGAGATCCCCTCGCAGACGCTGCTGGACAGTCTGCAGAAGGTCTTTGGCTTCACGCCCCCGCAGCAGCACGGGCACGGCGCGGTGGCGGCGATTCAGGCGATTCGTGACGGACGCTCAAAGGCGCTGCTTTGCCTGGGCGGCAACCTTGCTGAAGCGATCTCCGATCCGCAAATCACCTTTGAAGCGATGCGCAAGCTCGATCTGGTGGTGCATATGGCGACGAAGCTCAACCGCTCTCATCTGTTGATGGCTAAACATAGTTACCTGCTGCCTGTGCTGGGCCGCACGGAGCGGGATCGCCAGGCGTCGGGCGACCAGAGCGTCACCGTGGAAGATTCGATGTCGATGGTGCACGCCTCGCGCGGCACGCTGGAGCCTGCCTCGCCGCATCTAAAATCGGAACCGGCGCTGGTAGCAGGGCTGGCAAAAGCGACGCTGCCGGCTTCCCGCGTAAACTGGGATAAAATGGTCAGCGACTACAGTAACATTCGTGATGCGATTGAGGCCGTCTTCCCCGCTTTTGAGAACTTTAACCAGCGCGTAATGCAGCCTGGCGGTTTCCGCCTGTACAACGCGGCTTCTGAACGTGTCTGGCTGACGCCGTCGAAGCGCGCGCAGTTTAAAGTGATGCAGGGCATCAATGAGGATCCGCGCTCGCTACAGTGTCACGATCTGGTGCTGACCACGCTGCGCAGTCACGATCAATACAACACGACGCTTTACGGGCTGAACGATCGTTATCGCGGCATTACCGGCCGGCGCGACGTACTCTTTATTTCTGCCGATGAAGCGGAGAGCCGGCAGCTGCGCTCCGGCGATACGGTCAATATGACCGCGCTCGATCCGCAGGGCAACCGCACGCAGCGCCGTATGGAGAACCTGACCCTCGTGATTTATGACATGGCGCCCGGTTCGGTAGCCGCTTACTATCCGGAAGCGAATATCATGGTGCCGCTCGACAGCCACGATACGCAAAGCGGTATTCCCGCGTATAAAAGTATTCCGGTGGTGATTGAGCCTTCCGGTGCCGCGCAGGCTGATAGCAGCGGCGTGCTGCGTTAAGTGCAGGGCTCCGGATACCCATTCATGCTGTCCGGAGCCGCGCTTTAGTGGCGAATCGCGCAGCCACATTGCGACATTTCGCCCGGGATATATTTTCCCTGATGGGAATGCCGCACTTCCAGTGCACCCTGCTGCCAGACGCTGCTGTCAGCACGCTGCTCCAGTAACCGGTTCAGCGTTTCTGCGATCTGTAACTCGCTGCGCGGTGCCCAGCGGGTAAGATGCCAGGTGGATGTCGCCGCTTCGGGCACGCTGCCATACCCCGTTACCGCCACGTGCGCACCCTGACCAAAATCACGCACGGCCTGTAGCGCGCCAAACGCCAGCTCATCGCTGCTGCACACCAGCGCGTTAATACGTTCAGCGGCACGGGTTTTCTTCAGGTAGGTCATCATACTTTGATACGCCGCTTCGCGCCGCTCACTGCCGGCCGTCAGTAAGAGCTGTATCTCTCTCTCGTGCGTCTGCAAAGCGGCATTCACGCCTGCCAGCTGCTGGCTTATAGCCGGCGTTTCGCCGGCGTGCATAAAGCCTGTCCGCTGATGCCCCTGCGAAAGCAGCAGCAGGGCGAGCGCTTCGCCGGCGCTATAGCGATCGCTGGCCAGCGCATCAGCATGAAACTGCGCGACCGCAGGCAGGATCTCTGTGGCCAGAGTCTGCTCATCATCACAGACAGATGAGAGGAACAGCAGATGCGTAACGGGCAGCGCGGCGGCATTATGCAGCGCCTGCTGCAGCTCCTCGCGTGACTGCGCGTGAATCAATAGGCTGACCATGCCGCGTTTGTTGAGCTGAGCGCTGAATACGCTGAGCTGACGCGCGGTTGCCGCATTTTCAGGCGCGCGACAGATCAGCGCGACAAGTGAAGAGGAAGCTGACATCAAAGAGGCTCCTGCCAGTCCGGGCTGGCCTGATGAATAAAACGGTGAGTATTCCACGTTACCCGAATAATGCGCTATCGCCAACAACCGGCGGTACGCTCTGATTAAGACCGGTGCACCGGACGGCTTTCAGCCGCGCCTTAACGATCACTTTGAGCCGGCAACTGTTACACTGTTGCCACTTATCTTCTGTTTGCGGAACCCTTATGCACGTGATTATCGATCCGGCCGATCGGCCTTTTATCCACCGACTGCTGGGCAGTGAACCTGACACCATCGACGCCAGCTCTGCTGAAGCGCAGCGCCTGCAGCAGGCTCTGGTTATCGCTCGTCAGCAGAAAAACCACGAAGCCGATCTCGACTGGAAACGTAACGCGCTCTATCTGGTGCTGTTTCTGTTTTTATATGGCGTACTCGGCGCGTCGTTAACCCTGGATCTCACCGGTCTGGCACAGGATTCGCTGCATAAAAGTATCGCTTATGCTCTGGCGGCAGTACCGGTGCTGATCGCTTTCTCAGGCCTGTTTATCTCACTGCTGTTTCTGTTTGTGACACGCGGCAGCGCGCGTCGTCTGCGCAGCTGGGACCAGGGCATCTGGGTACTTGAGAAATACACAGGGTGCAACCTCAGTATGCAGATCAACGAAATGGGCGCGCGCACGACCAATTATTCACAGTCCGCTATCAGCGTAGCGCTGGCGCTGTTTATCTGTGTCACCTGGGTAGTGATGTATAACTTCTTTACCTTTACCACCAGCGGCGTTATTGGCAGCGTTATCTCTCTGTTTATCACCACCATGACTTACGTCATGCTCGATATTCAGCTGCTGAAGTCCGGTAAGTCGATTGCCATTGATGAACCTCAGTTCCCGGCGGACGACGAGAAAACGCCATAGTCCTTGCAGGCAAAGGCGCGGGCGGAACGCATCTGCCCGCGCCCGCCACGCCTCGTCAATCCTTAACTATACTCAGCATGGGATTTTTACGATGTTGTGTAAGGAGAGACAATGAAGATTTGGCCTCTGGTTGCTGTCACCGCGCTTTCACTGACGCTGGTGGCCTGCAAATCGCCTACCCCGCCCAAAGGTGTTAAGCCGGTTACCGGTTTTGATGCACAGCGCTATCTGGGCAAGTGGTATGAAATTGCGCGTCTCGATCATCGCTTTGAGCGTGGTAAAGATCACGTGACCGCCACGTATAAAAAGCGCAGCGATGGCGGACTGGTTGTTATCAATCGCGGTTACGATCCGGAGAAGAAATCCTGGAGTGAAAGCGAGGGTAAAGCCTATTTCACCGGACGCTCTGACGTTGCGGCGCTGAAGGTTTCGTTCTTCGGGCCTTTTTACGGCGGCTACAACGTTATCGCGCTGGATGAAGATTATCAGTATGCGCTGGTCAGCGGCCCGAATCGCAGCTACTTGTGGATACTGTCGCGCCAGCCGCAGATCCCGGAGCAGGTCAAACGGGACTACGTTAATCTCGCCAGAGAGCTGGGCTTTGCCACCGATAAACTCATCTGGGTCGATCAATCCTGACAAACACGTTTCACCACGGGGTGGTTTGCGGTTACCGTATGTTTACGGTAACCTTGGCGCCCCTTTTTGCCCTGTGAGACGCAACCTGATATGCATTCAAATGACCCTCTGCACGGCGTAACGCTGGAAATGATAGTGACTGCGCTGGCAGAACATTACGGCTGGGCAGAACTGGCAAAAAAGATCAATATCAACTGCTTTAAAAGCGATCCCAGTATAAAGTCGAGCCTTAAATTTTTGCGACGTACACCCTGGGCGCGTACAGAAGTTGAAGCGCTCTATCGGGAGATGTTAACTGAACAGCCTGAGAAAGATCTTGCTGACTCCGGATTTAATCCGTGGACGCAGGGAAATAAAGAGAAGCACTGAGCGCGCTCAGGCAGGGCTAAATAGCGCCCTGCCCAATAAGTATTACTGCGTATTTTTATTCGCTTCTTTCTCTTTTTTATTCGCCATGTGATGACCTACTGCACATCCTGCTGCCGCACCGGCTACACCGTGATGCTTAAGATGCCCTGCCACACCGCCTACCGCAGCCCCTTTCAGACAGCCTTTAGCCTGAACCTGAGCAGTCGCTGATAACAGCACGCCGGCAGTTAATAAAGCAAACGCTATTTTACGCATATTCTTATCCCCGAAAATAAATGCAGATTGCATTCATGCTGAATATAGTAATGAAATTCCGGAATATCGAATGAATTACCTGAGTTGCGCCGCAATAATGTGTAACCAGAAATAAGTTACTAAAGGTTAAAATTCGCGTTGAAGCGTGTCATTGCTATGCGTTCTGCAGTCAGGGAATAAAATAGAATAAAAATGAGGCGAATAGATAGATCGGCCTGGCACAGTTAAACGTGCGCCTTACCTGACAAAGAGAGTGGATTATGCTTGCGAGTTTATCCACATTCCGCGTGAAAAGAGCAGGCGCAAACCTGTGGATAACCTTCTGCAGGCCGCATGGCAGATACGCCGCCATCGATTGGTTATTTTTTAACCACAAGAACAGCAAAGCCGCCCGAAGGCGGCCTTAACGCTTATTCACGCCAGATTATTTATAGAGCTCAGCGGTCATATGCACACGGTTGTTTGTATTGGCTTCAGTAATTTTGTACTGCGCGCCCTGCTCCTGCGCCTGAGCGGCAATTTTCGCTTCTGCACCATCCAGCGTACCGGAGGTCACAGAGATGCTCTGTGCAAAGCTTGCGCCGGATACCAGGGTCAGAGCGGTTACAGCAGCAATTGAGAGAGCTTTCATGGTTTTCATAATCTTTTCCTTAATATCTGTTTTAAAGGCCGCACGCCTTTGATGAGAAATATAGTAACACTGTAAACTATATACATTTTGATAATTAATGCTGTTACTGTGATCTTGCTAACTAAATTCACAAGCAAGTCAAGCAGTTTATTTCACTTAAGAAAGCAGCTGGAGAATCACTCCGGAAACGCTATCAGCGCTGCCTCTGTTGCGATGAAGAGAGAATAAAGGTGTTGAGGAGAGTTTAAAAGCTAAGCATTTTGCCGTTTATGTTCATATTTTTTGAATAAAAACAGGCGTAAAAAAACCGCCATCAGGCGGTTTTACTCAGCAGGCGGAGAGGGGTACGGCTGTTATTCCTGGATCAGAGAAGCAGGTAGCGATCAGACTTTGTTTTTATAGTTGAAGCTGATTTGCGAACCCTGTTCGCGGGGCAGTCGCCGCGCCTGGAGATAGACAGACTTCCAGTAAGGATTGTTGAGGGATGAACGCATCACACCCTGACTCACCGACGCATGCAGGAACTGGCGGTCAGTATCATAGAAGCCGACATGCAGCTCATGCCTGATGCGGAAAAAGACCAGATCGCCCGGCTGCAGATGGGCCTGATCGACCGGCTTGCCCATGGCGATGAGTTCACGTGTCGTCACGCGCTCCATCGGAATATTAAAGCGATCTTTCAGCGTGCGCCAGACAAAGCCTGAACAGTCCACGCCGGAGAGCTGCGTGCCGCCCCACTGATATTTTGTGCCCTGCCAGGAGTGCATCTGATCGTGCAGTGCAGCAATAACCGGGATTAAATCGGGCTGTTTATCACCAGAGAGATTCATTTCAGCGCTGTCAGGCGGAGGCGCTTCATGATGCTTTTTCGCGCATCCAGCCAGCGTAAAGAGCAGCAGACTGGTAAAAAGAGTACGGCTTGCGGTGATAGTCATGGGTTGTCGTTTCGCCCGGCTTATTGGTGAAAGATTTATACCGTAAAAAAGCAGCACAGTTAAACCCGCAGCGGGAAAATCCTCACTCTCTCCCTGTTATTTACCTTAATTTACATAAAGGTAACATCATGTTTATACGTATAAAAACAGGATAAACAGTAATTTTGACAGGTGCCGTGGGTCGCGCGTGCTGAACGAGCTAATTTTAGCGGGTGTTTGAGAAAAGAGGAGGAGGGAAAAGAAAAATTTCAGCCGTCTTGTGAAGTGATAAAGAGGATGTCCCGGTTAACTCTGACAGCCAGCCGGGACTCAATCGCTACTCTTCTGCAGCGGCGACGGCCAGCGACTCAATTTGCTGCCAGAAATTCTCAGGCAGAGACTGAACCAGCGGAACCGGATCGCTGACAGCATGTTCGATGACGGCCAAAAGTTGCTGTGTGTCACTGTTGTTGTTTTTCAGAAGTGTTGTCATAACGCAATAACCTGGTGAAATGTATCAGCGGGTTATTGTAAGGATCTGGTACTAAAAATAAATAAACGAACCGCACTAATCTGCCGCTGGCTTAAGGCATTTGTGCGTTTTGCACGTAACTTCACAGGCTGAAAACAGACCAGGCACGTCAGTTTTACAAAATAAAAACAGTGCGGTAAAAAATAGCGTTTATGCGCAACGTCTGCCGCTCGCCAGAGGCGGCGGCAGAACCTGAGTGCATCAGCGCGGGATGATATTTTCCGCTTTGAGGCGATCGAACAGCTGGATAAAAGAGTCAACGGACGAACGATAGCCGGTAAAACCTGCTTTGCGGCTTTTGCTCATATCTGTAAACACTTCCATCGGGCGACCGAGATCGGCATCGGTATGCCACCATGACGCCAGCTTACTGATATCCGCCTCACGTAACTGATAGCGTGCAGCGATCTCCTGCCAGATTTCAGCCGCCTCCTGCATTCTCTCTTCCAGCGGCAGCGTCTGAGCCGGCAAGTCTGCAGCTTCGATACCAAAATAGGCTGCCAGCTGCGGCCACATCCAGTTCCAGCGGAAAACGTCGCCGTTTACTGCGTTAAAGTCCTGATTCGCTGCGCCTTCTGCTGTAGCCGCCCAGACCAGCTGCTCAGCCAGCAAACCAGCATCCGTCACATCGACCAAACCATTCCACTGCTCAGGCGAGCCGGGGAAGATAAACGGCCAGCCTTTCTCACGGCACAGGGTGGCATAGACGGCCAGCGTCTGGCCCATATTCATCGCATTACCCAGTGCAAAGCCGACGATGGTGTGCGGACGGTGCACGCTCCAGCGATAATCATATTTTTCGGCCCCGGCAAACAGCTCATCCTCCTGAGCATAATAGAAGTTATCTACCGGCTGGCGGCCCTGCTCTTCGCGGAACGGCGTAACCGGTACGGCTCCTTTACCATAGGCTTCAAAAGGCCCCAGATAGTGCTTAAGGCCGGTTACCAGCGCCACGTGAGCACCCTGCAGCCGTTCGCCCAGCGCCTCAATGACGTTACGCACCATGCCGCCATTAACGCGAATGTTCTCTTTCTCATTTTCCTGACGTGCCCAGACGCTGAAAAACAGCGCATCGGGTTTTTCCTGCGCCAGCGCATCGCGTACCGCGTCGCTGTCGGTAAGGTCAGCAGTCAGGCTACGGCAGCCATCCGGTACTGCACCACGTCCGCGCGATAAGCCGGTAACGTCCCAGCCCTCTTTCTGCAGCTGTTCTGCCAGCGCACGTCCGATAACGCCACTGATCCCTACAATGAGTGCCTGTTTTTTCATCATTATCCTCCCGTCGGTTTATTAATATTTAGCCTAATAGAGAAATCAGTTCTTATCTCTGGTAAAAATTCACTTCATTTCTGAATTGAGTTCATGAATAGATGCACGATCATCGCCTGAAAGATATTGTTCCTTTTGTTGCCAGCGTGGAATGCGGCAGCTTTGCTGCGGCGGCGCAGCGGCTGCATCTGACCGGTTCAGCGATCAGTAAAAGCGTTACCCGGCTGGAAACGCGTCTCGGCTCACGCCTGCTGGAGCGCACCACGCGCAGTCTGAAGCTGACCGATGCCGGCAGCGCCTACTATCAGACCTGCCTGCGCGTCATGGAGGAGCTGGCCGAAGCGGAATCGGTACTGGCCGCGCAGCGAACGATCCCGTCAGGGCGCCTGCGACTGGCCCTGCCCAGCACCTACGGCCGGCTGGCGGTGATGCCGCTGCTGATCGCTTTTTGCCAGCAGCACGCGGAAGTGGAGCTAAGCCTGACGTTTTCCGATCGCTTTATCGATCTGTTTGAGGAGGGAATCGATCTGGCCGTGCGCATCGGCGGCTCGCCGGATCTGCCCGCGTCACTGGGCTGCCGTCATCTCGGGCGTGAACGTATGGTATTTTGCGCAGCGCCGGACTATCTGGCACATCACGGCTATCCCGCAACGGAAAATGAGCTGCTGCTGCATCCGGCGGTAATGTATGAACGGGTTGATGGCACCACCAAGCCCTGGCTGCTGACTACCGCAGAGGGGCACGCTTACTGGCGTAATGTCCCGCATCGTATGGCGCTGGGCGATGTGGATGCACAGGTGCAGGCAGTCTGTGCCGGATTAGGCGTGGCGCAGATGCCCTCCTGGCTCATCGCCGGGCCGCTGCAGCGTGGCGAGCTCGAAATTATTCTCCCACAGCAGCAGCCAGACGGCTTTGCGCTGTCGCTGATCTGGCCGCGCCGCAAGCAGCTGTTACCGAAAGTTGATGCGCTGCTGACGGCGCTTGAACAGTTGCCTATCCGTTAGCCGCTCAGGGACGTTCTGTGGTCACAAATTTGATATCAGTTGGCGTGGCAATTTCTGCCGCCTTCCCTTTCGCCTCCAGCTCGCCGCTCTCTTCGTCGAAAGAAAACAGCGAAATGGCGTTAGTGAAGACATTGGTCACGTACAGATAGCGGCCGGTGGCGTCAAAAGATAACGCCCGCGGCTCAATGCCGCCTGCCGGGTAGCGTACGGGCGCCTCCGGTTTGCCGTCACGCCCAATCCGGAATACCAGCAGATGGTTATGCGAACCGCGGTTGGACACAATCAGAAATTTGCCCTGCGGGCTGAGCATGATTGCGCCGCCGCTTCTCTGATCCGCCGTAGCGTTATCGGGCGCTATGTCCGTACTCGCAATGCGTTCCGGTTTTTCTCCCGTAAACCGCCAGGTTTCGACCACCGCCGCCATTTCTGCAATGACCCAGGCGTAGTGACCATCGGCTGAAAATACCATATGACGCGGCCCGGCACCGGGTGAAAAGGTCATGTCGCGTGCCGGATCCGGCTGCAGCGGCGTGGCTGAATGCGCGTCGTAGCGATAAGCATAAAGCTTGTCACCCCCCAGGTCAGCGGCATAAAGCGTCTTTCCATCCGGCGTAAACGTGACTGAATGAGCATGTCCGCTCTCCTGACGCTCGTCCACGACGCCGCTGCCTTCAGCAAACGGAAAGTGCTGCACCGGCGCACCCAGCGATCCATCCTGGTTCACCGGCAGTACGGCAATGCCTGCACCGCCTTTATTACCGGAATAGTTGGCGACCAGCAGATAGCGGCCATCGGGGCTGAGCGTGGCGTGTGTTGGCTCATCGCCGTGGCTGGTTATCGTGTTGATCACTTTTACGGTGCCATCAGCCGCAACCGACAGTGCGGTTACGCTGCCCGCCTTCTCTTCGTTGGTGGTATAGAGAAAACGCCCGTCGGCAGATTTCACCAGCCATGACGGACTCTTCATCTTCACCACATCCAGCGGAGTAAGCGTGCCGTCACGGTTCAGCTTCAGCCGGTAGAGCCCCTCGCTTGGCTGCGCCGGTTTTTCAGCCGCCGGAGCATCAGGCACGCTGGTCCAGGTGCCCACCAGGGCGATTTGATCTTCGCTATTTTTTGCCATTACATTTCCCCCAAAAGTAAAAAGAGCCAGTGACAGTGCTACGGAAAGCGGCGTCAATGCGCCAGACGCAGCGGGTTTGAAAGGTATAGACATCGTTATGTTTATCCTGCAGACCAGAGGTGTGATACAGCGTAGTCAGGAAACGGGCAATCTGGCAACGATTCTGCAAGCCGTCTATAGGAGTTAGTCAACAATCTGATTCTGCGATTAACACTGCCTGCCAGAGATGATTTAATAGCTTTTTTACTGCCCGGGTCGGATCTATGTTGCCGTTTTCAAATGGATTTTTGCTTAGCCTCTCCTTATGTCTCGATATTGGTCTTGCCAATATCGCCATGCTGACCCTGGCGATGCAGCGCGGTTTTCTGCAGGGTTTCTGGCTGGGTGTCGGCACCTGCATTGGCGATTTGATCTATGCCCTGCTGGCGCTGGCGGGTATGGCTATGGTGCTGCAATTTGCGCCTGTGCGCTGGGCATTATGGATTGGCGGTGGCCTGCTACTGATCGGGTTTGCCGGGCGTATGCTTTACGCCGCGCTGATAAAGTCTGTTGCCATGCCGGCAGCTGAAACCGCGCCCCGACAGCCGCTGTCACGGGAATTCCGGCGCGGAGTGGTGCTGGCAATGTCATCGCCTACCGCCATTCTCTGGTTTGCCAGCGTGGGCGGCGCGCTGATTGCGCGTATGGGTAACCAGGGAGCAGGCGCCACGGCAGAATTCCTGAGCGGCTTCTTTATTGCAGGTTTGCTCTGGAGCGGCGTGATTTGCCTGACCGGCGCGCTGGGCGGCAAAATGCTGGGTGGGAAGCTGCTGAGGCTCTCTTATCTCGCCTCAGCGCTGATTTTCAGCTATTTCGCGGTGTATGTGATCTACTCCGGGTATCAGGAGTTTGTCATATCCTGAAGCGTGCTCTGCCGCTATCTGTGCGGCAGAGCAGCGCCTGTTAGCCAGCAAAATATTTATCTACCAGCGCATAGAGGATTGCGGCCGTTTCTGCATCCATTACGCCCGCATAATCCTGCTGACGAAAATGCAGCTGAAACGCCCTGACCAGCACACGATAGCCGTGAGCGGATGCAGCCTCCTGCGTGTTATAGCCATATGTTTTAAATTTGCTGATAATTTCATTTTTATCCGGCAATCCGGCAGCAAAACGCTCCCTATACATCTGTTTCGTACTTTCATCATACCAGGCACCCACGCCCGCTTCATATAATCGCTGCCACGGAAAGCTTGCGCCCGGATCGCTTTTGCGACCCGGAGCAATATCGCTGTGCCCTACTACCTGCGTAGGTGTAATATCGGGATAACGCTGCAGAATATTATATGCCAGAGAAATTATCGCCTCGATTTGACTGTCGGGATAAGGAGGAAAAATAAATCCTTCACTGCTACTTTTAGCCTCATTAACAATTTCTATGCCGATGGATGAGTCATTAATATTTGTTCGTCCGGCCCATGTGCTGACGCCGGCATGCCATGCGCGCTCGTGCTCATCCACCAGGTTAAATATACGTTCATCGGTAAATCCGGCGTCGATATACGTTTTGTCTGTAAAATCCGGGACCAGATAGTGGGCGCTGACGGAAGCGCCCGTTAGCGCATTCACTGAACCGTTAAAATTTAATGCAGTGTAATGCATAATAAGAAAGCGTACGCGGCGGTTAAAGCCTTTTACAGAACGATAGCTGTTATAATCAATTTTAATCATGATATTCTCCTTTTCGTGTAAGAGAAATCATTTTTATAGCACCTATATTAAACAAAAATAAAACGAAGGTTTGCGATGACAAATTTATACAATTTTAATTACGGAGTTTTTTAAGCGCTATTTCACGCCTTTACGCTATATTTTCTTGTTATATTTTTTTTAATAAAAAATAGCCTGATGAATCGGATATTTACTGATGCAGTATGCTGGCATACCAGCGTTCCGGTTACGTTAAAAAACGGATGCAATAATTTGCATCCGCTAACGGTAGTTACACGCCGGCAATCTGCCTGAGCTCGGTTTCAGCGCCTGGCGCCACTGCCAGCACCTGAGCGCCTTTCAGCAGGCGATCGCCTTCGGTATTAAACGGGTGATACCAGCCTCCCGCCTCTTTCACCAGACAATATCCCGCCAGACAATCCCAGGCGTGCATATAGGGTTCAAAATAGCCTACCACCCGTCCTGCAGCGACCCAGGCCAGCATCAGAGCGCCTGAGCCAATACGGATAAAGTTGCCGCCCGCCGCCAGCAGCGACGCGAGCAGCCTGCCCACCTCTTCCGGGCTGACGTGGCTGTTTGCACCAAAACCTGTAACGTGATTCTGCAAAGTGCGTGCGGGATCAACCTGCAGTGTTGTGCCATTCAGCGTGGCGCCAGCGCCGAGGGAGGCGGCATAACACTCTTCATAAACCGGCGCATAAATAATGCCAACCACCGGTATCCCCTCGTGCAGTACGGCCACCGACACGCACCAGTTAGGCATACCGTTCAGAAACGGGCTGGTGCCATCGATAGGGTCAACCACCCAGGTATAACCTGACGAACCAGGCTGCAGGCCATACTCCTCTCCCAGAAAACCATCCTGCGGAAACCGGAGGCGGATCTGCTCTGCTATCAGCTGCTCAACTTCACGATCGGCGCGTGAGACCACATCCTGCAGATCGTATTTTGTTTCCACCACCAGCGAATCGCGCTGCCGGAACCAGGCCAGAGCCTTTTCCCCCCCCGCCCGCGCAACCTGCTCAGCCAGCTCCCGTCGCGCCTGTAGCGCACTGCTTACTGTCTCATTCATGACGCTTCCTCTTGTCAGCCGGCAATCAGAGCCAGCCCCTGTGGTTTGAAATCGACGCCGACCCGTGCCGCCAGCGGCAGCTGCTGCTCCATCTGTGCATCGACGATAAACAAGGCGCCCAGCTCAGTGGTCACTTCATATTCGATATGGTCGCCCAACCAGGTGCAGTGCGTGATCTCCCCCGTCAGCGCCCCGGCGCGGTGAGTGCTGAGCGTAATAAACTGCGGGCGCACGGAGAGACGGGCGGTGCCGGCGAGGACGCCGTTGTCCGGCACGCGATAGCGCTGATTTCCCAGCCGAATCAGCGCCTCACTCTCTGCGACCTCTTCAACTTCACACGGCAGGATATTCGCCTCTCCCATAAAATCGGCAATAAACTCGGAGGCCGGACTGCGATAGAGCGCTTCCGGCGCGCCCTGCTGAGCGATATCTCCCTCTTTCATGACAATAATTTTGTCGGATACCGCCAGCGCCTCCTCCTGATCGTGCGTGACATACACTGCCGTAAAGCCAAGCCGCTGCTGCAAATCACGGATATCGGTCCGCACCCGGCGACGCAGCCGTTCATCCAGGTTAGAAAGCGGCTCATCCAGCAATAGCACCTGCGGCTCCAGCACCAGCGCGCGCGCCACCGCAATGCGCTGCTGCTGGCCACCTGACAATTCTGAAGGCAGACGCTGTCCCTGACTCTCCAGTCCTACCAGTTTCAGGCCTTCACGCGCGCGATCCTGCGCCTCACGCTTCGTCATCCCGGACGACTGCAGCCCGTACATGATATTTTCCAGCGCGCTCATATGGGGGAACAGCGCGTAGCTTTGAAAAACCATGGCCACATCGCGTTCGTTAGCGGGCAGATGGGTGACGTCTTTCCCGCCAATCAGTATCCGTCCGGAGGTAGGATGTTCCAGCCCGGCGAGCAGGCGCAGCGTCGTGGTTTTACCGCAGCCGGAAGGACCCAGCAGCGTTACCAGCGTACCCGGCTCCACGATGAGCGAGAGATCCGGCAGCGCGTTAAACCCGGCAAAACGCTTAGTGACGTGTTCAAATACAACGGAACCTGCTTTGATGGCACTCATACAGCACTCTCCTGGGTTAAGGATGGAGCAACGGGCGGAGCGGCGACATCTACCGGGCGCGCCACGCGGCGCAGCCGGCGCTCACCCACCAGCCACTGGAACAGGCCAATAATCAGCAGCATGACAAAGATCAGTACGGTGGAGTACGCGATAGCCACACCATATTCTCCGTTCTCCACCAGGCCAACGATGTAGGACGTCGCCATGTTGTACTGCGCGCTGACAAGGAAAATCACGGCGCTGATAGAGGTAATCGCGCGCACAAAGGCGTAGACCAGCGCGGCGCTGATGGCCGGTTTCAGCAGGGGCAGTACCACTTTGCGCAGCGTGCGGAAACTGCTGGCACCCAGCGTCAGCGACGCTTCATCCAGACTTTTATCGAGCTGGCTCATGGCGGCAATGCCGCCGCGCACGCCCACCGGCATATTACGGAAGACAAAACAGGCGATCAGGATCATCGCCGTCCCGGTGATCTCCAGCGGCGGCAGGTTATAAGCCATAACATAGCTCACGCCGATAACCGTACCGGGAATGGCAAAGCTCAGCATCAGCAGAAACTCAAACGTCTGCCGCCCGGCAAACTTCTGGCGCACAATCAGCCAGGCGGTCAGCAGCCCGACAATTGCGGTGAGCGGCGCGGCGAGCAGCGCTATCTCCAGCGTGGTCCAGAAGGAGTTCCATGCCACCCCGCTCCACAGCAGGTGTCCGTCGCTGATGCTCACGCGGAAAGCGCGCACGTAGTGCTCAACCGTCAGCGCACTGTTCAGGCCCCACGACTGCACAAAACCTCCGACCAGAATCATGCCGTAGACCACCAGGGTAAAGAGGCCCCACGGGATCACCAGCCCATAGACGCCGCCGCGCAGCAGCCGCGGCAGCTGGCTGTGCTGGCCACCATCCCCTTTGCCGGTTACGGTGGCAAAGTTTTTGCCCCCCAGCCACAGGCGCTGCAGCACAAAGGCCGCCAGCGTGAAGCAGAGCAGGATCATCGCCAGCACCGCCGCGCGGCTCGGATCGTTCTGGGCGCCTACCACCGAGAAGAAAATTTCTGTCGAGAGCACGCCGTGGCTGCCACCCAGCACCATCGGGTTGCCGAAATCGGCCATGCTTTCGATGAAGCTGATCAGAAAGGCGTTTGCCAGGCCCGGCGCCATCAGCGGCAGCGAAACGCGGCTGAAGGTGCGCCAGCGATCGGCACGCAGCGTCTGCGATGCCTCTTCCAGCGAGGGGCTGACGCCCTCGGCTACGCCAATCAGCACCAGAAAAGCGATGGGTGTAAAAGAGAGCACCTGCGCGATCCAGATCCCGGTCAGGCCATAGAGCCAGCGACCGGGCTCTATGCCAAACAGCGCGGCCAGATGTTCTGTCACCACTCCCGAACGGCCAAACAGCAGGATCAGCGCCAGTCCGATAACAAACGGTGGCGTGATAATGGGCAGAATGGTCAGCATGCGCAGCGCTTTTTTACAGGGCAGCGGCGTGCGCGTGGCGGCGAGCGCGAAAGCGAGCCCCAGCAGCGTGGAGCCGGTCGCCGTCATCAGCGCCAGCCAGAGCGTGCGCCAGGCTGTCCCGCAGCTGCCGCCCGCCAGACAGGAGAGGCTCCAGATTGAGGGATCCTGCAGGTTAGCTAACAGGCCATCGGGCTGAAAGCTGCCGTCAACATCCTGTACGGAGACCACAAACATACTCAGCACCGGATAGAGCACAAATACGCTGACCAGCGCGGTGATCAGCACCAGCGCCGCCACAACAAACGCATCCCCTCTCAGCACGCCGCGCTCGGCCAGCGCAAAGGCGAAAAGCAGCAGAAAGGTGGTCAGCAGTAAAATTGCGCCAGCTCCCATTGCAGGCTGCCCCTGTTCCAGCGTGCCAAACTGATTCTCCAGCCACAGCCAGCTCCAGCCGCTGTAGCCAATGGCATGGCCCTCAATCACCAGAAACAGAATCCCCAGCGCGCTGAATAACAGCAGCAGCGCGCTGCGCTGTCTGCCCGGCAGCAGGCCACTGACACCGCATAACAGCCAGAGCGTCAGCGCGCCCCACAGCCACGGATGTGCCGCGAGCTGCCACAGCGCCGGCGCGCTGGCCTCATCACGCCAGAGCGACAGGATCCAGCCGGTATCAAAAAAACCCGCTTCCAGGCTGTACCAGGGCAGCAGCGCCAGCGCTACGGCCCCCGATAGCAGAGCGCCTGTCAGACGGCGATTATGTGCATTCATATAACACCTCGAACGGGAGGGAGCGGGCTGGCGCGATCTGCACCAGCCCGGAATATCTGTCTGCATAGATGGGCTTACTGCGCGCCAGAGCCGATCTCTTTATCCCAGCGGCCGAGCAGCGCTTTACGTTTGGCCGTATCGCCATAGGTTTTAAAGTCGTAATCGATCAGTTTGATGTTCTCAAAACGCGGCGCATATTCTGAGATTTCCGCAGTGCGGTTAGAGGGCAGCTGGAATGACTTCGCCTCTTTCATATGCGACTGCGCTTCTGCGCTGAGCGCCCAGTCATACCAGACTTTGGCATTGGCCAGATTGCGTGCGCCTTTCACAATTGACATCGAGCCGATTTCGTAGCCGGTGCCTTCACACGGCGCAACGGTTTTTATCGGGAATCCATCAACCTGCATGGCGACGGCATCGTGCATAAACACAATACCGACCGTCGCTTCACCGCGCGCTGCGGCTTTCACCGGTGCCGAACCCGATTTGGTATATTGTGAGATATTGGCATTGAGTTTTTTCAGATAATCAAAAGCCTTGTCCTCACCCATAATCTGCACCAGCGTGGCCAGCGTGTTGTATGCCGTGCCGGATGAATTCGGATTAGCGATCTGAATTTCGCCTTTAAAGGCCGGGTCAAGCAGGTCCGCCCAGCAGGTAGGTTCTTTCAGTTTTTTCTCTGCCAGCAGTTTCGTGTTGTATCCCCAGCCCAGCGCCCCCGCATAGATCCCCACGGTGCGATAACCGGCATTTTCCGCCTGTTTCTGTGCCCACGGCTGCTGCTGATCGAGCAGCGGTGATTTGTAGACCTGCGTCAGTCCTTCCGCCGCCGCCTGCATATGCGGATCGCCGGTGCCGGCCCACCAGATATCGGTACGCGGATTACGCGCTTCACTGCGCAGACGAGCGTAGGCTTCACCGGCTGACAGCCGCACCATGCTCACTTTGATGTCAGAATGGCTCTGGCTGAAAATACGCGTCATCTGTTCGCACACCACGACATCCGCTGAACAGATCATATTAAGATTGCCTGCAGCTGAGGCGGTTATCGGCAGGCCAGCCGCTGAGAGGGTGAGAGCAACGGCAAGGGATAGGGTTCGCATAGTAGTCTCCTGTCGGGCAGAGGGTGCGCATTAATTGTTATTTGCACGTGTGTGCAAATTAGTAACGGACAGAAAATAGGCTGTCAAACGCCGTACTCTGCAATTGACTGCCTGCGTCACAAAAATGCAACATTTAAGCCGAAGGATAATTTGCACAGCTTTGCAATTTGCGGCAGACTCAGTTAAGCGACGGGAGTTGAGGATGTAACCATGCATAACGATAAAGCGGGCGTCAGCGCGCAGGATGTGGCAGCGCGGGCCGGAGTCTCCCGGTCAGCCGTTTCACGTGCTTTTACGCCGGGTGCCAGCGTCTCTGCCGCTACGCGGGCCAGAGTAATGAAAGCCGCAGAAGAGCTGGGGTATCACGTAAATCATCTGGCACGCGGCCTGGTGCGTAACCGCAGCGGCATTGTCTGTCTGATTGTCTCAGAGATCGCCACGCCCTACCGCGCGACGCTGGTGCGCTGGCTGACACAATTTTTGCAGGAGGCGGGCAAAGTGGCGATGGTGATCAATACCGATCGCTCTGACAGCAGCGTGTCGGCCGCGCTGCTGCAGGCGATCAATTTCCGCGCCGACGCCTCGATTATCCTGTCAGGCATGCCGGACCGTGCCATCACCGCCCAGTGCTACCGGCACGGACAGCGCATCATTCTGATTAACCGCGATGAAACGCTGCCAGGCTCGCTCAGCATTCATCTGGACGCGCAAAGCGCTGCTGAAACCGCCGTTATGGCCTTTCAGCGCGCAGGCTGCCGCCATCTTGCCTTTGCTAACTCGCTGGCCGGCACGCCCAGCCTGCAGAAGCGTGAAGCGGCGTTTCTGGCCGTTGCGCAAGACGCTGGCCTGCACGTTACCGTTGAGAGATTTGGTACAACCTCATATGAAAGCGGACAGATTCTGGCACACCGTCTGCTGACGCGCGCGCAGCGGCCTGATGCGATATTTTGCGTGACAGACCTTATCGCCTGCGGCGTGATGGATGAAGCGCGTCACCGCTTCCGGCTACGGGTGCCAGACGATCTCTGCCTGTTCGGCTATGACAACATTGCGCAGGCGGGCTGGGCGTCCTATAACCTGACAACCTTTGCACAGCCAGTAGAGCAGTTTGCACGTGACGCCGTGGCCTGGCTTAGCGCCACGGAATCGGGCGAGCATGACGCCTCCGGTACGGATGGAGAGCCGCCCGCGTCGCGTCTTTATCAGGCAGAGGTGATCTGGCGCGGCTCGGTGCGCGGCGGATGACGCCGCGTCAGCCGGGCTGACTACTCATGCAGCGCCAGCCCTTTGATCGCTTTGTCGACCGCTTTTTTCGGACCAAAAAGCGCCAGGCCAACCAGATTCATCTCCTGCGCGTTTTCTGCCAGAAACACCTCGCGGTTAGCCGCGTCGTTGCCGGTAGAAAACATCGCTTCTACATAGGGTATCAGCGTCAGTTCACGCTCCAGCCCCTGGCGATGCGCGCGCTGCAGGCCAGCGAGATTGCCGGAAAACACCCGCATCGGCTGTCCGGCGATCCGGCCATAGTGACGTCCCTGCGCATCGATGTAGGGTTCCCCCAGCATCTCCGGTGCCCCGGCGGCAAGGCCGGTAGCGATAAACGCCACCACGTTCAGACGCTGCCAGGTGGCTAAATCATCGCGTACGATCAGGGCAATTTTGGTGTCAGACATGGCATAACGCTCTCTTCAGACGGAAAAGGCTATCATTCCTGATGCGGCGGTGCGCCGTATAGAACGTTTGTGCACGCCCGCTGATAGGCCGCCGGCGTCATATGCCAGGCGCGCCGGAACCAGCGGCCGAGATGACTCTGATCGGCAAACCCGGTGCGGGCAGCGACTTCAACCGGTGCCACGCCCTGCGCCAGCAGCGCGCGCGCCGCGCGCAGCCGCAGGCGTACCAGATAAGCGTGCGGCGTCTGACCAAACGCCTGCCGGAACTGGCGCGTCAGGCGAAAGCGATCCAGCCCGGCCAGGCGTGAAAGCTCGTCGAGTCCGACATCCTGCGCCATAAAATCATGCAAATAGTCGCGCAGCAGCAGCATCTGACGCTGTGCCACCGTATCAGGTCGCTCCGGACGCCGCTCAAGATGCCGCGACAGAAGCGTTATCAACTGCTCCAGCGTCTGATCGCGCGCCAGACGCCCTTCGCGCTGGTGAATGGCATACCACGCCTCTTCCGTGGCGCGGGCAAGCTGCACGTCATCCGTCAGCGTATGCCGGAATGCGCCGCCGATCCGGGCGATATCTCCCTGTCCGCGCTGCTGCATCATGTCAGCCACCCACGGCTGCGGCAGGTAAAGCATGACATAGGTAAAACCCGCAGCCTCCGGCGCGTGGCCATCATGCACCGCGCCCGGTTCAATAAGAATGACGCGGCCGGGGGTGCTGGTATGCAGTGCGCGACGGCAGTTAAAGCGCTGCAGTCCCTGCCGGGTCACCCCGACCAGCAGCTCATCGTGATCGTGTGCGTCGTAAGCGTGACCGCTGAAGTGGGCGTTGATACTCTCAATGCCGGTCTCCTGGTCGCGTCGCAGCTCAACCCAATCTTTATTTTCTGACATAGTCTCGTCCCTTCCGGCAGCGGTGCAGATTATCTGGCTACAGCGTGCGGGTAAAATCAGGCGGCCGCAAGCGCAGTGAGCCACTCTATCAGCGCCCGGGCGTCGGGCTGCTGCAGCGTGCGCTGCGGCCAGGCGAGATAGTAGGGCTTACTGAGCGGCAGGCTGAAGCTATCTGCGATCGCCAGATCGCCCCGCGCCAGCTCAGCGGCAATAAGACGCCGCTGGCCCAGCAGCAGCCCGGCCCCCGCAACCGCAGCATCTATCGCCAGCGACGTGAGGTTAAAGGTGAAAGCGGGCTGCTGCGCGGGTTCGCCGTGGCCGCGCGCCTGCAGCCAGCTTTGCCAGTCCGGCAGAAAACGCCCCTCATTGCCCCAGTCGAGATGGATCAGCGGCGCCTGGTTAAATAGCCGATCGCGCGGGAAGCGCTGCAGCAGCGCCGGGCTGGCTACCGGCAGCACCTCGTCATGAAACAGCCGCTGTTTCTCCAGCTGCGGATAGCGATCGTCACCGAATACGATAGCGAAATCAGCCGGCGTGGCGCTGAAATCGACCTGTGCATGGGTGCCATGCAGGCAGAGGTCGCTCGCGGGACAGCACGCGCGCCAGTGGTTCAGCTGCGGCATCAGCCACTTTGACGCCAGCGCCGGCAGTGCGTACAGAGTCAGCGCAGGCCGGCTGGCCGCCTGGCGCAGACTGAGCTGTCCCATCCGCAGGATATCAAACGCTTCTGAAACATAGCGCAGATAGGCCCGGCCGCTCTCTGTCAGCATGACCCCGTTTTGCGTGCGCACAAACAGAGCGTGACCCAGCAGCGTCTCCAGCTGGCGGATCTGCTGGCTGATCGCCGCCGGCGTCAGCGCCAGGTGCGCGGCTGCTTTTGCAAGACTGCCCAGCTCTGCAGCAGCTTTGAACGCGAGAATAAGGCTGATCTTTGGCAGACGCGAAGCACTGACGGACATTAACGTTTCCTTAGCAGGGAAGTAATGATTTATCGTTACGCATTCCCGCCGCAGCAACGTAGAGTTTTATGACACTGTTGCTACCGGGAAACGCACTATGTCTGGATTAATACGTTTTGACCTGCATCCTCTGGCGGACGCTGACTGGCGCGCGCAGTGTCGCGCGCAGCTGGAACAACACGGCGCCCTGGTGCTGCGGCAGTTTCTGCAGCCGGCAGCGCTGCAGGCTATCATTACAGAAGGGAACGCGCAGCGCCATCTTGCCTGGCATACGCGCAGCAACCATAACGTCTATCTGCTGAAAACAGACGAGACATTGAGCGCAGATCATCCCCGTAACCGCGATGTCATCAGCACCAAAGGCTGTATTACCGATGAGGCGATTGCTCACGACTCACCGCTGCGTCAGCTGTACAACGATACGCTGTTTAAACAGTTTCTCTGCGAGGTGCTGAACGAGAGCGCCCTCTATCCTTATGCCGATCCGCTCTCGTCAATCAACCTGCACTATGCCGCACAGGGGCAGGAGCTGGGCTGGCATTTCGACAACTCCTCCTTTGCCATTACTCTGCTGCTGCAGAAGCCGCAGGCGGGCGGCATATTCCAATACGTGCGCGATCTGCGCGATGCTGACGCGGGCGAGATGAACTACGACGGCGTCGCCGCTGTGCTCAATGAAGCCTGCACGCCGGATGCGCTGGCGATTGAGGCGGGCGATCTGGTGCTGTTTCGCGGACGCAATTCGCTTCATCGCGTGACGCCGACCGAAGGTGATATCACCCGCATGCTGGCGGTGCTCGCTTACAATACGCAGCCGGGAATTGCGCTGTCAGAGACCGCCCGCATGACGTTTTACGGCCGGCTGTGACAGCAGCGCCTGCCAGCCGCGCCGGAAAATTTGCTGCGTGCGGAATGCCGTCAGCTCACGCCAGTCGCGGTCCTGTGGCCAGAATCCCTCAACCAGCTGCTGTTTGAGGGCCTGCCCGGCCGCACTCTGCACATCACCCTCTAAGTGCAGCCAGTGATCGTCCCGCACCCGCCGGTGCATCTCTTCACCTGCGTAAGTGCCACACTCCACCACCAGCGGCAGGATGGCACCGTGCGGCAGCTGATCCAGCAGAAACTGCGAGACGTAACCGGTGGCCGTTGCCGTGATGCCGGTGGCGCTCTCCTGCCCGCTGCCGGTATCGATCAGCGTCAGCCATTCACCATACAGCTCGCGTCCCCAGGCGTGCGCAGGAACCCGCTTCTGCGCAATGCCCAGCAGCATCGGATGTCCCCATGCGCCTGCGCCGGTATGCAGATCGAAACTCAGGATCTGTTCTGCCCGCAGCAGATGGCCGGTTACGATCTTCTGCAGCGTCCGCTGCGACCAGGTGGCGTGCTCTCCGCCATAAAACAGGCCATCAGCGTGCTGATACTGTCCGGCCTCCACCACCCGCTTGATCGCCGGCCAGCCGTCGCGCTGCAGCGCGGCAGCCAGCAGCCGATCCGCCTCTGCCCGCTCGCCGTGATAAAACGCGTGATAGCGTGCATAGTCAGCGTTATCCGGCAGCGGCGCGCTGAACGGAATAAAATTGCGGTTCAGATCGATATTCTCTTCATTGACGCGCCGCAGATGCGCCGCTCCCCACGGGTTCAGCAGATGAATCAGCATCACAGCACACTCTGCCGGTAAGCGGGCCGCATCCAGATCTTTCAGCCACTCTATCTGATTATCCGACCCGTAATATCCCTCCACGCCGTGCGTGCCGGAGATAATCAGCATGACGCGCGAGGCGTGCGGGTTGCCAATCACGGCAAGATCGGTAAACAGCGCTTCACCGGCCGGACCGCATAACGGATGCTGCCAGGTGTGCAGCGCCCCTTTTTTATGCTCAACGGCAGCCAGGAAGCGGGCCCGTTGCGTGCGGTAATCGGTCAGGTTACGCATAATTCTCCTGCTGGCAGATAACGGATTCACACATCCCGATCAGGGATAAACTTTATATTTGAAATACTTCTGCGCCAGGCGATCGTAGGTACCGTTGCGGTGCAGTTCTGCCAGGGCCGCATTAATCAGTTTAAGATTTGCGACATCATCTTTGCGCAGCCCGATTCCCACGCCGTTACCTAATACAGCTTTATCGGTCAGGGTCACTTTATTCACATATTTCTTTCCTTCTGCGGTATTCAGGAAGCCCTGATCGGCAGACACCGCATTCGCCAGCGTGCCATCAAGGCGTCCGGCAACGAGATCGGGATAAATCTCCATCTGGTTGGGATAGGAGACCACGCTGACGCCTTTGGGTGCCCAGTAAGTCTGCGCGTAGGTTTCCTGAATAGTCCCCTGCGCTACGCCGATGTTTTTACCGCGCAGCGTGGCGATGTCATCAGTCAGGGCGCTGTCAGCCGGGGTGATGAGCGCGCTGGGGGTGACATAAAGCATATCGCTGAATGCAACCTGCTCGCGTCGTTTCTCCGTCATCGACATGGCTGACAAAATCGCGTCAAACTTCTTTGCCTGCAGCGCCGGAATAGAGCCATCAAAGCCAATCTGAACCCATTTGCAACTCACTTTGGCCTGGGCACAAATGGCGTTGCCGAGATCGATGTCAAACCCCTGCAGCGAGCCATCGCTGGCTTTGGATTCAAAAGGGGGAAAGGTGGGATCGACGCCAAAACGCAGCGTCTGTTGCGCCGCGGCTGACTGAATAGCGCAGTACGAGAGCAGCAGAGCCAGTGAAATTCGCTTATACATAATTCTCTCCGGAAGGCTGAAAGCACAGAGAGCAGTCATATCATGACCCGCAGCATTCAGCCAGAGCGGCAGCCGCGATTTGCAGAGCAAATTCTTATAATAGTTAGGGGGTTAGCGAAAATTACGACGGCCATCAGATTAACTTAAGGCGGCGGGTGACGTTTTCCTGACTGAAACCCGGCACGAAGCGGCCGCTCCGTGCCGGGTGAATCACGTTATCAGAAACCGCTAAGCACCAGCTTGCCGCGCGCGCGTCCGCTCTCGATCAGCGCATGCGCTTTGCGCAGGTTAGCAGCATTGATGCTGCCGAGATGCTCCCCGGCGGTGGTCTGCAGGGTGCCATCATCAATCAGCTGGCTGATACGCTGCAGAATCTCATGCTGGCGCTGCATATCCGGCGTTTCAAACAGCGAGCGCGTAAACATCAGCTCCCAGTGTAATGAGATCGCTTTACGCTTGAGCGGCATGGCATCCAGCGTCTCCGGATCGTCAATCAGCGCCAGCTTACCCTGCGGCGCCAGCACCTCAATCAGCTGCGTATAGTAGCTGTCAGTATGGGTAAGCGACGCAACATACTTCACCGTGTCGATGCCGAGCGCACGCAGCTGCTCCGCCAGCGGCTGGTGATGATTGATAACGTGATGCGCGCCCTGCTGCTGCACCCACTCTTCAGTCTCAGGACGGGATGCCGTACCGATAATTGTCAGCCCGGTGAGTTTGCGTGCCAGCTGGGTGAGAATAGAACCCACTCCCCCGCCCGCGCCCACAATCAGCAGCGCTGCGTTCTCATCCGCCTGCACCTCAAGACGGTCAAACAGCAGCTCCCATGCGGTGAGTGACGTCAGCGGCAGCGCAGCCGCATCGGCATCGCTCAGGGAGCGCGGTTTGTGGCCGGCGATGCGCTCATCCACCAGACCATACTCTGCGTAGCTGCCGGCCCGACTGATATCGCCGGCATAAAACACCTCATCGCCCGGCCGGAACAGCCTAACCGCTTCACCCACCGCCTCTACCACACCGACGGCATCCCAGCCCAGAATGCGCGGCTGCTCAGTGGCGGCGCCTTTACGTACTTTGGTGTCGACCGGATTCACCGCAATGGCATTGATTTTGACCAGCAGATCGCGGGCGCCCGGCTGGGGTTTGGCAACGTCAGCGTCATACAGCGCATTTTCATCCGAAATGGGTAAGCCGTTCTGACTATAAACAATGGCTTTCATGCCTTATCTCCATGGTGATTGACAGATTTTCTGAATGCCCATCAAGCATAGCGGGCAATGGCGCATGGAAAAATCGACGTTGCAGGGGAAGACTTTCACTCGTAGAGTGAAAATCCGGTTTGCCAGGTAAAAACGTCATGGTTCGTCTCGAAGATATTACGCTGTTTGTCCGCTCAGCTGCGCTGGGCAGCTTCTCCCGTGCCGCGCGCGAAGCAAACCTGCTGCCGGGTCAGGTCAGCGCGGCAATTCAGCGGCTGGAGCGCGATCTCGATCGTCGCCTGTTTGCGCGCTCAACGCGCAGTCTGCGGCTGACCGCCGAGGGTGAGCGCTATCTGCCTTTTGCACAGGAGATGCTGGCGCTGATGCAGGCAGGTGCAGAGAGTCTGCAGCGTCATGACGACGAACTGCGCGGTGAACTGAAAATTGCGATGCCATCCGATATCGGGCGGCATATCCTGCTGCCGTTACTGACCCGTTTCTGCCGTCAGCATACCGGATTGCAGCTGCGCCTTTCACTCTCCGATCAGGTCAGTAACGTCTTCCGCGATCCGGTAGATATCGCTATTCGCTACGGCAAATTAGAGGAGAGCAGCTACGTTGCGCTGCCGCTGGCTGAAAATAACCGGCGGGTACTGGTCGCATCACCCGATTATCTTATTGAACATGGCCGGCCTGCCGCGCTGACCGATCTCACCCGCCATCACTGTCTGCCGTTTATGATGGGAGGCCACGTATATGATAAATGGAGCTTTCCGCAGGCGGAGGGCGCGCAGCTTATCACGGTAAAAAGCCGCCTTATGTGTGATGACGCGGAAGTCGCACGCCGCTGGGCGCTGGCAGGAATGGGTATCGCCTATAAGTCCTGGCTGGACGTGGCTGAGGATGTACATCAGGGGAGGCTGGAGTTGATTCTGCCTGAGGTAAAAGGTGAGGCGACGCCACTGCATCTGATCTGTCCGCACCGCAGGCAATTCTCGCCAGCGATTCGCGCCCTGCACCATCACTTACGTGAGCATCTGCAAAACAGCGTGTCGCTGCCGGGCAAAGATTAATGGGTGAGCCAGCGGTTAACCGCTACTCTCACGCTTATCAGCGCCAGCATCACGAATAATCCCGTTCGGATTTCTCTCTATTCTCTGCTGCCTTTACGCTATCAAACCAGAGCCGGTCAGCTTTTCCTGACGCGTAACCCTTGTCCGCCTCCGGTTTAAGATGGCCTGGCATGGTATTCTTATTCTGAATCAGTAATAGTAAGCCACAGCACATATTTGTCAGGCTAACTATTCAGGATAGATAATGTCTTATTCCAGACCCCGATCGCGCAACCTGCTCACACACATCGTGCTGTTTATTGTGGTAATCAATGTCATTGATGTTATTCATGCGCTGCTGAGCTGATGTCAGACAGCCAGATGAATATCGCGGGAGGGAGCGGTGCTGCAGCACCGCACTTTATCAGGAGTTATCGGGAGGCGTACTGCTTTCACTGAACTGCGGACGCTGGCGGGTCACTGAATAAACCACATGTTTCGGCTTAGCCGTATCCGTGGTGATATCAACGCCCGGAATGGTGACTTTGCCAAAACCAAACAGCGTCTGTACATAGCCGCCGATTTCATGCTTGCCTGCCGCCACGCGGATCTCTTTATTCTCACCTTTTTTCAGCATGCCCGCTTCCTGGCCGTCAACGGTAACATACACTGCCGATCCATCATCCGTGCGCGTAACCAGGTGTGAAACGTTGATTACCGTAGGTCCGCTGGCAAAGGGCGTGTCGGTGTTGCTGTTCTCAATCGGTGCGGCAGCACTCACCTCTGCCGGCGCGGTGCTGGCAGTCTCATCAGCGTGATGACGGGCGCAGCCGGTAAGCAGTAAGGCAGCGGTTAAAGAAGCCAGTGTAAAACGTGAAAGCATTGTGACGATCATCCCTTAGCAAAATGAGAAGCGTTTAGTTTAGCGTGGCTTCTCATGTGATAACAGTCACAGGATTCCAGTATTTTCCGAAAAACCTGCCGCCGGCTAACTGCTGCTGGCCGCCAGAATCGCCAGGTCCGTATAGCCCCGCTCCGCCAGCTCGCTGGCCGCCTGTGCGGCGCGTATACCGCTGGCGCAAACCAGCACGATGCGCCGCCCAGTGGGTGGCTGCCAGGCCGCCAGATCTGCCGGCAAAATACGCTCAGCCTGGCTTGCCACGCTGTGGGGCGCTTCATCCCGGCTGCGTAGCTCGACAATACAATCTGCCGGGGTAAGCAGCGAGCAGTCGATAAAGGGCACGCCCGGCACGACAGGCTCCTGCGCTTCATCAAAGCGAAACGCGCGAAAGTGCCAGTTCACAAAATCGCAGTTGACCAGTAGTCCCAGCGGAGACGGCTGCAGATCAAGCAGCACCGTAAGCGCCATCTGCGCCTGTATGGCGCCAAGCGCGGCCACAGCCGGCCCCATCACCCCTGCCGTGTTGCAGCTGGCAGCCGTACGCGGCAGCCGGGGAAACAGCGCCCGGTAGCTGGGCGCACCTCCGCAAAATCCGCCCGCATAGCCCTGCCGGCCCAGCACTGAAGCGCTGATAAACGGTGTACCGGTCGCATAGCAGGCGTCTGAAAGCTGCCAGGTCACGGCAAAATTGTCGGCCGCGTCGATGACCAGCGAACAGTCAGCCATAGCCTGCGCGATGTTGCTGGCCGTCAGGGCCTGTGCGCAGGTTTCGATATTGACCTCAGGATTGCGCTGCGTCAGCGCCTGACGCGCGCTGAGCACTTTTGACTGCCCGATATCCTGCTGCGTAAAGAGCGTCTGGCGATGCAGATTATGCAGCGCCACTTCATCGGCATCATAAATACGCAGCGTCCCCACGCCGGCCCCCACCAGCTGCGGCAGAAGCGTCGCGCTCAGACCGCCCGCGCCGGCTACCAGCACGCGCGCCTGCGCCAGCTTACGCTGCCCTGACGCACCAATTTCCGGCAGTACCATCTGTCGCTGATAGCGTTCCATCCTGTTCTCCTCAGCTTAGTGTGGCCAGACCGAATACCGGCGTTGATGCCATCGCCATATCGCGCTTTTCCATCAGCCCTGCCTCACAGGCACTGCGCCCCGCAGCAATGGCCTGGCTGAACGCCGCTGCCATGCGGATGGGATCGCCCGCTTTCGCGACGGCGGTATTAAGCAGAATGCCGTCAAAGCCCAGCTCCATCGCCTGCGCCGCCTGGGAAGGAGCACCGATCCCGGCATCGATAATCAGCGGCGTATCCGGGAACCACGCCCGCATGGCGCGCAATCCGTCAATATTACGCAGGCCCTGCCCTGAGCCAATCGGTGCGCCCCAGGGCATCAGTAGCTCGCAGCCGGCAGCCAGCAGTTTCTCGCCAACAATCAGATCTTCCGTGGTATAGGGAAATACGCTAAATCCTTCAGCACACAGGATGCGTGCGGCTTCCACCAGCGCAAACGGATCGGGCTGCAGCGTATCGGCATGCCCAATCACCTCAAGTTTGATCCAGGCCGTATTGAACAGCTCGCGCGCCATATGCGCCGTGGTTACCGCCTCTTTCACCGTGTGGCAACCTGCGGTATTGGGCAGTACGCGAACGTTAAGGCTGGCCAGCAGGTCGCGAAACGCGGCACCCGCACTGCCCTCCCGCCGCAGGCTTACGGTAATAATTTCACTGCCCGCCGCCGCTATCGCCTGCTGCAGAATGGCCGGTGACGGATACCCTGCTGTACCCAGCAGAAAGCGCGATGTGCCCGTAAAGTCGTAAAACATGCGTTACCCTCCCTGCATCGGTGACAGGACTTCCAGCTGGCAGCCTGCCGCAAGCGGCTGACGGGAGTAAGCGCTTCTGGGCACGAAGTTGCCATTCAGCGCTGTCGCCACGCAGCTGGCATCGATTTGCTGCTCCTGCAGCAGTTCGCTGACTGTCTGCGCCTGGGTTTCAACGATCTGTCCGTTAAGCTGGATTTGCATAAGGGGTCTCCTGAATCAGTTTTTGCATCAGCTGCTCTGCCAGCATCGGCGCCAGCAGAAAGCCGTGGCGATACATGCCGTTAAGATAATAAATACCGTTTTCATAACGAATTTCGGGCAGGTTATCCGGCCAGGCGGGCCGCAGGCCGCTGGCGCTCTCGATAATGCGCGCTTCAGCCAGCGCCGGATGTATCGCCCAGGCGGCGCTCAGCAACTCCATCATGGCGCGCGCGCTGATGGCGCTGTCATCATCGCTCTCGACCATGGTGGCACCCAGCATAAAGCAGCCGTTACGCCGCGGAACCAGATAGCAGGGAAAACGCGGATGCAGCAGACGAAGCGGTCGTGAAAAGTGCAGATCCCGACTCTGTAAGATAATCATTTCACCGCGCACGGCCCGCAACGAGGGCAGCGCGTCGCGGGCATGAATGCCACGACAATCGATGATCTGGCCGGAAGGCGCGGAGTGATGGAACGTTACACCGTGCGCCTCAAGCTTCTGGCGCAGCTCAGTGAGCGCCAGCCGGGGATCGAGATGTGCTTCGCCCGCAAACAGCAGCCCCCGTGCGAAGCGATCCTCCAGCGCCGGCTCTACCTCTGCCGGATTGACCCACTGATGCGCGTGAGTCAGGCGCGCAAAACGGTTCAGTTCCTGACTGTCGCGTGGCGGAGCCAGCACCAGCGTACCCTGATGCTCAACGCAGCTTACGCGCTGCTGCCACCAGCGAGCGGCATGCTGACCCAGTGAAATAACCTCGGCGGGCGCGCTTTCTGCTTCACACCAGGGCGCCAGCATGCCACCGGCATACCAGGATGCGGGCAGACGCTGCGCGTCATCGATCACTTCAACAGATTCACCGCGCTCCACCAGCAGGGTGGCCACGCATAGCCCGCTGACGCCTGCGCCTAACACGCTCCAGCGGCTCATTGTCCGTGTTCCGGATAAAAAAGAAGGGTCACATCGGCCTCTCAGTGTTGACTGAGACCCGCGGATACAGGAAGGGAGATAAGGAGGTGCAGCCGTTTGCTGCAGCATCCCGGACGGCACCGGTCTGGCGCCCTCAGTCTTCCTACGCCAGTATCAACTGGGTCAGGTTCAAAGGGTCGCTGAACCGCGCGGTTGCGCTATCAGCCTCTCAGTCTCTGTGGCGAGACTCCCCCGACATCTTTAGTTTTATTCAAGCCGCATCACGCCGTCAAGGAGAGCCTTTTAAGGCTCTCTTCAGGAGCTTACATTTTGCGCTGCAAAAAACGATTATTTACGGCTTCTCCTTACTTATAAACAATAACTTAGAAGCCGTTTTGAACGCGGTTTTCTGGCTTATCGGCGTCTGAGACCAGAAATCAGATCACATTAAATTAATATATTTTCTACGGAAAACAGCGAATGTAATGCCACGTTTACGTCTGGGATCATGAAAGACTCAAAGCCTTAATTCGTCGCGGCGAGGGCTTTGGCTGCTTCCTGTGGGTCGGTAATGCTGCGGTAATAAACTTTGCCGAAGGTGCGATCGGGCACGCCGCCCAGCTCGATCCCGGTCATTGTTTCATGCATGAATTTAGCCCATAAAAACCCGCTCGGGACGGGTGTGTTTTTATCAGAACGTTTTCATCGGAATGTAATCTGAACAATATCGAATAATTTTTTCATCATCTGTGATTAAGGTCAGCGCCTCCATGTTCGCCTGAGCAACGATCAGCCGGTCAAACGGATCGCCGTGCATATCACGAGGCAAACGTTTAAGACTTACGGTGTGATGTGATGAAATGGGAAGTTCGTTATAACCGTTTGCGAGCAAGCCGCGCAAAATCTCCTCTGGATCAACCGTAAAATGAGGTTTACCTAACGCGAATTTTATGGCGATTTCATGAATAGATGCGGCGGAAAAATATAGCTCGTTTAAGGGATCAACAATCAGATCGAAACAGGCTTGCGGAAGACGCTTAGAGTCTGCGCAAGCCCAGATAAGATAGTGAGTATCAAGAAGATAGCGATTAAAGATGTTCCGCGTTCTTACAGGACTAGTCATTGCCACCTTCAAACATCGACTGGATTTCATCTGACATGAAATCGTTGAAATTATCAGGAATGGCATACTTTTTATGATCTAAAAAGCCAACACGGTTTAACAGAGGCGCTGATTTATAAGGAACTATCATGGCTATCGGATCACCGTGGTTAGCAATGATGAAACTTTCACCGCTACTCGCTGAACTCAAAATCTGAGAGTAACGAGCTTTCGATTCGGCTACATTCAGGACTTTCATATTAACCTCATTAATTGCGGTCATGAGGTCATATTATCACCTACCTGATAAAAGTGGTCAAGTGGCCATATTTTATATAAGCAACTGATATTAATACTATTATTTGATAACCGATGTTTATTCTATGAAATGGACGAATATTCGGGATCGGAAAATTTGCATCGAACAAAGTTAAACAGGGATGAAAATCGTCATTGATATGGCCAACATGCTAATGGGTGCAAAACGTTCAGTCCTGGATGTTCTTGATCAGCTTTGAGAGCTCAGCAACGACTCAGGTCGCGTGGTCCCGGCGTTGAGCTTAAATCAGATCATGGTTGCCTTTACCCGCGCACGCGAGAAGACCGGGCTCAAATGGAAAGTTTCAGCGCCAACTTTTCACAAGATTCGCTAGCGTGATTTCGGCCCGAAGATGACATGAAAAACCTGCATCGCAACGGAGTGGATCGCGCTCTCAGCCTATGTTATACACACTCATGTTAATGAAAATGATGAGATTTTACGGATAATTATCCGCCTACTCTACTTTGGCAAATGACGGAAGACTTATGGAACAGATTAGAATCGCCTTTATCAAGGCTGGCTGGCATAAAGATATTGTGAACAATGCGCTGGCAGGATTTGTCAGTGAATTCAATGAGCAGGGCGCAGACAGCGTGCTGAAAACCTATGATGTGCCCGGTGCTTTTGAGATGCCGCTGCTGGCCAAACGTCTGGCTGAGACCGGTCGTTTTGATGCCATCGTCTGCGCCGCGCTGGTCGTGGATGGCGGGATTTACCGTCACGATTTTGTTGCGCAGGCAGTGGTTGACGGCCTGATGAGCGTGCAGCTCAGTACCAACGTACCGGTGTTTTCTGTTTCACTGACGCCACATAACTTTCAGCCGGTCAATGAACTGGAATCATTTTATACCGAACATTTTATTAAGAAAGGAAAAGAAGCCGCACGGGCCGTGCTGGCTATTCATCAGCTTAATATTGATTAAGGCTGATGTATTAATTCCGTTTTATTATGTAGTAGCGAAGAGTGATACGGAAATAAGCGTATTTATTAACAGGACGTGCCATCATGGAATCACGCGCGTCCTGTTACCTTTAGTGTTTAGCGGCTCGCTTCATGACCAATCAGCCCGCCGATTGCCGCCCCGCCCAGCGTACCGAACGTACTGCCGCCGGTCAGTACGGCGCCGCCCAGTGCACCTACGCCAGCGCCGATCGCGGTATTTTTACCACGGTGAGACATGCCGCTGCATGCGGTAACAGAAAGAGCCAGCATCAGCACGGCGGCAATATTTAAGCTGCGTTTTAAAGTCATCAAAATCCTCATTACCATTTAATAATGGAATGCAATCAGGTTAGTGTTGTTAGTTATTTGATCGCCCTTTGCCGGCAGGCGGCATGGGTCTCAGGATGCGAATTTAATGTGCTGCAGAAATTTAAGAAAGGTAAAAATTCTTATTTTAGCCTGGCCCTGTCCGGGTTCCGAATTAAACGCTGATAAAACCGCCAATGGTGAAGAAATAATGGAGAACAGTCATGAATAAAGGGTAGCATGCCGCAGCACGCTACCCTTTTTGGCTATTAACGCTGAGGATGATTCACTTCAAGCGGACGCAGATCAAACACCAGCACCTCGGCATCATTACCATTCGCAAAAGTCAGCGCCGTTTCATTACGCACCCGCGCGCCGTCGCCCGCGCTGAAGCGCACGCCGTTAACCTCAATACTGCCGCGCGCAACATGAATATAGGCGTAGCGATCGGCTGCCAGCGTCAGCGTCTGCTGCTCATTATCGTTGAACAGGCCGGCATAAATACGCATATCCTGTCGCACCTGCAGCGAACCGGACTCGCCCTGCGGCGAGACAATCAGGCGCAGTTTGCCGCGCTTATCCTGTTCCGCCACGGAAACCTGCTGATAGCCTGGCGCGGTATTGCGCTCTGCCGGCACAATCCAGATCTGCAGAAAATGCACGTTGTCGCTTTTCGAGTGATTAAACTCGCTGTGCGTCACGCCGCTGCCAGCGCTCATCAGCTGCACATCACCCGGCACGATAACAGAACCGGTACCCATTGAGTCTTTGTGCTCCAGAGCACCTTCCAGCACATAGGAGATGATCTCCATATTATTGTGCGGATGGGCACCAAAGCCGCGACCGGGTGCAACCTGGTCGTCGTTAATCACCAGCAGATCAGAGAAGCCCACCTGCTGTGGATCGCGGTAGCCTGCAAAGGAAAAGGTGTGGCGTGAATACAGCCAGCCGTGATCGCCGGTGCCGCGCTGATTTGAAAGGCGTTGTTCAATCATGATCTGCTCCTGAATAAGTAAGGGAAACGATTTTGCTTCCTGATGTGATTCAGTATACGTAAACTGATTTGCTCAACAATGTGCTGACATGACAATCACTGTCACGAATTAGTGGACACTATGCAGATAGACGATCTTCGTATTTACGTTGCTGTTATCCATGCGGGCAACTTCAGTGCAGCCGCTGAACAGCTGATGCTTTCAAAGCAGTATGTCAGCCGCCGCATGGCGGCGCTGGAAGCGGCGCTGGGCACCCGCCTGCTCAACCGGAATACCCGCAAGCTTTCGGTGACAGAAAATGGTCTGCTGTTTGCGCATCACGCACAGCGCATACTGGATGATGTACAGGAAGCGGAACTGGCAGTATCCGGTCGTCATCAGGCTCTGCAGGGTAACTTCCGTCTGAGCGTGCCGATGTCGTTTGGCATTACGCATCTCTCCCCCTACATTGCTGAATTCCTCACGCTGCATCCCGGCCTGCAGTTTCAGGTTGAGCTGGCCGATCGCCATGTCGATATGGTGGGAGAAGGATTTGATATGGCTATTCGCATCGGCACCCTGCCCGACTCCAGCCTGATCGCACGCAGGCTGGGCGAATTCCGGCGGCTGATCTGCGGCAGCCCTGCCTATCTTCAGGGCGCCGGAGCGCCGGAGACGCCTGCGGAACTGTCGCTGCACCGCTGCCTGCGCTACGGCCGGGAAAGTCAGCAGGGCTGGGAGCTGTTCAGGGACGGGCAGCGCAGCGTCGTGGCAGTTCAGGGGCCGATGGTCAGTAATAATGGTGAAATGCTGCGCGATGCGGCGATTGCCGGGCTGGGGCTGATCCTGCTGCCGGAATTTATCGTGGCGCCGGCGCTGGCCAGCGGTGAATTAATACGCGTGCTGGATGCGTGGCAGCCCGCCTCGCTGCACCTTAATGCGCTCTACCCGCAGCATCGCCAGCGCAGCGAGATCCACCGGCAGTTTATTGCGTTTTTACAGCAAAAACTGGCGGCTCAGTGAGCCAGCGCCAGCAGCGCTGCACCCAGCATGCCACCCTGATGAGCATGGCGGCCGGGGATCACCAGCGGCTGCGGCGTACGGCGCAGCACCCGCTGCTGCACCGCCTCGTTAAGGGCAGCTATCAGCGGAACAACGGAGGCCAGCCCGCCGCCGACGGCGACGCAGCTCGCTCCGGTGATGTTAACGGTGTAGGCCAGCGGCTCACTCACCAGCTGGAGCCACGCCTCCAGCGTCTGCTGCGCCTGGTTTTCGTCTGCCTGCCAGCGTGAAACGATCGCTTTGCTGCTGAGCGTTTCATCATGCAGCACGCGGTGCAGGGTTTCCAGACCGCGCGCTCCGCCATAAGTATCAAGACAGCCGCTCTGACCGCACGGGCACGGCTGACGCGGTATGGCAACCGTTTTGCCTGCGATATCAACTTCGCGTAGCGTGATCGGGCCATGTCCCCACTCACCGGTTAAGCCATTCTGACCGGTGATCAGCCGGCCATCTGCAACCAGTCCGCCGCCCACGCCTGAACCGAGGATAGCGCCCAGCACCACTTTATGCCCCTGTCCAGCCCCGGCCAGCGCCTCCGCAACGGCAAAACAGTCGGCATCGTTATGGACCGTGACCGGACGCTGCAGGTATGCGCCAAGCTCCTGCGCCATATGACGTCCGTGAAAGGCAGGTATGTTACTGGCAAACATCTCGCCGCTCAGTGGCGCTACAATTCCGGCGGTGGAAACCGCGACCGGGGAGTGCGCGCTGAAATGTGCCTGATGTCTGGCGATCGTATCGCTGACGGTAGCGCAAAACGCTTCCCAGGAGCGGGCGGGCATCGGCTGCTGATCGAGCAGCTGGATCTGCTCAGCCTGCGTCATCACGCCAAGTTTAATAAATGAACCGCCAAGATCGAGGCAGATTACCGGTAAGGCAGGAATAGTCATTGCAGAGTCCGCTGGGTCAGCAAAAAGTTGCTGGCAATGTAAATAAAATAACGCCGGCAGGAAACGGGCCGCACAGGTTTTTTCGCATCGGCGCAATAAACGGCTAAAAGGTATGCAGACGCCGCGCAGGATTACCGGCGCCAGCCTGGCGCATCATCATGCTCATTTCATTAATACCTGAAACTGCGGATTAAACTCATCAAACAGCGGCAGCGCTGCCGCACCCAGCGCGGCGGTATCACTGCCGCTCATTCCGGTCCGTATGCGCGTGGCGGTCAGGTAGCGCCCGCGCACAGACTGGTAAAGCGGCGGCAGGCGCGCAACGATTTTCTCCAGCAGGGCAGCGGGGATCATACCGCCAATAATCACGCTCTCCGCGTCAAAGATGCACTCCAGCATATTGATGGCCTGGCGCAGCGGCGTCAGCGCAGTGGCGATCCACGCGTCAAACAGCTCTGCCGGCACCGCCAGCAAATCGTCCGGCAGCGCGGTCATGGGATCAAGCCCGCAGAATTCATAGGCTGCCTGCAGCGAGACATAGCGTTCCAGGCACCCCTGATTGCCGCAGTAGCAGTCGCGCCCGCCGGGATCCACCACCATATGGCCAACTTCACCGGCGTTATGTGCATCACCGCTGCAGACGTGACCATCAACAATGATACCTGCACCCAGCCCGGTACCGATGTAGAGATAGATAAACGAATTAAGATGGCGCGCCACGCCGTGAAAGCGTTCGCCAATTGCCGCTACCGTGGCATCATTTTCCAGCGTCACCGGCAGCTGACTGAGTGCCGCCAGCTCTCCTGCAATATCGACATCTTCCCAGCCGTGCAGCGTGGTCGGCCCCAGTGAAGAGAGTCCCTCAACGCCAAAGGGCCCTGGCATCACAACGCCGATACCCAGCACTTTGCGCCAGCGCGCACCCAGCTGCGTCTTAATCTCATCCAGTACCGAGGCGATGCGCGCCAGGGTGGCAGCAGGCTCCGGTTTTTGCACCATAATGAGACGGCGAAAATGGATTTCGCCGGTTAAATCCACCAGCACCATCAGCAGCGTCCGGTGATCAAGATGAATACCGATTGAAAACGCACTGGCCGGATTCAGCGTGACGGGAATAGCGGGCTGTCCGCGTCCCTGACGTCGCGGTCCGTGGCTTATCAGCAGTTCCGCCTGTTCAAGTTCAGCGACAATATTGGATACCGTTTGCGCGGTCAGGGCCGTGAGCCGCGCCAGCTCAGCCCGTGTCAGTTCACCGTGCAGGCGAATGGCCTCAATGATCACGCGCCGGTTATGCGCCCGCGCGTGTTCAAGGTTAGTCCCTGATGTTCTCATCGTGCTATTTCCTTTTCGCGCCTGGCCGCTCTGCCACCGCAACAATATCTATGATCGCTGGCACATTTTACAACCTGTTTACCTGACAGCGGCGGGAAAACGTGCAAAGTAGAAGCAGGACCCGCAGCAGATCGTTTCTGGCACATCGCTTGCTTACCTTTCTGTGGCATGGCAACTGACGCACACTTTTGCGCACGTTATTAAATCAATCAAATTGATTTAATTAATCTCTCACAGCTTTCAGGCGGACATATCATGAAAAAATCGGTTCACGGTTGTTTGGCACTGTTTCTGCTCGCCAGCGCTGCCAGCGCGACGGCGGCCACCTCACTCAATGCGCTGTTTATGACTCAGGCAGCCTATAGTGAGAGCGATATTCGCGCCATGACGCAGGCGTTTGAAAAAGCGAATCCGGACGTAAAGGTCAACCTTGAGTTTGTGCCGTATGAAGCGCTGCACGACAAGATTGTCGCGGCACGGGGTGCGGGCGGAAATGGCTACGACGTGGTGCTGTTTGATGCGATCTGGCCGGCGGAATTCACAAAATTTAACCTGCTGCAGGATGTCAGCAGCCGTATCAGTGCCGAAGATAAGGCGCAGATTTTCCCCGGCGCGCTTAAAACCGTGGTGTTCAACGGTAAAACGCTCGGTATGCCGTGGATTCTGGACACCAAATATCTGTATTACAACAAAGCGATGCTGGAGAAAGCGGGTATCCGCGACCTGCCGCAAACCTGGCAGCAGGTAATGGATGACGCGCGCATTATTAAAGAGAAAAAGATCGTGAATTATCCGCTGGTGTGGAGCTGGTCTCAGGCGGAAGCGCTGGTATGCGACTACACCACGCTGGTCTCCGGCTTTGGCGGGCAGTTCTATCAGAACGGCAAGCTTAGCTTCTCCAGCCCCGCTTCACTGCAGGCGGTAAAACTGATGAAAAGCTCGCTTGATGACGGACTGACTAACCCCGCCTCACGTGAGTATCTGGAAGAAGATGTGCGCAAAGCGTTCTCCAATGGCGACGCCGCGTTCGCGCTGAACTGGACCTATATGTACAACATGGCCAACGATGCAAAACAGAGCAAAGTTGCAGGTCAGGTTGGCATTATGCCTGCACCCGGCGATGCGCCAGGCAAAGCGGGCGCGGTCAACGGCTCAATGGGGCTCGGTATCGCCAGCGGCAGCACCCATGCCGATCAGGCGTGGCAGTATATCCGGTACATGACCTCTCAGCCGGTGCAGAACAACTATGCCCGTCTGAGCCTGCCTATCTGGAAAAGCTCTTATCAGGATGCGGCGGTGATGAAAGATCAGGAGAGCCTGATTAAGGCAGCGGACACGTCGCTGAGCGTAATGCTGTCACGTCCTGAAACCGCAGACTATTCGCGTCTCTCCAGCACGCTGCAGCAGCAGCTGCAGCAGGTGCTGACCGGCGGCGCGACCCCGGAAGCCGCCATGCAGGCGGTCGATAAAAGTGCCGCGCGGCTGCGCTAAGGAGCGGGCATGCTGAGTTTGCGTCAACGTGAGCGACGGCAGGCATGGGTGCTACTGGCCCCCATGCTGCTGGTCATGCTGCTGCTTACCGCCTGGCCGCTGATGCGGACCATCTGGCTGAGTTTTACCGACGCAGCCCTGATAGGCAGCGGCGATGCGCCCGGCTGGATCGGCGTGGAGAACTACCTGTACGCCTTAAGCGATCCCGACTTCCGGCTTTCGCTGTGGCGCACGCTCTATTTTACGCTGGTGTCGGTTGCTTTCGAGGGCGTCATTGGCGTGCTGGTGGCGCTGCTGCTTAATCAGCGGTTTACCGGCCGCAACGTGCTGCGCGTGCTGGTGATCCTGCCGTGGGCGCTGCCGACAATCGTTAACGCGATGATGTGGCGGCTTAATTTCAATCCGGACTACGGCAGCGTCAACGCGCTGCTGACACAGCTCGGTATCCTGGATGGCTATCGCAGCTGGCTGGGTTCACCCGACTCAGCGCTTAACGCCGTGATGTTTGCTGATGTATGGAAGAACTATCCGCTGGTCACGCTGCTGGTGCTGGCCGCGCTGCAGTCGATTCCGGACGATCTTTTTGAGGCGGCGCGCCTGGACGGAGCCTCAGCCTGGCGACGGTTTCGCGCCATTACCTTTCCGGCTATCGTCGGGGCGCTCAGCGTGGCGCTGGTGCTGCGCACTATCGATGCGTTCAAAATATTCGACATCATCTATGTCATGACCCGGGGCGGTCCGGTGGATAGCACCAAAACGCTCAGTTTCTACGTCTATCAGGAGTCGTTCAGCTATCTGCGCGCCGGCAGCGGAGCGGCCTATGCCATCCTGATGACGCTGCTGTGTGCCGTACTGATTGCGCTCTATATGCTGCTGCTGTGGCGGCAGCGTCGCCGGGGGAGTGCCCATGAAGCGTAAGATGATATCTGTGGCTAAATATGTGGCGGCAGCCGCCGTGGCGCTGTCGGTTCTGGCCCCGATGGGCTGGCTGTTTCTGATGAGCGTCAGCGCCACCAGCGACCTGACGCGCGTGCCGCTGGAGTGGATACCGCGCCAGTGGGATTTCAGCCGCTACGGCCGGCTTTTGTCGCTGGCGCCGGGTGAACCGGGAACCCTGTTTCTGCATGCGCTGGGTAATAGTCTGCTGGTGGCGACGGGAGGAACGCTGGTCTGTCTGCTGCTGGCGATCCCGGCCGCTTTCAGCTTTTCGCGCTATCCCGGACGCGACGGCTGGCTGTTTGCGTCACTGGCCATCTATATGGTGCCGCCGGTGGCCTTTGTACTGCCGCTCTACTTTCTGCTGCAGCAGCTGGATCTGCTGAACACCCGCCCGGGTCTGATTATCGTTTACTGTTCGCTGATCCTGCCGTTTCTGACCTGGATGCTCAAAAACCAGTTTGACACTCTGCCGCGTGATATTGAACAGGCTGCGCGGCTTGACGGCCTGCGGGTGTGGCAGGTGCTGCTGCGCATCACGCTGCCGCTGGCAAAACCGGTTCTGGGCGCCGCAGCGCTGTTTGGCTGGCTGCTGGCGTGGGATGAATTTTTCTATGCCCTGCTGTTCACCAGCAATATTACGGCGCAAACGCTGCCGGTGACCATTGCCGGCTTTACTGCCGGACGCGCAACCGATGACGGCCTGATTGCTGCGGTTGGCATTCTGGCTTCGGTTCCCCCTCTGTTAATTGCTGTCTGGCTGCAGAAAACGCTGGTGAGCGGTCTGGCCAGCGGCGGGAGTAAAGGATGACAATTGACTGTAACGCAACGCTCTACGTCGCTGGCAACGTTAACGCCGATTTGATCATGGGTACGCTGGATAGCTGGCCACAGCGCGGCACTGAAGTCATGCTCCCTCAGAGTGAACTGCGTCCGGGCGGCTCGGCGGGTAACTGTGCGCTGGCACTGGAAGCGATGCAGGTTCGCCATCGCGCTGTCGCTAATCAGGGGAATGATGGCCTCAGCGCCTGGCTGGCGGGCTACTTCCCAAACAGTGCGGCGCACTGGAGACGCTACGCCTGCGAAACGTCTGTCACCGTTGGCATTACGCACAGCGATCACGAGCGCTCGTTTCTGAGCAATTTTGGTCACGTGGCGCAACTCAGCGCGGATGACGTACTGGATCAAATTCCGCTGCGTGCTGCACCGGGAGATATTGTTCTGCTGTGCGGCACCTTTCTCTGCCTGGCACTCAGTTCGCACTATGCCGCACTGCTGGAAGAACTGCAGCGGCGCGGCTTTATAACCGCCGTTGACACCGGCTGGCCTCCGCAGGGCTGGAATACGGCGGTGCGGCAGCAGGTTGCACAGTGGCTGCCGTACTGCGACTGGCTGTTACTGAATGAAGCAGAGACGCTGGGCCTCGGCGCGGCGGCAACGCTGCCGGAGAGCGCACGGCAGCTGGCGGGAGCCCTGAGCGGACGTGGCGGCTGCGTGGTGAAGCGCGGTAGTGCAGGTGCCGCCTGCTGGCAGGGTGCGCATTGGCTGGAACAGCCTGCCACTCCCGTCACCGTCGTGGATACCATAGGAGCCGGTGACAGTTTCAACGCCGGCTTTCTCACCGCGCTGTTACATCAGCAGCCGCTGAGCCGCGCGCTGCAGTGGGGCATTGCCGTGGCATCACAGGCGATCAGCACGCAGCCACGCCGCTATCCCGGCTGGCAACAGCTGCCATTTTCTGCAGAGGAGAGGTAATTTATGGCCAGTATTGAGCTCGTCAGCGTCGCCAGACGCTACGGCAAACAGACGGTATTGCATCCGCTCAGTCTCAGCATTCCCGATGGCAGTTTTACCGTACTGGTTGGCCCGTCCGGCTGCGGTAAGTCCACGCTGCTGAGGCTGCTGGCCGGGCTGGATAGTTTGTCAGAGGGAACCATTCTGATGAACGATATACCGATTGGCGATCGCGATCCGGCCGACCGCGACATGGCGATGGTGTTCCAGAGCTACGCGCTCTATCCGCACCTTACCGTGGCTGAAAACCTCGCCTTTCATATGCAGGTTAAAAAGGTGGGCCGCGCGGAGCAGCAGAGTAAGATTGCGCGCGTTGCCGCTATTCTGGGTATCGATAAATTGCTGCAGCGCTACCCGCGCGCCCTCTCCGGCGGCCAGCGTCAGCGCGTGGCGATGGGCCGGGCGATGGTGCGAAATCCTCAGGTTTTCCTGTTTGATGAACCGCTCTCTAATCTTGATGCTCAGCTGCGCATGGAGCTGCGGGCTGAAATCAAAGCACTGCACCAGCGTTTTAAAACCACCATGATTTATGTCACGCACGATCAGGTTGAGGCGATGACGCTGGCCGATCAGATTGTAGTAATGCGCGAAGGTCAAATCGTTCAGCAGGGCGCCCCGCTCAGCATTTACGATCGTCCTGCGGATCTGTTTGTCGCCCGCTTTATCGGCTCGCCTCCGATGAATCTGCTGCCGGCGCACCTGGTAACGCGTGATGGCGTGCCGGGCATTGAATGTGAAGATCTCTGGCAGCCGCTTCCTCCGCGCTGGCAGCACGCGGCACAGGAAGGGGCTGCGCTGATGATTGGCATCCGCCCCCACGATTTGATACCGGCGATGCAGGGCAGTCTGGCGCAGGTCGCCGTTACGGAGATCACCGGAGAATCCACGCTGCTGCATCTGACGTGGCACGGGCATACGCTGCATATGCAGGTACCTGGCCGTCACGCAGCCGGCAGCGGCGATCCGCTGACGATTGCGCTGCGCATGGAAAAAATCCACCTGTTCGATGCGCAGAGTGGCCAGCGTCTGCCGGAAGCGCCGCCGTTACCGTGAACGTTATCCTTCTGCGGGTGTGGTTGCCACGTTGTCATGCTGCATTAAGGCGATCGCCACCAGTACCAGCATGGAGAGCAGTTCAGTCCCCAGCGCACCGCTGATAGCACTCAGCCAGGATCCGGTCTGGCTGAAATGGCTGAATACGCCGCCCAGCAGCATCGGCCCCAGCCCCATCGCCGACTGCTGCACGGTCGACAACATGGCGCTGCCGGCGCCCGCCTGATGATGCGGAATATCGCGCATGCCAATACGGTAGAAGGTACTGACGATAAAAGACTGACCAAATCCAATGAGTGCCGTGGCTGGCGCCAGCGCAAGAATACCCGCCTGCGGCCACCGGAGCTGCAGGGTTGCCATCAGAGCCAGCAGGCCGGTGATCTGAATAGCACAGCCAGCCAGCAGCATTGTGCGCGTACCAAAGCGCGTGACCAGTGCGGTCGACCGCATGGCACCGATAAAATAGGCTACCCCCAGCGCTATGAAAGCGTTACCGGAGTCAAAGGCGCTGAAGCCAAGCCCGGACTGCAGCGTCAGAGCCATGACAAACATAAACCCGCTCCAGCAGGAGAAAAAGATAACGGCAAGCGTAAGGCTGAAACGCACGCCGGGCAAACGCAGCAGTGACGGGGGCAGCAGTGGTAAACGGCCTGCCGCTTCAGCACGCACAGAGACCCGCCGCAGCTGCAGCAAAAACAGCGGTGCCAGCAGCAGTAACAGCACGCATGGCCAGCGCCAGTTCAGCACCGGTCCCAGCGCCAGGCTCAGCATCAGCGCGCCTGTGGCGCCGCCCAGCAGCAGCGCACTGCTGATATCAACCGGTACGCGGGTTATATTACGGGTTTCCGGAATAAAGCGGCGCGCAGCCATCAGTACACCCAGACAGATCGGCAGGTTAATCAGAAACACGCTGCGCCAGCCATATCCGCCCGGATCGGCTTTGATAAGAAAGCCGCCCAGCACCTGACCAATCACAAACGCCAGCCCGCCCATTCCGCCATAGAGACCAATCGCCCGCGCATGCTCCCTGCCCTGCAGCGTAATATGCAGCGTTGCCAGGATCTGCGGCACGATAAGTGCCGCGCCCACCCCCTGCAGCGCGCGGGCAAACATCAGCATCCCGGTCCCGCTTGCCATACCGCACAGCAGCGAAGCCAGGGCAAAGATCCCGACGCCGCTGATAAAAACCCGGCGCCGGCCATAGTTATCCCCCAGCCGCCCTCCCATCGCGAGGCAAACGGCAAAAGTAATACCATAGACAGCAACAATCAGCGCCAGCTGGGTGGGCGTTGCCTGCAGGCTATGCGCCATTGCATCCAGCGCCACGTTAACGATTGAAAAGTCGATCATAGGCAGTAAGAGTCCGGCCAGCAGTACCATCAGACCCGCCTGACGAAGTTGCGGAGTGTGCATCAGTTTCACCTTGTTTTCGTGTTCATTGCGGCATAGCATCTGCTGAAAAATAACCGGGTACCAGTTTTTGATTATCATGGTATTAAAACCACCCGTCTGGCCGGAGAAATGACGCTGATGTCGATTCAACCCGCTGTAAAATATGCTGAAAAAGAGGTTCATACGAATCGCAAACTGCTGGGCGCCTTTTTGCGTTCCCGACGGGAAAACCTCGATCCTGTCAGGCTGGGTCTGCCGCGTATGCGCCAGCGGCGCACGCCGGGCCTGCGCCGCGAAGAGGTCGCCCAGCTGGCTGATGTCGGCGTCACCTGGTACACCTGGCTGGAACAGGGTCGCGATATTAAAGCGTCGCTGAAAACGCTGACGGCGATCGCATCAGCACTGCAGTGTAATGACGTTGAAACGCAACATCTTTTCTCGCTCGCCGGTCATAAACTGCCCGCCCTTCAGGTTGCCGCCTGCTGCAAACTCGCTGAGCATAATCAGCAGATGCTGGATGCTATCCAGCTGCCGGCCATTATTGAGACACCGCGTTTTGACATCATTGGCTATAACGCTGCGTGGTGTGCGCTGATGGGTATAGATCTGGCAAGCGTAGAGGCTGAGGATCGCAACTGTATCTGGCTGGCGTTTAATCATCCCGGCTGGCGCGGCATGATACGCGACTGGGATGAAGTCATGCCGCAGATGGTGGCCATGTTTCGCGGCCAGATGGGAGAACACCTTGGCGATCCGCACTGGGAAAGCTTTCTCACCCGGCTGATTAACAGTTCTGATGAATTTGCACAGACCTGGCAGCGTTACGAGCTGGGAAAAGTGGAGAATCGGATCAAGCGTTTCTGGCGGGCGGAAACCGGGGAATTTACGCTGCGTCAGAATAACTGGTGGTCCGCTTCACGCAATGGCGACCGCCTGCTGGTTTACGTCCCGGCAGATGAAACAAGCGCAGCGGCACTGGAAAAACTCATTGCCGGATATCAGGCGCTGCGCTCCACAAATGCGTTAATCTGACTATGCTTACTTCATGATAAATAATCAGGAGAGAGCATGAAATTTCTTTATTTCGTTGCGCTTATTGCGGCGGCGGGTTATTTGCTGGCATTTCTGCCTAAATTGCGTACCCGGCGTGAACCCGTTGCTTACTGGGGCTGCTGGGCCTGGCTGGGCCTGAACGCGGTTTACTGGTCGGTATATGCTGTACGCAACTATTTCCCGCACTGAAATATTATTCAGGAGTAATGTATGTCTGAAATTAATCGCGATCGGATGCCCTATCTGCTTTATTTTGCCCGCCAGCGTCTGCTGTTAGAAAATATCGATGCCAAAGTAGTTGATATTGGCAGCGCAGAAATCGTGGGTAATCATTTTCGCTGGAAACTGGATGGTAAAAACGCTCAGGGTGAAACCGCAAAAGAGGTGGATGAGCTGCTGGAAGAGGTTGAACGGCATCTGAGTTTTCTGTTTGTTGATGGTCAGTTCACCAGCCTGCCTGATGTCAGTGAAGATTACGGCGACAGGCTGGATAACATGCCGTTTGTTGAAGTGTCGCTTTCTGAACTCAGCGACCGTGACGAAGGCAGCGTACGCTGAATTTCTGTTATGCAGGCTGCCACGCGGCAGCCTCCATAGCGTCAGGCTTCAGCAGTAGCCGATTTCATTCCCGGCACCAGAATGATTTTGCGGCAATCCTCTTTGCGTTTATCAAAGATCTCATACCCCTCTGCCGCCGCATCCAGCGGCATATGATGCGTAACAATCTCTTCCGGCGTTAATAATCCCTGTTCAATCAGCGACAGCAGCCGTGGCAGATAGGCGTGCACGTGCGTTTGTCCCATTTTGAAGGTCAGCCCTTTATCGAACGCATCGCCAAACATGAAGCCATGGATAAAACCGGCATAGACGCCCGGCACGCTGACCACCCCACCACGACGCACGGCCGCAATACACTGACGCAGCGCTTTGCCGCTGCTGCCTTCAAGTTTCAGATTGCTGAGGACGGTTTCGGTCAGGCTGCCTTTGGCTTCAAAGCCCACTGCATCAATCACCGCATCCACGCCGCGGTTCCCTTTGGTATGGTCAATAATCCAGGCTGCGGGATCGTCAATCTCGTCAAAATTTATCGGCGTAACGCCATAGCGCTGACGGGCAAACTCCAGACGATAGGCGTTATGATCAATCATAAAGATATCTTCGGCACCCATCAGCCTTGCACAGGCGGCGCTAAGCAGACCTACCGGGCCGGCACCAAAGATCGCGACGCTTGAGCCTTTATCCAGCCCGGCATTCTGCACCGCCTGCCAGGCGGTCGGGAGGATATCGGACAGAAACAGCACTTTGTCATCCGGCAGCGCCAGCGGCACTTTAAACGGGCCGGTATTCGCTTTCGGCACGCGAACATATTCTGCCTGTCCACCGGGTATTCCGCCATAAAGATGACTAAACCCAAACAGGGCGGCGGGTGGCGTGATATTTTTTTTATTGAGTATCGCACCGCGACCCGGATTAGTGGTTTCACAGGCGGCATACTGATGCAGATGGCAGAAGAAGCAGTCGCCGCAGGCGACCACAAACGGCACCACCACGCGGTCGCCAATCGCCACATTGGTTACGGCACTGCCAGCTTCCACCACTTCACCCATAAATTCATGACCAAATATATCGCCATGTTCAGTTTTTGGGATCTTACCGCGATATAAATGCAAATCAGAACCGCAGATAGCGGTTGCAGTGACACGCAGAATAATATCATCCGCTTCCTGCAATACCGGATCGGGAACCGTTTCAACGCGTACTTTGTGCGGGCCATGATAGGTTAACGCTTTCATTCTTAACTCCTCATTAATAAGCGCAGCAGGTGCCTGACATTATTTAAGGCGAATTGCCTGAGCCTGGCATCAATTGCTGATTAGGCAAGCGCATCGGCAGTTCTGCCCGCGTGGTGCAACCGGGTTGCAGTGGTGTCGGAACGTGGCGCACAGCAGCAGAAAAACTACCGAATTGGTTAAAAAAAACACTGGATATAACTACAGTAAGTTGTATACTTATCCAGCAGTCTTGATGACTGAATGACGTTTTAAGAGGTGATACGAATGATGATCTCAACGGAAATTCTTGCTGCTCAAACCGTGTCTCTGCTGATGAGCAGCCGTGACCTTGCCAGACTGACTGGCATCACGCACGGCGAAGTGAAGCGCCTGATTAAAAGCCTGGAAACCGCACAGCGCCTTTCCCAGCCTGTTACGGTCAGTCTTTACGAGCATGAAGGTGAGAGCCGTCAGGAGTTTCTGCTCAATAAACGCGACTCGTTACTCGCCGTAGCCCGACTTTCGCCCGGCTTTACTGCCGATCTGCTCGATCGCTGGCAGGAGAAAGAAAAGATCGCTCAGCTGCCGGACTTCACGGATCCGGCCGAAGCAGCCCGTGCCTGGGCGGAGCAATTTGAACAGCGGCGGCGCGCAGAGCAGCAGCTGGCACTCTCTGCACCAAAAGCGGAGTTTTTTGACCGTTTCACTGAGGTCAATGAAGCGCTTGGATTTCGTCAGCTCTGTAAAATGCTGAAGGTCAAAGAGACTGACTTCCGGCAGTTCCTGCTTGAACGCAATATTATGTACCGGGAGAAAAATACGCTGGCGCCACAGAAACACCATGTGCAGGCGGGCTATTTCTCTTTCCGCACCGGTACGGGTGAAAATCAGCACGCGTTCTCACAGGCCCGCTTTACCGCGAAAGGCGTGAAATGGGTTGCAAGCCTGTGGGCGGGTCACCTGGCCTCTCATCCTGCAGGCGTCGCCGCCTGATACAGCAGAGCCGATGAACAGACATCGGCTCTGCCTGCTTACTTGTGCTGATGCCGCTGACGCTGTAGCTGATGGCGAAACTGCCTGACCTCCTGCGGTGACCAGCACCGGCTGGAGAGCGGCAACTCTTCATCAATTGCAGAGGGGAGCGGCACCTTCTCCAGCGTGCCGCGATTACAGATAGCGCGAATCAGCACGGCGGGAGAGACGCCCAGGTAGCGCGCCATATCCGATAAACGCATTAGTGATTTGCTCATTGCTGCCTCCGGTTATTTCCTGACTACAGGTATCTTCCTGCAATGCTGATGGCTGAAATTTGATCGCGATCGGCAAGTTCGTTTTTTCAGGTCAAAAAATAACCTCTCCTGCCTCTCTTCCCTGCTCTGTGCGCTGCTGTTTCTGAGGATGCTGACAGCAATGTATTCCGATCTGCCGGGCCTGATGCCATACCAGCCAGCCGGAACGGTAAATTAATATAAATAATTGGTTTCTGAGACTTAACGAGTCATCACCGCTGGCATTCTTCCCCTGCGCAGTCTACGGTTAATAAAAAAAGCGCCACGTTTATTAACCATGGATAGCCGCTATGACCGCCCATGCCGAAATTGCAGCAAATCAGGAAAACGATCTTCGCCAGCTTTGCCATGCTCTGCAGGAGAATCTTGAGCTGCTACTGCCAGCCGGACAGCCCTCCGATCGCGTGCGGGCCGCTATGCGTGCCGGCACGCTGCCGAGCGGTAAGCGCATACGTCCGCTGCTGCTGTTACTGGCGGCGCGTGACATGGGCTATGACCTGACAAAGCGTGGCATTCTCGATCTCGCATGCGCGGTTGAAATGGTGCATGCGGCCTCGCTGATACTGGATGATATTCCCTGCATGGACGATGCGCTGATGCGACGCGGTCGTCCCACCGTGCATCGCGAGTTTGGCGAAAACGTGGCTATCCTGGCAGCAGTCGCGCTGCTCAGCCGCGCTTATGAAGTTATCGCGCTCGCGCCGGATTTGCCCTCCCAGCACAAAACAGACGCCATTGCTGAACTCTCTGCGGCGGTAGGTTTGCAGGGGCTGGTTCAGGGTCAGTTTCAGGATCTGCATGAAGGTGGACAGAGCCGCAGCCCGGAAGCGATTGCCATAACCAACGAACTGAAAACCAGCGTGCTTTTTCGCGCTGCGCTGCAGATGGCGGCGATTGTGACTGATGCTGCGCCGGTAATGCGTCAGAAACTCAGCTACTTTGCGCAGGATCTGGGCCAGGCTTTTCAGCTCCTGGACGATCTTGCTGATGGCTGCAAACATACCGGTAAAGATATTCATAAAGATCAGGGCAAATCGACGCTGGTTCAGATGCTGGGTGCTGACGGTGCGGAGCGCCGTTTGCGTGAGCATCTGCGCAGCGCTGATGAACATCTTGCCTGCGCCTGTCACCGCGGCGTTGCAACCCGTCAATATATGCATGCCCTGTTTAATCAGCAGCTGGCAATGTTCAACTAACGCGGATCATCTATGGGGCATTTTGCCGTTATTGCGCCGCCACTCTATAGCCATTTTCACGCGCTGCAGTCACTGGCACAGACCCTTATCAGCCGCGGGCATCATATTACCTTTATCCAGCAGGCCGACGCACGTACGCTGCTGACCGATGAGCGCATCGCCTTTACCCCGGTGGGTGAACAAACTCATCCGGCCGGCTCTCTGGCGGCGGCTCTGCAACGCCTGGCCGCGCCCGGCGGCCTTTCCCTGTTTCGTGTAATCAATGATATGGCTGAAACCACCGATATGCTGTGTCGTGAATTACCGGCGGTATTGAAAAAACTGCAGGTGGATGGCGTGATTGCCGATCAGATGGAGGCAGCGGGCGGGCTGGTGGCTGAGGCGCTGGGCCTGCCGTTTATTTCCGTTGCCTGCGCGCTGCCGGTTAATCGCGAAGCGGGCATTCCGCTGGCGGTGATGTCGTTTCGCTATGGTCAGGATGAGAAGGCGCTGAAACGTTTTGCGGCCAGCAGCCGCATGTATGACCGCATCATGCGTCGTCATCGCCACGTTATCGCCTGCCATGCGCGCGCGTTTGGTTTATCGCCACGTTCAGGCCTGCAGGATTGTCTCTCATCGCTGGCCCAAATCAGCCAGCTGGTGCCGGCATTTGATTTTCCGCGCCATCAGCTTCCCGCCTGCTATCACGCCGTAGGGCCGCTGCGTCAGCAGAGTATCACGACTCATCTGCCGCCGCCGTGGCCCGCGCTGCGTCAGCCGGTGGTCTACGCTTCGCTGGGTACGCTTCAGGGACGCCGCTTTCGGCTGTTTCTGCGCCTGGCGCGCGCCTGCTGCAATCTCGGATTATCACTGGTTGTTGCCCACTGCGGCGGGCTGACCGCGCATCAGGTACGCAAGCTGGAGCTGGCCGGGGCGGCCTGGGTAACCGATTTTCTCGACCAGCACGCTGCCCTGCAGCATGCCCAGGTGTTTATTACGCACGCCGGACTGAATAGCGCGCTGGAAGCGCTGGCGCAGGGCATTCCAATGCTGGCGCTGCCTATTGCGTTTGACCAGCCCGGTGTGGCATCGCGTATCGAATGGCATGGCGTGGGGCGTCGCGCCTCACGCTTCAGCCGCACTCATCAGCTGGAGACACATTTGCAAATGCTGCTGTCCGATTCTCACTACCGTCTGCGCATGTCCGCGATTCAGGCGCAGCTGCAGCGCGCCGGCGGCTGTCAGCGTGCGGCTGATATCGCTGAACAGGCGCTGTGCCGGCAACAGATTGTGCTGGCGGAGGCGACCTGATGTCAGAAACGCATGCCGACCTTATTCTGGTGGGGGCCGGGCTGGCAAACGGGCTGATCGCCCTGCGGCTGATGCAGCTGCAGCCGGCCCCTGACATTCTGCTGCTGGAGAGTGCCGCTCAGCCGGCAGGCAATCATACCTGGTCGTTTCACCGCGACGATGTCAGTGACGCACAGTTTACCTGGCTGGAGCCGCTGCTATCCGCGCGCTGGCCAGGCTATCAGGTCCGCTTTCCGGCGCTGCGGCGTAATCTGCGCGGGGAGTATTGTTCCATCGCCTCACAGGACTTCGCCCGCCATCTGCGCGAAACGCTGGGAGACAGGTTGCTCACCGCAGCGCCCGTGCGCAGCGTAACACCGCAAAGCGTAACCCTGGAAAACGGCGACGTGCTGCACGCCCGCGCCGTGATTGATGGACGCGGCCTGCAGCCCACGCCACATCTGCGGCTTGGTTATCAGTCGTTTGTCGGTCAGGAGTGGCATCTGGCGCGTCCGCACGGCCTGCAGCAGCCGGTACTGATGGATGCCACGGTCGATCAGCACAGCGGCTATCGCTTTGTCTATACCCTGCCGCTCAGCGCTGAACGGCTGCTGATTGAAGATACCCACTATATCAATCACGCCACGCTCGATAGCGAACAGGCACGACAAAACATCATGCACTATGCAGAGCAGCAGGGCTGGCAGCTAAGCCGCCTGTTGCGTGAAGAACAGGGTTCCCTGCCGATCACGCTTGATGGTGATATTGAACGCTTCTGGCAGCAGCAGCAGGGTCAGCCCTGCAGCGGGCTGCGCGCCGGACTGTTTCATGCGACCACGGGCTATTCGCTGCCCTCTGCCGTTGCGCTGGCGGATGAGATCGCGGCTGCTCTGCCCTGTAATGCAGAAATGCTCAGCCAGCGTATTGAACAGTTTGCCCGCCGCCAGTGGCGCGAGCAGCATTTTTTCCGCCTGCTCAATCGTATGCTGTTCCTTGCCGGACGGCCGGAAAAACGCTGGCAGGTTATGCAACGTTTTTACCGGCTTGATGCCGGTCTTATCAGTCGCTTTTACGCCGGAGAGCTCTTTCTCAGGGATAAAGCACGCATATTATGCGGTAAACCACCGGTGCCGGTGGGAGAAGCGCTGCGCGCACTGTTGATGACTCCTTCGCTACCAGGGAAGAAAGAATGAAACGTACTTATGTGATTGGCGCGGGCTTTGGCGGCCTGGCTCTGGCTATTCGTCTGCAGGCGGCGGGTATTCCGACCACGCTACTGGAGCAGCGTGATAAACCCGGCGGGCGCGCCTACGTATGGCAGGATGAGGGCTTTACCTTTGATGCCGGTCCGACAGTGATCACCGATCCCAGCGCCATTGAAGCGCTTTTCACGCTGGCCGGAAAAAAACTCAGCGACTACGTTGAGCTGATGCCGGTCACGCCCTTTTATCGTCTCTGCTGGGAAGATGGCAAGGTGCTTGATTATGACAATAATCAGACCCTGCTGGAGCAGCAGATCGCCGCGTTTAATCCGCAGGATGTTGAAGGCTATCGCCGGTTTCTTGCCTATTCACAGGCGGTATTTAAAGAGGGGTATCTCAAACTCGGCACGGTGCCGTTCCTGAATTTCCGCGATATGCTGCGCGCCGGCCCGCAGCTGGGCCGCCTGCAGGCGTGGCGCAGCGTATACGATATGGTGGCAAAATTTATTCAGGACGATCATCTGCGCCAGGCCTTTTCGTTCCACTCTTTACTGGTGGGCGGTAATCCGTTTGCAACATCCTCTATCTACACTTTGATTCATGCGCTGGAACGCGAATGGGGCGTCTGGTTTCCGCGAGGCGGTACCGGCGCGCTGGTCGATGGCATGGCGCGGCTGTTTCGCGACCTCGGCGGCGAGCTGCTGCTTAATGCCGAAGTGAGCCAGCTGGAAACGCAGGGTAATCGCATCAGCGGCGTGCAGCTAAAAGATGGACGTCGCTTTGACGCCAGTGCCGTAGCCTCCAATGCTGATGTCGTACATACCTATGACCGGCTGCTGCAGCACCATGCGGTCGCCCGTAAGCGCGCCGCCACGCTGAAGCGGAAGCGAATGAGTAATTCGCTGTTTGTACTCTATTTTGGCCTGAACCAGCCGCACGCTCAGCTGGCGCACCATACGGTCTGCTTCGGCCCGCGTTACCGCGAGCTGATTAATGAAATATTTAACAGCAACCAGCTGGCGGACGATTTCTCGCTCTACCTGCATGCACCCTGCACCACCGATCCGTCGCTGGCACCGGCAGGCTGCGGCAGTTTTTATGTGCTGGCGCCGGTTCCGCACCTTGGCACTGCCGCAATCGACTGGCAGCAGGAAGGGCCGCGCTTCCGCGACCGTATTTTTGCTTATCTTGAGGAGCACTACATGCCAGGCCTGTGCGATCAGATAGTGACACAGCGTATGTTTACGCCGGAAGATTTCCGCGACACGCTGCACGCACATCAGGGCTCAGCGTTTTCGCTGGAGCCGATCCTTACCCAAAGCGCCTGGTTCCGGCCGCATAACCGCGACGCCGATATCAGCAATCTCTACCTGGTTGGTGCGGGCACGCATCCCGGCGCTGGCGTTCCGGGTGTCATCGGCTCAGCTAAAGCTACCGCGCAGCTGATGGTAGAGGATCTTGCCGGATGAATCAGCCTCCCCTGATTGAGCAGGTCACGCAGACCATGGCGGCGGGCTCGAAAAGCTTCGCTACCGCAGCAAAGCTTTTTGATCCGGCTACGCGCCGCAGCACGCTGATGCTCTATGCCTGGTGTCGTCACTGTGATGATGTGATTGACGGCCAGACGCTGGGTGAAGGTGGCACGCAACATCAGGTGGCAGACGCGCAAACGCGCATGCAGCATCTGCAGATTGAGACCCGCCGCGCATACAGCGGCGCGCATATGGATGAACTCGCCTTTCGTGCGTTTCAGGAAGTGGCGCTGACGCATGAACTTCCGCCCCAGCTGGCGTTTGATCATCTGGAGGGGTTCGCTATGGACGCGCGCGAAGAGCGCTACATCACCTTTGATGACACACTGCGTTACTGCTATCACGTAGCGGGCGTCGTGGGTCTGATGATGGCGCGCGTAATGGGCGTACGCGATGAGAACGTACTCGATCACGCCTGCGATCTCGGCCTGGCGTTTCAGCTGACAAATATTGCACGCGATATTGTTGAAGATGCGCAAAACGGGCGCTGCTATCTGCCGCAAAGCTGGCTGACGGAAGCCGGGTTACGTGCCAGTCAGCTGGCCGATCCGCACTATCGTGCGGCGATAGCGCCGCTGGCTGCACGCCTGGTAGCAGCGGCGGAGCCTTACTACCATTCGGCCCGCAGCGGGCTGCCCGATCTGCCGTTGCGCTCGGCGTGGGCTATCGCGACGGCCCACGGGGTGTATCGCGAAATCGGGGTAAAAGTGCAGGATGCGGGTATGCGGGCCTGGGATGCGCGGCAGCGCACCAGCAAAGGGGAAAAGCTGGCGCTGCTGCTCAAAGGCGCGGGGATTGCGCTTACTTCTCGCGTGGCGCGTCCGCAGCCGCGTCCTGCCGATCTGTGGCAGCGGCCGCGTTAGGTTTGCGACCGTGACGTTCACGTAGCGTAGCCTGCAGCTTATGCAGCGGCGGTGCGTAGAGAAAACCAAACGAGACGCAACCTTCACGCCCGCGCACCGCATGATGCATCCGATGCGCCATATATAAACGCTTCAGATAGCCTTTGCGCGGAATGTAGCGAAACGGCCAGCGCTGATGCACCAGCCCGTCATGCACCATAAAATAGAGCGCGCCGTAGGTGGTCATCCCGGCGCCGATCCACTGCAGTGGCCACATGCCCTGCACGCCATAGTAAATCAGCCCGACTGAGAGCACGGCAAACACAACGGCGTAAAGGTCGTTGAGTTCAAACCTGCTGGTATGCGGTTCATGATGAGAGAGATGCCAGCCCCATCCCCAGCCGTGCATAATATATTTGTGCGAGAGCGCCGCCACTGCTTCCATCAGTGCAACGGTTGCCAGCAAAATAAGCGTGTTCCATAACCAGAGCATGGTGCGTCCATTTTAAAAGGTCAAAGAGTAAAGGTGGACTGCGATACGGGATGCCGCAAGTCAGCATAGGTGAAATAAGCGCGAGGGTCACGCTTATCTCTGCCACAGCCGGGTCAGCTGGCATCGCGCGACAGCGGTTCTTTCAGCGGGGTTTTCGCCAGCGTGCGCGCCAGCAGTGATGAATAGAGCGGCTTGCCGCCAAAAAACTGTGCCGCCAGCGTAGCGCCCAGACAGGTAATGATCATCGGCAGGATCAGCTGATAATTGCTGGTCATCTCCAGCACCAGCACAATCCCCGTCAGCGGCGCGCGGACCGACGCGGCAAACAGCGCGCCCATACCGGCAACCGCAAAGGTGCCCGCTTCCAGATGCCACGCCGGAAACCAGGCTATAGCGATCTGGCCAAAACAGGTGCCCAGCAGCGTACCCAGCGTCAGCATGGGCGCAAAAATGCCGCCCGGTGCGCCGGAGGCAAAGCAGCAGAGCGTCACCAGCGTGCGCAGCATAAAAAGACCAAACAGCATCAGCGCGCTATATTCGCCGCCAGAGAATGCCGGGATCAGCGTTATCCCGCCACCGGCCGCCTGCGGCAGCAGCATACTCAGTACACCGCAAAGTCCGGCCAGCACGCTGCCCCACAGCACCCACGCCGTGGTGCGCCCGCGATGCAGACGCTGAAAGCGATCCTGCATGGTGAAGATCAGCCGGTTAAACGCGACGCCGACAGCGCCAAACACCACCCCCAGCAGCAGATAGAGCCATAATGTATCAGTGGGCGCATCTCTGAGCTGGCCGATATCGATGATAGCGCTATTGCCCTCGCAGAGCCGGTAGACGATGCTGGCCATGATGACGCCAACAAATACCGCTTTGATTGAAACCAGACTGTAGCGAAACTGCGGACGCATCTCTTCAATAATAAATAAAATCCCCGCCAGCGGTGCGTTGAAGGCCGCTGCAAGACCGGCTGCCGCACCGGTTGCGAGCAGCGTGTGGCGCGATTCAGCGCTGCGCAGGCGAAACAGATCGCTGCACATGCCGCCGATATTCCCGCCCAGCTGCACCGTCGGTCCTTCCCGACCCAGCACCATCCCGGAACCGAGTGCGCCCATGCCGCCAAAAAATTTTACCGGCAATACGCGCCACCAGCGTACCGGGCGCAGCTCTTCCAGCGCACCTTCAATTTCCGGAATGCCCGAGCCACCCGCCTCAGGCGCAAAGCGGCGCACCAGAAAATAGCCCACGCCGCCCATGATGGCAGAGGCGGCAAAGGCAGAGATCGCTCCGGTCACGAAACCGCTATGCTGTGCACTGAGCGTATCGATACGCAGCTGCAGCATCAGGTTGACCGCCCGGTTAAATGCCACACCCACCAGGCCGGTCAGGGTGCCGACCAGCGCCGCCAGCAGCAAAAGCCTTACCGGCGTGGTGTCCCGGCGCAGCAGCGTTTGCAGCCGCATAAACCGGCCAGGGCGACGCATAGTCTCTTCAGCGTCAGAAGGTGTAACAGGCATCAGTTTCTCCTAATCAGAAATCCATGTGCAGCGTCCCGGCGCCCTGCACCGTTCCAGCATAGTCAAAAGCGGGCAGCCCGTAACCTGGTCATTCGCAACAGAATTTTACGCTGCGGTTAATTCATATACAGTCCGCAACCGCGCTGTCACCGCGCGCGACAGAATGTGTCACAGAATTGCGGCTGGCGGATTGACGCGGCGCCTGCAAATCACCATCATCCTGGCCATCGCCCTTGTGGCCAGATTCATTACTATCGGAGCGGGATGTGTCAGAACTCAGTAACGCATTGCTTGAAGAGATTACCAGCGAGGTCCGGCCGCTGACGCAGCAGGGAAAGGTGGCGGATTATATTCCGGCGCTGGCGGACGTGGAGCCTGACCAGCTGGGGATCGCAATCTGTACCCCGTCAGGTGAGTGCTATCAGGCGGGTGATGCCGCTACGCGCTTTTCAGTGCAATCCATCTCTAAGGTGCTGTCGCTGACGGTGGCCCTGACGCTGTATGAAGACGCTGAAATCTGGCAGCGCGTGGGTAAAGAGCCATCCGGACAGGCGTTTAATTCGCTGGTCCAGCTGGAGCTGGAACAGGGCAAACCGCGTAACCCCTTTATTAACGCCGGCGCGCTGGTGATGTGCGATTTGCTGGAGAGCCGCCTGACGGCTCCGCGCCAGCGCATGCTGGAATTTGTCCGTGGCCTGGCGCAGCAGGAGGATATTCTGTATGACCGCGGCGTCGCGCGCTCTGAGTATGAGCACTCTGCCCGGAACGCTGCCATTGCCTGGCTGATGAAATCGTTTGGCAATTTTAATAACGATGTCAGCAAGGTGATGGAGACCTATTTTCACTACTGTTCGCTGGCCATGAGCTGCAACGAACTGGCGCGTACATTTCTCTATCTGGCCAACCAGGGACGCACACAGGATAATCGCCGGGCGGTGATCTCGCCGCGTCAGGCGCGTCAGGTGAATGCGCTGATGATGACCAGCGGCATGTATGATGGCGCCGGCGAATTTGCCTGGCGGGTGGGCATGCCGGCCAAATCCGGCGTGGGCGGCGGCATTATTGCGGTGATCCCGGGGGAGATGAGCATTGCCGTCTGGTCTCCGGCGCTGGATCGCTCAGGCAATTCACTGGCCGGCACCGCGCTGCTGGAGAAGCTGAGCGACCGCCTGGGCCGCTCGGTATTCTGACCCTTAGCTCACCTGATTACGCGGTTTATCCTGCGCAAACGCCTCCAGGTTGGCTTCAATACCGCGCAGCAGATTCGCCACGCCCTGCCGGGTTGCCCAGGCGATATGCGGCGTCAGCAGCAGCCGGGGCACGCCGGGTTGCAGCAGCGGATGCGTAGCGGGTGGCGGCTCACTGCTCAGCACGTCCAGCGCCGCGCCGCCGAGGGTTCCCTGACGCAGCGCGGCCGCCAGATCCTCCTCTTCAATCAGTCCGCCGCGCGCGGTGTTGATCAGTAACGCTCCCGGTTTCATCGCGGCCAGCGTCTGCCGGTTGATCATCTGCTGCGTCTGCGGCGTCAGCGGGCAGTGCAGCGTCAGTACGTCGCTGCGCGCCAGCACCTCATCAAAGGCGGTATAGCCGGCGCGGACGGCTGCCGCCCCCGGCCGTTCAGCATAGAGCACCGTCATACCCAGCGCCTGCGCCATCTCACCCGCTGCGCTGCCAATATCGCCTTTGCCGACCACGCCCAGTACCGCACCCTGAATATCCTGCAGCGGCTCGCGATGGATACAAAAGTGCGGCGAGGCGGGCCACGCGTCGCGGCTGCTGATGGCGTAATCCATCAGATGTCGCCGCAGCGCGAACAGCGCAGCGATTACCCCCTCCGCCACGCTGCGGGTGGAGTAGCCGGGTACATTGCTGACCACAATGCCCTGCGCCCGGCAGGCGTCAAGGTCGATACAGTCATAGCCGGTAGCCGTGACGCAGATATAGCGCAGTTCAGGCAGCTGCCGCAGCGTGTCGGCGCGCAGCGGGACTTTATTTGTCATGGCTATCGTCGCCCCCTGCAGGGCAGACACAATCTCCGCGGGTGCGGTCTGTCCGCGCCAGACCCATGCACTGCACCATTCTGGCTGCGCCGGCCGTTCGGGCAGCGTATCACCATCCAGCATCACTATTTTCATCTTCGCTCCGCTTTATTGTTTCTGCACTGTTCTCATCAGGTTGCATTAAGGTTAACAAAAACGGCGTCCGGGGTGAGCTTTTTCAAAAAATGCGAATTATTTCCCTCTCCGGCGGCGTTTGTTTAACGCGGCAGCGGCAATCGCGTTACAATTCCGCCTCTTCTCTGACGTGACCTGCTATCTGCTATGACGGTTTTACCTGCACTTCGCCAGCGCCTTACTGCCTGCCTCGCCATTCTGGCGGTGCTGCTGCTGTTTGTTGCGCCGGTGGTGTCGAAAAGCCTGATTGAGCAGCAGCGCGTTTCGCAGCCTGCCCCGGCCATGATGGAGATGGATCATCATCAGATGATGGAGCACGCCATGCCGGGCATGATGCATCATGACGCGGACGACGGCGAACTTGCCTGCGGCTACTGCGATCTGCTGGTGCATGTGCCGCTGATGATTTGGGTGTTTATTCCCTTTATCTGGCTGATGCTGCTTCACTCCCGTGCGCCACCGCTGCCGCGGCGCGCGGCACCCGTAGTGCGCAGGCGGGTGGCCATACCCCGTCCGCGCGGACCGCCTTCCCCGCTTCTTAACTGAATCCGCTTTAACGTGGCGCGGGCGCAGCGTGCTGCCTGTCGCCCCGGTTGTTTACTTTCAGAAGGAAGACGCTTTTGTCTGCTGTTAATTCTGCAGCACCGCGCGGCGCGGTGCTCAATCTGCTTCGCCGCCTGCATTTTTATATCGGCCTGTTCGTTGCGCCGTTTATCTTTATTGCTGCGCTGAGCGGCACGCTCTATGTGCTCACGCCTCAGCTCGAACAGCTGGTCTATCACGATGCGCTGACGGTAACGCCCGCTGGTGAACCGCAGCCGCTGTCGGCTCAGATCGGCGCGGCACGTGCCAGGGCTGGCGCAGATGCGCATATTTACGCGGTGCGACCGGCACCGGGTGCAGAGGAGACCACCCGCGTGCAGTTCAGCGATCCGGCGCTGGGCGCCTCGACCTCGCGCGCGCTGTTTATCGATCCCTATACCCTGCAGATAAAGGGAGATATGCCGGTCTACGGAACCAGCGGCATACTGCCGCTGCGCACCACGCTCGATTTGCTGCACAGCAGCCTGCTGCTGGGCGATGCCGGACGCAACTACAGCGAGCTGGCGGCAAGCTGGCTCTGGGTAGCCGCGCTGGGTGGCGTGGTGTTGTGGCTGGCGACCCGGCCGAAGCGCCGGCTTAAACCGGCACGCAGCGGGTTGGCTTTCAGCCGCCACTGGCACGCCACCCTGGGACTGCTGCTGCTGCTCGGGCTGCTGTTCTTCTCTGCGACCGGCCTCACCTGGTCACAGTGGGCAGGCGCGAACATCGATAAAATGCGCAGTGAGCTGAACTGGCTGACGCCGCAGGTCAGAACGGTACTCGATCCGGATGCACCGGTCGCCCCCGCCGATCCGCACGCCGATCATCACAGTATGTCAGTGACCGATATGGCGGCGATGCGCAAACCCGGCATGCCCATGATGAAACCGGCGCCCGCCAATATGCCTGATGCTGACTGGGACCAGGCGCTGAATGCCGCGCGCGCGAACGGGATTGATGCAGCGAAAGTGGAGCTGCGCCAGCCGAAAAACAGCGGCAGCGCCTGGACCGTCACGGAAATCGATCGCCGCTGGCCCACGCAGGTGGATGCGGTGTCGGTGGATCCGCACAGTTTCGCGATCGTGGATCGCGCTGAATTTGCCCGCTTTCCGCTGGTGGCAAAACTGACCCGCTGGGGCGTGGATGCTCATATGGGTGTGCTGTTTGGTCTGCCCAATCAGCTGCTGCTGGCTCTCTTTGGTCTCGGCCTCTGCACCATGATTGTGCTGGGCTACCGCATGTGGTGGCTGCGCCGCCCCGCTTCGGCTGCTACCAGCCCGTTTGAGACGCTAACGGCAAGCTGGCTGGCGCTGCCGCTCACGGCGCGCCTGCTCTCCCTGCTGCTGGCCGTAGCGCTGGGGTATGCGCTGCCGGTCATGGGTGTCAGCCTGCTGCTGTTTTTAGCCATCGATTATCTGCGCTGGCGCAGACAGCAGCGTACGCCAATGACTGAAGCGGAGATCCTCGCTGCACAGCAGTCGCCGCTGGGCATTATTCGCGCCCGCTTTACGGTCAAACGTAAAGAGATGCGCTATTTTCTGCGCGGCCTGTTCATTCTGGCGCTGATTGTCGGTACGGTGATGAGTAATGCGATTATCGGTGGCGTGATCGATCAGTATGGTATTCCGTTCAGCCACTGGTCGCTGACCATGTATCTGACGCAGGGCTTTATGATTACGCTCTACACGCTGGTATTTACCGGACTGATGTCGATTCCGCTCTGGTACTTCTTTCTCGGCGAGCAGGACGATTCAGCAAACAAAGGGTAAAAAAAAGAGGTGGCTGAGCCACCTCTTTTCATCTCTGCATCAGAAATCAGCTTTCAGCACAACGCGGTAGTTCGCTTTACCGGCGCGCACATGCTCCAGCGCATCGTTGATTTTTGACATCGGGAACTCTTCTACCTGCGGCGCGATATCAGTACGAGCGGCGAGGCGCATCAGCGTACGCAGCTGGCCCGGCGAGCCGGTAGAGGAGCCGGTTACCGCGCGATCGCCCATGATCAGGGTAAATGCCGGAACCGGGAACGGCTTCATTACTGCACCAACGGTATGGAACTTACCGTGCGGGGCCAGCGCCTGGAAATAGGGCTGCCAGTCGAGATCGACCGCAACCGTACTGATAATCAGGTCAAACTGACCCGCCAGCGCCTTCAGCGCTTTTGGATCGCGGCTGTTGACCACGCGATCGGCGCCCATCGCTTTAACAGATTCAGTTTTGCTGGCGTTTGAACTAAACGCGGTCACCTCTGCACCCATGGCACGCAGCAGTTTGATGGCCATATGGCCCAGACCGCCAATTCCGATGACGCCGACGCGGCTGTTAACGTTGATGTTGTGCATCAGCAGCGGTTTGAATACGGTAATACCACCGCAGAGCAGCGGGCCGGCTGACGTGATATCAATTGATTCCGGTAGCGGGATCACCCACTGCCAGTCCGCACGCAGGTGGCTGGCGAAGCCGCCTTTGTTCATAATGGTCGGGACAGAGCCTTTTTCGCAGTTTACCTGCTCGCCGTTAATACAGGCATCGCAGTGCTGACAACTTTTCGCCGTCCAGCCGATGCCCACGCGCTGGCCCACTTTCAGCCCTTTGTTTTGCGCTGCGGCTCCCAGCTCGCTGATGCGGCCGATAACTTCATGCCCGGCAATGACCGGGAAAGAGGAGATGCCCCACTCATTGTCGATCATAGAGAGATCGGAGTGGCAGACACCGCAGTAGTCCACTTCGACCATCACCTCTTCCGCGTTCAGCGGACCAGCTTCATATTCGTGCGGCACCAGTGCTTCGCCCGCTTTCATCGCGGCATAGCTTTTGATTTTCATTCCAGTCCTCTGTTTTTTAGTTACGACCCGGCAAGTTTAGCAGAGGCGCCGTGATGATTTAGGCGAGCAACCAGGCAACCAGCCCGATCAAAAACGCTGCGGGGCGCAAAAAGCATTAAGGGTTAAAGCGAACCGGGTGCAGATCGGCGCTGTTGCGCCTCCGGTCACTCTCCACCCGGCTCAACGCTAAAACTCCGGCTCTTCACCCGGCAGCGGCTCAGAGAGCGACTGCCCCTCTGCCCCGGCATAAAAAATAATCAGCTCGGTTGCCTGCTCAGCGGTATAGCCGCGATGCGCACTGTTAACCGTCTCATTCAGCGCTTCACCGGCATTAAAATGCTGGCGCCGGCCGCTCTCTTTATCTTCAATAATCAGCTGGCCCGACAGCACGTAAGCCGTGTTGGGCATGGGATGCGTATGCCACGGCAGTTCACTGTGGGGCGGCAGCGACATGCGCATAACGGAAATCTGTGGCTTGCCTGACGGATAGCAGTCGTAAGCCTGACCGTTCCATGCGGTGCCGCTCTCTGACACCAGTTCATGCACGATTTCACTGTTTTTTGAGTTCGTCATCTTTTCTCCTGTTACTTTGCGCGTTACCGGAGTGTAGAACATTGCTGCGCTTACCGACGCGCGCGCTGGATTTTGCTCAGCGTTCAAGCTGCTCCCGGCATTCGCTGAAGAGTCCGATAAGATGATCGGCCACCGCGCGTACGCGACCCGACGTTGCCAGATCGGCGTGCATTACCAGCCACAGCGGCTGATCGGCACTACTGTCGCGCTGCAGGCAATGCAAACCGCTGGCTCTGGCCATAAAGTGCGGCAACACGCCAACGCCCAGTCCGGCCGTCACCGCCGCAACCTGCGCGGTCAGCGTGTTGGCTTCCAGCCGGCAGGGCCTGCCGCGCAGCACGCGCTTGATCCAGCGGGCGGCAGGCAGATGCTGGTGTGATTCAGACCAGCCGATACAGGGCGCTTCATTGAGGGTAAAAGGTGCTGAAGCGTGCAGTAATGACGGCGCCATATACAGACCGAATCCCAGGGTTCCCAGCCGTCTGATGGTCAGGTTGCCCGCCTCAGGGCGAACCAGACGAATCGCCAGATCGGCCTCTCTGCGGTGCAGATTGACTGACTGCACCCCGCTCAGCACCTCCAGCCGAAGCGCCGGATGCGTCTGCAGCAGAGACGGCAGTGAAGGCAGAATAAAATGGGTGGCCAGATTATCCGACGTTGCCAGCCGTACCAGTCCGGCCACCGCTCCCTGCAGCTGCGCTTTTTCTGTCACCGCCCGCCCCGCCTCTTCCAGCGCCTCCGCCCGCTCCAGCAGCGCTTCGCCATCATCCGTTAGCCGGTATCCGCTCTGATGCCGGCTGAACAGCGGCAGTCCCAGCGACTGCTCCAGCCGGTCCAGCTTTCTGGAGACGGTCGCGATGCCGGTTTCCAGCGCACTCGCCGCGCCGCTCAGCGTTCCGGCGCGGGCGATTGCCAGAAAGATCCTGATGTCATCCCAGTAAAATTCACTCTTCATAGTTTCCATTTATGGAAAATAGCCTTCCATTCTCCGCACTGTTTTCCCGATTTCGATCAGATGATACTGCGCATCCCCGGGAAGTTAAACCGGTTAAGAATTCCGGAATCTGAACATAAGGAGACTGCACCATGAATGACACTGTTATCGCTACGCACGCTGTGCCAGCGCGTAACTGGATTGCTATTGCCGCGCTCGGCCTCAGCGCTTTTACTATTGTCACCAGCGAGCTGGCGCCGGTAGGGATGCTGAACGCCCTGGCAAACGATCTGCACCAGCCTGCTGCCACCACCGGACTGATTGTTACCGCTTATGGCTGGGTCGCTGCGCTGGCTGCACTCTGCTCCGGCATGCTGCCAGCACGCACTCCGCGCAAGGCGCTGCTGGTTGGATTAATGGTGATTCTGGCGGGCTCCTGTCTGATGGCGATGCGCGCTTACGCTCTGCCCGTGCTAATGACCGCCCGCATTACCGGTGCGCTGGCCCATGGCGTATTCTGGGCGCTGATTGGCACCGTTGCCGCCCGGCTGGTGCCGGCCAGCAGGCTGGGACTGGCGACATCAGTGATATTTGGCGGCGTCTCAGCCGCCAGCGTACTGGGCGTACCGCTTGCCAGCTTTATGGCTGCTGCTGCCGGCTGGCGCAGCGCGTTCGGTGCCATTGCGCTGCTTGCACTGGCCGCCGCCGTGGTTCTCTGGCGCACGCTTCCGGCTCTGACGCCTCCTGCCCCCTTAAAACTGAATGACTATCTGGCTATTTTTCGTCATCGCACGCTGTTGACGCTGTTTGGCGCAACGGCAGCCGTCATCACCGCGCACTTTGCCGCGTTTACCTATATCGATCCGCTGCTGACGTTAAAGCAGGGTATTGCCCCTGCTGCGGTTTCCGCCCTGCTGCTGATGGCCGGCATCGCCGGCGTAGCGGGCAATATGATTGCCGGGAAGTTGATCGATCGGCATCTCAGGGGCCTGATTCTTTCAGCGCTGCTGCTGAGCGCGCTGGCGCTGGGCGCACTCAGCATCGCCGCATTGCCGCACGGCCTGACCGCGCTGCTGCTGGCACTCTGGAGCGCCGGGATCGCAGTAATATTCGTCGGGCTGCAGACCTGGCTGCTGCGCAGTGCCGGTACGGCCGCGCAGCCCGCTTCTGCGCTCTATGTCGCGATATTTAATGCCGCCATCGGCAGCGGTGCGCTGGCAGGAGGACATCTGGCTGGGCTTATCGGCCTGCAGAAGATGGTGCTGATGGCAGCAGCAGTGATGCTCGTCAGCAGCCTGTTCATACTGCGGCTGCGCACTCCGCGTTAATCACCCCGGACCGGCGCCGATGACATCTTTTCATCTGTGGCAACCGCTGCCGCAATGTAATCAATAAACGCCCTGACTTTTGCGCTCAGGGCGGAACGCTCACTGACGCAGGCGTAAATGATCATCGGCAGCGACTGAATCGCCTGTTTGTCGTCAGTAAACAGCGGGATTAGCTGGCCGCTGGCGATCAGCGGCCGGGCGATAAAGCTTGCCAGCCGTGCAATTCCGCCACCGCTGACGGCAATTCTGGCAATAATATCGATATCGTCACTGATAAAACGGGGATTCAGCCGGGCGGTAACGACCTCCCCGTCTGCGCTGAAGCTCCAGGGAAGAAACCGGCCATCTGTGGGATAACGAAACACCAGACAGGCGTGCTCGCTCAGCTCGTCAATGCGTTGCGGGGTACCTGCACGGGAGAGATAAGCGGGTGCCGCACAGAAAATAAACGGCAGGGATGCGATTTTTCGCGCCACCAGCCGATCGTTCAGCTGCGCCTCAATGCGCAGGCTGACGTCGATATTTTCCAGCCGGTGATCGACATCACGATCGGTAGCGATCAGTTCTATGTCAATTCCGGGGAACATTTCATTAAAAGCCGGCATAAGAGGGGCAACCACGTAGCGGCCAAACGCCGCGGTGGTGGCAATGCGCAGCGGACCCTGCGGTCCGGTTTCCACAGCGGCAGCCTGCGCAGCAAGCGCAATATCATACGGTATATGGCGGACTTTGGCGTAATAACGCTGACCGCTTTCCGTCAGGACCATACTGCGGGTGGTGCGTGAAAGCAGACGCACGCCGAGGTGCGTTTCGAGCCGGGCCAGGCTCTGGCTTACGGCTGCAGCACTCATTCCTCTGGAGCGGGCAGCAGCGGCAATAGTGCCGTTTTCCACTACGCGAACAAAATTGTCGATCAACCCCAGCATATCCATCAGCGGCCCGCTCTTTTCGTAAATGTTGCTTAGCAATGATTAAAGCACAGCTGTGCTTTTTTTGTCCGGCACTGGCCCGTAAGGTAGCCGCTGTTTCTTAACTTACCGGTCAGGAGAGATCTTATGATTAAAGCAATTGCGTCAGCTGGCGTGCGCTTACGGCTGCCACATCGGGTTACCCCTTATATATTTTCTCTGTACATGGCGACCATTATGGCGTTTCTGATGAGCCTGGTTATTACGCTGGCAGAGTCTGGTCCAGGCCCGCATTATATGACAAATGTGATGAATGCTTATCAGGTGGCGATGCCTGCTGCCTTTGTCTGCATTCTGCTTGTACGTCCGGTGGTTATCCGGCTGGTGGCGCTAACCGTTCACGGCCACTAATCTCCTGCACAGCTGGCCGCGTGCTTAGCGCGGCTTTTTGCGACGCTTTTCGGCATACATCACGCTGTCGCTCTCGCCGATCATTTCCGCGAGCGAGGCATATTTGCCTGCCTCACTGGCGATCATGCCAAACGAGTAATTAATGTTGTAGGGCTTAGCCGCCTGCTGATTCCATACTGACAGCGCCTCGCGCAGCCGGCACAGGTAGGCTTTAGCATCGCTTTGCCGGGCCAGCAATACAGCAAACTCATCGCCGCCGAGACGGCCTGCAATGTCATCCGGTCCGAGCTGCTGATAGAGCAGCGCGGCGAAGATCTTCAGCACGTTGTCGCCTTCTGCATGGCCCCACAGGTCATTGATAGGCTTGAATTTGTCGAGGTCAAAATAGAGGATGGCAAAGTCGCGATCCTGCTGCTGCAGTTGCTGAAACCGCTTTTCTCCCATCGCATAAAACCCGCGCCGGTTGGGAATATCCGTCAGGCTGTCCACCATTGCGATGTGCGTGACCTGAAATTCATCTTCGACAATCGCCGCCACGTCTTTCATTGCGGCAATGTCGTCGTCGGTAAAACGGCGCGGTTCGCTGTTAGCCAGACACAGAGTACCGGCAACGGCACCGTCGGGCAGCCGCACCGGATACCCCACATAAAAACGGATAAACGGCGTGCCGGTCACCAGCGGATTGTCATAAAACCGCGCATCTTCGCGCGCGTCTGTGATGATTAAAGGCTCATCCAGCATAATGGCATGCGCGCACAGAGAGATGTCGCGTTTCATCTCGCGGCCGTTGATCCCCTGACACGCCAGCGCCCACTGACGATCGCGATCGATAAGGTTGATTAGCGCTATCGGTACCTGAAACAGCCGGCGGGAAATGCGGGTCAGTCGTTCAAAGCGCTCATCGTCCTGCGTATCCAGCAGGCCAAGTTTGTGGAGCGACTTCAGCCGCGCAGCTTCATTTTCCGGCATTCCCGGCAATTTCATAGCAACCTCTTCTCTTTTCGCCCTGGACTATTTTAAGGGATAGCACTCTGTCCAGTTATAGTTAGTTTTCACCAGCGTCAGTTCCCCGGCTACATCACCGAACGTGGCGGCCTGATGCTTAAAGAAAAACGCGCGCACAGGTTCAGGTAAAAACGCCGCCCCGTAGCGCAGCAGCGTGCTGTGCCAGAAGGGAGCCGGCAACGCTCTGCCGGCATGGCGCATCAGGATTTCATTTTTCCACTGAGAATCGAGCACCTTTGCACAGAACTGCTCGCGCAGCGCCAGCGCAGGATGTGCCGGGATCCCCGCCAGCAAAAGCTGATCGGGTAACGCTACCAGCCGCAGATGCGTAATCACAACTTTTTCCGCTGCAAATTCACGCCAGATTGCCATTAACTGATCCACTTTCGCTGGCAGTGGCTCATCTGCGTGATAGAGCGGCAGAGTCAGGGGTAAGAAAGTAAAATGCAAACCGCAGGCGGGCAACGTATCGGCAAGCCGGTCACCTGCGGTGAGCTGAGTTAACTTCGCAATAAGGCGTGAAATATCTGCGGTCACGGAGGGCCGTATGCCCGTTGCCAGCGCGAGCCGGGTCGGATCGTAGTAGTTTTCCTCTCTGACCTTCCCGATACCTGCATTTTCCGCCCACAACGCCGCAGTATTGTTATTCACAGCGTGATATCTGTTTTGCAAACTTATTGCGTTCATAGCAACCCTTCAGGCATTAATTTAAGCATCGGCTTGTGGTCATATATTTTTCAGAAACAACGACTAATGACCTGGGCCTGGCGGATTGCTTACTTTGCATACTCAGATGTCACTTTTGCCGCTTTCTATAGCACGCAGAATAAATATATTGAAATCAGACAGATAAAATTTTCATGTGTTCAGACAGGAGGTTTATACCGGTCGCTTCAGCGCTTTCCCCCTCAATAACCAAAATGTCTATCTCCTCACAGCCGGCAACTAAAAATCGTGCCACGCCTGGTATCTTTTCTGCTGTCAGTCCGACGATAATCTGCTCACTCCGGGCTATTGCTGCTTTTTTAAATTCGCAATCTTCATACTCAAAACCAGTCAGTCCGGCTTCCGCGCTCATTGCACACCCGCCGATAAAGGCCTGATCGAACATGATGTTTTTCAATTGCGCTATTGCCGTATTTCCTGCACAACCGCCGCTTACTTTTTGAACACGCCCGCCCAGCATAATGACTTCTGCATTAGGGTGCTTTAATAGCGCTGCTGCGACATCAGGTGCATTCGTAACTATCGTTATGGCTAACTCTATAGGTATAAACTTAGTTATTGCCAGATTAGTACTTCCTGCATCAATAAAAATACAGTTGCCCTCAACAATCAGACTTGCACATTTCTGCGCGATCATGTCTTTTCTTGACAGGTGTTGCTCTTTTCGCAGGGAGAAGCTTCCTGCATCAGGCAGCAGCAGCACGGCTCCTCCATAAACCTTTCTGCAAACCCCTTCTTTACTTAATTCATGAAGATCCCGCCGGATAGTATGCTCTGAAACCCCGATTTCCTGGGCAAGTTCAGCACACACGACTCTTCCATTATCGCGCAATATGTGTCTGATAAAGTCTTGTCGCCGATCGGGGAAAGCTGCATAATCGAGCAATTATCACCTCTTAAATTCACAAAAAGAGCCACATCGAGCATGATCGTGCAGACGCTATACATTGTCAATGTATGTTCTGTCGGCAGCATGCCATGTATATGACATCATCAGATTTCACAATGAGGAACATAATGAATCAAAAGTTATACCGAATCTCTTCCAGCCGGGCTACCCGGCTAACTTTTTTCATTGCCGGGTTTATTACAGCGACATGGGCTGTTCTGGTGCCCTATGCACGTATTAATACTGGTGTAAATGAAGCGACGCTGGGATCTTTGCTGCTGTGTCTTGGATTGGGTGCTTTAATTGCTATGCCAGTAACAGGCTTACTGACCAGCCGCTTTGGTTGTCGCAGCGTTATTATGGCGGCTATCGCATTAGTTATTGTCAGCACACCTCTGCTGGCTGTGATTAATAACCCGTTGCTTCTGGGCGTTGTGCTGCTGTTTTTTGGCACAGGCCTTGGCGTGACAGACTGCGCCATGAATATTCAGGCGATCCTGGTGGAAAAAGAGGCGCCTGCTCCGCTGATGTCCGGTTTTCACGGCATGTACAGTTTTGGCGGTATTGCTGGTGCAGGTTTGATGACCTTGCTTCTGTCTGCGGATCTTAATGTTGTTACTGCTACCCTCTTCATCGTACTCATTGTGATTGTTTTAGCTTTACTGAGCTATCCGGGTTTGCTGACTTTTGCTAATCCTAAAGAAGGGCCGGCTTTTGCTGCACCTCACGGTGTTGTTCTGACGCTGGGAATGGTCTGTTTATTAGTGTTCCTGACTGAAGGCACTGTTCTTGACTGGAGCGCAATTTATCTGACGCAGGTAAGAGACATGCCTGAATCATTGGGTGGGCTTGGATATACCTGCTTTGCTATTGCCATGACAGCGACCCGGCTCACAGGGGATCGGGTGGTAAAATATCTTGGTCAATTAGCTGTCGTTATGGGCGGATCGCTGACTGCGGCTATTGGGCTGGCACTGATTACGTTCATACCATCATGGCACCTGTCGCTATTTGGCTATGTTCTAATCGGAGCAGGGTGTGCAAATATTGTCCCGGTGATGTTTTCGGCCGTGGGTCAGCAGAGTGTAATGCCTCAATCCGTAGCTGTTCCGGCAATAACGACGATGGGTTATATGGGCGTATTAAGTGGTCCTGCTATTATCGGTTTTGTCGCTCATTTTAGTTCTCTTGCGCTGGCTTTCTCAGTGATTACAGCTTTAATGCTGTTTGTTAGTGCAATATCATTCACACTTAACCTTAGCCGGAAGAATTCCCCAGGAGCGAACAAATGAAAATTTCACATTTAGCTTTATGGACGGGAAATATTGAAGCGCAAAAAATATTCTGGCGAGACTATTTTGGCGGAACCCCTAATGAGTTATATATCAGCAAAAACCGGCCCGGTTTTTCCTCTTATTTTATCAGCTTAAGTGAAGGACCTACTATTGAGCTAATGCACCTGAAGGGTATGGCAGAGGGACAACACGGTGCAGAGCTTACCGGCTGGGCGCATGTTGCTATCGACGTTGGCTCCCGCCACCGGGTTGATGAAATGGTTATTAAAGCATCCGAAGATGGAATTTTAGTGAGTCCGGCTCGCCTCACAGGTGATGGTTATTATGAAGCTATCATCAAGGATCCCGATAGCAATCTTATTGAAATTATGGGTTGAATTTTTGTGAGCAATAACCTGCTTATAACTCAGCTGCATTATTGTTTTGATTGTCAAAATCAGAACGTCCGTTTTTGCCTGCAAAACGGACGTTCTGAATAAACAGGACACGAATATTTTTAAATGAACATCCTGAAATCCTCAGCGCTAATATCTGCCAGCGCTGAAGCTTTCAGATGCGGAGAGGCTGCCAGATACCGGGAAATCAGCTCAAAGCCTGCGGTGTATCCCAGCCACTTTGGCAAATCGCCGGTTCCGTAAAACCAGGCATTGTGATCGTAATCGGTGCGATGCCAGCTGTCATGCAGTTGCCGGGCGAAGGATTGAATAATATCTGAGTTGAGGCTTTCCCAGAGTTCAGGTTTACCGCCTAGAAGCTCAAGAGAAAAGTGCCCGGCAAGTCCTTCAGAAACGATAGCTTCCCCTAACGTTGAGCCGTATCCGGGCCCTGCCCACCTGGCCGCATGGTGCAGTTCATGAGCAAACATTCGCTCAAGCGAGTGCGCTTCATTTTTACAGAATGCCGGGTTTTCAGGGTCGACCGTTAAATAGATAACGCCTGGCTCAGGACAAAAACCCGTGTGCCCTTTTTCAGGGATCACAAACTTTCCGGCTTTAACCACCACATCCAGCGAAGGAACCGGCATCAGCCGCTGAGCTTTTTGATAGGTAGCGGTCAGGCTGGCCTGAAGCCATTCACGGTGAGCGGTCAGTTTTTGTTGGGCATTCAGAATATGCAGGGTTATGTGAGGCATGTCAGCACCATCCAAAAACGAGAGTATATATCCGCCTGCCAGCAAACATATACTGAACGTCACGGATATAACAGGAAAAGTCCGGTAATGGTCAACGAATATATCGGTTGTAATCAGCTCAGCCAGCGGGGTATTAAGGAGCTGGTTATCGCCGGGATGAAAACAGAATTTTGTGTGGACACGACCTGCCGTGCAGCGGAACGCGGATTCAGGACAGTGCTGATTTCAGATGCGCATACAACAATGGATAACTGCTGCCTGTCAGCTAAAGAGATCGTCAGCCTTCATAATGTCACGCTGGCTGGCCCGTTTGTTACGCTATCCACTGCGGCTGACTGGAACGTTATCGGGAAATGAGTATCAACCGCAGCCGCCCGCAGGGCGGCTGAAGGCACTACGCTTAACGTATAGAACAATCCGGTTTGTCGGCCAGCGTCTGCTATGAGCGAAAAACGGACCTTCAAATCCGAACCAGTTCAATTGATTAACCTTGGCTGTCAGTCAAGCCATCGTTAACATGAATCCGATCGAAAATTCCTTATCGTATTTTTACAAATACGCAGTGGCAAGAAAGACAGATTCTGGCTCATGACAAGTAGAGTGGTTCATTTGTATAAAGAGACTTCGCCTTCAGGACGCGTTTTGAACCTGCGATGCATCCACAGGTATTGCTCAGGGGCACGGAGAATTTCACGCTCGATGATCTTGTTCATATAAGCCGCTGCGGCGATCTTGTCTTCCCCTGGATAGCCTGACAACGGATTGCTGATATACATGTGATAACCTTTTTTATCGCTACGTCGAATCATGCTAAGTGTGATCAAGTGTGCACCAGCGAGTTTTGACAGAGCATACGTTCCGTTCGTCGTGGCTGCTTTTTTTACCGAGAAAAAAGGTGCAAAAACGCTTCCTTTAGACCCATAATCCTGGTCTGGTGCAAACCAAACGGCTTCACCTGCTTTTAGCGCATGAACAAAACCTGATAAATTACGTCGATTAATCATAGCCTTATTTGAACGCATACGCCCTTTTGTCTGTACCCATTCCATTAATGGATCATTGTGTGGGCGATATGTTGCCATCATAGGATGGCATAACCCCATAACTCTTCCACACAACTCAAGGGACATAAAATGAATCCCGACAACCATTACTCCTCTCGTCGCACCGGTCAGGTTTTCAAGCCCTTCGACATCAAACCATTTTTTGACTCTCGCATCGCTCCAGAACCAGGCCATTCCTGTTTCCATCAGTCCCAGCCCGAGAGAAACAAAGTTTTTATTGACCATCTGGCTCCGGGCAAACGGTGTCATCTCGGGAAAGCACAGTTCGATATTTCTAATCGCAATCCGTTCCCGGCGTTTCAGAAAGGGTCTGGATATTTTTCCAAGGCCAGAGCTCAGAATATGTAAAACCGGGTAAGGAAGTTGAACGAGAAGCCACAGCAGACCCAAACCAGACCAGGTAAGCCAGTGGCGAGGATGAAGTAAATTATGAGTAAAAGTCTGTGCCATAAATTTCCTTAATGCTAATGAAGGTTATAACGCAAAAGGAAAACAATGAGGCAATTCGTCTTTAGCGATACATTTTGTTTTAGATAATTTAAATCCATCTAAATTCAGGAAAAAATATTTTCCAATGACTGGTGAATAATTTAAAGAGCCAGGGGTGAATTGTAAGCCAGCAAATTTATTCTGTTATAAATCCATGGTTTTATCATTGATACTCAAGGAATTGTCTTCTTGATTCATCATCATCAAGGTACTCAAAAGAAAGAAGCCGAATTTTGGTAAGTTTATAAAACCACTCACAATCGTTTCGTTGAATAATTTCGCCTGGTTTGAAACATATCCCGGATGCCACCCGAATAATCGCATATTTACCATTACTAAACCTGACCCGGTGAATACAGAAAGGTTGGCCAGCCTGTCCGTGACAGCTGTTCGACATGATATACCCTTCAATAAAAACAGATTTTTTAGATTTCATTATCATACCCTCGATAACAGCAGTACAGGAGGAATGTTGTCATTTTCCGACATCACTGACGTTAAGTGGCAGAAGTTGATCAGCCGCCGATACACCAGCATTCTGAAGGTCTGAACAACAGTCGGCAGGCAAGGCACTCAAGAACCGCATCTTTTCTTAGTTTACCTGCTTTCTGATCGGCTCTGTGTGCACATACCGGGCAGGCAACATGAACCGGTCTTTCTTTAAAATACCTGAGCCTATTTGTATAAGGCATAAATAATTCCCTGAGGAATACAGTAATTATTATACGCTTTAATATAAAAATAACTGGCATAAGTTATGTTAAGTTGTGTCTGAATCAGGATATCAGATATTGAAAATTGAACGTCTTATTTATGATACACTACCCTTCCGTGAGAAATTTAAGATGAAATCAGAAGACACCCTTGACTGGTATCCGGCACAACTACCGCCTGTGAAAATTATTCTTGGCGAAGCCGTGCTGGCTGTGGGTAAACAGGGCCGACCGATTAATACCCGCACCTTGCTGGAATACCTTCAGGTCATGCAGGACAAATAAAAAAGGCGGGATGACAAAATCGCCATGCAGACTGCGATTGATGTTCTCAGGGATAATCAGCGCATTAACGGCAGACGTTAATGCACCTCCGGGATCAGTGTCAGTTCTGAATGATCTCAACCGTATGGTTTTGTCCATCATCCTTCAGCGGTATTCTGTCATCAGGGAGGAGAACGCCATCCAGCGTCACGCAATATTCTGCATCGCCGCGTGAAACACTAATCTGATAATGGCTTTCACCATATTGATATGCCATAGAAAAAGACGACCACTCATCCGGTAACCTGGCATGAACACTAAAGTCAGTGCCGGAACGTTTTATCCCCAGTAATTCCTCGGTAAGTAAACGCCAGGCCCAGCCTGCGGAACCGGTATACCAGCTCCACCCTGCACGTCCGGTATGGGGAGCGACGCTGTAGACATCAGCACTCATGACATAAGGCTCAGCTCTATAAATCCCGACTGAGTCCGCATTCAGGGTATGATTTATAGGACTGAGCATTGACCAGAGTTGCCAGGCTCGTTCGGCATTCCCCATTCGGGCAAAGGCCATCACTGCCCAGATGGCGCCATGCGTATACTGCCCTCCGTTTTCCCGCACGCCGGGCAGGTACCCCTGTATGTAGCCCGGATTTGGACCGTGTCCGTCGAAAGGAGGCGTTAACAGTTTGATCAGCCCTCCTTCGTTATCCACAAGGTGCTTATCCAGCGCCTGCATGGCCTTTGCGCACCGTCCCAGGCTCGCGGCGCCGGACAATACAGACCAGCTCTGCGCAATCGCATCAATCCGGCAGTCCTGTGAGGTTTTCGATCCCAGGGGAGTACCATCGTCAAAATACCCGCGCCGGTACCATTCCCCATCCCAGGCGTGGGCTTCGAGATTACTTTGCAGGCGCAGAGCCTGTGAACGGCACATCGCGGCGACGCTTTCATCCAGCCTGCGCTCCGCCAGCGCTGCAAACCGCTGCAAAATGTCGTACAGAAAGAAGCCCAGCCAGACGCTTTCACCTTTGCCTTCGATACCCACCCGGTTCATCCCGTCATTCCAGTCACCAGCCCCCATCAGCGGCAGGCCATGCTCCCCGAAGCGAAGTCCATAGTGAATAGCTTTGACGCAGTGTAACCAGAGTGTCTCTTCGGTGCCGCTGATGACCGGCGTGTCATAGACAGACTCTTCACCAGGCTGAAGCGAGCGTCCCTCCAGATAAGGAATGCGTATTTCCAGTGCATCCATATCCCCCGTCGTTTCAACATAGTGGCAAACAGCAAGCGGCAGCCAAAGATAGTCATCGGAACAGCGGGTACGCACACCGTTGCCGTGTGGCGGGTGCCACCAGTGCTGCACATCCCCCTCGATAAACTGCCGTGATGCACAGAGTATTATCTGTTCACGCATCCGGTCCGGAGCAGCGTGGCTCAGAGCCAGCGTATCCTGCAGCTGATCGCGAAAACCAAATGCACCGCCAGACTGATAGTAGCCACTCCGGGCCATAAGACGGCAGGCGACCGTCTGATACAACAGCCAGCCATTAACCAGTAAATTTACGGACGTGTCGGGGGTGTTAACTACGATTTTATCGAGAACATTGTGCCAGTGATTATGAATCCGGTTTAGCTCCTGGCGGACCGTATCCTCGTTCATGTAGCGGGCCAGCGTCTCCTGAGCACAAACATCATTCTCCTCTGCGCCGAGGATAAAAATAAACGTCCTCTGGTCCCCGTCAATTAATGTAACCGCCGATTGCACCGCTCCGCAGGGATCCAGACCGGCCCCCGTCTTACCAGAAAGCTTTTGCAGTTTCATAGCCGAAGGGGCGTGAAGGGAACCATTACGGCCAATAAACTCCCGGCGGTCCCCTGTCAGAGAACAGTCATTACCGCTGACGGCAAAAAATGCAGTTCGGCCGCCACCATTATCACCATAAAAGTTATTCGCAAGTATCCCGCAGCCGCCGGGCGTTCTGGCCACATGTGTCACAATGTGAGGGGCTGAGCGCGTTCGTGTTTCTCCGAGCGTCCACTCTACATAGCCTGTGACGGAAAGTTGACGTGTCCGTCCCGAAGAGTTACTGAGCGTCAGGAGCACCAGTTTAACCGGATCTTCTTCAGCAACCAGGACCGTCAACTCGCTGTCTATACCACTCTCACGATGGGCAAAAACGCTGTAGCCAAAACCATGGCGGGTCAGGTAATCACCGTGTCCGCGAACAGGTAAAGCCGTCGGCGACCAGCACTCCCCGCTCTCTTCATCGCGCAGGTAAAATGCCTCGCCGCTGCGATCGCTCACCGGATCGTTCTCCCACGGCGTCAACCGGTATTCATGGGCATTCTCATACCAGGTATAGGCCTGCCCTGCCTCTGAGATCACACTACCAAAACGAGAATTTGCCAGTATGTTCGACCAGGGAGCCGGTGTAAGCGCATTTTCCCGAAGGACGATCTGATACTCCCGCCCATCCTGAGAAAATCCACCGTACCCATTGAAATGGCATAACTGACTGGTATCAGGGCTCCAGTCCGTATGTTGATTACGCTCGCGCACAGCACGCGGAATGAATGCCCTTGCCGGCGATTTCAGGGTATGAATACGCTGGTTAAGCTGCTCATTAATCCCCCCTGCGCGGTCATCAAGATAAAGACAGGCCACGCTCATCAAAAGCAACTTATCCTCAGCGGAGAGATGCTCACTGTTGCGGACAAAAAGCCCGCCCTTTTTATCCAGCAGACTGGCTTCAGACCCGGCATAAATTAACTCCATAATCTGATTTTGTAATCCCTGCTGGTAGCCGCCGGGGCTGTTATTCAGGATAACTAAATCAACATCCAGCCCTTTCTGTCTCCAGTAACGGTGTGCCTGAATCAGTGTGGTCACTGAGGTGATACTTTCCTCGCTGGTTATACTCAGCAGCACTATCGGCAGATCCCCTGAAATTGCCCAGCCCCACAGTCCGGACTGGCCACGCCGGTTGCGGCCGATCGCCTGGCCTTCGGCGCGCAGCTCCTGGACAGGGTAAAGCACAGCGCTGGCGAGACTATTGAACAACGTGGCATCATCTTCACTGGCGTTCATCTGGCGCAATACCACCAGACTGTGAGACCAGGCCAGTTCAAAGACGCGATCGGCGATAGGGTAATCGCGATATTTCTCCAGCAACGCCAGGCTCTGCTGACGGGTCTCGCTGATGCCATAAATGATATCAATCGTAACCGGCTGCCCCGGCTGCAGAATAATGGCGTTGCGAATTGCCAGTATCGGATCCAGCACCGAGCCCGACGTGTTGCCTAGCATCCCTCCCGTCTCTATTGCCTGTGCATTCGCAGGGTTTCTGCCACGTCCAATAAACCTTGCCCTGTCCGTTTCAAACGACACGTTATGTCGGTTATCGCCGTGCACCACCATCATGTGAAACAGGCAAGGGCCCGGTTCATCCGGTGAGCGCGGGCGCCGGTGGCAAAGAATAGCGTCACGCTCAGGAGCCAGCTCAGTCTGAATAAACAAATTGCTGAATGCCGGGTGTGCCAGATCGCTGGCATCAGGTGCCAGTACCACTTCAGCATAGGTTGTCAGCTCCAGAGAGCGAGGCTTGCGACCACGATGAATCAGTGTGAGCCGTCGCAATTCAACATCATCCTCCGGAGAGATCACCACCTGAGTTTTGACGCTGAGTCCCCCTAAGCTGCGTCTGAATTCTGCCCCCGCATCGGTGAACAACACTTCCTCGTCTTGTCCGCTGGTGTAGCCTGTTGGTTGCCAGGTATTGCTCCACACATCTCCCGTCTGGGTATCGCGGATGTAGCAGAATGCTCCCCAGTTATCACGGGTGGTATCACTGCGCCAGCGCGTTAGTGCAATATCATTCCAGCGACTGTAACCGCCGCCGCCCGCGGTCAACATCAGATGATAATGGCCGTTGGACAGGAGTTGAATATCCGGGGCGGGGGTATCCACGCTATAGAAAATACGGGGTTCATAGCGAACGGGTTTGACCATGCCCTCATGAGATTCAAAATGACGGCGCGGACTGTACAGATCGACCGCATCCGGCACGCGCTCCTGTAACAGCAGACTCGCTGACCGGAATACCGTACTGGACATAAAGCGTTCAGTCATGGGGGCATCAAGCAGCACATGAGCCAGCGCCTGAAATGCCATACCCTGGTGATGCGCCATCCAGGACTGTACCACCGCATAGAGCTGACCGGTTGCAAGACGTGAGGGGGTATAGTCCAGCGCTTCATAAAAACCGTATTCTCCGCATGCACCATTTTTTTGCAGCCTGAACAGGTTCTCACAAGCTTTCTGCGGGGAAACCATCAGCGCCAGCAGCGTGGCGTAAGGAGCGACAACCATGTCATCGGCAAGTCCCCTGCGCAGACCGAGCCCCGGTACGCCAAATGCCTGATACTGATAATTATGCTGAACATCAAAAGCATGATAGCCAGACTCTGAAACACCCCATGGTACCCCGCGTTCTTTCCCCCAGTGAATCTGGCGCATAACCGCCGACTGACTCATTTCATCGAGCAGGCTGCCGGGCCAGGTGGGCATCACCAGATTCGGCATCAGATATTCAAACATGGATCCGCTCCATGACATCAGGGCAGTTTCATTATCAATCGTGGTAAACAATCGACCCAGCGCGTACCAGCTTTTAAGAGGCAGCTGATTAGTCGCAATGGCAAGAAAACTGGTCAGGCGGATTTCAGACGGCAGGAGATCGTAGTGGCTCTTGTCAGGCATATTGGTGTCACAGTTATAACCGACGCTGAGCAGACTGGTTGCTTCACTGTACAGAAAGGCGAAATCCATCCGGGCATGCTCATCCAGCCGCTGTTCCAGCTCGGTGATAATATTGAGTCGCATTCGGGCCTGCTCCGCCACTGACGCCGGAGGCGTTCCTGTACCGGTTAATGTCGGACGGGCAAGCTCGCTCAGCGTCGGCAACTTCTGTTCATTCCAGGATGCAGGCAACCAGCCAAGCAACAGAGACCACTCATGGCAAAGCTGAACCAGTTGATGCTCCAGATGTCCAGCCCAGCGCATCTGAAGAGGAGATCCCTGATGACATGCGCTGGTCAGATGGTTGCACTGGGTGCGCATGCTTTTCAGTTCGCTGAAAAGCGCCTGCGGAGAGAGCGACACCGCGTTCAGGCAGTGCTTGCGCAGCAGTCTCAGGCTGTCAGGTGGGTTCTTACCCCACTGTTTTTCCAGAATATCCAGCGTATCGTTCAGTCCTGCCAGTATCTGTTGGTTGCTTAAAACAGGCTGATGACGCATGGCGGACAGGCCTGCACGCAGGGTCAATAAATGCCCGGCCATATTGCCGCTGTCGACGCTGGAGATATAGCGTGGACTTAGGGGGACCAGCGTACGGGTGTCATACCAGTTGTAGAGATGGCCCCGGTAGTGCTCCATTTTATCCATCGTGTCGAGCGTGAGCGACACGCGCCGGAGCACCTCTCCGCCAGGCAGGTAGCCAAAGTCCCATGCCGTCAGGTTAGCCATAAGTGAAAGACCAATATTGGTAGGAGAAGTTCGGTGTGCCACCGTCGGTTGTGGTATTTCCTGATAATTATCAGGCGGAAGCCAGTTCTCTTTTGCTGTGGCAAATGTTTCAAAAAAAGCCCAGATTTCACGGCTTGTCTGGCGTAACAGCTGTTTTTGTTCCTGATTAGGCGAAAAAACCTTACGCACGGGCTGGCGACTCAGCCAGCTCATCAGCAGCGGTGCCACACACCATACCAAACCGATCGGTAACGCAATCCCCAGCAGCTGTGGGGCAAATTGTCCGGTCAGTATTGTCAGCGCCACGCCACCGGCAACGTTCAGCCACATCGCCTGATAAAAACGTGCAACAGTGGGTCTGGCCTGACTGCTGTCCTGGCTGTGGCTGACCCACTGGCTGAGGTGACGCCTGCTTATCCCCAGTCGCCATAGCGTCACGGCGATCGCTTTCAGCGAATATCCGGCTTCGTGCGGCAGTATCGCAAAATTAAGGCTGATACCTGACAGACGCTTTAGCGCGCCCGCCCCCACCAGTAACAGATGCGGCTTCACGCGGCGACGCAGAGGTTTATGCAGAAGGTCATGGCTAATGCAGAGGATGGCTGGCAACAGCCATATCAGCAACAGTATGCCCAGCCAGTAAACCGGATTGGGTACCCAAAGCAGAGCGAAGAACAGCAATATCAGTAAGGAGGGGGCGACCAGACTGCGACGTAGATTATCGAGTAATTTCCAGTAAGAAAACGCGGTCAGCGGATTCCTGACCCGGGTTCCATCGGCTTTTCTGACGCGTGGTTTTAGCCAGTTAAGCAGTTGCCAGTCACCCCGGATCCAGCGTGAACGTCGTGCAACATCCGACAGATAATTATTAGGGTACTGTTCGTACAGTAACACCTCGCTCAGCAGACCCGAACGTGCATAGCATCCTTCAAGCAGATCGTGGCTGAGTACCAGATTTTCCGGGCAGATGTTCGTAGTGGCCTGCATAAAAATATCAACATCGTAAATCCCTTTGCCCACAAACGAGCCTTCCCCAAAGAGATCCTGATAAATATCCGAAGACATCATCGAATAAGGGTTATTGCCCGGTACGCTGCTGCGCAGGGCTGCGTAATGCCCCTGACCGTTGCGTGGTATCTCCTCCGCAAGACCGGGCTGTAAAATACCGAATCCTTTGACAACCCTCTGGCGTACCGGATCATACTCAGGCGTATTCAGCGGATGCGCCATCGTCGCGACGAGTTTGTGTGCCGTATCGCGCGGGAGCACCGTATCGCTGTCCAGGGTAATGACGTATTTTATGTGACCCGGTAAAAGGTGGGCAGGCATCTCTGCAACGCTGACGAATTGCGTTCCGGGATGGCGCAACCAGCTGTTCAGTAACGCCAGTTTTCCCCGCTTGCGTTCATAGCCCATCCACGCTCCTTCCGAGGGGTTCCATTCAGGCTGGCGATGTAACAGATAAAAACGTGGTCGGCCGGAGGGGTAGCGGCGATTAAGCGCCTGCGTATCGGCGATAGCCTGTCTGAGCAGCGCGTGACTTTCCGGCGAGGGTTCATTTTCAGAATCAGCAAAATCAGTGAGCAGCGCGAACCTGAGATTTTCGTTTTCGTTCCCCAACCAGCAGACTTCAAGACTGGTGAGGAGCTGGCTGAAACTTTCGTGGCTGGTCAACATGCAGGGAATGACTAACATGGTGGCACTGTCAGCGGGAATACCGGCTGAAAAATCCATCCCCGGCAAGGGTCGAGGAACGCGAAAACGGGTGGTTGCATCACTGAGCAAATCGCTCATTAACTGAGTTAATGCGATAATCAGAGGTAATATCAACGCGATCAATAGCCAGTCTGCGCCCTGCATGGCGGTTTCGTGCAATATTGCTGCGGTCGCTGCGGTTGTCAGCAACGCCAGGCTTCCAAGCCATGACAGCAGGGTTATTCTGTTGAAACTGTGCCGCAAGCGTATGAGCCTTGAGGCGTCTGCCAGGAGATGAATATCCAGCGCCTGTCGACCTTCGCCCGCAAGATAATAACCAACATGATGTTCCTGTGTATCAGGCGCTTTTTCCTCTGAAAACGCCAGCGCCTTCTCAGCAACCTCAGGCTCGCTGAGACCGCTGTCTCTGGCCAGAACCTCAACTACGTGCCGGTAATGATCCCGGGTATTGAAGTGCATCCGGGGATAGATGCCGGCAGGATCATTGCGTAATGCCTGTTCGACAACGCTTATCGTTTCGGCGAAATCAGCCCAGTCCGTTTCACTCAATAAACGCAGGCCCGCGATGCTGTTACTGACGGACAGCTGGCTGGCGGCAAGCTGCTGATTGAAACTATGTATGAGAACGTCAGTGGTGATCCCCTGTTCCCGAAGGCACTGATCAACCCAGGTCAGAGGTAACGACAGCGCGTTGCCATGCCCCTGCAGGCGCCGCACCAGCTCTGCGACAAACGCACTGGTTAACGGAGGTCGGGAGCGCGCCATATCGGCAACCACCATGATTAAATCACCAGGCGCACTCTCTGCGCATTCGACAATCCTTGTTATCCACGTATCAGCAAGGTTTCTGTCCTGCTGCGCTTTTATCACTTCCATACTGATACGACGAAGATTTTCAATCAGCGCAAGGCGCAGCATTCCCGGTAACGCCCAGACTTCACCCAGCGTCAGCGGCGTCACCTGTTGATAGGCAGTGAGATAGCTGGTCAGGCTGGCGGCATCCCAGCGGCCATCGCCGTGAGCAATGGCCTCTGATGCAATATGATAAATTCGTGGGCAATTCAACGGCGATACCAGCGACGGAAGACCTTTGCCAAAGCTTTTCGGCAGATGCTGGCGGACAGTGCGGATTTGTTCCTCAATCAGATAATAATTGTCCAGCAGCCATTCACCGGCGGGCATGATACTGGTCTTTTTACCCGCGTTAAGCTCATAGCAGTTTTGGGTAATGACGGCCTCATTGTCGCCAAGCCGTTTCAGAAGATAATAAGGATGCCTATCCGGTGATACTTTATGAGTCCGCGCCAGCTTCTGGCCGTAGCGTTCCATCTGGACGGTCGAAAAGAGTTCTGACCGCGGCGAGCTTTCACCGGCAGGATCGTTCGCCGAAAACGTTATGTTTTCGGCAGTATTAATCAGAATACGGGAGCGGTTAAACCACGCTCTGGGGATCATTTTCATAGCATTGCTCTGATGCGACGTTAGCGCGCAGGAGCAGTTGCGAAATCAGTTCAGAAACGTTCTCTCAGGATGGGCGTCAGGCATCAGGGATTTAACAGCTGCCGGAATCTAACATAAGTATAGGACATGAGCTCTGTTCTGCGATTTTGGTCGAGCTAGCGTCGGGAGATAAACAGAGCCTTACATCCGGGGCAAAGCATGGTTTGGTTGAGCCGGATTTTTGACAACGGTTGTACTGATTTTAAGCCACAAACAGGACAGGCAGCTGTGGCAGCAGACGCACTGCTGAAGAATTTCATTGCGTAATTGATAACAGACATAACCATTAACCTTTCAATGAATGAGCTTCACCGTACCACATGTGGTTAAGTTTTAATCTATCTATTTTGACACACCGAAAATCAGGAAAGATAAATGTTCGCAGCCACAGGCCCCCGGAGACCGTTTATCCGGCAAAATTCTATGCGCCTTCCAGGGATGAGTAATTCTGATTCGCGGGAGTTAACGGCTGAAATGTGAAGCAGAACGTCTTTTCGTCCATCAGATGGGATGATGAGGCCTTTACCACTAAGAATGTCAAAGCTTTTGACAATTCCTGTCATTTTATGGGACAAGTCAATTCCTTATTGAAAACACGTAAAGACTATACATTGAAAATGGCATTCAGCCACTTTTATTTTCCCTACAGGACCTCTGGATGGCTAAAAGATAATTTGCTTATATCGATTCCCTGTGCCTTAATGAATCCCATCAGTTCGATGTACTAATGAAAGTTAGAAATTTTCCGGGCAGTTCTCATTACCGGGCGCTATCGTTGATATCCCCTCTCTTGAGTCCATACGTTTAATCTTATACGTTTACTATCAATACAATCATGTATAACGGAGTCAGTATGACCTCTAGAATTACAGGCCTGGTTAAATGGTTTAACGAAGACAAAGGTTTTGGCTTCATCTCTCCTCTTGATGGCGACAACTTTAAAACTTTATTTGAAGGTCAGAAAGTTGAATTCGCCATTCACCGCGGAGACAAGGGTCCTGCTGCTGCAAATGTAACACTTTGCGATAAATAAATCATTGTGGGTCTGCGATAACGATGAAGGATTATTCCTGAGTAGACAGATCCATAACTTAAATCAGATGAAAGTCGTTTATTCTTAATATCTGATCAGCATATTTTTCAAAATTATGAGTATGCTAACCGATGTGATGAAGTACAGTACTACTGCATAAAAAGTCTAAAAGCACAAGCTAACCACATGTTAAATAAGAAGTGTGTATGGCTTTGACCTTAATGGCATCTGCCAGTTAATATCCATGAGAAAACAGGGTAATAGAATATGATTAAAGTCCTTGTTTTCTTTAATGCTGAATACTGTAAAGTCATGACCGTTCTGGAAGGTATATCGTCTATCAGGCAGGAATATCCAAACGGTGAAGAAACACATCTTCGGATTATGTCTGCAGGTTTTCCTTCCTTAACTGGCGATCATGATATTGTTTACGTGGCTACTGACAGGGAGTTAACGTCACAGGAGATACTTGATGCGGCCAGGAAATATTTATAGCATTTTTGTCATGCTCTCTGCTCCTCGTTTAATTGCATGCTTACCCTATTTATCAGAATCGAACAAAAAATGAGTTAAAAGCATTTATGGCCTGCTAACAGCAGGCTTTTTTTTACATTACACTTTTTTAGAAACGCCTCTATAAAGAGAGAGTAATTCGCTACCCTCTGACAAAATGCAGGTGTCTCCCCCTGCGTGCCATCTTGCCATTTGTGAAAAACCTTGCTAAGTGGCGGCGCTGTCTCTCCTCATTTTAAATCTCATCAGGTGTGACTGAAGCAATAAGTTATGAGGGTATAAAAAGGCTCTCCGGATGACTCCTGGCATCATAGTTTTAAGTACCTTCAAAAATGCATGGACATTTCGTAGGAGTTGTAATTTAGTTCTTGCACATTCTTCTTAATTTTGTCTTGCGATAAGAGATTTATATAAGTAGTCTAAACCTCGTTAATAACAGTATGTACCAATCGGATTAAAATGCTCAGTAAGAAAAATCGGGTTGATGAGCAACCGTCGACATTGGTATTTGCTGAACAACGAAAAAACTTTAAAAGGTCTCTTTATGTCAGATGCTCTTACACAGTTAAACAATATCCGTACCTTACGTTCTCAGACTCGTGAAATGTCATTAGATGTACTGGAAGATGTTCTGGAAAAGTTTAAAATTATCCTTATAGAACGACGAGAAGAAGAGACATTACGTCTTGCAAATGAAAGTCAGCGCCGCGATAAACTGGAAACACTTCGTCAGATGATGCTTGATGAGGGTATCGACCCCTCCGAACTTTTAGCTGCTATTGGCTCTCCGGGTAAGGCTAAAAGGACGCGCTCCCCACGCCCCGCGAAGTATCGATATACTGACGAAACTGGAGAGTCAAAAACATGGTCAGGTCAGGGGCGAATGCCGAAGCGGATCTCAAATCTGATTGCTGAAGGTGGGGAATTAAAAGATTTTGAAATCAGTTAAAAAGAGCCGGGTTATACCCGGTTCTTTTTTATAGGCCGCAAGTTGCCTTAGAGAATAGTCGAGAAACATTTATTTCCGTCGATGTAGCCGAGGAGCTGTTTAAAATCACAGTGCAGCTTAAGGGACAAACCGGTTATCTTGCTGATCGTTACAGCGAGCGAAATGAGAGCCATCAGGAGCTTTCATTCCGAGTCAATCAGGACAAAAAATAACGTATGTTCTTCGTGAATCCATACTGCATGAGCTTAACAACGTCTGCTATTGGTACGGAGCGGACCGACCAGCTTGTTGTCAGGTCCGCTTTGAGCGAAAAGCGGACAAAT